>NZ_SDGV01000009.1 GCF_004795745.1 Vagococcus silagei | reverse complement strand
GCATACCTGTGACATACCTCCCTATTTTTTTGTTAAATATATAATTTAAAATGAATATTTGTTTTTTTATAGATGAAAATATTATACAAAATAATTATTTAAACATATTTTTTAAATCGTCTATGAGCATTTCTTTTTCTTTATTTTTATTTTCTTGAGTGTGAAATTCAGATTCATGAGTACCTATTTTCAAACCTAATATTTTGTCTTTTGCAATCCATTTTTCTTGTTGAGAGAGCTCACCATTATGCTCAATATTAAACATTTTTTTGCGTAGATTTTCTTGTTCTCCTTTAGAAAAATCATCAGCATTTTTTGATTCAGGTTTAAAAGCAAATTGATAACCAATGACAGGCGTTCCTCTACCTTTTCCGTATTTTTTCCTGATTAGGAGTCCCCTAAAAAGCGGTGTTAATTCTTCTTTTATGGGCTTAAAAACATTTTTGTTAATATCACTCTCACGATAACTTTTAGGAATATCCAGTAGTTCAATAAACTCATCTTTTGAAAAATATGCATATCCAGTAGTTCTGAATTGTTTTAACAATCGAAACATTGTTTTTGAATAGCTGCTCTGTAGTTCATTGAATTGTTTAAGAGAATATCGCACCCATTCATCAAGGCTGTTTAGTAAAGGGATTGCTTTTTCAAATAATTTTATATCAACATAAGGGTCGTCAGAGTCGCCAACAATTTCAAATTGAGTAAACATTACAAACATGCTTCTGTCTAAGCCATTAGCACTTCTTTTACCAAATCTCAATGAAAGAATTTTATCATAAGTGCTATAAATATCATCAATAAATCGACTATTAGCTGTTGCTTTATAGTCACTCAAGTCTTTTAATTGATCGAAAGAAAACCGAACAGTCTGTTCCCCTTTATCACGCATACGTGAAACGATTGAAAAAAAGAGATTCATTTCTACAGGAGAAAATTTTCTTAATGGAATTGTATTTAATTCAGTATGATATTTAACTAATTCATTTGTCATAACAAGCCTCCTCTGATGATAAACATATTATAATAGGAGTGATACTCCCAAGTCAACACCCCTAAACAGACAAAACCACCCCCATAAACAGACAAAACCACCCCCATAAACAGACAAAACCACCCCCATAAACAGACAAAACCACCCCTTAAACATTCTGTACCCCTTGGGAGAGTAAGGGCCAACAGGGGTCTAAAAGAGGTTTAAAAGAGGTTTAAAAGAGATTGTAAAAGAGGTAGTGTTTTTTTCCCACCTAAAATCTTTCAAATTATTTGGAAATTGATCTATGCGTACGACTGTTAAAACCTAAAAAAAAGGAGTGAGAGAAAACCACTCTCACATTAAACTTGCAGCAGTCGCTAACGCTCTTTCGCCAAAACCATCTATAAAAAATCTTTTGTATGGTCTTAAAACGCATATATTGAGTGCGTACGGAGTTTTAACTTTAAATGGTACATTTGTATTAAAGCGTCTTTCAGACGGTCAGGGCAAGCCCTAACGACCCCAAAACTAAATTTATATGATACAGACAAGATAAATAGTTCTGATATAATAAATTGTCGCCTATCCGACAGTCTAGCGACTGAAAGGAGGTGTTACTGTGGTAATGAACTTTCTTTGCTCCCTTCTTGCAGGGCTACTCGTAGCTCTATTCGATTATTGGCTAAATAGTCGAAACAAGAAGTAAAACCATTTTAAGGCGACATTAGCCCACAAAATAAGCCCCTGAAGAATCCGACTTCTTCAGGGGCTTTGTGTTACTGTGATAACTTCTTTGCACAGTCATTATATCATGATTCGTAATTTCCATCAAAAAGCTTAAATTCTTAGTATATGTCAAAAAATTCGAGTTAAATATTAAAAAATGACTATCTAAAAATTACGAAGATAAAGTATTTATTATTTTCAACTAAAGTTTTTTAATTATGACAAAATATAAAAAAATCAACAAATTTAGTTCAAGAACAGAGAAAAAGAGCATAAGGGAAACTACCGTAACGTTCCGTTTCGGGTTGATAGTATCAACGTTTCCAATACCGTAATTTTTTTCGGTATTGCATACCTGTGACATACCTCTAAACATACCCCTGGCATACCTGTGACATACCCCTGACATACCTGTCAAATTCGCAGACATACCTGTGACATACCCCTAGCATACCCGTGACATACC
>NZ_SDGV01000008.1 GCF_004795745.1 Vagococcus silagei | reverse complement strand
AGTCCAGTTTGACAAAGAGCCGAATAATCTCAGATGCTATAAGTTTAATTTTAATTAAGCTTTTTCGATGTTTGTTGCTTGAAGTCCACGTTGACCTTCTTCAATATCAAAAGTAACTTCTTGGCCTTCTTCTAAAGTTTTGAATCCTTCACCTTGGATAGCTGAGAAGTGTGCAAATACATCATCTCCACCTTCTTGAGAGATAAATCCAAATCCTTTTTCTGCGTTAAACCATTTTACTGTTCCTTGAGCCATTTTTAGCTTCCTCCTTATTATGCGCACGTTGTACGCTTATATTGTTGCAATAGATGTGACGCTTAATAGGAGAAATGTTTATAGATCAAAATTTTCCTAAAAATATATCAAATATACTACGTGAATTAATATACCATATTGCACATCTAAATGCAATTGTTTACCTCAAAAATTACAAATATTTTTTTATTTTAATAGTCCGATTAATAATTTCAACCGATTTATGATTGTTTTTGAATCACATTTTGAATAAAATCTTCTGATTCTTTGTATATCGTTTCTTCTTGTTCATGATGTAAATAGTGTGGACCGTCTAGCTCGATTACTTTCCCGTGATCTAGACCTTCAATCTGTTGTTCATGAAGTTTCAACCAATTTTCCATAGCATTTTCGCTACGTGCTACAAATAACAAAACTGGCATGTTTTTAGGATATTTAAGTCCTCTTGAATTTGGAAAGCTGTTCGATAATTCTTGCAATTCTTCAGCCATGTTACGACTACTCATGTTTTTCATTGTCACTAAACGAATTTGTTCAAAATTTGGATCATCTTCCGCAATCCCTAAATTTTTAGTAGGATTAGTTGCAATCACAGCTCTAAAGATACCGGTACTCTTTAACAAATCAAAGAAAGTCATATCGATACCAGGCCATGGTTGCTCAGGCGTACTTGTATCTATCCCAATAAAGCCTTGCATTTCTGAAGCATAAGTTTGTGCATAATTAACAGCATACAAACCCGTAATTGAATGTCCCATGACGATATATTTCTTGAGTCCTAATTTTTCAGTCACAGCATGAAGTTCCTCTGTATAATTTTCAATTGTTCTGGGACGCTTAGTTTGTGTACTTAATCCATATCCAAACGGTTCGATTGTCACCACTCTGTTTTCTTTCTTAAGATCATCGATAAGAGGTTTAAAATCATAGTAAGGACTGGCAGTTCCTTGACCAGGTAATAAGACGATGACTTGATCGCCTTTCCCTTCATCTACAACATTTATTTTACCGTCAAACACAGGAATTTGTTTGCCGTAAGGTTTAATTTGATTCGCTTCTTTATTTAAACTCACACGATGAATAATTGTTGTTGTCGTTAATGTGACCGCAAGTAAAATGAATAATCCTGCAAGGATCATCATTATCACTTTTATTATTCTCTTCCATAATGGTTTTTTAATTTGATTTGTCTTCATATTCTTTAACCTTACTTTCTACATTGCTCATTATTGTCTGTAATACTTCTTTCGACAGTACGTCAACACCGCATTGCTTTAGTACATACTGACACGCAGAAAGTTTCTCCCAAAACGTTTCAGCAGTGTTAGGGTATAGTGCATTGATAAACCATGTACTAATTAACATGATAATTACTTCTGCAATTTGTCTAGGAAAGGGAGCTGAAACCGATCCATCAACGTGCCCTTCTTCTATAAACATTTCAATATACGGTGACAGTATTTCGGTCATTGTTGTAATATATAGTGAAAAGAAAATCGCATCATTTAAAAGCTCATAGCTTGAGCCTAAAGTCTCACTGCGCTTTTGATTGAACATCGCATCAATTAATAATTTTTGAATTTTTTCTAATCCACTCAAGCCTTTTGCTGCTGCAATATTATCTAACTCTTCTTCTGTAGGGACGAAGCGCCTGACTACACCATTAATAATGGCTTGCTTCGATTCGAAATGATGATAAATTGCACCCCGGCTCAGACCATCCAGTCCTTTTACAATATCTTGAATAGAGGTTTTTTCATAACCTTTCGATACAAATAGACTCGAAGATACATCAAGTATCATCTCTATCACTTCATCAGCCGTATATTTTTTTGCCAATTTTAGTACTCCTTCCAAAAAAACATTCAATCGGTATGTTTTATATCTTAACGAATAATATTGACTTTGTCAAAAGAAAAAACCACGAGAATAAACATAACTAACGTTTATTCTCGCGGCATAATTCTATAATGATTCACTTGATAGTGATTAACTTGTTTCTGATAACTTAATTTTCCACCATTTTTAATAATAATTGCTTCTGAAGCAGCATTCGATTCCCTGCACGAAACGAATATTGGATAAATCTGTAATTCAGTTAAAATTTCTAATCCTTTTGTAAAAACTTCATTACCAATCCCTATATTTTGAAATTCCGGGAAAACTGTATACGCAAGATGACCACCTTCTATTGCATCATAGGCTTCAAGCCTCTCTTTTAAAGATAAAAGGCCTACAATCTGTTTCTTCTCATTTCTCACGACGTAAAACAGCTCTTTCTTAGCTTTTTTAAGCCACAGATCATCATCTCTACTAGACTGTAAATTCAACGATCCTTGTACTATTTGACCATCTTTTCGCATAAGATTTGTTTGAAGACGCAGTACTGCGACATCTGAAATTATTGGTTTTTGGTAGTCTAACATCCAACCACTCCATATAATAATATTATGTAAACTAAATTCTTATATAACAAAAACCCTGAGACTTCCATGGTTAGTCTCAGGGTTTTAACATTTTCAAAAAATGTTTTACGCTTCTTTAGTCATAACGTCTTTTCCATCGTAATGGCCACATGATGGACACACGTGATGGTTTTTCTTCATTTCTCCACAGTTAGCACAAGCTGTTAGGCCTGGAGCTGATAACTTGTAGTGAGTACGACGTCTAGCTTTTTTAGCTTTTGATGTTTTTCTTTTTGGTACTGCCATGTATATACACCTCCTTAAATAAAGATGTGTAAAAAATTTACACATATATTCCAATCCTACAAACTAATCATCAAGTAATTCAGATAGTTTTGCAAGACGAGGATCAATCTTAGTTTCTGCCTCAGATGCTGCTTCTTCGATCACATCTTCTTCAGAAATGACTTGCCAAAAGTCTCCTTTAGGTAAGTCTGCTGTTTCTTGTTTTTCAGCTTCAGTTAAAATTTGGATTGGCAAGTTTAATAAAATGAAATCTTCAACTGCTTCAGTTAAATCGATGATATCTTTCTCTAAAGGCATAATTAAACTAACTTGCTCTTCAGTTAAGTCTTTCATCTCTTTAAGAATTTCTTCTTTCATATAAACTTCATCCACCTCAAGAAATAGAGGGAATTCAACTGGTTCTAATGATCGACTTGATGGTAAAATCAAAGTCGTATCAATTGTAAAATGTGCTAAGTAGCTTGTCGAATCTACAGCAACTAGACCTTTAACATGAATCGGTGAAACACTAATAATCGTATTTTCACGATTAATTAAAGTTTGTTCTAAATCCACTGTTTCATCAAATTCAACTTGGCTTCCTCTAAATTTATTTAGCTCAGATAATGCCCATTTCATAACTTCACTCCTTAAGCAACAAAAGTAATTATACTAGTCTAGACGGTCTTTGTCAATCAGTTTATTTTTACATTTATGCTTGTTATTTTGTTTTAATTTAGTCGTCTATTTTGACCAATCATTTTCACTTCTTTTGATAAGTAGCGGATACGCTCCATGATTCGTTTCGCTTTTAATGGTTCATCTTCACCTTTTTGAGAGACACGAAGATGTTCACTTTCAAGTTGTTTCATATCAAAATTTGAAGAGAAAAAAGTCGGTAATTGTTCTTGCATTCGATACTGTAAAATAACACCTAAAATATCATCACGAATCCAACTACTCATCGAATCCGCACCAATATCATCAATCATCAAAATCGGTGCCTTTTTGATTGCTTCAAGTTTTTCAAAAACAGTCTCTGTTTTAATCGAATTTTTCATCTCAACTGCAAAGGTTGGAAAATGAATCAAGGTTGTTCTAAAGCCTTTTTCAGCCAATTGATTTGCAATTGCACCCAATAGATATGTTTTACCAACTCCAAAGGTGCCTTGAAGGTAGAGCCCTTGATGAAAATGTTTTGGCGCTGCTTCATATTGCCCGATAAATTCTAGTGCATACTGCAACGCTAGTTTACGTTCATTTGTTAGCTCAAAGCGATCTAAGCGCGCTTCACGAATATCTTTCGGCATATCAACAGCTCTAACACGATTTTTAATTTCTTGTTGCGCTTGTTTTTCAAGTAAGTCTTTTGTTGGAATATAAGTCACATCGATAAAATGATAATTTAAAAAGAGACGTGGCTCGTATCCTGGCGCAATCATCATTGGATCGTTCAAGCGAAATTTTTCTTTTTCTTTTACGAATTCATATAATTTAGCTTGGCTTTTTTGAATATCCTCATTCGTTAATTCGTCACGATGCTCTTGAATAAACAAACGAACGTCCTCGTCTTTCATCACTTCTTGCATAATATGATCTAATTTACTTAAGCGATCTGATTTTTGCAACTGCTGATTAAGGTTTTTACCAATACTTTCCATTAGCTAGTCTCCTCCTCTCGTGATTGATTCAATCGTTTTAACTGTTCTGCAAAATAAGCTTGTTCTTCCTTAGAAACTGGCGTTTCAACGCGTTTCTCTTCAGATTGTGCCCATTCTGGTAAAGTTTCTTTACGTTTAGACTGCGGACCCCTTTTTGAAGAAGTACGCGCTTTAGTCTGTTTTTGATACCCTTTCACTTGAGAAAGTGCTTCTTCAGGGGTAAACAATTTCTTTTGTACCCAATCATTCGCAATTGTACTAACGAGATTTTGATTCAATGATGTTTCTTTTTTCACAACCAGTAGATAATGAATCAACATATTAATGACTGAATTTGGTAATTTTGACTGATTGACAATCGTTTCAATCGTCCATCTCTCATTACTCGCAACAAAGCCACCCTTTTGCTCTTTAACTGCTTTTAAAAAGACCAATGGTGGTGTTTTTTCGCACGCTAAAATGACAGCAATCTCTTGTTCCGAATAGTTTTCTCGTTTTAAAGTATTTTTTCTAAAAGTCTCCACTTCAGCCTCTGTTTTTAAGCCTTCAGCCTTCAAAGTCTTCATTGGTGATACAATTTGTTTCTTTCGGCCATGGTAATCGCGATAAATATATTGTTTCAATTCTTTTATCTTAATTTCATTAGTCACAAAATCAATTGCAGACATCACATATTTTTGCATTTCTAATTCATTAATGCCATACAAATGGTGAAATGAATCAATCGTATTTTTTAATTGACCATCAATATCACTTTCTTTAATTGGTAAATTTTTAATTAACTGCTTAAAGAATACCCAATCAAAATTGGGGTTATCAATTTCAACATTACTCTCTGAAGTTATTTCTTGCATGGCTTTAAATTGTTTTTTTGCCCGAATTAACTCTTCTGAGTCTTGACTCATTGCTAAATTGGACATCGAAAAGACATCGACGAATGTCCGACTAACATTTTGATATGAAGATAAATCACTCAAATCAAAACTAAAATGCGCAACCAATGATTTATAACTCGTTTCACCAATCTTATCCAACAATAATAACGACATCACGTCATCAGTCAAAAATTGCATGGGGCTAACTGGCGGCATCAAGACATAAATAAAATGATGTCCCTCATCTATCGCGCGAGCATATGTTTTTAATAAACCGACTGCTTCTAACCGACTTCGCGCTTCAAAAAACTGTGGCAAGCCTATGTCTAACTGCGTCAACACAGTTGAATGTTCGATCACTGTGTCATTTGGATACACCTTTGCCAATTGGTTTAGATTCAACAGTAATGAATAAGCCGACATGCCAATTAATGGTTGGTATAAAAGTGTGAGTGTTTGTTGGTCAACTGCATTATAATCAGCAGTGAGTTTTACTTTAAATTGATCTTTAGGTTTTACTTTATCCCACGCACTCGCCACACTCAACACTCCTTTTATTCTGATTCTGATTCACGATCTATAATTCCTTGTAATTCTTCTAAAAAGACACTCATATCTTTAAATTGACGATACACACTCGCGAACCGAATATAAGAAATCTCATCCAATTTCACAAGATCTTCCATGACATACTCGCCAATCAAATTAGTTGATACTTCATTTTCACCTAAATTTCGTAATCTATTTTCAACATTTTCGACGACTTGTTCCATTTGCTCCATTGAAACTGGGCGTTTTTCAGCAGAACGAATTAAGCCTCGTAATACTTTTTCACGATTAAATTCTTCACGCGCACCATTCTTCTTGATGACAAGAAGTGGTGTCACTTCGATTCTTTCAAATGTTGTGAATCTAAAGCCACATTCTTCACATTCTCGGCGTCGACGAATTGAGCGTCCATCATCTGCAGGACGACTATCAACAACTCGAGAACCGTTATAATGACATTTTGGACATTGCATTTGTAACACCTCTATTTTCTATGGTTTATACCACTTGATATTAGTCACATTATAGCATGTTTTTACTTGATAGGTATACCTTTAACTAAAAAAGGAAAAGAAGCATTAACTCTTCTTTTCCAAATTATTTTTATAATTATTTAACCAAATGTCTAGTTGCTGGTAAGTCAGTTCTAAACTATCAGAATTATCGATAACACAATCTGATTTTTTGACTTTTTCTTCTAAAGACATTTGACTTTTAATTCGAGCTTGCGCTTCGTGTTCAGGTATACCATCTCTAAGCATCAAGCGATTTAACTGTGTTTCTTCATCCACGTAGACCACCATTATTTGATCCACGAGCGCGTCATAGCCTGCTTCAAAGAGTAATGGGATATCTAAAACAATTAATTCATAATTTGCCTCAGTTAAATATAATAATTCTTTGACGATTTCTTGTTTGATTTCATCAGCTAATACAGTATTTAACAATTCGCGTTTCGTATCATCGTGAAAAATTATTTTTCCCAACGCTTCGCGATTCAGCGATTGATCACTAGCTAATATCTCTGAACCAAATGCCTCAACAATTAAAGCTAAACCTTTTGAGCCTGGTTCAACCACTTTTCGCGCCACGACATCAGCATCAATCAGCGGATAATTGCGTTGTTCAAAATATTGACTCACAGTGCTTTTTCCAGAAGCAATACCTCCTGTTAATCCTAAAAGTAACGGCATCGTAATTCCTCCTTAATCATGAAGACGTTGACATATTGAACAAAGATGCGTGCCTCGCTGGGCAACCTTAATTTTTGCAATTTCATTGCCGCAATTAGGACACTGCTCTCCATTTCGTCCGTAGACTTGTAAATTCACTTGGAAGGTTCCTGCTTCACCTAACGCATTCTTATAACTCCGAATTGTCGTGCCACCGGCGTCAACGGCTTTTTGTAAACATTCAATAATTGACTGATGTAACACTTCAATTTCTGCAAGCGTCAAAGTATTAGCCGGTTGCTCTGGATGAATACGCGCCATAAAAAGTGCTTCATCGACATAAATATTTCCCAAGCCAGTCACTAAAGTTTGCTCTAAAAGGAGTGGTTTAATAGCTTTTTTATGTTTCTTTAGCTTAGCCACAAAATCCTCTAACTTAAACATCTCATTCGTTGGTTCTGGGCCGAGTTTTTTTATACCTTTATAATTTTCAGCTGTATCTTTTGGTAACAGCGTTAAACGACCAAACTTTCGCACGTCAAGGTAACGAAGTTCTGATTGATCTGTAAAGACAAATCTAACATGTGTATGTTTAGTGACTACATCATCTGCATCACAATAATCAAATTTACCTTCCATCCGCAAATGACTCACCATATCAAAATGCGTCCAATGGAAAATCAAATACTTTCCCCGTCTTGAAACAGAATGTAATGTTTCACCAATTAGTTGATGTTTAAATTCTTCAATGTCAGGTGATTCGATAATTCGATTCCAAGATACAATCACGTGGTCAACAGTTTTTCCTAAGACCAGTTGTTCTAAACCCTTGCGGACTGTTTCAACTTCTGGTAATTCCGGCATGGTTTACTTCCCCCTTATTTGGCATCATACCATGTTGCGCCACTACTACTATCTGCACGTAATGGTACGGCTAGATCAACAGCATCAGCCATGGTTTCTTCAACCAATTGTTGTAGTTTTTCCAATTCTTCTTCAGGTGCTTCAAATACAAGCTCATCGTGCACTTGAAGTAACATTGTTGCTTCCATCTTTTCTGCTTTTAGGCGTTGATCGATTTTAATCATCGCAATTTTCAAAATATCAGCAGCACTTCCTTGGATTGGCGTATTAATAGCTGTACGTTCCGCAAAAGAACGTAAGTTAAAATTACGTGCATTGATATCTGGTAAATAGCGACGACGATGATAAAGTGTCTCAACATAGCCTTTATCTTTCGCATCGCGAACAATATCTTCCATGTATGATTTAACACCAGGATATTTTTCAAAATAAGTATCAATAAAAGTTTTCGCTTCTTTGCGACTAATGCCTAAGTTTTGCGATAGACCATAATCACTAATGCCATATACGATACCAAAGTTAACAGCTTTTGCTTGTCTTCTCAGATTACCATCAACCTCTTCAGCTGTTTTCACACCAAAAACACGCATTGCCGTACTAGCGTGAATATCCTGACCATCAATAAAAGCTTGTCTTAAATGTTCGTCACCAGAAATATCTGCCAAAACTCGGAGCTCAATTTGCGAGTAGTCCGAAGAAAACAATTTCCAGCCCGCTTTGCGAGGAACAAACGCCTGACGAATTTTACGACCTTCTTCTAAGCGAATCGGAATATTTTGTAAGTTTGGATCAACTGAACTTAAACGACCTGTTTGTGTTAATGTCTGTACGTAACGTGTATGAATTTTTTGGTCTGAAAAAATAACTTTTAACAATCCTTCAACATAAGTTGATTGAATCTTAGCGATTTGACGATATCTTAAAATATCATCAATAATAGGAGACTCACCTTGTAATTTTTCTAAAACGTCAACAGCCGTTGAATAACCTGTTTTAGTTTTTTTAATGACAGGTAATTTCATTTTCTCAAATAGAATCACACCCAACTGTTTTGGTGAATTTATATTAAATTCTTCACCAGCTTCAGCATAAATTTTTTGTTCAATCTCGGTTAATATTTCGGCAAACTCACCTTTCATTTCATTTAAGCGATTTGCATCAACCGTAATTCCGGTAATTTCCATATCAGCTAAAATTCTTGCTAAAGGTAACTCCATATCATAGAAAAGTTCTTTTTGCTGGCGTTCCTCTAATTCTTGATACAGTTTAGGATAAAGAAAATCAATGGCATGAATCTTACGGGCAAGGTGTTCCGTGAAAACTGATTCATCTTCTGGAATACCACGCTTAACCCCCTTACCATAAACTTTTTCATCACGATCCAATTCATAAAAATCAAAAGTTTCAGCAACTTCAGCAATGTCTTCACTGTTATTTGTAGAAGCTACGATATATGCTGCTAGTAAAACATCAAATGCAACACCTTCAAGTGAGATATCATAGCGACAAGCTGCCACGTATAAACGTTTAAAATCATAAACTCGTTTGGTCAATTCCGGGTTTTCAAGATACGCAATCATTAAAGGGTCCATTAATGCCCAATCCCCTGTTGTCACATAGCGGTGTTTATCATTTCCCCAAGCAACAGCCACAATATCAGACGTATGGTAGTTTTCGTCAAGCATCTCAATATGGAACACCATATCAGAACTTAACATCGCTGATTCGATTTTTTCTACTACTTCATATGTAATTTCTTCACGTGGTGTGACTGGAACATCAGCATCTGTTGTATCTAATTTCGCCAAGAATGAATTAAAATCCATTTCTTTATAAAAAGCTATCAGTTTCTCGAAATTCTTACCTGAATAATCTAAATCTGAAACAGCGATTTCAATCGGACTATTTGTATTAATCGTTGCTAAGCGTTTACTCATCAAGGCGATTTCTTTTTCGTTAATCAGATTTTCTTTCATCTTACTTTTTTTCATTTCATCGACGTGTTCATAGACACCTTCGACTGTTTGATATTCTTTTAACAACTTAATTGCTGTTTTTTCTCCAATTTTTGTGACGCCAGGAATATTATCGGACGCATCACCAGCTAACCCTTTCATATCAATAATTTGAACAGGTTCTAGCCCATATTTTTCCATTATATGGGCTGGTGTATAAGCTTCAATCTCACTAACCCCTTTAATGGTTACATTTATCGTCACATTGTCAGAAGCGAGTTGCGTCAAATCCTTGTCACCAGTTAGAATGACAACATCAAATTCATTAGGATCCACACTTTTTGCTAGTGTTCCGATAATATCATCCGCTTCAAAATTATCTAATTCATAATGCTTCATCCCTAAGCCTTCAATCAAATCTCGTAAATAAGGCATCTGTTCTCTAAATTCACTTGGCGTTTTAGCACGTCCTGCTTTGTATTCTTCATAGAATCCGTGACGGAAGGTTGTTTTACCAGCATCAAACGCAACTAGTGCATGTGTTGGTTGAACATCTTTTAAAACATTATCTAACATTGTATTGACCGCGTATAACGCATTCGTATGCAATCCTTGTTTATTTTTAAAACGTTCTAGTGATTGGTATAATGCAAAGAATCCTCTAAAAGCAATACTGTTACCATCGACTAGTAATAATTTATTTTTTTTCATGAAGACACCTCATTTTCTATTCAACCCATTCTAACAAATTATGACTCACATTGCGAAAATTAAAAATATCATTCTTAATTTTAGGATGTAAAAAAAGAAAGTCTGACAAAATATTAAGTCAGACTTTCTTTTAGTTATCACAGGAATATCTTTTTTAACTTTCAATTCATCATAAAGAAAGTAAAGATTAATGGACCAACGATGATAGTAACTAGAAACAACCATGTTTCCCAACGCGCCATATTTAGAGTTAACCCTAAGCCACTCTTCTTCATTACCCAAACACTTGGGTCTTTTTTATTATAATATATGCCTCCTAGTTTCCAATTCGCGTCATCCTGTGGCATCTCAAAATTTATATCAGGAGTTAATTCTTCACCATTTTGACGATATTTAAACCCAATAAACAAGTTAATACCAAAAGTCCCAATCAAAACAATAATTACTAACGGTAAAATGATAAAAGGATTTGAATTTGGAGTAATGGTGATTAATTGCACACCAACAAATAAAACTTGAATCAAGAGCGATATCGTTAGCATCCCCAATGAAGAAGACTTTCTAAAGCGGCGATCATTTTGACTATATTGTTCAGAATGATTTGTCGCAAGTTGCTGTTTAGCTTTATAAATTGCTTGATTTGTCACTCCAAAAAGAATAGTTAGAAAGACTTGCATCATCGGTGCAAAAAAGACTGTTTTAAATGATTTTTCTGAAAACACAACAGGATTCATCGCTGCGTCAAAATTTGTTGGAATCTGTTGCGGTATTTTATCATAGACCAACATAGTATAGATAATTGAAAAAATCACAAAAACTAAGTTTATACCCACAAAATAAGAAGTTGGAAAGATAAATTTTTGATCTCTAAAATTCGGATCAACGATGACTTTCTTTGATGTTTCATCCAGTGTATTTGAATTTTTCATCATGAGTACAACTAATTTTCGACGTGTATCAAAATATAGAACCAAGAAAAGAGCAAAGTTGGCAATCATCCCCAACGCTAAATAGATAGGTGACATTTCAATTAGTTTATCCGGACTAGCTACGGCAATAATTGGCACGATTGGGAAAAGGATGAAAATATTCGCAAGTAACATGATTATAGTAAAGTGATGTCTAAACTTTTGAATGTCTTCATGTTCTTGTAACGCCCCCGGAATTGTAATCCCAAATAAATTACTTCGACGGCTGACTCTTGGCGTAAAAGCCAACGACACATTAACCAACAACAATATTATACCCATTAACAAGATAACACTAGCGTTCATTGTTATCACTCACTTTCATTTCATCAATTTTCATTTGTTTTTGTAATTCTTTCCACTCCGAATCAGAAATATTAAAAATTTGCTGATCAATCATTAGTTCCTTTAATCTTAATTTAAACTCTATTTCACTTTGGTGATTCATTCGGATATTTGCTTGTTCCACAACGCTAAATCCTTTTTTTTCTTTCTGAATGACCCCTTCGTCAGCTAAAATTTGATAAGCCTTATTAACTGTATGGTGATTAATTCCAATATCACTCGCAAGTAAACGCACACTAGGCAATCTTTGCTCAGCGATTAATTCCTTGCTTAGAATTAACCGTTTAATTTCATACACAAGTTGCGTATATATTGGAATCGCACTTAATTCATTAATTTCGATCATCGAATTCACGCTCCTTTGTTATAGTTATAGTATAACGATTTTTGTTATACGTCAACTATAACAAAGATAATACCAAAAAAACACAGTAGAAATAAATCCTACTGTGTCGTTCATATTAATTTTTAATCTCTACCAAAAATTCTTAAGAATGCATAGAATAAGTTAATTAAATCAAGGTATAAACTTAATGCACAATAAATTGCGATATTATTTGATGGTTCGACACCTGCTTGGTAATAAATAGCTTTGATTTTTTGATTATCATAAGCAACCAAACCAGAGAAAACTAAAACCATTGCATAAGAGATGAACATTTCAACTGGACTACTTTTCAGAATAAAGAAATTTAGTAATGAAGCAATGATGATACCCAATACTAAGCTATATAAAGCATGTCCTACAGCACTTAAGTCTTTTTTAATCACAACTCCCACAACTGCCATCACAGCAAATGTTACTGAAGCAGTTAAAAAGGCCGCCGTAATCGATTCAGCAGTATAAAGTTTTAAGGTTACAGAAAGTGTAATTCCTGTTAATACAGAATATCCGATATAACCTACTAGTGAATTTCCTTTTTCTTGGACGGCATTTTTACTTAAATTAACAACTAACGCTAATTGAGCAATCCATAAACCGAAAAACATGATTCGATTTGATAATAATGGAGCCACTTGATACCAAAAGACAGTTGAAGCCAAGTATGCTGTTACCGCACTAATTGCTACACCTAATCCTACAAATCCATAAACCTTACTATAAAACTTTGTCAAACCACCAGTTTGAGCATATTCTTGTTGATTCATTGAATCTCGTCCTTTCTTATTGACTATCTTCAATCATTTGAACCAATTTAGGCGGCCTCACCATTACCACACTGTCCAAAACACGTTCGTCTTCAAAGTTTTCAGCCGTTACTGATAAAGTTACGACATCTTTCATTTTATCAATTTGAATGACTTCAAAATGATAAGTAAGTGTTTCGTAATGATAAACAGGTTTAATTAAGTTAAAAGAAAAATTAACAATATTAGACCCCGCACCTGGCAAATGCTTTGAAATAGCACTTGAAATAGTTCCCATCAATAAAATTGTTGGAACAATCGGGCGACCATATTCTGTTTTCTGACTAAAATCATGTTGAATAAACAATGGATTCGCGTCATTCGATAATCCTAAATAGAGTAGCAATTGATTATCTTCAATTGTTTCGGTTAAACTAATCGAATCTCCTTCAGACAATTCTTCAATTGTTTTTCCGATTCTATTTTCTGGATTTAAAAACTTCATATGTCTAAACTCCCTTCAATAGATTATATAACGAAATGATTAATTTAGCACGTATTTTCTAAAATTCATAAATTACATTGTATTTTTACGTGTACTTGTTAACAACTTTTCATAAGCTTGTTCAAATTTTTGAACATCTCCAGCACCCATAAAAATCATTACAGCATCATGATAATCTAACAATGGAGATAAATTGTCAACATTCACAACATTTCCACCCTTAGAAATCTTATCGCCTAGGTCTTCGATTTTAACAGTTCCAGCATCTTCACGCGCTGAACCAAAAATATCACATAAATATACTTGATCCGCTAAATCTAATGATTTAGCAAAATCATCAAGTAAAGCAATCGTTCTCGTAAAGGTATGCGGTTGAAAGACTGCAATAATTTCCTTATTCGGATATTTTTGTCTGGCCGCATCAATTGTTGCTTGAATTTCAGCAGGATGATGTGCGTAATCATCAACAACAATCATATCATTGACAATTTTCTCACTGAAACGACGTTTAACACCATTGAATGTTTTAAGCTCTGTCGCAACTTTTGCCATATCTAATTTTTCTAAATAAGTAATCGCAATAACCCCTAATGCATTCATGACATTGTGTAAACCAAATGCTGGTACCGTAAAGTCACCAATTTTTTCATCATGATAATAAACTTCAAAATTAGAACCCGTCGTTGTACGCTCAACATTGCGTGCTTGGAAATCATCTTCTGTTGTTGTGCCATAATAGTAAACTGGTACCTCAACATCTAATTTACGCAAGTACTCATCATCACCAAAGGCAACAATTCCCTTTTTCACTTGCGAACCAAAATTTTGGAAAGCATCGTAAACATCATCGATACTTTCATAATAATCCGGATGGTCAAAATCAATATTAGTCATGATTGCGTAATCAGGTGAATATGCTAAGAAATGACGGCGGTATTCACAGGCTTCAAATGCGAATGATTTAGCATCTGGATCACCAAAACCAGTACCATCCCCAATTAAATAGCTTGTTGGTAATATGCCAGATAAAACATGAGCCAACATTCCAGTTGTACTTGTTTTACCATGTGAACCTGTTACAGCAATACTAGTGAAGTTTTGAATAAAGTCACCTAAGAATTTGTGATAACGAATGACTGGTAAACCTTTTTTCAAAGCTGTTTTAATTTCAATATGATTGTCTGGAAAAGCATTACCGGCAATAATCACTAAATCATCAGTAATATTTTCTTCTCCAAATGGAAACATTTTTATATTTTCTTTTTCTAATTCACGTTGTGTAAAAAAGTATTTTTCAACATCAGATCCTTGTACTTTAAAACCTTTTTGATGTAATAATAATGCTAGTGAACTCATTCCTGAGCCTTTAATCCCCACAAAATGATACACTTTGTTTTTATGATCGTACATAAAAATCCTCTTTTCTATTTCCTACTTGTCCTCATTCAAAATAATATTGAATGCATCAAGTATTATCGTATATTTTACCTTAAATTTCAACAAAAAAAACTTACATTGGTAAAAAACAATGTAAGTAAAAAATTAATCAAAATAAACATTATCAAAAGTAGCGCGTCCTTCATCCTTCATAATACCAGATAAAGACTTATCTAAACGGTTATTTTTTTTACTAAGCGTTTGCTCATCAATATTCAAATCATTTGTGTGTAATTGTGCGCTTGTTGGCTCCATCGACATTAAATGATCTGTAGATGCTTGTTTTAATTCGTTTACTAAAGTTGATTTTTTATCATCTGAATACCTTACGTCTGTTTCTTCAATCATTGACACTGGAATATACTTAGGTTCAAATGATTTTTTTTCTGTTTCACCAGGTAAACGGTAACTTGACTCAAAAGAGCGACGATGCGTGTTTGGCAATTGATGTTTTGCTTTGCCTTTTTGATTTGTTTCAAAAAAACGATTCGCATAGCTGGCTTCTTTCGCTTGATAGTTTTTCTTAGGGTCAACATACGCTGTTTGACGATCAAGTTTTTTGATATCTAACTCTGGATTTTCATATTTTTTTAATGGTTCTGATTTTTGAGATGAGACTGCTACCGGACGACGTCTCTTAGGAGAAGCGCTTTTCACAGATTCTTCCAAACGATCTGAACCGAAGTAGACTGGTTCATCCACCATTTCTACTTTATCCATATCAAATAAATTTCTTTTATTTTTTTCTTGTCTTTCACGATCATAGACAAAATCATCTTCTAAAATATCTTTTAAAAATTCACGGTTACGTTTTCTATTTAACTTAACTCCAGCTTCATCTTCATATGCTGGGAACCGATAGTGTTTTCTACTTTCTGTTAGTCGAATCATCGATTATCATTCCTTATTAGTTACTGCATATAGTCTATCATAACTACCAAAATAAAAAAAGAGAAGTTGCGAAAAACTAGCCTGTTTTTAAACAAAAAAAGTAAAAATGAACTAAAATTATTAGGCAAGTCCGTAAATTGAGTATAAAACACCTAATTTACCCCTAAAATAATAAGCAAATAAAAAAACCTCACAAAACATTTACGTCAAGTGAGGTTTGATATTCCAAAATTATTCTACTTAAAAATTTTCCATATTAATGGTAAATAAGCATCCAATAATGGAGCTAGTATTGAAAAAATAAGTGCTGATCCTACAATTAATCCAACAACAATGACACCAATTTTTTTAGAGCGTTTCAATAAAATAAATGTGATGATCGCAATTAAACCAATTACAAGAACAATCGCTAATTCAACAGTACCAATATCAATTGGAGATCCAGCTATTAAGGGTTTTACAACACTTGAAAATAAAAACCAAACAACTTCAACAGCATAAATCGCAAGAACAATTTGTAATAAAAGTCTTTTAATTTTTCCACTTGACATGATAATCCTCCTCTCTAGCGTGCAAGTAACAAAAAGCATTATAACAAAAATGCTTTAAAATGTTAATAAAAAATTGAGGAGTTTAAAACTTTTTTATAAGAAAATTTTATTTTCCATAACTGGAGTATTTTTAATTGTATCTGCTACTGGACATGTACGGTTAATAAACTCAACAAATGCGATAATTTCTTCTTGTGTATTATCTGCATCAATGTAGAAATTAGAAGTCATTTTTGAGAAACCAATTTTTGCATTTGGGTTTTTACCCATGAAACCATCTGGATCCAACTCTCCAGATAATTCAATTTTAATTGAGTTAAGTTTAATATTGTGCATACGTGCAAAACTTTTTGCAACGATAACTTTACAAGCGCCTAATGAAGCTAATAGTGCTTCAACCGGGTTCATACCTGTATCCGTTCCACCTAAGTTTTTTGGTTCATCTAATGTAAATTCAAAATCTCTAGCACGACATGATACTTGTAACCCATCAATACTTTCTGTAACCGCGTTAAATACTTCTATTGCCATTTTAATTTCCCCCTAAATACTTTGTGATGTAATTATCATACCATATTTCATGAGAATCTTCAGTAAGTTTTACCTAAATTAATTATTTGTTCTGATTAACGAGCGATAGTCTGATGTGTCATGTTAAAAAATGCACAATACAATGAAATCATGTATACTTAATTGTAAGCTAATTATCATTTAATGGAGGTGTTTTGAATGTCGAACGAACAAAAAACTTTGACTAAAGTAATCATTGATCGCGAGGAAAAACAATCTTTACTCGAATTTGCCACTGTTTTAGAAACTATTGCTTCTCGTATTCGAAAAGACCAATCCTTTATCTTTACTGAAGGCGATAAACAAACAGTTATTACGCCCACTGATCCATTAAAAGTCGAATACAAATACGAAATCAAAGGTGACAAACATTCCTTTGAAATTGAATTTGACTGGTATGAAGGTCAATCAAAAAATGAGTCATTCTCGATTCACTAAAAAAACCATCGGATCTTTACTAATTAATGTAAGGATTCGATGGTAGATTTTTTTATTTTGTTTGAAGAGCATAACGTGATTCAATTTCATGAGCAAGATGATTTACTGATTTCAAAATTTCTTTACGTGTAACGATCCCTTTGAATACTCCGTCATCATCAACAACTGGAACAAAGTTTGCATCAACTAATAAATTTAGAATCTTTTCGATTTCAAACGGTTGTTTTAAACTTTTGACATCCTTGTCCATTACATCCGAAACAAGGACTTCTGACAATTTGTCAGGATTAATCGATTCAGTATCAATCATCACTTCAACGACCATTGATAAAGAAACAGAACCTACTAATTTTTCTTTACGATCCACAACAGGAATCCGACTATACCCAATATTGGTTAGGACTAAAAAAGCATGTTCTAAACTATTTGTATCTTGTAATGTCGCAACGTTGTCTGCTGATACTAAAAAATATTCTTCGTTTTCTAATAAGATTTCTTTGACTTTCTGACCAATCATTTGTCTTCCTCCATCATTACCAAAGCTCTTTAATTTCTGTTGAATGTCGTTGTGAGTTCTGTTACTTCTTCGTGACTTTCGTTATAATAACGGACAACAAATTCATCAGATGATACCTCAATTATAGCATATGTTTTTAGTGGCGCAAATCGTCCTCGAGGCTGAGAAATACTCCCTGAATTCAAGATAAGTTGTCCCTCATGAATCTCAACACCCAAACGATGTGTGTGGCCGTAAAGAACGATTGTTGCGTTTTCTTCTCTGCCAGCAAGACTTAAATTCATTAAACCGCTATTCACTTGATATAGGTGACCATGTGACATAAAAATCCGCTCATTCCCAATTTCGACAACTTGTTTCTGTTGATAGCCTGGATCATAGTCGCAATTTCCTTGAACAACAACAAATTTTTGCCACAACGGATCTCTCGCAGGTAATTCAGAATCACCACAGTGAAACATAGCATCGACTTCTTTTTCACGTTTCGCAGCTAAATCAACAAGTGCGTGACGATCACCATGATTGTCACTAACGACTAATAATTTCATTTTTTACGCCTCCTCTTCAATCCATTGGTCAAAGACTTCCATTAATGCTTCAATCGCACGACGACGGTGACTAATCTTGTTTTTTGTTTCTGGTGTTTGTTCGGCTAAACTTTCATTTAATTCCGGCAAGATAAATAATGGATCATAACCAAAACCATTTTCTCCTTGGGGAATTGTCCCTATCAATCCTTCAAGTTCACCACTAACAACAAGGCTTTCTTTACCAGGTTGTGCTAAAACTAATGTACAGTGAAATTGTGCTGTTCTATCTTCAGTTTTCACATCTGTTAATTCATGTAAAAGTTTGGCGTTATTTGCAGCATCGCGCTTATCTTCGCCAGCATAACGTGCAGAATAAACACCAGGTTGACCATTAAGAGCGTCTACTTTAAGTCCAGAATCGTCAGAAAGAACGAGCGTATTTAATGTTTCTGCAATTGTTTCTGCTTTTAAACGTGCATTTTCTTCAAAAGTAGTACCTGTTTCTTCAACATCTTCAAGTTCTGGGTAATCTAAGAGTGTTTTAATTGTATACCCTTTTTCTGAAAAAATAGCTTCAAACTCTTGTGCCTTTCCTTGATTTCTTGTGGCAATAATAATTTCTTTTTTATTGCTTGGACTGACAGACTGTTTATTTTTTGTTTGACTAATCGCTTGATGTTGTAATTGAATTAAATGGCGAATGCCTATTTCAGCAGTATCTAACATTTCGTTTAGTTCTTGGCGTGAAAAAGTTGCTTCTTCACCCGTACCTTGAACTTCAATCAGTTGTCCTGAACCTGTCATTACAACATTCATATCAACTTCCGCAGCTGAATCTTCAATATAATCTAAATCTAAGACGATACCATTTTCAGCTGTTCGTCCCACACTAATCGCTGCAAGTTCATCAATAATTGGATCTGTTGAGATGACTTGATCAGCTAACATTTTATTGATAGCTAGCTGTAGAGCAACGTATGCACCAGTGATACTGGCGGTTCTTGTTCCACCATCAGCTTGAATCACGTCACAATCAATAACAATGGAACGTTCACCAAGGATCGACAAATCAATAATTGAACGTAAACTACGACCAATTAAACGTTGGATTTCCATTGTACGTCCTGTTAATTTTCCTTTGGCGCTCTCACGACGATTTCTAGTATGTGTTGCTCTAGGTAACATACTGTATTCTGCAGTCACCCAACCTGTTTCTGTTCCTTTCAAGAATGGTGGCACAGACTCTTCGACTGTTGCGTTTACAATTACTTTAGTTTGACCAAAAGTAATCAAAACAGAACCTTCCGGATGGATTAGGTAATTGGTTTGGATGTCTACTTTTCTTAATTCTGAATTTTGTCGACCATCATGACGCATATTATTCATTCCCCTTCGTTATTGACACCCGATGGATGCCATATTTTTCAACTGTTAACCAATCATTTAAAATTTCTTCAAACATTCTTTTTGAACCTGTCATGTAGAATTGATGTGTTCTTGTTTCATTAGTCGGCTCAGCAGAAATATTATAATAATCTAATAACATACTCACGTCACTAACTGTTTCAGCACCTGAATCAATCAGGATGACATCTTCACCCATCTCACTTTGTATAAATTCTCGTAAAAGAGGATAATGAGTACAACCTAAAACTAAAGTATCAACATTTTTTTCTTTTAACGGTTTTAACGTGTTGTGAACCACTTTTTTAGCAATAGGTGAATGATACTCCATACTTTCAACCACTGGCACAAACTTAGGACAGGCTAACCCAAAAACATCTGTTTTTAGTGATTTTGTGTTAATCGCTAGTTCATACTGTTCACTATTGATGGTCCCGATAGTTCCAATCACGCCAACTCGATTATTCTTAGTTGATTTAATCGCGGCTCGAGCACCAGGATAAATTACACCTACGACAGGAATTGTTAATTCTTTGCGAATATCCTCAAGAGCGACTGCTGTTGCTGTATTACAAGCAATAACAATCATCTTCACACCTTTATCAACTAAATAATTGACCATGTCCCACGTAAATTCTTTAATTTGTTTAACTGGTCGCGGTCCATAAGGGCATCTTTCAGTATCACCTAAATAGTAAAATGTCTCATTCGGTAATTGCTTTAAGGCCTCTTTAAGCACCGTTAAGCCGCCAACACCGGTATCTAACATACCAATAGGATTATTATTAAACATTTAATCGCCCTCTCTTCTAGATTTTACTAACTAAAAAATTAAACTTGGTTTTGCATTTAACTCTAAAGTTGCAACATTCCCCTTGTTTGCTTCAACAAAAGCCGCAGCGCCAATCATTGCAGCATTATCGCCACAAAGTTTAAGTTCTGGCACACTAAATACGACCTCTGGCATTTTTTCAGCTAACTGAGTTTTCATTTCTCTACGTAATCCTTGATTTGCAGCGACACCACCAGCCATAATAAGCTGTTTAACTTCATAAGTTTCACACGCACGAATCGTTTTTGATACTAAAACATCAATCACACTTTGTTGGAAACTTGCAGCTAAATCATTCGGAATTAATTCCTCACCACGTTGTTCAGCATTGTGGACTAGATTAATAAACGCACTCTTTAATCCGCTAAAACTAAAATCAAAATTATCTTCTTTGATCATGGCACGAGGGAAATTGTAAGTATCACTTCCTTGATGCGCCATCTCATCAATAATTTTCCCACTAGGGTAAGTAACACCTAAGACGCGTCCCACTTTATCATAAGCTTCACCGGCCGCGTCATCTCGAGTTTCACCTATTACTTCATAACTGCCATGTTCTTTCATATAAACAAGCTCAGTATGCCCACCACTTACAAGTAGCGCCATTAATGGAAATGTCATTTCATGCGACAAACGACTTGCATAAATGTGACCCGCCATATGATTGACTGGGATTAAAGGTAAATCATTTGCCCACGCAAATGTTTTCGCTGCCGTAATTCCGATTAACAAAGCGCCAACTAAGCCCGGTCCATATGTCACGGCAACAGCTCCTAAGTCTGTCACCTGAACTCCTGCTTCTTGAAAGGCTTCTTCCATACAGCCAATAATTTGTTCAACATGATGACGACTAGCCACTTCTGGCACCACTCCACCAAAGCGTTCATGACTTTTTATTTGAGATGCAACTATATTTGATAAAATTTTTGTTCCATCTTCAATTACTGCGACACTTGTTTCGTCACAACTACTTTCAATTGCTAAAATAAGTTGACGTTCTTTATTTTCGAATATATTTGTTGGCACGTATTTCACACTTTCCTTATAATAATTTTTTCATAATGACCGCATCCTCCACGGGTTCACGATAATATTTTTTACGAGTAGCTATTGATTCGAATTCAAGTTTGCGATAGAGATGTTGTGCTGCAAGATTGCTTTTGCGAACTTCTAAAAACAATGCTTTCATCGCTATTTTTTTAAGTTCAATCAATGCTTCTATTAAAAGTCTTTCACCAATTTTTTGTTTTTGAAAAGCTGGTGAAACGACAATATTTATTAATTCCGCTTCATCAAACAACACCTGAAAACTTACAAAAGCAATTATCTCTCCTTCGTATTCTTCAAAATAGTAAACAGAAGTTTCTTGTTCAATGTGTTCCCTATACTGCGCCTCAGTCCACGAATGATCCCCAAAGCCTGCCAAACTAACTAAATAACACTGATGCGCAAATAAAGCGAGTTCGCTCTCACTTTTTTCAAATTTCTTCATTTGTATCAGCTCCTAGGTAGAGACTCATATCAACAGCATCTTCATGATTTTCTCGATAGTAATCACGCTTAATCCCTTTTGTGATAAAGCCAAAACGGTGATACAGTCTAATGGCACTTTCATTTGAAGCTTTAACTTCCAAGGTGACGTAATTTTTATTATGAACACGAGCATACTGCTTGGCTTTCTCCAAGAGCATTGAGCCAATACCACGATTTTGATAATTTGGTAAAATTGCGATATTGGTGACATGTGCCGCTTCGCCTTCAAGCCTTAAACCAATAAAACCAACGACTTCCCCTTGATATACAACTTTTAAATAACTTCCTGAGTCTTTGCGACTTAGTTCAAGTAAAAATATCGTGTAACTCCATGGTGATTTCCCACCATAAAGCTGTTTTAAAATATGTTGTAGATACGGGATATCAATCATACGCACTTCTTCGACATGAAATCCTTCTGTTTGATTTATAAGTGTATCATCATACTCGCTCAACATAGCTCTTTCCCTCACTTTTATGAGTTTTTAGCCAGTTTTCTTCTGCTTCAACTAGTTTTAAATATTGCGGCGTAAATTCATCAATTGAGGATACTTTTTCACCGATATTTTTCACTAATTGCATCGTTCGAGGAAGAATTGAATCCGCTATATAATTTGCTTGCGGCATCTCTGTTGCGATCATGCTTTCAAAAACAGGCACATCTTCTCCAATAAACAATATTTCGTCATTTTGTTCTTTTAACTGAGTGAATAATTCATAAATTGATAAGTGACCGTCCGGTTTTACAACACGCATTTCTCCGTTTTGCCACTGATAAATACCAGTATAAACATTATCTCGTCTCGCATTAATAAGTGGCACAATTAATCCGCAAAACTGTTGTGGCGCACCTGCTGCAATGATTGCTAAACTCGATAAACTGTATAAATCGGCTTTCAGTGTCCACGCTAATGTTTTAGCTGTTGTCACAGCAATCCGTAATCCAGTATATGAACCTGGACCGCTAGCAACTAAAATTTCGTCAATATCACTTGGTTTAAGCTGATTTTCTTGCATCAAAAAATCAATTGCAGGCATCAAAGTCACACTATGATTCTTTTTATTTGTTGAGACATATTCCGCCATCAAGTTTTGATCTTGATATAAACTAATGCCCATTGTTTTATTTGAAGTATCTATTCCTAAAGTAATCAAATCTCATCGTCCTTTTTATCATATTCGGTTATATTGTAGCATATTTAGAAGTCACAATTTTATTTAATTTGCTTTTCTTGCTTTGAAATTAACTGCTCAAGATGCTTTAAAATATCTAGTTGTGTCCCTTCGTCGAACTGACTCAGTTCTACATAAATTTTATGGGAAGTCTTCTCAACCTGATTTTCATTTTTCTGTTTTGGTAAAACTGTTTCAACTATAACGTCAGGAGCATTAGTATCCTGCACTGCAAATCCTTGTAAGCCATCACTCATAAACGGATGAATGACTCGTAAAAAATCAGTCGTATAACCTAATGCATTCAAAGCATCGAGCATTTGGTTATAGACATCTTCCTGAATCCATTTTCCCATTCCTCTTTTAGCAAAACACATTAACTGTGTTTCAATTTTAGAAAAACTAGTCGTATCAAATTGACAGAGGATACTATGAAGTTCTTCAAAATATTTTTTCGGCATCTGTGGCTCTTCCTTTGAATGCGCTAAGCGTTCTTGAATTTGAACAGCCCAAAATGCTGTTTGTGACTTCAAACTTTCTGAATCGATATAATCCTCTAAATGATCTACGAAATACTTTTTCGCAGCCTCACTAGTAACTGGTAATTCATTGCCTTGCCGTTGAGTCAATTTTTTCAAATATTCATAATCAGAAAAATAAACTGGTAAATTAACGTTCTCAAAGTCAATCATCCGCAAAAGGAACTCGCAATTTAATGTTCCGAATTTGTTCAATTGCTGTTTTTTATACAACAGTGGCATCAACTTACGCCACAATTGATTAGGAAAAGTTTGTTCCTTTCTGATTAACCATAATAATTCATCTAAAGCATAGTCAACATTATTAATTTTTTGATTAATTTCACTAGCAACATGAGATGGTAAGTTCAAATGATCCTTGAAATGTTGCCTGCCTAATTTTATTTGTTTACCCGTTTGTTTTGACACCACAATATATTGATATTTTAAACGACGACCGCATTCACAAAAAAGCATGTATTTTTCTTCATATTTTTCTGGATATCTCGCATCGACTTTTAAATCTAAAAATTGCCAATCAGAAGCCTCTAAATAACTATTTTTAACAAATTCAGAGCGGACTAAGTATTTACGATGTGCATCTAAAACTAACCGCTGATCTTTCGTTAATTTTGCATAAATCTCCCAGCGTTCTTTATTTGACAATGGGCGTAAATCACTTTTTTTTATTTCACTGTAATTATCTTTCATATTCTCGTCGCCCCTCATCAAATTTCTCTTGTTATCATATCAAATTTTCGTAATCTTTTCCCATTCTAGACTTCAAAAAAAATAAAAAGACAAACAAAAATTTTGTTTGTCTCTTCTATCACTCAGCAATTATTCTAAGTCTTTTCTTTTAGGAATACCTTGTTGCGCACCATGTGCTTGAATACTCAGACTTGCTGCGTGATTCGCAAATTGAATTGCCTCAATCATTGAGTGCCCTTCTACGATTGCTGCAGCAAAATAACCATTAAAGGTATCACCTGCACCTGTTGTATCAACTACTTTTTCAGAAGATACTTTTCTAGCTGGTATTTGCACAATTTTAGCACCATCATGATAGATCGCACCTTCATCTCCCAATGTAACGATGAGTTTGTTTGGATATTTAGCCAATACAGTTTCTAAATCTTGCTCTGGAAACATAATAGCAAACTCTTTATCATTTGGCGTTAAATAATCAACTTTCTCGATTTCAGTTTGTGTTAATGTTAGTGCTGGCGCCGGATTTAATAGAACTGGAACGTTCATTTCCGCACCCTTCTTAATGACAAATTGAATCGTTTCGTAAGGTATTTCATTTTGAAGGACAAGCATATCCATTTTTTCCATGGCATCCAAATACGGTTTTATGCGTTCCGACGATAACTCGTAATTACTTGAAGGCACAACAATGATGCGGTTATCACCATCTTTAATTTGGATATGAGCTGACCCACTTTCCATATTCTCGATAACCTGCATCATCTCAGTGTTAACACCTTGATCGTTTAAATTTTGAATGATTTTTTGTCCGAAGACATCATCGCCAACCGCTCCAAGCATAAATGTTTCAACACCCGCACGGCAAGATGCTATCGCCTGATTTGCACCCTTACCACCAAAAAAGGTTTTAAAAGATTCACCAATTACAGTCTCACCTTCCGCTGGAATAATTTCAGATGTGACGACAAAATCAGTTGACATACTACCTATGACCATAATTTTTTTCAATTCAATCACCTCTCGAGTTTTAATAATTAACTACTTTCATATCAGATAACAAGTTCAAAAACAGTTTTACTATCGAATCACTCTAAACATCCCCGTCATTTGTGGCGCATAATTATTAAAATCAAACGCCTGATAAAATTTTTCATTTCCTTCAGAAGCAAACAAACCAACAAAAGCTTTTTGTGGTGCATTTTGCTCTAGATAATTTAACAAGTCATTCATGATTAATTTACCAATTCCTTGTCCTTGATAATCTGGATGAACCACCACATCTTGAATGTAAAAATAGACGGCTCCATCTCCAATAATCCTACCCATTCCAATTAGCTTTTCGTCATTCATTATTAAAACCGAAAATAATGAATGCTCAATAGAAATTGCTGCCGCCTCAAAATTAATAGCTTCCTCCCACCCCACACTCTCACATAACTCTTGATATTCTTTAAGTGTGGGTTTCTGATCCTTGATTACACAATAATTCACTTGAAAAACCTCCTACTCGCTTCAATTAAATTTTAACAAAACAAAAATACCCCGTAAAGAAGTATCTGACACTTCTTGTACGAGGTATTTTCATTCACATTATTTTGTAAAGTTATCGAAATATCCTTGGATAAAGACGATTGGTGTTCCTTTATCGCCACTACCTGATGTTAAATCAGCAAGTGAACCAATAAGGTCGGTTAAACGACGAGGTGTTGTACCTTGTGCTTCCATTTTACCAGTTAAATCAGTGTCTTTTTCATCAATATGTTTTTTGATTGCTTCTTCTAATTCTTTTCCGCGTAAACCAGAAAAATTATTATCAGCAAGATATTTTAATTTCACTTCATTTGGAGTACCAGCTAAGCCATCTGTAAATGCAGGTGAAACAACTGGATCAGCAAGCTCCCAGATTTTTCCAACTGGATCTTTAAACGCACCGTCTCCATAAATCATGACTTCAACATGTTTACCAGTTTTTTCTTTTAATAAGGCTTGAATTTTATCAACAACTGGTTGACAGTCGCGTGGGAATAATTTAATCGCATCTTCGGTTGATTTGTTTGAACCTAATAATCCATAATCTGCATTAAATCCACTACCATTCACTGATTCTGATAAAATATCGTCTAATGTATAGACTGTTTCTGCACCATTATCTTCTAAAATGCGTTGTGTTCTAAAACGAGTGTGAATATCACAAGTTAAAACATGTTTTGTATAATCTAAAATTGTTTTCGGTTTTTGTGAGAAAACAACTTCACATTCTGCACCTTCTGAAGAGATTAATTCTTTATAGTACTCAACATAATCGACACCTGTAAAGGTATGCTTATTATAACCAAATAATTCTCTAAATTTTTCTTCTGTTAAAACATCTGTCCAAGGATTAACACCTTTTTCGTCAAGTTCATCCAATGAAATTAAATGGTTACCCACTTCATCCGATGGATAGCTTAACATTAAAACGATTTTCTTAGCGCCTTTAGCAATTCCTCTTAAACAGTTTGAAAAGCGATTACGACTTAAAATTGGGAAAATAACACCAATTGTTTCGTCTCCGAATTTCTGAGAGACATCTGTTGCGATTTGATCAATTGTTGCGTAGTTTCCTTGTGCACGTGCAACGATTGACTCTGTAACTGCTACAATGTCTTGATCTTGAACATCATATTTTTCATTTGCTGCTGAAGTTAAGATACTCTCAACAACAATCGATTCAATGTTATCCCCTTCATTAATGATTGGACAACGTAACCCTCTACTTACTGTACCGACTGTTCTTTCCACGATAAATCGCTCCTTTGGCTCAATGCCAATTATTCTTATTACTCTTGTACTATACATGGAATTATGCTATAAGTAAAATTAATAATCAGAATAACTGATATAAGGAGGGCTTATATTGATTAGCAAACTTGATCTATACCGTATCTTTAATGCCGTTGCAGAGCAAAATAGTTTCTCCAAGGCCGCCAAACAGTTGCACCTATCACAACCAAGTATTAGTCAGTCCATCTTACAACTTGAAGAGGAGCTCGATACAATACTCTTTAATCGTACTAGTCGAGGAGCAAATTTGACCTCTGAAGGCGCGTTACTATTCGACTATACTAAGCAAGCCTTAACTTTACTGCAAAACGGAGAACAAAAACTAATTGATTTCAAGAATCTTGACACCGGTCAAATCACAATTGGTGTTGCCGATACTTTGTCTCGATATTTTTTATTGCCTCATTTAGAAACCTTTCATGATTTATATCCAGACATTCATTTTAAAATTATGAATGGCACCACATTCGAATTAAGTCAATTATTAAAAACAGGTCAACTTGATTTAGCCATCTGTAATTTTCCTATCGATGACGATCAGTTTGAACAAATTGTTTGTCAAGAAATCCATGATATTTTTGTTTGCGGAAATGAGTTCGCTAAAAAACTACCAGAAACACTTAATGTTGAAGATTTACCTTATTATCCACTCATTATTCTGGATGATAAATCTAATTCACGACAGTTTTTAGATCAATTTCTCGTCAAAAAAAGAGTCCAAATTGAACCCGAATTCGAACTTGGCTCACATGAATTACTATTAGAATTTGCAAAAATTAATCTTGGAATTGCTTGTGTGACAAAGGAATTCTCACTTAACTATTTGAGTTCACAGCAACTTCAAGAAATTAAACTCACAACTCCGATACCCAAACGGTCAATTGGTATTATCTATTTGAAACAGGTGGCCCTTTCACCAGCTGCTCAAAAATTAATTGATACACTCGTGAGTGAAATTCAGAAAACTGAATAAGCCTAAAAAAGGACTGTGACATAAGTACGTCACAGTCTCCATTTTCAAACTAAACGGTGTCACAGAAGTAGCTTCTTCGGAAATAAGCCGCAAATCGCAAAAATTTGAAAAACAATTTTCGTGATTTCCTTCTTATTTCTTGAAGCTGAACACTTCTGTCACAACCTCTTTAAACATTATTTTAAATTTTGCGTAAAGAAATCAATACTACTCTTAACTAATTTATCTTGTGATTCACGATCTTTTTCGTAAATACCCATACCATGACCAACATTTTCAAGTAGAACTGTTTCTGATTTAGCAGCATTCTTTAAGCTGTTTTGAACATTATCAGTTACTGATTTTAAAACGACTTTATCTTTTCCACCAGTAATTAATAGTGCATTCCCTTTATAAGCGTCAATATCTTTAACAGATTCGTCAGTATTTAAGTCTTCCAATAAAGCTTGACTGACTTCAATATCGTTACCGAAAAACTCAATTGTTGAATGACCTTTTTCTTTTGCTTCACTAATTTTATCGTCTAATACCTTACCTTCAAGTGTACCTTCCCAATTTTTAGAAATTAGTGGTGCCCACAGAACAATTGTATTCAAAGGTGTTTCTTTTGAAACAAGACTCGTGATACGACCACCCATACTATAACCAAGCATACCTACTTTATCTGCGTCAATATTATAAGTTTCTTTCATGAATTCAATTGCTGATAAAACATCATCAGTATTGTTTTTCATTGAATATTCAGTTGTTTTTTCTTTGCTTTCGTTACAACCAGGAAAATCAATTCTTATCGAAGCTACACCATTTTTAGCAAGATTGTCAGCAACTTCAGAAAATCCGCCAGCTTCATCACGACTTCCCATAAATCCGTGTGCCAGCACGACAAGTGGCATCTTCTCTTTTGTATTATCCTGTGGCATTACAATTGTTGCTGGAATTATTGTACCTCTTTTTGATTTTAATTCTGTCGCTTCTTTTTTATCTTTTTCTTTCACAGTCGAACTTGTTTCTGTTTTTGCCGACTCTTCTTTTTTAGATGACTCATTTGTTGAACAACCACTTACTAACCCAAATAAACTAACTAAGACTAATCCTAAAACTGCTTTTTTCATTTCATCTTCTCCCTTAAAAAACATTGTAATCCCTTACAAAAGAATTGTACCAACGTCTGTCACTTCTCGCAACAATAATATTCCAACGTTATTACTTAAAAAATATGTTATTATTTATAAAAGGAGCTGAATTTATGATTACTTTTAGCGATAAAAAAATATATAATCAAAACGATTTAATAGAATTATATGAAAGTGTCGGCTGGACAAATTATACAAAAGATAGCCAAGTACTAGCAAATGCGATAAAACATTCACTTTATGTTTATACTGCTTGGGACAACGGAACATTAATTGGTCTAATTAGATGTATTGGAGATGGCACAACAATCTTATACATTCAAGATATTCTAGTCAGACCAGACTACCAGCATATTCAAGTGGGAAGCACGTTAATGAAACATACATTAGATCATTTTCCTGATATCAGACAAAAAGTTTTACTAACTGAAGAAACCCCAAAAACGCGTAAATTTTATGAAAAATTTGGATTTTCGTCTTGTGACCAAGGAACGTTAGTTGCTTTTTATCGATCTTTCTAACCAATGCATACAATGAAATACTCTCTATCCCTTATATTATATAGTATAATTAAAGTGCATTTAATGAGTATGTCAAACTAAAATGATACTCTCTTTCTTAAAAACTAGGATAAGCATTCATACAGTCAAGGAGGATACAACAATGAATTTACTTTTACATGTAAGTCAAGTAGAGCGTTGGATAGTTGCCGTTGGAAACACAAAAAATTATTTAAAAGAAGAAAAAACTTCTCGTGTCGAAATTGTCTTAAATTCAGAAGCTGTGAGTCTCTTTAAACAACCCACACATGATTTTTTAGAAGACCTCATCGAATTATACTACCTTGGTGTTGAAATTTTAGTTTGTCGCAATTCTTTGATGTCTTTAAATATAACTGAAAGTACATTGCCAAAAGAAGTAACTGTCGTTCCAGCAGGAATCTTTGAAATTGTAGCGAAGCAAGCCGATGGATTTGCTTATGTCAAACCGTAAAACGGAGGAAAGAAATGAATCAGAACTATTCTACCCATTTTGGTGTCTACGGCGTTTGTATTCAAAACAATAAACTTCTTTGTATTCAAAAAAATGGTGGACCATATATCAATCGATTTGATTTACCCGGAGGAACACCGATGATCAATGAGAGTCTCAGCGAAACATTGGAAAGAGAAGTTTTAGAAGAAACAGGATTTAATCTTAAATCATATAAAAACTCGAGAACATTTGATTGTTTTGTTCATGAATCAAATCGCGTCGTCCATCATATTTTTGTTTTATTTGATATGATTCTGTTAAAAAAATCCCAAGATATTGAGGAAGAGGTAAACGGAGAGGCAAATGATTCGAGTGGTATAATTTGGTTTCCCTTAAACGAACTCAACCTATCAAATTCATCACCTATAATTCTAAAATTACTTTCAGAACTAAATAACGAGCAAGACTTACACGACCGACTAGATTACCACAATTGGCGCGTTATCTAAGGTGATGAAGCTGGCGCTTAGGGATGAGCAGTAAGGTAGTTATGATAATCAGGCGCCTTTTGCCTGAATATCATAATGGACTTAATGCCGAATCCCTGCCAGTTGAATCCCGTTTATCACAGCTAAACCTAAAAAAAGAGGCGTGACTGTTTAAGTCACCCTCTATTTTTATTTAGTTGAATCTTTTTTAATTAATCCATAAGGAAGAATAATTGTTTTTTCATCAATTTCTTCTTTGTTCATTAATTTAGTTAATAATCGCATTGCTACCGCACCAATATCATAAAGTGGTTGAGAGATACTTGTTACGCTAGGGCGAGCGATGTCTGTATATAGCGAGTTATTACTTGTGATAATTTCAAACTCTTCTGGAACTTTAACGCCATGATCAGTTAAAGTATTTAATAACCCAACTGCTAACTCATCATCTGCAACAACAGCTGCTGTTGCACCACTATTTTGAATACGATCAAACAGACCTAAACCTGCTTTGTAACTATAATCACATTCAAAGACAAGACCTTCATTAAAACTAATTTTTGATTCAGCTAACGATTTTTTATATCCGTTTAAACGGCTAACACCATTGATTGGGTCAATTAAAGCACCTGAAACAAAAGCAATTTTTTTATTTCCGCTCTTAATTAATTCATCTGTAGCATCTTTTGTTGCCTCAAGGTAATCAATATTAACTGATCCAACTTGATTATCTGGATCAATTGAACCTGCTAAAACAACTGGTGTTTTAGAACGAGAAAATTCTCCGCGAACTTCATCCGTCAAGTGATGTCCCATAAAAATAATACCATCTACTTGTTTAGCCAATAATGTATTTAATACATTTATTTCTTTTTTGTCATCACCATCTGAGTTTGCTAGGATGATATTGTATTTGTACATAGTAGCAACATCATCAATCCCTCTAGCTAATGATGCAAAATAAGTATTAGCAACATCAGGAATGATAACACCTACTGTTGTTGTTCTTTTACTTGCTAAACCTCTAGCTACAGCGTTTGGACGATAGTCTAGACGCTCAATAACTTCTAGTACTTTTTTTCTAGTCGCTGGTTTTACATTTGGATTCCCATTTACTACACGAGAAACAGTAGCCATAGAGACTGATGCCTCACGGGCAACATCGTAAATCGTAATTGTTTGTTTTTCCATTAGTGTTTCTCCTTCTATTTTTATTAAAATATTGCGCTTTTCCATATTTTTTCTATGTTTATCGTTATGATAGTATCAGACTTATTTAGATTATGCAAGCGTTTTATCTACCTTTTCATGAAAATAATTTATTCTTTTCAAAAAATTAAATAAAAAAACTTCCTAATCAACACTTTTGAAAATATTGATTAGGAAAGAGTTTAATCCGCTTTTATTTCGCCTTCAATAACATCAGTCAAATCTGTTGCAATATCAGAGCTTGTTAATTCAATTATTTCTTCTGGTCTTTCAACTATATGTTTACTACTTGTTTCAAACTCTTTTGAAGCTTGTGAAGCTTTTTCTTTTAATTGATCCATCATTTCTGCAGAAGTCAATTTTGCCTGATCATAGCGTTGGTGAATTGTTTCCCCTAGCCAGTCATATTCTTCAGCTTTTTCTAAAGCTAAATTTTTATATTCTTTTGCTTTTCCTTCAGATAAATCATCTAATTGCTCTAATAAATCTGTACGTAATTCTTTACCACTTTTCGGAGATAATAATAAGGCTGCTGCTGCAGCTGCTGTTCCTCCAATAATTGCTCCTAATAGAAATCCCGACTTTTTACTCACGCTATTTCCTCCGTCCTATTCTTCGTTCTTGTTTTTATTTTTATTTATTAAATTGCTAGCTGTTTTCGCTGCTTTACCTACAACGGTTGCAGTCACCGCTGTTTTACCTGCTTCACTTACTTTTGATAGTACTTCTTTACTAGAAGCATTTAATTCAGATACGCTAATACTTAAATCAGCTACTGCTTCAAAAAGTGGGTCAATGGTTTCAGCTTTTTTAGTCACATCTTTCAGTAACTCATTACTATTTACTAAAATTGTCTCTGATTGTTGTAATAAGACATCGACATCTTTTGTTAAGATATTTACTGTTTGATCTGCCTGATCTAGGATGCGATTCACTTTCAAAGTACTCTTGTTCACTTGTTGATTAATTGAGCGTAAGAAAAATAAAATTCCTAACACTAAAACAACAAATGCAATGGATGCAATAATTGCGGCTATTTCAAATACAGACATTATAAAAACGCCTACCTTTCATTTTCAACTACTGGTTTCAGAATACCATTATCTGCTTAAATTCTCAATCAATAAATGATATAATGTATAGAAACTAATAACTGGAAATGGAGTGACTATTATTCAATCAACTGTATCATCAACGGACCAAATTGAACTTTTAAAACACACTGGAGAAAGTCTCAACGTTCTTCAGAAATTTTGGCAAAACCTTGATTGGGAAAAAATATTAAGTGTTTTAATTTCAAAAGGTTTATTAATTGTTATTGTCTTAATTGTTTTAGGAATATCTAGAAATCTTTTACTTAAAGTTCTTGCGAATTCCTTTGAAAACTACAAAAAGAAACAAGGCCAAAACTCAGGTCGAATTGATACCCTAGAGACTGTTGCACGCAACTTTTTACAATATCTCTTATTTTTTATTGCCATTTATTGCGTCCTGACGATTGTGGGCATACCAATAGGATCACTAATCGCCGGAGCTGGAATTGCCGGAGTTGCCGTTGGACTTGGTGCCCAAGGATTCATCAGCGATGTTATTTCCGGATTTTTCATCATTTACGAGCGTCAAATTGAAGTTGGTGATCACGTTATGATAAACGCTATCGAGGGACACGTGACTCAAGTAGGATTGAGAACAACTCAAGTCAGAAGTTTCAACGGGACACTCAATTATATCCCTAATCGAGAAATCTTAACGATTAGCAATCTTTCACGTGGTGATCAACAAGTTCTTATTGATATTAGAGTTAATCCTGAAGAAGATATTGATAAAGTTAAAAGATTAATCGAAGAAGTCAATCAATCGATTGGTGATACTCTAAAAGATTTAACTGCTGATATTACCATTGTTGGCCTCGTGACTCTACCAAACGGAGCGTTTGCTGTCCGTGTTATTACATATGCAACTGCTGGTCAGCAATTTGGTATCAAAACGACATTAACGACCGCTTATATTGAAAAATTAACGGAAAATGGTATCACTATTCCGTCAAGTCCTATTAATGTAACTGTTTAATTTTATTTTACAATATCATTTTATTACGAGGAGTTATTTCATGTTTTATATTTTAGCAACTATCCTAAGTCTAAGTTTATTTTTTGGTTTTAAAAAAAATAAATCAACAAAATTTTTACCTACGACAATCATGTTAATATGGATATCGGTGCTTGTCACCGGTTGTTCAAGCACAAACTTAATTTCTGAAACTGTCGGTCGAGGTGATCCTGAAAATACAGAAAGTCGTAAAATAGATAGTTCCATAAATTTAGCTGATTTAGAATACGAGGGACAACAAACAATTGAGATAAATGACAATAAGCCAAACTTTTCCAAAGGCGAGCTTTCAATGAAGAACGATGCATGGGAAAAGTATGGTGAATTAGACCATTTAAATCGTGTAACTTCAGCGGAGGCAATGCTTAATCAAAGTCTAATGCCAACCCAAAAAAGAGGCGATATTTCCGCAGTGAAGCCTACAGGTTGGAAAAACAAGAAAATAAAGAATGGTTACTTATTTAATCGTTCTCACCTTATTGGACACGCATTAGCAGGCGAAGACGACAATTGGCAAAACCTCATGACTGGTACTAGACAACTTAATAGTCCTGAAATGGTGCGCTTTGAAATGGATGTTAAGCATTATTTGGACCAATCAAAAGACCATTATGTCAGATACTCAGTAACGCCTATTTTCCGCGGAGATGAGCTTTTAGCTCGTGGCGTACAAATGAGAGCTCAATCAATAAATTCGAATGCTATTTCATTCAATATCTATATTTTCAACATTCAAGATGGCGTGACTTTAGATTATCAAGATGGCTCAAGTACTTTAACTGAAACCACACAACATTATCAAGAAAAAATTGAAGTTTCTGAAACAGAAGAGAAATCCACTGAAACAAATTTAAATAAAGAAGAAACATTTCTTGATGAACATGGAAATGGTTTAATCAAAGGATCAAACAATAAAATTTATCATCTTCCGGATACAGAATTTTATGATAAGGTGACCAATCCAAAAGAAATGTTTAAAACAGTTTCTGATGCTGAACAAGCAGGATATCGTGCACCAAAGAAATAAAAATGAACCGTTGAATGTCAAAATAACATTCGCGGTTCATTTTTTTACATTAACTTCTCGATTTTGAAACGTGTGGTAAGAACAGCATACATGAAAATATGATTAAGTGTAATATAACAAGTTCAACTGGAAGATATGTATTTTTCAGTTTTTCTGAAATAACCCAATACTCACTAGACTTGTCACTCGCTCCTTTTTTTTGAAAGTTATCTTCCTTCAAATGAATTAACAACATGCTCTGCTAATACATAAGTTGTAACAGTTCCCACCCCACCTGGAACTGGCGTGATACTCTTGACTTTTTTGTAAACATCATCATAATCGACATCTCCGTATATTTCACCATCAACACCAACGTTAATTCCCACATCAACAACAATTGTGTCATTCGAAATAAAATCTTGTTTAATCAAATGTGGTACTCCAGTTGCGGAAACAATGATTTCAGCGCGACGACATTTTTCAGCTAAATCAACCGTATCCACGTGGCAGACTGTAACCGTACAACCAGCTTCTACTAACAACAAGCTTAACGGACGACCGATAACAAAGCCAAAGCCCACAATAACAACGTCCTTCCCTCGCAAGTCAACATTTTGATAACTCAATATTTTGAGAACTGCTTCAGCTGTACAAGGTAAGAATCCCTTTTCTTGATCCACATAAATTCTTAGCGTATTTTCTGAACCAAAACAGTCGACATCTTTTTTAGGATCAATGGTTTCCATCGCATGTTTTAAATTCAAATGTTGCGGAATTGGGCTCAAAAGTAAGATGCCACTATTTGTCGAATCTTGATTTATTTTATTAAACGCCTGATCAAAATCTGCTTGGTTGATTTCTTTAGGTAATGCCGTAACTTCAACATTAATATTTAATGGATTAAATATTCGTTTTAACGATGCTTCATAAGCTAAGTCACTGGAACGAGACCCTACTCTTAATACCGCAAGTTTTGGTTTTAATTCACCGTAATCTTTCGTTTTTAATTCATTTTTTATCTTGGCAACAACATCTTGACCTAAAATATCTTTGTTCATTAGAAAACTCCTTCAATACTTTGTCTATTCGGTTATTATAATTATGGCTTTTTCTGTCTATCAACTGTCAAATTGCGTAAAAACACGAGATGTTAACTATCTATAGAACTTAATTTCTGATAAACTTTAAAAAAGGAGTTGTTTAAATGAACAAACGTCAAACAATACAACTGATTTTAGGTTGCCTTGCCGTTCTATCCGCTATTGCCTTACTCATTGTTTTAAAAATTTTATTCTTTGAATTAAATTCAATTACTTCTTACCCGTGTCTTTTGATTATAACATATGGTGTTTATCTAATTTGGAAAAGTCGCCATGTGAGAGTAACACAAGAGAACAAATCCTATCGAACAAGAAGTCCACAAAACATTATGATTGGCATAGGAATGTTGATTTTAGCGGTTATTTTATTTTTCATACAATCACCTGAGTTAAAAAGTTGGCCAGCTGGATATGTGATATATACCATGTTTCTTATCTCTTTGGCTATTGGTGGTTTGATTCTCATTATTTTAGGTTTAATTGGAAGTAAACGTTACTACATAAAAAAATAAATTCTATAATCAACTCAGGTTAACTTATTTTGTTGATTTATATGGAAATAAATTATTATGAACATCTTAAATCTTAATGCAGAAATTGACTACATTAGCTAATTGGTATACGCTTAATTTAGCAAGATATAATAAAAAGTATAAGTACTGGAGGCGATTTCTAATGATGAATAAAAAACGTTGGACAACTGGTAAAGATGGTTATGATCGCCGTTTAATCTCACGTGACCCCTTTAACTCATATCGTGGATTCCCTGATGACACTACTAACAAACCTTCAAAAATGAACAACGTTAAAATTTCTGTTTTTTCACTTATCCTAACTGGACTAGTAGCAAGTATTATGTATCTAGTTTTAGTCAATCTTCCCAAGTCAATTTCTAGTCATCCCTTATCACTGATTGTCTTTATTATCTTGCTTGTTACTGTTTTTTATACTTTTAAATATGTTATTCTAACTCATATAACGAAAAAATAATCGCAAGTTTGACTCTGTTTTGGAATTTTTCAGAGTCAAACTTTTTTTGTTTTACTTATTATCCAGAATTGAATTTGAATAAAAAAACGTTATACTAATAATAAATAGCAAAAATTGGAGATAAAATGAAAAAAATACTATTTCTTATAATAATTGGTCTCTCTTTTATTTCAACTGGATGTACGAAAAAAAATCAAGTAAATCATAAAGAAACTATTCAAACCGAATCTACTGAACTAAAAGATTTAACTAGACCTGTTATTGATACAATACTTGATGAATTAACTGCAGATTACTTTGATTTTGAGCAACGCGATAAAAAACCTCTAGAAACAAAAAAAGATGCTAATAAAGAAATCAAAAAATTAAATAAAGTCAAAATAAAACTTAAAGCTTACCAGGATTCGCCAGCAAAAAATGATCTTCTAGACTTACAAAACACCTTAATCGATTATTATGAAAAAATATTAAAAGGGAATCAGTCAAGCATTGGTGAAATTGAGTTAGATATTAATTCCAAAATTATGCATATCGTAAACACCTACACATCGGAAACATAGCCCAAAATTCTGCTTTACAGAAAGTTTGTTAGGCGTCAATAATAAAAAAATATTGAGATTGTATTTAACGAGCGTTATACTTATTAGAGATAAAAAATTTGGAGGATAATAAATGAAAACAACAAAATTAGTGATTGGTATCTTGAGCATTGTGCTTTCAGTGTTTGTTGGATTCCAATCAATGGTTGCTGGTTTAGGTAACACAATTTCAAAAAACGGTGAAGTTGGCGGAAGTGGCGGCTTTTTAGTAGCCATCGTTCTATTAGTGGCTGGTATTGTTGCGATTGCAACTAGAAAAGGCCAAAAAGGTGGTTTTGTTGCTGGTGGATTCTACATTGTTGGTGCCATTCTTGGTTTTGCAACAGCTGGTAGTTATGGCGACCTTAAAATTTGGGCTGGACTTTGTCTAATCTTCGGATTAACATTTATCATTGGTAGTTTCATCTCAAATAAAAATGCAAAAAAATTAGCTGCTTCAAGAAAAAACAGACCAAGAAAACGCCCAAATAATGGAAATGGAAAAAAACGCAGAAGATAATTCTACGTTTTTTTATACACAAATCTTATTGAAAAAACTCCCGAAAAAGCGCCAAATTTCGTAAAATTTGGACTTTTTGAGAGTTTATTTTTTATAAGTAAAACATTGATTTACAGACGTTCGTTTAACTCTTTAGCTAAATCTTCAAAGCCTGGTTTACCTAGGAGCGCAAACATGTTTTTCTTGTAAGCTTCCACTCCTGGTTGGTCAAATGGATTCACACCATTCAAGTAACCAGAAATTCCAACTGCAATTTCAAAGAAATACATTAAGTATCCTAAAGTATATGCATCAGTTTGAGGAATATTAATGACGAAGTTTGGCACATCTCCATCAGTATGAGCTAACAATGTTCCTTGGAAGGCTTTTGTATTCACAAAATCAATATCTTTTCCTTCGATATAGCCTAAACCATCAAGATCTTTATCCATTGTTGGAATTTTAAGTTCATGACGTGCTTTATCAACTTTAATTACTGTTTCAAAAATGTTGCGGCGACCTTCTTGAATATATTGACCTAGAGAGTGTAAGTCAGTTGAAAAGTTCGCGCTAGATGGGTAAATTCCTTTTTGATCCTTACCTTCTGATTCACCAAAAAGTTGTTTCCACCATTCTGAGAAGTATTGTAGACTTGGTTCGTAATTAATAAGTAATTCAGTAACTTTACCTTTACGGTATAAAATATTTCTTAATGCAGCATATTGATACGCTTCATTTTTTGTTAAATCATCAGAAGAATAAGCAACACGCGCATCTGCAGCACCTTGCATTAAACCATCGATATCTGCACCAGTTACAGCAATCGGTAATAAACCAACGGCAGTCAAGACTGAGAAACGTCCACCAATATCATCAGGAATAACAAAAGTTTCCCAACCTTCAACATCAGCTTCTGTTTTAACAGCACCTTTTGCTTTATCAGTTGTTGCGTAAATACGTTTGTTAGCTTCTTCTTTTCCATATTTATTCACTAATAATTCTTTGAAGACACGGAACGCAATAGCTGGTTCTGTTGTTGTACCAGATTTTGAAATAACGTTAACTGAAAAATCTTTGTCACCAATCACATGAATTAAATCAGCTAAATAGCTTGAACTAATACTATTTCCAGCGAAGAAAACTTGTGGTGCTTTTCTTTCTTCTTGGTCAACTAAGTTATAGAATGAATGATTTAAGAAATCAATCGCAGCTTTCGCACCTAAATATGAACCACCAATTCCAATTACAACTAACACTTCAGAATCTGATTGGATTTTTTTAGCTGCCGCTTTGATTCGTGCAAATTCATCTTTATCATAATTTACTGGTAAATCAATCCAGCCTAGATAATCACTACCTGCACCTGTTCCTTCTCGAAGCTCTTTGTGGGCAGAGCTTACTTGAGCTTGCATATAGGCAAGTTCATTTTCCCCGATAAAATTACTTACTTTAGAATGATCAAAATTAATATGTGCCATAATTACCCTCCTAAGTTTTATAGTGTCAATACACTTCAACAGCTACATTTTAACATTTATTGAGTTAATTCTCATTATAATTTCTGAAAAAATCACATTTTGTTACGAGTAACATTTTCATATTAAAATATTAGCTTAAACCAGTCCTTGGCTGACCATTGCAGTTGCAACTCTTTGGAAGCCAGCAATATTAGCTCCTGCCATTAAATCCATTGGTTCTGCATACTCTGCCGCAGTATCACGACAAGTTTCATAAATAGACAACATGATTGCTTCAAGTTTTTGATCAACCTCTTCAAAAGTCCAAGGTAAACGTTGAGAATTTTGAGCCATCTCTAACGCCGATACTGACACACCACCAGCATTTGCAGCTTTTCCAGGACAGTAGAAGATGTTATTTTGTTTCAAGACCTCAACTGCGGCCATACTTGTCGGCATGTTTGCACCCTCACCAACAATTTTAACACCTTGCTTGACAAGATTTTGCGCACTGGCTTCAGAAATTTCGTTTTGCGTTGCACATGGCAGAGCAATATCAAACGATAAATTAACATCCCAAATATTTTCTTTTTCGAAATATTTTGCGTTAGGACGCAGCTTCACGTAATCACTGATACGACCACGTTTCACTTCTTTAATTTCCTTAACAACTGCTAAATCAATACCATCTTCATCAATGATATAGCCTGATGAATCAGAGCACCCATAAACTTTTGCGCCTAATGCTTGTGCTTTTTGAATGGCATAAATCGCAACATTACCACTTCCAGAAACGAGCACTCGTTTATCTGCAAGTGAATCTCCTTGATCCATTAATAAATGATTAACAAAGTATACAAGTCCATACCCTGTTGCTTCTGTTCGCGCTAGACTGCCCCAAAATGAAACAGGTTTTCCTGTTAATACACCAGTTTGATAACCATTTAAACGTTTGTACTCACCAAATAAATAACCAATTTCACGGCCACCAACACCAATATCTCCCGCTGGAACATCTAAACTTGGACCGATATATTTTTGTAATTCTTGCATAAAACTTTGACAAAAGCGCATGACTTCGCCTTCTGATTTTCCTTTTGGATCAAAATCACTACCACCTTTACCGCCACCAATCGGTAATTGCGTCAAACTGTTTTTAAATATTTGTTCAAATCCTAAGAATTTGATGATACTTTGATTAACAGTTGGATGGAAGCGGATTCCACCTTTAAATGGGCCTAACGCAGAATTATATTGCACTCGATAGCCTGTATTCACACACCACGCACCATTATCAGCCATCCATGGCACTCTAAACTCAATAATGCGTTCTGGAATAATTAACATTTCAAGTAAGTTTTTCTCAACATACTCAGGATTTTTTTCTAAAAAAGGTGCTACTGTGCTTAAAAACTCGTCCACTGCTTGTAAAAACTCAGTTTGATTGGAGAATTTCACTTCGAGTTTTCCCCTTAACTCATCTAAATAACTTTGTACATCTTGCACATGAACCACTCTCTTTCGTTTTTTAATCTGTTTTCAGTATACACTTTTTAAGATTAGAAAAAAATGTTTAAGATTAAAGAAATCTCATTTTATGAATATTTTAAAAGAAAACAAGATTAATAAAAAAATGAAAACCATTTCAGACTTATGTTATACTGAAATTAAATACAAATAATCATCGTTTATTTTTAATTTTCTGTTATTCAAATAATATTTTATTAATAGATAAATATAATTAGGAGGTTGCGACATTGAGAAAAACAAGTACTGAAGCAAATAAAAAATGGCAAGCAAAAAATCCAAAATATTCTAACTATTTAAAGAAACGGTCAGACTGTCGCAACTTTCTGAAAAAATGGGCGAACCAAGACGACTTAGATGAAATGAGAAAACTTATCAGAGAACGTGACTTTGCCATTCAAAATGGAACCGCCTTAAATGTTACCGTAAAAAAGCAAGAATAAAATTGTAGTGAAAAACAAATAGTTGTCACAAAATACAAATAGCCTCCGATAATTAGACTGAAAACATTAACTAATTATCGGAGGCTTTACAAATTTTTCATTTTAGAGAAAATACTTTTACTTCACTCTTTTTCTCTTTCATTAACCTGGCTTATTTTGTACCATTGCATTTCCAATGACATTCTACAAATCGCTAAATATATGAAAAACACCAAAAAGACGAATTCTATATTCTCTTTAAAAGTAATAAAGAAAGTCAATAAAAATAATAGTAGTCCCAAACATGCACTAAAAAACATGTACCTTCCTCTATATCTATTACTAAATTTTAGATAGTTGACTTTGTCTTTCCTAAAAAAATAAGTTAAATCACTCCACAATACCGTTGGTGTAAAATATGAGATACTTCCTACTAAAGAAACCAGAGCGATTCCACCAAATAAAAACCTCAAAATAAACCCCCCCCGTATAATATCTATTTATTATTGATAAATATACCACAACACTTACTAAATCAAAACCGATAACTAAACTAATGGAATATCTGTTTTAATTGATAGCCAATCATGTCAGTCATCAATCGAGGCAATTTTTGAATTTCTTCACCAACATCGATTCCTCTAGGGAATGAAAATCCTTGATTCCAAACGAAATCAAAGGTTTTTTCATTTTGTTGATTAGGTTTGCCTATTTGAAAAGAGAAAATTTCAATTCCGCATTCTAATAAATCAGTGATGGCCTCCTTAGCAGCTCCTGGAAAGCTTGAAGCACCATCAGTTACTTCAAAAACAAAATATACTAATTCTCCACGTTGTATTTTTAATTTATCTTGCGCTGTCAAATCTGCCAAAATTTGTTTAAAACAACTTGCATCATCAGTTGCTCCGTCTTCTCCATTTAATAAAGTCACTGATTTTATGATTTTACTTTGCATTTCTTTCTGATCTGCCAAAGCAAAGGGTTTCACTTGATAAAATTGACTACCAAATAGCCATGTCTGCGTTTGAAGTTGGACTCGTTGATTTAATTTAACTGTGCTTTGTTCTAAGTAACGATTAAAATCCTCAAGTGACAACAGTGTAACAGCAACTGTTTCGCGAGCAATTTCAATTTTTTCAGCATTCATCGAACCAGAATTATCAATAACTAAAGCAATCCGAATGGCTTCAGGTAACTTTTTGGCTTGCGTTTCTAATAAATAGCGACTGAAAATCGGTAAATTTTTATAGTTTCCTGTTTGTTCAGCTTCATCGAGTGCAACATAATGATGAATGACACTATTCACATCTAGCAATCCTTTAAGTTGTTGATCTTTTTTGATGCTTTCTTCTTTTTTTGCCTCTCCTATCATTTGCTGCCAAAATCGTTGTAACTCTTGTCTTTGTGGTGCGACTTCAGCTGCATAATTTTGAAAACTCTTTAATTCCTTTGGACTCACATCAAAAGTTTCAAAACGAATTTGTTCGCCTAATATTTCATTTTTTAATAGTTGATTTTCTTGTTCGTCTTCCAGCAGTTCTGCTAAAATTTCTTGTTCTTCTTCCGAACTGGACTCCATTGACTCTTTCTTCTCTGTTTCATCTAAATCTTCAGAAGATTCCTTTCTTTCTAATTCTCCTTCTTTAGACCCAGAACCTTCATTATCAAGTGTAAATGACATCTTCATAATATCCGCTTGCCAAATTCTTTCAAATTCAGGATAGATGAAACTTTTTATTAATGTCTCAATTTGAAAAACATCAATCGATTGAACCAATTGTAATCTTATTTCAGAAGATAGAAATGTATAAAATGGTTGTCCAAAAATAACTGGCAACTTAAAGATAGCTTCAAAATTGGTATTTGAAATCCCGCATCGCTCACATAAGAATGATTTCGCAAATTGTTGATGTGGAGATAGTTTCTTCATTTGTAGTTCGGCATAGTCTTGGGTTAAAAAATATCTTTTAATTTTTTGCATTTCAATAGTTGAACGATAAATTGGACAACGTTGTAACACAATTAATAAAGCGAGATAACGATCAAAACTAAACAAAAACTGCGACATTTCTTTTTCAATATACTTTTTTAAATAATTTGCCGAATATTTATTTTGAATTGCTACCTCTTCAGTCTGTAAACGACGCACAAAAAAAGCGGTCATTTGATTGATTTCCTGTTGCCAGCGTTCGAGTCGATTTAAATACGCAGCGGGTTGTTTTTTCCAATCAGGATATAGAGCTAATTCATAGTAAATGTGAAATAACATCAAATTCGCATCAATCTCTTCATCTAGAAAGCGATCCAATGGCAGATATAACGTTCTTTCGCGCGGCGAGAAATTAAGCTTGGTTATATTGGGTTGCGGAACATACTGAATCGTCGCATCTCTAGTATACGTAACCAACGAACGATATTCGCGTTTCAAAAAAGTTTGACAGTGTGCTTCTGATTCTATAATCAGTCCCTCTTCATCGTATTCATTCATTAGAGTCACACTCCTCAAAAAATTTAAGTTTTAGCAAATCCTCTCCTTGATTCAGTCGCTCAACCTCCAATAAAAATACACCTTGTTCTAAATCAAAACTTAAATAATCATGATCAAATAATGGACTCATGCCAATTAAAAACTGCTCTTCTTCAGTTGCATACGGATTTAGGCACCATTTTGACGCAATTTTTTCTAATACATAAAGATAACCATCATCAGTTTGAACGAGGACCGTTTCTTGTTGCCAACAGGCATCAACAAAGTTTCCTGGCGTCTTTGGTAACCTATTTAACTTTAATTGATTGTCGTAATCCATTGAAAGCAAGCCCCATTCATTTTCATGTGTTAATACAAGTATGTCTTGTTGGACTGAATCATTCATGGATAGTGGTAAAATTTTGAGAATGCTTGCTCCAAAAAGAGTACTTTGATGACTAAAGTGCCATTCAGACTCATTTTTTTGAAGCAAGAACACCTCTCCATCATCATCGCCAATCAGGACAGTATCATTAATAAGTGCTATTCCTGTAGTCCATTCTATTTCAGGAATTTTTGTAAGTGATTTTAATTCATAACATATTTTATCGGAACCAATTTTAATTGTCAGTTCTTCTAGAACTGGAAAATGACGTGAAATTAAAAAAGTGGTTGAACTCAATGACAATAAAATAGAGGCTTGCTTAAAATCAGGAATGACTTGTTCCGATACTTGTTTAACCATCAGAGTATCTTTATAACTGATGATAAAAATAAAACCAGATTGACTTAACGCAAGACAAGTATCAGCATCAAACTTTGTTAAAGAAATAAACCGTTCTCCAAATAATTTAACTGGTGTTCCAATTTTAATTTCTGCTGTATTTTCAGAACAAAGAACACTCTGTAACTGACCATTGCGATGTAAAATAATAAATTGAGATTTTGATAACGCTACTATATCCTGCAAATCAAGTCCATCAATCTCTTCTTGATAAGCGGTTAAAGTTTTAATATTGAGATGAACTTTTTTTCTCTGAGCTTCTTGATTTTGATATTTGGGTAACAGTTTTGCTAACAAATTATCTTTTTCAATTTCCAATTCAGTCAGATCTTGTTTAAAATCTTTTGGTAAAACACCCGATTCTTTCGTTCGATTTAGCTGCTCTCGGAGTTGACTAACTTTTGAAGAGTAGGTTTCAGAATGATTCATTGCACTCATTCCTCCTCTTGTGCAACTTGAGACTGCAACCAATCTAAGTACTCTAATTGACTTAATCGTTGATTCATCTCTTCATATTCTTTACGACTCAAATTTGCTTCAGTATGTTGTTTTTCAAAGATGAACTCTTCTAATTGAGGATAATTTTTTTGTCTTTGTGGACGTTCTCCAAAAATGAGATGCATCACGTCACCGATACTACGGTATTCCATTTTTTGACGTTCATAATTATAGTCTGTTGTTCTAATATCTTGATACGTTGTTGTTGCACTTCCTGTAGCCTTAGCCTGAATATTCCAGCCTTCATCTGACGCGAAAAAGCCAAAACGGACGGCCTGAGCTAAGATATAGTTTTGATCATCGGGATAGGTGATTGAACTAATAAATCCTTCCCAAAGTGCTTGACTCAGATCCATCTCTTCACCATTGTTCCATTGATCTAAAACATGGATAATATTTCGAATTGATAGAACTGACTCTCTTAATTCTACCGAAGTAAATTGTTCATCCGCTCCTTCTCCTTGCCATTTTCCCATAAAGACATTCTGCGTCAATCGTGAGAGTTGAGCCAGTTGGAACAATTCATTCAGATTTCTTTCCATATTTGGAAGTGCAATCCCTCCACTGTCTTGTGCCAAACGCGATAACATCACACGAAACAACTCGTTCTCAACTGGATCTTTTTGTTCGAGTAGTGTGCCATTTAACTGTTGCGGAACATAATTATATTCAATTGTTACAAATCGTGATTGAAAAGCTGGATTCAATTGATTCGTTCCTTCATAATTTATCAATTGCGTCGATAAGTTCCCTGTTCCGATAAATGCAAATCCTGGCTGAATAGTTACAGGACCAATACCCGTAATATAGGCCGTTTCTCCAACATGTCGCTGCAATAGATCATTCAATGCAATTAAATTTTGCATGGCAATTGTGTTTAATTCATCGACAATCACTGGACGACCTTCCTTGATAGCAATTAAAATTTCACGTTCAATTTTTTTAACTGTCGTGCCAAAAGTATTATTTTTAGCAATCAACAGGTCCGAAAAACTCTTCCAGATTTGTACTTTTAACTGTAATGCTTCATCTTGAGTCACATGTTGAATCACATTTTCATGTTCCTTAATCCATTCGCGATAGTCTTCAATCATGACATTCAGATAATCTGAAAAAGAATCATGCGTAAATTGTTGTTCCAAAGATAAAGTTTTTTCGACAAACATATCTTCATAAGTCAGATTATGGGAACCAGAAATAAAGAGAGGTTGAATGGCGGCAATCTCTTCTTTTGTACCATGCACTAAAATATCTTCATAATAATGAGAAAGATATTGATATTTTTCATTAAAAACCTTCATTGCTTCTTGTTCAGAACAGTCCTGATTCAGCATAAACCAAGTATCCATCTCTGTTTCTAAAGTCGCTTGTATTTTATTTTGAATCGTAAAATCAACTGCCGCTTCGATAGCTAACTGAGTTTTTCCGCTACCCAAGTGACCTACTAAATAGACAGGCTGACTCACTTCCAAGGATTGGATAATTTTTTGTTTTGTATTCGAGACATACGGAACTGGCACTAATTTTTGCGTAGCACGACACTTGATATCATTTAACCACTGTTCTTCATAATAGACATCCCACGCTTCTGGTGAGGTTTCTAAAAGTAGTTCAAGTTCCTGCTTGAATTTTTTTATTTGATCGACACGAAAACGTGTTGCCGGTGTACTCCCTTGTTTACCCAAGTCAGTTTGTAGTCGTTCCCATGTCAGAAAGAATTTTTGATAACGAATGGCTTGTTTGATTGCTTTGATATGACTTACTTGTTGCGCTTTTTCTTGATCCTTTATTTTCTTGTATTCTAAAAAAGCGACGGAATCAACTTGGTCCATCTCGTCCACATCGGTCTCAAATTTTCTAAAATGATTAAAGAAGGAAAGTTCAATTTCTTTATTTTTCGTATTTTCTTGGAGAGATAATCTAAATTCGCGTCTCTGATCTTGATCATATAATTGTTCTAATTCAGCGATTGTTTGCTGTCTATTCATCTCTAAACTCCTCTCAAATAATCCTTAATAACAAATTAAGACCCCGTACGAGACGAGATCTTAATCTGAATTATTCAACTTACGCCTGTTTATAGAATATTATATAATTTTAATAATTCTTCAACATCGGTATCTTTCAATTTTTTCATAATTTTACGTTTAACTAATGGTGGAATGTGAATATCAGGTTGTTCTCCATCTAGTAAACTTACTGCTGCATAGAGTAAGTAACGAATATCATAGCGAGAACCATAAACTTCAGGCACCCCTTTTTCAACTCCAGTTAACACGTAAACAGCTTCCATTGCAGTTCTACCTGAATATTCAATAGTAAAGACTGTATCGCGACCTGGATCATCTAGTGTTTCAGCAAATTGACCTAAAAATGCGAAGTTCACCCCATTTTTTGGTACAACATAAGGTCTGTCACCAGCTTCACGTGGCATAAATTGAGACGTAATATATGGCATCATAACAGGAATTGCTGTACATGATTCTGCTAGTTCTTCAATTTCTGCAACTGGTACACCAAGATGGTATAACCATTCTTTTGTAATTTCTTTACCGGTACAATCACGCATTGGTTTTTTGATATAGTCCCCAGGAACGTCTGAGAATAAACCGTAAACCCACACAACTACATCTTTTTCAGGTTGACCAATATATTGTTCTTGGCGGTTAATAGTCCAACTCATCAACCATGAAGAGTCAACTGCAGATACGATACCACCCGTAACTGTTTTGCCACCATAAGGGGAACGTTGGGTAATTTTTTCAATATATTCAGGAACACGTTCATCGTGACAAGTCACTGTACAAGATTCCCAATTTGATTTTTCTGTATCGCCACAGAATTTTTCAGGACGCCCGAATTCATCGGATTGTGCTGCAATATTGCGCCACAATTTCCAACAACCAGTGTCAGATTCTTTTAAGAATGGTGCTGGTGTTTGGTCATCCCCGTACCCAGAAGCTTCTGTCATAGATCCATTTGTAATAAAGACCATATCGTCTTCACTTAAATCAACCGAAATGTCTGATCCAGCGCTATCTCGTGCGACAATTTTTGTAGCAACTTTTTTATGGTCAGTAATGTCAAAATCTACGTTATCAACTGTTACACCATATTGGAAAGTCGCACCATTATCTTGTAAATATTTCACCATTGGTAAGACAAATGATGTATATTGATCATGTCTAGAGAATTGCAAAGCTGATAAGTCAGGTAAACCGTCAACATGGTGAATAAAACGATTCATGTAAAGTTTCATTTCCAACGCACTGTGCCAATTTTCGAAGGCAAACATTGTACGCCAATAAATCCAAAAATCACTATCTAACAATTCGTCAGAGAAGATATCTTCAATTGTTTTGTCTTCCAAAGATTCATCAGACATATTTGTAAATGTGGCTAATTCTTTTGCTAAATCCATGCCTAAATTAAATTTGCCATTGTCATAGCGTTCACCTTGATTTTTTGTTACACGGCAATTGCTGTAGTTTGGATCATCATAGTTTGTATAGAAGAAGTGATCTAAAACACTCATACTTGGATCTTCAGTTGAAGGCAATGAACTAAATAAATCCCAAAGCACTTCGAAGTGATGACCCATTTCACGTCCACCACGAGCAACATATCCAGCGTTTTGACGTACTGCACCATCCAGAGAACCACCCGGTAAATCAAGTTGTTCTAAAAATGTAATTTTACTTCCTTCCATGTGCGCATCACGAATTAAGAAACACCCTGCTGCTAAAGCACCAATCCCTGTTCCAATTAAATATGCTTTTTTGTCTTCAATTCCTTTAGGTTTACGAGCTTGCACCAATGCATGATAACTTCCATTTGTAAGAGTTAATCTTGGATCATGTGTTTTTAGTTCCATTCGAGCTCCTTCTTTCCTTATCATTGTTGATAGTATGGCGTTTGTTTTTTACGCAACACTACCTTCGTTTAATACACTATTATTGTAACGCTAAGGAAAAAATAAAACACTATACACCGGAATTCAACTGTCACATTTTTAAACACCGGTTTTAATTTGACTATATTTTAGGCACTGCGAGTGATATGCCTAGTAAAAAAGTAGAGGACTTTTTTCGAAAAGTCCTCTACTTCTAATATTTGTCTTTATTTATTCATTTTTCGGAACGACTTGATTTAATTCTTTTTACGAAACCAACTTAACAATCCTGCGCCTAACAGACTAATTGAGCCTAAAGCACCTAACCAAACTGATGCTTGTTCACCCGTTTTTGGTAAAAGTGACTTGCCTGCAGGAGTCGTTGCCCCTCCACCACTATTAGGTTTGATGTTTTGTCCACCACCATTTCCACTAGAATGATTTGTATTTTCTGAATTTCCTTTGTCATCAGTCTCACCACTATGATCATTAGAAGAATTGGTTTCCGTTGTCGTTGGTTCTTCAGTCGTCGTTGTAGTAGATTCTTTCTCTAATCCTTTCACGGCTGATTGAATTGCTTTTTCAGCGCGATCGAGTTCTACCTGCGATACCTCAGCTTTAACTACAATTATTTTGGCTGCTGAAACAGCATTTTTTAATTTTCCGAGGCTATCTTTCGTGTACTCCGCAGATTGTTTTTCTAAAATCGAATCTGCTTCTTTGATCGCTTTTTCTAATTTTGCCTTATCAACTTTCGTTGGCATCACTTCACTCTCTAAGTGCTTGATTGCTTCATTCACCGATTCAACCATTTTTGTGACCGCTTCAAGTGTTGCTTGCTCATCTTTCAAGACCACTTCAGCCTGTCCTATGACTTCTTTCAAATGGGCTTCACTTTCTTTAGTAAATTGTTGTCCTTCTTTCGGTTTTACCGCTTTTGCATTTGCAATCGCTTCTTTAAGATTAGTTTTATCGATTTGTTTTTTATTTTGCTTCAAGTCTTTAATTGCCTGCTCTAAACGTTTACCAGCTTCATCGACTTCAGCTTGTGACGCATCCGTTGTTTGATAAACTTCTCTCGCATTTTTCAATTCTTGTTCTAGTGCTTTTTTACTTTCAGCGGTAAATTCAAAACCGACTTCTGGTTTTACTTTCTCTGCTTCTTTAATAAGATTATTCAGAACTTCACGCTTTATCTCAATCTTAACTTCAACTAACTCGTCTATCGCTTTTTGAAGTTTTTCAATCATCAAATCGACTTCATATTGAGAAGCGTTTGCGTTTTGTAGTACTTCGGTAGCATTGGTTAATGAATCTTTTAAGCTTTTTTCAGTTTCGGGTAACCAAACGTGTCCTTCTGCTGGTTTCAATGTGTTCACTTCATTCACAAGTTGGTCAAGATTAGTCTTCGTAACTTCCTCAGTCGTCTCTTCTAATTTAGATGCTGCGTCTTCTAATTTTTCAATTATTTGATCGACTTCTTTTTGTGTTGCATCTTTTTTACCGTATATTTTTTCTGCCTCAACTAACGCAACACGGAGATTAGTTTCGCTCTCCTTTGTCCACGTTGTATTTTCAGATGGTTGTAAGGCTTTAGCTGCATCAATCACTTCTTTTAGCACCTGTTTGTCCACTTCTAATGAAACCTCAACCAACTTATCCGCTGCCTCGACTAATTTTGCTAAGAGTTGATCGACTTCTTCTTGCGTTGTTTCAGAGTGCTGTAATGCTTTTTCGGCATTGAGTAATGCTGTTTTAAATGATGTTTCACTTTCTTCAGTCCAACGTTTTCCATCACTTGGTTTTAAAACTTTCGCTGCTGAGATGGCTTCTTCTAATTTTGTAGTATCTACTTTTTCCTCAGTTTCTACTTCTTTCAAATCTGTTATGGCTTGTTCTAAACCTGACAACACTTGATTAATTTCTTTTTGCGTTGCTTTTTCATTGGCTAAAACTTTTTCAGCAGCTTTTAAAGCTTCTTCAAATTTAATTTTACTTTCTGGTGTCCATGACATACCTTCACTTGGTTTTAAATTTTGTGCTTTTTTGACAAGAGCAACTAATTTGTCCTTTGAAACCTCGTTGTTATCTTTTGGTTCTAAAACTAATTCAGACTTCTCAAATTCTGTTTGACCTAGAGCTTGACTCACTAATAAGCCTTGATCTAAGGTTAATTTTATTTTTTCAAGTTCACTTTTCGCAATATTTTCCTTGATTTTAAGATTAAAAGTTAGTAAGTCGTTTGAACCATTTAATAATGCTTTATCACCTTTATTACTTAACACTAAATAAAGATTCTCGACGTTATTTGAATGTTTACGATATTTAGAATAATTTTCCATATGTTCGGTAGCATTTGTTACTTTTGGCTGACCTGTTAACTCAAATAGATTTGAATCAAAATTCATTCGAGCGCTTAAAGCATTCACATTAGCTAAATCTTTACCCACTAATTTTAAAGTAAGTTCTTCGCCTGGTGCATAATACGCCTTATCTTCTTTTGTTGCAAGAGCCAAACTCAAAGTACCTTCAGCCGCTTCCAACGATGGTTTTTTAATCCCGCCATCTAATTGTCTTAAGACTGTATTGATATCATAGGCATCAATTACACCGTTTTTGTTTAAATCACCTTGCTCAACATATCCTTCGAAGTCACTGTCCACTTTTTCAAGTCCAGTATAGTTTCGATATGATGTTGCATCATTTTCATCAATCACACCATCATTCGTGATATCTCCAGGAAGGTAGCCTTTTGCTCCATCTTCTTTAAAGAATAACATTTCACGTCCAGAACCAAAATTCCCCACCGACTCTAAAACCTCTATCTCAACAAATCTGACTTTTTCTTTTTCAAGTTTGATATCTTTAAACTCTTCGTTACGCTTCCACGTAATTGGTTCAGAGAAATCACTCCATTTTAGCCCATCTTGTGATACGCGATACTTAACTTTAGTTAAAGTACCGTTACTTGCTGCGACACGTGGTAAATATGAAATTTTTTCTAGAGGGTAAATAGCACCTAAATCAAATGATAATACTAATGGTTTGCCGTTTTTAGGATCAGCAATTCCGGTATTCCAATTTGTATGCCACATTGAAGTCAAGTCTTTATCTGTTAAATTCGCTAATTCTTCGCCCGGTTGTTCTGGTAAGTTAGCGGCTACTTTAACTTTTTCAACAGCATTTTTATATGGATCATCTGACGTTTTTCCAGTTAGTTTATCACTCCATTCAGAAACTCCTTTGGCACTAACTGCACGAACTCTAAATTCATGTTTTGATACAAAATCAAAACCATCAAAAATTTCTTTGGTATCAGTGATATTACTTATAACAACACCATCTCTTTCAACATCATAACTCACTGCTTTATCTACTTTATCCCATGTTACCGTTAAAGAAGTTGGAGTTGTTGCTTTTTCATCAATTTTTGCATTTGCAGGAATCGTTAAATCTTTATCTATTTTTTGATTAGAACCATTTGTTTTGCCTTTATTTTCGAAATCTTTTAACGTCAAATCAATTTTCGCAGTCGTTGTATCGACAGCATCAACTTTAATTTGAACAAAAGATTGTTTAATGCTGTCATCGCCCAACTCTTTCAGATATGGATTAACCAAGTATTCCTCGTTAAAGAAATATGTATTAGATGATTGTTCAAACTCCTCTAACGTCTTAGCTTTTTTCAATTTAATTTCCTTATCATTTATTTTTGTTGTAATTTCAGAAGGTTCAGTTGATGCCATGACATTAAATTGTGTTTTTTTAGAAGCAACAAAGCCATTGTATGATCCTTTAGTTGGTTGAATACTAATTAAAGCATCACCTTTTTGATTGGATTTAGGTGCTTGACTTGAAATTTTAGTAGTTGCATGCTGTCCATTTAAGTAGGCTGTCGAAATACCATCATCTTCATATAATTCAAATGAAGAATGACCACTTGGATAAATGTTAAAAATACGTTCATCTCGTTTGATTTCATTTGGATTATTGTTAGGATTAACCATTGGAATGATTGCGCCATCCTTAACATAAACTGGTAATTTCCAAAGAGGTGTTTTGACATTATTAAGCATACGTCCACCTTGCTCTTTTTCACCTGTAAACAAATCAATCCAGACTTGGTCTTTATCAGGTAATAAAATGCCACTACGAACGGCGTTTTCACCATCGTTACTGCCATCATAAATTGGTGCAACTAAAAGATTTTTACCCCACATGAACTGATATTGAGTATCTTTTGTATAGCTTGTACTATCATTTGGAAATTCTAAGAACATCGCTCGAACCATAGGTAGTCCAGTCACCGATTCATAACCTAAACTATAATTGTAAGGCATCATCATTGATTTCAATTTTAGATAAGCTCGATTAATTTTCGTTGTTTCGTCATCAAATGCAAAAGGTGTTTTAGGGTTTGAACCCCAGCCATCCATATTCAACTGAACAGGGGTAAAGGTTTTCCATTGATAGTCTCGGATATTTACATCTTTGTTATTGCCACCAAAAATACCATCCATATCAGACCCCACATTTGGCTGACCGGATAAACCAGTTCCTATATAAGTTGGAATGTGGAAACGAATATACTCCCATTCTCCACCTGTTTGGTCACCTGACCAGATACCAGCATGACGTTGCGTACCAGCCCAGCCATCAAGTGAAACAATGTTCGGACGCACTTGCCCTTGGGTTTGATCAACAAAAACATTTGCCGCATCTTCAACACCATTCAAACCGAATGAATAACCACTTCCGACCCAAGCAACGTCTGTTTTCAACGCTTTAACGCCGGCATCTTTCACTTCTTTTTCAATATCACGTTCACCTTTTTTAGGGTTCTTTGGGTCTTCTGGGTGTAAATTAGATTGCGTCCATAAACCGACTTCAACACCATTACTATTTGCATAATTTGTAAACTCTTTTAAGTTTTGAATATCTCCGTCTAAAGAATCCGTTTGACCATAACCAGCTCCATATCCATCGTTAGGTAAGAACCAACCCAACGGCATGTCATTTTTCTTATAGCGATCAATCACCGCTCTGGCTGAAAATTGATAATTATCTTTTTCACCATTTAAAGATTCTAAAATTCCAGTTCGTCCACCTAAATCACCTGGTTGATATTCTTTATATGATTTGCCATCTTCAAATTGAACGGCGCCTCCCGTGCCTTCAGGAACTTCAACCCAATAATCACGGTTATATGCATTTAAATGTGCTTCGTAAAACCCATACTCAGGCATTAAAACTGGGGATCCGGTTAATTCATAGTAATCATTCAATAATGATTTAGCATCATGATTGAAGAAATAAAAGGCATCAAAGATATTTTCATCATGTGATGCTGTCACGATCGAGCCATCCTTAGTACCAAAATCGTAGGTACCAGGCTTCCACGTGTTTCTAACCATGCCATAACCATTTGTAGACCAGTAAAACGGTGCTGGTGAAGCCACGCCGCCATCCACCCAGTTATTACTATTTACAATTTTTAATTCTTCGCCTTTATGTGTGAAACGGCCATTTTGAGTACCGCCACCGAAGAAAAACTCATTAGAACTTTGAGTTAAGAATTGTTTTGTTTTTTTATCTGTAACTTCAATCGGTTGCGTTTCAGCAAGGATAACCTTTCCAGATGAATCTGTTACTGATAAGGTCCCATTTTCTTTTGAAAGTAAAATAATTATTGAACCTGCTTGAATAGAGAATTGGTCTTTATCTTTGTCTAAGGATGCCTTCTTAAAAAAACTTTGATCAAACTCAGACATTTTTTTTGCTGTGATTTTTGCTGTGTGATCTTTTTTACTAGGGGTTGGATACTCGGAGAATTTACCTGCAGGATCAATTTGATAGCGAATCATATGGTCATTCAGAATGCTGATACGCCCCTTTGTGTTATCTGCATAAACGATTTCAAAAAAACCATCTGCTTTATTCACCTGTTTGATTTCTTTTTTTACAGACACATTGCGCTGTTGTACTTCGGTTTTATTTGTTCTGGCTTCAACGTCTTGCCCAACGCCAACAGATGCTAATCCTACGCCTAGAACTGAAGAACTAATAAGTAAAAACTTTAATATTCCTTTACGACTAAAATTTACTGATACTTTCTTATTTGAATCCAAAAAAACTCCTCCTTCGTTTGTAAACGCTTAACTACATCTAAATCTACCAAAGCTATTTCACATTCTCAATTGTAAATTTTAGATACAATTTTGAAAAAACGGTTTCAAAGTGTTATATTGTAGTGGGTTAATAAAAGGACAATCTCTATTTATTAATTCAAATTATTATCAATTTTTTTAGTATTATTAACATTAATTGGGGAGTGTTTAGAAAAAAATGATTGAAAAAAAACCTTTATATGTTCAGTTAACAAATCAATTAATTGATTACATTTCGACAGATTGTGTAATTGGCGATCGTTTTATGCCAGAACAAGTCATCGCAGATACCTACGCAGTTAGTCGTTCTACAGTGAAACATTCTTTAGAAGAACTCGAGGATTTAGGTTTTATTTCAAAAACGAAAAATGTGGGCTATTTCGTTAATAACAAAAGTTTTAAGAAGAATAATCTCGCGACCTTCTATAGTTTTACTGAACAAATGAGAATAATGGGGAAAGAACCAAGCAGTGAAATTTTAAAATTTTCACTTACACATACAAATCACTATATTAGTTCAATTCTAAAAATTTCTGATGATGAAAAAGTTTACCAAATTTCACGAATTAGATTAGCCGATAATCAACCAATTTTACTTGAAAAAACCTATCTTCGCGCATCGATGTTTCCAGACTTAAAACGTAGATATTTACTTAAAGACCCTTTATATGATGTGTTTAGAAAGCGTTTCAACATTGTACCCGCACACGCTGAAGAAGAATTTTTCGCAAGCTATGTTAATCAGAAAGAATCTGATCTTTTAGAAATGTCTTTTCGCGATCCATGCTTAATGATCCAACGAACAACAGTTGATCAATATAATCGTCCAATTGAGTTTACAGTTACAACAGCACCTGCTGATATGTTTTCTTACCGAGTTGCATTAAATGAAAAGAAGAATTGCCCGTAACGAACAAGTTCCCCGTTATTTATATCTGGATTGCAAGTATAGTACTACTACTTTTCATTTATCAAAGATATAATTAATAACCATTAAACAATAAACCATATTATTATATATAGTTCAGTAGTTCACTAGATGTATTTTTTTATTTTTCTCTTTTTATAATTTAGTCTTTTTAAAGTCAGCTACTTATTTTCCTTATTTTTAAATTTTGTAAAATAATAAAGCGTTTTCCAACTCATGAGAACATCTATTTAACGTTATTTATTTATTCTGTTTTAATTATAATTTAAACTAAAGTTTGTGAAATTATTGCCGTTTTTAACTTTTTACAATACTCAAATCTGTTTTTCCTTTTGAATAGATGCTATTTTAAGAAAGATTTGATAAACTAGTAAACGACTTAAAAGGAGGAAAACTATGAAATATGATGTTGTTATCGTCGGAGGTGGCACAAGTGGTATGATGGCTGCCATTACTGCGGCCAAAAACGGTGCTCAAGTTGCGATTATTGAAAAAAACAAACAACTTGGGAAGAAATTACGTTTGACAGGTGGCGGACGCTGTAATGTAACCAATAATCGTCCTCCAGAAGAAATTATTCAATTTATTCCAGGCAATGGAAAATTCCTTTATAGTGCTTTTTCTCAATTCAATAATTACGATATTATGACTTTTTTTGAAGAAAATAATATTCCTTTAAAAGAAGAAGATCACGGCCGTATGTTTCCTGTTGCCAACACATCAAAAGCGATTGTAAGTGGTTTAGTTGATGTTTTAAATCAAGAGAAAGTAGCAATATTCACGAAAACGACTGTCACAGAAATTCGTACAGAGCATAATCAAATCTCTGGCTTAGTCCTTGACTCAGGAGAGGAAATTGAAACTCATTGCGTTGTTCTTACGACAGGCGGGAAAACTTATCAATATACGGGTTCCACTGGAGATGGATATCGTTTTGCCAAAAAATTAGGACATACAATTACAAAACTCTTTCCGACTGAATCGCCAATTAAATCTCACGATCAATTTGTGCAACACAAAACACTACAAGGCTTAGCACTAAGAGATGTCACATTATCTGTTTTAAATGAGAAGCAAAAGATTATTGTCTCTCACCAAATGGATTTATTATTCACTCACTTTGGTGTGTCGGGTCCAGCTGCGCTTAGATGTAGCATGTTTGTTAATCAAGAATTAGCAAAAGGACAAAAATTTGTGCCTCTTGAAATTGATAGCTTACCTGAAAAATCGTCTAAGACGTTAATAAAAGACATTCAAGCTTTAATCGAAGAAACGCCTAAAAAGTCAGTTAAAAATGGCTTAAAAGGTTTGTTACCAGATCGTTATTTAGAGTTTCTCTTAACAGAAGCAGATTTAATTGATATCCCGCAAATGAACATGTTGAATGAACTACAAATCGTGCAATTTGTCGGACTCGTAAAAGCCTTTCCGATGACTGCCTATGATACTTATCCATTAGACAAATCATTTGTTACTGGTGGTGGTGTTCATCTCAAAGAAATCAATCCTAAAACGATGGAAAGCAAAATTGTTGAAGGTTTATTCTTTGGTGGTGAGTTACTTGATATCAATGGCTACACTGGTGGCTTCAATATTACTGCCGCCTTTGTGACAGGTCATGTCGCTGGGAAAAGCGCTGCTGAAGTAGCAAGTTATTATCAGTATTAACAGAATAAGCATCCTACAAATCAGAAATCAATTGTAGGATGCTTATTATTTTTTTACTATCTTTGCAACGGGATGATTTCTTCTCGCAGTTTCTCATCTAACTCACGTCGCATTACTTTCCAGTATCGTAATTTATTTACTGGATCTTCCGTCGACTCTCGGTATAAATCATAGTCTGAAGTTTTTCTTAATTCTGCTTCCCCAAACTGACGATCCCGATTTAGTTGGTAATTATCAACCACATAATTTAATTGATCCTCTTTTACTTTCCATCTATCTGAAAAATCAGAAACAAATGCATGTCGAATTGAATAAATCATTGATTGGAAAACAGTTGAAATATTTTGATCACGATAAAGTTCTGGGTTCGCTAATACTTCTTGCCAGATTTTTTCGATTAGCTCGCCTTTTTGTTGGTTTGTTTTTTTGAAAGATGCAATATAATCCTCAATCTCATTGATAGCTTTTCTATCGGCTTGTGTTAATAGTTCATACTCATCCGATCCGCTTGGTACAAACGACTGAATCAACAGTAATAAATACTCGTAATTAATTTCTTCTTGCCTAACAGATTCTAATTCATAGGAAACGTTAATTTCAATTTCTTCTGGATCAGGCTTAGATTTCTTTATTTCAGCTAATGCATTTTGATATTTACCTTCATATTCTTCATAAATCTCTAGCGAAAAATTAAATTCATTTTCAAGCATACCCTCTTCAAACTCACTATATACTTGAATTGAAGCAAGCGTACGATCAACAGTTTGAAATGCTTTAATAAATTTTAGTAGCTTTAATTTACTCTCCGATTCAACATCAAAATCTTTTGGAACACAAACGATCTCTCTTAGCTCTTTTAAACCATCAGAAAATGCAAGGTAAGCTTCTTCCCACTTAGGTGCTAAAACATCATTCTCACCACCATTGGAATATAAAACTAGGGCATCATTTACTTTATTTTCAAAAGTACTTGGTTTTTGAAAAGTCACAATTTGTCCGTACTTTTTATGTTTAACAAAGAGACGATTCGTTCTTGAAAATGCCTGAATTAAATCATGAGGTTGCATTGGTGGCCGGTCTATAAATAGTGTTGAAAGACAAGGAGCATCAAATCCAGTTAATAACCGATCCACGACTATTACAAGATCTAGTTGTTCCGAGCGTTTTAAATATTTATTACTTTTTCGAGCCAAACGATCGTTGATATTCCGATTATATCCCCTCATCGTTTCCATAGTAAAATGAGTCCCAAACTCATGGTTATAATCCTTGATAACTTCTTTCATTTTTTCTTGATTATAAACAGAAGCTTCTTCATTTTCTGAAATAGAATAAGTGATTGCCAGCTTAGGAAAATCTGGTAACACACGTTTAGTTTCTTCAGATATTTCGACTGAGGAACTTCCTTCTTTTACTTTCTTAAATAAGTCATAATAACGTTGCGCTTGATTAATCGAACTTGTCGTTAAAATTGCACAAAATGTTTCACCTGAGTTATTTCCCATTAAACCCAGTTTTCGACGCGATTTATTAACAATCGAATGAATAACTTCAAGCATATGTCTCTCATCTAAATACATTTCTTTTGGTAGATAAAACTCTTTTTCTGCCACAGATAATTCATCCAACTGTTTTTCCAGATCTGGATGCGCTTGAATTAATACTTGGTCCAACATTTCTTCATCTAGAGTTGTTTTATACTCAACTTGAAAGCCTAATACAGCACGATCATTAATCGCTTCTTTTACAGTATATTCATGTAATCGAACACCATATTGTTCTTCAGTTGTTCGTGGCAAATTACCGACTGCTTTCTTTGCATTTTCTGCAAAAATAGGCGTACCTGTAAATCCATACCATAAGGATTCACTGAAAAACTTCTCAATTTCTCTTTTTTTGACTGGACTGATTGCTCGATGACATTCATCAACCACAAACGCAATATTTAAATGACGTAATTTTTGATAATTCTTTGCATCTTTTTTATCTTCAAAACGACGCATGACATGATTTAATTTTTGAATAGTCGTCACAATCATATTTCGTTCTTCAGATAATAATTTCTTGATTAATTCATTCACATTACTTGTCTCATCAATATCAATAACATCATTCTTAGCATACGACATAAAAGAAGATGTAGTCTGTTGATCTAAATCAACCCTGTCTACAATAAAAATCGTTTTATCAATACTTGGAATGTGAAGTAAATTTCTTGCCACCTTGTACGATGTTAAAGTCTTTCCTGAACCAGTAGTGTGCCAAACATAGCCAGATTTTCTTAAATTTGACGCCTTACGAATAGCCTCAATAGCATGTATTTGATATGGCCTTAAAATAATAATACTTTTTCGTTCATTATCCATCACTGTATAATGCGTTACCATTTTATGTGCCATTGGAATTGATAGAACGTCCTGAGAAAATGCTAAATAATCATTTACTGGTTGGTTCTTTTCATCTACCCATCTCGTTAAAAATTGCTCATTAAGGTTCGTGTCCTTCGCTGAGGCAATATATCTTGTATCTGAACCATTTGTCACAACAAACATTTGAATACATGAATAGATTCCTCTAAATTTATCTTCTCGTAAATATTTTTTTATTTGATGAAAAGCTTCCATATACGAATGAGAACGATTTTTTAATTCAATATGAATTAACGGCAATCCATTAATTAATAAACTAACATCAAAGCGACGATTTTGATCAATCTCACGACTTCTAGAAGATTCAAATTGATTGATTACTTCATAAGAAGATGTACCACCTGAAACATCTTCCCGTTTAATTACTTTTAAACGAATTGTTCCTAAAGATGCGTCTTCACGTTGAACTTCAACTTTCGCTGTTCCATTTTCTCCTGCTAACCATTCCGCACCTTTGTAAAAGCTAGGGAAGTTTAACTGGTTTTGAATTTGACGAAATTCTTGTTCAGTTAATGGTATGCCTTCTAATACATCTTGATTATTCTGTTCTAACTTATCTCTAAAATTTTGCCAAAGATCTTCTTCTGTCTTCAAATCTTCACGATAAGTCCATTGAGAGATTCCTTGCGTTAATTGAGTAATTAAATTTTCTTCCAAGATTTGTTCCGACGTAACTTTTACCACTAAAAACCCCTCACTTTGTTCATTTTTCCTTATTTCTTTGATTATACCACTAAAATGAAGGCATTTTGTTATTTATCATGATTTACTGACTAAAAATAGGTATAATTCGCGTGTCAGCTTGGGAACAGCGTAAGTTG
>NZ_SDGV01000007.1 GCF_004795745.1 Vagococcus silagei | reverse complement strand
CCCCACTGTGGCTCTATTGTTAATTCTTTTGACAACTCATTAGTTTTCATAGAATGTTGTTTACATGTACTAGAAATTTTTTGCTTATCTCTTTTAACAGGCTTTGTATGTGCTTCTACAGCGGTCGCGTCAAAGGCAATATCTTCACTTAGAATATTGAACTCTGAATCAATTGACTTAATGATGAGACAGTTAAGATTAATCAAAACGTCAATTCTTTGAGACAATACATGTAAGATTCGTGAAAATGTGGCTTCAGAAGGATCTCTATCGCCAAATAGAAATCCTAAACTAAGCTTAAATCGAACATCTTGCTTAATTCTCATAACTAAAGCTTTAATTGTTGGAATGCCTTCTAAAAAGCTCACTAAAACAGCACGAAGTGCTGCTTCGTAATTAATAGTAACTGGCGCACCGACTATATTTTCTTTTTGAAATAATGCAACCAATGGTGTTAGTTCTAATGGGGAGAAAATTTCTTGATATTTCGCTTCAATCTCAAGTTCTTGTAAAATTTGGATGTCAAAAAGTGTTGGTTGTTGTATGATAGACATAGGAATCTTCCTTTCTGTTTAAGAGTCTGTCAGGACATCATAATTATAACAGATGGGGAGGTTCTTATTTTTATTGTTTTTAGAACGCTAATGTATCAAGGCATCATAATTATGAAATTAGCTCATCTATCAGTTTTCCAGACATCCAATGTATATTGGCTATTTTCTTATTTTTTTAGGTTGCGGCCTTTTATACCGCTCTCTCCTGTATTTGATGATCTGTATCATTTTTCAATTCACCGCCCATTGGATGGTTAATGCCGAAGAACGTTGGTGTCAAAAGCAATTTGGTGATACCTATTTAGCCTATCAAAACCAAGTCAGAAAATACATTTAGAAAGGAAGGAAGCTCATGTTTGATAATCTTTTAATTAGTCTTCTTATCATTCCCATTATTCTGATATTTTTCATCGTAAGCTATCAACTTAGACAAGGTAAATGGCTCATGCTAATTGCAGGCTATAATATGATTACATCAGAAGAACGTGCCAAGCTCGATAGTCAAAAAATTGCTAAAGAATCAAGTACTATGATGTTTTGGGCCGCCATTTACTGTGTTTTTATTTACCTTTTTATGCTTTTTCCAATCAAATTTTTAGTCAATTATCAATGGTTATTGTTTACTATTTTTATTGTACCAACAGCTATATTAATCTATTATACGGTGCAACACGTAAAAAAAACCAACCGCTATTTCAATGAAAAATTGAAAAAATAAAAAGAGCAGTAACGTTATCAATAAGAGATAGCATTACTGTTCTTTCATTAACCCATCCCTCAACACTTTGCGCATCTTGGCTGTAAATTCATCTCGATCTGCTTGGGTGAACGGTTTGGGGCCTTTGGTTCGTTTACCTGCTTTTCGCATTTGACCACTGAGGTAGCGTTGCGTCAATAGGCCGTCAATCGTTTCTGCCAAGTATTCTGTCCCGCGATGATGAAAAACACGGACTTTTTTACCCAATAATAGCGACGCCAAGCCATAGTCTTGTGTGATAACAAGATCATCATCATGAATTTCTTTAACAATTCGATAATCAGCACCATCTGCACCCATATCAACATAAATAAAGGTCAGAAAATCAGGATATTCTTTTGTCGTAAAATGATCGACACTGGTGACAATTAAGACTGGTAAGCTAAATTCGCGCGCTAATTCAATCACTTCTTGTTTCACTGGAGAGCCATCTCCATCAATTACAAAACGCATGTGCCACTTTCCTCCTGTTTAACTTTAACCACGATAGTAAATCGTTAATCCTTTGATAAAATTACGAGCAAAGTTATCTAAACAAGGTTTATAATTGCGATGGCCTTCTTTTCGTAAAAATGAACCTAGTTCACTTTTAGACATATAGATGTCAACATTGCCAAAAATATCTAATAAATTATCTGTTGTGAGTGATAATGCGATCTTCACTTTTTTCAATAAAAGATTGTTTGCATTATATTGCGTTAATTCTAAAGCTGGTTCTGGCCCCTCTTTAACACCACGTTGTGAGATAATTAAACCATTTAAAAAGCGTTCAAATTGTTCATCAGTGACTGGTAATTCATATTCTTCTTCGTCAATTTTGCGTAACATTTGCAGTAATTCTTCTACCGTTACATCCACGCCACCTAATTTAAAAATTTTAATCATGTCTTTATCTTTAATATCTAACGCATAACGTAATCGTTTCAAGCGATCATTATGATTCATACTTTGCACCTTCCATTTCTTTTTCCAGTATACCAAAGTTCGTGAGGACAACCTAGAACTAAAAAAGATCCACATCTCGCAGATCTTTTAATCATCATTTATTTAATTTCTTCAATTTGTTCTTTAAGGGTTTTTTCCGTAATTATTCCTGCGGCCTCACCCTGTACGTTCCCTTTTTTATCAATAAAGTAAGTGGTCGGTAAAGCCTTCACAATAAATTTGTACTTCATTTCATTATTAATATCAAACTTAATTGGAATGTCTAATTTTTCATTTGCAATAAATTCTTTAGCCGTATCTTTTGTTTCGGACTTGCCATCGGTTTGATTGATAAATAAGAAAACAACATCCTTTTCTTCCTTGTAGACCTTCTCAAATTCAGGCATCTCTGCTCGACATGGTTTACACCAACTGGCCCACACGTTGACCACAATTGGTTTACCTAAATAATCACTTAGTTTTTCTTCTTGATTATCTTCATTCACAAATTTCGCATCAAATTGTGATTCTTTGATATTACGTATTTCTTCATCAGGTGCCGATTCAGTGACCAACGTGTCAAAAGCACCCTTACGAATTAAGAACTGATAACTAAAAAAGGCGAAAATAAAAACTGCCACTGTAATTCCAATATTTTTTAATAACTTTTGTCTCTCGTTCATACGCTCCTCCTATCGTTGCACTAACAATTGTAAATATGCTACCCAACCAAACAGCATCGCAATCCCTACTAAAATCATCAAAATACCAGAGACGCGATTGATAATATCAAAATGAATTTTAATCCACGTAAAGGCCTGTTTAAAATTTTGCAGTAGGAAAGTACTTAGTATAAAGGGAACGCCTAAACCTAATGCATAAATAAACAGTAACAAACCGCCTTTCAGGGGCTCACTTGATTGGGCGGCCATTGCAAGTGCCGTACCTAAGTATGCTGACATACACGGTGTCCAGCCTAACGCAAAAACTGCACCAAAAAAGACAAGCGATAAACGATTACTGTGAATACTAATTTTCATCGTTGGTTTGAATTGATTAAAGAACCCAATTTTGGCCTTCATTCGATCAAATAACCCTAAAATATTACAGCCAGCCAAAATGACAATTAATCCCGTTACCACTTGAATCACTTTTTGATGGCGAATGATATTTTGCGCGAAAAAATTCGCAAAAATACCCATTGCGACAAAAATTAGCGAAAACCCCAAAATGAAAGATAAAACGCGAAACAGCGCATCATATTTTTTTGATTGAGCTGCTCCCTCGTGATCGCCTAAAAAATAAGCAATATACACCGGTAATAATGGTAATATACATGGTGAAATAAAGGTTAAAATACCTTCAAAAAATAATATCAACGGTAACGTCCCCACACAAACACTCCTCCCAATTTTGTTAGCACTTTATTCCATTATATCTATAAGACCTTGACCATCAGATAATCCGTTTGCTCTTTATCACCCATATGAAAAGTATGACTACTTTCTTTTTTAAAACCGTTCTTTTGATAAAAGCTTAAAGCCACTGTATTTTTTTCCCAAACCCCTAACCATAATTGCTTCACTTTTTTTGCTTGAGCAATTTGAATCGCCTGTTCCATTAAAGCCGACCCGACATGTTGCCGTTTAAATTCCTTTTTCACGTAGATGCGTTCAACTTCCAATGAATTAGGAATTGTTTTTTCTGTTTGTGCTGGATACTCATTCACTTTTAAATACCCACAAACATCATGACCTATATATGCAAAAAAGAATTGCGAATGTGTGTCATTCACTTCACTGATTAACTTTTCATCCGTAAACGCTCGCGCCACATATTTATCAATATTTTCCTTCGTATTAAATGGCAGAAACGTATCCGTAAAGGTTTGAATACTCACTTCTTGAATCGCTTTTAAATCTTGAACCTGGCATTTTTTAATTGTGACTGACATCTTTACAACACTCCTCTAAATATACCTTATCCTCGTTCTTTAATCCTATCATTATATAATTTCCATACAAAATCAATGCTAAATTTTGCGCCGATTCGGTAAATCTACTAAATAGGGTAAAAAGGTTAGCAAATATATGGTACAATAGTCAGTAAAAAATCGGAGGAGTCGTGATAATTATGGAGAAAACAATTATTCCAAAAGACTATCAATCGACATTAAATGTCTATGATACGCAAACAGCAATCGGCTTTATCAAACGTTGTTTTGAAGAAGCCTTAACAGGTAGCTTAAAATTAAAACGTGTTTCAGCACCCCTTTTCGTTGACGAACGTTCTGGGTTAAATGATAATTTAAGCGGAACCGAACGTCCGGTAACCTTTGATGTACCAGCACTACGCGACAATGGTGAAGTGGTTCACTCATTAGCAAAATGGAAAAGAGTCGCATTAAAAGACTATGACTTCCACTCAGGAAATGGCCTTTATGCTGATATGAATGCCATTCGACGTGACGAAGAATTGGATAATCTACACTCTCTTTATGTCGATCAATGGGACTGGGAACGTGTCATTACAAAAGAACAACGGACCATTGAGTATCTAAAAGAAACTGTCCAAGGACTGGTCAATGCAATGGCTGAGACTTCAAGTCGTTTGCATACTAAATATCCAAGTATTAAAACGTCAATCGATACCAACGTAGCGTTTATTACCAGCCAAGAATTAGCTGATCTTTATCCAGACTTAACATCTAAAGAACGCGAACATGCTTTTGTTAAAGAGCATCCAACAACTTTTATTCTACAAATTGGCGATGTGTTAAATCACGGTGAGCCTCACGATAACCGTGCACCAGACTATGATGATTGGGCCCTAAACGGTGACTTATTATTCTGGCATGACACATTAGATTGTGCGATGGAACTTTCAAGTATGGGTATTCGTGTTGATAGTGACGCACTGATGGATCAATTAGAAAAAGCCAACGCCAAAGATCGTTTAGTTTATCTGTACCATCAACAAGTGCTAAATAATGAATTACCACTCACAATTGGTGGCGGTATTGGCCAAAGTAGAATGTGTATGTTACTTCTGGAAAAAGCACATATTGGTGAAGTTCAGGTCTCATTGTGGGACGAAGAAACCATTAACGCCTGTCAAAATAAAATTTTTTTACTATAAAATATTAAAACGGATAAACCTCTATTTAGAGTGCTTGTCCGTTTTTATTATTATTTTCCTTGATAGTCCTGTACTAATAGAGTAATTTGATCTTTCAAAACAATCCTTGTTTCTTTAATTTTATCGGGATCATCTGAAATAATGTCATTCATTAAATCAATATGACTATCTAAAAAGGCTAAAAAATGTTTCTCCGATGGCTTATTATAGATTTGATAATAAACCGTTCCCTCTTTATCTTCAACAAATCCAAAAATACGAAAGGCCGATGATAAGTACTTTCGTCCAGAAGAATCACTTTGATTATAGAGTGGTTGATACATATTTTTCATCGTTTGTTTAATGCGGCTCATTTTATCTTGATTAACTTGCCAGTATTCTTTTAAAATGGGATAGTTTCTAAATTTCAATTTATAACGATTTGTGTAGGCATAATAGAATAATGGTGTTAGAGCAACCACCATCAAAATCATCCACATTAATGACGCACCACTAAAAGTTTTTACGACAAAGAATAACACTACTGGTGTGCCTATTGCATACAAGCTCCAATTACCAAAAACAATTGCAATTGTTGTTAAAATTACTGGCGATAAACACAATAGATATAATTTTATTAGCACATCATCCATCTACAACACATCCTAAAGGTTTTTTATCTATTATATCAAGATATCTTCTTGAATGAGCAATTATTTATCATTTAGATACAATAATAGCAAGACGACACCATTAGTCATTAAAAAAGCATTGAATCAATCTCAATTGATTCAATGCTTTCCACTCAACTTATTTTTTACTAATTGGCATATAAACTGCTACCACATTATCATCTGGTGCGACTTGTTCTGGGTCAGTCATGTATTGCTCAAACGGCACACCATTAATCTTATAACCATTCATTTCAACCCATTTTGTTAAAATTGCATACGCTTCACCTAAATTACTATAGTTACCATGAAATTCATAGAAGGCACATTCAGCAGCTTCTATAATATGATTGCCAACTGCACCTTCAGCGATTGGGAAACCAATTTCAACGTCATAATTTTCTGGCGTAAACTCTTCACTGTGATAGAGTGTGACCGGTGCTCCGATTGGCATTTGTTGACTTTGTGCTAATAAGCCACCTGCTTTTGCAAATAATTCGTTAAAGTTTGCGATATTTATATTTTCACGGACAGACACTAAATTTAGTTTTGGACTCATAACCTTAGTAACGTTTGTTGTATCAATGTTTTTCATGATGCTTCCTCCTTGAGTTAATTCCTCGATGTATTGCTCAATCGAGTGTTGAAGTAAAGAATAAGAAGTCGCTTTTGCTAATATTTCTTCGCGTTTACTTTTAAGAATTATTGGTAATTTGTCATTGTCACTCATCACTTCTTGAATCTCAGCAAGTGAAAATTCATAGCTCTTTAGCTGTAAAATTTTTAACGTTACCTTTAGTTGATCCGCTTCATAATAGCGGTAGCCATTCACGGGATCCACGTGTTCAGGTTTCAACAAACCGATTTCATCATAGTAACGTAATGTTTTACTCGGAATTTGACTGACTTTTGAAAATTGACCAATTGTTAACATTTCTTATTCCTCCAATTCGTTCTCGTCTTGAGTAACTACAGCATACAGCTTCCAGTAACTGGAAGGTCAAGCATCATCTTCAAATTTATTTAAAATATTTTTTTCTAGGACTATTTATCTATTATATCAACGTTTTTGAGCATTGTGTACTTGTAAAATCTTCTACAGTCTTGCATTTTTTTGAGATAGGTTTATACTTTACCTTAATAATTAAAATTAACGAGGAAGAAGAGTAAAATTAAACGCGTTTAAAGAGAGCTAATGGTTGGTGTAAATTAGTAACCCTTTAATTTGAATGGACTTCTAAATGACATTTTGAACGTAACCCTAGTATGAATGTCCGCATTTTTTGCGTTATCAAAGTAGTTTAACTACAAAAGTTAATTTTGAGGTGGTACCGTGATATTCATCACCCTCTAGTAAGGTTTTTAACCTTATTAGAGGGTGATTTTTTATTTTAAGGAGGAAATGACAATGACATCAATATATTTAACTGGAGACAGACCCACTGGCAAATTACATTTGGGACATTTTGTTGGCTCGCTACAAAATAGAGTCAATATCCAAAACGAACTAGCCACAACGCAATACATTATGATTGCTGACCAACAAGCTTTAACAGACAATGCTGATAATCCTCTAAAAATTCAAAAGAGCGTTATAGAAGTCTTACTAGACTATCTAGCTGTTGGTATTAATCCAGAACAATCAACTATTTTTGTGCAATCAAAAATTCCGCAATTACCAGAACTCACTCTTTATTATTTAAATCTCGTCACAGTCGCACGCCTTTATCGCAATCCGACAGTTAAATCAGAAATGAAAGACAAAAATTTCGAAACCAGTTTACCTGCAGGCTTCTTAATGTATCCTGTCAGCCAAGCAGCTGATATTACTGCATTCAAAGCCACCCACGTACCTGGTGGAGGTGACCAACTGCCAATGATTGAACAAACCAAAGAAATTGTCAGAACGTTCAACCGAATTTATCAAACGGATACATTAGTTGAACCTGAAATTGTTCTCCCAAGTAAAAATCGCGAACGTTTAAAAGGGATTGACGGGCACGGAAAAATGAGTAAATCACTAAACAATGGTATTTACTTATCTGATGATGAAGCAACTGTTAAGAAAAAAATCATGAGTATGTTTACTGATCCAAATCATATTCATGTCAATGATCCTGGTCAAGTTGAAGGTAATATGGTTTTTGAATATCTTGATATTTTTGCACCCGATCAACAAAAAGTTGCTGACTTAAAAGAACACTATCAAAAAGGTGGTTTGGGTGATGTTAAAATCAAACTCTATTTAAATGATGTCTTGCAGGAATTATTAACACCGATTCGACAAAAACGTGCTCAATTAGAACAGGACGATGCCTATTTAATAGAGGTTCTAAAAAAAGGAAGTCTTCATGCTCAAGAACAAGCAGAAAAAACCCTTGATGACGTAAAAAAAGCTATGGGCATTCAATATTTCTAAGCAACTAAAAAAGATACATATTAAGGGACCGTGACAAAGTACGTCACGGCCCCTCTTTTTTACAAACTAAACAACTTATTTCTTGAAGCTGAACACTTCTGTCACAACCTCTTAAATTTTATTCCAAATAATATTCACGCATGACTTCAAATTGGCTTGTATGTGTTAAATCAACAAAGTAATTTTGTTGCCATTTTTGTGTCCGTTGCGCTGTTTGATTTAAATCAGTTTCCCAAGTGGGATAAATACGAATTCCCATCTTGCCTTTACTATTTTCTCCACTTAAAATACCTTTCTGTAAAAGAATATCTTTCGGAAAAACAAATTGACCTTTCTTCGTGCCATCTAAAACTGAGACAATAATTTTTTCAGGACTATCTGCATAAGTGTAAGGTTGATTTTTTCCTGCAGCATCTTTCTCCCAAAAGACGACAAAATAACCCTTTTTCGTTGGTGTTAATTTAGCTAACCGACTTCTAAAGCTTCGGTTATCCAACTGAAAAGAGAAACCCTCATATTCCTCATTTTGAGTCTCCATCGTTAGACTCTTAATCGGTCCTATCTCTAAATCTTGGCATATATTTTCCAGCCAATTCAATGATTGATACATTTATTTTCCCCCTACATTTCAATTGAGGCTCAAGTTGATTAACCCTACCATATTACTCTACCACTTGTCCCTTTAAAACAACCACTTAGCCTAAACAACTAGTTTTATTTATTTTTTAATTTTATACTTAAATTAGGTTAAAGGAGGTTAACACAATGACAGTAGAAATCCAGTATTCATATCAAGTGATTCAAAATAATCAGTCAGATGAAGTTCAGGTTATTAGCTCCACAGAACATGATGCTAAACTATTAATGAACAAAATAAAAAACTGTTTGACACACTCACCGACACTTTATCTTACCCATAAAAACCAGCAATTGATTATTGAACAAGCACAAATTTATTTTGCAGAAGTCTTTCAAAATAATCTAGTGATTCATACAAAAGAGGACAACTATGAAATCACTAAAACACTCAAGTCTTTTCATAAAATGCTTAGCCCACAAAACTTTGTTCAAATTTCCAAATCAACTATTATTAATTTGAATTATCTAACTCGATTGGAAGTGGCCTTCTCAGGTAACTATTATGCTTATCTAAAAGGACAACATCAAGTCACTGTCTCTAGACGTTTTGTCACATTGCTTAAATCTGCAATTGAAAGGAAGGTGGATTAAAATGACAGTCATAAAATATATTGCTCGCGGTTTAGGAATCGGATCTACAATATACCTTATTTCTGGATTAATTTATACCTCAGGAGCTATTCAACAACAAATATTTAGTATCTTACTTTTAAGCGTACTTCTTGGTGTTTATCCATTAATCTATTTACAAGAGAAACTATCATTATTTACACAAGCTTTGATTCATCTAGGCTTAAGTTACTTTAGTTTTTTAGGAACTGCCTATTTAGGTCAATGGTTTCCAATGAAAATTGGGATCATCGTTACCGCCAGCCTTACTTTTTTTGTTATTTTTATTTTCATTTGGTTCCTCTATTATCACAAGGAAAAAAATAAAATAGCCAGTTTAAACAAGAAACTAAAGTTAAAAAAGGACAACTCGCTTAATTCTTAGGGTAACTATAGATATTTTTAAGAAATATCTCGCAAAAAATTCTCAATTTTCTCCTATTCTCGTGGTATTATTAACGATAGTTACAAGAAAAGGAGATTTTTTCAATGAAAAAAGATAAAGTAGTCGCCCCCTTTTTAAAACCGATTGCTATCTTAGCTATTTCAGTCAGTATTACCACTACAACAGCCGTTGTGGATAGTAAAAATTATAAGTCACCCAAACCTGAAAAAATAGAATCGACTAAAAAAACAAGCGAAGAAACCAAAAATAATAAAAAAGAAACTTTAATAACCGATACCACAAAAGCAACACACGAGATTAAAGAAGATCCAAACCAAAAAACACCAAAAGAAACTGAAAAGACAACTGAATCAAAAGAAACACAAACAACAAAAGAACCAAATATTGACAATAATCAAAATAACAACAATCAAAAACCTGATGATTCAAATAATACTAACAGTCCAAATGATCCAAATAACAACAATAACTCAGATAATGAAGATCCTGCAACAGAGAAAGACAGTCCTAAAAATAAAGACAAAGATAGTCTTGCGGGAAATAAAACGCCGACAAAACCTGAGAATAATCCGACTAAAGAAGGTGCTCAATAATGGATGCGTTACTAACGTTACTTTTTGCTAATATTAGTAAATTTTTAAACTATTTGAATATCAATCCGCGTTTACAAAATAAAATTTTTACAATTGCGAGTATTTTTCCAACTCTTTACATGTTACGCATTGTAAAGGGATACTTTAACAATCAAAATTATGTTCGTTTCTTTATCTTTCTAGTTATTTTTATTGTCCTTGTCTACTTTATTATCCTTAATTTTATCTATTACTTTAAAGACCGTAAAGTGAAGTGGGACGTCACTAATTTTATTGAAGATATCGTACCAGAAGATTTAACTTATAATGCTGACGGTACTGTTGCAACACCTACTGGTACTCCTGTCATTCACGGAAAGGCTTTACCACTACGATTTTTTGAAGATAGTGATTTCATTTTAGAAGAGATTATAAATCAACTAATTGCCTCTGGTGAATTAACAACAAACTCGTTGGATGAAAATCAATATTTACTCGATAAATATGCGCTTATTCCGTACTATCGCATTAAAAAAGATAAACTGATGATTGGCAGTAGTTACGCTGATTTAAAAGAGATTGCGGAAATCAAGCTTGATGAAAATGAAGTCCATACACTGATACCTTTAGGCGTCTTTATTTTAGGTGGTCCTTATCAACTTGATGGTATTACTTACAAGCAGCCATATACGATTGAACTGCGTGTTAAAGCTGAAGACGAGCCAGTAACAGAAACTCGTTCACAACGTTTTAAAGCATAAAAATAAGGTATTCAAGCTATTATTTACCTAGTAGATTGAATACCTTTTTTAATTTGTTAATGATTGGACTGAGCCGTTTATTAAATAATATTGAATTCAACTGATTTATACTTTCATTCTCTTAAATTTTACGTTATTCTAGACATAATGATTAAAACTTATATAAGGAGTTCATCAATAATGAAAGAATTTTCGCATCCAACGTTTCCAACCATTCATATTCAATTATTAAACAAACAAGATCACACTGAAATGATTCAACAATTTGTGTCTGAAAACCATGCTCACTTAACAAATAATGCTGTTGCATTAACTGCTGCTGAGGTTCTTAATGAACTTTTAGACTTCGTACCAAGTCAAAACTCAACCCGCGATAAAAATTTATATGGTATTTTTGATAACCAAAAATTAATTGGCTTAATCGATTGGATTACTAATACACCAACAGAAGGTACGGCACTTATTCGTGAATTCACTTTAGAACCAAGTTATTTTGAAGCTGGTTTAGCTTTACCGCTATACCATGCGTTAGAACAAATGGCTCATGAAACAGATGCTGAAAAAATCACTGTTGCATTAGAAGCTTCAAAAGCTAACATGATTGCATTTTGGCAAGAACAAGGTTTTGAAAAAGAAGTAGAACAAGCTAATACCATTTCATTAACTAAAAATATCTAAAAAAAAAGAGGCTAACTTTTAAGTTGGCCTTTTTTTGTTGGTTTTGAGTGATGGTGTTGGTTGAGTTTACGGGATTATTTTGGCTGAGATTCGGCACTAAGCTAATCCTGCTAGTCAGGCAAAAAACGCCTGATTATCAGGATTGTCTTATTGCTCATCCCAAACCGCCAGCTCCACCACCTTTGATGAACGGGATTTTTAGTGCATGGGTTCAGCACCAAGTCAATCCTAGTATTCAGACACAAACCGTCTGATTACTAGGCTCGTCTTGCTGTTCACCCATAAACGCACTAAAAATCACCTTTATTTATAAGTACTCAGCTCTAATTTTCCGTTTATGTATTGGCCTAGGTAGACATTGTTTAATGTGGTGTTTTGTTTTTCGAGTTCTGTGTCTAGCCATTCGCGGTCTTTGTCGAATGATTCTAAGATGTCGAGGTCGACGACGCCGTTAGTGATGATTGGAAATTTGACGACTTCTTCGCCGTATTGAATGATGGTTAGTTGGCCGTTTTGTTCTTGGATAGCACGTTTTACTTGACGGGTGTCATAAATATTGGCGGCACGTAGTTTAAACATTAAATCACTTGCTGCGATGCCTTTTTTGGCGCATGCGTCGACTTGTACCTCGCCATTTTTAATTACTGTAATTGGCTGACCATCGACAAAACGTTTCATAAAGGCTAGATTTTCTTTCATGTATTTCACCAAAACAACAAGGAAAGTCCAGATTACTAAAATAAGCAAAAATTGCAAAATGGTGATTTGTTGATTATAAATCACGCCTCCAATAATTCCCCCTAAAACATAATTTTGTAATTGATCAAGGGTTGAAACAGGTGCTAAATTGGCTTTCCCCAATAAATTCATTTGTAAAATTAAACAGAATAAACCAATGGCTAACTTAATGGCAATTTGCAAATAATCATTCATTCACACTCACTCCTCTACTAAATTGATTTGATCATTAATCAGAAATGTCTCTTCCAATTTATATGATGATAAATCAGTATTCATATTGATTTGGTAAAAATCTTGATCCACTTTTATTAACATCTCATCTCGAATCACTTTTGAATTCACAGCCAATTGTTTCAACGGAACATGCTGTGATTTGCTGACACTTTCCAAAAAGCATGCCATTTGAGAGGCATTACTTTGATTAACCTTCCCAACCTCAAATTCATTGACTTGAATGCCCGCAAAAAAGACAATGGCTAACGTAATCAGGACAAAAATGTCACGATATTTACGCTTTTCCTTACTTCTAAATTGCTTTAATGCCAAAACAAGTAATATTACAATGAGCCCCAAAAAAATAGCATACTTTCCGTAATGCGATTGTTCTGCTTGCTCAATAAAAAATTGATAGCTATAAAAATCCATTGTCCTTCACCCTTTCTCTCACTTCCATTTAACCACAAGTTTATCTATCAAACCACCATCCAAAAAAATAAGCCTTTTATTTAATCATAGTTTATGACCAAACAAAAGACCTACGTTATTATTCATTTACAGCGGCAATAATTTCTTGATAGATTTGTTCAACTTCATCTAAATTTTTAGCGTTACAACCACTCGCTAACATATGGCCGCCACCATGATGTCTCTTTGCGATACCATTGATAGCTGGTCCTTTCGAACGTAAACGGACACGGTAATGACCTTCTGGTTGAGCCACAAAAATGCCCCATGCGGTAACTGCTTTTAATTTACCAGGAATTGGGATAATTGCTGGCGTTTCAGAATCAACGACTTGGTATTGATCTAGCACTTCTTGTGTTAGTAAAACCATTGCCGCACCAGATTCATCAATTTTTAAGTTCTCACTTACATAGCCGGATAAACGGGCAATATTTTCAGTCACTTCATCCATTTCACGACTTAATTTAGCTGCATCAAATTTATATTCTTTTAATTTTGATGCGACCCATAAAGTGTGACTCGTTGTTGCCGGATAGAGAAAACGACCTGTGTCCCCAATAATTCCTGCATACAATAAACGCGCCGCTTCATTTGTCATCACTAAATCATCTTGATTTGCCACATACAAATCATAAATAAGTTCGCTGGTACTACTTGCATCTGGACGTACCCAAGCTAAATCACCATAAGGTTCATCATTTGGATGGTGATCAATTTTGACGATTTCTTTCCCTAGCTTAAACTGTTCACCACTGACGCGCGGTGCATTGGCAGTATCTGTTGTAATCACTAGCGCATCTTGATACATATCATCTGTCACAGTGTCCATTGTCAGTAAATAATCTAAATCATGAACAGGTCCGCCCACCACATAGATATCTTTTTCAGGGAAAGAAGCTCTTAAAATTGAAGCCAAACCTCCCTGAGAACCCAACGCATCTGGATCAGGATTTTGGTGACGATGAATCATAATTTTCTGATAGGCTTTAATTTTTTCAACAATTTGTTGTTCAATTTTCATTTTTATCATCCTTTACGATTGCTCCATCAATTGACAGATAACAACAGCTTTCGCTACTGCCACATTATCAATTAATAGATCAATTTCAAGTTTGGCAGATCGACGTCCAAAATCAATCACAGTTGGTCGGACATCAATCATGCTATCCATTTGAATTAATTTAAAATAATACAAACTACTTTGTTCAATCACCGAATTACTTTTATGTTTAATCATCATCACACGATGTGTCACATGAGCAATCAGTTGATTTAGGACACCATAAGCAAGTGTTCCCATACTGTTCACCATTTGTGGAGCAACATTAAACATAAAGTTTGGTAACTCTGATTTATCACTTGGTTCTTTTTCATATATTTCAGCTGAAATTTGATCAGCTAATGTATTCGCAATCACTGGTTGCTTCTGTGAAATTTGCAAAGTTTGCATCACATCTTGACGCGAAATAATTCCAATTAAGGTTAAGTCATCTTCGACAACCGGAATAATTTCAATCCCATCCCAAATCATCAAATGACCAATACTTGCAACACTCATATGTTTTTTTGCTTGGCGCGGATTTTTGGTCATCACTTTTTCAAGTAGTTGTGTGGATGACTTACCCGTCACATCTTTTAGTGTGACAATTCCTAATAAACGATTCGATTTATTCACAACTGGAAAACGGGTATGTCCTGTTTCTTCAGACAAGTAATAATAGTCTTCTACAGTGTCTTTAACAATTAAATAATTGGTTCGTTCTAAAGGAATCATGATATCGCCAACCATTGCGATATCTTTTTTAATCATTTGATCACTCATCGCGCGGTTAATAATTGTCGCGACAGTAAATGTATCATACGACGTGCGAATAATTGGCATCTCTAAAGTATCTGCCAATCTCGAAATATCATGCGACACATCAAAACCACCGGTTAAAAGAACGGCAGCACCATTTTCTAATGCTAAACGTTGTACTTCTTCACGGTTACCAACAATCATTAATGAGCCCGGCGTAATATAGCGTTTAATGCTATTTTTGGTCATCGCACCAATGATGAATTTATCAAGTATTTTTTCTAAGCCATTACTTCCTGCAATCACTTCACCTTCGATAATTTCGGCAACTGCACCAAAGGAAAGTTTTTCAATATGTTCACGGACTTTCTTTTCAATCCGAATTGTACCCACTCTTTGAATTGTCGAAACTAAGCCAACATTTTCAGCTTCTTTAATCGCACGATAAGCTGTTCCTTCACTGACTTGAAGGTCCTTTGCGATTCCTCGAACTGAAATTCTTTCACCCACTGGCAATGTTTCTATATATTCAAGAATCTGATCATGTTTTGTTACTGCCATTTTTCACCCAACTCTCAAATATAGTCTCTAGATGTTTTATCGCTAATAGTTTAACATGTGGTCACTAAAAAAGACACTTAAACTCCTTTTAAGACCACTGCCAATCACTTCACGCGGCATAAAAACCTGAAGCAACAGGTTTCATCCAACTGCCTCAGGTTTTCACTAGTTTTAAGAAAACACTGTTTTGTTTTATTTTTTCTTTTGACTGGCTTCCATAATAACAGGAAGGATCACCGGACGACGTTTTGTTTGTTCATAGAGATGTCGACTCAATTGATCACGGATTTCTTGTTTTAAAACGCCCCAATCAAATTCTTTTTTCTCTAAATTTTCTAAAACGACTGTTTCAACAATTGTTTCACTTTCTTTGATCAAATCAGTACTTGTTTTAAGGTAAACAAAACCGCGAGACGTAATTCTTGGTTTTGAAATAATTTTCTTTTGACGACGGCTAATTGTGACTGCCACAATGAAGATGCCATCTTCAGATAAAATACGACGATCACGTAAGACGATATTACCAATATCACCGACACCCAAACCATCAATTAAGATGTTATCCGCATCAGTACTACCAGTCATTCTTAGACGACCCTTTTCGAATTCTAAAATATCCCCACGACCTGTGATAAAGATATTTTTAAACGGAATCCCAACTTCATGTGCTAAATCAGCATGCGCTGCAAGGACACGATACTCTCCTTGAATAGGGATAAAGTATTTCGGTTTCATTAAATTAAGCATCAATTTAAGATCATTTTGATTACCATGACCTGAAACTGACATATTATCAGAAATGGTCTTCACAGTACCACCAGCGCGATAAATCATATCTTCTGTTTTCGCAACAGTTGTTTCCATCGCACTTGAAGGTGATGTTGTGATATAAACTAAATCATCCTCTTGAATGCGAATCGTACGATGACGACGGCTTGACATACGTTGTAATGATTTCAATGGTTCACCACTACGACCTGTTTCTAAAATTAATAAATCAGTCGGATCATATTTTTGCATTTCTTTTTCTTTAATAAAAAGATTTTCATCAGGAACTGTTAACTTCTCTAAACGAATTGCTGTTTTAACAATTTGTTCAACATCTTTTCCTGTTAGCAATACTTTACGCTCAGAATGAGCAGCTGCATCTAAGACTTGCTGAATACGTTGAATATTACTTGCAACACAAGCTACGATGATGCGGCCTTCCCAATAACGTAATGTATCAAACACTTCTTCTGTAATTTGATTTTCAGACGCAATCAATTTATCACTTTCCGCATTAGCAGAATCGCTTAAAAGAGCTAAAACTCCTTCTTTACCAATATCCGCTAAACGTGCAAAATCAGTTTGATAAAGTGAACTTGCACTTTGATCAAATTTAAAATCACCGGTATAGACAATATTGCCCCGATCTGTTTTAATCGCAATCCCAACTGAATCTGGAATCGTATGCGTTGTTTTAAAGAAACTAATTGTCGCTTTACCAAACTCAATTTCAGTTCGTTCATTAATAACATGGAAATCATTAAATTTCTTTGTATTTGGGTAATTTTTGACATTTAATTTAGCCAATTCAATTGTTAATTCCGTTCCGAACACTGGAACGTCGATTTGTTCTAATAAATATGGCAATGCGCCGATCGCATCGGCATGACCATGACTTAAGAATACACCAGCGATTTTATCCTTATTTTCCATTAAATAAGAAAAATCAGGTATAACCATATCAATACCTAATTGATCACCTTCTGGGTATTTTAATCCACAATCTAAAATAAAAATTTCATCCTCAACTTCGACAACGTAGATACTTTTACCGTTTTCTCTAACGCCACCTAATGGGACTATTTTCACTTGACTCACTAATTATCCACCTCTTTTATTCTTTCTCTATATTATTCATCTTATCTACAAAAAGGCTGATGACTCCGTTTCTGTATGAAAGGTTGTCATTAGTCCTCGCAAAAAATTCTTGCTCATTTCACTGGAACTAACTCAGGTCTATTTTAGCATAAATAAGTTAAAATTTCTCTTTATAGCGTCAAGTCATTTATTCAATTTGAACTTTTCTGTTAATTTTGTTTTATCTAAAGAATTAACTAAAACAAGTGTTGTAATCATTCCACAAACAGTTTGCGCAATGTTACCTGGTAATGAGGCCAAAGCTGCTGTCCACGTGTAAAGGATCCAATTGGCAAAGAAATAGCCAATCACCATTACAATCGATGCAATAGATAAACCAATAATTTTATTCCATAGCGAATTCTGATGTTTAATTCTCCCTGCAATATAGCCTTGGGCACCATGAATAATTAGAGAAAAAATCATCCATTGAGGATAACCCAAAATCAAATCCAATAAAAGCCCACTTGCCGCGCCAACAAATAACCCCGCCGGTCCACCTAATAGCAAAGCCGCAGTATAAATGCCCACTTCCAATAAATTAAAATAACCATTACTTGCTGGTATTGGAATATGAACTATCAAACCCAAAACAACCGACAAAGCAGTCAAAACACCCAACAACGGCATCTTTTCTCGAATAATCCCCATAACCATCCCTCTTTTCTCGTTTTTAAAAGCATATCACTTTTTCAAAAAAAATAAACCTCCATCCGTCAAACTTACACGAAGGAGGCTTAATATTTTAATTATTCACCAAGATCTAAAATCATTCGCAAATCAGTCATTGATAATTGTGACAGTGGACGAATGTCCTCAGAATCAATTACTTGGCTAAAGAGTTCTTTTTTATTATGTTGTAACAAATTCATTTTTTCTTCGATTGTTCCTTCTGCCATCAAACGGAACACTTCTACTTTCTTCGTTTGTCCCATTCGATGCGCTCGTCCAGTAGCTTGATCTTCTACAGCCGGATTCCACCATAAATCGTAAAGAATGACAGTGTCTGCTCCGGTTAAATTCAAACCAGTACCACCCGCTTTAAGTGAGATTAAAAAGACATCCTTTTCACCGCGATTAAAGCGTTCCACCATCTCTTGACGTTTTTCAATTGGTGTATTACCTCGTAAGTAAAACGTCTCAATATCCTCTTTAGCTAAAGCATCCTCTAAAATAGTGAGCATACTTGTAAATTGTGAGAATAGTAAAATCTTACGGCCATTTGTTTTAGCACTCTTGATAATATCCAGTGCTTGATTCATTTTTCCAGATTCGCCTTCATAGTCAGACAAGAATAGATTTGGATGGCAACAAATTTGACGTAAGCGTGTTAAACCAGCCAAAATTGATAATTTGTTGCGGTTAAATGTACCATCATCCATCGAAACTACTTGTTCTTGCATTTGTTTTAAGTAGGCAAGATAAATTGTTTTTTGTTCTTCAGTCAAATCACTATATAAATCAGTCTCAATTTTATCTGGTAAATCTTTCAAGACTGTTTTCTTATCACGACGTAAAATGAAAGGTTGAATCATTAATGCGATTGTTTCTGTTGGTAGTTTACGATAACGACGCAGTGGTGGGAAAAATCCTGGCATAATCATTTGGAAAATTGACCATAAATCATCTAAACGATTTTCTACAGGCGTTCCGCTCAAAGCAAAGTGACGATTGGCTTTAATTCCTTCAATTGCTTGGAATGTTTTAGTTGCCGCATTTTTAACCATCTGAGCCTCATCCAAAACAATACTTGAAAAATGATATTGACGATATAAATCCTCATCTTGACGCGCTGTTGTATAAGAAGTAATTAATATATCGACATCATCTTTTAGTTGCTCTGTTCGCTCTTCTTTCGTGCCGGAAATGATTCTCGACGTCAATGACGGCGCAAATTTATTGATTTCAATCTGCCAATTATAAAGTAAACTCGCTGGTGCAATAATTAAAGCTGGCTCTTTCAACTTGCCTTCTTCTTTTTCAGATAACAAATAAGTAATCATCTGCAATGTTTTACCTAACCCCATATCATCTGCTAAAACGCCACCAAAATTATAATGAGATAACATTTTTAACCATTTAAAACCAACTCTTTGATATTCACGTAACTCGGCATGCAAGCCCTTTGGTTCTTCAACTGGAAATGCTTCTGGCTGTGACAAATCACTAATTAAATTATCAAAATTCGCAGAGGTTTCCACATTGTCCATATTATGAATCACATGCTCGACCATTAAACTACGATGCTTCGGAATGCTGAGTTGTCCTTTATTTATCTTAATGTCTTTACGTAATTGTTGAATCGCTAAACTAACTTCCTTGAATTCAGGGCTATCCAACATTAATAATTGACCATTATTTAGCTGATGATACTCTTCTTGTTTCATCAAACTGACTAAAACGTCATTGACCTCTGTATCATCAATAGCTGTAATATCAAATTGAATATCTAACCATGATCCTTCATCTAAAATACTAAGTTTTGGCTCATAATGCTCTTCTTCATCATAAATTTCAGCGACTTCATTAGACAATGTCACTTCAGTGTATTGCTTCAATAGCGGCACTTCTTCTTTGAAGAATAAATAAAGTTCTTCACCCTCTGGAAATTTACGATAAAAGGCTGTTTGGCGTTTAACAAAATGGAAATGTTCTAATATTTTTTCAATCTGTAACTCTTGGACTTGATCTCGTATGACACGCGCTTTTTTCGATTGCGAAGTCGTAGCTTTGGGATCCGTTGAAAAAACGTAATCGCCATAACAATAGTCCACGCGAATCGCAAGTTGCGTATCATCACGAATCACATATAATTTAGCTTCCAACGGTACACGTAATAATTCCGCACTAAGTGTTTCACTGACATTAACTATACCGATACTTCTTAAATTCGGTAGAATATAAGAAAACAATTGACCCACCATTTGATCCGTAAAAAGAATCTCTGGTGTCGTTGTCCGTTTTAACAATTGACGGAGCAATTCGTAACGTTCTACTTGGTGTTTATTTAATTCATAAATCGAATGAGCACCAATAATCCAGCTATAGTTTGCCAAATAAACAAGCTCTGGTTGACGAATCGTTAATTTATAATCTTTAATTCCTACAGGTGTCACATTAAAAGAAATAGGTAATGTTGTTTCTTTAAAGATTAACGTTTCTTTCTTTTCCTTGTCCATTTCAAAATGCAAACGTTGCTCATCAACAAGTGTTTCGATAAAATATTTAGCATCCTTTTGATCTAAAATCAAAAAGCGTTTATTAATCTTACCTTGCTGTTGCACACCATTTGGCGCTAACAATGACATGTTCTGATGAATCGCCAATAATTGATTTAATAATTTCACATTACGGTCTGAGAAGGAATTATCTGTAATTGTAAAAGAACGATCAGTCATTTGATAGACTCCATTTGCAAGATAACAGTCTAGAAACTCACCAATATTTCGCACAATATACGTCCGTTCACGCGTACCACGACGACCAATTTTTAAATATAAACCAATCAAAGATTGTTCTGGATGATAGGATAACGGTTCAACGACTTCCAAATGCCATTCCAAAACCAAGCGATCGCCAACTAATAAGTCTTTTGAAATTGTATCTTCTTGCAATCTAGCAAAACTTCGTGAAAAAATAAGGGCTTGTGAGGGAGCTTGATATTGATCTTTTGCCACAACTTTTTTCTTAATGTAACGATTTTGGCCTTGATCGCGTAGCGCCAGCTCAACTGAGACTGTGTGCTTACAAAAACCATGTTGTTGCCAATAGATACATTGGCAGACATCTTCCTCTTTTGCTGTTCCATCAAGTTCAATATGAAAAACTTCTTCACCTAAAACTTCAGCATACCAAACTTGTTGTTCTTCATTCTTGCTAATTGAGACCACGCGGCCCGCCTTAGCATACTCTCTACCTTCTTCAACAATTTTTTCTGGAATTGACCATTTCATAGACTCACCTCCTAAGTAAACTCTAAAATTTCACGTACCTGGCTAGTACCATCTTGATTTGTCATCACTTGTAGTTGCTGTGGAATACGTTCTTGTAATTCCTTAACGTGTGAAATCAAACCAATTAAGCGACCATCGCCTTTAATTTTTTCTAATGATTTCATTGCGATTTCCAATGTTTCCTCGTCTAAAGAACCAAAACCTTCATCAATAAACATGGCTTCAATACGGACACCACCTGAAATCTGCTGAATCACTTCAGCTAAGGCAAGCGCTAATGATAATGACGCCATAAAACTTTCGCCACCACTCAGCGTGTTGACACCTCTAGCTGAACCAACATGACCATCAAAAATATCCATTTCAAGTCCAGTATCTTTTTTAAATGTCCCTTGGCTCTCACGAATTTTCAAATAGTACCGACCATTTGAAAGATCAAGTAGCTTCTGATTAGCGACTGCAATAATCTTTTTCAAATAGATCTGTAAACAATAGCGTTCAATGCTTAGCTTACTTTGACCATCACCATTCATCACATTTGAGAGCAATGTCAATTCTGTTAAAGCTTCTAGTTGTGTTTTTATTTTGGCTTCTTTTTGTTTAATTTCACTCACAAGTGCTTCATTGTTTTGCACAGTTAGTTTTAAAGCAACAACCTTTTCTTGTAAATTGGTTTTTTCTGTCGTCAAAATTTCTGTTTGTTCTAGACTCAACGCAAGATCGCCTTCAGGTTGTTCAGCTAGTTCAGCCGCTAATTGCTTAGCTAATTCATTAGTCGCATACACTGCTTTAGCATAATCTTCATAGTCTGTTTTTAATTGTTCGATTTGAGCAATCTTGGTTTTTTCAGCATCAAACTCAACTAACGTGACTTGCTGTTCAGCTAATTGCGTTAATAATTTTTCTTGACGCTCTGCAAATTTACTTGTCGTTTGTTCGATTTGCTTATCCAAAGCACTTAATCGTCCTTTGACTGTCGCAAGTTGCTCTTGTGCCTTGTTTTCTTGTTGTGTTGTTTTCTCAAAGTCTTGCTTCCACTCTAACACAATCGCTTCCATCTGTATCTTCTCAGCTCTCACTTCAGCAATACTTTGCCATTTTTCCGGAATTTGTTTATGTATATTTTCAAACATCGTCACAACTTGCTGTTCTTTTAACCGTAATTCTTGTTGTTCTTCTTGCAATATCTGCTCTTGAGCAACCAAATCAGTTTGCGCTTTTTTTAAGCCCTCTAACGTCTCACTCGCTAACTTACATGCGCTAAGCTCTGTTTCGGCTTGTGTCAGTAACTTTTCAACTTGCAACTGTTGTTCAGTGGTCTTTTTAATAAGCACATCAGGGGTTGTATCTTGTCCAACCTTGAAAAACGACTGCGCATGCTGAATTAATAATGTCCATCGTTGCTCTTTTTCATTGCTACTCACTTGACACTCTTGCTCTAAATACTGCGCCTCTTGCTCTTTCAATGCTAAGTGTTCTTTAGCCAGATGATAGTTTTTTTCATCTTGCTCCAAAACTACTTCGAGTTGTTGCAACTCTTCTAGACTCAAAGCACTCTGAGAATGCGCTGGATTTGGGTGATCAAGTGCGCCACATAAGGGACAAGGTTCATCCGGTAAGAGTGACGTACTCAAACGTGCGATTTGTTCTTTAGCCCACTGATTTTTAGTTTGTTTAAAAGCCTCTAAAGAAGTCTTTACCTGTTCGGATAAGATAACTGAATCTTCTTTAATTTGCTGACGTTTTGACAATAATTGATCTAATTTGGAAGTAAATGTATGATACTCTGTTTGTTCAACACTTAGTTGTTGGATGGCAGTCATTTGTGTTTGTAATTGATAATTCTTTTCTTGCCATTCCTCTTTTTGCTCAGCTAACTTTTGTAATCGTGCTATCTCTGCTTGATTCTTGGCCACTTGTTCTCTTTGTGTTTCTAAGGTCTGTTTCACCTTTTCTAGACTTGTTTCAACTGTTACTTGTTGTTTAATTAGCTCTGTTTTTTCCTCAAAAAGAGGTAAAACGGTCTCAATTTGACGCAACTCATCTTCAGACTGTTGTACTAATTGTTGCTCATTTTGCAATCTATCTTTTCTCATTTTTAATTCTGCGAGGTTTTGTTCAATTAATAGTCGTTCTTTTTCTAATTGTTGTTTTTCATCAGTCAGTTGAGACAATTCTTGTTCTAAATTTAAAACTTCCTCATGCAGCGGCAGGCTTGCTTTTAATTTATCAAGTCTAACAACGGTCTCCTGTTTCAAAGTCATCTCTTGCGCTTGATCATCTAGTTGTTGTTTACTCTCTAAATTCAAGGCTGCTTTTTCCTGAAGATTTTGTCTATTCTTTAAACGTGTGACTTCTTTTTGAGCCTGCTCCCATTTTTGTTCTAAATTTTGTTGTTGCTTCATTAATTCATCCAATTCACGCAAATATTCTTTTTCTTGAAGGGCGTAAAAATTCAAGTGATCCGAAAGGGTGTCACCCGCACGTTGTTCTTGGTCAAATGACTCACTAAACACAAGTTGCTCTGCCAAGAGTTCTAAATGCTCTTGCGCTCTGCCTAAATCCTTACTCTGTTCTTTTTTTCGGAGTAAGACATTTTCCGCAATCTGTTGATAAAAATGAGTATCAAAAAGTTTTCTTAATATTTTCTCTTTGTCATTACTATCTGACATTAAAAAACGTTTAAAATCACCCTGCGGTAACATAATAATTTGTGAGAATTGTTGTTCATTTAACTGCAATAGCTCTTCAATTTTAGCTCTCACTTGTGTTTGTTTAATCAGTTGCTCAATTTCCACACCGTTTTCGTCAAAGACCGTCAACGTTACTGTTGCTGTTTGGGTTGTCACACCCGTTGCTCTTTTTTTAGCCAATACTTGTTCTGGTTTTCGTTCAATGACGTATGTCTCTTTGTTATATTTAAAAGTAAAAATGACCGACGTTACATCGTGAATCGTCGCAAAATTTGATCGCATATCTTTTCCCGCACGATCGTCACCTGACGTTACACCATATAATGCATAACTCATCCCATCAAAAATTGAGGTTTTTCCTGCACCTGTTTTTCCTGTAATTAAAAACAGGCCATTCGCATAAAAATCAGCAAATTCAACGATTGTTTTTTGATAGGGACCAAAATAATTTAACTCTAAGCGCAAAGGTTGCATTTACTCATCTCAACTTTCTTTAGTTTCTTCTAAAATAGCTTGTTCTAACCAAGCTTGTTGCTTTTCACTTAAAGGTTCTGACATGACTTCTTGATAATAACTTTGAACCAACTGTGTCGTATCTAATTCTTTAATCGTTTCTTCTTGTAAGATTCGCGAACTGGTTTGTTGTGTCTTTAAAGCTGCAAGTTCCAGTTGAATTAAGCGCGGATAAATCTCACGCAGTTGTCCAATCGCATTATCAATCACAGTCTGGTCTTCTAAAACAATACCTGTATAGGCTTCACGGTCTGTTTTTTGATAACTTTCGGGTTGACACAATGCTGCAAAATTTCCCGTAATTTTTTGCACGTCACGTAACGGTTTAATCGCAATAAAACGACTCGTAACAGGTTGTGCCTTATCTTCTGGAATATCAACAATTCTAAAGCCTTTCTCTTGATTCATTTCACTTAAAGAATATTTTAATAACGAGCCACTGTACTTCACTTTTTCACCATGTTTTAAGGCATCTTGATAATGTAAATGACCTAAGGCAACATAATCAAAGGCAGTAAAGGTGTCTTGTGTAACGTTTGCTAATCCGCCCACTTCAAGTGTTGTTTCTGACTCTTCTTTCGTTGAACCTGCTACAAAAAAGTGACTGACAAGCAGTTGTCGTTTTGATGAATCAAAGTTTTCGCTCATCTTTTCGACCATTAACTGAACACCTGTTTGAATATCGCGAATTGACTCATCGCCAAAATACTCACGTGCATGAAAAGGTTCGAAATAGGGTAGCAAAAAGAGTTGTAAATCTTGAAACTCAATCGGTGAGCTAGCTTCTTCGATTTTTGTCGTCAAGTAAAATTGATTAGGCTGCATCCATGGTGAACCGACATTCAAACGTGTGGGACTATCATGATTTCCTGAGATTGCAAAAACAGGAAAACGATGTTCCAAATTTAATTTAATCAACATATCCTGTAGCACTTTAACAGATTCAGCAGATGGATTAGACCGATCATATAAATCACCCGCAATAACGATTGCCGCTACTTCTTCTTTGAGTGCTACTTCTAACAATTGTGAAAAGGCATCTTGTTGTTCTTCCAATAACGAAAAACCATTAAATTTACGACCGATATGCCAATCCGCTGTATGTAGAATTTTCATCTTGCTCCTCCTAAAATTGCTCTTCTCACTATTATATCAAATATTTAAAGTTCTCGTCAGATTTCTCACTAATCATACAAACAATCCGACTTTGTTAAAAAGGTTTTTAGAAGCTTGTCTCATTTAAAATAACACCCATCAGATTATTTAATCCGTTTATTTTGTAAAAAATTGAGAAAACACGAAAATAAAATGTAGAATAAAAAGCGTTTTGAACATCGAAATAAAGCGATTGACAACCTTTTCAATATAGACTACACTTTTTCTAAATGTATAAATAAAAAAACTAAGAAGAGGTATATTAAATTATGACTACAGATAATGTTGTATTAGCACGAAACACAGACAATGCACCAAAAAGTGCATTACATTCACAAACAGTTGCGTTTTCGCACTATAATAACTTTTCAGCACAATTACCAATCGATCCTAAAACTGGCGATTTAGTAGCTGGCGGAATCAAAGCACAAGCTGAACAAAGTTTCAATAACATTAAAGCAATCGTAGAAAGTATCGATCACTCTATGAACGATATCATCCGTATTTCAATTTTCATGACTGACATGAAACAATTAGAAATCGTAAATGACGTTTACCGTTCATTCTTTACCAGCTACTTACCAGCATTAACTGTTGTTGCTGTTGACGCTTTACCAATGGGTGCTGACATCCAAGTTGAAGCATTATTATCAAATGGCGAAGGTACTATTCCAAATGCACCTCAAGCTGGCGATTTAATTAAATTAACTAACCACACATGTGAAGCACCTGCTAATGCTATTTCAACACAAACAGTTGCATTCTCTCACTACAATAATATTTCAGCACAATTACCAATCGATCCTAAAACTGGTCGCGTTGTAACTGGCTGTATTAAAAAACAAACTGCTCAAGCATTAAGAAATATCAAAACAATCTTAGAAAGCATTGATGTACCAATCGATGACGTTGTAAAAGTAACAATCTTCCTTAAAGATTTAGCTAATACAGCTGCAGTTGATAAAGTTTACTCAACTGTTTTCCCAGATTCAGGTATTGCACGTGCTGTTGGTTATGTACCAGCTCGTACAGTTGTAGCAGTTAAAGATTTACCAATGGGTGCTGACGTTCAAATCGAAGCTGTTGTATCACACGGCGACGGAACTCCACCACAAGCAATCGAAGATCGTCATGGTTTAATCATCGAAGCTAACAACACTGATAAAGTTGCCATCAACAAATTAGCAACTCAAACAGTAGCATTCTCTCACTACAACAATATCTCTGCGCAATTGCCAGTCGATGCAGCAGGTAACATGGTTGCTGGTGGAATCAAGGAACAAACTGAACAAGTCTTAAACAACATCAAAGCTATCATCGAAAGCGTTGATCACGTAATGGAAGACATGGTTAAAGTAAACATCTTCCTTAAAGACTTAAGCGACTTAGATGCTGTTAACGAAGTTTATGCTAAATTCTTCCCTAACGGTACTCCAGCTCGTCGTGTTGTTGGTGTTTCTGAATTACCAAACAATGCTTTAATCCAAATTGATGCAATTGCTGGTAACGCTGAAGGAACTCCTCCAATCGTTTAATCAACAAAATAGCTCAAGCCCTCAGATTTTTCTGAGGGCTTTTTTCTTAAATATCTTTAAATAAAACCACCTTAAAGTTGACACAAATCCATTCTCTTGTTAGACTGCTAGCGATATAACTTAAGGAGGGATAACATGAATTTCTATGCAACACGAATTGAAATCATGGTGCCACCGTTTCCAGAAGAAGGATGTTTTTTTCGCCCCAATAAGTAACAAGGAGAGATAAAAAATGGAAAAAAACATCCTTCATGATCCAATTAAAACAAATAATGGAAACATGAGTGAAGCCATGACAACTAAACGCAATGTTGCGATCATCGCTCATGTGGATCATGGAAAAACAAGTTTAGTGAATCAATTAATCAAAGAAACAAGCCAAGAAGCCAAACAAAACAATAAAAACCAAGGCTTAGACTCGAACGAATTAGAAAAAGAACGCGGCATAACAATTCTGGCTAAAGCAACGTCACTCGTTCACAACGGGACAACAATCAATATCGTAGATACACCTGGTCACGCTGATTTCGGTGGCGAAGTCGAACGGATTATGGGAATGGTCGATGGTGTTATTTTAGTCATTGATGCTTTTGAAGGTCCCATGCCACAAACACGCTTCGTTTTAGAAAAAGCTCTAGCATACAAGTTGCCAATCATGACCATAATCAATAAAATTGATCGACCAGGTGCTGAACCAGAATATGCTGTTGATGCACTCCTTGATCTTTTAATTGAACTTGGTGTCAGTGACACACAATTGGATTTTCCAATTGTTTATACCTCAGCAGTCAATGGAACTTCTAGTTTAGAATCAGATCTACAAACACAAGAAAAAACAATGAAACCTGTATTAGATACCATCGTGGAACGTATGCCGAGTCCTACAACTGAAACAGGCGATTTTCAATTTCAAATTGCCCTTGTTGACTATGATAATTACTTAGGTCAAGTAGCAATTGGACGTGTTTTCCGTGGCAGTATCAAATCAGGTGAAACAGTCGCCCTTGTCCAATTGAATGGACAAATTAAACGCTTTAGAATCAGCCAACTCTTTGTTTTTCAGGAGTTAGAACGTGTACCTGTCGCTGAAGCTCAAGCTGGTGATATTGTCGCGATTACAGGTTACTCTGAAATGACCGTTGGTGAAACCATCACCACAATTGAAACACCAGAATCTTTACCAATCATTGATGTCCAAGAACCTACGATGCAAATGCTGTTTTCAATCAATGATTCACCATTTGCTGGGCAAGATGGCTCAATGCTAACCATGCGTAAAATCGAAGAGCGTTTATTAAGAGAACTTAAACAAGATGTCTCTTTAAAAATGGTCGCGACTGATTCACCCAATAAATGGTTGCTCTATGGACGTGGCGAATTACACTTTTCAATTTTAATTGAAAAAATGCGTCGGGAAGGCTTTGAATTTCAAGTTTCCAGTGCTAGCGTTTTAGAGAAAAAACAGGATGGAAAGATATTAGAACCTTTCGAGCTGGTAATGGCTCGTACAGCAGAAATTTATGCTGGCTCTGTCATCGAAACACTTAGCAATCGTGGTGGTCTATTAAAAGAAATGCAAACGAAAGACCAACAAACTTATCTAACTTTCTCAATCCCAACCCGTGGAATGATTGGTTACTTGACTGAATTTTTATCGATAACCAAAGGAACAGGTCTCTTACATCAACAATTTGATGCATACTATCCACTAAAAAAACAAAAATTTCTTTCTCGAAAAACAGGCTCATTACTATCAAAATATACTGGTTTAGTCACAACTTACGGACTAGAAAATATTGAAGACCGTGGCACATTATTCGTGAACGCAGGGGACAAAGTTTACGAAGGTATGGTTATCGGTGAACATCACCAACCAAGCGATTTGGAAGTAAATATCACACGGAAAAGACAGCTTAACAATATGCATTCCGCAACAAAGGAAGCCACATATGTCTTAAGATCGACTAAACAAATGACCTTAGAAGAATCCATGTCCTTTATTAAGCAAGATGAATGTTGCGAAGTTACGCCTCTTGCAATTCGTTTAAGAAAATATACACTCTAAAATTTTAATCATAGGCATGAGCCATCAATAAATATACCCGCTCACGAACAGTCCAATTTTGATTGTTTGTGAGCGGGTTTTTTGTGGACATTTTATGATTTGGGTTAACAGGTATAAAGAGCCGAAATTCAGCACTAAATCAAATCTTCAATAGAATTTATTCTATTAATTTTAACTAATAAAAAAAGCCACTCTTTTTTTGAGTGACTCTTAAATCTATAGTATTTTTATGTTATAACGTTTCATTTCTTTTATTTTTTTGTTCTTCGACGACTGCACCCATATGATCAAATTTTGTTGCTGAGCCATTTAAACCACTGCCTGCTCCGCCACCACCAAATTTTGTATTAACCATCTCGCCCCAACCTTGAGCTGGCTCTTTACCCTTTTTACGTAATTCATCATTTTTGATACGAATCTTTTCTGATTTTAATAGCTTCTCTTTTGCCATAAAAATCCCTCCATCGCTTTTGATTTATTATAGCATGTCTGTAAGATTATACAAAATAATATCACGTTTAATGAACTTCTTTTGTATTCACTTATAAAGCATTAATATTTTTGCTTCATAATTTTTTCCGCACATTCCAAACAAAGAATCGGCGCATTTTGATATTCCAAAGCTTTAATTGCTTTATCTTGAAATGCATTTGCTTGCGGCGGAAATTGCCATTTGGTCCAGCATTGTTCACCTGATTCAATTTTTTTATGGCAGTGATTACATTGAAATTTCTTTAAGTTTTGATCAAACAACACATTCCATCCTTTCCCAAAAAAAATTTTCTATTCTCTAACTCTCAATCTATCAAATGGCCAAGGAAATTACTACCAAATACCATCTTTCAACGCTATTATGGTAAAATTTTAATTAAATAGAAACGAGGAGTGAGCAAATGTATCACAAAATGATGATGGATATCGCTAGTATTTATTTTGAAGGTCGTTCACTATTCCCCTATTGGGATGATGAATTATTAGAAAAATGGAAAATAAACTACGTAACAGTCTTAAATAAAATTAATGAACAAACGACACTTACCGAATTCTACTGCATTATAAAAAAATGGGTGGCAATTCTAAATGATGGGCATACATTGATCTACCTTCCTGAAGAAATCAAACAACAAGGAAAATTCCTACCTATCGAACTCACACTAATTGAAGATGAACTTGTGATTTGTAGTGCACTCCCAGAATATAAAAATTTAACTTTTTTACCTATCAAAAAAATATACAATCTTACGACTGAGGATTTCATCAATGAAGTAAGCGCTCATTTTTGGAAATCAAATCTTAATGTTTCGTTGACAAATTTTCAGAACCATCCTTCTTTTTTATTCCCTGATGATTCTTTTTGGATTGAATTTAAAGATGGTATCACTAAAAAAGTAAACTTACTTGAACAGCCGGTCAATTTTGATGCTGCATTGGTCTCACCCATTCTTATGAATCATAAAAATCTGTCTGTCAGTGAGGCCATAGACATTTACATTATTGAAAATAAAGCCCTCATCAAAATAAAAAATTTTATGACACCAGAAGTTGTGACCGAATTCTATCGCACGATGCCGTTGTTAGAACAAGTAGACGAAGTCCTTTTTGATATACGCAAAAATTTTGGTGGCAACTCTGGCTTTGCCAATGAAATTGCCCAAGCTTTTTTTGACGGTCCCATGAAAACTGAAAAAAGTGAAGTGCAAAATTTTAATGCTCAAGTATACGCTAGTGCCACACAACTCTTTTTTAACCGATTAGAGCTTAATAAGGACACGCAGATATTCTATGATGCTTTGCAATATCAAACCTTAATCACTGAACAAGAAGATGATTTCTATCCTGATAGAGCCGGACTTTTAAGTGATACACCAGTTAAAATCATAATGGATGATCAAACTTACTCTTCCTCAGAAAATTTCGTGATGATTTTTGACAATGTCCAACGTGCATCACTCATTGGTAGCACGACAGCTGGTTCAACTGGACAGCCTGCATTAATAAAATTAGAAACAGGTGGCGTATTTATGGTAACAGCTAAAAAAGTTGCTTATCCAAATGGCACTGAACATCATAATATTGGGATTAAACCCGACATCGAAATGCTAAGAAAAATTGTTGATCAAAATAATGATGTGATCTTAACTAACCTTCTCTTAAAATAGTAACGAATAACCTAAAACACCCAACAGCCTGTCTTCAATCCGACTAGCTATTAGGTGTTTTTCTTATAGAGTGCATTGAAAACTATTCATCAGGCTTCCTATTTTTTCCAAATTACTTTTTCTGGAAAACTTTGTGTTAACTCAAAATTAGTAAAGCCGTCAACTTCTCGAGTATCATAATAGGTAAGGACAATCTTTTCGATTTGATCGATATAATGATGATCACTCTGTAACTTTTCATTTAAAGAGAAAATGAATTCGTTTGTATTACCTATTAACTGTGGTTTTTTATGGATCATGACGTACATCATTTTATTTTTTACAACAGTATCCACAAAAGCAACCGATTCATAAGGTTTCAGTTTAACCTTACCTTTTATTTCTGTTTCTTTATTTAAATTTTTAGTGGATAATTCTATTTGTTCAACATCATTTAGTGGGACAATACTCAAATGATTGCCTTTATAAGTAATCCATGATAACAACAAAATAATGACTATTAAAGGTATTGATACTAATAATAATATTTTTTTTAGATTGCGTCCCCTATGAATATCCTGATTCATAGCTTTAACCATTTCCGATTCCTCCAATAACAAATTGTCTAAAGATAAATCGAATAATTTAGCTAATAAAATCAAACTTTCGATATCAGGTTTTGTTTTATCATTTTCCCAATTCGAAATTGTTTTATTTGATACAAAAATTTTTTCAGCTAGTTCTTCTTGGGTTAACTGGTACTCCTTTCGTTTCTCTTTTAACATTTCACTTATCTCCATTTATCTTCACCTGCAATTTACTATTTTTAAGTTACTTTCTCCATCCATCTTATTGCTTATCCACATTTTTGTCATTAGAAAATAATTTCAAATGTTGATTTGACAAGGTTTACAGCCTGGAACATCTCGATAAATCTGTTGTTAAAAGTCATACTCCTTATCCTTTTTTTATTCATTCGTATCCATGAAACTCGCTTAAACAAAAAATCATCAACAAATCTCAAAAAAAGATTGCTGATGATTTTTGTATTTATATGAATTATCGATGGATAGTACAAGATGAGTGGGAATTCATAGACTCGTCTTACTATTCAGCCCAAAACGCTCACTCAACCACCTTTTTTATTGGGGCGACGTGAGCTGGGCTTCAGCATTAAGCCAATCCCGGTAATCAGACAAAAACCGTCTGTTTACCGAGCTCGTCTTACTGTTCAGCCCAAAACGCTCACTCAACCACCTTTTTCTCTGGTCTTACGTAGACGAAGTCTGGGTTGATTTCTTTATCTAATTTATCAAAGGCTTCTTGCATGCGTCTTTCAACTTCTGCGATGCCTTCTTTATCCATTTTTTTAATATCTGAAATATCAATTGGTTCACCATATTTAACGGTAACGCGTTTTTTAGTCCAAAGTTTCCAGAATGTTAATGGGCCTTGGAAAACGGCTGGTACAATTTTTTTGCGTGACATTTTACTAACTAGTGCTGCGCCACCTTTTAATTCATCTGAATAGCGACTACCACTTGGAAAAATCATCACACTTAAATCAGTATTTTTTAACGTTCTAACCGGTGTTTTGATAACACTTGGTCCAGGATTATCGCGATCAACAGGAAATGCATTACACTTCACTAAAATAAAGCGTAAAATTGGATTTTCAAACAATTCTTTTTTAGCCATAAATGAAAAACGTCGAGGCATCGCTCCCAATGCAAAAAACATAGGTTCATACCAAGTACGGTGTGGGCCAACTAAGACATAATTCTCTTCCTTCGGTAAATTTTCTTTCCCCTCAAAATGGGTATTTGTATTAATTAAAACAACTAAAAAGCCTACTAGGCCTACAATAAATGTATAAAACATATTTTCACCCTTTACAATCTCATTTCGTTACAAGTATGCCCAAAAACAAGATAAGTTGCAAGTATTTTGTAATGCTTAAACATGCTTTTTGAAATTTTTTTGCTATAATAATAAAATAATGACGAATGGAAGGAAATCAAGATTTATGACTGAAAATTTACTGCCTGGCGAACGCGTTGATCAGCTACTGGCACAAAACATACAAATCATCCAAAGTCCACAAGTCTTTTCGTTTTCTTTAGACGCTGTGCTTTTGGCGCATTTTGCCTCGATTCCTAAAAAAGGAAAAATTGTTGACTTTTGTACAGGTAATGGTGCAATTGCTCTTTTTATGCAACCACGTACCACAGCACATATTACAGGGCTTGAGATTCAAGAACGTCTGGCTGATATGGCACAACGAAGTGTGACAATGAATGACTTTAACGAGCAAATCGAAATCATTCATACAGATGTGAATGACGCCTTTGATTACTTAAAGCATGATTCAATTGACTTTATCACTTGTAATCCACCTTATTTCAAAGAACAACCTAAAAGTAAGAAAAACCCCAATCCACATTTAGCCATTGCACGACACGAAATCCATTTTAACTTGGAAGACTTATTTTCAGTCGGTTCTAAGCTTTTAAAAATGAATGGTAAAATTGCGATTGTTCATCGACCAGACAGACTGATTGATATTTTAGATACAATGCGCGCTCATCGGATTGCACCTAAACGAATTCAATTCGTTTATCCCAAAAAGGACCGTGAAGTAAACATTGTCCTTGTTGAAGGAATCAAAGATGGTAAAACAGATGGTTTACGCATTTTACCTCCATTGTATGTCTATGATGACCAAGACAATTATTTACCTGAAATTAAGGCACTACTCCATGGCGAATAATATTGAAGCTTATTTTTACGTATTAAAGTGTCGTGACAATACCTTTTACGCTGGCTATACAACTAACTTAGAGCAACGGGTGCAAACACACAACGCTGGTAAAGGGGCCAAATATACACGTGTTAAATCTAGACGACCTGTTTCACTCATTCATTCAGAAAGATTTTCATCTAAAAGTGAAGCGATGAAAGCTGAGTACGCCTTTAAACAGCTCACGCGACCACAAAAAGAAGCCTACCTCAAACAAAATAAATGCGAAATTTAACGAACAGTACCCGTTAAGATAATGTATAATTAAAGTAATCAACTTTGCATAGAAAGGAGAGCTTTTTATGGAGATCATAGAAAAGGCTCCTGCTAAAATTAATCTAGGACTTGATGTGCTATATAAACGAGATGATGGCTACCATGAACTCGAGATGATTATGTCTAGCGTTGATTTAGCAGACCGCTTGATTCTCTCCCCACTACCAACTGATGAGATTATCATAAAAACTAATAGCGGCTTTTTACCGACCGATCGTAAGAATAACATTTATCAAACGATTGAAATTATGAGGGACGCTTATCAATTTAAGTCTGGTGTCGAAGTCCAACTCGTAAAAAATATTCCTGTCGCTGCTGGATTAGGCGGAGGCAGTAGTGATGCAGCCGCAACCTTTAGAGGTTTAAATCGCCTGTTTGATCTAAATGCAACTAAACAAGAAATGGTTGATCTCTCAATTCCTGTGGGGACGGATGTACCCTACTGTATCCATGGTCAAACTTCTCTTGTCAAAGGTTTAGGTGAAATCGTGCTACCTTTAACACAAAACATGCCCTCTTGTTGGGTCGTGCTTGTCAAACCCAAACTAAGCATCTCAACACCAAAAGTTTTTGCTAAACTCGCAGTGGATGATGTCTATCATCCAAATATTCATGCTTTAAAAAATGCAATTGAAGCAGAAGACTATCATGAAATGACACAACACTTAGGCAATTCACTAGAATCCTATACCATGACAAAATACCCAGTCGTTGCTGAAATCAAACAAAAAATGTTGGATTTTGGCGCTGATGCAGCAGTCATGAGTGGTAGCGGTCCGACTGTGCTAGCCTTATGTCAAAAGCATTCTCGTGCTCTACGCGTGGCAAATAGCCTAAAAGGCTTTTGTAAAGAAGTCTATGTCGTTCGTACTTTAAAATCATAACCATGACACTTCTCTAAGAAATCAAAAACTATTCGTTTTGATTTCTTTTTTGTGTAAAAAGACTTGTATTTTTTTTAAACGCGTGCTATTCTTATTTTTATGTAAATTGTAATTTTTACGTTTTAAGAAAGGAGTCTCTCCATGCATTATATTGATGTTAAAAATTTAACATTCTATTACGGTGAAGAACCTGTTTTAGAAGATATTTCGTATTATGTTGATCCTGGCGAGTTTGTCATCTTAACCGGTGAAAATGGTGCCGCAAAATCAACTTTGATTCGCAACACACTTGGACTATTAAAACCTACCTCAGGCGAAGTTACTTTAGCTAAAACAAATGCTGACGGCAATAAAATAAGTATTGGTTATATTCCACAACAAATCGCCTCATTCAATGCTGGTTTTCCAAGCACGGTACTTGAATTGGTTCAATCCGGTCGCTATTCACGTGACCGTTGGTTTAAACGTCTAACAAAACTAGACCACGAACATGTTGAAAAAGCGCTACGTTCAGTTGGCATGTGGGATATGCGAAAAAAAAGAATCGGTGAATTATCGGGTGGCCAAAAACAACGAATCTGTCTGGCGCGTGTTTTTGCAACTGATCCTGATTTATTTATTCTTGATGAACCAACAACTGGGATGGATGAACAGTCGCGTCGTGATTTTTATGAATTATTACGACACAATGCCCATGAACATAATAAAGCGATTCTCATGATTACACATGATCATGAAGATATTAAAGAGTATATGGATCGCCACATTCACCTTGTGAGAAAGGAGGACTCAGAATGGAGATGTTTTCATATTCGTTCATGATTAGAGCTTTGATTGCGGCTTGTTTTATCGCTGTCATTGCCCCAATGTTAGGTGTCTTTCTTGTTTTAAGAAGACAGTCATTATTAGCTGATACGCTGTCGCACGTTTCACTAGCTGGGATTGCTTTGGGCTTCTTTATCAATATTAACCCAACTTTAACGACCCTTGTTATCGTGATTATTTCAGCACTAAGTTTAGAATATATTCGCAGTCTCTATAAATCCTATTCTGAAGTCTCAACCGCCATTTTAATGTCTGGTGGACTAGCAGTAGCCCTTGTTTTGATGAATCTTAACAAAGGACAGCAATCGATGAATATCCAACAGTATTTATTCGGTTCAATTGTCACAATCAACTGGAACCAAGTAATTATTCTTGGTGTCCTAGCTTTAATCATTGTCATTCTCTTTATTTTCTTGAAAAAGCCAATGTATGTTTTAACATTTGATGAAGAAACCGCCCATGTTGACGGCTTACCAATCAAGTTACTGTCAATGCTTTTCAATGTGATTACAGGTGTGGCGATTACCGTAATGATTCCAATCGCTGGAGCTTTACTAGTCTCAGCCATTATGATTCTACCAGCAACGATTTCAATGAAACTTGGTAAAACATTCAATGCTGTAATGGTCTTTAGTATTATTGTTGGCTTTATGGGGATGGTTTCAGGTTTGATTTCTTCCTATCAACTTGATACACCACCAGGTGCGACAATTACACTAATCTTTATCTTTTTATTTATTCTTGTAAATCTCTTTAGTCACTTCAAAGTTAAAGCACAAAGAAAAACTTAACTCAAAAAAAAGTAACATTTATACAGAAAAAAGGTATCAAACACATCAATTGGTTAAACAATTTTCGTGTTTGATACCTACTTTTTTTGTTTTCCCCCCATTATTCCCAATACTATTTTTACGAACGTTCCGATTTTGCTAAAAAATTTTTGTCTTTTGATTAAAAACAATCTATAATGGCATTACTTATAGTTATTATTAAATAGAGGAGTTTGTCATATGAAAATCAAAAGAAGTGAACGTTTAATCGATATGACCTATTACATTTTAGATCATCCACACACACTAACGCCACTGACTTATTTTGTTAAAAAATATGCATCGGCCAAATCATCCATAAGTGAAGATTTGACGATCTTAAAAAAAACCTTTAAAGACCGTGGACTCGGAACTTTAGAAACTGTTGCAGGTGCTGCAGGAGGGGTTATCTTTACACCCATCATTCCTTTCGAAACTGCAAAAGCAATGGTTGAACAACTTTGCGAACGTCTTTCCGAACAGGACCGACTACTACCGGGGGGCTATGTTTACTTATCTGATTTATTAGGTGAACCTCAGCTTTTAAAACAAGTTGGACAAATTATTGCTTCACAATACGCTAACAAGGATATCGATGCTGTCATGACTGTTGCGACAAAAGGAGTCCCAATTGCGCAAGCCGTTTCCTACTATCTAAATGTTCCATTTGTCATCGTCAGACGTGATTCAAAAATTACTGAAGGCTCAACTGTTAGCGTAAATTACGTTTCTGGGTCTAGTGAACGAATTGAAAAAATGGAACTATCAAAACGTAGTTTAAAACGCGGCGCCCGTGTTCTTGTTGTTGACGACTTCATGAAAGGTGGCGGAACAGTCAATGGTATGAAGGCACTTATCGAAGAATTCGAAGCTGAACTTGTTGGCATCACTGTTTTTGCTGAATCAACATTTAGTGGCCGTCGCATGATCGATGATTATACTTCTCTTTTATGTGTGAAAGACGTAGACACACAAACTAAAAATATTACTGTTGTACCAGGAAATTACTTTAATTAATTCAAAATGAATAAAGAATCCAAGGAGTGCTAAATTTATGAAAAATCGTTATGCTGTCATTCTTGCTGCCGGACAAGGCTCTCGCATGAAATCATCATTATACAAAGTCTTACATCCAGTTGCTGGTAAAGCAATGGTCGAACATGTTGTTGGCCAAGTAGAAAAACTAAATGTTGCTGAAATTGTAACCATCGTTGGTTTTGGTGCTGAAATGGTTAAAGAACAACTAGGTGATCGTTCTCACTATGCCTTACAAACAGAACAACTAGGTACTGGTCATGCCGTTTTAGCAGCGAGTGAACAATTAGCTGGTAAAGAAGGAACAACTTTAGTGATTTGTGGTGACACACCTCTTTTACAAGCTGATACACTAGAAGAATTGTTTGCGCATCATGAAAAAATGAATGCAAAAGCAACTATTTTATCTGCGATTGCAAAAGACCCAACTGGTTATGGTCGTGTGATTCGTAATACAGAAGGTCATGTCGAAAAAATTGTTGAGCATAAAGATGCCAACGAACAAGAGCTAGCTGTAACTGAATTCAATACAGGAACTTACTGTTTTGATAATAAAAGCTTATTCGAAGCTTTAAACCAAGTGGGTAATGAAAATGCACAAGGTGAATACTACTTACCAGATGTGATTGGTATTCTTAAAGCACAAGGTGAAACTGTTTCTGCCTACATTATGGACTCAGAAGACGATTCTATGGGCGTTAACGACCGCGTAGCACTAGCTAAGGCTAATCAATTGATGTTTGAACGCATTAACTTAAATCACATGCGAGAAGGCGTATCATTCGTAAGTCCTGCTACAACATATATCGAAGCAGATGTCACAATTGGTCGCGATACTACAATTGAGGCTGGCGTACAATTAAAAGGCCAAACTGTCATTGGTGAAAACTGCTTCCTTGGTGCAAACTCAGAAATTATTGATAGCCAAATTGGTAATGATGTTGAAGTTAAATCTTCAACAATCGAATCTTCAGTAATCAAAGATTTTGTCGATGTTGGCCCTTATGCCCACATTCGTCCAAATACAACAATTGAAAATCATGCGCATATTGGTAACTTTGTGGAAACTAAGAATACGATTGTCGGTGAAGGAACTAAGGTTGGTCATTTAACTTATGTTGGTGATGGTATCCTCGGAAAACATATTAACATCGGTGCTGGTACTATTTTTGCAAATTATGATGGTAAGAATAAATTCAAAACAACAATTGGTGATTATGCCTTTATTGGTAGCAATACCACTTTAATTGCACCTGTTACTTTAGGTGAACGTAGTGCCATTGCTGCCGGCTCGACCATTAATCAAGATGTGCCAGATTATGACTTAGGGATTGCACGTGGTCGCCAATCCAACCTTAAAGAGTATTCTAAAAAAATGCCATATAACCAATAAATATTCGTGAAAACCCTTGATTTATCTTGCAAAAATGACTACTATTTATAAAGAAGTATAATACTGATAATAATAGAAAGCGGAGGTTCTCATGTCCAATCATTACTTTGATCCAAGACTTAAAATTTTTTCATTAAACTCTAACAAACCCTTAGCACAAAAGATTGCAGATGCTGTTGGAGTGGAATTAGGAAAATCAGAAGTTAGACAGTTCAGTGATGGCGAAATTCAAATCAATATTGAACAAAGTATTCGTGGAGGTCACGTCTACTTAATCCAATCAACTAGTAACCCTGTTAACGACCATCTAATGGAGTTATTAATTATGATTGATGCACTTAAACGAGCAAGTGCAAAAACTATTAACGTTGTGATGCCATATTATGGTTACGCTCGTCAAGACCGTAAAGCTCGTTCTCGTGAGCCAATCACAGCTAAGTTAGTCGCAAATATGTTAGAAACAGCTGGTGCAACACGTGTCCTTACACTAGATTTACATGCTGCACAAATTCAAGGGTTCTTCGACATTCCAGTCGATCACTTGATGGCTGCTCCACTATTAGCTGACTACTTTATCGAACACGGTTATGAAGGTGACGATGTTGTTGTCGTATCTCCTGACCATGGTGGTGTTTCTCGTGCTAGAAAATTAGCTGAACACTTGAAATCACCAATCGCAATTATTGATAAACGTCGCCCTAAAGCAAACGTGGCAGAAGTAATGAATATCATTGGAGAAGTAAAAGGTAAAAAATGTGTCATCATTGATGACATGATTGATACTGCTGGTACAATTACACTTGCAGCAGAAGCCTTAATTGAAAAAGGTGCTACTGAAGTGATTGCGTGTTGTACACACCCTGTTTTATCAGGTCCTGCAATCGAGAGAATCGATCAATCTTCAATTGAAAAACTAATTATCACAGATTCAATTTTATTACCTGAAGAAAAACATTCAGATAAGATTGAAACAGTAAGTGTTGGTGAATTAATCGGAGATGCAATCAAACGTATCCACGAAAACAAACCAGTTAGTCCGCTTTTTGAAACAAAAAAAGGATAATTTAATTATTCGAACAAACTATCCCATAGAAAAGTCATTTCGACTATTTCTATGGGATATTTTTTTGTTTTGGAATCAAAAAGAAGCATGACAAAAAGTCACACTTCTTATATTTTGATGAATTTTGAATGATAGTCTTGTGGGTATACTGCTTTTGTAGATCAGATTTTGGTGATAGGATCGTTTTGATCTAATCGTTATCAGCTGAGATAATCATGGTTCAGAAAGCTGAGCTTCGGCATTAAGTCAATCGTGATATTTTGACAAAAACCGTCAAATTATCACGCTCGCCTTACTGCTCAGCTCAAAGCGCTCACTTCACCACCTTATTTTACATTCTTACTATAGGTCTTAAACTTATTCTCAATGACTTGCATTTCGATGTTGTCTAGAATAAATGGTGTGCCGACGCTTTTGGCGATGCAATAGATTTTAGAGCAATATTCAACTTCTTCGATGATGTTGAAAGCTTTTTCTAAATTTGAATCGCCACCGATCATACCGTGGTTGGCTAATAAGACTGCTTTACGGTCTTGCATTGCGGCATATGCATTGTCAGCTAACTCTTGTGAACCAAATGTTGCATATTCAGCCACTGGAACGTCTTTTCCGGCTGCTGCAATCATATAATGCGTTGCCAGCAACGGTTCTCTTAAACAGCTTAAAACAGTAGCATAAATTGTATGCGCATGAATAATAGCTGTCATATCGGTTCTATTTTGATAAAAAATACTATGTAGTTGCCATTCACTTGATGGTTTAAGTCCTTCTTTTGCTTCGATGACATTGCCACCTAAATCAACAATCACCAAATCTTCTTCTGTCATTTCTGAAAACTCAAACCCTGACGGCGTAATTAACATTGTTTGTGTCGATGCATCATACAAACTAATGTTACCGCCAGTACCACTTGTTAATTCATAATCAACTAATTTATTTCCATATTGGATAATTTCTGTTCTTTGTTTGTCTGTAAACATCTTTCCACCTACTTTAATTGTACCCATTTAGAATCGTTCACAGCACTTTCATAAACTGCATTACAGATATGAACAATTTCTGCGCCTTCATCAAATGTTGGATACGAAATTTCACTCTCGTTTGCAAAATAAAAACTATGGATTAATTGTTGGAAAGAGTCGTTAAAGCCATTCCCAAAACCATCTCTCAAGACATTGCTTTCAGAGTTGGTTGTATTATAGTACAATTCATTATTACTTTGTGAATTCCAACCAGCTGTTTGATTGACACCAGTCACTTCATACTCTAAATAGTTTGAATAACCTTGTGACACCTCAGAAAGGGTCACTGAGCCAATCGCACCATTATCAAATTTGAATTGAATTAAAGCAACATCTTCAGACGTCACTTCAACGATTTCCGCCTCTTTTTTTGCTTCATCAATTGGATACATTAAACCCTCTTTGACTTGACGTTTTGGATCAAAATTACCAAATAAAGCTGAAACTGCCGTAATTTTCAAATCAGTCACATATTGAACGATATCAAACCAATGCGTCCCAATTTCAGTTACCGCACGCATTTTGCCAGAAACTTCTGGAATATAACGCCAATTATAAGGTGTTGGCAACATATGAAATTGTTGTAAGTATTTCCCATGAATTAAATTCACTTTCCCAAATGCTTCGCGTTGACCAATTAATTCTTTCATTTTTGATGACATGTTGTGATAGCGGACGTTTAAGTTAATCGCACATTTCAAGCCTTTTTCATATGCCAATTGTTTTAATTCGTCGGCTTCTTCATCAGAAAAACAAAGTGGTTTCTCACAAATGATATTTTTACCTGCGTCTAAAAGACGTTTGATAATCTCATAATGTGTATTTGGTGGTGTACAGATATGTACGGTTGTAATTGTCTCATCAAATAAAATCGCTTCTGATGTGCCGTAATTATCGATCCCCCACTTAGAGGCAAAGCTTTCTGCAGCTGCTTCAGATCTGTCAACCACAGCATACAACTCGATACCACAAAAACCTAACGCCTCCGCGTGAGAATGTGAGATAAACCCTGCTCCAAGAATAGCTGCTCTTTCCATATTAATCCCTCTACTTCTGTTTAGTTTTTATTTAAAAATTGCTTGTAATCCTTCTTTAAATGGTGCTCTAACAATTCCTTTTTCCGTTACGATTGCTGTAATTAATTCAGCAGGTGTCACGTCAAATGATGGGTTGTAAGTTTTTACACCTTTAGCTGTCACATATTCACCATTGATGATTGTGATTTCTTCGCCATCACGCTCTTCGATTGGAATATCTTTACCTGATTCAATTGCCATATCAATTGTTGGTGTTGGTGCAGCAATATATACAGGAATATTGAAGTGTTTCGCTAAAATAGCAACACTCATTGTCCCGATTTTATTTGCTGTATCGCCATTACTTGCAATACGGTCACAGCCAACAATCACGGCATCAATTTTACCTTCTTTCATGACTTCAGCAGCCATGTTATCAGTAATCAGTGTCACATCAACACCTGCATTATATAATTCAAAAGCAGTTAGTTTGGCACCTTGTTGTCTTGGACGCGTTTCGTCTGCATAAGCATGAAGTGTCACGCCTTCTTCTTGAGCAACATAGAACACTGAAAGTGCTGTGCCATATTCAGAAGTTGCTAAAGCACCTGCATTACAGTGCGTTAAAATTGTGTTATCTTCTTTTACTAATGATAATAAATTTTTACCAATTGTTTTGTTAATCATGATGTCTTCTTCATGAATTTCAATTGCACGTTTTTCTAGTAATGCTTTTAACTCTGCAACAGATTGACCTTCATAGCCATTAATCACAGCTTTCATTTCTTCAACTGCCCAGCTTAAGTTTACTGCAGTTGGACGAGCAGTGTTTAAGTAGTCACATTGACTTAATAATTCTGTTTTATATAAATCAAATTCTGTTGTTGTAATTTCGTACGCTGCAATTGCAACACCATAAGCTGCTGAAACACCAATTGCAGGAGCACCACGAACGATCATGTCGCGAATCGCAACAAACACGTCTTCTAAAGTTTTACAGGCAACGTACTCAACATCGACCGGTAATTTTGTTTGATCAACTAAAACTAATTCTTTTTCTTTCCAAGTTAATGTTTTGATTTCCATTGTAAGTCTCCTCTATTTGTAAATTTTTTCGCCAGATACTTTTAAGATATCTGTTTCATGTTGTGGGAATTTTTTAAGCATTTCATCTTGAGGACCAAACACAAAGTCTTCCATCATAAATGAAGGTGACATTGTTGTACCCATTAAAGTAAAACCATGTTTACCGCCAGGGATTAAACGCGCACCTTGCCAAACATTTTTCTTCACGACAACTTGTGGTTTTTCACCGTTTGCTAAATCAACACCTAATTTATGTGCGCCGCCTTCACCTGTTGCATCATCAATTTGAATGATTTCAACTGGGTCACCATAGTAAAAATGCCAAACTTCATCTGCAGATAATTTATGTAAGTGTGAGAATGATTTGTCAGTTAGGAAATAATAGATAGCTGAACCACAATGTCTTTCTCCGTACATTTCTTCACTTAAATATGTTTCAGCAACCATGCCACCTTCTTCAACTAATGGTACAAGGTTTAATGATTCGATAATTTCATCCATTGTTAAGTTTTTCATATTAATTTTCCTCCAGATTGTTTGATTTTTTTTCTGATACTAAGTAGTACATCACAATACCAACTAAGGTTGTTAAAGCTAAAATAATAAAGATATATGTAAATGGAATCATTGCTTTATTTGATAATGAAATCAGATTTAGTTTGTCTAAGTTTGAATTCAAAAGGAAAGCAACAATTGAAATACCTAAAGCATTCGCAGTTCGAACGGTAAAGTTGAAGAATCCAATCCCCGTTCCGATTTCTGTTTCTGGTAAGAACGAAATAGCTTTCGTTAATAATGGACCAAATGAAAGTGCATAACCACCAGTAATTAACGTTAAGGCAATTAAAACATGAGTGGTACTAATATACGCTTGGAAACCACCATAAACAAATCCTGCCATGATTAAAAGTGCACCTGTTGTAAGGGCCGTTTTCATGCCGATGCGATTAATAATTGAACCTGAGAAAATCGCAATCACACCTGAAATTGTATAAGGCACGATAAAGATTAAAGCTGTTTTATTTAATGAATAGCCAAACATTGCTTCAAGTAAGAATGGTGTGATAAAAACTAACGCAACTTGTGATAGATAATAGAAGAAAGTTGAAGCTAGCATCATCATATAACTTTTGTTTTTGAAGAAATCCATTGAAATCAAAGGATTTTTGACTTTTGAAATATAGAATAAGAAAAGTATGACAAAAACAATTGTTGAAACTAATAAAATAAGACTTGGGTTTGCAACTAAGAAGTTAATTGATACCACAAAGGCTGTTAGGATTAAGAAGCCTAAATAGTCAATGTTGCTGCGTTTTTTAGGTTGTTCTGGCATGTACTTGATAATGATTGGTAAAGCGAGTAGACCTAAAAACGGAATATAAAAAATCACTTGCCAACCAAAGAATGTTGATAAGAAGCCACCTGTTAAAGTCCCAATTACCGTTGAAATTGTAAAACTTGCCGTACATAACCCCATCCAAATCACTTGTTCTTTACCATCAATATACCGTGCAACTAAAACCAGGTAAAGTGCGGAGGTCGAAATACCACCAACCGCTTGAATAAAGCGTGAAATAACAACCATCGTGTAAGAACTTTGGAATAAAAGTCCTGTAATTGAAGGTAAACAGAATAATAGGACACCAATAATTAATAATTTCTTCTCACTAATAAAATCGGTAAAACTAGAAAAAGCAAAGAAACCAATCGCAATCCCAATTCCCCCAATTGAGGCTACCCAACTTGCAACATCTGTTGAAATGTTAAACTTTTCACCAAGAATTGGTGTGATTAACGTAAATGCATTATCAATTAATTGTGTTAAGATTGTTAAAACTAAAACGACCATGACAACCATTCTAATTTGTTTTAATTCTTTAGCGCTCATCGTATTTTCCATCGTAATTTTCCCCTAAATTTTCTCAAATAGTTGTTGAATTACTCGTACAAAGCGTTTTTGTGATAAACCTGTCACACGTACCAACTCTTCGTCCGAAACATTTGATCCTGGAATTCCCGTTCCATAATTTGATACACATGAGATAGCTAAGGTATTTAGCCCACAGAAAGCACCCATAATTGCTTCTGGAACAGTCGACATCCCCACAATATCTCCACCTAGCATGCGGTAAGCACGAATTTCTGCAGGTGTTTCAAAACTTGGACCTGTTGTGAAAACATATGTGCCTTTTGTTAGCACATCTTCATTACCATCCATCACTTTTTCGATTAATTCTTTAGAATATGCATTTGACATATCCACAAATCTTGGACCCATTGCATCGTCATTTGTACCAATTAATGGATTGCGACCTGATAAGTTCAGATGATCTTCAATCACAACTAAGCTACCTGGTTCTAATTCTTGTTTCATTGAACCTGAAGCATTTGTCAAAATTAATGTTTCTACACCCAATAATTTCAAGGTTTTAATGTAGTTTGTGATTTCTGACATATCGTAGCCTTCGTAAAAATGAACGCGGCCATTCATACAAATGATAGGTTGACCAAACAACTCACCAATCACCATTTCACCTTTATGGGTTGGTGCAGTCGATTTAACAAAACCAGGAATATCAGCATAAGAAATCACTTGTTTTCCTTCAATATTGTCAATAATGCTTGATAACCCACTACCGATTACAATTGCAATTTTAGTATCTGGCAATACTTTATCTTTTAAATAGTCAGCACTTTGTTTATAGCTCATAATAATCATCCTCTTGAATGAAGGAGGATGGTTCACCCCTTTATCATATTTTTTAAAAGACATTACTTCTTTATCCAAGATTTTTCTTAGACTCTTAATCGTAAACGTTTACAGCTAGATAATACAACATGAATAAACTTAAGTCAACATAAATAAATAAATATTTGTGGTTTTATTTCCGTTTATGTTGTTTTTGATTTAGATTTGGTTTTCTCCTTTACAAAGAAACGCGATATAATATAATGAAGAGGACGCGAAAAGGAGTTGATAACATGCTTGCTGAAGAAAGAAAAGATATTATATTAAAAGAATTATATGAAGAGGGTAAAATCCTGGTCCAAGACTTAAGCCACGACACAAATGTTTCTGCTGAAACAATCCGGCGTGATTTAAAAGAGTTGGAAAATGAAGGACTCTTAAAGCGTGTGCATGGTGGTGCTATTTTAGCAAAAAAAATCAATGGTGAATTGCCGATTAATATCCGCAAAACAATCTATAAAGAATCCAAAGAAATTATTGCTTACAAAGCTTTGAAATACATCAACGAGGGTGATACGATCTTTTTAGATAGTAGTTCAACTTCGATGCAAATTGCCGAATCTTTAGAACAGTTTAATCATTTAAAAGTGATTACCAATTCATTTTTTATTGCCGAAACGCTGACTAAAATGAACAATATTCAATTGATTCTTTTGGGTGGTAATTTTAATGAAAAAAACTATTCCTTCATTGGACAATCGGCCCAAGACGCACTCAGCCAATATTATGCTGATGCTTGCTTCATCTCTTCAACAGGAGTCAATCAAAAGGGTTGGTTAGCTGACTCAAGTGAAAGTGAAGCCCATATCAGAAAGCTAATGTTAGAACACAGTGATAAGAAGTATTTTGTCCTCGATGATACTAAGATTTATCGTTCTTCTACCTATATCATCGGAAACTTAAACCAATTTACGGGTATTTTAAGTAACAAAAAACTACCAACCGAACTCACAACCTTACTTAATAATGATGCCATTATTTTAGATGACTAAAACGGCCGCATGTGGAATTTAAAAAACCACATGTGGTTTTTTGTTGATTTGAAATCCAAACACAAAATACAACATTGTGTTTTTAAAACCTATCCTGTTTCAACTTTTTGGCAATTTTACGAAAATATCCAAATTCAATTCAATCTAGTTGTGCTTTTGAAAACTTTCTAGTAAAATTACTTACATTGCTAACAAATAATAAGTTGTTTGTTAGGTTGTCTATTTCGGAAAATTTAGTCAACTGAGACCTTTACTCTTACAATGACCAATTGTCTCTTGTCATTTTGAGGCGCATAAAGGAGGGTTAAAATGACAAATATTTTATTGACGCTTTTCGTCATTGCTATTTTTATCGGGTTGCTTTTTGGTTTATACAAAATGCAAACCAAACATGTTAAGTTTTCCAAACGTGTCTTTAGCGCGTTAGGAATCGGGATTGTTTTCGGACTAATCCTACAACTTGCTTTTGGGAACGACCATGCGGTCACAACCAAAGTAGTTGAATGGACAAGTATTGTTGGGGATGGGTACGTAGCCTTTCTACAAATGCTTGTCATGCCTTTAATCTTTATTTCGATTGTGGGTGCATTTACAAAACTGGATACCAGTAAAAATCTTGGTAAAATCAGTTTTAATGTCCTTTTTGTTCTAATTGGAACAACTGCAATCGCTGCTCTAATTGGAATTGCATCTGTCTTTATTTTCAAACTAGATGGCGCAACATTTACAAAAGGAGCTCAAGAAACAGCTCGTATTGCTGAAATTGCACAACGCCAAAATATGGTTAAAGATTTAACCATTCCGCAACAAATTGTGGACTTCATTCCAAGAAATATCTTTGCGGACTTAGCAGGTACTAGAAGTACTAGTACAATTGCGGTTGTCATTTTCTCAGCATTTACTGGCTTAGCTTACTTAGGTATCAAACGTAAAAAAGAAAAAGAAGCAGAATTTTTCTTAAAAATAATTCAATCTTTAGATGCTATTATTATGAGAATTGTGACACTTGTTTTGCGCTTAACACCTTACGGAATTTTAGCTTTAATCATGAAGGTTGCTGCAATAAGTGATTTAAACGCTATTTTAAATCTTGGTAAATTTGTTCTTGCATCATATGTAGCACTGATTACCATGTTTATCGTTCACTTAATTATTTTAATCTTTAACAAAGTAAATCCTAAAGTGTACCTTCAAAAAGCATTTCCAGTTTTAAGTTTTGCTTTTACATCTCGTTCAAGTGCAGGTGCACTACCTTTAAATATTGAAACACAAAGAAAAGCATTAGGTGTTGAAGATGCCATTGCTAACTTTGCTGCTAGTTTCGGTTTATCAATTGGCCAAAACGGCTGTGCTGGTATTTATCCAGCAATGTTGGCTGCCATCGTTGCACCAACAGTTGGTATTGATGTTCACAGCATTGGCTATATTGCCATGATCGTTGCCGTTGTTAGTGTGAGTTCATTTGGTGTTGCCGGTGTTGGTGGAGGAGCGACTTTCGCTTCACTAATCGTACTTGGCTCACTAAACTTACCAGTTGAAATTGTCGGACTTGTCATTTCAGTTGAACCTTTAATTGACATGGGAAGAACAGCCCTAAATGTTAACGATAGTATGTTAGCAGGTGTTGTAACCAGTCGCAGAATGGGGTCACTGGATGATAATATTTTAAATAATCTTGAAGCCGTTGTTGATTCACAATAAGTCAAGAAGCGGCTGACCAAAAAGTCTTAAAATAAAGAAAACCCTATGACAGAAGCTTAATAAAGCGCTGATTTCATAGGGTTCTTATTTTGTTAGTGGTGTAATGTTTACTTTAAAAGTTACTTTTGGATCAGCTTCTAGTTCAACCATTACATTTAATATTTACGAATGATCCTTTGGCTCTAATTGGGTTGCCTCAGCAACATCATCTATCACTTTTTCAACAGTTAAAATTGTCTCATTATTTTTTACTTGTGCTTGAAGCAAAGCACGGATATCTCCTAAAATTTCATCCGTCGTTTCAGGATTGTCAACTGGTTCAATTGGAATAACACTCTGTGCTTTATTGATAGCTTTAACAACGATAAATAGAACAAGTGCTGTAATCAAGAATGTAATCAGTGCTGAAATAACAATACCATAATTGAATTCAACCCCATAAGCCTCAAAAATCAAGCCTTTTGTAGCATCATCAACATTTTTATGACCTGTCGTTGCTTTAATAACCACTCCAATTAGTGGTGTAATAAAACCTGAAACTAACGCATTTACAATACTTGTAAATGCACCACCGACAATCACACCTACGGCTAAATCGATTACGCTTCCTTTCGTAATAAAATCTTTGAACTCCCTCAAAATCTCTAATTGTTTAGACATGTCCAATTCTCCCCTTTTATATTTTATTTTTTATATTAAAGAATGCAACTTAACGTTTCATTCTCTATTAATATTTTTATAAATAAAATGTTAGTCATTGATATGTAACTGCTTTGTAATATATGATATAATATTGTAAAGATGGCAAAAACTACCCTAATTCTTAATATTTATTGAAATATCTGTGAATTTCGGACCTTTTTCTATCTTGTCTCCTCTTTTTTTGGTAATCTAAAGAGTGAGTTTTTAAAACTTTTTATCTTAGATATAAAGGAGCTTTATATAATGATAACTGAATTAAATCAACATGTAAAATTACATGTTTTGCCTAATAAAAAATTTAAAACCGTTCCCATCTTAATTCGTTTTGCGACACCGCTTGATCATAAGACAAGTGCAAAACGATCATTACTTGCGAGCTTACTTGAAACCAATAGTTTAAATTTCCCAACCCAAATAGAACTTAGTAAACAACTTGCGGATCTTTATGGTGCTAGTTTTGGCATTAGTGTGAGTCGTAAAGGGAATGAGCATTACTTAACAATTGCTTTGAATATTATTAATGATCAACTCGTGCCAAACGGCTTATCCGTTCTTGAATCAGCTGTCACTTTTTTACAAGAAATCATCTTCAATCCTAATATTAAGGACCATGAGTTTGACCAGGATACCTTTTATCGTGAACAAGAAAACTTAGTGGAATACATTCATTCTATTTTTGATGATAAACAATCACACGCATCATTATCTATTCAACAACTGTTCTTCGCAAACAGTCTTGATCAACAGACACCGAGCTTTGGTAGTATTGACGACATCATGCAAGAAACACCTGAATCGATTGCTTCATATTATCAAGAGATGATTGAAAATGATCGGATTGATATTTTAGTCCTGGGTGACGTTGCTGAAAAATATGTTTATCGTTGCTTTAAAGACTTTGGCTTCGAAGATCGTAAATTCCCAATGATGCAAGAATTATTCTACTATCAACCATTTGAAAATATTATCCAGCAAAAAACTGAAACGTTACCTGTAGCGCAATCAAAATTAAATTTAGCGTATCATTGTGATATTTATTATCACGACCGTTTATATTTTGCTTTGTTAGTTTTCAATGGTTTATTTGGAGGCTTTCCACATTCTAAATTATTTATGAATGTCCGCGAAAAACACAGCCTCGCGTATTATGCGAGTAGTTCTTTTGATAGCTTTAGAGGTTACGTTACGGTGCAAACCGGAATTGATGGCACTAACCGAAAGAAAGTGCTCAAGCTTATTAATGAACAACTAAAAGAGCTTATACTAGGGAATGTTACCGATGAAGAAGTCGAGCAAACTAAAAAAATGCTAATCAATCAATACTTATTGTCTCAAGATAGTCAACACGCTTTACTTGAGCAAGCCTATCTTAGACTTTATTTTGATAAAGCTAACTTAACCGAAGAACAATGGGCCAACGAAGTCAACGCTGTCACCATTGAAGATATTAAAGAAGTAGCTGAAAAAATCAAATTACAAGCCGTTTACTTCATGGAAGGAGGTCATTAGTCGTGAAAAAAGTGCTTTACCCTGCGATTAACGAAACCATTTACAAGAAAACTCTTGCCAATGGACTAGAAGTTATTCTACTACCCAAAAAGGACTACCATAAAACTTATGGTATTTTTACAACAAACTATGGGTCAATCGACAATGATTTTATTCCCTTAAATGAATCAGAATATACTAAGGTACCGGATGGTGTCGCTCATTTTCTTGAGCATAAATTATTTGAAAAAGAAGACGAAGATGTTTTCCAAAAATTCGGAAAACAAGGCGCTTCATCTAATGCTTTTACAAGCTTTACACGAACAAGTTACTTATTTTCAAGTACAGATAACGTAAAACAGAATATTTTAACTTTATTAGACTTTGTCCAAGATCCGTACTTTACAGAGGAATCTGTTAATAAAGAAAAAGGTATTATTGAGCAAGAAATCCAAATGTACCAAGATGATCCAAACTGGCGCTTGTTCTTTGGTATTTTGAATAACTTCTATCCAAAACATCCTTTACACATCGATATTGCAGGCTCACCTGAAAGTATTAATAAAATTACCGCCGAAGATTTATATCTTTGCTATCATACTTTTTATCACCCAAGCAATATGAATTTATTTATTATTGGTAACTTAAATCCGGAAGAAATGATGGCTTTAATTGAAGAGAATCAAATGCAAAAAGACTTTGTTCCTGGACAAAATATTGAACGTCGCTTCCCTGAAGAACTTGAAAAAGACATTATTAAAGAAGATTCGATTGAACTTTCCGTGACTCGTCCAAAAGCCATTGTTGGTTTAAAAGGATTGGATCCAATACCTGAAAATGATTTAGAACGTATTACCTACCAAACAAGTATTCAGCTGTTATTGCAAATTCTGTTTGGCGTTACTTCTAGTCATTATCTTGAAATGTATAACGATGGCTTAATCGATGATAGTTTTTCATTTGAATTTTCGATGGATCGAAGCTTCCATTTTGCTGATTTTAGCACGGACACTAATAATCCTGAACAATTTGCAAACCAAATGGTTAACTTATTGTTAAAATCAGATAAAAGTCCTGAGTTAACAGAAAAAAATGTTGCCTTAGCTAAAAAGAAAATGATTGGTAAACACCTCCAATCACTAGATTCCCTTGAATACATTGCACACCAATATAGTGCGATGAAATTTGGCGACATCACTCTTTTTGATCTTGCAAAAATTATTGAAAGCATCACTTTGCAAGACTTATTGCGTGCGCGTGACCAATTTATTCGTCCAGAAGCACTCAGTCGTTTTTATATCTACCCAAAATCTTAAAAATATCGCAATTAAAATAGAAAGAAGGCAATACTTTGGACACGATAGGGGAAAAACTAAAAAAAGACCGTATTGAAAAAGGCCTAACTATCGGCGATTTGCAACGTATTACAAAAATTCAGCGACGTTATCTCGAAGCTATTGAAGAAAATGATTTTGATGCACTTCCGAGTGATTACTATACACGGACCTTTGTCCGACAATATGCAGAAGCAGTTGGCCAAAATCCACGACCATTACTTCGTAGACTTGAAGGAAAACCTGAAAATCCAAATGACCTTGCAATTGCTGATCCTGTTAAAGGCTCACGAAAATCAAAATATGACCAAACAAGTCGCTCTAAAACGTTTGTGCGTAATTACTTGCCGGTCACATTATTATTACTACTCGTTTTAGCAATCTTTGGAACGGTTATTTATGCTATTCTACTTGATTCAGAACAAGGACCATTAATTCCGACTCCAGAGAAAACGACCGTCGTAAAATCAGAAGAATCTAGTTCAGTTGCGCAAAGCGAAAAAACTGAAACATCTAGTTCTGAGGAAACGACCGAAACAACGAAAAAAGAGAAAGAGAAAGAAAAAACAAAAGAATTAAAAGTAACTGAAGTTTTAGACTCACCACAAAGCGTTAAATACACTCTAAAAAGTTCAGCGTCACCTCATGAAATTGAATTTAAAGGACTTGATGGTCCAGCATGGATTGGAATTCAAGAAAGTGGTACGACTAATATGTTCTATCAATATACACTTCAACCTGGTGAAACTGTTACAGCAGAAATTCCTGAAGAGTATGATGATGTCGACATTGTTGTGGGAGCTTCAAATAACTTATCAATTGGTGTTGAAGGAAAATTATTGCCATTCAACAAAAAAAATCCTGTCACTGGTAAAAAAATCGTAACACTTGGTTTTGAAGGCACTAAAGAAAATAAGGATTAGAAAGAAAGGTTTATAATGAACTTACCTAATAAATTAACTGTATTAAGAATCATGATGATTCCATTATTTATTGTTATTGCCGTTGCCCCATTAAATTGGGGCGTTGTCTACGTTGGAAATGCTGCACTTTTTGTCACCCAAATTGTCGCTGCAATTATCTTCGCAGTCGCTAGTATCACAGACTGGCTAGATGGCTATTTAGCACGAAAGATGAAACTTGTAACCAACTTTGGTAAATTTGCTGATCCGTTAGCTGATAAAATGTTAGTGATGACAGCCTTCATCGTTTTAGTTGGTCAAGGCCGTGCTCCTTCATGGGTGGTTGCGATTATTGTTTGTCGTGAACTAGCGGTTACTGGGCTTCGCCTATTACTTGTTGAAGATGGTGAAGTGATGGCTGCTGCTTGGCCCGGAAAGGTAAAAACAGCGACACAAATGGTAGCAATTATCTTACTTTTAATTGATAATGTACCATTCAATTTAATGCATTTACCAATTGCGCAAATTATGCTCTACACATGCTTGTTCTTCACGATTTATTCAGGTATTGATTATTTCGCTAAAAACAAACACATTTTCCAAGGCTCAATGTAAAGATAAATATTGACTTACTTGAAAAATATTAGACAATCTAATTGTTTTTGTTTTATAATAAGTGAGTTAAGTTATCTATAAAAGGAGGTTCACTATTATGATATCTTCAGTCTTTAATACCTTTAAAAAGTTTGCGATTATTAGAAGTATTGCCTTCATCTCTTTAGGGATTGCAACACTCTTAAATCCATTCGGTGTCTTTAATTTATTGGTATATATTATTGCTGGTTACAACTTTGTTCTAGGAATAATTAGTTTAGTTGAAGCATTGCGAATAAAAACACAAGGACCTAATTTAAAATTGATTGGCGCGGTGTGCTACCTCGGCTTCGCATTATTCATCTTTTTGTTTGCCAACACACTTGTTAGCATGCTTGCTGTCTTTATCGGCATCATTGTCCTAGTAAGTGGTATTTACAAGATTAGCCAGGCTATCAATCTTAAAAGCTATGTTAATGTCCCTTGGATTCCAATTTTAATTTATGGTATTATCCTTGTTATCGTTGGTTTAGTTATCTGTTTCAAACCATTTGAAACAAAACTAATTTTCTACAACTTTATTGGATTCTTACTATTATTCTCTGGTGTATCTGAGTTAATTACATACTTTAGACTTAGAAAATTTGATCTATAGTAATAAAAAATCGTTGTCTCGCACAGATTAGTGCTTGAGACAACGATTTTTTTATGTTTTAGATAATAGTTTTATTTTTTTCTGCTGATGCGGTTTCTCACTTTTCACGCCCAATAAATCAAGCACAAAGACGAAAACAGGAATACCGACAATCAAGCCCCAGACGCCAAAGAATTTTTGTGAAATCATTAAAACAATAAAAACAAAGAAAACTGGCAAATCTGTTTTACTACTCATTAACTTAGGATTTAATAGATATGACTCTAATGCATGAATTAAGGTAATCATGATTAAAACATAGACCACATCTTGAATACCACCAATTGTATAAGCAATCAAACTAAGTGGCACACACGAGATAATCACACCTGCTACCGGAATTAAACTAAAGATAAAAATCATTAATGCTAAACTGAGCATCTGATTTTGAGGAAATTTCATAATCAAAAGACCGATTGTTGTTAGCAAAGTGTTCACACAAGCAATAATAAACTGTGCTTCAATCACGACACCAAATGTATCGACAAACTTCTTACCAAGAAAAGCAATATCTTGACTGATTGTTTTTATTTTACTTTGGAAAAAGCCGCGTCCAAAAGATTCCACCCATTCTTTTTCAATAATGAAAAAGAAGCTTAAAATAAGTGACATAAAGAATGTTAATCCCATCGAACCAATACTCGTAATGGTTGTAAAGACAACTTTAACACCTGATGTTAATTGTTGCTTGATTTCTGAGATACTCACGACTGAAAAAACCCAGTCGACAAGCTTATTGTCAGTACTCTTACTCATTTTCTGATAGAAAGAAACAACTTCTTCAATCATCGTCAGTGTTTGAGAAAATAATTTTGGTACATAAATAGTGATTGAAAAATATAGAAAAATCAGTACTATCAGATACACCAGTACAGCCACGATTTTCTCCGGAATCCGACTAAACTTATGTATGATGCCAATTAAACGGATCATCAAATAAGTAAAAATAAAAGTTAGTAATAATAAACTAATGATCCCTCTCACCCAATAGAGAACAAGACATAAAGCAACTAAAACAACTGTTCTTCTTAAGGCGGTATTTTCTGTAAATCTATGCCATAGCTCAATCATTTCTTTCACCCTCTTCAACTTTTCTTAAATGCTTTCTTAACGTTACTATCATTATAAACGTAATCCGTCATTTTACCTAATTGTGTTTATTTTTTCAACTAAGCTTCTGGCCTTCTCTTTTCTAAATATTCTTTAGCGTCTTGTGTGACTTGTTTAAAATCAACACCTTGGTCTTGAGCTGCAAAAACACAACCACAATAACATTGACGATAGATATCATACTCACGGCACATTTCTAAGGAACGTTCATACCCTTTATTCTTTTTAAAATCACTTGGTAAATAATTCACATCATAAAACTTTTGAATATCAAAGCCAATCGTATTAATTAGCTGACTGTTTTTTTTAGGTGACAACGTCAATGCACTACCAAAATAATCAAAATCTAATTCTTGAGCTTTTTCTGCCACTAAATCTAAGCGCATTTGAAAACAAGCTGAACATCTTTTTCCACCCTCTGGTTCTTGCGTTAACTCTTGATCTCTCACCATTTTCATAAATTTTTGAGGTTCATAGGGTGCAGCTAAAAATTGAACCTGCTTATTATTTTTTTCGTTAAATTGGGCAATAAAATCTTTTTGCACTTGTTCGCGACGTAAGTATTCTACTTTCGGGTGAATATTTGAATTGGCAAAATAAATCGTAATATCAGCCAAATCCGTCATATATTCTAAACAATAGGTACTACACGGTGCACAGCAACTATGCAATAAAATTTTAGGACGTGCCTCCTTTTTTTCCCATTTCTTTATCAAAGTTTTTAACGTTTTATCATAGTTTATTTTTTGATTGGGTGATAAACCATTAATTATTTCTAATGCATCTTCAGACATTTTATTCTCCTTTAAAACGAAACGCGAGATAATCAGCTCCTGCAAACCATCTCGCGTTTTATTAATTGTTAATTATTTCGACGTAATAATTTTTCTGTTACTTCATATAAAACTTGTCGTTCCGGGATATCCGGTAAACTTAAGATGCCCTTTAAAGCCTTATCAGTAAAGCGTCCAGCAATTTTTTCTGCTGCTTCAATGCCACCATTTTCAATAATTAATTGATGGGCTTGTACAAGTTCCTCATCACTAAGTTCATCCTTTTTACTTAATAATGGGATAAAAGCGTCGCGATTTTTTTCCATTGCTAGAATTAAAGGTAACGTATAATATCCATTTCGTAAATCTTCAAAAACCGGTTTATTCATTTCCTCACTGGTTGCTTGATAGTCTAAAATATCATCCATAATTTGGAAGGCCATGCCAATATTGTAACCAATTCGTTTGGCCTGAAGTTGAATGCTACGAGGACAATCTGCATAATACGCACCTTCCAGACACGAAAACTCAAAAAGTTGCGCGGTTTTTCCTTTAATATGTTGAAAATATTGTTTTGTTGTTATATTCATGTTGTAGCGTAAATTCATTTGATCAAGTTCACCAACTAAGACTCGCTTCATACTATGTGCATTCAATTCTATTAATTTAGAATCTTTAGCTGATGTAGCAAGTAGATGAAAATAAATCGTAAATAATAAATCCCCAGTATAAACAGCAATATCTTTACCATAGACAGCTTGAATGGACGGTACAGAACGTCGCATCGGCGAATCGTCAATCACATCATCATGAATTAGCGTTGCAACATGTAGTATTTCTAAAGAGGCTGCCATGCGTTGTGTTTTTTTAACCGATTCTACTTCTCCAAATTTTGAAAATAGTAAAAAAAAGGCTGGTCTTAATAGTTTACCACCAGAACCTAGTAGCAATTGCAAAGCACTTGTAATTTCTTTATTACGAATTTTCACAACTTTATCCATGACTTTGCGTGTTTCCAATAATTCTTCTTTAATCTCTGGGTATTGATCCCATAACGGATGAATCGACATTTGTACCTCCTATAACCCCTAACAGTTTGAATACTTTCAAAATCTTTCCACTAACAGTATAATAAACAGAGTAGAAAATGTTAAGGAGTTTATTATGAATTTTAAAATCTTTGCTGAATTGGTTGAGTTAAAAGCCAAAAGTGCGAGTATTTTTCCTTTTGCACTTGGAATGCTTTACTCATGGTACCATTATCAACAACTTTCTTTAAGTAATATGCTATTATTTTTCATCTCAATGGTCATTTTCAATATGGCTGTTGATATTTTAGATAATTATATGGATTTTCATCGTGCCACTGACGTTCATGACTATAAAGAAGAAACAAATATAATTGGCCGCGAAAAATTATCGGTACCGCTTATTCGTAATCTGATTATTAGTTTTATCTTAGTTTCGTCACTACTTGGTCTTTATCTCGCTTATCGCACGTCTTGGATTGTCCTTTGGTTAGGAATTTTTAGTTTTGCGGTTGGCATTTTTTATTCCGCTGGTCCAAAGCCACTTTCAACCTTACCAGTTGGTGAAATTGCTTCAGGTTTTACTATGGGGACAATTATTCCAATCATTTGTATTTATCTTAATGTCAGATCGCAAGTAAACTTTAATTTTAGTTTTCTTTGGCCTATTTTATTGTTCACATTGCCAAGTGCCTGCGCGATTGCAAACCTGATGTTAGCAAACAATACTTGTGACCTAGAAGAAGATAGACTTAACAATCGTCATACACTCGTTCACTATATCGGCGAGAAAAACGCATTGCATCTATTTAAAACCCTAGTCATCATTGCATTTTTAACAACAACACTTAATGTCGCTTTAAAAATTGTGCCTTGGACACTGCTATTTATTTGGTTAATCTTTCCAAAAATTTGGAAAAATACGCAACGTTACAGCATAAAGCCAAATAAATTAGAGACTTTTCCTCTAGCAATTCAAAATCTAGGCCTATTCATCTCCGTTCAAATGATTCTCTTTTTCGTCGGTTTATTTCTTTAATAACTAATCACAAACGTAATGTTTAACGACATTACGTTTTTTATTTTACCAAATGTCGTATTGGGCATTATCCGCACGCCAATGCGTTTTCTCAATAAAATACCGTACTGCAGCAGCATCTTGTGCTTTGAACAATTCAAGAATTTTCTGATGCTCAGCATTAGTATGATACAACGTTTCTTTAATCGTATCGTCCCCAATATTATATTCTTTCCCAATAAACAAACGCTTCATTTTATTGATTTCTTGAATGAGTTTTTGATTTTTACATTTATTAATATACTGTGAATGGAATTCATATTGCAGGTCATTGTATTTAATATACAACTCGTTATCGATTGCTGCTTCCATCGCTTTAATCAAGAAATCCATCGTTGAATAGTCTTCTTCTGTCAACAAACCACACGTCAATTCCGCAATTTTACCATCCAGTGTGCCAATGATTTCATAAATCTCCTCCATATCACTGGCCGTGTATTTCTTTAAACGAAACCCTTTACGTGGTTCATGCTCTAAAATATCGTCTGCGGTTAAGAGAAACATTGCTTCTCTAACTGGTGTTCGACTTATATTTAAATGTTCGGCGATATATTGTTCAACCAACCGATCATCTTTTTTAAAATTCCCTCGGATTATTTCTTCCGAAATAAATTGATACACTTTTTCTTTAATCATTGTTTTCGCTCCTTATCCATCCTCTTATTATACTACAAATTAAAGCCATATATATTTTATTTAAAAATTGACTTGACTTAACTAATTATCGATTGTATATTATATACGAAAGCTAAATTAAATAAGAAAGAGGGAATTTCAATGTTCAAAAATGTTATTGTCCGTATCCCATCACCATCAATTTCTGAAGGAATTACAAGTGCAGATGAAGGTAAGCCAATTTACGAGAAAGCCTTAGTTCAGCACGAAAATTATGTAAGCGCTTTGACAAAAACTGGTGTTAATGTAACTGTTTTAGGACCTGTCGAAGAATTTCCAGACTCTTGTTTCGTTGAAGATGTTGCGTTGTGTACAAGTAAATGTGCAATCATTACTCGTCCTGGTGCAGAAACTCGTCGCGAAGAAGCTGCACTACCAGATATGATTGCGGCACTTAAAAAGTTCTATGATGTAATTGAATACATCGAAGCGCCAGGAACAATTGAAGCTGGCGACATTATGATGGTTGGCGATCACTTCTACATTGGCGAATCAGCAAGAACAAATGCTGAGGGTGCACGTCAAATGATTGCTATTTTAGAAAAGCATGGCTTATCTGGTCAAGTCGTTCAAATGAGCGAGATGCTACATCTAAAAACTGGTTTAGCTTACTTAGAAAATAATAATTTACTCGTTGCTGGTGAATTTAAAACAGCTGCCGAGTTTGAAAAATTTAATCGTGTTGAAGTTGAAATGAAAGAAGCATATGGAGCAAATTGTATTTGGATGAACGGCTATGTTTTAGTTCCAGAAGGATATCCAAATGTACAAGAAAAAATTGAGGCGCTTGGGTACAAAGTATTGGTTGTCGATACTTCTGAGTATCGTAAAATTGATGGTGGCTTGAGCTGCTTGTCACTACGCTTCTAATCCATCAAATCATTACTTTGTTTACATTAATAGGGCCTGATTTAAAACGTGAGTTTTAATCAGACCCTATTTTTTAAAGAATAGAAAGGAGTTTTTGTCTTGGAAAATCTCTATCCACGAACTGTCATCGACTTAATTAAATTAAAAAGTAATGTTGAAACACTTTTAGGCAAAGCAAAAGAAAATGGTGTCACAATTTCTGGGGTTGTTAAAGGGGTTAATGCTTTACCAGAAATTATTGATACACTTGTCGCTGGTGGTCTTTGCTCCTTGTCATCTTCTCGTCTTAGTCAACTTGAACAAGTTAAAAACCAACATCCTGAAATTGAAACGTTAATGCTACGTATCCCTATGTTAAGTGAATTAGAACGGATGATTTTATGTAGTGATATCAGCCTCAATACTGAAATCACAACACTTAAAGCCATCAATGACTGTTGTCAAAAACTAAACACCACACACGATGTCATTCTGATGGTTGATTTAGGTGACCTGCGTGAAGGATTTTTTGAAGATGAACATCTTTTTGAAGCAGCAATACTTGTGGAAAATAATTTAGAACATGTACATCTCCGAGGTATTGGAACCAATCTCGGTTGCTACGGTTCAGTTCAACCCGATCAAACCAACTTAGGGCGACTCACGGATTTAGCCGCAGAAATTGAACGGAGAATCGAGCGGCCACTTGGGATTGTCTCTGGAGGGGCATCAACTAGTGTACCACTTCTCTTAAACGGTTCCCTACCTAAAGGGATTAATCACCTTCGTATTGGCGACAACCTCTTTTTAAGAGACATGGAAAACTACTTTGACTATACGTTTCCTGAGATGCACGGGGACGTCTTCACAATTGAAGCAGAAATTATTGAAATCAAAGAAAAACCTAGTCACCCGATTGGAACAATAACTGTCGATGCCTTTGGAAACAAAGCGCAATATCAAGATATCGGCTCACATAAAAGAGCCTTGCTTGCTATCGGTAGACAAGACCTTGGTGATTTAACTAAGCTCGTACCTTATGATTCAGCAATCAAATTAATTGGTGGTAGTAGCGATCATGCTATTATTGATATTACAAATTCAGAAAAAAATTATCAAATAGGCGATGTTGTATCCTTCAATATTGAATATGAATTGCTCCTCTATTCTACAAGTTCGCCATATGTCTACAAAAAATTTATTAAGGGGGTTAGTTAATTATGAGTAACAAAGAAAGTTCAGTCGGTTTAGCAGGACTCATCGCATTAACCGTGAGTTCTGTAATTGGTGGGGGAATTTTTAACTTAATGTCTGACATGGCTAAAGTCGCATCGGTTGGACCTGTAACTGTGGCTTTAATCATTTCAGGAATTGGGATGGGCATTTTTGTTTTCTGTTTACAAAACCTAAACGAAAAACTACCTCATCTTGATGCTGGAATCTATAGTTATGCCGAAGAAGGCTTTGGCAGTTTCGTTGGTTTTAACTGTGCCTTAGGCTATTGGTTTTCAATTTTCCTAGGTAATGTTGCCTTGGGTTCGCTCGCATTTAGTGCCTTAGGTTATTTCTTCCCAATTTTTGGCGATGGACAAAATGTCTATTCTGTATTTGGTGCTTCCTTACTTCTCTGGGGCATGCATTTTCTAATTCTTAAAGGTTCAAATTTTGCATCACGAATCAATGGTTTTATTACCATTGCTAAATTGATTCCATTAGGTATCTTTATTTTATGTTTAATCATTGGTTTCAAATATGATTTATTTACACAGAATGTTTGGGGAACCATCTCAGGTAACTTTGAATGGTCAGAAGTGACACCTCAAATCAAAAAAGCGATGATGTCTGCTGTTTGGGTTTTTGTTGGGGTTGAAGGCGCGATTGTTTACTCTGCACGTGCTAAAAGTAAAAAAATTGTCGGTAAAGCGACTATTCTAAGTTTTGCAATTATCACTTCGATTTATTTACTAGCGACTGTGTTGTCATTTGCAGTTTTATCACAATCTGATATTGCTGAATTATCAAAACCAGCAATGGCCCAAGTGCTTGAAAGTGTTGTGGGTAAATGGGGCGCAATTTTAATCAATGCCGGTGTCATCATCTCAGCAATCGGTGCTTGGTTTGCTTGTACAATGTTTGCTGGCGAAATCTTATTCCAGGGGGCAACTGATGCCATTTTCCCTAAATTTTTCGCAAGAGAAAACAAACATAAAGCACCCACTACCGCACTCCTTGTCAGTAACGGCTTAGTACAATTTTTCTTCTTATCATTATTGATTAACTCAAGTGCCTATAACTTCATGGCGATGTTAGCATCTAGTACCATGTTAGTGCCTTATTTCTTTGTCTCACTCAGCCAATTTAAATTGTCACTCAAATGGGAAAAATCATTCTTCAATAAAAATGTGGTTCTTGGCTTAATCGCATCAATTTATATGGGCTATTGCTTATACGCTTCAGGTTTTGAATACATTTTCGTAACCACCCTACTATTTGCACCTGGCATTTTCCTATTCATCAAAGCTCGGAAAGAGAATCAGAAAAAGGTCTTCACCTCAGTTGAAAGGATTGCAGCCATTACTGTAGGCGTTTTAGCAATCATTGCTCTAGTTCTGATTTTCATGGGCACAATTGATGTGACTTCTATGTAATTGCTATATTAAATAAAACCTATAGATTCATAATCATATTACGACAACAATTCTGCTTCTATAGGTTTTTAATAATTAACTCCAAAAAATAAAGTACTAAAAATTCCACTTGCAAGGAACAACATATCCAATAAAAATATAACTGGCCTAAAAATTTTACTTTCATTCTTAATTTTAAATGTTGTCACTAGCAATAAAATTCCAACAATATACATCACAATACCTAACAATATTATTAAGGTATTCTCTTTGACTAAAAAGTCCATGCTTATCAGCCCTTGGTTTATATTCATTCAATATAACTAATTATATCATCTTCCGGCGGTAACTTAAAAATGATCTTTCAAGAACGGTTGCCCTTTAAGTAAAACTGTTCCTAAAAAATCGTCCTCATGTGTACAACTGACAAAACCTAAATTCAGAGCTTTTTCGAGCGACATGCCTCCTAGTAAAACTTGAGTCCAACGTCCAATTGATGCTTCGTAATGAGGAATCGTAGCTACTTGACTCTCTGCTTCGACCCAAGTCACTTTTGAAACACCATCTTGAAATGACCAGTGGATAATCCCTTGGTTCCAAGCACACACATCTTCCGTGACTTTTAAATAAACTTCGCCATCAATAGTTTTTTTAATAGGTAGTTGTTCTAAGAAAGATGACATTGAGACAATACGTGCCATCATACCATTGGTTTGGTAGATTTTTGAGACACGTGTATCATCAAAATATTCTAAAAATGATGTATCCTCAAGACTACCAAAGATAAAATTTTTAAAACTGCTACGATGTGAGGTTAGAAAATTAAGTAGCATTTTCAAAGCAGCTGTTGTTTCATAAATCATCTCTGAAATAATGACATCTTCCTTGTCAAATTTATAATCTAAATAGCCAACAAGCTGATCTTGTTCATCGCGAACGACTGCAAGATGATGATTATCAGCACGCGTTTGACAACACTCATACCACGTAAGGCTACGTTGATTATTACCATGTTTTCTTCCTAGCGTGCAATTATAAAGAGCCAAACGTTCTTTTCGTGCTTCACGGTTGTCTTCTTTAATACGTTCTACTTTGTATCCATCACGCACTTCAACAAATTTAAGTACCTCACTTGGCACGGTCAATTCTTGTTCGATAAACAAGCGCTCATACCCAAATTTACGATAAAACGGTTGCGAAAATGGCGCTAAATATGACACTAGAATTTGATCATTCTTCATTTCTGAAAAGACCTTATTAAATAAATGACGAATATTTCCTTGACCACGATGTTCAGGATAAGACGCAACATTGCCAATACCACCCATTTTAATGAATTTACCAAATAAACTCACATCAAAAGGAATTAACATCAAAGAACTTGTCAGTGTTCCATTTAAAACATCACCAAAATTTTTCGCTATACTACACAATTTAAAAAAGTTTTCTTTTTGAATCTCGTTATGATTAACATCAAAAGCATAACTTGATAATGCATGAATCTGTTCCCACTCAGCTTGTGTTTTTAATTGTTTAATTGTCATCATCCGATTCTCCTTCATCGTAATTTATCATTTAAATGTATCGAAAATGGGCCAAAACGTCAAGCTAAAACCAGCTTGTGAAATAAGTATCTATGTTGCTATATTAGCAAGCTTTCACGTATAATAATTGCGAACAAATTTAGAGGGGGAATTACGTGTCAACTTATCAAGTTTTATTATATTATTTATATGTTCCAATTGAAGATCCAGAAAGTTTTGCGAAAGAACATTTAGCTTTCTGTAAGTCTTTAAATTTAAAAGGTCGTATTCTCATCGCAAACGAAGGCATTAACGGAACACTTTCCGGTTTAACTGAAGATACCGAAGCTTACATGACTGCGATGCACAATAGTGAACAATTTAAAGATATCTTCTTTAAAATTGATCCATCTGAAGAACAAACATTTAAAAAAATGTTCGTCCGTCCGCGTCCAGAACTTGTCTCATTAAGCTTAGAAGATGATATCAATCCTTTAGAACTTACAGGGCAATATCTTTCTCCAGGAGAGTTTAAAGAAGCGATTCTCGATGATGATACGATTGTCATTGATGCCAGAAATGATTATGAATATGATTTAGGTCATTTCCGCGGTGCTGTTCGACCTGATATTCGCAACTTTAGAGAATTACCACAGTGGATTCGTGATAACAAAGAAAAATTCAAGGATAAACGCGTGGTTACATACTGTACTGGCGGCATTCGCTGTGAGAAATTCTCAGGCTGGTTAGTACGCGAAGGCTTTAATGATGTTGGACAACTCCATGGCGGCATTGCTACTTACGGAAAAGATCCTGAAGTTCAAGGCGAGTTATGGGACGGTGCGATGTATGTTTTTGATGAAAGAATCAGTGTCCCGATTAACCAAGTAAATCCGGTCATTGTTGGTAAAGATTGGTTCGACGGCACTCCATCTGAACGCTACGTAAATTGTGCAAATCCAGAATGTAATCGCCAAATTCTTTGTTCAGAAAAAAATGAAGAAAAATATTTAAGAGGTTGTTCACACGAGTGTCGTGTTCATTCAAGAAACCGTTATGTGGTTGAAGAAAATCTAGCTCTTGATGCATGGAAACAAGCTGTTGAGAGTTTAGGCGAAACATTTGATATGACGTCTCACTCATTATCATAAATAATATTTGCCTTTATATCATTGATATAAAGGTTTTTTTAATAAAAAAAGCTTCAAACCCAATGAGCGAGTTTGAAACTTTATTTTTTGTAATTATTGAACTGTTACAGTCACTGTCTGACGACCAAATTGTAAACACTCTTGAACTGAGTTAAAGTGTAAATCGATACGATTGCCTTTAATCGCACCACCTGTATCACCAGCAATTGCCATACCATAACCTGATACTTCAACGACTGAGCCTAATGGAATAACACTTGGATCAACCGCAACAACTTTTGAGTTTTGTCTTAAGTCAATTCCTAGAGCAGTAAATGGTGTTAAACCAGCTTCTGTATATGAATATGCGGATGCTGCCATTGTTAATGTACGTCCGCCACCACCAGAAGTTACTGGTGCAGTTGGTTTCGTTGGTGAAACCGGTGTAGCTGCTTCTTTTTGCGTATTTTGTTTTGGTGCTTCTTTTGATTCTGGTGTTTCTTTTGCTTTTTCCTCAGCCAACACTTTATTTGCGACTGATTCTTTAGCTAAGTTTGATTCTTTTAATTTATTTAATGCTGATTCATTTGACGCTAATTCAGATTTTAAGTCTTTGACTTGTCCTTCTAATTGCGTTTTTTGAGATTCTAAATTACTTTGTTTGTCTTTTAAAGACGATTGACTACTTGTTAAATCTTCTTTTAATGTTTCAAGTTTTTCTTTATCTTGTGTTAAAGAATCTACTTTTGAGTTTTCTGCATCTTGGATAACATTTACCGCATGTAAACGACTCACAAAATCAGAAACACCTTCCGCTTCAATCAAAGCATCAACAAAATCAGTTGATACACTTGAATTGTTAACTTGGATTGTTTGCATTCTTTTGCCCATCGCGGCAACTCTTTTATCAATACTATCTTCTACAGAAGTAATTTTTTCTTTTAGCTTTGTAATCTTTGTTTCTGTTTTATCAACATTTACTTTTAAGCTTTCGATTTCTTGATATGTTTTATTCACAGACGTTAACGCCTGATCAATCTCACTACTAATTTGTGCACTTTCTTCTTTCATCTTAGCTTCCCCACCAGCTTCAGTTGCTAAAACCTGTGTCGGAAATACCCCTAGCAGCACAGTGACTAATACAAGGTTTAAAATCTTTTTACTATTCACTATAACAACACCTTTCAACTTTCCCTATCTATTTCTTCAACCATTATACAAGAAATAAAAAAGCATTCTGTAACAAACTCTTTACAAATTATTACAATTCACGATATCCTAAAATATATCTGTAATAGTTAGGAGAGTTAATATGACACAATCAATTTACTTTGCAAGTCCGTTATTTTCAAATATGGAGCGGCAATATAACGCTTATCTCGTGGGAAAAATTCGTGAAATTTACCCAAATGTCAACCTTTACATCCCTCAAGAACAACTTGAAATTAACGACAAGAATAGTTACGCTGATTCTAAAAAAATTGCGTTATATGATACAAATGCGCTTCTTGATAGCCAATTAGTCATTGCAATATTAGATGGTGCCACTATTGATGTTGGTGTTGCTTCAGAAATCGGCGTCGCTTATCAAGCAGGCATCCCTGTTTTAGCATTATTTTCAGATAGCCGCCAACTTGGTGCGACAAATCCTGAAAAATTGGCTGCTTTACAAGAAGTCGCTGAATCACAATTTCCATATGCCAATCTATATACCATTGGTTTAATTAAACTCAACGGACAAGTCCTTGCTGATGAGGAAAGTTTATTACAAGCGGTTCAAAGTTATCTATAAGTTTACAAACTTCAAACAAGATTCCCCACGCACATTCAACACGTGAGGAATCTTGTTTTCTTTATCTCAAAAATAGCCTACACCTATTTTTAAGTTGATTTGCTATTTTGAATAATTGTCGTAAAATAGCAAGTATAAAAATGAAGGAGGCTAAAAAATGTGGTCATTACTCCCATATGCTAAGAAATATCAAAAAGAATTAATTTTAGGCCCACTCTTCAAATTATTTGAAGCTATTTTAGAACTTATTTTGCCACTTTATATGGCACAACTTTTAGACCAAGCCATTAGCGAAAAAAACTCACAACTTGTTTGGCTTTTAGCCGGAAAAATGTTATTGATATCCTGTTTAGGACTCTTTTTCGTTATCTTATGTCAATACTACGCGTCCATAGCTTCGCAAGGTTTTGGAACGGAACTACGTAACCAACTGACAAGAAAGATCAATCGCTTGTCTTACGCACAATTAGATCAATCAAATGAAAATTCATTGATTACTAGAATTACCAATGATACCAACCAACTACAACTCGCACTAGCGATGTTAATCCGCCTCGTTATTCGCGCCCCATTTTTATGTATTGGGTCCATTATTATGGCCTACCGGATTGAACCAAAAGTAACTTTACTCTTTATTGCCGTTTTACCGATCTTTATTGCGGCTATTTACATGATTTCAAAAATAACGATGCCATTCTTCAAAAAAGGACAACAATTACTCGATCAACTGACGCATCTCGTCGCCGAAAATTTATCTGGTATTCGTGTAATTAGAGCATTCTCAAAAACACCACAACAAATCACACGTTTTGATGAAACAAGTGATGATTTAGCTAACACGTCAATTAAAGCAGCCAATATTGCGGCTATTTTGGGACCTGTCACAACATTTGTGATTAATGGCGCCATTCTCTTTATCCTTTATTTCAGTAGCTTCAGTATCAATGCAGGTACACTGAAACAAGGGGAAGTCATTGCTTTAATTAATTATATGACACAAATGTTAATGGCCTTAATTGTTATTTCGAACCTAGTGGTTATCTTTTCACGTGCTGAAGTTTCAGCCAAACGAATCTCTGAAATTTTAGACTTACCTGAAGAAACCATTGCCGATGAAAAGCGAATGACACAAAAAATTGAAACCATCCGTTTTGATAATGTGGCCTTTCAATATCCAAATACTAAGAAGAAAACTTTAGCGCATTTAAACTTTACGATTCAAGAAGGAGAATGGTTAGGCATTACCGGTCCTACAGGAAGTGGGAAAAGCACCTTAATTCCTTTATTAACCAACCTCTATCCTGTCAGTGACGGCCAAATTTTATTTAATAATGAAAGCAGTGCTTATTATTCTTCACACGAGCTATTATCTAAAATTGCCATTGTGCCGCAAAAAAACATTCTTTTCTCAGGTACTTTACGTGAGAATCTACAGATGATGGCACCAGATGCCTCAGATGAAGAGATTTGGAATGCTTTGGATATTGCGCAATGTCGCTCATTTGTTGAAGAGTTACCTGATCAATTAGATGCACTTGTCCAAGCCAGTGGGAAGAATTTTTCCGGTGGACAACGCCAACGTTTAACAATTGCCCGTGCCCTCGTTCAGCCTAAAGAAATCATTATATTTGATGATTCTTTTAGTGCGCTCGACTATCAAACAGATTTTAATTTGCGTCAAGCCTTGAGAAATAAATTGCAACAGGCAACCATTATTATGATTTCGCAACGATTATCAACCATCGCCGAAGCTGAACAAATATTAGTCCTTGAACAAGGAAAAATTCTTGCTCATGGTACACACCAAACCTTACTCAAAGAGTCTGCATTTTATCTTGAATTAGCCAAAATGCAGGGCCTAGAAGGAGGATTTGACTATGAAAAATAATAATAAGACTCTTTTTAAACGTTTCTTAAAACCATATACCGGAAAAGTAATCGCCGCAAGTTCATTTGGCGCATTCAGCGGGATTTTAACAGCCGTTATCACGTTGTTTATTGGAAAAACAGTCGACACCATGGTTCAAAAGAATCAAGTTGATTTTCCTAAGATGTTTCAGCTACTCCTGTTTTTATCTTTAATTGTCACCATTCACGCTCTCACTCAATGGGGGATTCAAAAACTTGGAAATACAATTGCGTATCGCTTTACACGTGATATTCGTGAAGAAGCTTTTCAACATTTAAACAAACTATCAGCCAATTTTTACGATACAAATCGCCATGGTGATATTATCAGTCGCTTTACCAATGATTTAGAGTTAGTTTCGGTAGCTTTTACTACCGTTTTCAACCAATTATTCTCTGGTTTGGCCATGATTATCGTGTCTTTAATCAGTATGTTACTTTTAAATTTTAAACTGACACTGATTATTTTAGTTTCAACACTGCTTATGGCATGGACAAACTACATCGTTGCGAATAAAAGTCAGTCATCCTTTAGACAGCAACAACGTCAACTTGGCAAAATGAACGGTTTCCTTGCTGAAACCATTCAAAATCAAAAACTCGTTACCCTTCTACAACAAGAAGAAGCAACTATCGAGACTTTTGAAACATTGAATGCAGAATTACATGAAACGGGGAAAAAAGCCCAATTTCTATCTTCACTCACAAACCCTTTATCACGGTTTGTTGATCATATCGGCTATTTAGCCATTGGGTTAGTCGGTGGCTTGATTATGATTCATCAACCTGAAGCCATGACAGTGGGAATGATTTCAAGTTTCATTTTATATGCTGCTCAATTTTCTAAACCGATTATCGAGCTTTCAAGTGCCTTCACACAGATATTAGCTGGTGTGGCTGGCCTTAACCGTATTCAATTTATCCTTGAACAAACGCCCGAAGAAGTTCAAGATGAGCAAACGACGTTACCTGCACCTAAAAATGGATTCATTCAATTTGAAGATGTTTCCTTCGCTTACGAAGAAAATCATCCTATCTTGAAAAACTTAAATTTCGACATCCAACCTGGAGAAACTGTTGCAATTGTTGGACCCACTGGTGCTGGAAAATCCACCATTGTCAATTTGATCATGCGTTATTACGACGTAACAAATGGTACAATTTTAGTTGATGAAGAACCGTTAGCTCGATATCAACTAAATGATTTCCGAAAAAATTTTGGCCTTGTTTTACAAGAACCTTGGCTTTTTCAAGCAACACTTTGGGATAACTTAACCTTTGGGGCTGATCATGCAACTGAAGAACTTGTTAGAACTGCTTGCGAAGAAGTCGGCATGATGGATTTTATCGACCGATTACCTGATGGTTTTAATACTCAAGTCGATGAACACACATTGGCTTTATCTAGCGGACAAAAACAACTTTTTACAATTGCTCGGGTCATTATTAACCAGCCACGATTCCTAATTTTTGATGAAGCGACAAGTTCAATTGATACCGTGACCGATGCAATTGTCCAAAAATCATTACAAAGATTGATGCAAAAAAGAACAAGTATCGTCATTGCCCATCGTCTTGGAACGATTTTAAATGCAGATAAAATCATTGTACTAAAAGATGGTGAAGTTGCTCAAATTGGCACGCATGCAATGCTAATGGATCAAACTGATGGACTCTATTACAATATGTTCCAATCACAATTTCAGTCCTAATAAAAAATCCCCTTACCTATTTTTTAGGTAAAGGGATTTTTATATTTACGTTATTTCTGGGGGAGGTTGTCATAATAGTAAATGATTATAACAACCTAATCTAACAAGTACAGTAACTTAACCTTGAGTAATCGGGGAGATTACGAAGGTAGCCTTGCTTGGTTTAGCTTACTGCCGAGCTCCAAAACGCTTTCTTCACCACCTTAATTGACGGGATTTTTTTGGCTGAGACTCGACAATAAGTCATCCTGATATTCAGGCAAAGAACGCCTGATTATCAGGATTGTCTTATTGCTCATCTCAATACGCCAAAAAAATCACCTTAGATTATTTGTAATACTTTTTGTGAATCTTCGCTTTCTTTTTTTGCGTTAAAATAATCGATTGCACTGACTGTACTCACTAAGATTGTTTCGTATTGTTCTTCAAATACTGTAATTTCGCATGAAGAACTGCCGAAAGCCATCCATTTAGGTCTTACTTTACCAAGTTTGCGATACCCCTTCATTAAATCAAAGGATAATTCTTTCCAATCACCAACTAAATATAAATCTGTTTGTTCCTGTAAGGATAGCGTTGTGACAACTTGTTCCAGAAGAAAAAGATTTTGATTTTCTACAACCAACATGCCTTCGCGATTACCAAGATTTTCTTTAATCTCAACACTTGCAATTTTATTATTCTGATTATCATGGACACATAGTTCTTGGTTATTATTATTAGTGACACTAGAAATAACGTAGTTTTTTTCCTTGTTGCGATCAACAATTGTTTTTGCACCTACAAAATTAACCATACCTTTCTGAAGGTATAATTGCCTCATCTCAAACAACTCCTTTAATAACAAATTTATAAATAAAGTATAACATAACTTTTATTATTTTCTAGCTTTTAGTACTCGATCTGTAATTTCTTGTAACTGAGCTACTTCAAAAGTTGGTTCAATTAAGGTATCATTTATCAACCGGTCAGGGTTAAACCAAACAGAATCAATGCCTACGCGGTTTGCACCCAATATATCTGACGATAAACTATCGCCAATCATTAATACTTCTGAATGATCCTTAATTTGTAAATCATTAAAAATGTAATCAAAAAAGCGAACGTCGGGTTTTTCAAAGCCTAATTCTTCAGAAATAAATAACTTATCAAAATATTTAGAAAAACTATTATTCTCTAATCTACGTCTTTGTGTTTTACCTATCCCATTTGTACCTGATAATATACAAAAACCTAAATTTTGGACAGATTCTAGCAGAGCGCGTGCGCCTAAAATTGAATCAGCACGATCTGCTAAAAAGCCTCGATATTCTTCATCTGCAATTGCACCATCAACTTCAAGCCCTTGAGACTCAAAAAATAGTCTAAAACGAGAAGCAAGCAAGACGCTTTTTTCAATCCGTCCTTCTTCTAATTTTTTCCACAATTTACCATTGATTTCTTTATAAGTGGCTACTGTTTCATCATTATAAATTATGCCATACGTTGTAAAAATTTTTTCCAACGCAAAACGTTCTGATAGGGTAAAATCCAATAATGTATTGTCTAAATCAAAAATTAAATATTTATATTTTGTCATGCAAAAAAACTCCTTAAAAATATATTCAGTCTTACTTTTTTAGTGTAGACGGAATCTAAGTATTCAGCAAGTTAAAACAAAAGATTATTTATTACTTAAGGTAATTGAGCTAATTTCATAAT
>NZ_SDGV01000006.1 GCF_004795745.1 Vagococcus silagei | reverse complement strand
GAATCGGAACCACTGCCATCTGAGTCGCTACCGCTACCGTCGGAATCGGAGCCACTGCCATCTGAGTCGCTACCGCTACCGTCAGAATCGGAGCCACTGCCGTCTGAGTCGCTACCGCTGCCGTCGGAATCGGAACCACTGCCGTCTGAGTCGCTACCGCTGCCATCGGAATCGGAACCACTGCCGTCTGAGTCGCTACCGCTACCGTCCGAGTCGCTGCCACTGCCATCTGAGTCAGATCCGCTACCATCATCAATGTCTACATGATGTTCATAATAATTATCTAAATCTTCTTTTGCTTTAGCTAAGTCTTTAGTTGCTTCATCAACCTCAGTTTGTGTTGCTTCTGGGTCATCTAAGACTTCTTTTGCTTTTTCTCGAGCATCTTCAAACTCACGATATAGTTCATCTGGATATTTATTATCATCGTTCGAATATTTATTTTTATTCTCAGTATTATCTGGACGTGTTTCTTCGTAAAGATTTTCTAACTCACTCTTATCAACTTCAGTTGATTCATTTTTTTCTAAAGCTTCGAAAGTATCTTTAAGCAAACGATACGCTTCGTCAACTTGTTCTTGTGTTGCTTCTGAATCTTCTAAAACGAGTTTTGCTTTTTGACGAGCTTCATCAAATGCTTTATAAGTTTGAGCTGTATATTGATGATCTTCATTCGAAATATCTTGTACTAATGAATATAAATTTTGTAATTTTGACTTATCAACTTTATTCTCTTTATCAACAATCAGAATTGTTTCACGACCTAATTTATCATCGTAACCAGCTTGATGACCAACTAGGCGTACTGAAACTTCATCTTTATAAGAAAGTGTCGGAATATTGATTGCAAATGTGCCATCAGGATTCAATGTACCTGTATAAATCGCGCCGCCATTGACCTGAACTTCGACTGTGTATGTTCGTCCATTTGAGAAATCATTATTAATTGATTTACCAATAATCATATTATCATTTGCAGAAGGTTGTTTAACTTCAATTGGTTGTAAATTCCAATCTTCCCATGATTGTGACAATTGGACAATAGCTTCCGTTGTTTCACTAAATTTGTCATTTTTTCTTGGTTGATGCCCAACAATCATGACTTCAACTTTGTCTTCCGCTTTAAGTTTATCAACTTTAACCATGAAACGACCATTCTCATCTAATGTACCAACATATGTTTTTTGCCCATTAATTGTGACAACAACATCATAAGTTCGACCTAATGATGTATCATTTGGTGCAAGCCCTGTCACATACTCTTTTCCTTCAAATAAATCATCAATTGTTGGTTGTGTCACTTTCCATTCTTCATATAAATCATCAGCATTTTTAACAGTAATTGTCGCAATATTTGATGCTAATTCATTACCATTCTTATCCTTAACAGCTTCACCATCTCGGTAAGCAATAAGCTGCGCTGTGATAACGTCGCCTTCTTTAAGAGCTGATTCTAGATTTTCAAGTTTATACAAACCATCTTTAGTTACAGGTACTTCCCCTACAACTTCACCATTAACAGTAATACGAATTTGATATTCGCCATTATCAATATTTGGAACCAAACCACTAATTGTTGTATCTCCTGATGCAGCTTGATTTAACAATGGATCTGGAATACCCCATTCCACATCAGCTTGCGTAATTTGAGGAGTCACATCTTGTAATTGTTTTCCTACCCCAACTAGTGTGCCAAAACTGTTTAATTTTCCAGCGTATACGAAGGCTTGCGCTTCAACGTAACCACCAAATTCTAACGGTGTCCCAACATAATATTCAAAGGCACCCGTTTGACGATCAACACTAACTTCTGATAATTGGATTGCTTTTCCATCAGGTGAATAATAAGTTAATTTAACTTTATAAACATTTAAATCGTTTGGATTAAATTCAACATAGTTACCTTTTTCATCCATCATGCCTGAGATATTACCCGAAATAACTTGATCACCATTTTTAATTGTATTCAAGTTTACTTCTGGTGCTTTAGCTTTACCAACTTGCCATTCTTGTGTTGTTGATTCAGAAACAAAATCACGTTCTTTGTTTTCACGAATAACAGTTGCAAGAATCATATCACCAGCTTTAAAACCATTAGCTGTTACATTACCATATTCGTCTTTTTCACCGTAAACGTACATAAAAGTATTGTCATCTCTTAAATCAGTGTAGCCTAAAGTTTCAATACTGCCGTCAGCATGGCGAACGTCAATCCGAACTTTATAAGTGTCACCTTTAATATCAGTGTTATGATCTTGTTGAACACGGCCATTGATAACAGTACTTCCACTAACAAGGACATTGCCTAATTCTGCTGGTGCAACTGGTTTTTGAGCACTTGTCGTATCACTACCTAAACCTGTTGTTGAACCATTTGATTTTCCATTAGAAAAATCATTATTTAAAGCATTTGTCATGCCTTCACGTTCTTCACCAACGAATACAATTGGTTTTTTATTTAATTCAGTAATCACTCTCATCGTGTTATTATCTTCAGTGTTTAAAGGAATATAACCATTATGATTTCGTGACCATGCATCTAAGTCAAAGTTAAAGCCATATGTTAAATCAAACCAAGTTTGAGGTGCTAAGTCTAAAATAGACATTGCCATTCTGCGTGTAATGATTCTTAATGTTGGCACGCCATCTTCTGTTAGATAGTACTCAACAGTAATATCACCAGGTTGTAAATCAGATAATTTGATTGCGTCAACCTTAAAGTCATCCGATGCACCACTTAGAAGAACACCCACTGAGCCATCAGCAGAAATCGTGACATAATCACGCCAATCATTTGATTCAAAGACAACTTTCATACTCTTAGGTAATTCAATTCTTGTTTCAAAACTTGGTGAATAAACAGCTAAACCTAAACCACTTTGTTTTGATTTTGTTGTAAAGCTTAATTTACCATCTTTAATGCTGACTTGTTCAAAGTTACTCTTCGTATTACCCATAGTAATAAAGTTAATATCACGAGCCTTGATAAGATTAGCTTTAGCAGTCTCAACGGTTTCAAGCATCTCTGTTAATTCTTCTAGAGTTAAACCATAATTACGTTCCAATTCTGCAGCTGTGTTTTTAATGACTTGTTCATAATCGTCATAACCAATCACATAATCTTTTGGCACCAATTTATCGAAATCACGAATATATTTATCAATTTTTTGACGTGTTTCATTTGCTAGTGCTTCTTGATATTCTGCACTGTCTAAAGCTTCTTGTAATTTCTTATTCGCATCGTTAATATCATCTGCCGTTGCTTTTGGATCTTTAAGAATACTTTCAGCACTCTTGATACTATTTTTAATCATAAAGCCGTTTTTATACAATTCATTTGGATGACTTGTATCAGAAGAAATACCTGTTGTTGCTGCTTTATCTAATGTATGAATTAGATTTTGAGATGCTTCTTCTTTTGACGTAACAAGTGAGTCAATACTACCATTTAAGGCATTAATTAATTTACTTAAATCATCTGCTTCGATTGTATTACGATCAATTTTAGATGCTTTTTCAAAAACCTTTTTAAATTCTTGATAAGAGCTATTTGTAACTGTATCTTGACCATTATAGTAACTATAGTCATCAATATGAACTGTTTTACCAGCTTCTAAAGCTACATCTAATTGACCTAATAAATCTTCTTTAGAAATTAAGTTATTCAACGCTTGACTTAAGTGTTTAGTCACAATTGAAATATCTTCCATCGAAGACTCTGAAGCCGCCAAGATATCTTTAGCATTGTGTAATTGAATATTTAATTCATTCCAAGTTTTAGTTGTATATTTCCATTTTTCATTTGGTTTAGAAATAACCACAGATGCTTCATCAATCAAACGATTCAAGGTTTCAATATTAGAAGAAGTCACTAAACCATCCATCGCTTTTTGTAAATCTTTTAGTGCTTGATCTAATTCGTTAGCTGTTGCTTTACGGTTTTTGTCAAATTCTAAAGCATTCTTATATGCTTCATTCATAACTGAGAAACTCTTATTAGTGTAGTAACTCATTTTTTGTTTATCAATTGCTGCTTTTGCATCAACATAAGCAATTGATAATTGTTTTCTGACATCATCTTTACCGACTAGAGCTGCCTTAGCATGGAGTAATTGATTTCTAGCTTCTGATAACTCTTCAACTGAAGAATTTTTATTGTCATAAATTTTTTCAGCAAATGCAACGGCTTTTAATAACTGTTGGTAAGACGCTGTCGTATAATCAGTATCTTTCAACAACTTAGCTTGCGTGATTTCTTCAAGTAATTGTTCACGACCTTCTTCACCCACAGAAACGACTGGGACTAAATTAGTTAAGGCACGTTTTATTTCGTTGTAAGCACTATTTAAAGTTGCTGCATTTGGATTACCTAAGGCTTCATCACCCTTGCGAATTGCTTCTTGTAAAACAGCAAAACTATATTGTGTATAGTCAGAACCTTTATATTTCTTAGCTTCAGCAATTAAATCTTCTAAACGTTTTTGGTCAACTGCTGAAGGATCCGTAATACTTGGTGCTTTTAATTGTGCGATTGCATTATTTAATGTCGTAATTGTTTCATCAATTAATGATTGTGTTGCTGTATTATCAAGGAGAACTGCTCTTGCTTCATCCATTGCATCAACTAAAACTTTATATGTTGTTGCACTATATTTTGAAGCATTCATTGCTTCTGCTTCTTTTAATAATGTTTGTAGTGCATCAATTGAAACTTTTGAAGGTTTCACGCTTGTAGTTGTCACAAGATGGTTAATTGCACTATTCAAAGTATCACGTGCTTTGTTCACATCTGCTTGTGTTACAGCTTCATTTGCAAAAATACGTTGTGCTTCTTCTAAAGCTTTTGTTAAAGCTTGGAAACTTTCTTTTGTGTAGACGTTTGTTTCGTTTGAATAGAATGAGGCTACATCAATCGCTGCTTCCAAACCATTTTTATTCACTTCAGTATTCTTAGCAGGTACACGTTTTAAGTTTTCTGCACTTTGTTTTTTTCCAGCATCTCCCTGTTGTCCTACGATGACAACCGAAACGTCATCATAAGCTTCAAGTGCTTTATCTAACGCCACACTAAAGTTTCCGTATTGGTCAACTTCACCTGTGATCACTTTGCCGTCATTAATTTTTACTTGAACGTAATAAGTACGATCGTATGATGAGTCAACTTTGACATATCCTGAAACAGATTTGTCACCGATTTGAGGATCTTTAACAACTGGATGACTAATTTCCCATTCTTCAAATGATTCTTGACGTTCGGGAGTCACAGTTGTCGCTGCCGTTTTTTCACCATCATAACCTTTTTCTGTCCCGTGTAGAGTCACGACAATTTCATCTGTTGCTTTGATTTTTTGACCTAAATTAATTTGGATACGTCCATTTTCACGATTTAGCGCATCTTCATTAATAGTCATTTGAACACCGTTGATTGTTACTGTAACGTAATAATCTCTTGTTGGGCTATCATCTAAAAGTGCAATCCCTGTTAAAGTAGATTCACCAATTTTTGGAACATTGATTGTTGGTTGATTGACTTCCCATTTGTCATTCGCTTCAGATGAAGCAACAACAATACTTTCAACAACGTCAGAACCTGTAACTGCTTCAGTTTTTCCAGGTACAAATCCAACAACACTCACATTAACAATCTCACCACGTTCAACTTTTGGTACTGTTACTTGGAACATACCATTATCATCAATTGAACCATAGTAAACTTTATCACCAATTGATACTTGAATTTGATAATTGGCTTCGTTAAATTTAACGTCATTGATTGGTGCTTGACCTGTAATTGTTGTACTACCTTCTTTAATTTGGTTAACTGAAGGTTTGCCAATATTCCATTCAACTTGCTTAATTGTCGTGTTGGCATCAGCATTATTTAATTGCACACCAGTTGATGATAACTCACCGTTACTATTGACAATTCCTTGATAAACATAAGCAATCGCTTCAATGCGACCACCATATTGTAGCGGCATTGACGTTACATAATTGAAGTTGCCATCTTTATCAGTTCTAACTTCTGCCAACTCAATACCAGTTGTTTGACCAGGCGCATAATACACCAAGCGAACAGTGTAAACATTTTTATCAGAAGGATCAATTGTCATACTCTTACCATCTTGGGTAGTTAGTGTACTAATTTTACCGCTGATGACCTTGCCATTTTGCTTGATTGAATTCACTTCAACTACTGGTGATTTACCTTTCACAACATTAATTGATTTATCAAGAGAGGTTGTTGTCAGGTCATATTTTTCGTTCATGCGGACAATTTTAACTTTGACATTGTCCCCTTGAGCAAAGTTTTGTGCCATCACATTTCCTGTTTTAGCATCAACAATTGTATAGTTAAAGATAAAGTTCCCATCTTTATCTAATTCTGTCCGACCTATTTCTTTACCATTTAATTCAAAGACTGCTTGATAATGATCACCATCAAGATCTTTAGTATTCGTTTGTTTAGCTTGACCAACGATTGTATTCGTTCCATCCACCACTTGCGTATGAATTTCACCTAATACAACATCACCTTGAACAGCTAATTGATTCATATCTTCTAAATTAGTAACGTCTCTTTGGCCGCTCCAATTAATAGCGCCTGCAATTCCTTCTTGAAGAACTTTAGAAACAGCTTTAACTTGTGTATCGTCATTTTTTTCTTGAATAGGTAATGCATGACCATCTTTCAAGTATTGTTCTAAATCAAAATTAAGGAAATAATTTAATTCAAATTCATTAACTGGCATTAATCCAGTACCAGGCACCATTTTGTTTGTGGTAATAAACAAGACAGGTTGGCCATCAACCATTTTGTATGTAATCTTCAAGTCATTTAAAACTTTTTCATCATCTAATGATAATAGGTTTAACATTGGATCCCATTTCGCACCAATTCCGCCAATACCACCTGATTTTTTATTACCTGATTTAACTTCAGTTGTACCCATTCCCACAGCGCCAGCTGAATTATTGTAAGCAATTTTAACATATTGACGCCAATTTGGATCTTCAAAGAATGGAATCAAGTTATGTGGAATTTTAACAGTTGTTTCAAATGAAGGCTTGTAAGTTAAGAATTGTAACGTTGGATTATCAACTTTAACTTCAACGTTAAACTGACCGTCTTTCATGCCTGTATTTTTGCTAACATTTGTCGTTGTATTCACAGCTAATGTTTTAGAACCTTCGTCAATTGTTAAATTGTTTTTAGCATTATTTATTTTTGTAACAGCTGTATTCATCTCTGTCGCACTGACATTTAAATTATTTAATAACTCTCTAGCTGCATTAATTGCTTGCTCATACTCTTCATAACCATGGAGAATTTTTTTACGATCCTCTTCAGTCATGTTGTCAAAAGTCGCAATTTCATCTTTTAAATTTTGTCTTGCTGATTGACGATTAGCATCACTATAAGCCAAGTCATCAATTGCTTTTGCAAGTCTTTCTGTGACACGTAAAACGTCTTCTGTTTGAATTTCGTCAACACTATCAACAAGTTTATATGCTTCAGTAACCACTTGCTGTAATTGACGCCAACTATCAGACGTATAGGCTGTTTCTTTGTCTAATGTCACCAATTTTTCTAATTCTTTTTGTAAGTTTGTCACAGCTTCATTACTTGTTAAAAATAGATTATTCATTGTCATGTTAAGCTCATTAACTAATTGATTTAACATATCTGGACTAATTGAATCGCGATTGATAGCTTTTGCTTTAATTAAAGCATTTTCGAAAGCTAACCAAGAAGATTCAGTAAATTTACCACTGTCTTTTTCATAAGCTTCGGCTCTAAATAAGGCACTATCTAAATCATTTAGTAATGTTTCTTTATCAATCATTACTTTAATCGCATGATCTAATTTTTGATAAGCATTTGAAATTTCATCAACTGTTGATTTAGAACTGCCTAAAACCGCTTGAGCATAAGTTAATTGTTTAGTTAAATTATTCCATGATGAATCAGTAAAATTACCTTTTCCAAGTCCAACTAATTTATTTCCTTCGTTGATTAAACTTTCAAGACCTTTTAAGTTTTCAATTTTAACTAAATCATTAATTGCTTGCTTCACTTGATTATTAATTTCGACTAAACGGTCTGCAGAAACCATGTTAAAATCAACTGTTTCAGCAATTTTCATTTGTTGTAATAACAAATTAATCGTTTCATTTGTAAAAAGTTGTTTTTGTTTATTTGCTTTGACAATTTTATTTGCTTCTTCCAATGTGGCTTGTAATTCAGCATTCACATCTTCTTTAGACACAAGGTCATCAATTGATTTCATTAAATCACTATACGTATTTGAGAACGCATCAGTTGAAACATTTTCTGCCTTTAATAAACGTTCTGCTTTTTTCAAATGATCTGAAAAAGCTTTATAACTGTCAGTTGTATAATTTTTACCATCTAAGCCCTTAACTTCATCTAACTTAGTTTGTAAATCTTGAGACGTTTTAATCTCAACCAATTGACCAACAGCATGTTGAATTTTAGTGTAAGCAAGATAGCGTTCTGACTTAGTGGATTCTTGATTGTTTGCCACTAAAACCGCATCTCTAAGTGCATCACTTAATTCTTTATAGCTTAAGGCTGTATAGCTCGTTTGTTTATAGGTTGCCAAAGTTTCTTCAACAAAACTAGACAATTCTTCTGCTGTCACATCTAAATCCGCTACGTGTTCTTGTAATGTTGCTACAAGACGGTTAACTTCTGCTTGAGTTGCATTTTTATTAGCTTGTAACTTTTTAGCTTCAGCAATCACCGCTTTTGCTTCTGAGGAGCTCTCTTGATTGATTGAACCTAATGTTAATAAATCAAGTTCTAACTGTTTCACTAAATCATTAAGTACAGTTTGAGCGACTGACAGATTTTTTTCAGCGGCAATCAGTTGATTTAAAGCTTGTGTTGCTTCATCATCACTTAATTCTCCTGCTGCTAGTTTTGTTTCAATTTCTTCAATCACTGCTTTTAATTGTGAAACAGTCTCTTCAGAATAATTTACTTCTAATTCAGTGTTATTTTTTAATTCACTTATTTTTTCATCTAAAGCCGCATGGTTACTAGGGTTTGCTTCATCTTTACCTTCAGTACCGCGTGTGTTATTATTTGAGTGTTCAGAAGATTTATTTTCTGTAGAGGTGGTGCCTAAGTTTTCTGTTGCCGCAGATTGCTTAGTCTCTACTTCTTTTTTATTTACAGCTTGATTCATTTTAACTGCTTGGACATTTTCCATTGTTGTTAAATATTCTGATTCAGCGGCAAATAATTTTTCAACTTGTTGGTTTGCTTGCTCTGCTGTCAATGATTGACTCGCTAGTAACTGATAAGTTTCAGCTAAGACTACTTTTAATTTAGATTCCGCAGGCGCTTCCGGATATTTCAACCCTAAATCACCAGCAACTTGTCTTAGGTAATCATTTGCTTCAATCACATGTACATTTTGAGCTGCACTTTCAGGTGTTTCTTTTGCCGTCGTTGTTGCTGCCTGATCTTTCGCTTCAAGCGGTTCAATTTCTTCAGCGTCAGCAATTTGTGGTGCAACTGCAACTGTTGCTAAACCATAGGCTGCAACTGTTGAATAAAATAGTTTTGTCGATTTATTTTTTCGCTTTTGGTTTTTATTCATTTTTTCCTTGTAATCATAATTCTTTTTACTCAATTTTAGTCCTCCTTGAGAATTTTAATACTTCACTTTTACTCATTTATTTTAGTCGATTTTCTTGTAAAAAAGCCTGCCATTTTTCTAATATAGCAGCTTGATTAAATGTCTCAGCATGTCGGTAAGAGGCTTTTGACATTTCTTGTTGTAGTTCAGGATGCTCTAGTAGATAGGCTAATTTTTCCTGTAATTTTGCTTCATCATTTGGCTTAATTAGATACCCATTCTCACCATCAATAATCATTTCACTCGGCCCGTAACGGATATCATACGATAGAACTGGTAAACCATGTTCGATGGCCTCTAACATAGATAAACAAAATCCTTCAATCGAGCTTGTTAATAGCATGAGACCTGCTTCGTTATATTCAGAATCCAAATCTTTTAAATAGCCTCTAAAAAAGACATGTTCTTCTAAATGATGATCAATTACATATTTTTTTAACATTTTTTCTTCTTGGTAATTGTTAGTTGCATCCCCGTACCCAAATAAATGAAGTTCTAACTTAGGGAATTGAGGTAGCAATTTTTGAATTGCACGAATTTGATGCAACAACTGCTTCTCAGTATAGTAACGCGCCATACAAACAATTTTAAACGGGTTCCGCCCTTCAAATGGAGCCGGAGCAACCGATCCAGTATAACCAACTGGAATTGGATGAGCTTTAACATTTTCTGGTAAACGCTCATTTAATTCTTGTGCTTGATGTTTTGTTGAGGCAATTATTGCCGTCACATTTTCAAGATTCGTAAATATCTTTTGATAGGGTGACGTAATCTCAGCTGTAACGGGATCATACGGCTGTCTCAAATGAACGTTGTGAATCACTGGTACCAGACTCGCCTTAGTTTTCATTAACCCAATACTATCCATCACATTTTGAGTTCGGTCTGATAAAAATAGTGTGCTCGGTTGATTGAGTTCATCAAAGAAAAATGCTTGCCACTCATCTTTTGTTTTAAAGAAATAGGTATCACCTTTATAATTTTTTAACTCAATTCTTGAAAGTTTTCTTTCAGGATTGTAGTAGCAGACAATTTTTTCTTCACCACTAGGGCTATAATACGTTTCTTGTAAAACTTTCTGTGTCTCTCCAAGAATAATCGCCTTAGTTAGAAAACCGCGTGTATCAAAAATTTCACGTCTGACTTTACGTCTTGTTTGATAAGGCCCATCAAAATGATTTAGATAATCAATTTTTTGATACTCCTTATCAAAAAAGCGTGCATAATACACATAGTCTTCTTCATAAAAAACTTTAACATCTAATGTATTTGGAACATGTTCTACGCGATATTTCGGATGATTTATCCACATCTCATAATATTTTTTCTGTGCATATAAGTTATCCCCAATTGCTTCTTGAAAATAATCGTACATTGAGAAAATTTGATTTGAAACACCTAACCATTTTGTATTCTCATATAGTTCGCAACTATGGCAGAGTGTGACAATTTTTGCCGGTTCACCAATTTGAGATAACAGTTTGACCCTACCGACTTGACTGTGTTCAATTCCTGGTAATCTCTTGCCAATATTATTACTTATACAGTAAATCATTTTACTTCCCTCACTCTTGTATCATTCCAACGAATGTTGCATTTCCAATTTTGGCAGACATTCGTTTTTCCGTACTCTTAAAAGCAACATACACTTTACTAGCTTTACTTTCACCCTTATTTAAAGTCACGCCTTCATCTAAATCATCTAAGATAACAGCGCCTTTTTCTTGATTGCTATCGAAGTATTGAAAAATTGTTCCATTATATTCAAAGCTACCTTCCGCAACGTAAACATCGTACTCTATCTCAACAACTTGGCCCACATCACTAATTTTTGACTTCACAACTTTAACGCGTTCATCTGATTCTGGTAACATTTTAGCTTTTGCTAAACTAACTGAAATTTTGCCATCATTATCCGTTTTCATTTCAACAAAATCACCATAAGGGACTCTATCCAAGTACTCTTGATGTTTTTTTTGGAGTTTATCACGATGAACTTCCTTAATACGTTCCTCTGCTTTTTGCTGTTCTTCTTTAGTCATGCCACTTGTCAATGTATCAATAAGAGCGGGCTCTGTTTTGGGCACTTTTCTTTCAGTCTTACTCGACGCATGGTACTTCATCGGATTGGCCTTAATTAATTTCAAGACAATTGGATTAAAGATCGATAGCAACGCTAAAGTTACAACAGCAATTCTTACTTTCTTATTACTAATCAGACTTTCCTCCTTCCGCTAAATCTTCAATAATTTTTATATGTAAATATTTGAACTTCATGCATAAAAGAAAACTGCGTCTGCTTTCACATAGTTACAGCCACCTTATTATACGTATGTAATATATCAGCTATATATCATCAAAAACTATCATCTTTTTACACAAAACAATAAAATAACGATAATAATCAAATAATGAGTCTAAAAAAGAAAAATAAACCTGTTTTCTTATTTAGAAAGCAGGTTTACTTTTATTCATATTCATTCTAATCTTCAATTTTTTATCAGTGACTCAATAATCTCTTTTATACTATTTTCATCATATAAGTTTAGTATTTCATTAATAACATATATTTCTTTATATTTAAATTGACTATCTGTCAAAAAAATATCCGTCACTAATAAATCATAAGTCTTGTCAGCTTGAGCCAATTCAAAAGCAACATTATATTGCTTGGAAAAAATGGTTTCTAATTTTTTCATAATATCTTGTTGTGCCAAATAATTAACTTGAATCGCAAGTCCAATTCGAATTGTCTTTATACATTCACTTTCAATAATTTGTAAAATGAAACGATAATTTGAGAAGAGATGGTTATAAACAGCTGGTGATAAATTTAAAGAAAATAAATCACGATGTTCATGAATGACATGATTAACAATAGTACTAATCGAATCATCAGTTCGTTTTGAAATAATATAGTCAGACTCAAAATAATTCATATAACTATTAAAATGCATCATTCTAAAATGGAGTTGAAACAAATTACATTCGATATACCACAGTAACTCTCTTGATAAATGTTTCATATCAAAATGTTGCCCAATTGTATCCAAAGTATTCTCACTTAAATTAATAATATCCTTAAAAAATGTATTCTTGAAAAAATACATATACTGATCTTCAACAAGTGGCTTTTCATATATATAAGTTGAAATAAAAAAGATATATAAGCTAATTAAATCTGTTTCCGTTTGTATCGCAGAAACAGTGCCATAAAGTGATTCATTCGTTTTAACAACAGCTTTCGATATTTTTTCACCAATTAATTGTTTATAAATCTCTTGTTCACCTATCTCTAATGTTAAACCAAGCGCCTCTCGTTTTTTACTAATCATCAACCATAAATACAAATGATATAGATTTTTATCCTCAATTGGTAAATTTAATTCCTCGGCTAAATTCTCAATTAACAACATAATTGAACTGTCCAATTGATGATAATTGATGACATCAATTGGTAAGGTATGATTGTAATATTCAAAAATAAAATATCTAATTTGAAGTTCTTCACCAGTAAATTGAGCATTTTTGATCTGAATACCAAATTCCTCGATTGCTAAATTAATTTCCTTTATACGCCTGAAAACAGTCGCTTCACTAATCGCTAAATTTTGACTAATATTTGGAATTGAAACGCCATCACTTTTAATCATATAACTAAGAATTTGACAATTAATCGAGTTGTTCAAATAGTAAATCAAAATGTGTTGCAAATTAAAATAATAGGGAATATTAAGTTTGATTTTTTTATTTTCAATTGTTAAATCTATTTCTTCATTGATTGCTTTTAATGTTTCACTTACTTCAACTAAGTATTTATTTAACGAAGCTGGTGATATCTTTATTTGGCCACCCAAATCTTTAATTGAAATACTGCCACCGTGATCAAGTAAGCTTTGAACAATCCGTACTTGCGTTCTTTCCGGTTTATCTAAAAGATCTAAAATGTTCAATTCGATTCCCCTCCCGCAATAGTCTCTCGATTTTATTTTAGCATAAGAAAATGAAAAAATGGTAGTTTAAACAAATAAAAAACATTTGGCTTTTTAATATAAAAAACCAAACGTTTTATTAATATATTGAATTACTTATTTTTTTTCGCTATTTTACCTTGTTCGATATACACCATTAAAATACTGATGTCAGATGGATTAACACCACTAATTCGACTGGCTTGTGCTATTGTTTCAGGACGAATTTTTTCTAGCTTTTGAATGGCTTCTGTTGCCAAACTATTAACAGCAGTGTAATCAATATTTGTTGGAATTTTTTTAGCTTCCATACGTTTTAATTTATCAACTTTATCTTGGGCTTTTTTAATGTAGCCTTCGTATTTAATATGAATTTCAACTTGTTCAACCACATAACGAGGTAACACTTCTTCAGTCTCTAAAAATGGTACTAAAGCATGGTACGTTATTTCGGGACGTTTTAGTAAATCAACGGCAAGAATACCATCTTTCAATAAAGCTGAATTTAATGATGATAACAGCTTTTGTAAGTCCTCTGTTGGGCGTAAATGTAGCTTACTCAAACGCGATATTTCAGCTTCAATTGCCGTTTGTTTCTCTTGATAGATACCATAACGTTCTTCCGCAACTAAACCAATCTCATGACCAAATTGGGTTAAACGTAAATCGGCATTATCATGACGTAAAAGTAAGCGATATTCAGCACGAGATGTTAACAAACGATACGGTTCGCTTGTCCCTTTAGTGACTAAATCATCAATTAAAACGCCAATGTAAGCATCACTTCGTTTCAAAATTAACGGCTCTTTACCTTGAATTTTGAGTGATGCATTGATTCCTGCCATTAAGCCTTGGCACGCTGCTTCTTCATATCCAGAGGTACCATTGGTTTGACCTGCAGTATACAATCCGGCAATTTTCATTGTTTCTAAAGTTGGGCGTAATTGATGTGGCACCACAATATCATACTCAATAGCATAACCACTTCGCATAATTTGCGCATTTTCTAAGCCCTCAACACTATGAACCATCTCATCTTGAACATCTTCTGGCAATGATGTTGAAAGTCCTTGAACATAGTATTCTTTTGTATTTCGGCCTTCCGGTTCTAAAAAGATTTGATGACGTGGTTTATCACTAAAACGAACCACTTTGTCTTCAATTGAAGGACAATAACGCGCACCTACACCTTCAACAATACCAGTGAACATAGGCGCACGATGGAGGTTTTCACGAATAATCTCATGTGTTTTAGCGTTTGAATAAGTTAACCAACATGATAATTGATCTTTTACATAGTCTTCATCTTTCGTTTCGAAACTAAAATGATTCGGAACCTCATCACCTGGTTGTTCTTCAGTTTTAATATAATCAATACTATCTGCATTCACACGCGGTGGTGTCCCTGTTTTAAAACGTTCGATTTCAAGGCCTAATTCTTTTAAATTATCAGCCAAACCAATTGCAGGTAAAGAATTATTTGGACCAGATGAATATTTTAATTCACCAATAATAATTTCACCACGTAAAGCTGTCCCAGCTGTAATAATAACTGCTTTTGAAAAGAACTTAGTGCCTGTACTAATCTCAACACCACGGCAAACATTATCTTCCACGATTAGTTTTTCAACGACACCTTGTTTGACTGTTAAGTTAGGTGTTTCTTCTAGTGTCCGTTTCATTTCAGTATGATATTGATGTTTGTCAGCTTGCGCGCGTAAGGCACGAACTGCTGGTCCTTTTCCAGTATTCAACATTCTCATTTGAATATACGTTTTATCAATATTACGACCCATTTCACCACCTAATGCATCAATTTCACGGACAACCACACCTTTAGCTGGCCCGCCAATCGAAGGGTTACATGGCATAAAACTAATCATATCTAAATTTAAAGTTACCAGTAAAGTTTTCATGCCCATTCTAGCAGAAGCTAAACTTGCTTCTGAGCCTGCATGTCCCCCACCAACAACAATTACATCATATTCATTTGTTTGACTCATGTTTTTAATTCCTTCCTATTTTCCTAAACAGAACTGACTAAATAATTGTGTAATCAATTCATCTTGAACACTTTCACCAATCACTTCACCTAATAAATCCCAAGCACGTGTCATATCAATTTGAACCAAATCCACAGGCATGCCATCATCAATTCCTGAGATAACTTCATTCAATGCCCGTTCTGTTTCTTCCAACAAACCAATATGGCGAGAATTGGATAAGTAAGTCGCATCCTTACCACTCCCAGCAGATTGGCTAAAGAACGTATCCTTAATGGCTTGTTCAAGTTGATCAATACCTTGACTTGATGTGACTGAGATCATCAAGACTTCTTCATCATCCAATAACTCTTTGAAATCAGTTAACGCTAATTGTGGCGTTAAATCAGTTTTATTTAATAAAATCAAGCGATTCTTTCCCTTAGTTAAGGTTAGTAATTCGCGGTCCATCTCTGTTAAGGACTCACTTTGATTTAAGATTAATAAAACCAAATCTGCTTCAAGAATAGCTTGACGACTTCGTTCAACTCCAATTTTTTCAACCACATCATCCGTTTCACGAATACCAGCTGTATCCACCAATTTTAACGGTACACCACGCACATTAACATATTCTTCAATCACGTCCCGAGTAGTACCAGCAATGTCAGTCACAATTGCTTTATCTTCTCTCAATAAATAATTTAAGAGACTTGATTTTCCAACATTTGGGCGACCGATAATTGCCGTTGAAAGGCCTTCTCTTAAGATTTTACCTTGGCGAGAGGTTTGCAGTAAAAGTTGCACATCTTCGCGAACTTCAATTGCCTTAGTCTTTAATAAATTTGCTGTCATTTCTTCAACATCATCATATTCTGGATAATCAATATTCACTTCAACTTGTGCTAATGCCTCCAATAATTTTTGGCGCAATGCTTTAATGCGAGCTGATAATTGACCATCTAATTGATTTAAAGCAAGTTTCATTGACTCATCAGTCTTAGCCTGAATTAAATCCATCACCGCTTCGGCCTGTGAGAGGTCCATACGGCCATTTAAAAAGGCTCGCTTGGTAAATTCACCTGGTTCAGCTAAACGTGCTCCTTGGCGTAATAAAAGCTGTAAAATTTGATTGGCAACAACCATCCCACCGTGACAATTGATTTCAACAATATCTTCACGGGTAAATGTTTTTGGCGCTCGCATCACCGCAAACATCACTTCGTCAATTACTTGTTGTGTTTCAGGGTCTTGAACATGTCCATAATGAATCGTATGCGTCTCAACTTCTTGCAACGATTTTTTTTGGTAATTACTAATATTATCAGCAATCTTAACCGCATCAGTTCCACTCAAACGTACAATACTAATTGCCCCTTCACCAGGTGGTGTTGAAATGGCCGCAATCGTATCAAATTCATTCGTAATACTCACAATAATGACCGTCCTTTCTAAATTAAACGTAATTTTTTGCACAAAAAAAGTGCCCACTCCACCCTTTAAATTTACTTTAAGGATGGAAACGCACTTTGACTGCTTGTCCATATTTATATTTAACAGAATAATAGCACACTCGAAATCAATTGACAATTATTTTAACAAACAAAAAAGAGAACTAACCAAAACGGCTGTTCTCTTATATTTACTATTTCAATTCTACAACTAAATAACGATGAGGTTCATTGCCCTCAGAATGAGTACTGATATCTTCTTCCTCAGCCAATATAGCATGAACTTGTTTTCGTTCAAAAGCAGGCATTGGTTCTAGGAAAACTGCTTGACCTGTATCACGAACTTCACGGGCTGTTCGTTTCGCTAAACGTCTTAAGATTTCTTCACGACGTTCACGATAATCGCCAACATTCACCATAACAGACAAACGATTTTTCGCAATGCGATGAATATATACTTGTGCTAAATATTGTAAAGCGTTTAAGATTTTACCATGTTTACCAATCAGTAAGCCTTTTTTATCAGTTTCAAGATTGAATATAATAAATTGATCCTGACGCTTCACTTTAACAAGTGCTGGCGCATTTAACTCTTTAGTAACTTCGGTTAAATAAATCGCCAATTGTTCAATTGCTTCATCATCCGATAAATCAGTTTTTTCTGTATTTTTATTATCGCCTTTAGCTTCCACTACAACTTTTGGTTCTTCAATTGTTTCAGCGGTTTTTGTTGGCGTGATTTGTTCTTGGGATTCGTTTGACGTTTGGACTTCTTTTGGTTGCTCTTTTGCAGTAATTGAGACTTCCGCCAAACGTTTACCAAATCCTAAAAAACCACGCTTACCCTCTTCAACAATTTCAATGTTTGCTTGTTCTTTACTAATATTTAATGACTTTAAACCAGATTCTATTGCTTGATCTATTGTTTCACCTGAATACTTCGGCATCACACAAACCTCCTCATAGTATAGTCGTTATTTTTTCTTTTTCTTAGACATATTTGCTTTACGCAACGCTTTTTCGATGTCGCGTTTTTTCTGTTCTTCTGCTTCACGTTCTTGTTTTATTTTAAATGGATTATTAATTAATAATGTTTGTACCACTTGGAAAGCATTTGAGATTACCCAATAAAGTGATAACCCACTCGCTAACTTAACCCCCATAACAAGGATCATTATTGGCATCATGTAATTCATAATCTTCATTGCACCAGGTGAGTCTGCTTGACTCATTGATGTTAATTTTGTACTGATAAAAGTAAAAATCGCTGCTAAAATCGGTAAAATATAAAATGGATCGGCTTTACCTAATTCTAACCATAAAAAATTACCATTCGTTAATTCCGGCATTCTTGAAATTGATTGCCACACAGCCATCATAATCGGCAATTGAACGAGCAGTGGTAAACACCCTGACATCGGATTGACACCTGCTTCAGAATATAAACGTTGTTGCTCTTCTTGTAATTTACGTGCTGTTTCAGGATCCTTTGAAGAATACGTTTCTTGCAAAGCCTTTAATTTAGGCTGTAAATCTTGCGTTTTACGCATACTCTTCGTTTGATAATGCATTAAAGGCATTAACAAAACTCTGACAATTAAAGTGAAAAGAATAATCCCCACACCGGCGTTGCCACCAAAAGATAGGAACTTAATTGCTTGCCCAAAATAATAGACAATATAGCGATCCCAAATTCCTGTACTATCAGCCGTAATCTCACCGGTTCCACAACCAGTTAAAACAAAGACTAACATCAGCATACTTGTAAAAAGTAATATTTTTTTGTATTTCTTCACTCAGTAACCCTCGCTTACTTGATTAAATTTGCTAAATTCAATACGTGTCGAGTATTTTTTTTGACTTCATCAAATGATAAATCTGAAATACTTGGCCTAGCAATTAAAATAATATCATAAGTTGGTTTAATTTCATCTCTTAACTCATATAATGAATGCCGAATCAAACGCTTTACACGATTTCGTTTTACTGCATTTCCTACTTTTTTTCCTACAGATATGCCGACATGAAAATGTGCGTTCTGATCGTTTTCTTTAAAATAGACAACAAAATTTCGATTCGCAAAAGACTGTTTATTCTTAATAATAGTTTGAAAGTCTATCTCTTTTTTTACACGATATGATTTTTCCATTTGACATCCCTTTAATTCTACATATTTATGACTTAGCAATACCTTAATCATAGCATAAAGTCATAATTTTTATCTCTCTTTTTAATAAAAAAAATTATAAAAAAAAATCACTGATGTATAAACTCAGTGATTTAAGCAGCTAATACTTTTCTTCCTTTACGGCGTCGACTAGCTAATACGCGACGACCATTTTTCGTGCTCATGCGTTTACGGAAACCATGCACTTTTTGGCGTTTACGTTTTTTTGGTTGATATGTTCTTTTCATGAAATCCACCTCCTAAAAACAGTCTATTTCTAAATCACTTAGACAGACTATAACAGTATACAAAGGGAATACCATTTTTGTCAACTATTCTCTGTAATTATCTTTTAAAAAATTTCTAAAAACAATTCACAATTAATTAAAACTTATCCACAATAATGTTTAAAATATAAATTTCTTCTTGAATGACTTTTAAACTTTTAAGCTTTTTATCCACAAGTCCACAGCCTGTTAATAGTTTTCCACATTTTTGTTTTTCGTTGTTAATAACTTTTGGAAAGCTTTTAGAATTAAGATTACTTTGTGTGTATAACTTGTGAGTATTTATTAAACTTTTTAAAATATCCACATATTTATTCTGTTCTGTGGAAAACTCATTGTTAAATCTGTTATTTTGTTATCCACATGCCGTGAAACCAGTGGAAAACTTTTTTATTTAATGCTAGAATGGGAAAGCCTACTAAATTAAAAAGGGGGATAGAAATGCCAAATATTGATTTTATATGGAAAGAATTAGAAGATGACTATCGAAAAATCTTAACGCCACCCAGTTTTAATGCATGGATCGAACAAGCCACTCCGATTAGTCTTGAAAATAATATTTTAACCATCGAAGTACCCTCTGCTTTACATAAAGAATATTGGGAAAAAAATCTAGCTAGTAAAATTGTTGAAACAGGCTTTAAATTAACTGGTGGCGAAATTACACCGGTCTTTATTATTCAAAATGAACAACCTAAAACTGAAGAAGTCGTTGTCAAAAAAACAACTGAAGTCTCTGATATTGTCATTCAAAATAGTAAAAAAGCACTTCTTAATCCAAAGTACGCCTTTGATACTTTTGTTATTGGAAAAGGAAACCAGATGGCACATGCCGCAGCATTAGTTGTTGCAGAAGATCCCGGCGCGACTTACAACCCACTCTTTTTCTATGGTGGTGTTGGTCTAGGAAAAACGCATTTAATGCATGCTATCGGACATCAGATGTTAGCAAATCAACCTGATGCAAAAATTAAATATGTGACTAGTGAATCTTTTGCAAATGACTTTATCAATTCGATTCAAAATAGAACGTCAGAAGCATTTAGACAAGAGTATCGTAGTGTGGATCTTTTACTTGTCGATGATATTCAATTCTTTGCTGACAAAGAAGGAACACAAGAAGAATTTTTCCATACGTTCAATACTCTTTATAATGATGGCCGCCAAATTGTATTAACGAGTGATCGCTTACCAAATGAAATTCCCAAATTACAAGAACGGCTTGTTTCACGATTTGCGTGGGGACTCTCTGTCGACATCACACCACCCGATTTGGAAACCAGAATCGCCATTTTGCGAAAAAAAGCTGACTCTGAAAATCTGGAAATCCCTGATGACACCTTAAGTTATATTGCTGGTCAAATTGACTCAAATATTCGTGAACTTGAAGGTGCGTTAGTACGTGTTCAAGCTTATTCGGCAATGAGTGGCAGTGAAATTACAACAAGTTTAGCTGCTGATGCACTTAAAAGTTTAAAACCTGCATCACGTAAAAAAGAATTATCGATTCTATTAATTCAAGAAGAAGTTTGTAAATACTATCATATTAAACTTAAAGATTTAAAAGGGAAGAAACGTGTTAAAACAATCGTTGTTCCTAGACAAATCGCAATGTTTTTATCACGAGAATTGACTGACAACTCGCTACCAAAAATTGGTGCTGAGTTTGGCGGAAAAGATCATACAACAGTCATTCATGCACATGAAAAAATTCAACAGCTTCTTGAAACAGATATCACAATTCAAAAAGAAATTACTGATATCAAGCAGCAACTAAATCAATAGTTTTTTTAGTACTGTGGAAAAGTAACATTTTAACTTTAGACTTATCCACAGGTTATCAACAAGCGTTTTTACTTGACAGTTATCCACAAAGCCTATTTTTCCACAGTACTAACAGGCCCTACTACTATTACTATTTATTATTATATGAATTAAAAGGAGCATACACATGAAAGTAACTTTAAATCGAAGTGCATTTCTTGAAGAATTAGCAACAGTTCAAAGAGCTATCTCTGGAAAAACAACGATTCCTATTTTAACTGGGGTAAAAATTAAATTAACTGAAAATGGTTTAACTTTAACAGGAAGTAACGCAGATATTTCAATTGAAACTTTTTTAAGTGTTAATGATGAAAAAGCCAATATGCTCATTGAGAGTACAGGATCAATTGTTTTACAAGCAAGATTCTTTAATGATATTATCCGAAAATTACCAGAAGATACATTAACTCTAGAATTAGGAGATAACCAACAAGTTATTATTTCTTCTGGAAAAGCATTATTTAACGTTAATGGTTTAAATGCGGATAACTATCCTCACTTACCTGTCATTAATCAAGATCAAGCATTTAAATTGCCAGCACGTATCTTGAATAAATTAGTTAACGAAACAGTATTTGCTGTTTCGTTGCAAGAAAATCGTCCGATTTTAACTGGGTTACATATGATTTTGAAAGATAACCAATTATTAGCTGTTGCAACTGACAGCCATCGCTTAAGTCAACGTGTCATTTCAGTTGAAGGCGAAAATCAAGATTTTGATGTTGTAATTCCTGGAAAAAGTTTACAAGAATTATCAAAAACAATAAAAGACGAAGAAGAATTAGTGTCTATTTCAATGATGGATAACCAAGTGTTATTTAAAACTGAGAATACGTTATTTTATTCACGTCTGTTAGAAGGGAACTATCCTGACACAAATCGTTTAATACCGACAAGTTTTAATACAGAAATCACTTTTAGTGTACCGGAACTTTTATCAGCAATTGATAGAGCTTCATTGTTATCTCACGAAGGACGTAATAATATTGTTCGTTTAAAAATTGATTCTGAAAATGTGATGATTTATGGAAATTCACCTGAAATCGGAAATGTTGAAGAAAAATTAAGTTACCTATCAGTTACAGGTGATCCAATTGAAATATCCTTTAACCCTGATTATATGAAAGACTCTTTAAAATCATTTGGACCAATTGATATCAAAATTAATTTTATTTCACCAATTCGTCCGTTTACATTACAACCAGCAGATGGTGATGTTGACTTTATCCAACTAATCACCCCTGTACGAACAAATTAAGAAAAATAAAAAAAATTAACTTCAAATGATCCAGTAACTTCTGTTTCATTTGAAGTTTTTTTGAATTTCAAAAAATTTTCAGATAAAAACATATTTTCAAATAAGTGACTTATTTTTACGTTTTAGCGTGTTTTAAAAAAATACGATAAAACTATCTAAAAATGTTTTAACGTGTTTAAAAGTGATTATATGAAAGATTATTTGTTTTTATCACATAAAAAAGGTATAATAAAGTGGTCTATAATGGAGAAGAATAGGTGAAAATTGTGAAAGAAAAATTTATTTTAACAGCAGAATACATCACTTTGGGACAATTCTTAAAAGAAATCAATGTTATCTCTAGTGGAGGGATGGCTAAGTGGTTCTTACAAGAAAATGTTGTTTATGTTGATGGTGAAGTTGAAAATCGTCGTGGACGTAAACTATACGCTGAGATGATGATTGAAGTTCCGGAAGTTGGAACCTTTTTTATGGTCTCAAGTACTGATTCAAATCGTGATGAGTAATGTATTTAAACAAAATTGAATTAACAAATTATCGAAATTATGAGCAAATTCAGCTAAATTTTTCAAAACGTCTTAACATTTTTTTAGGTGAAAATGCACAAGGAAAAACGAATTTGTTAGAAAGTATTTATGTTTTAGCATTGGCTAGAAGTCATCGTACAAGTAACGATAAAGAATTGATAGAGTGGTCGCAAGATTTTGCTCGCATTATTGGATCAGTTGAAAAACAACACGGCCCAATTGATTTAACGATGATCATTTCTAATAAGGGGAAAAAAACTAAGATTAATGGACTAGAGCAACAACGTTTAAGTCATTATATTGGCCACTTAAATGTCATTTTATTTGCTCCGGAAGATTTATCTTTGGTAAAAGGATCACCTCAAAATCGACGAAAATTTCTTGATATGGAGATTGGTCAAATCAATCCACAATATCTTCACTATTTGAGTACCTATCAACTTGTATTAAAGCAAAGAAACCAGTATCTAAAGAAAATGGGGTTGTCAAAACAACAAGACTTACTTTATTTAGAAGTTTTGACAGAACAATTAGCGCAAGCGGGAAGTCATGTTTTGTACTATCGTTTGCAGTTTTTGGAAAAATTAGAAAAATGGGCCAATGAGATTCATCGAAAAATATCTTATGGGAAGGAACAACTGAATATTTCCTATAAAAGTTTTCAAAAAATGACAAAAGAACAAACCGTGTCAGAATTTGAAGCGATATTTTTAAGTGAGTTAAAAAAGAATGAAAAAAAAGATTTACAGCAATACACAACGAGTGCAGGGCCACATCGGGATGATTTGCTTTTTTTTGTAAATGATAAAAATGTTCAAACATATGGGTCACAAGGTCAGCAACGAACAACAGCTTTAAGTTTAAAACTAGCTGAAATCGAGTTAATTAATGATGAAATAGGTGAATACCCAATTCTTTTATTAGATGATGTGTTGAGTGAACTAGATGATGATCGCCAAGTTCAGTTGTTAGAGATGATTGAAACAAAATTACAAACATTTTTAACCACAACAAGTTTGACGCATTTACAAGATAAATTAACAATTGATCCAGAAGTCTTTAATATTACTCAAGGTGTTGTAGAAAGGGATGGAGATTAGCGTTGACAGAAGAAAATAAAGAAATGTTAGAAGAGCAAGCATATGATGCCAGCCAGATTCAGGTACTTGAAGGATTAGAAGCTGTTAGAAAACGTCCTGGTATGTACATTGGTTCAACCGGTCCACAAGGCTTGCACCACTTAGTTTGGGAAATTGTCGACAATTCAATTGACGAAGCACTAGCAGGTTTTGCAACTGAGATTAATGTCGTAATTGAACAAGATAATAGCGTGACTGTAACTGATAATGGTCGTGGAATTCCAGTTGGGATTCAAGAAAAAACTGGACGACCTGCAGTTGAAACAGTTTTTACGATTCTACATGCCGGCGGTAAATTTGGCGGTGGCGGATACAAAGTTTCAGGAGGACTTCACGGAGTGGGGTCATCAGTTGTAAACGCACTTTCAGAACGATTGACAGTGAAAGTTCATGTCGATGGAAAAATTCATTTCCAAGAATTTAATCGTGGTAAAGTGGTTGATGATTTAGAAATCATTGGAGAGACAACACATCGTGGAACGGTTGTTAATTTTAAACCAGATCCAGAAATTTTCACAGAATCAACGGTCTTTGAATATGATAAATTAGCCACACGTATTCGCGAGTTAGCATTCTTAAATCGTGGCTTAAAAATTAGTATTGAAGATACACGTGTGGAACCAAAACTTTATGAAGAATTCCATTATGAAGGTGGAATTAAGAGCTATGTTGAATTTTTAAACGCTAGTAAAGAAGTTCTTTTTGAAGAACCTATTTATACGGAAGGTGAGCAACAGGGTATCGCTGTTGAAGTATCCATTCAATATACAGAAGGTTATCATACAAATCTTTTAAGTTTTGCGAATAATATCCATACTTATGAAGGTGGGACACATGAATTTGGGTTTAGAACAGCCCTAACGCGTGTGATTAACGATTATGCACGACGTCAAAAACTATTAAAAGAAAATGATGATAATTTAAGTGGTGATGATGTTCGTGAAGGTATGACAGCAGTTGTATCGATCAAACATCCGGAACCACAATTTGAGGGTCAAACTAAAACAAAATTAGGTAACTCAGAAGTTCGAACTGTAACTGACCGTATCTTTTCAGATACCTTTAACAAGTTCTTATTAGAAAATCCTGATGTCGCGCGTAAAGTAGTTGAGAAAGGTATCTTAGCTTCAAAAGCGAGATTAGCGGCAAAACGTGCGCGTGAAGTGACACGACGTAAAGGTGCTTTGGAAATTAGTAACTTACCAGGTAAGCTTGCGGATTGTTCAAGTCGTGATCCTGAACGTTGTGAGCTATTTATCGTCGAAGGGGATTCTGCCGGTGGTTCAGCGAAACAAGGACGTGACCGTGAAATTCAAGCAATTTTACCAATTCGAGGCAAAATTTTAAACGTTGAAAAAGCAACAATGGACAAAATTTTAGCTAACCAAGAAATCCGTTCTTTATTTACAGCAATGGGAACTGGTTTTGGTGAAGACTTTGATGTTGAAAAAGCCAGATATCATAAATTAATTATTATGACCGATGCTGATGTTGATGGTGCGCATATTCGGACACTATTATTAACACTGTTTTACCGTTATATGCGTCCAATTGTTGAAGCAGGCTATGTTTATATTGCACAACCGCCTTTATATGGTGTGAAGCAAGGTAAAAATATTAGTTATGTTCAACCTGGAAAAGATGCTGAGGATCGTTTAGCAACAACAATTGCGAATCTACCTGCAACACCAAAACCAAGTGTACAACGCTATAAAGGTCTTGGTGAGATGGATGATCATCAACTTTGGGATACCACAATGGATCCTGAACGCCGTAGTTTACTTCGTGTTAGCGTTGATGATGCTATTAAAGCAGATGCTGTTTTTGAAATGTTAATGGGAGATAAAGTAGAGCCACGTCGTGATTTTATTGAGGCAAATGCTCACTATGTTAAAAATTTAGACATTTAAAAAAATATAAGGAGAATCGTTCATGTCAGAAGAAATGATTAATAATATCACGGACATTAATTTGACAGAAGAAATGGAAACATCATTTATTGATTATGCCATGAGTGTTATTGTGTCACGTGCATTGCCTGATGTTCGGGATGGGTTAAAACCAGTTCATCGCCGTATTCTTTACGGTATGAATGAAATGGGTGTGACACCGGATAAGGCACATAAAAAATCAGCTCGTATTGTTGGGGATGTTATGGGTAAGTACCATCCGCATGGTGATAGTGCTATTTATGAGTCAATGGTTCGTATGGCGCAACCATTTAGCTATCGTCAATTACTTGTTGATGGTCACGGTAACTTTGGTTCTGTCGATGGAGACGGGGCAGCGGCAATGCGTTATACTGAAGCTCGTATGAGTAAAATTGCGGTTGAAATGTTACGCGATATTAATAAAAACACCGTTGATTTTCAAGAAAACTATGATGAGACAGAAAGAGAACCTTCTGTCTTACCAGCAAGATTTCCAAATCTACTTGTCAATGGTACGACAGGGATTGCGGTTGGGATGGCAACTAATATTCCACCACATAATTTAGGTGAAGTTATTGATGCTGTAAAATTATTGATGGAAAATAAAGAAGTTACAACGGCTGAATTGATGGAAGTTTTACCTGGTCCCGATTTTCCAACAGGTGCACTTGTTATGGGAAAATCAGGAATTAGAAAAGCTTATGAGACAGGAAAAGGTAAAATTATTGTTCGCGCGAAAGTTGAGATTGAAGAACTTCCAAGTGGAAAAGAACGTATTGTTATTACTGAAATTCCTTATATGGTCAATAAAGCTAAATTAGTTGAACGAATTGCCGAATTACATCGTGAAAAACGTGTTGATGGGATTACTCATCTTAGAGATGAATCTTCTCGTTTGGGCATGCGAATCGTGATTGAAGTTCGACGTGATGTGAGTGCAACAGTAGTGTTAAATAACTTGTATAAATTAACATCATTACAAACAAGTTTTGGCTTTAATATGTTGGCGATTGTAAATGGTGTCCCGAAAGTTTTAAGTTTAAAACAAATTTTAGAACACTATTTAGCGCATCAAGAAGAAGTTATTGTCAGAAGAACTGAATTTGATAAGAATAAAGCTGAAGCACGTGCCCATATTTTAGAAGGTTTACGGATTGCTTTAGATCATATTGATGAGATTATTCATTTAATTCGTTCATCACAATCTGATGAGGTGGCAAAAACTGGTTTAATTGAAAAATTTGATTTATCAGATCGCCAAGCACAAGCTATCCTAGATATGCGTTTGCGTCGATTAACAGGCTTAGAACGTGATAAAATCGAGAATGAATATCAAGAATTATTGAAATTTATTGAAGATATGAAAGATATTTTAGCTAATCATCATCGTGTTTTAAGTATTATTAGCGAAGAACTCGATGAAATCAAACGTAAATACAACGACGCTCGCCGTACTGAATTATTAGTCGGTGAAGTGTTGAGTCTTGAAGATGAAGATTTAATCGAAGAAGAAGATGTCGTGATTACATTAACGCATAATGGTTATGTAAAACGTTTGCCAAGTACAGAGTTTAGAACTCAAAACAGAGGTGGACGTGGCGTTCAAGGTATGGGCGTTCATGATGATGATTTTGTTGAAAATCTTGTTTCTTGTTCGACACATGATACTTTATTATTCTTTACCGATACAGGTAAGGTATATCGTGCGAAAGGCTATGAGATACCAGAATATGGCCGTACAGCGAAAGGTATTCCTGTTATTAACTTATTAGGCATCGATTCATCAGAAGAAATTGAGGCGATTATAAGTATTGCTGGTCAAGCAGAAGAAGATCAATATCTCTTTTTTACAACTAAATTAGGAACCGTAAAAAGAACTGCAGTCACTGAATTTGCTAATATTCGTACTAACGGGTTAAAAGCAATTGGTTTAAGAGAAGGTGACAAACTAATTAATGTTGCCTTAACCGACGGCAAACAAAACATGATCATCGGTACACATAAAGGATATTCAGTAACATTCAGAGAAACAGATGTTCGTTCGATGGGACGTTCTGCTTCTGGTGTACGTGGTATTCGTTTACGTGAGGAAGATTATGTCATCGGTATGGATATTATCTCACCAGAAAGTGAAGTACTCGTTATTACAGAAAATGGCTACGGTAAACGTACTTTTGCAACAGAGTATCCAGTTAAGGGTCGTGGTGGTAAAGGAATTAAAACAGTCAATATCACGGCTAAAAATGGCAAACTGGCAGGTTTAACAACTGTTACAGGTGATGAAGATATTATGATTATTACGAACCGAGGTGTGATTATTCGTTTCAACGTGGATAATGTGTCACAAACAGGACGTTCGACTCAAGGTGTTCGTTTAATTCGTTTAGAAGAAGATGCGTTTGTATCAACAATGGCTAAAGTTGAGCCTGAAGAAGAAATAACAACTGACGCAATTGAAGAGTCAGCTAAAAAGAATGAGATAAAAGATATGACTGAAGAATAGCGTAAAGAGAGAAAAGTAGTCGTTACAAAAATGTGACGGCTATTTTTTTGATGTTTTATAGTTAGCGAACACAAGTGATATAATGGTAATAAACATAACAAAAGGAGTTGAAGAAATGAACAACAGTAAAGGTGTTCTAACAGCTAATATCGTTGTCTTAATTGTATCAATGGTTTGTATTGTTCAATCTTTCTTTTTTTATGATCCACAAAAGATTCCACTCATTTTGTTTACACCAATAACAGGAATTATGGCCTCGCTTTACTTGAAGAAGAAAAGTAAAATAAAAAAAGTATTTCTTGTGATTAGTAGTGTTGTTGCTTTGATAATGCCAATCTATTTTATTTTAATTTTTTTAAATCCTGATATGTTCGTCTAATTTAAAAAAAACAAAAAGAGCTTGATTTCCATTTTTTAATCATGCTCTTTTTGTTTCCTATAAAATAAAATGACGAACAAGTGCAGAAAGAATCATACCAGTCATTAGACCAGCGAGTGCGATGAAGAAATATTTTTTTCTTTTATTCATAAAAATTAATCCTCCAATTTTGTATTAACGTAAATATACCATAAATGAGTCTATAAATTGTCAGTAAAAAAATTTCTTGCAAAAATACTTATGTTTAAAGTGAAAGTTTTTTTCTGTGGTAGAAAGACTATTTTAATTATATTTCTATTGCTTTTGGTACGAAAAACGAGTATAATATTCTAATGTGAGTAAACAAATAAGTTTGCTCTCCTTGTTCCTATTCAAATAGGAACCTTTAAGTCCATAAGGAGGTGAAAATCAATGAACGCAGCAAATTATGAAATTTTATACATTATTCGTCCGAACATTGATGAAGAAGCAAAAACAGCTCTAGTAGATCGTTTTGATTCAATCTTGAAAGAAAACGGTGCTGAAGTATTAGAATCTAAGCTATGGGAAAAACGTCGTTTAGCTTACGAAATCCAAGACTTCCGCGAAGGAATCTACCAAATCGTTAAAGTTTCTGCAACTGATTCAAAAGCATTAGATGAATTTGATCGTCTTGCTAAAATCAGTGGTGACATTTTACGTCACATGATCGTAAAAGAAGAAAACTAAAAATGTTTCACGTGAAACATTAAAACGAGGGGAGATTTACAGATGATTAATAATGTTGTATTGGTAGGAAGATTAACTAAAGATCCAGAATTACGTTTTACGTCTAATGGATCAGCTGTTGCGACGTTTACTTTGGCAGTCAATCGTAACTTTACAAATCAAAGTGGCGAGCGAGAAGCCGATTTTATTAACTGTGTGATTTGGAGAAAGCCAGCAGAAACATTAGCGAATTATGCTCGCAAAGGTACTTTGTTAGGTGTTACTGGACGTATTCAAACACGTAATTATGAAAATCAACAAGGACAACGTGTCTATGTGACAGAAGTTGTTTGTGAGAATTTCCAATTATTAGAATCTCGAAGCAGTTCAGAACGAAGACAACAACAGTCAAATGATTATAATCAATTTTCTGGTAATGCAAGTAATCAATCATTTGATAAATCTGCAAATTCAAGTAGTAATGAAACTCCGAATTTTGATCGTGATGCAAATCCATTTGGAAATTCATCACAAGTAGATATTTCGGATGACGATTTACCATTCTAAATTAGAATAGGAGGAGCAAATAATGGCAGCTCAACAAAGAAGAGGCGGAAGAAAACGTCGTAAAGTATGTTACTTCACAGCAAATCATATTGATAATATTGATTATAAAGATGTTGATTTATTATCACGTTTTGTTTCTGAAAGAGGCAAAATTTTACCACGTCGTGTAACTGGTACTTGTGCTAAACATCAACGTAAATTAACAATTGCTATTAAACGTGCACGTATTATGGGATTACTTCCATTCGTTGCTGACGAACAATAATAATTGAGTTAGTAAAGCATTCATGTAAAAATGAATGCTTTTTTTGATGTTTTATTTATAAATGCTTCGATTATGAACTCTTAAAAAATTATGGTAAAATGATAGAGATTATAGAATGAAGGAGCGATTACGTATGAAAGTAATATTTTTACAAGATGTAAAAGGTAAAGGTAAAAAAGGCGAAATTAAAGATGTTGCTGTTGGTTATGCGCAAAACTTTTTACTTAAAAAAGGATTAGCAACAGAGGCAACACCAAAAGCGATGAGTGAATTACAAGGCAAAAATAAAGCGAAAGCTAAAGAAGAAGCTGAAAACCTAGAAGAAGCAAAACAATTAAAAGAAAAAATAGAAGCAGAAGGTTTTGAAGTTGAAATTAAATCCAAAGCTGGTGAAGATGGTAGATTATTTGGTTCGATTCCTTCTAAACAAATTGCTGAAAATTTAGAAAAACAACATAAAATTAAAGTTGATAAACGTAAATTAGATTTAGAACAACCAATCAAAGCATTAGGTTATACATCAGTACCTTTGAAACTTCATAAAGAAGTTATTGCAAAGCTAAGAGTACATGTAGTTGTGCAATAAGAACGAAGAAAGACAGGAGTTTATAAATGGAACTTATCCAACAAGATAGAATTCCACCACAGAATATTGAAGCGGAACAAGCAGTCTTAGGATCGGTGTTTTTAGATTCGGATGCAATTGTTGAGGCAATGGAATATATCGAAACAAAAGATTTTTATCGCCGTTCTCATCAGTTGATTTTCCAAATTATGTTGGACTTAAATAATCGTAATGAACCCATTGACGTCATTACAGTTAAAGATGAACTAGAACTTCGTAATTTAATTGAAGATATTGGTGGTTTGAGCTATTTATCTGAACTTGCTTTAAGTGTTCCGACAGCAGCGAACGTTGGATATTATGCAAAGCTTGTCGAGCAAAAATCTCTTCTTAGGCATTTAATTCAAACAGCAACTGATATTGTAACTAGTGGATTTGAACAAGGTGAGTCTGTTGAAACGATATTAGATGATGCAGAAAGAAGAATTCTAGAAGTATCAGAAAAAAGAAATCGCAGTGGTTTTTTAGCAATTGCTGATGTTTTAGGCGATTCAATTAATCAAATTGAGCAATTATCGCAACAAGGAGAAAGTATCACAGGATTACCAACTGGTTATCATATGTTAGATAAAATGACAGCTGGACTTCAAAAAGAAGAATTAATCATTTTAGCTGCTCGACCAGCTGTGGGGAAAACGGCTTTTGCTCTAAATATAGCTCAAAACGTTGGAACAAAAACAGATGAATCAGTTGCAATCTTCAGTTTAGAAATGGGTGCAGAATCTTTAGTAAATCGTATGCTATGTTCTGAAGGATTAGTTGATGCCAGTCACTTGAAAACAGGTCAATTAACAGATGAAGAGTGGGATAATATTATTATTGCAATGGGGTCACTATCAAGAGCAAATATCTTCATTGATGACACACCAGGAATTAAAGTATCCGAAATTCGAGCTAAATGTCGTAAATTGGCTCAAGAACAAGGTGGATTAGGTTTAATTTTGATTGACTATTTACAATTAATTGAAGGAACAGGTCGAGAAAATCGTCAACAAGAAGTATCTGAGATTTCCCGACAATTAAAAAAATTAGCTAAAGAATTAAAAGTTCCGGTCATTGCCCTATCACAACTTTCTCGTGGTGTGGAACAAAGACAAGACAAGCGTCCTGTGTTAAGTGATATTCGTGAGTCAGGCTCAATTGAGCAGGATGCTGATATTGTTGCATTCTTATATCGCGATGATTATTATCAACGTGAGGGTGATGAAGATGGCGGTGAAATGTCTGAAGATCAAAGTAATATCATTGAAGTCATCATTGAGAAAAACAGAAGTGGTGCGCGTGGAACGGTTGAATTATTATTTATCAAAGAATATAATAAATTCTCGTCTGTTTCTAATCGTGAAGAATTTTAAATCACTGTCGTTATTTATTTTTAAAAAAGAGTGTAACAAAATGAAAGCTTTCGTTTTGTTACACTCTTTTCTTTTGCTATACTTAAGAAAGAAGAGGAGTGAGAAAATGAATAAAAATTTTGATTTATTGGCAGATTCATGTTGTGATCTACCTGTAAGTTTACTAGAAAAGCAAGATGTTCAGTTTGTAAGTATGACCGTTCAAATGGGAGGAAAAGAATATCGTGATGATTTAGGGAAAACTTTTGATTATCAAGAATTTGTAAAGCGTTTAAAATCAGGTGAAATGGCAACAACCTCTCAAATAAATATTGGTACGTATTTAGAAGCTTTTAAACCTTATGTAGATCAAGAGCAACCACTCCTGTATTTATCATTTTCATCCGGATTAAGTGGCTCATATCAAAATGCGGTTAGTGCAGTAAATTTGTTAAAAGAGGATTATCAGAATGTCCCTGTTACGGTTGTTGACACCAAAGCTGCAAGTTTAGGCTTAGGTTTAGTTGTCAAATGTGTAAGCGAATTAAGACTTGCTGGTGGAACCTTAGAAGAGGCATTAGAATGGTTGGACAGTCATTTAGATCATGTTCAATCATGGGTTACTGTTGATAATTTAGAACATTTAGAACGAGGTGGGCGTATTTCTAAAACCAGCGCAACAATCGGTGGTTTAATGAAAATAGATCCAATTATTCATGTGAATGAAGAAGGTCGGTTAGTCAATGTTGGTAAAGCTCGTGGGAGACACCGGGCAATCAGTAAAATTGTTTCAGAAATGCAAAAACATACAACAACAGGTGATCAATCATTAATCTATGTGGTTCATGCTGATGATTTCGAGTCTGCATTGAGAACAAAGGAACTTTTAGAACAGGAGTATCCAACGAGTAAAATTGAAATATATTCAATGGGACCAACTATTATGAGTCATACTGGTACTGGTACTTTAGCAATTTTTACATTTGGCGATAAAAGATAGAGTTAAAAATAGCGACCTCTTAGAGTTAGATTTTATATCTAACTTTAAGAGGTCGCTATTTCTATTAAGGTTTGACTTTGTATAAGTGATAATTCCGAATTTCACCTTCAAAGGTTTGTAGATGACGTGCTACGAGATCGTAGTTTTTATCAATATCTTTTGGTAAACTATATTCTTCATCGCCGTTTTGAGAACGGGCCACGACAAACATTACCTTTTTCTTACGGATAGCATCAGCTTGATCTTTTCTCATTTCAGGAAGACTGACATCTGAAATGTTTTGAATTTCGAAGAAATAAGTGCTAGGAATCACATTTGCAGCTTGATAAAAGCCCATATCCAGTTCTCCATAGTTTAGCAATGTTGGATTTTTTTCTTCCTTGATAATATTACCAAAAACGACTTGTGCGGGTTCGAAATCTTCCGAACTTGTGCTTATTGTTGGATTGTGTGGTAAAAGCTTAGATTCGACAATGTTTTGGTTAGAACCTAAAATTAATACGAAAGCTAAGATAGCTAAAAAACTGACTTGTAAGTGATTAAGTTTAAGATCTTTTATATAAGTTAATAGTGGTAATAAAGAAATACAGATAAAAGGAATTAGAATTAAACAATAATATGGCCAAAAGTTACCGCCAAAAAAAGTTGAAATAAGTAAACTAAAATATGCGGCAAAGAAGATAAAGAGACTGTTATTATTCTTTAAGATGCGACGACTTACGATTAATGACACTAATCCAATAAACATTAAACTAAAGAGTAACGGATCTCCTTTCACCATTTTAATAAATTCCGAAAGTGCACGCATGATTTTACCAAAAATCGTGATATCAACATCTTCTTGATATAAAAAAATGTTTGAATAAAAATAGACATGGAAAAGATTATCTAACGCTTGATTCATTGAAAAATAGGTTGTGATTATAACTGAAAGTGACAAGAAACCAAGAAGGCTATAGATAATGGCTTTGATAAGTTCTTGCCATTTTGCGTAAATAATCAAAATTATAGCGAGTGCTAAGTAGAATCCAAGGTAGCTTCCAACCATTGTAAATTTTATCCAAAATAGAATGGAAAAGAATAGTCCTGAAATAAAATATTGGCTAGCTTTCAGTGAATCCTCATTCTCTTGAAATTCAAATATGAGGTAAATTCCATATAAAATAAAAGGAAAGGCAAACTCTTCAGCACTGCCACCTAGTCTAAAATAAGGGTTAAGTGTTAATAATATTGAACTAAACACACAAAAGACTAAACTTGTCGTTTTATTAATAAAGAAACGTACAATTTTATAAATAAGATAGAGTGAAGCTGTAAAGAATAATACTTCTAAAAGATAGACGCCAAGGTAACCATTTGAAATTCTTGAAGCGATGTTAAAAATAAAGTACAATATAGGTCCTTTTTGTTCAAATAGATCTTTATATGGAATAAGACCATGAGCCCAACTTTTACCCATTGTTAAAAATGCATTTAAATCTCCCCAATCGTTTAGAATAAATAAAGGGGAGTTCTTACTACTAACAAGTAAGGTCACGAAGGACCATCCAAATAAGATTAATAATTCCTTATTAATCTTCATGTGTTGAATTTTTTTCAAAATATTTTTCCTCCGTAAAATTATCTAAATTTTTTTCAATAATAAATCGAGGTCGATGTTTGACTTCAGAATAAATTTTTCCTATATATTCACCTATAATAGATAGTGACACGAGTTGAATGCCACCTAAAATACAAATACTCATTGTGAGAGAAGCCCAACCAGTAACAGTGTTTCCACTAAAATGTTGAAATAAGATATTTAATGTATAAATGATTCCGATTAAAAAAGTAAAGATACCGAGATTTCGTACCAAACGAATGGGCATAATTGAGAAGGACGTAATCCCTTCTAAGGCAAAAGCTAACATTTTTTTTAAAGGATACTTTGAGTCACCTGCAAAACGTTTGTTTCGTGAATAATAGACTTCTGTTGAGGGGTAGCCAACTAGGGGCACTAATCCACGTAGAAAAATATTCTGCTCTTTAAAAGATAATAAAGTTTTAGTTGCACGCTGGCTCATTAAACGGAAATCAGCATGATTGGGTACCATTTTAACACCAATTTTTTCCATGATTGTATAAAAATAATTAGCAGTCTTTCGCTTAAAGAAAGTATCCATGTCACGATTGTTACGAACTCCATAAACTACATCAAATCCATTGTAATATTCTATGACCATTTGCTTAATCGCTTGAATATCATCTTGTAAGTCAGCATCAATTGTAATTAGCATATCAGAAGTTTTAGTTGCAACTGTTAGTCCAGCAATTAAAGCGTTTTGATGACCAAAGTTTCTGCTGAATTTAATGCCGGTAAAATGAACAGGGTCTTCTAAGTTTAACGATTCAATTAACTTCCATGTTGAATCAGTACTACCATCATCTACAAAAAGGATACAACTCTGATTGCTTATTTTTTTCTGGTCAATGAGCTCAAAGAGCACTTCTTTTATTGACTGACTAGATATCGGTAGAACTTCTTCTTCATTATAACAAGGAATAATAATTGTGAGTTTATTTTTTTTCATCTGTTATATTCTCCTTTTTATTCAAAACGTCTTCTCTATTTTATCGTGAATCAGAGTAATACACAATGAGATGTTTTGTTCTAAATGAATGTCGAGGACAAAACTAAATGCACATGTTATAGAAATAGTTATGGATATTTAATTTTAAATACTATTAGAAAAACTCATTAAATTAAGTATAATGCTTAATTTAATGAGTTTTAGTTTTAACTAATAGGATTATAATTATTTTTTTATTTTGTATAAACGATATGTTCGATTGGCAACTTCAAATGTTTGTGTATGTTCAGCGACTAAAGTATAGTTTTTTCTAATATTAGCTGGCACACTAGCTTCTGTATTGATACCTTTTGAACGGGTGACGACAAACATTACTTTTCGATCATTAATAATTTTATTTTGTTCATTCATGATATTAGGATATTTTTCATGTGGGATATTTTGGCGAATAAAGTAATAATTACTTGGTAAAATATCAGCAGCTTGGAAAAAGCCCATGTCCACAGCACCGTAGTTTAATAGTGTAGGATTTTTTTCTTTGTTTATAATTTTAGCAAATTTCATTTGAGCAGGTTCACTGTCTTGTCGATTAATGCTGATTGATGAGTTATGTGGGAAAAATTTAGATTCGGTAATATTTTTATTGAAACTCATTACAAGCACTAGCGAGATTAAACTTAAAATAAAAACTTGAAATTTATTAAAAGTTAAGTCTTGAGATTTTTCAAGGAGTGGTAATAATGAAATACAGAAAAATGGGAAAACTATTAAACAATAGTAAGGCCAAATATTTCCACCAATAAATTGAACGGTAATCAATGAAAAGTATGCAGCAAAATACATAAAGATTGTATAGTTATTTTTAAACATTTTATGACTAAATAATATTGTAAATAAACCAATTATTAGAATAGTAAATAAAAAATAGTCTCTACTGATTAATTGAATAAATCCGATTACAGAATTAATGAGCTTTCCAAATAATGGGATACCATCATTTGTAGGGTATAGTCGAATATTAAAATAGAAATATGAAAATATCAAATCACTTAAGGCATCTTTTAAATAGAAGTAAAATAAAACCAAAGATGAAAGGGACAGAAACCCAATTAAACTGAAAAGAACAGCTTTAATTAATTCATGAAATTTTTTTTTAATAAGTAGTACAATTGCTAGAGCTAAGAAAAATCCAACCCAACTTCCAATCATTGTATATTTTGCCCAAAATAAAAAAGAAAGTGAAAGGCCTCCTAAAACGTACTGGCTTTTTGTTAAGATACCATCACTTTTTTGAAATTCAAAAATGAGATAGATAGAATAAACAATAAACGGTAATGCGATTTCTTCAGCACTGCCGCCTAATTTAAAATAAGGATTCATTGTTAAAATCATTGAACTAGCCATACAAAATAATAAACTTGTTGAGTTATTTACAAATTGTCGTGCAATTTTATAAAATAAATAAAGAGAAAGTGTAAAAAGGATGACTTCAATCAAATAGATACCGAAATAGCTATTAGAAATGCGCGACGCAATATTAAAGATAAAATATAAGGCTGGTCCCTTTTGCTCGAATAAGTCTTTATATGGTATAAGTCCGTGAGACCAACCTTTTCCCATTGTTAAAAAGGCATTTAAATCAACCCAATCATTAAGAAAAAATACAGGTGAGTTCTTACTGGTAACCATCATTGTAATCGTGGACCATGCAAAAATTAATAATAACTCTTTTTTTTGTTTTAACTGCTCAGTGAGCTTCATAAATTGTTCCTCCAAAATTGTTCTTTTGAACCATTCATATTTTACCTATATATTTGAATTTAGACAATCTTTTTATGCGATAAAATATAAAAAGAGGTAAAAATGTGAACAATGTCCCCATTTTTACCTCATAAAATTCTCTATTTAAATAATTCTTTAAGTTGTGTACTTACTGTTTCATTTTCTAAGAATTCATCATATGTCGTTTCAGCACGATCGACAACACCTTTGTCAGAAACAGCAATAATTCTGTTAGCAACAGTATGGATAAATTGGTGGTCATGTGATGTGAAGAGAATTGAACCTTTAAATGCAATTAAACCATCATTCAAAGCTGTAATTGATTCTAAGTCTAAGTGATTTGTTGGATCATCTAAAACTAGTACATTTGCTTTTGAAAGCATTAACTTAGACAACATACAGCGAACTTTTTCGCCCCCAGAAAGGACGTTAACTGATTTCATAACATCTTCACCAGAGAATAACATACGACCTAAGAAACTTCTTAAGAAGGTATTATCATCTTCTTCTTTTGAAGCGTATTGACGTAACCAATCAAGAATCGGCTGTTCACTATCAAACTCATCAGAGGTATCTTTTGGTAGGTATGCTTGTGAAGTTGTAACACCCCAACGAATCGTCCCAGAATCAGGTTCCATATCACCCATGATAATTTTGAAAAGTGTAGTTGTTGCAATATCATCTTTTGCAATAAAAGCTGCTTTATCATCTTTACGCAGTGTAAAGGAAATATTATCTAGTATTTTCTTGCCGTCAATTGTTTTTGAAATATTTTCTACATGTAATAAATCATTTCCAATTTCACGTTCAGCTTTGAAGCCAACGAACGGATAGCGACGAGAAGAGGGTTGGATATCATCCAATTCAATTTTTTCTAACATTTTTTTACGAGAAGTCGCTTGTTTTGATTTTGAAGCGTTGGCACTGAAACGTGCGATAAATTCTTTTAATTCTTTAACTTTTTCTTCTTTTTTAGAATTTTGGTCAGATTGTAATTTGGCTGCTAATTGACTTGATTCTAACCAAAAATCATAGTTTCCAACATATAATTGAATTTTTCCAAAATCTAAGTCAGCCATGTGTGTACACACTTTATTTAAGAAGTGGCGGTCATGGGAAACAGTAATAACTGTGTTGTCAAAGTTAATTAAGAATTCTTCTAACCAAGCAATGGACTCACGATCTAAACCGTTTGTCGGTTCATCCAATAGTAAAACGTCAGGTTGACCAAATAAGGCTTGAGCTAACAACACTTTTACTTTTTGGCCAGCAGTTAATTCACTCATTGTAACTTGATGAAGTTCTTCAGGAATATTTAAGCCTTGTAATAAACTTGCAGCTTCTGGTTCAGCTTCCCAACCATTTAATTCAGCAAATTCACCTTCTAATTCGGCAGCTTTGATACCATCTTCATCAGAAAAATCTTCTTTCATATAGATTTCATTTTTTTCTTGCATCACTTCATAAAGACGTTTATGTCCCATCATGACAGTATCAATGACGATTTTATCTTCATAGTCAAAGTGATTTTGTTTTAAAGTCGCTAGACGTTCATCAGGACCTAAAGTAATCGAACCAGTTGTAGGTTCTAAGTCTCCAGATAAAATTTTTAAAAATGTTGATTTTCCGGCGCCATTTGCACCAATTAAGCCGTAGCAATTACCAGGTGTGAACTTAATATTTACATCTTCGAATAATTTTTTATCCGGCAGAAGTAAACTAATATTTGAAACAGTAATCATATATACAATTTCCTTTCTATTATCAAAATTGAGTATCGTATCTCTCCGATTATATCTAGGATATGACAGTAAAGCAAGGCTGACTTCCTTTAATAAGAACGTTAGAATTAGTAAGATTACGGTCTTAGGTCGGATGCACTTGAAATTATGTCATGTTAAACTATGGATAACTTAGGAGGGAACAAGATGGATAAAAAACAATACGTTTGTGAGAAATGTGGTAATGAACACTATGTTGCGGATCAATTTCAAGCAACAGGGGGAAACTTTTCGAAAATTTTTGACGTTCAAAATAAAAAATTTATTACAATTAGTTGTGAACGCTGTGGGTATACAGAGTTGTACCGTGCTAAAACAACTGCCGGATGGAATGTTCTAGATTTCTTAATCGGTGGCTAATAATAGATGAGACAGGAATAGAGTGGATAGTTAATACTATAAAATAGATATTAACTATTCATTCTTTTTTTTATGTATCCAAGCCATTTTTTTTTTGGTATGATACTCTCATAAAGAGAGAAGGGATATGTTGAAAAAAATTACAATTAAAGATATTGCAAATATTGTAGGGGTTTCGACAACAACGGTATCTCAGATTTTAAACAATAAGGGACAGCGCTTTAGTGAAGAAACAAAGCAAAAAGTATTTCAAGCCGTTGAAAAATATGATTATAGCCCGGATTATTTTGCAAAGAACATGGTACAAAGAGAATCAAGAACAGTGGGAATGATTGTTCCAGATGTAACTGATTTATTTTTCTCCAAAGTAATTGAAGGTGTTGAAACATACCTTAATCGAAAAGACTATATGCTCCTTTTATGTAATTCAAAGCATTCAACAGAAATGGAACGTGGCTTTATTAAGCAATTGCAGAATCGTTCTGTTGCTGGAATAATCCTAGCAAGTCCAAATGCACTCGAATTAGAAAAAAAGATGAAACATTTACCATATATTCTGATTGATAGAGGGTTAAACACACGTGAACAAGGAAATATTTTGGTTAATGAGTATGATGGCTTTTACAATTCGGTGAAATACTTGATTGATGCTGGTCATACAAAAATTGGCATGCTGACAAATGAGACCGGTTACTATGAGATGACAGATAGGTTTGTGGCTTACCAAAAATGCTTGAAAGATCATGGACTTGAATTTCACAGTGAATTTGTTGAAGACGGACCTGTTACGATTCATGGTGGTTACGTGGCGACACGCGAGTTGTTAAAGAGAGCGGACATTTCAGCTTTATGTTGTGGGAATGACCAAATGGCAATTGGTGCATATCGTGCGGCATTCGATCAAGGAATTGTTATACCGGATGATTTATCGATCATTGGTTTTGATAATCTTGAAATTACAGGTTACTTGAATCCACCATTAACGACAGTGGAACAACCAGCCTTTGACATTGGGTATACCGCAGCTGAGTATATGCTTCACGCTATTAATTTTCCGGATAAAATGATTCCGAATAAATTGTATCAGACAAAATTTATTTTAAGAGATAGCGTAAAAGTGTTTGACAGATGAAGAGTGTAATGCTATATTATCATTGTAAGCGCTATTAACTCTTCTCTGTTTAACGTAAACCGGTTTACTCAGGTAAACGCATCTTTGGTAAATCGATTTACTGACAGAAAAATTGGAGGTTATTGATAATGAGAATGGTTGATATTATTATGGACAAGCGAGACGGAAAGAAACTGTCTCAAGAGGAAATTGATTTTGTCATTACTGGTTATACAGATGGCTCAATTCCAGACTATCAAATGAGTGCCTTTTTAATGGCTACTTATTTCACTGATATGACGGATGAAGAAATCACTTACCTTACAATGGCTATGAGCCAATCTGGTGATATGATTGATTTATCAGAAATCAATGGTATTAAAGTGGACAAACACTCAACAGGTGGTGTTGGTGATACAACTACTTTAGTTTTAGCACCTTTAGTTGCATCAGTCGGTGCAGCCGTTGCTAAAATGAGTGGACGTGGCTTAGGACACACAGGTGGTACTTTAGACAAATTAGAAGCAATTCCAGGGTTTGAAGTCGAAATTCAAAATGATCAATTTATTAAAATTGTAAATGAAAGTCATGTGGCTGTTGCTGGTCAATCAGGGGACTTAGCACCTGCTGACAAGAAAATCTATGCATTGCGTGATGTGACATCAACAGTTGATTCAATTCCATTAATCGCAAGTTCAATTATGAGTAAGAAAATAGCGTCAGGTGCAGATGCCATCGTGTTAGATGTAACAACTGGTGACGGTGCGTTCATGAAAAACTTAGAAGATGCAGAACGTTTGGCTCATACAATGGTTCGTATTGGTAAATTAGCTAACCGTCAAACAATGGCAATTATTTCTGATATGTCTCAACCTTTAGGGAATGCGATTGGTAATGCTAATGAAATTCAAGAAGCAATTGATGCATTAAGAGGAAATGGACCAGAAGATTTGATGGAAATGGTTTATGTTTTAGGAAGTCAAATGGTTGTTTTAGCTGAAAAAGCTGCAACTTTAGAAGAAGCACGTAAAATGTTAGAAGAAAGTATTTCTTCAGGAAAAGCTTTAAACAAATTCAAAGAAATGGTTGCAAATCAAGGTGGTAACCCTGATGTTGTTGATCATCCAGAATTATTACCTCAAGCTAAATACACATTTGAGTTACCAGCTAAAGAAAGTGGCGTTATTTCAAAAATGGTCGCTGACCAAATTGGTGTAGCTGCAATGCTTTTAGGTGCTGGCCGTCGTACAAAAGAAGATGTAATCGATTACGCTGTAGGCTTAAACTTAAATAAAAAAGTTGGTGATGCAGTTCAAGAAGGTGAATCTTTAGTTACGATTTATTCAAACCGTGAAGACATTGAAGATGTTAAGAAAGTTTTATATGATAACATCTTTATTTCCGAAAGTGGAATCGAACCAAAATTAATTCATGAAATTATAACCGAATAATTTTTATTAATAAATGGTCAATGTCTGTTTTTCTATTATGGATTGCGATTCAATTTAAAACGTAGTATCCTTAGTATTGTAAGGAATATTACCTGATAAAAGTTATTAGTACTATATTATTTACAAATTTATTTTATTTATAAAAGATGATAATGTTAATATTTGAAGGGCTTTCTTAAGAAAAAGATGTCAAAAACTTTTTATTTAGTTTCCCTCTAGCTAAAAAACATAGTAAAATGGAAGTTAGAGGAGAAATTATTAATAAGAGAGGTGGAAATAAGAAAATATTTCTTCCCTATATCACATTGGTCTATCTAAAAATATTAGCTATTTAGGAGTTGTGAATTGTGACGAATGAAAATAATCGTTGGATTGAAATTGCACGAGAAGCTTTACAAAAAGCGTATGTTCCTTACTCAGAGTTTCCAGTTGGCGCTGCTTTAGTCGCTAGTGATGGCAAGGTTTATACAGGTTGCAATATTGAAAACGCATCATTTGGTTTAACAAACTGTGCTGAGAGAACTGCAATTTTCAAAGCGGTTTCTGAAGGTGTCACAGAGTTTCAACATTTAGTAGTCATTGGTCGAACAAAAGAGCCGATTTCACCATGTGGTGCTTGTCGTCAGGTTTTAGTCGAATTTTGTTCACCAGATATGCCGGTAACACTTTGTAACTTGGATGGTAAAGTTAAAGAAACAACGATCAAAGAGTTACTACCTTATTCTTTTGTGGAAGTAGAAAAATAAAAATAAATTATATGGAGGTTTTTCGTAATGAAAAAGTCAACAAAATTTGGAGCTACTTTATTAACAGCAACACTATTAGTAGGCCTTGCAGCTTGTGGTGGAGGTAAAGGCCCAGCTAAAGATGGAGACAAAAAAGATGGTGGCAAGAAAGACGCTGAACACAGTGTGGCCATTGTAACAGATATCGGTGGTATCGATGATAAATCATTTAACCAATCTGCCTGGGAAGGGTTAACTGAATGGGGTAAAGAAAACAAACTTGAAAAAGGTGCCGGTGGTTACGACTACGTACAATCTAACGATGCATCTGAATATACAACTAACATTGACCAAGCGGTTCAATCAGGATTTAAAACAGTTTTTGGTATTGGTTACCTATTAACTGATGCTGTTAGAGCAGCTGCAGAAGCAAACCCAGATAACAACTTTGGTTTAGTCGATGCAGTTATTGATGATCAAAAGAACGTTGTATCTGCAACGTTTAAAGATAACGAAGCTTCTTACTTAGCAGGCTATGCAGCTGCGTATACAACAAAAACTGACAAAGTTGGTTTCGTTGGTGGGGAAGAAGGACCAGTTATTGACCGTTTCGAAGCTGGATTCGTTAAAGGTGTAAACGATGCTGCTAAAGATCTTAAAAAAGATATTAAAATTGATGTGAAATATGCTGCTTCATTTGGTGACCCAGCTAAAGGTAAAGCATTAGCTGCTAAAATTTACCAAGATGGCGCAGACGTAATCTTCCATGCTTCAGGTGGTACTGGTACTGGTGTCTTCCAAGAAGCTAAAAACTTAAACGAGAAAAAAGCTGAAGACGATAAAGTATGGGTAATCGGTGTTGACCGTGACCAAACTGAAGATGGTAACTACAAAAACAAAGATGGTAAAGAAAGTAACTTAACTTTAACATCAACTATTAAAGGTGTAGGTACTGCTGTTAAAGATATCGCTGAACAAGCTAAAAAAGATAAATTCCCTGGTGGAAAACACTTAATTTACGGTCTTAAAGATGGTGGTGTTGATTTAGCTCCTGGTAACATGACTGATGAAGTTAAAGCAGCTGTTGAAAAAGCTCGTGAAAAAGTAGTAAATGGTGATGTTGAAGTTCCTGAAACACCAGAAAAAAAATAAGTTAAAATTTTAAAAATGTAATGCTGATTATTAAAACTTTATGGGTATAAGACTATCTAACTTTGGGTACGCTCCTGCCCATAAAGTTTTTATTTTAGGCTTTCAAGGAAGTTCCGAACATTAAAAGAATATAAGTAGTTGGATGTTTCTGTTTCCTTCAAAGTCTAAACTTTGAAGCGAAAAGTATTGAAAGAAAAAGGGTGTGTAATCATGACGCAAGATAATTTTGTAATCGAGATGCGCAATATTACCAAGCAATTTGGTACTTTTAAAGCAAACGACAATATTAATCTTCAAATTAAAAAAGGTGAAATTCATGCTTTATTAGGTGAAAATGGTGCTGGAAAATCAACATTAATGAACGTTTTATCAGGCCTTTACCAACCAACAAGCGGTCAAATTTATATGGATGGTAAACCGGTTGACTTTTCTGGTCCGACAGACGCAAGTAAGCGCGGAATCGGAATGGTCCATCAACATTTTATGTTAGTGGATGCCTTTACAGTTACTGAAAATATTATTTTAGGTGATGAGCCAAACAAAGCAGGTGTCTTAGATAAGGATACAGCTGCTAAAGATATCGAACGAATTTCAAAACAATATGGGATGGAAGTTAACCCATCGTCTCTTATTAGAGATATTTCTGTAGGGATGCAACAACGTGTAGAAATTCTAAAAACATTATATCGTGGTGCGAATATTTTGATCTTTGATGAACCTACCGCGGTATTAACACCACAAGAAATTGATGAACTTTTATTAACAATGAAAGAATTAGTTAAAGAAGGAAAATCAATTATCATCATCACGCATAAATTGGATGAAATTAAGAAAGTAGCGGATCGTTGTACCGTTATCCGTCGTGGTCAAAGTATTGATACTGTTAACGTAAAAGATGTATCTTCTCAAGAGTTAGCAGATATGATGGTTGGTCGTTCTGTTTCATTTAAAACTGAAAAAATTGCAGCTAATCCTAAAGAACCAATTCTTTCTGTCAAAGATTTAGTTGTTAAAGAAAGTCGTGGACTTGACGCAGTTAAAAACTTTAGCTTAGACGTTCGTGCAGGTGAAGTTGTAGGGATTGCCGGAATTGATGGAAATGGTCAAACTGAGTTGATTCAAGCGATTACAGGTCTTAAAAAAGCTGAAAGTGGAACGGTTACAATTAGTGGAAAAGATGTAACAAATCTTAAACCACGTGAAATCACTGAAACAGGGATTGGACACGTGCCAGAAGACAGACACAAATATGGTTTGGTTTTAGAGATGACTTTAGCTGATAATATTGCTTTACAAAGCTATTATCACGAACCATTTAGTAAAAATGGTGTTTTAAATCAAAAATATATCAATGAATATGCGCGTCGTTTAATTGAAGAATATGATGTGCGAACAACTGGCGAGATGGCGACAGCTGGCTCACTTTCTGGTGGTAACCAGCAAAAAGCAATTATCGCTCGTGAGATGGATCGTAATCCTGAGTTATTAATAGTATCGCAACCAACTCGTGGATTGGATGTTGGTGCAATTGAATATATTCATAAACGTTTGATTCAACATCGTGACGAAGGAAAAGCGGTTCTGGTTGTAAGTTTTGAGTTAGAAGAAATTCTCAACGTTTCGGACCGTATTGCTGTAATTCATGCGGGCGAAATTGTAGGGATTGTTGATCCTAAAGAAACAACAGAAAAAGAATTAGGTTTATTAATGGCTGGCTATTCATTAGAAGAAGCTAGAAAAGAATTAGGTGTGGAAGCGGGTGAAACAGTTGGATAATTTAAAATTTTCTAAACTAAATAATGTGTTGGTTCCAGTTCTTTCCGTTATCATGGGTTTTATTTTGGGTGCTATCATTATGATTATTTTTGGCTACAACCCAATTTTTAGTTATAACGCAATGTTTGAAACAGCGTTTCAAACTTCTAAGAACATTGGTGAAATTTTTGTTATGGCAGCCCCTTTAATGTTTACCGCATTAGGTTTCTCGGTCGCATATTCGGCTGGATTCTTTAATATCGGGCTTTCTGGTCAAGCATTGAGTGGTTGGGTCATCAGTATTTGGGTTGGGTTACTTTTAAATGATGCCCCTCGCCCAGTTGCAATTTTATGCGCAGTATTAGCTGGTGTTATTGCTGGTGCTCTTTCAGCAGCAATTCCAGGATTATTAAGAGCTTATTTTGGTACAAGTGAAGTTATTGTTACAATTATGATGAACTATGTACTACTACATACAAGTACACATATTGTAAATAATGTTATTCCAAAAGAATTTATTAATACAAAAGGTACTACTAAAATGGTAGAAGCCGCTTCATTAAAGACTGAATTCTTAAGTAGTATCAGTAATGGTTCTCGTTTAAATATGGGGATTATTCTAGCAGTTATCTTCTTATTCTTAATTTGGTTTTTAATGAAGAAAACAACTTTGGGTTACGAAATTACATCAGTTGGTCTGAATCCATTTGCCTCTGAATATGCTGGTATGAGTAGTAAGAGAATCATTGTATTATCAATGGTGATCTCTGGATCATTGGCTGGTTTAGGTGGCGCAGTTTATGGATTAGGAACATTTGGTAACTTCTTTATCCAAGGTGGTTCGCTAAGTATCGGATTTGACGGTATGGCTGTTTCTCTATTAGGTGGCGGCTCATCAGTTGGTATTTTATTATCAGCAATCTTATTCAGTATCTTGAAACTAGGTGGTCAAGGTATGCCAATTAAAGCAGGCGTTCCAACTGAATTAGTAGATGTTGTTATCGCTGCAATTATTTTCTTTGTTGGTATTAGTTACTTAATCAAATTTGTATTAAACAAAATTGAAACGAAAAAGGCTAAAGGAGGTCAAGCATAATGGATGCAAAAACATTAGAAACAATTGGTTCTTTAATTGCGCAAACATTAGTTTATTCGACACCTCTAATCTTCACTGCTTTGGGCGGAACTTTCTCTGAACGTAGTGGTGTAGTTAACGTTGGGTTGGAAGGTATCATGGTTATGGGAGCTTTTAGCTCAGTTGTCTTTAACTTAACTTTTGCAGGAACATTTGGTGCATGGACTCCTTGGATTGCCTGTATTGTTGGTGGTCTTGTCGGTATGGTCTTCTCATTACTACATGCAGTTGCAACAGTTAACTTACGTGCGGACCACATTATCAGTGGTACGGTAATTAACTTAATGGCGCCAGCATTGAGTATTTTCTTAGTTAAAATTATTTACGGAAAAGGTCAAACTGATCAAATTAAAGAAACATTCGGTTACTTTGATTTCCCTGGATTAAGTAAAATTCCAGTACTTGGACCTTTATTCTTTAAAAACACAACAGCACCAGCTTTTGTCGCAATTTTAGTTGCTGTAATTGCTTGGTATGTATTATTTAAAACTAAATTCGGTTTACGTTTACGTGCCGTTGGTGAAAATCCACAAGCTTGTGATACTTTAGGTATTAATGTCTATGGTATGAAATATGCAGGTGTTTTAATTTCAGGTTTCTTAGGTGGTATGGGTGGTGCAGTATTTGCGCATTCAATCGCTGGACGTTTTGCTATCACAACTATTTCTGGTCAAGGTTTCATTTCTATGGCAGCAATGATCTTTGGTAAATGGAATCCACTTGGTGCAATGGGAGCTGCTCTATTCTTCGGTTTCGCACAAAATATCAGTATTGTTGGTGAAGGTTTACCAGTTATTTCAAGTATTCCAAAAGTTTATATGGAAATCGCTCCATATGTACTTACAATTATCGTGTTAGTATTATTCATCGGTAAATCAACTGGTCCTAAAGAAAATGGTAAAACATATATTAAATCTAAATAGACATATGACACCCTCATTAACTTGAGGGTGTTTCATAAAATATTAATGAAAGAAGGAATATAAGATGTTTAAAAGAGTTCATTTAATCGTATTAGATTCAGTAGGAATTGGAGAAGCTCCAGACGCCGAAAAATTTGGTGATGTTGGTAGTGATACTCTTGGACATATTGCTGAGACTGCAGGATTAGCTATTCCTCATATGGAACAATTAGGCTTAGGTACAATTGCTCCATTGACAGGCGTTGCCTCTGTAAATGACCATAAAGGATATGCAACCAAACTAGAAGAAATTTCAGTAGGTAAAGATACAATGACAGGTCATTGGGAAATTATGGGCTTGAATATTCAAACACCATTTAGAGTTTTCCCAGAAGGTTTCCCACAAGATTTATTAGATAAAATTACTGAGTTTTCTGGACGCGGTATCATTATGGGTGCTAATAAACCTTATAGTGGTACTAAAGTTATTGATGACTTCGGTGAAGAACAAATGAAAACAGGAAGCTTAATTATTTATACTTCTGCAGACCCTGTTTTACAAATTGCTGCACATGAAGATATTATTCCATTGGATGAATTATATCGTATTTGTGAGTATACTCGTGAAATTACTAAAGATGATCCATACATGATTGGCCGTATTATTGCCCGTCCTTATGTTGGTGAACCTGGTAACTTCACAAGAACGCCAAATCGTCATGACTATGCGTTAGATCCATTTGGTCATACTGTTTTAGATTCATTAAAAGATGCTGGTAAAGATGTGATTGCTGTTGGTAAAATCAACGATATCTTTAATGGACAAGGTGTGACAGATGCTGTTCGTACTAAATCAAATATGGATGGTGTGGATCAATTACTTAAAGTAATGGCAAAAGATTTCACTGGTATGAGTTTTACAAACTTAGTTGATTTTGATGCGCTATTTGGTCACCGTCGTGACGTTAAAGGCTATGCAAATGCGCTTGAAGAATTTGATGCTCGCTTACCAGAAATCTATGATGCTATGGGCGAAGATGATTTATTATTAATCACTGCTGACCACGGAAATGATCCAACGTTCCCTGGTACAGACCATACAAGAGAATATGTACCATTGTTAGCTTATAGTAAAAAAATGAATGGCCAAGGTGCATTAAAACAAGGACATTATGCCGATATTTCAGCAACAATTGCAGAAAACTTTGGTGTTCCTGCAACTGAAAATGGTGAAAGTTTCTTAAATCAATTAAAATAAGGAGTCGACAATACAATGACATTAATGCAAAAATTAACTGAAACAAAAGACTATATTCAAAGCCAAGGTGTAAAAGATGTTGATTTTGGTTTAATCTTAGGTTCAGGTTTAGGTGAATTAGCAGAAGAAATTACAGATCGTGTTGTAATTCCTTATGAAACAATTCCAAACTTCCCAGTATCAACAGTTGTTGGTCATGTGGGACAATTAGTATACGGTACACTTTCAGGTAAAAAAGTATTAGCGATGCAAGGTCGTTTCCACTATTATGAAGGACACTCAATGCAAACTGTTACTTTCCCTGTACGTGTGATGAAAGCATTAGGAGCAGATTCGTTAATCGTAACAAATGCTGCTGGTGGCTGTAACACATCATTCTCACCTGGAGATTTAATGTTAATTACAGATCAAATTAACTACACTGGTGATAATCCATTAATGGGCTTAAATGAAGATGAATTAGGACCAAGATTCCCTGATATGTCAGAACCTTATAGCCATGCATATGGTGAAGTTGCTAAAAAAGTAGCACAAGAACTTAAAATTACACTTCAAAAAGGTGTTTATATGGGCTTTTCAGGTCCTACTTATGAAACACCAGCAGAAGTACGTATGGCTCGTTTAATGGGAGCTGATGCTGTTGGTATGTCAACCGTACCAGAAGTTATCGTAGCGAACCACATGTCAATGAAAGTTTTAGGTATTACTTGTGTAACAAACTTAGCAGCAGGTATGCAAGCTAACTTAAACCACGAAGAAGTTGTTGAAACAACTGAACGTGTGAAAGCCGATTTTAAAGAATTAGTGAAACAAACTCTAGCTTTAATTTAAAAGGAGAGAATAGAATGAGCGTACATATTGGAGCAAAAAAAGGCGAAATTGCTGATAAAATTTTATTACCTGGAGACCCTTTACGAGCAAAATATATTGCGGAAACATTTTTAGAGGATCCTAAATGTTACAACGAAGTTCGTGGGATGTTAGGTTATACCGGAATGTATAAAGGCCATCGTGTTTCTGTTCAAGGAACAGGTATGGGTATTCCGTCAGCTGCAATTTATGCAAATGAATTAATTCGTGAATACGATGTAAAAAAATTAATTCGCGTAGGTACTTGTGGTGCCTTAGATGAAAAAGTTAAAGTACGTGACTTAATTCTAGGTCAAGCAGCTGCAACAAACTCTGGCGTCATTCGTCATGATTTCCCAAATCATGATTTTCCACAAATCGCTGATTTTGATTTACTATATACTGCCTATAATATTGCCAAAGATAAGGGCTTCACAGTCCACGTTGGTAATGTTCTATCTGATGATGTTTTCTACAAAGATGACATGACAGACACATTCCGCTTAGGTAAACACGGAGTATTGGGTGTTGAAATGGAAGCCGCAGTGCTTTATTATCTAGCAGCTAAATACGGTGTTCAAGCCCTAGCTTTAATGACAGTTAGTGATCATATGGTCACTGGTGAAGAAACAACTTCTGAAGAGCGTCAAACAACTTTTGACGAAATGATGATTGTTGGTTTAGAAACATTAATTGCAGAATAAAAATTTGAAGCAACAACTATTACCACAATAATAGTTGTTGCTTTTTTTTTATTTGATTATCTAAATTGGTACTATTTTGATTGTGAAAAGCGATAAAAATATGTGCCTTTAAAAGACTAACGTTTCTTAGTGAGGGCTAGAGACTATTTTTCTTACAAAGCGGAGATAAAAACCAGTAAATATGTGATTTTATAAACTAAAGTATGTGAATTATTTATCATTTATACTGATAGTTAAAAGACTCTATAACAATAAAATGAGATAAAGCTTAAGGATTTGACATATATAATAGCGTTTTCCTTGTGAAATGGTATACTTGTCGTGTGACAGATATATAAAAGGAAGGATGTGAAAGATAGGTTTATGGTGGAAGACATAAACTTATCCTGAAATGAAGAAAATATGGTTTGGATGTTCAGCAGCATTACTACTTTTAGTTGGAGGTGTATCAGCAGACGCGTGTACTTCAGTCTTAGTCGGTAAGAATGCTACAGCAGATGGATCGACAATTATTGCAAGAACCGAAGATATGGGAACTGCATGGGCGAAACATTTTTATGTTCGTGAAGCAAATAGTAACCCGACATCTTTTGAGTCTAAAGGAAATGGCTTTAAGATTGAATTACCAAAAGAGCACTTAAGATATACTGCAACTCCTGAATGGGATGTATCTGAAGGGGCATATGAAGCAGACGGAATTAATAGTAAAAACGTGGCAATGAGTTCGACAGAATCTGGAACAACAAAAGAATCAATTTTAAAATTAGATCCACATGTTGAAGATGGATTTGCAGAAGATTCTTCAGTAACTGTTGTTTTACCTTATGTATCAACTGCTAAAGAAGGCGTTGAACGTACAGGTAAAATTGTTGAAGATCAAGGTTCAGCAGAAACAAATGGTATTCTATTCTCAGATAAAGATAATGTATGGTATATGGAATTATTAAGTGGACACCATTGGGTTGCTGTTAGGGTTCCTGACGATAGTTATGCAGTAGTACCAAATATGTTAGCCATTCAAAAAATTGATTGGGATGACAAAGAAAATGTAATGTATTCAAAAGATCTACCTAAATTTATTAAAGATAATAAATTAGCAGATGATGTTAAAAAAGCATCATTACGTGAAATCTTTGCTGACCAAGATAAAGATAACAAATATAACTTACCTAGACTTTGGGATGCACAACGTACGTTAACACCATCAAATAAACGTGAAATCACAGATGAAAAATATGATTTCTTCCAAAAAGCAGATAAACCAGTTTCAGTTGCTAAAGTTGGACAAGTTTTATCTCTACACTTTAATGGTACAAAATATGATACAAAAACTGGTTCTGAACCAGATAAATATCGCCCAATTAGTGTGCCACAAACAATGGAAGCACATATTTTACAATTTAGAAAAGATGTTCCTGAAGAAATCAGTGGTATTCATTGGTTAGCAATGGGTGTTACAGACACTAGTAGTTTCGTACCTTTCTATAATGGTATGACTGAAACACCTAAACAATATCAAATGGGTACTGATCAGCCAGATAATGAATCGGCATACTGGACATACCGTATGAATGATGTGTACGCAAATTCAGATTATAAAAACTTAAAAAATAAGGAAATCTTACCAACACGTCAAAAAGTACGGAAACATTTAAATCAAGAATTAGAAAAAACAGATAAAGAAGCAGAATCATTAATTAAATCTGACGCAAAAGCTTTACCAGAATTATTAAATAAAAAAGCAGTAGAATTCTCTGATTATGCACTTAAAGAGAACAAAGAAATGCAACAACGTATGATCATTGAATTAACTAAGAAAACACCAACAAAACATAATAAAAAACTATAAGAATAAAAACCTTTGACCGAATTAGTGGTCAAAGGTTTTTTTAATCTTAATTTGTTTTTCGTTGAGTTATAATACGCAATTTTTTTTCGATATCGTTAAAATCACGGGGTTTAAAGGGATATTCAAAGAGATGAATATCATAGGAAAATCGATGCTGTTCTTCAAATAAATTTGGTATATTCGTCAGAATAAGATCGGCTTTTTCCTCTTCGTCATTTTCTAAGACAATTAAATTAAAATCAAATTTAAAATAACCAGTTATTTTTTTGACTAAATTTTGTTTTAAATAATAAGGTAGATCAGAGTCTAAGAAAAGAGTAATTGTTGGTTCAAAATAAGTCATTGGTAAAATAGAAGAAAATAGTAACATATATTTTTGCATTAAGAAGTGTTCTTCTTCAAAAAGCGGATTTTGAGTACTTTCTTTTAAATTAGCAATTAAAGTGAGTAATTTTTTCTCTAAGGTTGGATAATCTTTACGATAAATTCTAGAAATATCATGACCATCGATATCAACATGAATGTTATTAAAAATTTTTGCAAATAAATGAGTACAAAATGCAGTAGAGAAGAAACGCTCTTGAATATTATCAGGAATTTCTACGATGTTTTCTTCAAAATAGTCCATGAATTGTTGTGTAATCTGATAAACATCTGAATTAGTTTTAGCTTGGTAATCAAAAACATTTGTTTTAAAGATTTCAATTTGATAAAACTTAGGTTTAGAAAGTAGTCCTAAAGTTAAAAGAGTCAATTCTGATTCAGAATAAATTAAGTAGTCTTCACGTAAGGCATTTAAAAAATGAGAACGTTTGATGAGACTATGGATATTAACAAAAGATTTCCATTCATCTTCCATTTCAACAACGTGGCCTTTACTGATTCGGATTAAATGAATTGCTAGGAGATAACTGAGCTGGCGTCGGTGAATTTCTGAAAGTTTAGTGCCTAGATCATCTTCTAAATAATTAATCGTGTTATTAACCTTATTGCGATCAATTGCTTTAAATGGCCAATTAAGACCTTTGAAGACAAGCCAAAAAATGACAAACATAATTAACCGTATTTGTTTTTCTTCGCCAGTGATTTCAAGGGTATTATTAGCAATACCTAAATCATAATCTTTAAAAAAGTGTTTGATTTTCCGAATATTCTTTCGAACAGTATCTTCGTTAAGATAATTATCATCAGCATATTTTCGTACGGAGGGGACGTTTCCAATTAGTAACTGGCTGAGAAGAAATAAAGTATCGTCTTGTTCTAAGATGAAATTTCTAAAAACCATGTAATTGCTACCACGATCAATAATTAATTTAATTCCTTTAAATTTTTCAAGTTGTAACTCTATTGGACGGTTACTTTTTTCGTTATAAGCATCAACAAATTCAATAAGAGTATTAATATAACGTTGTACAGTACGGCTAGATACATCGAGAGACTGACTTAATTCATTAATGGAATACCATTGATTGGTGTCGGAGATAATTTCAATAATATTTAGAATGGCTTGGTTGCGACGATCAAGTAAACTAAAAATTGTTTTATCCAAGATAATGCCTCCTTTTTGTTAGTCCTTTAATTTCATTTTACACGCGTTAATTACAGCTTGCAAATCTGTTTTATTTATTTAAGAATAGTAATAAAGACTCCCTGTTAACTACAGTTGATAAGCATCAACACCAGTTAGCAAAGAGTCTCTTATTAGTTTGTGTTAAGTGATTTTTAAATGTGAGGATTAATGTTGAGGTTCATAAAGTAGATTTTGAAAATATTTATTTACACGTTCAGCTTCTTCACGTGTATACGAAAGAATTAGAATCGTGTCATCCCCAGAAACACATGCTACTACATCCTTAAGTTCATCTTTTAAGCGGTCAATCAATACACCAATCGAAGGTCCATTCCCTGGTAGAACATTTAAGAGATTCATAAATTCAATTTGGCTAATTGAAACGCCTGTATCGTTTACGGCATTCATCAGTCGTTCTTTATCGGTATTTTTCTTCATTTCAGATAATTCACGATTGAAAATATGGTAGGAAGATTTTCCATTCGGTCGATGGCGTTTCACAATATTTAATTCGCGAATATCACGTGAAATGGTTGCTTGTGTTGTTTCAACTTTTTCTGCTTTTAATAGTTCCATCAATTCGTGTTGGTTTGAAATATCATGCTCATTTACTAAGCGCCTGATAATTGCTTGCCGATTTCGTTTTTTCATATTAAATAAAGCCTCCATTTATCAAATAATCTAAACTTGGTAATTTTTAAATAAACGATCACTTGTCATCGGAAACATATTCTAAAATATCCCCTGGTTGACAATCTAAAGCTTCACAAATTTTTTCTAAAGTCGAAAATTTTACTGCTTTGGCTTTTCCATTCTTAAGGATGGAAATATTTGCCATGGTAATGCCAACATGATTTGCTAGTTCTGTAACACTCATTTTTCGTTTTGCTAACATGACATCGATATTAACAACAATCGCCATATAATTACCTCCTTAAATTGTTAAATCATGCTCATTTTTAAGTTCATCAGCATGTTTAATAATATGTAAGAGTAACGTAGCAAATATTGCAATAATGATGCCAATCAAGAAAAATAAACCTGTAAAAACGAAGTAAGATGGGTTGTTTTTAATAAAAAACAATCCAAATAATATCGCAATACTATAAATGACACACTCTGCAATGCCTGCGCGAGTAATGTATGTCAATTTTTTTTGAATGATTTCAGAAAAATAGTGTTCTTTTTTTAATTCAGTACTAATTTTCCAAAGACTGAATAAAATACCAAACACTGGAATTGCTGAAACCCAAAAGAAGATTTGAATTATCAATTGATGTGTATTTAAATGAATTGAGTGACTAGCAAGTGGTGCAACAAAAAAAAGAAAAGTAATGCTAATAATTCCGATACATATAATAACAATGCGAAAAAGCTTGTTGATTTTTTTTATAGACATAAAGACGCTCCTTCTACAGTTCTAGACTCATTATAATAAAAAACGAAAGAAGAACAAACACAAAATTTCAATATAATTTTTTTATTTAATAAAAAAATGAATCAATAAAATATTTAAGTAAATAAAATATTTTGAAAAGGCATACAACATGATACTATCAACAATAAATAAATCAACAGTCACAACAAATATACCATTAAAATGTATAGTTTTCAATTTGACTTATAGTAGACGATAAAAAAGATAAGTATTAGTGACTGTAGTAAATTGGAAAATCAAGGGACACGACGAATAATTGCGGCTTCGTTTTGTCTAAACGTATGAATCCGTCATGTCTTGTGGTGATTTGTTTAGCAATAGAAAGACCTAGACCATGACCTGGAATACTTGAATGTTGTCCACGTTCGAACGTATCGAAAAAGTGTTGTATATTTTTTTCGTCGATTGATTGTATCGTTTTGTTCTGAATATCGATGGATAAATAATCATTATTCTTGTATAAAATGATGGACACTTCTTGGCTTTTCGGACTGTATTTAATAGAGTTGTCTAAAAGTAGACGAATGAGTTGTGCTAATCGTTGATAATCACCAATGATTAATGTTTGTTCTATTAGTTGATTGGAAAAGTGAAGAGTCTGTTGCTTTTGATTAGCAATATTGCGATAAGCGCGTAATGCATTTTCAATTACTTCATAGAGATCAATAGGTTTTTCTTCAAGAGAAAATTCTGTTGATTGAAGGCGATTTAATTCTAAAAGATCATTTAACAATAATTCTAACTGTTCAGCTTCGTTCATAAGTAATTGAAGGTATTCTTTTTGTTCAATTGTTGTATTATCAAACTGATCGTTTAACGTTTCGATTGAATTTCGGATAATCATAACAGGAGTTCGAAGTTCATGAGAAATTTGTGAGAGGAATCGTTTTTGACTAATTTCCTTGTTTTCTCTTTCGAATTTAGCTATTTCTAGTTGACTACTTAAAGAATTTAACTGATTAGCTAATTGGTTTAACTCATCCTCAGTATTAATCTGAAGTTGAGAATGATAATTTTCGTCAATTAGTTCAGTCGTAAAATCCTCCATCTGCTGAATTGGCTTTACAATTTTTTTAGCAGTTTTAAACGCCATAAACACAGTTAAAATCAATGCAATAAGTAAACTGATAAACAGTATAGAAAAGTCAGAAAATTGTTGCTGTAAACGATCTTTAGTTGCTGCTTCCATTAGGACGGCACCAATCAATTGTTTGTTTTTATAAATCGGTAAGCCAACTTGTGCTAGCATTTTATTATTTTGAGTTACGACGGTATTTTCTTGTGTGACTTTATTAAGTAGATCACTACTTGTATCTGTTAGAGGTTGCGTATATTCTGATTGTTGTTGCATCCTACCTTTTCCGTGCCCCATATGGTTAGAGCTAGGTGGCTCAAATAACGGAGAACCGTCAGCGGTTACTAACCAAATCTTACCCCCAGTCATTTGCTGTATCAATTGAATAGTTGAATAGTAACTTCTCATGCCACCATGCATTTGCATTCCGCTTGCCATAATTTGTCGATGTGAGGAATTGTCATTTTCATTACTATAATCATTTTCTTCGAAATCATTTGTGAGATTATCAGCAATGATTTGTCCATGTTCTATCATTTGATTTTGATAAATTTTAGCTGATTGTTGATTCAACAAAATAAAAAAAGTTGCAAGAACCACGATAGCAAATAAGAAAAGAATGGCTGAGAAGTTAAGTGTGATTCGATGTGTCATCTTTTTTTTAGTTTTCATTTGCGGACCTCGAACATGTAGCCTTTACCCCAAATTGTTTTAATATCCCAATTTACTTCTTGCATAAGCTTAAGTTTTTCCCTTAATCTTTTTATATGACTATCAACAGTTCTAAAATCACCTAGATAATCATATCCCCAAACGCTGTCTAGTAAGTGGTCTCGTGTAAAAACTTGATTGGGATGTTGTGAAAAGTGAGATAGTAAATCAAATTCTTTCTTTGTTAGATGAATTTCCTTGTTTTCAAGAAGTACCTGTCTCGCTTCATCGTTGATTTGTAGTCCTATTAGGATGTTGTTTTGTAGTTGATTATCATTTACTTCCAATCGTCGCATAATAGCACGAATTCGAGCATCCATTTCTTTGTTTGAAAATGGTTTAACAATATAATCATCTGCACCAACGTCTAACCCTAAAATTTTATCGTGATCCTCACTGCGTGCAGTAATCATAATGATGGGGACCATCGATGTTTGACGTATTTTTTTACAAACTTCAAAACCATTAATTCCAGGTAACATAATATCGAGTAAAATTAAATCAATCGGTTCTTCTTGAAAAATTTGTAATCCAAGTTCACCAGTATGTGCAGTAAGAACGTTATAATTTTGATGACGTAAGTAATTAGCAAGAATTGTTTGAAGCTGTATATTATCTTCAATAATTAGAAGTTTCATTTTTATTCTCCGTTTCTTGTTTTTTGTCACACTTTGAACATATCTGTCTTATACAATGATTATAACAAATATATTAGGAGGAAATAATAATGAAGCGAAAAATGTGGTTAGGTGGCTTTTTAAGTGGGATTGTCGTAATTTTAAGCATCATAGTTATTATTCAACCGAAACTTTCTGCGAATGCAGATCAAGCAAATGAACGTAGCAGTTGGGAAATTTCATCAAAGCAGTTTATTAATCAAGAGGAAGCGGCAGAAAACTTTAACTTTACTAAGGGAGCACGACATCAAATGATGCGTGCTGAGAATAGAAATTCAGCAGAAATACGTCGAAATACGTTGAATAGTGAAGTAGAACAACTTGAAGAAAATAAAACTGTTAATCAAAATGAAGAATGGACATGCCCTTATGGACATGATCATACGAATGGAAATTATCCAGATGGGTGTAACGGTATAGGTCAAGGACAACATCATATGAACAATGAAGGACAAGGGCGTCATCACATGGGGTCTCAAGGTCGCGGTTGTCAGAATGGACAAAGTCGTTGGGTTCAAGAATAAAAACGATATATTTAACAAGAATTATGACTCTTGCATTAGATATAAAGTGTTTCTAATAAAAAAGGCTATGAAATCAATTAAGCACTATTTGATTTTATAGCTTTTTATTTTTTTGTAAAATAAATTATTGATGTTTTTATGATTATTATCTTAAGTTTTTTTAAACATAACATAACAAGCATGATTGTTATGTTATAATAAAATTGTAAATGAAATTTAGAACTATAATTAAGATGAAAGAGGTGCTGAGGATGATAAAAAAAGTATTAATGATGAGTAGTGTGGCATTACTTCTTCTTTTAGCAGGATGCCAAAAGAATGAAAAACCGGAAACAACAACTTCTAGCAGTGAAGCAACATCAAGTGTATCCACAGTAACATCAGAATCAAAAGAAAATGAAGTGACATTAAGTTACAAAGGTTCAATTTCTACTGTTGAAAAAGATTCAATTCAAGTTGATGAGGTCTCAGGTGATAAGGATGCAGATGTTTTTAAGAGTGATGGCGTGACTTTAATAATTACAGAAGACGTTCTTAAAAAATCAAATCTAGAAATGAAGGATTTAGAAAAAGGTAAGAAAATAGAATTTATTCTTCCTGAAAATGCAGCAATGACTAAGTCGTTACCACCACAAGTGACACCGCTTGAAATTAAAATTTTAGATAATTAAGAAATATAAAAGTTTGTCTCAGTCAAATATTTGGCGTCTGAGACAAACTTTTTTGATAGTTTAGTAATAGAAATTTAATTAAGTGAAAAGTTTATTGGATATAGATGAAAAGCACTGCGTGACTAAGATGATTACAACTTACTTTTGTCATTTAATAAATTGAGTTATCTATTTTAAGGTTGATATAAAACAATAAAGTAGTTCGAAACTAAAATAAAAAATATGATAAACGTTTTTTTATTTTATACTTTTAAGGCGTTTTTTATTGTGGATTAAAAATAAAATGATACAATAAAAGAGAATAACATATATTTGTGATGTTTTTAATAAGGCGGAAAAACAATGTTTTCCGTCTTATAAAGAAAATCAGCGAAAGGATTGAGAAAATATATGAAAGCACAAGATGTTTTGAACTTTTGGTTTGAAGAATTAACACCAGAACAGCATTTTAAAAAAGATATTCAATTAGATATGGAAATCAAGCGACGATTTTATGACTGCCATCAACGAATAGTTGCAGGTGAAATGGATGCTTGGCGTGAAACCATTCAAGGACGTTTAGCAGAAATTATTGTGTTAGATCAGTTTTCGCGAAATATGTTTCGTGGTATGAAAGACTCATTTGCGTATGATAATTTGGCTTTAATTTTAGCCCAAGAAGCATTAAAAGCATCGGATCTGGATACTTTAACGACTGACCAAACAGCATTTTTATTAATGCCTTTTATGCATTCTGAATCAAAAAAAATCCATCAAATAGCTTTACATCTTTTTAATCGACCAGGAATGGAAACATATTTTGATTTTGAAAAAAGACATGCAGACATAATTGAGCAATTTGGACGTTATCCTCATCGTAATGAGATTTTAGGACGAGAATCAACAGCAGAAGAAGAAGAATTTTTATTACAACCAAATAGTTCGTTTTAAATATAGGAAAAGATTGGAGAAAAAAATGACAAATATAAATGAAGCAACCGTATCGGAAGAAGAATTATTAGCAGAAGGTTATCGGAAGTATGCTGGACAAACGATTGATATCTTTTATAACAAAGATATGTGTGAGCATGTTGGAAATTGTGTTCGAGGAAATGCAGAGGTCTTTGAAGTGGGCCGTAGACCGTGGATTCTACCTGATAATGGTCCAAGTGAACATGTTAGTGAAGTCATCAATACTTGCCCAACAGGTGCCTTAAAATTTATTAGAAAGGATCGCTAAAATGGAAATAAAATTAAATGGTAATCAATTTGATGCGTACTTAGAAGGTAAACGAGTAGGTGAGATGACTTGGAGTAATGCAGGTGAGGGAATAATCATTATTGACCACACTTATGTCCATCCAGACTATCGTGGCAAAAATATTGCGGAAACACTTGTTGCTGCAGGTGTTGATTATGCTCGTGAGGTTAATAAAAAAGTGATGCCTTTATGCCCTTTTGCTGCTCGAGAATTTCAGCGTAAACCAGAATATCAAGATGTTTTAAAAAAATAAAAGTATTTAATTTATGAGGAGGAGTATCATGGATCTATACGAAAAAGTTGCGGATAAATTAGGTGAACTAGCAATTCCTTTTGAAATAGTTGAACATGCACCTGCTTTAACAACTGAAGAAGCAGATCGTTTTATTGAGGGAATCGAGGGTGTTCGAACAAAAACAATGTTTTTAACAAACAAGAAAAAGACAGCTTACTATTTATTAATTATGGATGACCAAAAACGTTTAGATATGGATCAGTTTAAAGAACTGGTTCAAGCTAATCGAATAAAAATGGCATCTTCCGATAGCTTAATGGAAAAAATGATGTTACCACCCGGTGTGGTTTCAGTATTTGGTTTATTAAATAATGAGGACCATGATATTAATGTTTATTTTGATCAAGAAATTCTTTCTGAAGATCGTATGAGTTTCCACCCAAATGTGAATACAAAAACAATTTTTTTGAAGACAGAAGATGTATTAAAATTTGTTGAAAGTATTGGTTTTAAATATCATAAAGTATCATTAGATTCATAAAAAAAACAAAAAATCGCGACTATTGTACGCGATTTTTTATTTTTTTACGATTAGGGCATAAATTAAATCATTTTTAAGTGGTACAAGCTTAACGGAGCTAAAATTCATGCTTTGAACACGAGCATAAATTTCAGTAGGTGTATATTTTGAAAATCCTTTTTTAGTCGTGGGAAGACGGTCGAGCCATTTCTTTGAATAAAACAAATTAATGAATAGTCCGTTTGTTTTTAGGACACGGTTTACTTCTTGATAGCTATGCTCTAAATCATCCCAAAAGTAAAGTGTGTTGATGGAATAAACAAGGTCGAAATAATTATTTTTGTAGGGTAAGTTGTTGATATTTCCTTGTTCAAGTTGAATTCTGTCTCCTAATGATTGGTATGTAAATTTTTTAGTCGTATAGGAGACCATATCTTGTGATAATTCAATTCCCCAAAATTGAGTCGTAGGATTTAATGGATAAAGTTGTTTTAAAACATATCCATTGCCAAAACCGATATCTAAACAAGTTTGTGGTTTAAAACGAAAAAATGCCTGATATAGAAAGTTGTATTGTGTCTGATTCATTATATTCATTGTTTTGGTTGATATTTTCCCAAGAAAGCCCTCAGGTAAAGCGAAGTTTTTCGCAATTAAATAATCATGAAACATAAAAACAACTCCTTTTACATATGATTATACAATCATATGTAAAAGGAGTCAAAATTTAACTTATTGTACAAGCATCGCTTGTGTGATGTCCATTACGGTCTTGTCATAATTAGAAATTTTCCATTCTGATTTTTTTTCACCAGGTTCTAAAGTGAATTTAACAGTCTTCGGTTTCTCAACTTTTTTGGCATCTTTAAACATATTTGGAATGATAGCTTCCATTAATTTTTTATTTGTATCTGGATTTGAAATAAGTTTATTGGCCTTTTCTAAGATGTCAGGGTCAGTGATTTTTTCTAGGTCTTCAATTTTTTCAACTTTCACGCCGTCGTTATTTAAAAGTTTGACTAATTCAGCTTCACCTTTTTCTTGGATCGTATCGATTATTTTAGAGAAGTCTAAGCCATAAATCTCAACATTCACTTCTTGTGATTTTTTCTTATCGGTAACTTCTTTGATTGTAAAACTTGTTTCATCTGCAATTGCTTTTTGTAGGTTTTTCGCAGTATCAGAAAGAATTTCATCACTCAATCCAAATTGGCCCAATGAAACATTTAATCCATCTTTGATACTTGTTGTGGTATCTGGTAACTTTTGATTAAATATTTTTTCATATTGTTCAGTATCTTTGCCGTAAAATTCAGCATTTAAAAAAGCTGTTGCAGCGTCTTTAGGATCAGTTTTTTTAGCACCACAAGCACCAACAAAAATAACTAAGCTTAATAGGGCAAAAAAATAAACTATTTTTTTCTTCATAACACAACACTCCTTGTTTTTTTGTCTCTTTTATCACAAATTGTTTCCTTAATAAGAATAACATAACGTCGATGTTTAATATATATATTATTTAAGCATACCAGAGTATGTTGGAAGTATAAGTCAAGAGATGTAATATTTTCTTAAATCCTCCTTAAACTTGTGTTAAGCTACTCTTAAAATTGCTATAATAATTTTTGGAAACTTTAATTTGTGTAATAGTTGAAGTATACTTAATAGATACGACTAATTGCAAGCTTATGAAGAATAAGATAAAACTAGTAAATTAAACGGAGGATTTAAACTATGTGTGGTTTTGTAGGATACATTAATCAAGAATTGGTGGCAGAAGATACTATTAAAAAAATGGCGGACCGTATTGCACACCGCGGACCAGATGATGAAGGTTTTTACCAAGATGATTTTATTTCGATGGGATTCCGTCGTTTATCCATTATTGACTTAGACCATGGTAGTCAGCCAATGACCAACCAAGATGATACAAAAGTTTTGACTTTTAATGGTGAAATATATAATTATCTTGAACTAAGTGCTGAATTAAAAGAGATGGGTTACAACTTTAAAACATCAGTTGACTCGGAAGTTTTACTTCATGGATACGATGCATGGGGTGAAGGACTACTAGACCGCATTCGTGGAATGTATGCTTTTGTCATTTACGACAAAAAAACACAAGAAGTTTTTGGCGCACGTGATCACTTTGGGATTAAACCACTTTATTACTATAAAGATGAAACTTCATTTATGTGGGGTTCTGAAATTAAAGGCTTTTTAGATCATCCATCATTTGTTAAAGAACTAAATGAATCATTATTACCAGTTCATTTAAGTTTTGAATATATCCCAAGTGATGAAACGCTATTTAAAAATGTCTTTAAATTAAATCCAGGTCATTTCTTTAAATATAAAGCAGGTAAATTATCAGTTAATCAATATTATCACTTTAAATTTGATGTTGATGAAAAAATGACTTTAGAAGATGCAAAAAAACAAATTATTGAAACTGCGGATGCATCAGTTAAAAAACATATGATTGCAGACGTTGAAGTTGGTAGTTTCTTATCAAGTGGAATCGATTCAAGTTATATCTTAAATGAGGCTTCCCAAGATCGAGACATTCAATCATTCTCGTTAGGTTTTAAAGATAAAAATGTTAGTGAATTAGAGTGGGCACAACGTTTTGCGGAAGAAATTGATCAAAAAAATACACCAATCATGATTGATGATACAGATTTCTTTGATATTATTCCGACTGCAATGTACTACATGGATGAACCATTATCTAATCCATCAGCAATTCAACTATACTTCTTGTCTAAAGAAACAAGAAAACACGTGAAAGTGGCTCTTTCTGGTGAAGGTGCTGATGAATTCTTTGGCGGTTACAATACATATTTAGAAGCGAATACATTTAATACTTATCATAAATTCACAACAAAAAATATGCGTAAATTATTTGCTCAAACAGCAAAACGTATGCCTCATTTCCACGGCCGTCGTTTCTTAATTCGTGGAGCGCAATCATTAAGTGAACGTTACTATCGTGTTAACTATGTTTTCAATGAGACAGAGCGTGATAGTTTATTGAAAAACACAAAATATAACCGTCCATCTTCAGAATATATTGAAAATATCTTCAGTGAAGTTAAGGACCAAGATGCTGTGACGCAAATGCAACATTTTGATATTCATGGTTGGTTAGCTTATGACATTTTACATAAAGCTGACCGTATGAGTATGGCTAATTCATTAGAAGTTCGTACACCATTAGTAGATAAAGAAGTTGCCGCTGTTGCAATGAAGATGCCCGTGAATACACGTGTGAAAGATGGCGTGACTAAAATTGCATGGCGTGAATCATCAGAAGCTAAATTACCAGAACGTATTGTGAATCGTGAAAAATTAGGCTTCCCATCACCACTTGCATCATGGTTAAAAGAAGACAAATACCAATCAATGTTAAAAGAAGCTTTCAATTCTGAGATTGCTGAGAAATTCTTTAATACCACTTATTTAAATCAATTATTAGAAGAACAAAAACAAGGTATTGCAAATATGCAAAAAATATTTACAATCTACACCTTTATTAAGTGGTATCAAGTGTACTTTGTTGAAAACTAAACTATAAAGGAGATAGATGAGGATGACGATGAAAAAGGAATTTATTCCTGTTTTGTTAGGTGGAGACTTAAATCTTTATGGAATGGCGCGTTCATTCTATGAGATGACTGAAAAACCAGTGCGAGTGATTGCGAGTGCATCATTGGCGCCAACTAAGTATTCGAAAATTTTAGATATGGAAATTGAACCGAATTTCGATACAGACCCCACATTTATCGAAAAAATGCGAAAAGTAGCCAAAGAATATGAACATTCTGATGTGCCAGTTGTTCTGATGGGTATGGGTGATTGGTATACTGAATTGATTTCGAATCATTTAGATGAATTACGAGAAACATTTGTATGTCCTTATATCAACAAAGAATTAGAAGAAAAGTTGGTTAACAAACAAAGTTTTTATAATGTGTGTGAGGAATATGGCTTGCCATATCCTAAAACAAAAATCATTACCAAAGAGATGGTTGAGGCTAATGAAGACCAACAACCGTATGACTATCCTGTTGCTTTAAAACCAGCGAATAGTGTGTCATGGAATGATTTTGAAGATCCGATTAAGGAAAAAGTCTATATCATCCACAATGAAACAGACTATGAACGGATTGTGAAGGGCATTTATAAAGTAGGGTATCCTGACAACATGATTCTGCAAGAATTTGTTGAGGGAGATGAAAGTCCAATGCGCGTTTTAAACGTCTATGTCGACAAAAATCATCAAGTTAAAATGATGTGTTTGGGTCATCCTTTATTGGAAGATCCGACACCACTTGGTATTGGCAACTATCTTGCAATTATGCCTGACTACAATAAGGAAATTTGTGAGAAAGTCAAATTCTTTTTAGAGGATATCAAGTATACAGGCTTTGCGAATTTTGACTTGAAATTTGATGTCAAAGATCAAACCTTTAAATTTTTTGAAATCAACTTGCGTCAAGGAAGAAGTAGTTTTTTTGTGACGCTTAACGATTTGAATCTAGCAGAATGGGTTGTGCGCGATTATATTTATGATGATTTAAAAGATAGCGAGCTTGTGATCAGCAACATTCCTGATGATGAAGGCAAACTATGGTTAAATGTCCCAATTGATGTCTTTAATCGCTATGTACCAAATACAAAATATAAAAAAATAGCCCAACAAATGATTCATGAAAAACGTTATGGCTATACGTTCTATTATGAGGGTGATAAGAACTTCAAGCGTTATCTATTGATGCAACGTATGTTCCAATATTATCGTCGTGAGTTTAAAAAATACGGAAAGAGGATCGTGTAGAGATGAAATCATTTTTCACAGTTATTGGTGGAATGGGGACAATGGCAACTGAATTATATGTTAAAATGGTTAATCAAAAAACACCTGCCACAAGTGACCAAGAATATTTAGACTATATCTTAGTCAATTATTCAACCATTCCCGATCGTAGCAGTTATATCATGGATCCGACTAAACCAAATCCATTGCCATGTTTACAAGAAGTGCTGACGCAACAAAGTCAATTAGAACCAGACTTTTTCACGTTGACGTGTAATACAGCGCATTATTTTTATCAAGAGTTAGTCAAGACAACCGACATTCCAATTCTACATATGCCTGCACTAGCTGCTGAATCGATTCAAGCAGCACCAAGCACGCGTGTTGGAATCATTGGTACAGAAGGTACAATTCGCAATAAAATCTATGACCCATTTGTTGAAGAAGCTGGGTATACAGTGGTTCATCCATCGTTAGAAATCCAACAAAAAGTCAGTATATTGATTTTTGATAAAATCAAAGCATCAAATGATTTAGATCAAGCTTTGTATTATGAGATTTTAGATGAAATGTTTACAGATTTTAATTGTGATGTCTTATTACTTGGTTGTACAGAGCTATCCTTATGTGAAGATGCAACACCCTATCCACATGGAAAAGTCATCGACCCGCAAGAAGTATTAGCTGAACGCACGGTTGAACTAGCACTGAAAAACCGTCAAGCTAAGGCATAATCAATGCGTGTTCTTTATTGATTGAACTGCGTTATATATGAATATAAATATTTAGATAAAATAACATTAAATAACACCCATCAAAAACACAGTGAAGTGTTTTTGATGGGTGTTTTAGTGATATTTAGAGAGAGTCATAAGATAATGTAAATGAATAGTGTTGAGAAATTTATTTGTCATGGCTAAAATGTGATTGAGGGTCAATTAGTTGGAAATAGTGATAAATCAACAATGTAAAGCTAGTTTTACGGTTTGTAAAAGGATATATACAAAATAATTGCGATTAATCATGGATAAAAAAGTATAAGTATTAGATAATAAACTGAGATTAAATTGGAGGTTGAGATAGAATGGAAATTGGAAAAAAATTAAAAGAAAAAAGACAGCAATTAGGGTTAACACAGGAAGATGCTGCAGCTAAATTATTGATTTCTCGTCAAACACTTTCGAGTTGGGAAAACGGGAAGACGATGCCAGATTATGAATCATTAAAAATGATTACGAAAATTTATGAGATATCTTTTGATGAGTTGACGTTGGGTCAAGAAGATAATAGTTCGTGGAGCGGATGGCTAAAGAAAAATAAACAATTGTGTTTCAGTGTTGGTTTTGTTATTGCGGGGGCTTTATTATTCTTAATCTATCCAGAAGTTTTTTCGACAATCTATCAGTCTGGTCGAGACTTTGGAAGATCAGTTGTAAATGCGTTGATGTAAAGCGACTATCTTAAAGTTAAGTAGCTTAAATTATTTGATTAGATAGACGTAACTAAAAAAATACTAGCATAAAATATCAAAATGTTTCAAAATACCTAAATAAAAAGCTTATTTGAGCTAATTTCATAATTATGATGCCTTGATACATTAGCGTTCTAAAAACAATAAAAATAAGAACCTCCCCATCTGTTATAATTATGATGTCCTGACAGACTCTTAAACAGAAAGGAAGATTCCTATGTCTATCATACAACAACCAACACTTTTTGACATCCAAATTTTACAAGAACTTGAGATTGAAGCGAAATATCAAGAAATTTTCTCCCCATTAGAACTAACACCATTGGTTGCATTATTTCAAAAAGAGAATACTGTCGGCGCGCCAGTTACCATTAAT
>NZ_SDGV01000051.1 GCF_004795745.1 Vagococcus silagei | reverse complement strand
AAGATTTCATACTAACATCAAACCTTAAGTAAAAAGCAAACAACATATTTTTTATTGTTTGCTTTTTACTTAAGTTTTTTTTGTTTACTTTGATTTTTTTCAAAAGATTGTGTTAGATTAAGGTAACAAGAAAGGATGAATTCCAATGGGATTATCAGGTAGCTTCATTCGCTGACTCCTCTTTATTTCTATTAACCTATAAAAAGCAGAATATTCAATCTACTTGATTGAGTTAATAAAACTTAGAGGTGTCAAATAATGAAAACAATTCAAAAAGAAAACTATCAATTAACATATCTACAACAGGGAAAACTTGATCTACCAACCATTATGGTTATAGGTAGTCCGATTTACTATCCTAAGCTTTTTAGTGATCCTGTTTATAGCGATTTAAATTTATTATTCGTATCACATATTGGTTTTACTAACGTTGATCCAAGCAAAAGTAAACATAGTTTAGATGATGTTGTCAGTGATTTAGAGATCATTCGACTTGATGCTCACATTAATGAGATGTATGTACTAGGTCACTCAGGTCATGGTTTTATGGCGATGGCCTACGCTGAAAAATATCCAGAACACATTCTAGGTGTGATACTATCTAATTTAGCACCTACCAATAAAAAAGAACGCCAAGAAGGCAGTATAGCTTACTTTGAAGCAACTGCTTCTGATGAACGTAAAGCTTGTTTTTACAAAGAAATTGCTAAACTAGCAAACGACATCGAACAAGCTCCAGAGAAGCGTTTTTCCGCAATGAATATTCGTATGCAAGCTCATAGCTTTTATGACTTTGCTTATGATGGTGCTTATCTATGGGATGACTTACCAAATAATATGGTAGCTCTCGACCATTTATGGGGTGAAGCATTCGCAAACTATGATACTGAGTCATTCATTGCCAAGTGGCAAAAACCGCTGATTTTATTACTGAGTGATTATGATTATCTTGTTGCGCCAACTTCGCTTTGGAATACAATCATCTCCAAGTACAAAATACCACTGGTTAAGTTTTCAAAAAGCGGTCACAATCCAATGCTGGAAGAACCGATAAACTATCATCAAACCCTAATCGATTTTATTAAATAAGGTATTAAAAGGAGCGAATGACTATTTTCATTCGCTCCTTTTGTCTTAATTATGTAACTTAATAACCGTATCTGATTTCCCCTAAGCTGGCAATCTGATGAAGTAATGCTTCATTTTCTTCCGACAAATGAATCTCATGCTTTATCAAAAAATTAGCATTCGCAACAATAAAACGACTAATGATATATGGAATTGACTGTCTGCCATCTTTGAACTCCAAATAATAATCGTATAATAACTGTTTATACGCATTCTCTTTTTGACGAAAATAATCCGAAAATCACAAAAAATTGAGAAAAAATTTTCATGATTTCTTTCTTATTTTGGAAGAAGAACACTTATATCACAACCTCTTCTCACTATTCATTCCTTTAATTAGACGGAATTGAAAATTTACTTCTCCAATTGTTTCACAAGTTAGTTCAAAAAAAAATGATATTGAGCCTAATTGAGCTAATTTCATAA
>NZ_SDGV01000050.1 GCF_004795745.1 Vagococcus silagei | reverse complement strand
GAACTACCCCGAACACTCCAATTAAAACTATTATAGAAACTATAATTTCCTTTACTAATTGTCACATCACGATAGTCAGATAACCAAACACCTTCTGGTCCCGATGCTTCTTGGACTCCTCCAGCATTGATATAACCTTGCCAGTTTCCACCACCGTCATATAGTGAATAATAAGTGGCACCATTCAAGTGTTTGTAATACCCCTTCACTTGGTAAGTTGTATCCATAACTTGACTTGTTTTTTTACGTACTGACCAATTAAAATTATTATAAATTAAATAGTTACCATTGCGGATTGTGATGTATTTATTAGTACCCATCCACGGGCCTTGAGCACCCACTTCATCCACTTCATTTTTATTAATATAACCTTGCCATGCACCATCTTGATTATATACAGAATAATACGTATTACTATTGATATGGTGATATTGACCATTCACAACTAGCGTTTGACCTAGTAGCCCTTCACCAGTTTGACGAACAGCCCAACTAAAACCTTGATACAATTCAGCGGTACCTTTTTTAATCTGAATATAGCCTTTTTTGCTAATCCACGGGCCCTGTGGTTCCATTTTCTGAACATGTTTTTCATCGATGTAACCTTGCCATGATCCTCTTGAATCATAAATAGTGTAATAAGTTGAGCCATTAATATGGCGATAATAACCACGAGCTTCCAGTACTTTTCCTTCTAGTTGTGAGCTACGACTCTTAACCCACCAATTAAAATTCCCATAAATCGGATGGTTACCTTTTTTGACAGTTACTGTTTCTTTCATCGCATGATAAGCACCTTGTGGTGCTGTAAGTTCAACATCTTTTTCATCAATATAACCTTGCCACGCACCATCAAGATTATAAATAGAATAATACGTATTACCATTCAAATGATTGTAATAACCATTCACTTGAAGTGTTTGATCCATTAAATTTTCAGCAGTTTGACGAACAGTCCAATTAAAACCTTGGTAAAGTTTAGCCTCTGAATTTTTAATTGTTAAATAACTTTTCTTAGCACGCCACGGCCCTTGGCCATCTGTTGTTTCTTCAACACCACGCGAGTCAATATAACCTTGCCATGATCCTTGATGATCATAAAGTGAATAATACGTATTGCCATCTGCATGCTTATAACAGCCACGCACTTGATACACTTTATCTTTTACTTGCGCACCTGAGTGTTTTACATGCCAGTTAAAATTATTGTATGTCGCATAAGAAGTTCCTTGCACTTTAACAATACGGCTATCTGGTCGCCATGAACCTTGGGCACTACCTGTCTCTTCAACAAGTTGCTCTGAAACATAACCTTGCCATGCACCATTTACTGTATAAAGTGAATAATAGACATGACCATCAAAATGGTTGTAGTACCCTCTCGCTTCATATGTTTGATGTAACACATCTTTTGTCGGTCGACGAACACTGCCTGAAAGGTCATTTAAAATAGCCCCTTCTTCTGATATTACTGATACAAACTTGCGCGTTGATTGCCATAAGCCTCCAATCCCAGATTCTTGCGTCACAGTTTCATCAACATAACCAATCAATTGCTCTTCATGATTGTATAATGCCAATATAATTTGATTTTCTGATAAAGTAATTTTCTGTTTAACACGATAAACTTGATGATACAAGTCAGTTGTTGACCCCTGTTTTTCAGTCAATTCAGCATCTTTCCAAACAGGTTCATCTTTTTTTATAAT
>NZ_SDGV01000005.1 GCF_004795745.1 Vagococcus silagei | reverse complement strand
GACCGATTCAAAGCATCAGCATCAAACTTAACTTTTTTAGTTTGATGATAATATGATTCTATTAAAACGAGTTCATCTGTAGTAAGATGTGTATAGGTCATTTGTGATCACTCTCCTTGTTTTCTTTTGTCGGAAGTACAATTTGAGTGTATCACAAATGATTTTTTAGTTGTCTAGCTTAATTTTACAATCGGCGACCTAAAAAAATAATCAATAAACAAGTACCGATTAACAAAACAAAAAATAGTAAAAAACAATGTAAAAAATATGTTTCAGGCAATGCTAGAATAATCGGGTCTTCACTTGGATTAAAAATCCAATCATTATTATTAAAAAATAATTGATGGAACATGACAAAGAATTGATCAAATGCTACTAACATCATCATAACAAGCGCCACAAACCCACCTAAAATTACTTGAAATGGCCTGATTAACCGCCAAAATAATTTTTCTTTTACCAATTTTCGTAAAAATAATATATTCGGAATTAAAGTTACCAATAACACACCATAATTCAATTGAAATAAATTTTTTACTTGTTCAAAATGAAATAAACCACTGGCAGAACTTGGAAAATCACTCATATTTAAAGATGAAATCCAAAAGAAATTTAAGTAACGCATTAATTCATCGTAGTTTTTCATTAAAACTGTTTTGGATAACGGCACATTATCCAAAATATTTAAATAGCCTACATCAATCGAATACAACCAGCGTGAATTAATTGTTACTGTGATGACAAGTGTTAGGATTCCTAAAAATAGTAACACAACATTTAAATGCCATTTAAAATTTGTCTTCACTTAGAAAACCCACTCATCCAGTGTGTTGACAACATGTGTCGGAGCAACAGGCAAAGAAGCCACTTTGTCTTCTGGAGTAAACCCTGTTAAGACTAGTAAAGTGTCGATTCCATTACGAATACCTGCTTGAATATCTGTTTCATAATTATCACCAACCATAATGACATCTTCTTTGGCTAAACCTAAAGTTTTCACCGAAGAATTCATAATAATAGCTTCTGGTTTACCAATAAAGACTGGTTTAACTTGAGTTGCCATTTCGATTGAGGCAATAAGTGAACCTGCACCAGGAACTAAACCACGTTGTGTCGGAATGTTCTTATCAGGATTAGTCCCAATAAAATGGGCCCCATTACGAATCGCAAGTGTGGCAATTGCTAATTTTTCATAAGTTAAATTTGAGTCTAGGCCAACCACAACATAATCAGGATTTTCCTCATCCCAAACATAGCCAGCATCCTTGATGCCTTGTTTTAATCCTGACTCACCAATAACATAAACTTTCTTGCCTAAAGCCTTATCGTTCATATAATCAACTGTAGCAAGTGTTGCTGTATAAATTGATGCTGCTGGAACATGAATATCAAACGATTCACTCAAACGTGCTTGCACGTCTGCTGGTGATTTTGTTGTATTATTAGTCACAAATAAATACGGTATTTCTCTTGCTTGTAGTGCTTCAACAAACGGTTTTGCTGCTGGAATTGCCGCCGAACCTAAATACATTGTTCCATCTAAATCAATTAAGTAACCTTTGTATGACATAAGTTCCCCCTAGTTATCTTTTTGTCGAATGACAAATGAATTCTTTTTTTGTTGGCCTTGTTTTAGTTCTTTTTTGACCGGTTTTTTCTCATTTTTAGGTTTTGGCTCATTTACTTTTTTCTTAAATTTTGGTTTCTTTTTAGGTCGTTTGACATCTTTACGACGTTCTTCAGTATGAGCCTGATTTTTATTTTTGTTTTTATTTTTATTTCGCGGTCTACCTGGAGACGTATCGCGACCTTTTCTTTGAAATTCACCTGTTTGTTCAATTACAAAATAAGCACAGCCAAAATTACAATATTCATATAAGTAATCTTCAAGATGACCTATTTTAGCATCAATCGCGGCATTACGAAAATCATCTTTAAAAAAGCCTTTTAAACGTAACTGATCGTAACCCCAATCGCCAACAATATAATCATATTTATTTAAAATATCATGATAACGTTCTAAAAGTTTACGATAATCAAAAGCATCGCGGTAATCTTTAACAAGTCGATATTCACCACTACCGGCAATAAAGTGATCCGGAGTAAAGTTTGCGACTAATTCTTCAATTCTTAGCTCTTCTGCTGACATTTGATTTTCTGTAGGTTCATCTATAACACTTTCTTCAACGATATCAAGCGTTTCTTCAATCTGTTTTTCCATTTTATCACCATCCATTATTCATTCAAACGATGCAAATAATCTCCGACAATCTCTCTTAAAAATAAGCTTGAAATAATTTCAACCTTGCCCTGATTAAACCAATCGCTAAAGAATGGCAAAAAGGTGAGATGATCTACTGTTACCAAAGTATACTGAGTATCGTCACTCACTATTTCTTGGCCAACTCTTATTCCGTTTGACTTAAAATCACTAATACTATGATACCATATTTCACCAAAAACTTTACCTCGAAATTTCATTCCAATGATCGTCTTTTCTTTTAGTTCTTCACGCCGATATTCAATTTCACTGACTAAAGCTTTTAAGGTTCGTCCATCAAGCTGGATTTTTACTAAGTTCATTGGGTGTGGCAGTATATGATGTAAATCAAAACGCGTCACTACTCCTGCATTAAGTGAACCTAGAAATAAACCCGAATTAATGATGGCACAATCCGCATGACTTTTTTGCATCATAGCTTCAAGTGTCACTTCGATTAACGTCTTTTCTGCTCCTAACGGATTTTTTATTATTGCAACCTCTGTTGCTTTTAAACGTTTTTCACCTTCCGTTTGGTAATTTATAATAGACTCTTTATCTTTTGGGAAAATCGGTTCATTTGAAACGGAAAAAGTTTGTGCTGCTTTACTTACTAGTTTACCATCTTCGAATAGCAACTTAATCTCTCCTAGATACTCCCCATAGCGTCCACAAGCAGTTAGAAGTGTATCATTCACCATTAACCCTTCTTCGAGTAAATGATGCGTATGGCTGCCGATAATCACCTTAATTGCAGGAAATTTCTGAGCAATCTCCTTGTCCATTGGCAAGCCAAGATGTGAGAGGAGGATAATTTCGTCTGATTCCGCAGTAATTTTTGCTAGATTTTGTTCTAACCAAAGTAAAGGCTCAGTAACCAACCAGCCGAATGGTTCATAAGTCAAAGTCATTGGTGCTGTTAAGGCAATCAAAGCTATTTTAACCCCAAAATCAGTTGTGTAGAAAGACACTTCCTTACCCCATTTTGGTTCTCGACCTTTTACTTGATCTTTTAAATTAGAAATAATTACTTCAAATTCAGCATGGTCAAATAAATGATTTAACTGTGTTTTGGTATTTGTAATACCTTCATTATTCCCAATTGTAACAAAATCATACTTAGCTTGATTTAATGCTCTGACATTTTCTTGACCATTTGATGCTTCAGTTAATGGATGTTGACGGTCCATAAAGTCGCCTAAATCAATGGTCAAATAATCACTTTGATTTTTTTGTGCCAGCATTTGTCTTCTTGAAATTATTCTTGAAAGACGAGGCCAATTTTCAAAATGCGAATGAATATCATTTGTATGAATTAGTGTTAAAGTATTGCTCATTCAATCCCCGCCTTTATTAATTTGCTCTCTTATTTTAGCACAACTTTACGCAGAAGAATGTTTTCAACAACTAAAAAATCATTAGCATCTAAATGAATAGACACTAATGATTTCTCTAATTTATGCAATGAATTTATTAATCTCAATTTTTTTAATTTTTTTCACTTCGAACATCATACTTAGTACAAGTACAAGTAGCATCAAAACAATTGGAATCGTTATGGTTGGTACAATATGTTGTCCCGTTCCACTAAGCCAACCTAAAGCTTTAACAAAATAAACATACATACTACGTGTCCAAAAACTAAAGCTAACAATCAAAGCAACTAAAATAATTAGTAAGCTTGATAAGACAATCAACAATTTACTTAGTTTCCACGAATAAGTTGCAATGGCAATTGCATTCGCAATTTGACTGACTGTGAAAAGCCCAATCGTTAAAATCAAAATTGCTAAGAAAATTTCAAGATACATGTTTAATTTAAATTCTTTAAGATAAACAATTCTAATTGCATCTGAATGAATTGTAAAATTCGAAATATCAAGACGGAAAATCAATTGATTAATTCCCTCGATGACAATACTTGCTAAAAAGCAGATTAGCAATTGAGCTGTCATTGATTGATATAGGATTTCTTTGCGCGTCATCGATTGATAACTATAAAACGTAATTTCTTTAGCTAAATTAACCCAAATAATCACGAAAAGAAATAAAACAAACAAATAACTAACTTCTTCAACTTGGAAAGTCAAAATTTTATAGTATTGACTCACAAAGCTAACACCAATCGCAAGGACATAAAGAACTAAAAAGGCAAGTAGCATTTTAAGATACAACTGTATTTGGTTCTTAAAGATTGTATTATTCTTTTTCAACTGGCAACGCCTCACTTTCTTCATTCACATTACGCGTAATATGGATGAATAATTCTTGTAAGTTTAATGAGCGCACATCTATTGGATAATCACTTGCAGCGTAAACTTCCTCTTCAGTTAAACGTGCACAAACTTGCAGATAACCATTTTGATAGATTTGACCAATAATATTACGTTGTTTGACAAAATCACGCACAAATTTATCTTCGCCTTCAATCATATAAGCTTCATCAACTAATTTTGATACATAGTCATGAACAATGACCTGACCATCTTCCATAATAATTACCTTTTCAACCAGTGATTCAATTTCATCAATTGAGTGTGTTGATAAAATAATTGTTTTCGGATAACGACGGAAACTCGCTTGCAAATCTTGGTATAAAGAAAAACGATGTGTTGCATCTAACGAGAATGTCGGTTCATCCAATAAGAGATAATCCGTATCAACACTAAATGCTAAACAACTTCTAAAAATCATTTGTTTTTGAATGGATAAACGATGAAAATGTGCATTCAGATCAAGCTCATATTTCTCAATTAATCCCTTAAAAACATGCATCATAAAATCTGGATAACATTGGCTCGTCCACTTCATGATATGTTTTAATTTTGCACTTTTTGGATAAATATTATCCTGTGACTGGAAATAAACCTTTTTGACAACCGAAGGATCCTCGACAATGTCTTTTTCATCAATTTCAAGATAACCTTCCGTTGCATAGCGAAGATTAGCTAAAATTCGCATTAACGTTGTTTTACCCGAATCATTTTGTCCAATTAGACCGTAAATACGTTGATCATCAATCTCTAGATTAATATCATTTAAGATTAACAGTCCATCGACTACTTTTGACAAGTCTTTTACTTGAATACCCATAGTAGTACTTCCTCTCCTTCTAAAATAAAACTTCTGATAACATCATATTCTACAATTGTTACAAACATATAACAACAGCCTAACAAAAGATAACAAGATAGCATACCATATTTCAAAAAGTATCAATTAACATGCTATTTCTTGAACGTTATTCCCCGATAAACTCAATTTTGATTTCTTTTGCGATTGATTTCAGAAGTAATTTATTTTCTTCAGTCAATGGCTCTTTCCCCATCAGTGCGACAGAGAAAATGACATCCCCTGTTCGCCCCTTATACAGTAATGCTGTTTGATCTTTTGACCCCTGTAGTGCTTCTTCCATCAAGCCTAGATACTTGACGGGCGTCTCTTTGTCCCAATCAATCCCTTCTAATTCGTAACCTGAAATTTCCCCATAGATTGATTGGTTATTGTCTGCGGCATTCAGTTGCAATGTAATACTTGGGTCATCTAAATTTCGGAAAGTTCCCCATAATTTTTGACTTGTAAATTTTCCATCCGAAAGCTGACTAAACTCTTGATTGTTAAAACTAATTTTACTGCGGCCAATCATTAAGTTGTTAATAATATCAGTCCGTTTTTTCTTTTTATTAATATCATCAGCAGTTAAAACTTTAATTGTATCTGCTTTAGGTATTTTTATGGCTGCTTCTTTTTTGCCACAACTTGATAATGTAATCACCGAAGTTCCCAAGAGTAAGAGTATTGTTTTTTTCTTCAATTGCAACGCTCCTTTCGTGACACAAGTATACTATAAATTGGCTAAAATTTCTCTGTTATTACCAATTTTTTGGACTCCAAAGTGTTCCATCCAACTCACCCTCTGCTATTGTCAGTCGATGATATTGTGTTTGGACTACTTCTTTTAAAGACAGTAGTAATGCTTGTTCTTCATAGTTTAGTGGTTCTTTTAAGACATTTTCAATTTCATGTAACATCCAGTCTTCTCGTGTCACCATTATTCCTCCTTCATCTCTTTTAAACTATGCTCAAGAGTTGATAATTCGTCTCGATTTTCTTCAATTTCTTCAATCAGCATCTGAATCTTTTCTTCAAATTTAGGATGATTCTTTTGAATTTTTAACAATTGTTCTAAATGCCATTGCTCAGATATTTCAAAACTAAAGCTTTTTTCCATCGAAACATATTGTTGATACTTAATTAAAGCCTGTTTAGTTTCAATTTCAGTTAGATAGCTTAAATTACTCAAACTAAATATTGGTAAATAGCTCATATTAAATTTATTCGCAATGGCTTCAAATGGACGCATCAGTTCTGATAGCGTAAATTTTTCACGACCACCTGCTTGAAATTCACTCGACTTAACACCAAGTGACACAACCAAGCCAAGTTCTTTATTTGCCAATGTTTCTTCTATCCCTGATAATGAGAGAATTTGGTCTAACCAATCTTTCAAGCATGCTGGACAGCTATACCAGTACAAAGGAAATTGCAAAATGATTCTTTGATGGTCCACCATTAGTTGTTGTGCTTTTTCAATTTCTAAACCCGCTGTAGCATCAAAGAATGTCACATTTTCAAAAGTTTGCACGGCTTCCTTAAAAAATTGTTGTGTTCTAGAATCCTGAATATTAGGATGTCCAATCACAATTAGTGTTTTCAATTTACTATCAACTCCTATTGATCTTTTACTGTTACTATCTTACTCGATTTTTTCCAAAAAGAAAAACCAATAGCTTCAATTTGGGCTCTATAATTTATGGGACT
>NZ_SDGV01000049.1 GCF_004795745.1 Vagococcus silagei | reverse complement strand
AGGTTCATCTTTTTTTATAATGGCTATATATTTTTCAGATTCGACTTCTTCAAGATTCTTAGTTTCATGTTGTTCTTTTTCAGTTTCTTTTTTTTCTTCTGAGTGTGTAGACTGTGTTATCTCTTCAGAGGAAGTTGTTTCTTCATGAGTTGTCACATTAGCAGACGAAGAGTCTGATGTCGAAACCACATTTTCATCAGCATGCACCATAGGTGCTAAAATAAGTGGCGCAAATAAACTTATACTTAAATAACCTAACAAAATTTTTCTTTTCATCATTTTCACATCTTTCATTATATATCATTGACTGATTTTCCTTCACATCTAATCATACTAAAAAAAACAAACATTTAATAGATAAAAACCAAAAAAACGTCAACAAAAAAACACTAACTTAATATTATTGTTAGTGTTTTAAAAATTTGTTTATTTTATATTAATCTAACGGAAAGACATAGATTTTTGAATAACCGTAATAACTGGCTAATTGACCAATTGAATTCCCAATTGCAACTGAATGCCAAATTTTATTCTCACGTCCTGTATTTCCCCAGAAAATCCCAATATGACAATCGTACACTGGCTTACTAAAGTCAGATTCAAAATAAACTAGATCACCTTTTTTGGTTTGACCACTTGCTAAAAGACTACTAATCGTGTCATAAGTACGATAATTTGTATTCGCCTTTAAGGCATCACGCCAATTGTACGCATTTACAACACCGCCATAATCATTCGCAACTCGTGTGATCATATTCAAATCACCACCAGCTTTACGAACAGCATATGCCACCCAACCCGTACAGTTAAAACCTGGACCGTATTGCGTAGGTGCACCATTTGGACTCATACTACGAGCTGGATCCATATAACCAACATAAGGAGTACCTAAATAGTAACGATCATTAAGATGACTATTTAAATCACCTAATAAACGTTGACGTGAAACACCCATAAAACTTGAGACACTTCTAGTTGGTGCTGTGGCACCAGAATTAATATAACCTAACCAATTTCCATTTGGCTCGTATAATGAATAATAAACAGAACCATTCAAATGATGATATTTACCTTTTAACTTAACAGTTTTATGTAACTGACTGTTGGAACTACCCCGAACACTCCAA
>NZ_SDGV01000048.1 GCF_004795745.1 Vagococcus silagei | reverse complement strand
AATGCTATGGAAGCAGAATTAAAAGCTGCAGGTATTAGTAAAGACGTTGTTACTGTGTTAACTCAAGTTGTCGTAGATGAAAAAGACGATGCATTTGTTAATCCAACAAAACCAATTGGTCCATTCTTATCTGAAGAGGAAGCAAAAGCTGAAATGGCTGCAACTGGTGCAACATTTAAAGAAGATTCAGGTCGTGGCTGGAGAAAAGTTGTTGCGAGTCCAAAACCAATTGATATTCATGAATCTAAAGCAATCAACACATTAGTTGACAATGACATCATCACAATTTCATGTGGTGGCGGGGGAATCCCAGTTGTTGGTACTGAATTACGTGGTGTTGAAGCAGTTATTGATAAAGATTTCGCCTCAGAAAAATTAGCGCACTTAGTAGATGCTGATAAATTTATCATTTTAACAGGTGTCGATAACGTTTATATTAACTTTGGTAAAGAAAACGAACAAAAATTAACACATGTTACAGTTGCAGAATTAGAACAATATAAAGCAGAAGGTCACTTTGCTCCAGGAAGTATGCTACCTAAGATTGAAGCAGCAGTTCAATTTGCTGAAAACAATCCAGGAAAAGAAGCAATTATTACTTCTCTAGAATGTTTAGGTAAAATTGGTGAAGATGCAAGTGTTGGAACAACTGTTACACTATAATTAAAAATTTAGTGTTAGGAGAATTGGAATGGAAATAAAAAAAGAGATCGATAAACATTTGGAAGACTTTAGATTCTTATCTGAAACAGACCTTAAGAAGTTACAAGAAGTCAGTTTAGTGAGATCTTACAAAAAAGGACAAGTTCTTTTTGATCCAGGTGATTCCAGAACCCACATATTCTTTCTACATTCCGGCGTTGTTCGCTTGGAACGTGTAGACAGCTCGGCCTCCTTTTTTTATTTACATTTCATTAATCAGAAAAATTTGTTTCCTAGAACAGGTTTGTTTTATGACTCAAGTTACCATGTTTCAGCCGTTGCTCACACGGATATTGAGATTATCTCAATTCCGATAAAAGTTTTTGAAGAAGTAATGAGCCATAACAATCAGCAATTAATGCTATGGATTAAATCATTATCAGACGATTTAAAAATTCAAACAGTTAAGATTCAAAAAGGGGCCATCAATAATGCGTATGATCGTATTACGACAACCCTGGCAATTATCTGTCATGATCTTGGAACAAAAGTGTATCCGCAAAAAATTGTCACCATTCCATGTTTAATGACGATTAATGACATCGCTCGTGCCAGTGG
>NZ_SDGV01000047.1 GCF_004795745.1 Vagococcus silagei | reverse complement strand
TAATTATAACAGATGGGGAGGTTCTTATTTTTATTGCTTTTAGAACGTTAATGTATCAAGGCATTACGATTATGAAATTTGCTCAGTTGGGCAATCTACTTAATCATGACCGTCATTATATTAGTTGCAATGAAAAGAACCGAAACAGTGAATGAACGAAAAATGAAAAGAATGATCAAAGCTGATGAGATGAAACGGTTATATACACTCCTTCAGGACGAGTAATCGCAATTAATTTTGTATGGCGAAAACATTTTGCTGTTTATTCCATTTTCTTCAAATTGAGTAAGAACTTTAATCTTGAAAAACGATTAATATAGGAAAAAACATCCTCTAAAATTGATGCTATCAACTTTAGAGGATGTTTTATATTAAGGTGTTGGTATATCATTTAAAGACCATTCGATCGTTCCTTCATGTTTCCCGACTAAATTACCAGTAGTGATTTTTAGTTCTAACATTTCGCCGAGATCTAAATCATGATAACGTGAAGTTGGACCGTTATTATGATAAACACGTTGTGAAGTAGCTGTCAAAGGTTGATCAGTATTTTTATCGTCTTTAAAGACAAGTGCACCTTGGAATTTTTTATCTGTTTTCGTATTATAAATTCCCTTTGAATCAAGGTTTGCTCTGATTTCCCAATTTGCACTTTCGGAAGTATTAAATACCTCTAATTTTGGAGCTTGGGGTGTATTAATATCCTTAACTTTAACTTTTTGGTCAGTCTTTGCAATCATCTGAGAACCAAATGACAAGGTATTGATATTTCCAAAAGTTAACGTTCCTTGATAGCGATATTCAATGGTAAAGGCTACGTCAGGTACAGTAGTTGTTTCGACCGGTTGCCCCTTAACTAAAATACGATATTCTTTTGGTGTTTTGATGCGTTGGTACTCAGGAAAATCAAGAACGAGTGGATTATTATTATTATTGATCGCATCATTGATTGCTTTATCGATAGATGAACCAGGTTTTAGTTTTGACAAGGTATAGTCTGAAATTTCGGTTCCCGATGCAACGTTACTGAAAATAGGTTTGTTTCGCTTATCGTCAATTCGTTTGACAGTGCCATCGACTTCAACTATTTTATAAATAAGCGTAATCCCATCAGTAAACTTATCACTACCTTTGACTGTCAACTTATGATTTTTCTTGTCAAGAGAGACGTCTGTTGATTTCGGTTTAACATCTTCTAATGGGTTTTTACTTTCACCAATTGTTGCAGGAACAGAGATAGAAATAGACTCGTTGTCAAGCGCATATAAAGCATAAGGTGCATCTTTAAGGTCTGTATATTGGTTACCAGAGGTATCCTCATACTTCAGATCAATTTTACGACGATTTCCAACATTAAAATTCGTTTTACTTATATGGGACGCATTTGATTTTTCATTTTCTGGTTTACTTTCATCATACAAGTCATCTTTGACAACAACTTTGACTTCATTTTTGCCACCAATATTAGTAAAGAGTTCTTTTGGTAAAGTAAAATCAAAAGAACCTGACGTTGTTTCACTATTAGGTTTATTGATTGTGATTTTTTTTGCTGCAACGCCGTTAACATAAGGTTGAATGAATAATTTGGTCGCATCTGGACTTTGACTGTACCAAATGTGATTTTCAATCTTAAAATCTTCATCTTCATTTTTTTCTTGCGCACCGATATCAGCAATAGCAGGTGTATCGAAGAGTTTATCAATCGCAATGGAGAAGGCCATTTTAGCACTTTCGCCAGTTGAAGGAGTAAAAGCCTTCGATTTAAAACTTACAGATGTCGCTGCGTAATAGTTCATAAGGAATAAATCATTCGCATCATACCCAAGTCTTGTACCAAATTTTTGGCCAGCAGCTGTATTTTCGATACCTTTTCCACTAGAGTCTGGAGGGTTATACGCCGTCAAGACGGTATCTAATGGTTGATTTATAATTGTATTCTCATACCTTGGATAATAGCGATCTCCAGTTTCAGATAAATCAGTAAAAGGTATCTTCTTTTGTTGAATGCCAAAATTTTCTGGACCATTCGGAAGATCTGTTCTAAAGTTGACAATCGTTTTATCAATTCCGGCATTCTCATAAAAGAATCCATGATTATTTCCTAGTGATTTATAGTCGGGAATGGTCTGGTATATGGAACCAGAACGTTGGTCAGCAAAAAGTTGCGAATACACCAAGCGAATCTCTTTATCATAATCTTCTGTCAATGGGTAAATCTCAAAATTATTTGTGAAATAACTGTGTTTTGGCGTTGGCTCGATATCCATGGCTACCATTTTTTCCATATATTGATCCAATGCGACGAATACTAATTGTTCAGTTTTTACGTTCCATAACAGGTTTGCATACTTGGCGTTCCACTTAAATTGTTTTGGATAAGATGTTTTACCACCTTTTTCTGTTTCAGTATAAGTCAGACCTTGATAGAAACTTGTATAGTCGCCTGATACTCTTGGATAACGCATTGAAGCTTCATAATAAGTAGTTGTGTCATAATAGTTATCCCTGAGTAGTGTTGTTTCGAGTCCGAAAGTCAGATTTTGAGAATCATCAGGATATAAAGGAAAAACTGGTGCTCCTGAAACTAAGTCAGATGGCCGTTCAGTCTTCTCTCTCTCTCGAAGTGATTCGTAGTTAGTATCAGGATAAAATTCATATCTTTTAGACGTTTTATAGGCTTCTTTCGTTAATGGATACTCCATTGTATATCCTCTTGAGGAAGTTGCGCCAAATCGAAAATAATAATCAGCTTCGCCATAACGATCTCGTACGGGATCATCTTCATAGCGTTTGATTGAGTATACCTTAAATTTATCGACATAATCGTCAAGATAGCCATTAGTCGGTAACTCTATAGTGCCACCTTTACCATTACCGTTGTCATTTCTTTCAACAAACCCTTTTTGTTCAAAATGTTTGACGACGTCTTTATAATAATCATAAGGTTCTTGACCAGCCTTGATTTTTGGCATGCCATCAGTGAAATAGTTATCTGCAGCTTGAACGACTTGTGAATTTGAATGAATAAATAAAATCAATAAAATACACAACAAAATTTTAAATTTTTTTCTTTTTCTCATATTTCCCCCAACCCCCTACCTTTATTTTTTCTATGAGTATGAGATATAATTTTAAATGATAATGTACCTATATAATAATAACATATACTAGAAAAAGGTATCTTGTCAATTGATAGCTCCTGTACTCTTTTTATTTTTTCGTCAATAAAATAGCTGTTATACAGGCATGGCAAACAATCTTTTTGTTTTTTAATATAAAATATTAAAAACGAAAAGATTGTTTTTATTGACATGTTTACTATTATTTATCAAAAAAAAACGTTCTCTAATTTTTGATAAATGTTCAAGAAATGTTTAAAATGAATAAAATTTAGCTCAATTATGAAATTAGCTCAACTTTAAAAAAATTTTGTCAATTTCTACCTTGATACGCTCTAAACATGTTACAATAAGAAAACTTCACTGAATTGAAAGGAGCATACGCCTATTTTAGACGGTAAAAAACGAGCAGATATTATCCAAGGACAACTTGTCGATATTGTTTTAAAGAAAGACCAACGCTCTGGCAACCTAACTCGTGGCCACGTTGCACGAATTTTAACAAATAGTTCTCACCATCCTCATGGTATTAAAGTAATGTTAAAAGAAGAGAATCAAGTTGGACGGGTTCAAGTCATTCTTGATAAATAAAAGCAGACAGTCTTAGTCAAAACTAAATACTGTCTGCTTTTGCAGTTATCTTCAAAGCCTCTAATTTTTCAATCGCAAGAAGAATTTTTTTATTTGGTGGTAAAAAACGCCCCTCTTCATTTTTCTTAGTCGCCTCTAAATCAAGTTGACCAACATCACACATCTCGCTTAATTCCGCAGTTGAAATCGACAGTTCGTCTGCTAGTGCCCACATACGATCAATTTCTTTAATTCGCTTGTTAAGATAATAATTTTGCGATGGCAAGAACGTCAGCAGGAATATAACAAGTAACCAATAGTTTTTTGTTGTAAAATATGTAGCCACCGTTAAAAAAATTGCAATAATACTGTAAATAATCCATATTTTCTTTTGTGATTTTATATTGTTTGCAACATTCATTTAATCTTCCCCCTTCATCATCTCGTAATTTATAAATTTTTCACCTCGAAGTGAGACTGTTTGTTCACGCACAACATGAAAGCCTCTTGCTTCAAAAAAAGGACGTGCTGTAATTGAAGCATGGGTCGTAAGAGTTTGTTGAGCATGATTGGTTTCTAAAGTTTGCAACAGTAGAGACGCAATCCCTTGGCCTTGAAAATCAGCATCTACAAAGAGATGATCTAAATATCCCTCCTGGGTCATATCACCAAAACCCACAATTTTATCTTCTTTGTTCACAACGACCAATGCTTGATGCGTTGCGACATTTTCTGACCAACTAAGTTTATCAATATTTTGCCAAGCCTCAACTTGATCCTTTGAATAGTCACCTAGATTCACGACACAAATCGTCTTACGAATCATTGCTAGAGATTCGTCCAAATCATCTTCAGCATAAGACCTAATGAGAAATTCAGACATATTTTACTGCCGTTCCATATGCAACAACTGTTTGCATATCAGTTCCGATTGTTCCTGTATCAAAACGCATCATAACAATCGCATCAGCTCCCATTTCACTGGCGTTATCCTTCAAGCGTTCAATTGCGATTTGACGTGATTCTTCAAGCATCTCAGAGTACGCTTTGATTTCGCCACCCACTATTGTTTTGAAACTGGCACCGATATCTTTAAACATATTTTTTGATTGGGTTGTGACACCAAATACTTCACCAATGATTTCATAGTCTTTACCTGGTATCCGCTCTGTCGTTGTAATCAACATTCAAAAATCACTACTTTCCTTTTTTAATTCAGTTATATTATACAACACTTTCAACTTTTAATACATTCTGTTTTTATCGGTCTATTTTAGTAATAATGGCTATTAATATATCTTTATGCTTTTTTTGACAAAGTGGTCTATGTCCTCTATACTGAGTGGGAACATACATTCGTTTAGGAGGATCTGATAATGACAAGTAAAAATAGTTCCGACTATTTAGATGAAGAAACACAACATCTTCCTTGGTTCATACAAGAATATATTCAATCAAAGAGTATTGTCCCCTACTCTACCGTTACTTTATATGAATATGCAAAGGAGTATCGTCGTTTTCTTAATTGGCTGTATCAAGAAAATATCACAAAAAGTAAGCCGCGAGATGTCACTTTAAACGAGCTTGATCAATTGACGAAACAAGATATCGAATTCTATAAAAGCTTTTTAATGCGTTCCCCAAGAGAAGGAACGAGCCAAAATGGACGTAAACGTGCTTTTATCACAGTCCAACGTTCGATTACAGCACTACGTTCGTTGTTTAAATATTTAGCCGCTCAAATTGACAGGCAAACTAGCCAACCTTATCTTTCGCAAAATGTCATGCTGTCAATCGAGAGTGTTAAGACAGGTAAAACCATTCAAGAGCGTTCTCGTACGATTGAAAAACAATTGTTTCTAGATAATGAAGCAATCAATTTTTTAATCTACATTGATGAAGACTATCAAAATACTTTGAAAAGTCATCAGGCCTTAGCTGCTTTTGAGCGCAATAAGGTTCGTGATTTAGCCATTATCGCTCTTTTCTTAGGTACGGGTATCCGTCTCTCGGAATTAGTTAATCTACAAGTAGGTGAACTTGATATTGTCAATATGGAGGTAACCGTTTTAAGAAAAGGTGGCTTCAAGGATACGTCTCCGATTTCATCAGTTTTTATTGACTATCTAGAAAAATACTCAAGCTTACGTCAACAATTGTACCAACCTGAAGCAAATCAAAAAGCTCTCTTTTTAACTACTTATCGTGGAACAGCAAGGCAAATTGAACCTTCAACCGTTGAAAAGATGGTTGCCAAGTATTCGGAACCCTATAAAATTAGAATCACACCGCATAAATTGCGACATACTGTGGGTACGCAGCTTTATAAGAAAACCAAAAGCCTCCTTGCAGTATCACATCAACTTGGTCAAACCGGAACCAGTGCAACAGCCATATATACACATATCGTTGACCAAGAGCAACGTATGGCAATGAATAATCTTTGGACAGAATCTGAAGACGAAAAAAAAGACCGCTAAGGTCTTTTTTTATTCGTTAATAAATTTCTCAAGTTGTTTTAACTCTTTATCTGATAACTTATCAATTTGATCCTGAATAAATTGCCATCTGCCTTTCGTCCAATTAAATTTCTGATCCAGAGCTGTAGCAGTCAGTCCTTTTTCTTTTGCATGACGGGTTGCTCTGATAATCACAATCATCTGGTCTAATTCTTCATCTGATATACCCGCTGTTTCACCTTGATTAATACGAATAAAATCTTTCAACGTTTCTTTCGTTACCATTTGACCAAATCCATCTGATATTTGTTTGATTTGTCTCATAATCCAATCACGATCTTCATACATGACTTCATCTCCCTGTTTACTTTATATCAAGGTCTCAATCGCAGACACGACAGCCGCAACATTACTTTCTAAACAACGCGTTGGTGTTAAGTCAAGCTCACGAGCCGCCTCGGCAGTATTTACAAAAAATGATTTTTGAGCATGACTCAACATCTCGACATCATTACTATCATTACCAAAAGCATAATAATCTTCCGAACCAATTTTCAAAACTAAAGTTGAGTATTTATTTATTTTCTCTTTCGTGATATCAATATTTCTTTGTTCCAAGTGCGATTTCAAACTTAACTCAGAATCAATTTTTAACAAACGAGCCTCTACTCCTGCAAACACTTCTGCTGGAATATTAAATAAGATGACTTTAATTGGTTGATAAATTTCTTCAAGTGCAATCTTTCTTGCTAAATGATCAGGATCAAGTTGAGAGTAGATACTATGTGCAGGTGTCACATTACTCGCATAGTTAAATTTGTCGTCCACTATATAGGTTAAATCATAGTCTTCAATCACACTAACAATAGCATGATACTCTTCGTTTGAAAGCGGATCAATAACCTGAATCTCCTCATTATCAGAGATGATTGAGCCATTACCACCAATCAGATAATTAGCTGTAAAATCGGGTATAACCGGCCATAAATCACGAATAGGACGGGCTGAAGCAAAATACAACTGATGACCACCTGCTTCAATTGATTTTAGTGCTGCAATCATCTCGGGCGTTAGAAATTGTCCATTAAAACAAATTGTTCCATCAATATCAAATACAAAATTCATTCAAGCACCTTCTCCTTTTATTTTGCTTCATGTTTAATGTGCTGTTGCCATTTTACCTGAACTCTAAGTTCTAAAAGAATTATCAAGATTAGAAAAGCCATGGCAAATTTTGTTTCATTCACTTTAATTGGAATCATAAAATTAATCAAAAATAATACAAAGAAAAAACCACTTGAGTATAGAAGCTGTTTTCCTCTAAGTCGGTTACTAAAATTTAAATAAGCCTTTTTGTCTTGTCTAAAGAAATAGGTCACATCACTCCACAGTGAATTTGGTGTCACCATTTGAATACTCGCAAGCAGACAAAAAGCTGTGATTGTAATTAATAAAAATTGCATGCTAAAGCCACTCCTTATGGTTCAATTACTAACATCTCTTGTTCGTCAAACTGCCAGCTCTCAGCATAAGCAACTTCCCAATAATAGCCATCTAAATCTGTGAAGTAACCACTATATCCACCCCAGAATACCTCTTGAGCTGGTTTCACTATTTTAGCACCATGGACCTCAGCAAGAGCCAATAGTTGACCGACTTCAATTTTAGTTTTCGCATTCATTGCAAAAGTTATGCCACAAAACCCTTGGCTAGAAAGTGCTGGCGGCTCCATTTCATTAATATCACTCGCCAAAGCTTGAAGAGGATACAACTCTAATTTAGTCCCATTGTTATTAAAAAAGACGATATTTGGACTTTCAGCAGTCTCAAATGTTTTAAAGCCATAATCGGCTCTATAATTTATGGGACT
>NZ_SDGV01000046.1 GCF_004795745.1 Vagococcus silagei | reverse complement strand
TAATTATAACAGATGGGGAGGTTCTTATTTTTATTGCTTTTAGAACGTTAATGTATCAAGGCATTACGATTATGAAATTTGCTCAATTAATTCTTTCAATAAAAGAATTGCTGTACTTTGGTTTGTTGCTAGTGGAATTTCATAGACATCACACAAACGAATTAAGGCGTTAACATCTGGTTCATGAGGTTGAGCTGTTAGTGGATCACGTAAAAAGATGACCATATCCATTAACCCTTCCGAAACTCTGGCTCCAATTTGTTGATCACCACCAAGTGGGCCTGATTTAAAGCAAGTCACCTCTAAACCTGTTGCTTCTTTAATTTGACTACCTGTTGTACCGGTCGCAAATAAATCATGTTGCTTTAAAATTTCTTGGTATTCTTTTGCTAACGTAATCATCTGTGGTTTCTTTTTATTATGCGCAATTAATGCAATGTTCAATTTAATCTCCCTTTCGTTTCGTCAAAGTGACAAAAAGGATTGGTCACTTTGAACATTGTAAGCGTTATACTCTTTCCATTATACTCTAAGTAACAAATCAATTGAAAGAGGGAAAACAACTATGGTAGAAATCGCTTTAAAAAGTATTCATAAAAAATACGAAGGAAACCCAAAATACTCTGTAACTGACTTTAACTTAGATATCGCTGATCGCGAATTTATTGTTTTCGTTGGACCTTCTGGCTGTGGTAAATCAACAACATTACGTATGATTGCCGGTTTAGAAGATATTTCTGAAGGTGAATTATGGATTGGCGATCGTCTAGTCAATGATGTGGCCCCTAAAGACCGTGATATCGCTATGGTTTTCCAAAACTATGCCCTATATCCACATATGACAGTTTTCGATAACATGGCATTTGGACTTAAATTACGTAAGTATGACAAAGCTGAAATTAACAAACGTGTTGAAAACGCTGCTGAAATTTTAGGGTTAACTGAATACTTACAACGTAAACCTGCTGCTTTATCAGGTGGACAACGTCAACGTGTGGCTTTGGGACGTGCTATCGTTCGTGATGCTAAAGTGTTCTTAATGGATGAGCCTTTATCAAACTTAGATGCTAAACTACGTGTAGCAATGCGTGCTGAAATTGCTAAATTACACCGTCGTTTAGAAACAACTACGATTTATGTAACCCATGACCAAACTGAAGCGATGACAATGGCTGATCGTATCGTTATTATGAAAGACGGTTTCGTACAACAAATTGGTACGCCAAAAGAAGTTTATGATACACCAAATAATGTCTTTGTTGCTGGTTTCATTGGTTCACCAGCAATGAACTTCTTCGATGTTACATTAGGTGAAGATGGCTACATTACCGATAATAATGAATTACGCGTTCAACTTCCTGAAGGCAAATTCAAAATATTAGATGAAAAAGGATATGTCGGTAAAAAATTAGTCTTTGGGATTCGTCCAGAAGATATTCATAGTGAAGAAATTGTGAAAGACGCAACACCAAATAGTGTTGTTCGTTCAGAAGTCGTTGTTGCAGAACTTCTTGGAGCTGAAACAATGCTTTATACTCGTACTGCTGAAACAGAATTCGTATCAAAAGTTGATGCTCGTTCAGCTTATACACCAGGTGAAGTTATTGATTTAGCCTTCAACTTAAACAAGAGCCACTTCTTCGACGTTGATACACAAGAAGCAATTCGCTAAAAATATTAAAAGCGAGAATTGGGATTTTATAGCTCCCAATTCTCGCTTTATTTTTTATTATTCTTGTTCGATTTTATCGATATCTGCTTGAGTGACAGTAAATTTCGCAACTTCTGATTGATCAGGATTCAAGAAAAGCATTTCAATCTGAAGATCAGTAATCACTTTATTTAAGCCATCAAATGTTGGTTTCAGACCTTTTACTAATTCAGGTTTCATTGCATCAACATCAATTTCTCCAGGAACTGCATTCTCATAAACATATGTGTACACGATAGTATGACCTTCTCCTGCTTCAATTTTTATATCTGAATACATACCTTCAAATTGTTTCTTTAATTGTGGCACTTGTGTTTGGGCCATTTTAATCATTGTTTTGAATTGATCTGTGTCACCAGCTTCGGTTTTACTTTCAGTTGTTGATTCCTTTGTTTTACTGCTCGCAACAGTCTCAACCTTTTCTTTACTTGATGCTTTTGTATTCTCTTTTTTATCTGTATTTCCACAACCACTCAACAGTACCAACACTACAGCTGTCGAAACCACTAACCATTTATTCTTTTTCAACTAACTTCCTCCTCTTATATACTTAATCAAGAATATTGTCTATTACAGACTTAAAATTGTCAATTGTATTTAATATATTCTCATCAAAATATGTTATTTTGTATAAATTCCACGCACAATATCCTCGACACTTGCGCGGCAAACATCCATTTTATTAATACTGAATTGATGATAGAGTTCGCTTAAAATTTCCTTTTCATTTTGTTTGTCTTGATCAATTGTAATACTCATTTTTTCATGTTCAAACTGATATTCTAGTTTTTTTAATTCTATAAATTGACGTAATGCTTCAAGTTCCTCTAATTCGAATTCAAATTGAATGGTCAGCTCATTAGAAAAAGTTTCTAACATTTTATCTTTCTGATCATCATATATCAGTTGTCCTTCTTCAATAATTATAATGCGATCACACAGCATCTCTATTTCGCCTAAATCATGTGTTGTTAGAATAATCGTGACATTTTCTTGCTTATTAATTAGCTGTAACGTTCGCAATATTTTGTCCTTAATCAAGATATCCAAACCTATTGTCGGTTCATCAAGATAAATTATTTTGGGTGAGTGAATGAGAGCCAAAGCAATATCTGTCAAGACACGTTGACCCAGTGAAAGTGAACGCACTTGGCAGTTCCAGAACTTTTTAATTTCCATATGTTCTTCTAAAAGATTGACTTGTCGCTCAAAATTATCATCTGATACTGCATAGATTTCTTTCAATAATTTAAAATTATCTTCGACTGTCAAATCCCAATTCATTTGCGTTCTTTGACCAAACACGACGCTGATATTTTTTGCATTTTCAGTCCGTGCTTGGTAAGGGATTAATCCGCCGACTTCACACGTTCCTGATGTTGGCGTTAAAATCCCGGTCATCATTTTAATGGTTGTCGACTTTCCAGCTCCATTTTTACCAATGAAACCGACAATTTCACCAGGGAATATCTCAAAACTAATATCTTGAACGGCTAATTTTTCGGTCGTCTCAGATTTAAAGAAGTTGAGTCGCTTCTTAATCAAAAATGTTTTTGCTAAATTTTTCACTGAGATGACAGGCTTAATTTCCGGCACTTTCATAACTCATCACTCCTTTTTTCCAAATAATCATTGCGACTAACACAAAAAATGTTGTAACACCTAAAATCACTAAAGTCGTCAAATTAAAAATTGTCGACGTGAAAATCACCGTAGCAGGCAGAAAAGAAACCACTCCAAACGGCACAATAAAAATCAAGATAGCTTGCACACCCTTTGGATATATTGAAAGAGGATATTGCGTTAAATTACTCAAACCATAGATTGCTTGCAGAATAAAAATTGTGCGTTTTAGCCAAAAAGCTAATGCTGCTACAATCGTTTTGATTGATGTATAAATAATGCAACCTGTGATTAGGTAAAAAATACCTAGTATTAAGGAGACCATTGGATTTGGAAATGTTAATTCTCGTAAAGCATAGAGCGTCAATGCCACGCCAACAACAATTTCTCCAAAAGCATCATATTGAACACGTTCACAGATCACTTGAAAATATGGACTGACTGGACGAACAAGATAACGGTCCATCTCGCCTTTCACAATACTGTTCTTCGAAAAAATCCACAGATAATCGCTATAAAAATGATCTAGCCCGCGCGGAATTTGAGCAAAGCCATAGATAAATAGAACCTGATAAAAATTATAGCCATTTACTTCTGGAATTCGCCCAAATGTCACTGATAAAAAGAAGAGTGATGAAATTTGAACCGCTAAAAAGGCGACAAAACCGACAATAAAATTAGCCGTTGATAAACGTAGAATTTTAAACGAATTTCTCAAATACAGACCGTATAATTTCACATACCTTTTCATTTTTCTAGCCTCCGTTTATCGTAATTTTCTTAATCGCATGACGCCAAAAAACCGTACATAATCCTGCTAATATTGTTAACCAAACCCCTTGAATGATAAAACCTTTTAACATTTCCTCTGCCGATAATTTACCCAATAAAGTCATTGTCGGAAAATAATTAAGATATTGAAAAGGCGTCAATAAAAAAAGGTTACGAATAGATTTTGGTAACATTACAAGTGGAAATAAAGCGCCTGATAACAGGCGAATGAATGTTTCTTTGAAAAATAAAAAACCCCACGCATAATTAAGATAAAATGCTGAATAACCAAATAATAAATTCACACAAAACATTAATCCAATACTTAATAGCACTATTACCAAATAGGATAGTGCTCTAAGTAACACACTTAGAAGCGATTCTGTTTGCCCCATATAGATGACAACCCCAATTAAAAGGGGTAATCCCACAACAATGGCGCTCGTCGTTGTTTGAGCCAAACCTTTAAAAAATAATTTTACTGTATAAGAAACGGGTCGGATTAATTCATAAACCAAATTTCCTTCCAAAATATCACCCGCTACCTCGTAGTCATTTGACAGACTCGTAAACTGCATCGTTACGGTTGAAATTAAAGTATAGATCACAATTTCAGCATATGTTAATCCTTCAATTTCACCTTGCCCAGTTGATGCATACACCAATTGCCAAATAAATAGAACTGCCACAATTTGAATGACACCTGAAAATAAATAAGAAATAAAATTAATTTTATATGTGGCTTCTCCTTTTAAGAAATATCGATAATATGCTTGTCCTCTTTTCACCTGCTCACTCCTCTCAAAAAAAACGTTTTCACTCTAACTCTCTAATTATAGACAAAAAAATAAAACCACTCAATTTGTTATCGGTAACAGATTGAGTGATTAGATTCAAATGGTTAGAAAATGATAGATTAATAGTTAGTAGCCAAGTCATAATAATAACAATTCCAAAGCCAATCCTTACCATATCCTTTGATTTTTATCTCAACAGATTTTTGCTACTAAAAAAATAAAACAAGTGTTAATCTACCGACTTGTTTTTGATTCATATTCAAACACCTCCATGATAATGTTATAATTAACATACTTATTATTAAACGACGCCTTTACTCAAATATAATAGCGAAAATTTCAAGTACAAGTTAGCCACCTGTAAAATGTCTAACGTTATTTAAAATTCCTAGTAAATATATCGTGCGATTTGACATTGAGTTAGCGTGTGATAGGCTCTTCTGCCTCACCTGAACATCTTGATGGTCAGGTGGCTCAGGTAAGGCGTCACATGCTAAGAGGCTCAATATCAAATCGCGTTAAGTCCAGTTTCAATTTGCTGATTTCATTAATGAATGATTCATAAGGTGTTGCGTAGCCCATGATTTTTCTTGGTAAACTATTCATCCACTGCTGCACGTGCCTCATATTTGATTCACTAACTGTGCTAATTTTCGTACCTTTTGGGATAAAACGACGAATCATACGATTATGATTTTCGTTGGTCCCGCGCTCCCAAGATGAATAAGGATGCGTGAAATAGACCAAAAGTTGATTTTTTAGAAGACGTGTCAAACCTGAAAATTCTATCCCATTATCAGATGTAATAGAT
>NZ_SDGV01000045.1 GCF_004795745.1 Vagococcus silagei | reverse complement strand
TAAATTGCTAGCGAATTTTATCCACTAAATTGAAGTTGCTTTTACTTGTAGTAAAAACACCCTACACATTTGGTTCGTCTTACTTTGTTCAGTTTTCAAAGGTCTAGTTCTTGTTGACTTAACAACTTTCATATTATAACATCGGAAGTTTTAAATGTCAACTCTTTTTTTGAAATTGTTTTTCCTGAAATCCTTAAAAAGATAAGATTCAGAAGCAACTTATACACAATATCATTTCACGAAATGAAAGTCAAGAGTTTTTATAAGATAACATGTCGTCATGCGACAACGTAGACTACTATATCAATTATTCATCTTAGCGTCAATAGCTTTTTTTACATTTATCTAGTAACTACGTTTTTTAAAATAACTCAAGGTAATCCTATTATATAGTAGATAAAAAAATTTCATCTCAGATTACCTTCGAGTTTTCTTAATTGTTTTCAAGCTTTTTTTGACAATCTGGACAGATGCCATAAAGCTCTAAGCGATGATCATTAATAATAAATCCAGTTAACTGTTCTGTTGCTGACTCTACATCATCCAATCCTGGATAGAATACATCTTCAACTTTACCACACTCTTCACAAATAGCATGATAGTGTTTAGTTGATGTAAAATCAAAACGACTTGATGAATCACCGTACGCCATTTCAGTGACAAAACCAATATCAGTAAATAAACGTAAATTATTATAGACAGTGGCAACGCTCATGTTAGGGAAACGTTCTTCTAAATGTTTATAAATTTCATCTGCGGTCGGATGACTCTTACTCACAACTAAGTATTCTAAAATAGCAAAGCGTTGAGGCGTAATGCGAATATCAGATTCTTTCATCTTTTTAACTGCTTCTTGTACAACTTGATTAGCCATTATTCATCTTCCTTGCTTTTAATTTTTATATACTCACTATTCTTATCAAATAATGATTGTCAAATTATAATACGCTACCATTCTACTATTTTAAACCATTTAATTCAAGATAGTTATTGTGATTTTTCTAACAAGTATACTAATTTAGAATTATTTTAATTTATTTGATCGTTCTTTTCCTTCTATAAAAATGAGATAGAAAAACAAACACGCGACACCAATACTCAATGCTACATCTGCTACATTAAAAATTGGAAATCGAATAAATTCAGTTTGAAACATGTCAACCACATAGTTTAAACGCACGCGATCAATAAAGTTTCCAATGGTTCCACCGATGATTAAACTTAGCCCAACTGTTAACCATTTTGAATTATTTCTGTTTTTATAGAGCATATATGGAAAAACAGTTAAGGCGATAATTGTAATGAGTACAAAGAACCATAGCTTCCCTTCTAAAATACTCCATGCTGCTCCTTCATTTTTAATAAATGTTAATGTCATTATTGGATTTTGGCCAATTGTTTCTCCTAAAGAAATATTTTGAACGACCCACCATTTGACTAATTGATCTAAAACTACACTGATTAATATTACAAGTCCATATAAAATCATCATGACTCTCCTTATTTTTTGTAAACTATTATTAAAAATAGTATATAGCAAAAAACTCAAAGTAAAAAGTTTTTAATCGCTTTCTTTTTAAAAAAAACTTCCCATAGTTGTTTGACCTAGTACATAATTGAACGTATAATGAATATAATTAACAGCTTACTATTGGAGGTATGTAAAATGAAAACAGGAACTGTCAAGTGGTTTGATGTAAAAAAAGGTTATGGCTTCATTGTATATGATTTAGATGAAGAGATATTTGTTCATTTTACAAATATTCAACAAGAAGGTTTTAAGACACTTTTCGAAGGTCAAAATGTCCTATTCGATGTTCGTGAGGGCGCGCGAGGACTTCAAGCTGCTAATGTTCAAGTCGTTCAACAAGAAAATTAAAAATAAACAAAATAAAAAAGCCTTAGACTTGATAAGTCTTAGGCTTTTTTATATCTTGCCAAACATTTCGCCGGTAAATTGCGGCTCATTTTTCAAGCTCTCAGAAAAGGCTTTTTTTGATGGCGGAAACATAATATATGAATACTCTTTTTCATCAGTAATAATGGTTACTCCGTATTTTCCAATCAAAATCTTTTCAATTACGGATAAATCAATCAAATATTGGTTCTTTTTCAGGATTGCTGATACTCTTAATTGTTCATTTGTTAAAATCATGCGACGTTTCAAACCTAAATATACAAATATCACAAACAAAATAAACATTAGAACAATAAAAACAGTAATTTTACCACGCTCTTCTAGCAAACCGATAATTCCTAAGAAAAGCAAAATGCTAGTCCAAGACCAATAGATGACACTTGCCGCCAACTCTGGCTGATATCTAAAAACTTGAATTTTACTTGAACTCATATAAACCCTCTCTTTACTTGTTCATACACAGTGATATTATCTTACCATATCTAAATTAAATATAAAATGAAAAAGGTGAAACTATGATAAAAATTTACATTGATGCTGCTTATAATCCCAGAAACAATAAAAGCGGCGGTGGAATCGTAATTGTCAATACGGATAAAAAAGAACAACAGCAACTAAAAATCGCTCTCCAAGCTGGAGATAATCACACCGCTGAATTCAAAGTCATGGACTATATCTTACAAGAACTAGCTAACCAAAAACTTTTTAATGAAATGATTATGATCCATTCAGACAGTAAAATTGTCATCCAGTCCATTGAAAAAAGATATGCCCAAAACGACACGTTTAAAGACATCCTTGCCGCAATCTTACAAAAAGCTGATCAGTTTTCATTACTATTTTTTAATTGGATAGCCGAAAAAGAAAATCGCGGTGCTGACCAACTTGCAAAGCAAGCTTTAATGTTAGACTAATCAAATTTTAAGTGAATAGAACAAAAAAGTAGACTTTGCTATAATCAAATTATAATTGCTTTTTCGAATAAAGCAAAATATATCTAAGCTATATGATTCTTTGTTATTGGAAACATTTAAGCTTATGCGAAGAGGTGAAAAATTGGCATTTTCAAAATGGACATACAAAAGATTAAAACGCTCTGGACATCGTTTTGTTACTCGTCATTTATCAAGTGTCCAAGTCATCTTTCTTTATTATCTATTGATGACATTTGTAACTTTTATTTTGCTCAGCATGCCATTTTTCCAAAAAGAGAATGTCGATGTTTACTGGGCAGACACGCTATTTATGGCAATCAGTACTGTCAGCGTTACCGGACTGAGTACTTTTAACATTAATGATATTTACAATGAATATGGGATTGTTCTACTTGAAATCATGTTTCAAATTGGGAGTTTGGGAATCATGATGATTTCAACTTTCTTTGTGATCCTTTCTCATAAAAAAATATCATTGCGGCGAAGACAACTTATCATGACTGATATGAATCAACCAAAATTAAGCGGTACGATTCGATTAATCAAAAGTACCGTTTTTACTTTGTTACTTCTGCAATTGATTTTTGGTATCATTTTTTCAATTCGATTCTATTTTACTGAAATCCATGCAGGTTGGGTAAAATCAATTTTTAATGGCTTTTATCAATCCATCTCTGCAGTAACCAACTCAGGTTTTGATGTGACGGGTCACTCCGCTACGCTATATGAAAATGATTATTTTTCAATTTTTGCCCTTATTTTTCTGATTATGATTGGTGGTATCGGCTTCCCAGTAATTATGGAAGTCAAAGAATGGATTACTTTTAAGAAGACTCCTGAGATTCATCACTTTAGATTTTCACTTTTTACAAAACTGGCCGTTAGCAGTTATCTGATTCTTTTCATATTTGGATCTCTGTTCATCTTTTTCTTAGAAAACCACCATCTGTTCAGTGACATGCCAACATTCGAAAAAATTGTTAATTCGATGTTTTATTCTGCTACAACTAGAAATGCAGGTTTACAACTACATGATATCCACCAATTCCAGACCCCAACCTTACTGCTATTTTCAATGTTAATGTTTATTGGTTGTAGTCCAAGTTCTGTTGGTGGGGGTGTTCGAACGACTACTGTCGCAATTGTTGGTTTATATATGCTCTCGTTTATTAAAGGTGAACAAAATGTATCAATTTTTGGACGTCGTATCAGGGAAGATGATATTAGAAAAGCTGTTGTTGTCTTCAACCTTTCTTTTGCAATGTGCTTCCTTGCGGTTATGGTTTTAGCGATTACGGAGAATCATGATTTAATTTCAATTATTGTTGAAGTCACGTCAGCTTTCGGAACAACGGGACTCTCACTTGGCATTACTTCTGATTTATCAATGATTGGTAAAATTATTATTGGTTGCTTAATGTTTATTGGACGAATCGGAATGCTCTATACCCTAATGATTTTTGTTCCAAAAGAACGCCAAGATCATGGGTATGTTTTCCCTTCAGAAAAGATTATCATTGGTTAATTCAACAACTTTTTAAATTTTTTTTAGTTTTTATATTTGCCCTTCATTTTTTAACAATTTTTAAAAAGAATTGTGGTATGATGAGTAAGTTAATGATGACGTAGGAGGAAAAAATATGAGTATTCGCAGTGGATTTGCTACTTTTGCTGGAAAATCCAGTCTATGGTTTTTAAAAACCTTTTTTAATGGAGGGAGTAGCTTACCTGGGAAAATTGCTTTAAAACTTGATCCTAATATTTTAGCTTCACTTTCAAAAGATTATCATGTAATTGTCGTAACAGGGACCAATGGAAAAACCCTAACTACTGCTCTTACAGTAAATATATTAGAACAAGAATTTGGTGATGTCTTAACAAATACAACTGGAGCAAACATGCTTCAAGGAATTGTTTCAACTTTTTTATCACGTAAAAAAAATAAAAACAAAGAAAATTTCGCTGTTTTAGAAATTGATGAAGCGAGTGTCAGTAAAGTGACTGAATTTCTTAAGCCTGAACTTTTCCTATTTACAAATATTTTTAGAGATCAAATGGATCGTTATGGTGAAATCTATACAACCTATCAACTAATCGTCGAAGGTGCAAAAAAAGCGCCTGAAGCAACAATTCTGATGAATGGAGATTTACCAATCTTTAATTCTATTAATACTGAGAATCCAAGAGAATACTTTGGTTTTAATCATAAATCTGATGAAGAACAAATGGCACATTACAATACTGACGGCATTCTTTGTCCGCATTGTGAACATATTTTACATTATAAAATGATTACTTATAGTAACTTAGGTAAGTACTATTGTCCAAATTGTAATTTTGAACGTCCTGAACTTAAAGTTGAGTTAAATGAAGTCATAGAAATGACAAATACTTCTTCAACCTTCACAATTGATCAAGAAGATTACAAATTAGAAGTAGGCGGCATGTACAATATTTATAACGCACTAGCTGCGACAGCTGTTGCTAAGCATTATCACGTGGCCCCTGAAAAAATTCGCAAAGGGCTTGCGTATGATGAAAAAGTATTCGGTCGCCAAGAAGTTATTAAAATCGGGGATAAAAAATGTACCTTAGTCCTTGTAAAAAATCCTGTTGGTCTAAATCAAGTCGTCGATACAATGAAATTAGCACCTTATCCGTTCTCACTTGTCGCGTTATTGAATAATAATTATGCTGACGGTATTGATATTAGTTGGATTTGGGATAGTCAACTTGAAGAGTTGGCTACACTACCAATTCCTACAATTATCACCGGTGGTATTCGTCGTCAAGACATGACCTTGCGCTTAAAGGTTGCTGGCTTTGATGATACACCAATCAGTGAAACCGAAGTATTGACTGATGTCATTGACCAAATTAAAAATGTACCTACTGATGATGTTTATATTCTTGCAACATACACTGCTGTTTTAGAGCTACGTAAAGAATTGATTCAACAAGGATACATTAAGGAGGACGTCGCTCATGACTAATGATAAAATTAGAGTTTGTCACCTTTATGGTAACTTGCTAAATACATATGGTGACAATGGTAACTTACTAATTCTTGAATATTTTGCTAAAAAAAGAGGCCTTGATTTTGATATTCAACTTGTTAGCATTTATGAAGATTTTAATGCTGATAACTTTGATTTTGTTTTCTTTGGTGGCGGACAAGATTATGAACAACAGATTGTATCACGGGATATTCAAAGTAAAAAAGAAGCCCTCATTCACTACATCGAAAATGATGGTGTCTTCTTAGCTATCTGCGGTGGTTTTCAACTACTTGGTGAATACTATATTAGTGCTAAAGGTGAAAAAATCGAAGGTATTCATGCCTTACCTCATTACACAGTGAGTCAAGATAACAACCGCTTCATCGGCGAAGTCGAAATTTTCAATCAAGAATTCAATGAAACGTATTATGGTTTTGAAAATCATAATGGTATGACTTATCTTGGCGAAGGTGAACGACCACTCGGACAAGTTAAAGTGGGTTACGGCAATAACGGTAAAGACCAAACAGAAGGCGTCATCTATAAAAATGTTATCGGTTCATATTTCCATGGTCCACTACTATCTCGCAATGAGAATTTGACACACCGTATCTTAGATATGATTGTGGCTCAAAAAGCTAAAGTATAAAAATAGCGACGGTTTAGTTTCACTTTATTAGTGATACTAAATCGTCTTTTTTCATTAAAATGCTGAAATCATTTTTTAACTATATTCTAATATGATATACTTGTATTAGTTTTGATATATCTATTGAAGAGAAAGTTGGACAAAACATGAAAATTGGAATCCCAAAAGAAATTAAAAACAATGAAAATCGTGTGGCCTTAACACCACAATTTGTAAAAAACTTCACTGAAAATCAGCATCAAATTATTGTCGAAACAAATGCTGGGGCAGGCTCTGGATTTGATGATGAATTATATGAAAAAATGGGTGCTACTATAGTAAAAACAGCAAAAGAAGCATGGGATGTCGAAATGGTCCTAAAAGTAAAAGAACCGCTTCCTTCAGAGTATGCTTATTTTAAACCCGGTCTTATCCTATTTACATATTTACATCTTGCACCGCAAACGGAATTAACATCCGCTTTAGTTGACGCTGAAGTTACAGCAATTGGATACGAAGCGGTTCAAATGGAAGATGGTAGCTTACCACTTCTAAATCCTATGTCAGAAATTGCTGGACGAATGGCTCCGCAAACTGGTGCCTTCTTCTTACAAAAAACAAATGGTGGTTCAGGTGTATTACTACCTTCTGTTCCAGGTGTTGAAAAAGGGACTATCGTCATTATTGGTGGTGGTACGGCGGGTGCCAACGCGGCTAAAGTTGCGATTGGTTTAGGTGCTAAAGTTAGAATTTTAGATGTTAATCCAAAACGATTAGCGCAACTTGAAGATATTTTCGGCAACTCAATCGAAACAATAATGTCAAACCCTTATAATATTGAACAATCTGTTAAAATGGCCGACTTAGTCATTGGTGCTGTTCTAATACCAGGTCGTCGGACACCAAAACTCGTAACAAACGAGATGATTAAACAAATGCATCCTGGTTCGGTCTTACTGGATATTGCCATTGACCAAGGTGGTATTTTTGAATCAAGCGATCAAGTAACTGATCATGATGATCCAATCTATATAAAACATGGTATCGTTCATTATGCAGTATCAAATATGCCAGGTGCCGTTCCAAGAACTTCTACACTTGCCTTAACAAATAATACGTTACCTTTTATTACTGAATTAGCAAATAAAGGATTCAAGCAGGCAGTATCTGATAACCACGCTCTTTATCGTGGTGTCAATACACATGGCGGTCAGTTAACATATGAAAATGTTGCCATTGATCAAAATCGTTCTTGGACTGAATTAAGTACCCTATTCAACTAATTAAAAAGCATGACAAAACGCAATGTTTTGTCATGCTTATTTTATTTATTTTTTGTTCCTGGAGTTGATGCAATAATTTGAACATCACCTTCAATCTTCCATGAAGAAATTGTTGCTGGTATGATAAAGTGATCACCTTTCTTAACTTCATAAGCTTTATTGTCATCTTCAAGATAAAGATAACCAAAACCATTTAGCACACTTGCATTTGTATAAGTTGATGTTTGTTTAAATTTCATAATACCTGACACAATCCAATCATAAACGTTAAAATAGTCAGATTCAATAAACGTTGACACGCTTGATTCTCCTTGATTGGTTTGCTTAATCCCTAAAATCGGATTTATATGTGGCACAGTTGTCACATCAATCGATTCTTGTAAGTGTAAGTCACGATGATTACCTTCAGCATCCACACGGTCATAATCGTAAACACGATATGTAGTATCACTACTTTGTTGTGTCTCTAAAATCATAATGCCTTTGCCAATTGCATGAATGGTTCCACTTGGCACAAAATAAAAATCACCTGCTTTGACAGGCACACGCGTTAATAGTTGTTCCCATTTTCCCTCATCAATTAATTGCTTCAATTCTTCTTTAGAAGTCGCCGTATGCCCATAGATAATCTCAGCACCTGGTTCCGCATCAATCACATACCAACATTCAGTTTTTCCTAACTCACCTGCATGCATTTTTCCGTAGTCATCATCTGGATGAACCTGTACAGATAAGTCATCAGCAGCATCTAATATTTTAATTAATAGTGGGAAAACCTCTTCTTTGGAATTGCCAAACAGTTCTGGCTGTTGTTGCCACAATTCGTCTAGTTTAACACCTTTAAACTGACCAGACTTAACTGACGATACACCATGAGGATGAGCACTAATTGCCCAACATTCCCCTATCTTATCATTAGGTAAATCATATTCAAATTTTTGATGTAATTTTTGTCCACCCCAAATTTTTTCTTGAAAAACAGGTTCTAAAAAGATTGGTTCTTTCATTTTACAGTCACCTCGGTATTTTCTCTTTGTCATTATATCACTTCGGCACATCATTCTCCAAAAAGATTTGAATCAATTGATCACGTTTAGTTAAATATGTTGCTCGTTGATCAGTAGGGTGAACTCGATTAGACAGAAAAACGAAAGCTTGGTGATCAATTGGATCGATTAAGACAAAGGTCCCTGTATAGCCAGTATGATAAAGCCATGTTTTACTATCTGTTACAATCAAGTTCCAACCAAGTGAACGGTTAAATTTTTGCGTTGGTGAATAATCAATTAGTAAATTAAGAATGGTCTCTTCCTTTAAGAACTGAGTACCATCTGGCAAAATACCACATTGCATCATCATATTACTAAATTTAATTGTATCGTCTAGTGTACTAAATAACCCCGCACTACCACAGTGTTCTCTTAAAACAAAAGCCTTTGGATCATGGGTTTCACCACAAATTATACCACGTTTATCTGTCATTTCCGTGGGCGCCGTTCGCTTACTTTCAGAAGTTACAAACGTTGTCTTCTTCATGTCTAATGGTTCGATTACCTCATTCCTAAAAACATTATCCAAAGAATCTTGATATATTTTTTCAATTAAAAAACCTAATAAAATCGTACCTGTGTCAGTGTATGAACAGACTAAACCACGCTCATCACTTGACTTAAGTTGCAAAATTGCTTCTTTTAGAGCCTTTTGATTAAGCATATCTCGGTTTTTAATATAGGGATTAATTGCGGATGTATGTGTTAATAAGTGTCGTATTGTAACATTTTGATCAATGAATTCAGGTAAATAATAGTGTAATGATTGGTCAATTGATAATTCACTTGTTTCAATTAGTTTTAACAAAACAGTATTAGTCATCATTACTTTTGTTAAAGACGCCATATCGTATTTAAGCTGAGAATCTATTGGAACGATACTAGGTAGAACTTGTTTAAATCCCTGAAATCGTTTTTCAACTTGTCGACCCTTTAAATATGCGTATGAAGCACCTGGCAATATCCTGTCTTGAATTAATTTTTCAATGTATATATCTGTTTGTCGTTGCATTGTTTTGTCCTTTATTTTTAATTTTACAATTTATATTTTAACATAAATGATTTTAACCACCAAAATCCTAAGTTTTATTATTCCAACTAAAAATCAATACTTCTGGAAAACAAAAATAAAATAGACTACACTAAAGATAACACTAACAAAGATGAGAAAAAAATCAAATGCCTATTTTTTTCAAATCCACAATAGCACCTACCCCATGATGATTGAAAGTATAAGAAATAAGTGGCCTCAAGTCGCCATCAATCGAGCTCAAGGGTATCCTTATTATCATTGGCTCCAAACTGAATCCAGTTCTGGTGAAGTTTGGCTTGATAATCAAAAATTGTCCTTCAAAAAGGCGAAGGTATCATGATTGCACCTTTTGTGCCTCACGCCTATTTTCCGATAAAAAAATGGACAACTCAATTTGTCACTTTTCAAGCAGAAGCAGATCTGAATATATTTACTTTGTCTCAAATTAAAACATTTGCATGTGCTAAAGATTCAGATTATTTTTCTTATTCTGGTTGGATTGAAAAGACAATCACAGATCATCTCGAAAACAAAACGGATGATCTGCTTTTATCTAACCAATGCTATCACTTTTTACTTAGTTTGAACCAACAAAAAAATAAAAAAAATGATGTCAATCATCCCTTGTATCAACAATTTGTTATCCCGACACTCGCTGAAATTGACACGAGCTATGCTCACGATTTATCGATCAATGAGCTGGCAGAAAAATTATATATATCTAGTCAATATTTAAACAGACTTTTCGTGCTCTTTTTGAATCAAAGTCCCTATCAATATCTCACGATGATTAGGTTAAATCATGCCAAACAGCAATTGATTTCGACACCGGAAAGCGACATTCAAACAATTGCCAATCAAGTTGGTTTTAATTCTGCCAGTCAGTTCACCCAATTGTTTAAGCAAAAAACAAATCTGACGCCAAAACAATTCCGAGAGCTTTTCTTTGCAAACCAAAAAAATTCTTCAAACCTTTAAACGAGGCTTGAAGAATTTTTTAATTAACACGGAATTTTTTCAAAAACCATAAACCACATTTGAATCCCATTTGGATCTGTCAAGCCTATGATTTTCTTTCCTTTGTTAAAATAGACTGCTAAATTTTTATCTTCTAAATGTTCTTTCAATTGTAATAAACTCTCAAAAGAAGGTACTTTAAAAGTGATATGATCGACACCTAGGTCCTCATCTTCAATATAATGATCGCCCATTGTTGGTGACCACGCACTTAATGCGATTTGATGATGATATTCATTTAATGTTAGATAATGTGCATTAATAAAGTCATCGTCTTTCAACTCAAAACCCAATGTTTTAGTATAGAAATCATAACTTTCATCTAAATCATCCACAGAAAGATGAATACTTCCTAATTTCGTATCTTCTGGAACACCAGTATACTCACCATAGCCAGCGCCCATCATACGATACAAATCCAATTCTTTCGTAACACCATCAATTTTACCATCTAATAATGGCCATTGATCTTTAGGTCGATCCCAACTAAATGATAATCGATTACCTTCTGGGTCTGTGATATATATAGCTTCACAGTATCCATGATCGCTTGTGCCATCAATTGGATAATTCATTTGTAATAAATGGTGAACAAAACTTGCAAGTTGAAAACGCTCAGGAAATACATAGGCAATATGATTTAATCCTGTTCGATTATTGGAGCCCTCTTCACCTTCTGGTAAATAGATTAAACCTAATAATTTACTTTTCTTGCTTCCAATCCCCATTATGGCCATGTCATTCTCTTCGTTAATAAGATCTAATCCAACGACCCTTTGATAAAACCCAACCATTTTATCGATGTCTTTTACTTTAATCGCTATTGATGCTAACTGTATTTTAGGATCTAACGAAAAGTTCTCCATATCGTAACTTCCTCCCATAAAAAATTTCATCTCAATACATTCCCACACATTGTAACATTTTTTAGGCGAACAAACTAATGAAAACTTTTCTCATTCCTATTCTTTAATCGTAGTTTAAGCTTCCAGTGCATCTGAAAATTGGCTATTGTATAAATCTGCATAAAAGTCATTTTGACTCATTAACTCATCATGATTACCAATTTCAACGATATCGCCTTCATTCATAACCATAATCTTATCTGCATCACGAATGGTTGACAGACGATGGGCAACAACAAAACTCGTGCGATTCTCGAGAAGATTTTCCATCGCTTTTTGAATTAAAATTTCAGTCCGCGTATCCACACTAGAAGTTGCTTCATCAAGAATTAATACATCTGGATTAACAAGGAAAGCACGCGCAATCGTGATTAACTGTCTTTGTCCTTGCGAAATATTTGATGCCTCTTCGTTTAATTCTGTTTGATAACCTTCCGGTAAGCGACGAACAAAATCGTCAACATGTGCGGCTTTGGCAGCTGCATAAACTTCCTCTTCTGTTGCATCTAAACGACCATAATGGATGTTGTCATAGATACTACCTGTAAAGAGCCATGTATCTTGAAGAACCATTGAAAAATGTTCTCTTAATTCATCACGTTTTAAGTTTCGTGTTTCTTGTTTATTATAGAATATAAAACCTGAATTAATATCATAGAAACGTTCAAGTAAATTAATCATCGTTGTCTTACCCGCTCCAGTTGGCCCGACAATCGCAACTTTTTGACCATCTTGAACTTCAAAATTAACTTTTTTCATTAAAAGTGACTCTTCTGAATATCCAAAGGCAACATCCTTAAAGATAATTTTTGCATCTGATTGAGGTGCAAGGACATCGACTTTCTCGTCTTGCATTTCGGCTTCATCTAAGACTTCGAAAATACGTTCTGCTGAAGCAATTGTTGCTTGAATTGTATTAATGATACTTGCTAACTGGCTGATAGGTTGTGAGAATTGAGTTGTATATTGCATAAACGCTTGTACGTCACCAATTGCCATTTGACCATGGGCAACTTGAATGCCACCAATAACTGCAACCATGATATAACCAATATTCTTAATAAAATCCATTAAGGGCATAATAATTGTTGAAATGAATTGTGCTTTCCAACTCGCTTGATATAAGACTTCATTTTCCTGCTCAAAGTTCGCAATATCAGCTTCTTCATGATTAAAACTTTTAGTCACAATATGGGCGCCATAAGTTTCTTCAACCTTATCATTTAAAAGACCTAAACTTTTTTGTTGTTTACTAAAGAATTTTTGTGATTTTGGAGCAACAAACATAATCACAATTAAACTTAACGGAATCGTTAACAAAGCGACAATACTTAATTTCCAACTAATTGAAAACATCATGATTAAGATTCCAACTAGCATCACAACACTCGTTAAAAATTGTGTCACACCTTGTTGTAGAGTCGTTGCAATATTATCCATATCATTAATTGCGCGTGACATAATATCCCCATTTGAATGAGTATCGAAATATGAAACAGGTAACCGATTCATTTTTTGATTAAATTCAAGACGTAACTGATACACAATCCTTTGCGTCACGCGTGTCATAATAAACTGTTGAATAAAACTAAATAGCGCAGCAGCAGCATAGAGCGCTAATACAATTAACAATAATTTTCCAATTCGATCAAAATCTATCGGAATTTTCCCGACTACTTCACCATTTTGAATCATTTCTTTTGCCTTCATGAACCCTTCAAAAATAGTTGTCGTAGCTTTACCTAATATTTTAGGTGTCACGATTTGAAAGATTGTTGCCGCGATGGCAAGGACAATCACAATCATCACAAGGTGGATTTTATCCATCATATAACTTAAGAGGCGCTTCAAAGTTTTCGACATATTCTTCGGTTTATCTTTTTTGGCGTTCATACCGCCATGTCCTGGTCGTCCACTCATTAAATTTCCTCCTCTCTCATTTGAGACTCAATAATTTCTTGATACGTTGTATTCGTTGTTTTCAGTTCCTGATGTGTGCCTCGGCCAACCATTTGACCTTCATCAAGTACGATAATCGTGTCCGCTTCAACAACGGTACTAATTCTTTGTGCCACAATAACGATGACGGCATCGGTAATATTTTCTTTCAAAGCTTTTCTTAGCAATGCATCTGTTTTAAAATCAAGGGCTGAGAAAGAATCATCAAAAACGTAAATACTTGCGGGTTTGATTAAGGCGCGAGCGATACAAAGACGTTGCCGTTGACCACCTGAAAAGTTTCCTCCACCCTGCTCGACCGTACTCTCTAAACCTTCTGGTAAGTCTGCAACAAATTTCTTAGCTTGAGCTATCTCTAGTGCGTGCCATATCTCTTCATCAGTTGCATTTGGATTTCCATAAAGCATATTCGAACGAATTGTCCCAGAAAAAAGAACTGCTTTTTGAGGAATATAACCTATTGAATCACGTAATTCATTTTGGTCAATCATGCGGACATCAACCGTGTTAACACTCACCATACCGGATTCTACATCATAGAAACGCGGAATTAAGTTGATCATTGTTGATTTACCTGATCCAGTTCCGCCAATAATTGCCACCGTTTCACCAGCACCGGCTTCAAAATCAATACCTTCAATGGCTAATTTTTCAGCACCACGATATCGCATACTAACATTTTGGAAAGCTAAACTATTTGTGCTATCAAATTTTTGTGCTTCTTTTGGATCTTCAATTTCATTTTTTAGATTTAGAATCTCATTGATACGATTTGCTGAGACTTGTGCACGAGGTACGAACACAAGGATCATTGTGAGTAACATAAAACTCATTAGAATTTGCATTGCATAAGTTGTGAAAGCCATCATGTCGCCAACTTGAATCACACCATCGGCAACAGAATGGCCACCAAACCAAATTATCGCAACATTTGTCAAACTAATGATTAATGTAATCACAGGTGTCATAACCGCTAAAATCGTATTCACTTTAATTGCTGTATTTGTATAGTCTAAGTTAGCACCATCAAAGCGATTTTCTTCAAATTTTGTGCGATTAAAGGCACGAATGACCCGAACCCCATTTAAACTCTCACGAAAAATCAAGTTCAAGTTATCCGTCTTTTTCTGTAAGCTTTTAAATAATGGAATGGCAAAGTACATTGCAACCCCGATCACGACTAACAATACTGGCACAACGACAAAGAAAATACGCGTCAAACCTGGATCCTTATGATAGGCAAGATAGCTAGCACCAATCAACATAATCGGCGCATTTAATATCATTCGCAAACATAATTGAACAAACATTTGAATTTGGTTAACATCATTTGTCGTTCTTGTAATTAATGATGCCGTCCCAACTGTGTCAAATTCACTATTTGATGAATATTCAACTTTTTTATAAATATCAGAACGCAATTTACGCCCGACTTTCTGACCTTGGCGAGTCGCGATAAATGTATTGATTAATGAACCACTAATCCCAATTAAAGAGATCAATAACATTTGCTTGCCAATTTTCCAAATATAATCAATATCGCCCTTAGCGACACCATTATTGATTATATCCGATGTTAAGGTTGGCAAATATAAATCCGCCATCACTTGAATGCCCATAAAAAGCATTGCTAAAATAAAAGCAACCAGTGAAATTCGTTTAATCATTTTAGTCATCTAATCTTTCACTCCCTTCAATACTCCAAATTTTAACCAATTTAGTTTCTTTTTAAAACTAGCTTTAACCTTCTCTGTATCGACACTTCCTGAAATCATCTCATCACGAAAACCTTCATTTATCGAGACAAAAATAATACTGGAAACCATCCTAAACAGAACAATGAAATCATCATAACTATCAACATTGATTAAGTTGTGATTCAAATGTTTATACAAACTTTCAAAAGTTGCTTTTTGGATATGATGTTTTTGTTCTTTCATTGATTTAAGTCTTTCTTCAGAAAAAACTTTGTGCGATACACGATAATCCATATAGACAAGCAAGTTTTTAAGAAACTTCGCATTTTTACCGTGATAAACCTCTTCCACAAATTGATCAAAAAACAGTTCAAAAGCTGTCACTAAATCCCCATGATTCTCTTGATATAGCGTATCAAATATTTCTTCTAATTCATTTTGAGTCAGCATCACACAATATAAAAAGAGATCTTCTTTATCTTCAAAATATTGATAAAAACTGCCCCGTGCGATTCCCGCAGTTTTGATGATATTTGAGATTGCCGCATCATGAAAAGAGTTTAACGAAAATTCTAATCGCGCAGCTTCCATAATTTTATTTTTCTTTTCTTCATTCAATCTAAAAAACCTTTCCGTTGGCATTACGCTACTCCTTCCTAAAAAATGACATGGTGTCATTATATATGACACTGTGTCACATTGCAAATAAAAGGCTATTAACTTCATAAAAAATTCAAAAAATTATTCTTTTCGATTAAAATCACGTATACTGAAATCTGGATTAAAAATTAAGGGAGAAAAGACCGATGACAAACGAACTAGTTGATATTACAATAATAGGTGGGGGACCTGCTGGTTTATTTGCTGCATTTTATGCTGGAATGCGCCAAGCAAAAACAAAAATTATCGATAGTCTACCAGAACTAGGGGGACAATTAGCGATTCTCTACCCAGAAAAATACATATATGATGTAGCTGGATTTCCAAAAGTTAAGGCACAAGACCTTGTAGATGCTCTTATCAAACAAATTGAACCGTTTGAGCACACGATTTGTCTTGAAGAAAATGCTTTAGCAATCACGAAAAATGCAGACCATACGTTTACCATAGAAACAAATAAAGGCACACATCAAACAAAAGCAATTATTATTGCAGCCGGAAACGGTTCATTTCAGCCACGACGACTAAATCTTGAAAATGCCGACCTTTTAGAAGGGAATCAATTACATTACTATATTAAAGATATGACGCACTTTGAGGGACAAGATATTGTGATTTGTGGTGGTGGCGATTCTGCCGTTGATTGGGCTTTAATGCTCGAATCTTATGCAAAATCCGTTACTTTGATTCACCGTCGACCTGAGTTTAGAGCACATGAATATAGTATCAAAAAATTAAAAGAGTCAACTGTAAAAATCAAAACACCATATGTCATTGATGAATTACTTTTAAATAATGACAAATTGAGTGAAATTCAGATAAAAAATCCCCGTGAGGAACTCGAAGAAAAATTGACTGCCGATCATTTAATTGTAAACTATGGCTTCTCTTCTTCTATCGGACCAATAAAAAAATGGGGACTTGATTTAAAAGGCTCTTCAATTACAGTGCAACCAAATATGGAAACCTCAATGGAGGGAATTTTTGCCATTGGCGACATCGCAATGTATCCTGGAAAAGTAGAATTGATTGCAACGGGATTTGGGGAAGCTCCCACAGCAGTAAATCATGCGATTCACTTTATAAATCCCAAAGAAAGAATCCAACCAATGCATAGTACAAGTTTATATGCCCAAGAATAAATAAGAAATGTAGGTGTCAAAATGATTGTTAAACAAGAATCATTAGAAGAAAGCGCAAGAAAGTATTTAATTGAACGTGGTGTTGAAATTAAAGATATCGCTGAATTAGTCTATTTTTTACAAAAAGACTACGCTAAAGGTTTAACCATTGAAACCTGTGCAGAAAACGTTGAGGCTGTTTTAACAAAACGAGAAGTTCACAACGCTATTTTAACTGGTATTCAACTTGATATTTTGGCTGAAGAAGGAAAAATGATTCAACCCTTACAAGAAATCATTCAAAAAGATGAAGGTCTATACGGTGTTGATGAAATTCTAGCCCTATCAATCGTCAACGTATACGGCTCAATTGGCTTTACAAATTACGGCTATATTGACAAAGTAAAACCGGGAATCCTAAAAGATCTTAATGATCACAATTCTGGAAACGTCAATACATTCCTAGACGACATCGTCGGTGCCATCGCCGCAGCCGCAGCCAGCCGCCTAGCCCACTCAATCCCTGAAAAATAAAGTGGTGAAGAAAGCGGTTAGGGGCGAGCAGTAAGATAAGCATACAAAACTTACGGTTTTTGTAAGATTTGGATGATTAGCTTACTGCCGAGCCCTTGCTTTCAGAACCCGGATTAAATAGAGTGGTGACGCGAACGGTTTGAGCTGAGCAGTAAGGCGAGCCTGATAATTTGACGCTTTTTATCATAATTTTAGGATTGACTTAATGCTGATTCCCTGCCTTCTGAATCATGATTAAATAATGTAATACAAAAAAGTTGAAACCGACTTATCACGTCGGTTTCAACTTTTTTATATACTTTGTTTCAAACTTTTTTTACCTTTCGTTTGTCAAATTAAGCT
>NZ_SDGV01000044.1 GCF_004795745.1 Vagococcus silagei | reverse complement strand
ACAAAAGCTTGGGAAAAACTATACGCGAAACGAAGTGCAGTTGAAAGAGTGAATGGTTATCTAAAAGAACATATGAAATTAAATGATACGACACACTATCGATCAGAAATTGTTCAAGTGGAACTATTACTGATTCAACTTGCTTATAATTTAAAGAATTTTGCAGCACAACGATTATCACAAGTGAAATATAGAAAAGAACTAGTCGCTTAACTTCAAAAAACAAGAATATTGAAATTGGTCGAGTGTTTACTTTTCTAAAAAGTGAATTATGAAATTAGCTCAGATACCTAACGTATATAATGTTTGTTCTTCTTTTTTTGAAAAGGCAATGATGGCCAACAGAACAATCATGAGCCCAATCAGATAAACAAAGCCACCAATAAGGATGAAAGGTAGTGATGTTGTTACCTGCAATCCTAATGGCATAAAGAGTAAGATCAAATTCGTCACTTGATAAAGATAATATGCCCATTGTTCATTTTTTAAAAGTGGGGCAAATTGTGTCGCCTCTTGTGCCGCTTTGGGATTCAATAATGGCATGAGAACTAAGCGAATGAGGAGTAGTGGAATCAATAATAAAAAGCCATTCATAAAGAAAAACCACCTTTCTTGAAACGTTACTTTGATTAAAAGTGTTCGTCGTGATTTGTATGTTAAAATCGATCTTAAATTATCTTTTATTATACCATGGTATGATTGGACTTGGAGGATAATTCTGTTATGATATGAAAAAATAATGAGGAGGATGAAGATGATTAAAGCAAAACGATTAGAATCAGGGGATAAAGTTGCCATTGTCAGTTTGTCAAGTGGATTATTGGGAGAACCATTCACACAACACAATGTAGATATTGGCACAAAACGTTTAAAGGACTTAGGTTTAGTGCCAGTTATGATGCCAAATGCTTTAAAAGGAATTGATTTTGTTGCTGCCCACCCAGAAGCCCGTGCAGCGGATTTAATTGCTGCTTTTCAGGATGACGAGATTAAAGGAATCATTTGCGCTATTGGAGGAGATGATACTTATAAAACCTTACCTTATTTGATGAATCATCCAGAATTTAAAACACTTGTTAAAACAAACCCCAAACTATTTACAGGTTTTTCAGATACCACGATTAATCATTTGATGTTTTATCATCTGGGTTTGACGACTTATTATGGCATGTCATTTATTACTGATTTGGCGGAAATTAGCGATGAAATGTTACCTTATACAGCTGAATATTTTAACTATTATTTAGCAAATAGTCCAACATACGAAAAAATTGTACCAAGTCCAATTTGGTATGATGAACGTTTGGATTTTTCTGATCAGGCAATTGGTCAAAATCGCGTGGCTCATCGTGATGATAAAGGATTTGTCCTGTTACAGGGTAGCCCTGTTTTTGAAGGTCAACTTTTAGGGGGCTGTATTGATAGTTTGCACGATATGTTGACACCCAAGGTTTATGCGGATGAGCCTGAAATCGTCAAACAATCTAAAATTTTCCCAAGTCCTGCTGAATGGGCCGGTAAAGTTTTATTTATTGAAACATCAGAATTAAAAGAAACACCGGAAGCATTAGAGGACATGTTATCATTATTAAAAGAACATGGTATGTTTAACAAAGTGAGTGGTGTCATTATTGGAAAACCGCAAGATGAAACATATTATACTGAATATATTTCAATTATTTTGCGTGTCATTGACAATCCGGATTTATCTGTGGTTTACAATGTCAATTTTGGGCATGCAACACCACGTTGCGTGTTACCTTACGGCGTTAAAGTGCGTGTTGATACAAATGACCAAAGTATTCGTTTTTTAGAGTCTGTTTTTGCTGATTAAAATTTAAATTGCAAAACCAACCAAATAATTAATGTCAAAAGGAGTATTTTGATGAAAAACTTATTTTTAGCCTCCTCTTTCGCGGATAGCTATCAGCAATTGACTTATGCTTTAAAAGATCAAAAAATTGCTTTCTTTGATACGGCAAGTCTTGTTGAAGAGTATACTGATTACAAAGATGATACATTGATAATCCTTTCTGAACTAAAGGCAGATGTGATGGTTGTCGATTTGGAATCAGCGACTTTAAAGGAAGATCTCGCATCTGTGGATATCATTTTTATTGCAGGAGGAAATACGTTTTACTTATTGCAAGAATTAAGACGAAGTGGCGCGGATTTATTGATTTTAGACCACATTAGTCAAGGCAAACGTTATATTGGGGAATCAGCAGGTTCCATTATTATGGGTCCAGACATTGATTTTATCAAGTATATGGATGAACCTGAAAAAGCGTCACATTTAGAGAGTACGTTAGGCTTCAACGTGATTGATGTTTATCCATTACCTCATGTTAATAATGACTATCTGAATGATGCAGTTGAAGAAATTTTAAGAGTTTACCAAGACCGGCTTGCTTTTCATCTATTAACTGATCGTGATGTTCTGGTCGTGGAAGAATAACGATCACTGTATTTTTAGAAATAGTCTTTTTTATGTTTATATGTCGATGATATAGTGAAGTTAGTTGTTATTTAGTGCGCATTGTTCCGTAAATAATAGCTATCTTTACTATGTCATTTTTTCTATTCAACGACGATTATAATCATAAAATTTAGTACAAGAACTATTGTACGAAACACTGTTTTTTGTGTATTATTATAAAAAAGGAGGAGAAAAATGGAACCAATTTACCAATTTCCTAAAAAATTTTTTTAATGTATACAGTTGCTCTAATTTTAATACTTATTATGGCAGTTGTTAAGGTTTATGATTTAATCGGTGTGATCTTTGTAGCATTATTTCTTTCGATTTTGCGATTGAAAGTGGTGTTACTCAGTAGACGATTAAAGGATGGTATTTACTATAATTCAAAAAGTTTAATCGTTATCGTTAAGGGAAAAGAACAAGTTATTGATATTGATAATATAGCTGACCTGTATTTTGAAGTCGAACGTGTCTTTAATCCTTTTGCTATAGAAGAAAATGGCAAACTTGATACGCCTAAAATCATCCAAAAATCAGGAAAAACAATCGTCATTCCGTATGATACTAGTGCGTCTATGCAAGCAAAACTAATTAGAAGTGACACATTTTTCTGAATAGATATCGTGGTATATTCAATTTGGTGTCGGATTTTAATAAGAAATCTGAAACTATTTTATTGTATCGCCGATTGTAAAATTAAGCTAGACAACTAAAAAATCATTTGTGATACACTCAAATTGTACTTCCGACAAAAGAAAACAAGGAGAGTGATCACAAATGACCTATACACATCTTACTACAGATGAACTCGTTTTAATAGAATCATATTATCATCAAACTAAAAAAGTTAAGTTTGTTGCTGATGCTTTGAATCGGTC
>NZ_SDGV01000043.1 GCF_004795745.1 Vagococcus silagei | reverse complement strand
GGTAAATGAAAATAAAGCGCCGCTAAAAGATTTAGGTGTGAAAGCATTAGATGATCAGACGCTGGAAATAAAATTAAAAGATCCGAATCCTACGTTTAGTCGAACGTTAAGCAATGTTGTATTAGCTCCAATTAATGAAACATTCTTAAAAGACAAAGGTAAGAATTATGCGAAAACAGATCAAGATATTTTATCATCGGGTCCTTATATTTTAGAAAAATGGGACGTCAATAGTTTGAAGTGGTCGTATCGTAAAAATCCTAAATACTGGAATGCGAAACAAGTGACGATTGATAAAATCGAAGTCAATGTTGTCAAAGATGCTTCAACTGATATTAATTTGTTTGAGTCTGGAAAAATCGATTACACTACACTTTCGGGTGATTATATTCAAAAGTATAAAGATCATCCGGGCTTTCGCACTGTGCCAATTAATGGCGTAACGAGTGTTGAGATGGGGATTAGTTCGAATCCAATTTTACAAAATAAAAATGTTCGTCAGGCGTTATTCCAAAGTATTAATCGAGAAGAGTTAGTCGAGAAAGTCTTAAAAGACGGTTCAGAACCACTCTTCAACCCAGTTCCAGAGAATCTTCAAAGTGATCCAAAATCAAAACAAGACTTTTCGGAATTATCGGATGAAAAAGCACCCCGTTACAGTACTGCGGAGGCAGGTAAAGTATGGGCAGCGGCTAAGAAAGAATTAGATCAAGATAAAATTGAATTGGAATTGCTTGTCAGTGATACTGAGCAATCGAAAAAAATAGGTGAGTACCTACAGTCGCAATTTGAAACGGAATTACCAGGCTTAAAAATTAAAGTGAATGTCTTACCAGCGAAAGTTCGTTTCCAAAAAATGATGGAATATAAGTTTGACTTAGCGATTGGTGGTTGGAGTGGAGATGTCGATCCAATTAGTTATGTTCAACAATTTTATTCAACCTACGAACATAACCATGGCAAGATAGACGACGCAGCACTAGATAAGAAAATTGATTTAGCACGTACGGAATACGCGGTTGATGAGGTCCAACGCTTTAATGCATTACAGGATGCGAATCAAATCATTACTGATCAAGCGTATGTTATCCCGCTTTTCCAACAATCAAGCACCATTGTTGCCAATCCTAAATTATCTAACTTTGAATATAAAACAGGATTCGACTTTACGTTTGCTGCGTATCAAAAATAATTAAACAAAAAGGCGGTCTGTTTACCGTCTTTAGTTTTATTTAAAAAGGAGTGGCGTCAGTGTTTAATCGAAAATATTTAGTCAAGCGACTGTTAACGATGGTTTTAATTTTAGTGGTGACAATTTCGGTTACGTTTATTTTATTAAGTTTTTTACCAGGTAGTCCTTACAATAACGAAGCCAAATTAACAGATGTTCAAATTCAATTGATGAACGAGAATTATGGGTTAGATGGTCCATTAATTATGAGATTAGGGCGTTATTTAGCTGGACTTCTACATGGTGATTTTGGTATTTCATTTCAGTTTGGTGAAGAAGAAGTCTCAAAAATTATTCAAGCTCGGATTTGGCCTTCATTTATCTTAGGGGTTCAAGCAATGGTACTGGGTACAAGTTTAGGTATCGTTATTGGTGTTTTATCGGCGAAGTTTCATAATAAGTGGTTAGATCGCTTTTTCTCAATTATTAATATCACCTTATTTTCTATTCCTAATATTTTGGTTGCGATTTTCCTTCAAACGTTGTTTGGTTTGTATCTTGCCTGGTTACCAATTGCTTTTTGGGAAGATGGTTTTTTATCAACAATTTTACCGACCATTGCTTTAGCAATCGCGCCCGGTGTTATCAGCGCTCAGTTTATTCGGAATGAAATGATTACTGTTTTAAAAAGTGATTATATTGAACTTGCTAGAGCAAAAGGAATTAGCGAGTGGCGTGTCATTTTTGTACATGGTTTACGCAACGCATTAATTCCAATGATGACAATTGTTGGCCCAATGTTTGCGAGTCTTTTAGGCGGTAGTTTAATCATTGAGAAAATTTATGCGATACCAGGACTAGGTGAAGAATTGACAAAAGCGATTCTAAGTAATGATTATGCAACGGTTATGGGATTAACGATTGTCTTTTCCGTTATCTATATTGTGGTGATCTTTATTACAGATATTTTATATGGATTAGTTGACCCACGTATTCGTGTGAAGGGAGTGGCCTAAATGGAACAAAATGTGGAATATTTATTCTCCTTTGCTGATAAGCAATCACGTAAAAAATCAAAAAAGGTAGCCGAGAGTCAAAGTTTTAAACTGACTAAATTACAGCTCTTTTTTAAAAATAAAACGGCTGTATTGTCTGGTTTAATTATTGTTTTGATTACTTGTTTGGCTTATGGCGGTTTGCTATTTTATCGTGTGGATCCAAATCAACAAAATTTAACGATTGCGAATCAACTTCCAAGTTTGCATCAGGGCACTTATTTGGAACAGACCAATTTGGGCGGGACTTGTTGGCTCGTACTTTATATGGCACACGTTTGTCACTCTTAATTGCTGTGAGTGCCACTGCAATTGAATTTGGTATTGGTATCTCGTATGGCTTAATTTCAGGTTGGAAAGGCGGCAAGACGGATCTTTACATGCAACGTTTTGTGGAATTCATTTCGAGTATTCCGACTTTAGTTATTGTTATTTTAATGTTATTAGTTTTTAAACCTGGTGTGACTTCTATTTTAATTGCGATGGGATTAACGGGTTGGATTACAATGTCACGTGTGATTCGTGCTGAAACGATCAAATTAAAGCAGCAAGAATTTGTGACGGCGGCCATTATTTTAGGGGAAAAGCCTACCCAAATTGCCCGCCATCATTTGTTACCCAATTTAATGGATGTGATTTTGACACAAATGATGTTAAATATTCCAGCGGCCATTTTCTTTGAATCTTTCCTAAGCTTTATTGGTATCGGGATTCAAGTTCCTAATGCATCATTAGGAAGTTTGTTAAGCGAGGGGTATCAAGTGTTTCGTTTAACACCACATGTCTTAATTTTTCCGTCAATCATTTTATGTTTGTTGATGATTTTTTTTAATTTGTTTGGTCATGGTTTACGTGATGTGTTAGATCCGAAAATATAAGAAAGAGGGTGGCTTAAAGTGCAACCACTTATTGAATTTAAAGAGTATCAATTAGCATTTGAACAAGCAAATCAAATGGTTCCGGTTATTCGTGGCATTGATTTAGCTATTTATCCAGGTGAAACTTTAGCGATTATTGGTGAGAGTGGCTCAGGAAAGTCTGTTCTTTGTCGTAGCTTGCTACGCCTTTTTCAGACAAGTGTAAAAACGGAAGGGCAAATATTATTTAAAGGAGAGGATATTCTCGATTTAGATAAAAAAGACTTACGTCAATTGCGCGGTAAAAAAATAGCAATGATTTTCCAGGATCCAATGACGTCTCTTAATCCGGTGATAAAGGTCGGTAAACAGATTCGTGAGAGTATTTTAGAGCATCAATCGATTTCGAAAAAAGCAGCTAGAGCTGAGGCGATTTTATTAATGAAAGAATTGGGGATTTCGGATGCCGAAAAACGATATCATCATTATCCGCATCAATTTTCAGGAGGCCAGCGGCAGAGAATTGTAATTGCGATGGCCGTCGCTTGTCGACCAGAAGTGCTCATTGCGGATGAGGCCACTACGGCACTCGATCCAACAACGCAAGCGCAAATTCTAGCTTTAATCAAAACAATTCAAAAAAAATATCACATGACCGTTTTGTTAGTTGAGCTAA
>NZ_SDGV01000042.1 GCF_004795745.1 Vagococcus silagei | reverse complement strand
CCACTTCAAAAATGTCGTGAATGTCCACTATTTCATGAAAAAATATGTCAGAAAGTAATAAAAATCAAACAAAGTAGTGATATACGAAAATTTAATCATCCTGCACGCGGAACAAAAGCTTGGGAAAAACTATACGCTAAACGAAGTGCAGTTGAAAGAGTGAATGGCTATCTAAAAGAACATATGAAATTAAATGATACGACACACTATCAATCAGAAATTGTTCAAGTGGAACTATTATTGATTCAACTAGCTTATAATTTAAAGAATTTTGCAGCACAACGATTGTCACAAGAGAAATATAGAAAAGAACTAGTCGCTTAACTTCAAAAAACAATGATTTTGAAATTGGTCGAGTGTTTACTTTTCTAAAAAGTGAATTATGAAATTAGCTCAAATATATGATTGATTTATTTTATTATACCATAATTGAATACATTATAGAAAAAATTAAACAATACTGGAGATACAATCCTAGTATAAAAATAAGGTGATCTTAAAATTTAAGATCACCTTATCACATTTATCTATCCGAAAAACACTTATGGTTCAGGTGTAAATTCAAGACTATAAGTCATCTTCGCTACATACGAATCTGCACTACTTCCTGCCTCATAACTTAAACTCATTGGTTTTTTATCGTCTATATTACCGAACGTAGCTAACCATTCACCATATCCTTTGCCTTGCGTTGCTTCCATATAGACTCTTGAATTATCGACTGTTTCAGTAGATGGTATCAACTCAATTGCACTAACTTGAGGTTTAATAGCTGTAATAGTTCCAGCATCAAAATTACTCACAGGTGAAAGTTTTGTTATAGGCATAGTTATTTTAGCTCCAAATAATTTTGAAGTTGGACTCGTTCCAACAAACTCTGAAATAAAGACTTTAAGTTTCCATGGATTAGCATAGCCTGAAAAGTTGTTAACTCTAATGGTGCTTTCATTATTCTGGTTAGTTGTAGCTACTCCCGTTGAATGGACTGTTTTTTGTTCAAAAGTAACGTCAGAAGCCGAAACTTCAAAACCACCATTTTTAATCCCAGTCAACTCAAAATTTGCCTTAGAAGTCGAATCTACCGCTAATGTAATTTCAGAAGATAAAATTAGCGAAAATAGTGGTAATAATGTTATTACCATTAAATTTATTTTTTTCATATTTATCTTTTTCAAAATATCCCCCTCCGTAAAAGTAATTTAAGATCAGTAGCCTTAAATTACTTTCAGTAAGTTTTAAGGGCCAATAAATTACATTTAATTTACTCTTTTATGCGTCTGGAGTAGCACTTAATGTATATGTTAATTTCGCAGTGTAGTCAGTAGCAGTGTTACCAGAGCCTGCTTTTAACTTAATTGTTCCTGCTGGATAAACAATATCCCATTTACCTTGTCCTTTGTTTGCTGCTGCCTTAGCTAATGTAGTAGCTGCTTCACCTGGTTTGATTTTAAGAGTATTTGCTACCGGTAAGAAATTTGCAGCTGAAGCAGTATCGCCTTCTACTTTATCAATCGTAGGGTCAGCTGGAAACTCAATTTCAGCTCCCGCTAAGACCACATCAACATTATTTAATTTTCCTTTAAAGTCTCCAACACTTACTTTCAAATTCCAACCAGAGTTTGATCCACTAAAATCATTTACAGAAATTTTGTGTTCTGCACTTGAAGTAGTTTCAATCATTGATGCTGATGATTTTTGTTGAGTAAAATCTAAATTCGATGCTGTTACATCATAACCTGTTCCATCATCAGCCTTTGTTAATTTGAATTTTGCATCCTTAGTATCAGTTGGTGCAGCTTCTGCAGTGTTTCCAATAGTAGCTAACCCTAATACTGTTAATGTTGATGCGAATAATAAAATTGATTTTTTCATTTTATATCGTCTCCTTAGTTATATTATTATGGTGTAGGTGCTGTTGGACCAGAAGTTAATGTGTATGTCATGGTACCTTTATAATCCCCAGCAGAGTTACCTGATGGTATTTTTAATTCAATATCCTTATGTTTAAGTTCCCATTTACCAGCACCAGTACCTACTTCTGCTTTTACAATTTGTACAGCACTACTATTACCATCAGTATTAATTTCTTTATCAAAATTAGCACCGTTAACTGGAGCACCAGTTCCCCCAATATTTGTAACATCCGGAGTAAACTCACCAGACTTAAACTTAATAGTAGCACCTAATAAAGTATCACTTCCAGATTTCAATGGAGAAGCTTTTGCGTTTAAACTCCAACCAGGTTTACTACCACTAAATTCATCAATCTTAATAATGCTTGGTTTAGCATCTTCAATTTTAGTTGTAAGTTCTGAATCCGTAATGTCCTGTCCTTTAAATTCTAATGGTGATGCCTCTAGAATTTTTAATGACCCTTCAAGATCCGTAGAAGGATTTAATTTAAATTTTGTCTCTACATCCTTTGTTGATGGTGCTGCGTCTACTGTTGGCGCTAAAGCCATTGCTGAAACTCCAGCAAGAACAAGCGCTGAACTTAAAATAATTTTTTTCATCATTTATTTCTCCTTTTCAAATTATATAATTACGCCATTGGTCCTGCTACAAGTTTGTAAGTTAATGTTGCAGTATATTTCCCAAGTTGATTACCAGAAGGAATTAGAACTGAAATAGGACGGTTACCAGCTTCAGTTGAGTATTCCATATTCCAACGTCCACCACCTTGTTTTGCAGCTGCATTCATAATATTAGCTTCACCATTAACACCAGGTGAAACAATAACACCGTTTTTATGGTTTGCTACAGTTGTTCCTTGAGTGAAATCTGTTACTTTAAGTGTTGCTGGTGTTGACCCATCAACGATAGGATTGTTTCCTGTTGTCCATTTTTCAGAAAACGGGAAGAATAGTTGAACACCATTTAATATTACTTCGTCAGCTCCATCTTTTTTGAATTCTGATAAGCTTGCAGTAACATGCCAACCAGCGTTTAACCCAGTTACATCAGTTACTTCAACTTGAGGTTTTTTTACTTCACCTTTACTTGTGTCTAAGAATAGAGTGTCTACTCCGATTTCACCAGTACCAAAAGTAATTTTGTCCGCTTTTGTAATTTTCAAACCTTCAGCAACTGGTTTACCAGTTAATGTTAAAGATGTTTCTGTATCAGGAAGTGCTGCATTGGCAGCCATAGATGCTGCAGCAACAAAACCTAAAACTAATGTACTTGATAACATAATTTTTTTCATTTTGAAAGTCTCCTTTATTTGTCTTTTAAAATATACTATCCTAAATAGAAGGTGTATCAGTTAATGTGTAAGTTAATACCGATTGATATTTACCAACTTTATTACCTGGTGCAATTTTTAATTCGATTGGATTTTTGTTAACATCATAATCTGCTGTCCATTTACCGTCACCAGTACCTTCTTTAGCATTGAATAGGACTGCGCCATTATCTCCATCTTCGTGGTTTGTTGCTGGAATGATTAATCCTTTTCTAGCTGTTGGCACCTTGATAAATGAATCTTTATCATAAGTCATAATTTCTGGTGCATCACCAGTACCTTCAGATGTCATTTGTGTATTTGGGTAGAACAATTCAACACCTTTTAAAGTTTTTCCATTTTCAACTGGTTTATTATTTTCAAATTCTTTAAATTCACCAAGTTTTACTTCTAATTTCCAGCCTAAACCCTCACCACGGATATCTTCAACTACTAATAATTGAGGTTCTTTTGGTGGTACCGGTTTATTCTTATCATCTAAAACTTTTGTAGATAAAAATGTATCTGTTGTAGCAATGTTTGCTTTACCAAATTCTAAATTAAATGAGTTTGATAATTTTAATAAACCATCATATGGTAATTCAGGATCTTTCTTTTGTACTAACTCGACAGACGCTTGCTTGTCATAAACAGCTGGTCCAGGAGCTGCATATGCAGTTGTTGAAGCAACAAACAAGCCACCTAAAACTGCTGTACTTACTAATAATGTTTTTTTCATGATATTTATTTCCTTCCACTTTTTAAATTTGATTAAACCATTGGTCCATCATATAATTCCCAAGTAATCTTTGCGCCATACTGTGTGTTTGAATCAATATTTTTACTTGGTGCCTCAAATTTGATATTGCTATTGTCTTTTAAATCTTTAGCTGGATAGGTTACTAACCAAGTTCCACGGCCGTTACCTTTAGCTGCCTTCATCATAACTGAAGAACCACCACCTGCTGTAAGCACTTGTTTTCCAGTACCTTCAGCTGCTTCAGTTTTGTCTGAATTATTTGTCATGATTTTTGGATTGTCAAAAGTTAATGTCGCACCAGCAATTTTACGACTACTATCAGTTTTTGATACAAAATCTCCTAAAGTTGCTTTTAAAGCCCAACCTGCACCAGTCCCACGTAGGTCACTGATTTGGAAATAAGGAACAAATTTCGTGCCAACATTGGCCTTAGTTGTGCCACTTGTGATGGCAACATCACTACCAAAATCTAAATTTGTCACATAATTAATTTGCATTTCACCACCTTGTCCAGTACCAGTGTCAGGGCCCGGCTTTGTCGGATCAACTGGGTCAACCGGATCAACCGGTTTTGTTCCAGCCTTCATTTGAATCGTAGCGTCACTATCAATTTTTTTAGGTTCAGCAGCATGAACTGATGTTGCTGTCACTAAAATTGCAGTTGATAATAGTACGATACTTAATGCTTTTTTCATTTAAAACGTCCTCCTAAAACTCAAATTATGCATTGTCGCCAACTGGGGCATCTGCAAGATTCCAAGTCATTGTTGCTTGATACGCACCTGCATAATTATCAGCAGGAACAGTTAACGTTACAGGATTTTTAGTTCTTGTTACGCCTTTATAAGTAATCTTATAAGGATCATAACGGAATTCCCAAACACCACGACCTTCTTCTACTGGCGCATTAGCTAATGATACAGCATTTGGATCTCCAGCTTTAAGAACCGCATTAACACCCGCAGCAACGTTATTTGGATTTTCAATTGTTGCTTCTTTAACAGTGATTCCTTTTACAGGAGGGAAAGTCACAAACGCACCTTTTAATTTTCGATAGCCTTCTTCACCTTCCTGAAGTACATTTTTTCCGTCTGCAGCAAATTTTTCAAAATTACCGATAGACGCTGTTAAATGCCATCCTTGACCAGTACCACGAGTATCAGTCACGCTGTATCCTGGAACAAAGACTTTATCTAATTGAGATTCACTAAATCCACCAGAGTCTAAATTAGGTTTTGGTGCTAAAAGTGGTGATAAGTAAGTATCTTGTTTTTCTGTTTTTCCTTTACTTGCATCCACATATTGTGCATTTACTGTTTCAATCTTTCCAGTTAACTTAATTTCTGGGAACAGTAAGTTTGTTGTACTTGTAATACCTAAAACACCAACTGATACATAAGGTCCTGTTGGAGGGCCCACATCTGGTGGTGTAATTATTTTTTCGTTTTCATCTGCTTTTAATTCTACACGTGAAATATTTTCTTTTTTAACATCTTGTGGACGAGGTGCAGCATTTGCTACTTGTCCGCCAATTATTGCCACTGCAAATAATGCTGCAGCGCTAACTAATTTAACGTTTTTCATGAATAAAAACCTCCAATTTTTATTTTATGCTGAATATACTATCGGTCCTTCTGAAAGTAACCACGTTACATTGCCTTTATAAGCACCTTTGTAACCACCTGTTGGGATAACCAATGAGATTTGTTTTTTGCTCGTCTTCTCATTATAAAATCCCAGCCAAGTACCCATTCCCTGACCATCTGTTGCGGTCATAATCTTTGCAAAGTCTTTTTTATTCACTTCATTAAATGCAACGTCATTTGCTACTGGAGCAAGCACTCCTTTTGCAACTTCCTTTCCACTTTGAATTCTCATCATTGGAAAATCAATGTACGCACCTTTCATTGAATAATCTGGCGATTCAACACTTGTTAAATCGCCTTGTTTGACTTGTAAGCTCCAACCTTTGCCAGTACCACGCTTGTCAGTGACTTGAATATTTTGAGGCCCTTTTGCTTTTAAGCTGGCTCTTTGAAAACCAGAGGCAAGTTCACGGTCTTCAAAATCTAATTTAATCACTTGATCAATACTCAATGGTCCCTTTTGATGTGTACCAGGATCTGGATCATTTGGTTCATTTGGCTCTTCTGGGTCGGTTTCATCCTCATCACCAGGATTTAACGTCACCTTGACGCTCGAATGAACTTCTTTGTTAATCACTTGAACAGAATTTTGAGGACGTATATTAGGTGATTCAGCAGCTATTGTTTCTTGACTTATCAAACCAATAAAGCTACATAAAAGAAATGTCACAAAAACGATTCTTTTTTTCATCTATATACTCCCTCCTCTTATTTTTTCGATTTCCTTAAGAGTCAGGATTAAGCTGGTGTGCCTTCAGGAGAATCAGATAGTGCCCATGTTACAGTACCAGTGTACGTTCCTGCATATCCACCTGTTGGTACAACTAACTTAATATGATTTCCAGGAGTTGTAACTTTACCAGTTTTAGCGTCAACAACTTCATCTTTTCCAGCATCATTATAGTAAGCTAACCAAGTTCCCATACCAGTATCCTTTTCAGCAGTTATTACTTTGCTGAATTGTCCTTTATTGCTATAATTCGCATCATATTTTGCATCGACTGGACCTTTTGCGTCTGGTGAATTAAACTCAGTACCTTTAATTGTTGGCAATTTCATGTCAATATAAGCACCTTTTAAAATACGCTCTGTACCATCAACATTTGAAATTAATTCACTTTGTTTAATTTGTAAATTCCATCCGGCACCTGAACCACGTTTATCCGTAATTTGAATATTTGCTGGTTTTAATTTAGTTTGACCTGCTTTTGGTTTCATTGGAATTCTAACGGTTTTACTTGCTAATTTTTGACTTTCAAAATTAAAGATAATCACTTGGTCAATACTTAATGGGCCTTTTTGATCTGTAATACCAGGATCTGGCTCGTTAGGGTCTACCGGTGGCGTTGTTGAATCATCTCCTGGCTGCAACTCAACTTGAACTTTTGAAGTTGATTCACGTTTCCCAGCTTCGTTTGATGTTTCAATACCAGTTGACGGTGCAGCCATAGCTGTTACACCAGTACTTAATACTAGTGCACTTAATAATAAACTACCAATAATGTTTTTCTTCATTATTTAGTCTCTCCTTTATTTTTCTTTTTATAATAAACAATAACAATCACGATGACGATGAGTATAATTCCTAAACCCACTACAGCTAAGTTACGGCGTTGTTCACCTGTTTGTGGCAAAATTTTGGTAATGCCAGAGTTAGTTGATGTACCGTTAGAACCCGTGCTCGTCCCCTTGGTTGTCGTGCTATTATCCGAACTTGTTAAGGTACTGCTTGTTGTAGACGTTGTAGAACTTGTCGCGCTTGTTGTTGTGGTGGTGCTTGTTGTTGTGGTGCTTGTAGATTCTGATTCCCTAGTACCAAAACCAATACCTACATCGCCATCTGGTTTTTTCGCTTCCGAAGGTTTACTTGTGCTTGTCTCAGCAGCGGCTGGTGTATCTTGATTAACTTCTGCAAAGGCGGTTGGTGTTAAGGAAACGGCTAAAACAATAACCATGGCAAGCATTAATACTTTTAGTACTTTATTTTTCATTTTTTATTCACTTTCCTCCTTCATTAAAAAACCATAAATAGAACATAAATTTCTGCCGGAACAGCATGGCTTTTTATTCATATTTACAAAAATGGTATTCGACTTTAAACTCAGCGTACCTTATAAGCTATACTAACATTATTTGTTCTCTTTAACAACTGATTAGCTTTAAAAAAAACACAAAAAAAATTCTAATTATCTTCACAATTTAAAAAGAATCATTATTACCAACGGTTTGATCACTTAGTTATTTTAACTTAAAGGACAGAAAAAGATTTATGTACATTATATAAGCCGGTTGGACTTTAACGAAATACTTAAAACCCATATGTTCACTATGTCGTTTCGAGATAAGGCACAATTTGTCATCTTTTGTAACATTCATACTTAACTGTAATTCTTTACTATTTCAAAAAAAACTAACAATTCAACAAGTTATATAATTATCGTTTAACACGGAATATATATTTGACACTTCATGGCATTTTTCTGTCTTTTATCTTTAGAAATTATTAATATATTTTGGTATTTAAACTATGTTTTTCTAACTTAATTTTTTAAAATTAACAAAACATAACATTATTATTAAAAATAGATAATCATTATTTATATTGATGCAATTCTATTCCTTTGAATTATCATAATTTTTTTTAATTAGTATTATTTTTAATTTTTTTCTAAACTCTAACATAGCTTTTCAGACAAATACTTTATCATTAATGATTTTTTCTAATTATCGTATGCTTTTAACACACTTAATCTTTCACAAAACTGTCAACTACTCCCTTATGATGTGTTAGTTTTGAAAGTGATAAATATACCGAATGGTAATCATTTAACATCCAGTAGTTTTACGGATGTAACATCTTATTACTATATGTATTACCATCTTTTGATTAATATGATTGTCGATTAACAGTACAAAGACAAATAAAAAAGGCTGACTAAAAGTCAACCTTACATTTTTTATCTATTATTTTTTATCTTGGATACACTCTCATAGCTTACTTACCAAAATATTACGTTATTTTTTACGAATCCAGAATGTTACTGGTACCATCGTTAGTAATAAAATACCAATTATTGTTAAAACATGACCATCAGCTTCACTTGTTTGAGGTAAGACTTTGGTTTGCCCCATTGGTTCCCGAATATAGGTTATACCACCCTTAGTTGTTGATTTTGTAGTGCTTGACGTTGTTTTCTTAACTCCTTTAATCACAACTGTCTGGGTAATTCCGTTTGCACCTTTAGCAATAGAAAACTCGGTCTGATGAATATTATCTTGATAATCTTTAGGTGCTCTTGTTTCTTGAATTCTATATTTACCAGACGCTAAGATCCCTGATTCTACTTCACCTGATGAATTGGTTGTTAAATTTTGTGCAACTTTTTTATTGTTGCTGTCATAAATATCAAAGACTGCTCCAGATAAACGAATAGTATTATTCACACTATCAACTTTGATAATTTTTACTTTTCCTTTATCAACATCTGGTTTAGGGACATCTTTTTTCTTATTTAAGAATGTAAATGTCATTTTTTTACCTTCTTCAATCTTAACTTTTCCAGTGGTCGTATTAAGATCATAACCTTCTGGTGCTTTTGTTTGTTCTAAAGTATAGGTACCAACTTCCAAGTCACCAACTAATACAATCCCATTTTTATCTGTTGTGATTGCTGTTTTAACTTTTTCACCTTTTTCGTTTTTAAGGTCAAAAACAGCACCTTCTAAGACTTTATTATTGTCAGCTTCATCCACAACTTTAACTGTCAATTCACCAACTTTTTTCTCAGGTGGTGTTGTATCTTCTCCACTTGCATTACCAACAGTAGATTCTGCTTCTGCAACAACTTTTCCATTAATTTGTGGATCATCAGTAGAGCCAAGCGTTCTTAAAGCATAACTTTTACTATCTTGGGCTATTTTTGTTCCCTCTTTGTCAGCATCTGCCATTTTTTCTAATTCTGGAGAATCAGATGTGTGCACTGGACTTCCTGACTTAGTTGGTGTTAATTTTGCAGAGTATACATCCCCTTGCCAATTTGTAGGCGTCTCTACTTTAGTTTCAGCGAGTCCTTTTTCATCCGCAAATACCCAATTAACTTGATCCGCTGATTTCTTGTCGTCTAATTTTAATGCGCGATTAACTTTTAGAGTATCCTCTTCTTTTGTATCAACTACAAAAAAGACTTCTTGTTTTTCATCAAGTCCTGTTACTTTCAAATCACCTTTATCTGATAACACCTTATCTTCAACTTGAACCACTAAATTCTTATCTTTTTGATTTTTCAAATCAATCGTCACTTTTGTTACATCTTTTTGATCTTCTAAATTAACAATTGCGTCAGGTTTATTGTCCGCAATTTTCTTTTCAACAGCAACCACATCTTCTTTTTTTAGATTCTCTTGATTACTTAATTTTGTGACAACATCCTTTAAAGCTGAGTCTGATTTTAACACTAGAGGTGTTGCACTTTTCGAATTTGAATTCGCAACAATAGCGTCTACGTTTAAAGCTGAGGTTCCCAACAATAACGTTGCAAACGTTACGCCAACAGCAATTTTTCTAATTTTTTTCATTTTACTACTCCTTTCAACTCATAGATATATCCATTATATAATCATTTATAGAACATTACAAACCAATTTGTGTATTTTGTTACCTTTTACTTTTTATGTTAAAATATAATTATTGAATTCTATTATTGAAGGTGTAAAGATTGAAACATAATTTTCATGAAGACCAACTTGTCGGTTTAACACTTGCCTTTATTGGAGGTGCAATGGATGGATTTACCTATGTCCATTATGGAACCTTTGCTACCGCACAAACTGGTAATTTGATTTTAGCAATTATTGAAGCTTTTGATCATCAATGGAAAATCGTAGGCGATAAACTTCTCTCTACTGTTTGCTTCTGTCTCGGTATATTTTTTGCAAAATATTTGATTGATTTTTTTAGTAAAAAGCAAGTGACGACTTGGCGGTTGGGATTTTTATATTTTGAAGGATTGATATTTATGGTACTCGGGATTTCAAATTTTATGCAACATACGCTTTTAGTGACAAATGTTATCTCTTTTATTGCTGCTATTCAGTGGGTTGCATTTGATAAAATCAATGGATTAACCTACACAAATCTTTTTACAACAGGTAACTTAAAAAGTCTCGTTGTGAGTTACTATGATTACTTTTCCACAAAAGACCGTAGTCATCTTATTAAAGCACATCATTTCTTTTTTGTTGTAACGGCTTTTTTTAGTGGGGCAATTGCGACTGTTTATTTATATAAAACATGGCAACTTGGTGAAAAATCCTTGTTCATACCTGCAACTGCCGTCTTTGGGTTGGCTCTGTTTGAAAGTTTTATGATATGGCGCTTCCGTAAAATTGAAAAAAATAACCTTCTTCATTAGAGAAAGGTTATTTTTTTCGTCATTAAATTATAGGTCAGACAGACTGGATAGCCTACCGTTGGTACTAAATTTCTAAATATCCGCTCCATTAGCTTTTTTAGCACAAATTAATCGTCCAATTACCTTTATGACAGTTGAAATTCTATAACAATTCGCCTCAATCATTACTATCAACTTTCCAATGGGTATTGTCATATTCAAGTGATCAACAAGGGGCATCTGTTCATAAGCTATTACAAAACTGTATAATCAAACTCGTTCCATGCCAACCTCCTAGTTCTCTTTTCGCAATGAAGATTGACAGTAAAGAATACTGAATAGCATTTGATAATGCCTGTTGGAACATCCCATACTGATTGTTCAAGTCTACAAGAACCACACAAGCACCTAATAAATCAGAAGCGAGTCTTGAATGTGTATGGTCACGTTTCTATGCCATGTGTAGCGTAATCATCCGTTGATGAAATTTTTCGTTCTTTGTGATCAACCTGGAAAAAATAATAATAGCCTCTATCATCCCTCCAATTAAACAATAAAATAGGAACTGATGTATAGGCACTTGAAATGAGGATAGTGATATACAAACATACAAATAATCCTGAGCTCATCCTTAATGTTCCAAGATTTCTTAATTCATTTCTCAGTAAACTTTGCATGAATGCACCACATACTACAAGACTACTTACAACTGCTATAGCTGCAAGTGTACGAGTTAAACACAGGGGCTAATCGTTCAATGCGTAGTTATTCTAGAATCAAACTTTTAACACGACTCATAAGCCTCACATCATCAGAATAAAAAATACAATGTTCAAGTAAAAAGAAGATTTAACTGGATTTTTCTTGACAGTCAAATTTGCTATCACATCACAAAATGTTACATTTTTTTCGGACATCATATTCTTCACGATTCATTTACTCTTTCCCGACGACAAAAAAAGATCTACTGGTACCCTTAATGATACCCATAAATCTTCAATACTACTAAAAAAACTAACCTCTCTGGTTAGTTTCACGTCCAAAACATACTCCGGCAGTAGGACTCGAA
>NZ_SDGV01000041.1 GCF_004795745.1 Vagococcus silagei | reverse complement strand
TAAACCTTTAGGTTTATTGCCCCTCTCACACCACCGTACGTACGGTTCCGTATACGGTTTGGATTTGAGTCAATATCTTGGACACATTTTAGTAGAATTTTTTGTGAAAATGTCATTGGTGAGTATGTCATTATTTCCTTTAACCCTCAAGCCAAAACCGCTTGACCGTTAAAGGAAGTAATGACAAATAAATCCCATGACTTTTTCGCAAAAAATGATAGGTGATGGATAGTTAAGCACTTTGTTTAGACAAATTCTCCATTTCTTGTGGTGTTAAATAAGAAATACTGCTATGGATACGATGGCAATTATAAAATCCTTCAATATATTGAAACAAGTGACTTTTGGCGTCTGAATAATCGTGATATTTCTTTTGGTAAACTTCTTCTTTTTTTAATGAGGCATGAAAGGATTCAATTCCGGCATTATCATATGGACAACCTTTTCTGCTAAATGAATGATTGATACCTATATTTTTAATGTTATTCTGATAAGCATCACTTGTGTATTGGCTGCCTAAATCAGAATGTATGATTAAATTCTGATTTGTTTTTTGGCTATTAATAGCTTTATTTAATGTGTCTAGTACTAAGTCAGTCGTCATACTTTTCTCAAATGACCAGGCAATAATTTTTTTTGAATGTAAGTCTTGAATAGAAGAAAGAAAACAGAATCCGTCTGTTTTCGTCTCAATATAAGTGATATCAGTCACCCATTTTTGATTGATATTAGATGTTGTAAAATCTTGTTTTAATAGATTTTCTCGTTCTTGAATGATGCCTTCATTTGTTGATGATGGTCGCCACTTTTTGACTGTAATAGAACGTATATCTAATTCTCTCATTAATTTTTGAACCCGTTTTAGGCTGATTTTAATCCCTTTTTTTAACAATTCTTGATAAATTTTTGGAGCCCCATATCGGCGATGTGATTTAGAATAGATTTGAAAAATAATGATCTTTAACCGCTTGTTTTCCTTTGCTTGATTCGATTCCTGTCTAGACATTATTTCGTAGTAACTTGAACGAGGATAGTCGAATAATTGGCAGGCACGACGAACATTAATTTCACTGGCTAATGTTTGAATCACTTCTAAAGTTTTTGTTTTACTTATTCTTTCGCTAATATGGTGAAAACCTTTTTTAGAATATCGTTATCTTCTTTCAACTGTGCGTTTTCTTTTTTTAATGCAATGACTTCTGCTTCAGTAATCCCCGTTTTTTCGTTGGGTGTATAAAGTTTGATCCATTTGTACAGCGTAGTTGAACCAATGTTGTATTCTTTTGATAATGATTCAACCGATTGACCTGCGTTGTAAAAATCAACAATTGTTTTTTTAAATTCAGTATTATATTTTTTTCTTGTCATGTTGGACACGTCCTTTTCTTCTTAGGTATTATTCTACCAAAGCGTGTCCAAGATTTCATACTAACATCAATTAAAGATAAAAAGATTTTGTGTTGTCAAAGAGGTCCGGGGCGAGCGTTAGCAAATTTATGGGAATTTCCTGGCGGTAAAATTGAAGAACACGAGACTAAAGTGGTTACTTTAGCGCGTGAACTGGATGAGGAATTAAAAATTTCAGTGGATATCGTCGAAGACGCGTATGATTTTTGTCGTTATGAATATGATTTTGGATTTGTTAATTTGACAACGTTTATTTGTCATTTGAAATATGGTGAACCACAATTGACGGAGCATTTGCAATATTGTTGGTTATATCCATCCCAGTTGGATCAGCTGGAATGGGCACCTGCTGATGTGCCAACGGTTAAGAAATTGATGTCTGAATTTGAGGGTGATTTGTGATGGATGTTTTGGAACAGGCATTAAAGAAGGCGTTTATTGATCAATCCATTCCGAGTGAAAAGTTAAATCCAAAGTTTATTCGAAAATTTCAAGTACAAGTTAGCCACCTGTAAAATGTCTAACGTTATTTAAAATTCCTAGTAAATATATCGTGCGATTTGACATTGAGTTAGCGTGTGATAGGCTCTTCTGCCTCACCTGAACATCTTGATGGTCAGGTGGCTCAGGTAAGGCGTCACATGCTAAGAGGCTCAATATCAAATCGCGTTAAGTCCAGTTTCAATTTGCTGATTTCATTAATGAATGATTCATAAGGTGTTGCGTAGCGCATGATTTTTCTTGGTAAACT
>NZ_SDGV01000040.1 GCF_004795745.1 Vagococcus silagei | reverse complement strand
AGGCGAATATGATGCATTTGATTTTGAGTCAAACGAAATTGAGTCAGATTTTAGTACCGTCAAAGAACGATTATTAGCAACACAATCAATGATTGATACTCCCTATTTCGGCTCGTTACTTAAACAGACTTTGCTAGCGCAAACAGACTTGAAGGCTCTATCCTTGCCAAAAATAGCAACACCGTATGACTATAAAGCTGATAACTTAGTCTATCTAAACTCAACGACACCCTATCTCATTGATCCTGACAATGCTCTCTTTCTACCAAGAATTTTTGATGTAGCTCTGGCATTACTTCTCTTCCATAACGTATTAGATACTGCACCCAATCACGTTTGGACTCCTCATGAATGGCAATTATTTTTAGAAGGATATACGCAATCTGTTACTTTAATACCACAGGAAAAGTCGACTTGGATAAAAGCCGTGCAACATATCTTTATGGATGAAGTGCTTTGGTTACTGTCAGGCTTGGCAAAATAATCATCAACGTGCTTTATACGATTCAATATTTGACACTATGCAACACCATAATCACTATCCAATATAGAATTTAAAAAGGATTTGAACTGCTTAACAACAGTTCGAATCCTTTTCTTATATAGATAAAAGCCTTTTTAAAGAGTGATTATATCCTTAATTACCGCAAAAAATTTATATAAAAAATAATGCAAGCACGATAACACTTAAGGCAACGATTTGATTACGAGCAATTTTTCGTTTGGTAATCCCAAACAAACCTAAGGAATCAATTGAAACTGCCATCATTAATTGACCAAAAATAAATAAGGTTGTGGTTAAAACTGAACCCAATTCTTTAATGACAATGATATTTCCACCCACTATTAAGATGCCAAACAAACCACCAATATACAACCACCAAGGTAAACGTTGTCCATTCTGGTCCAGCGTTGGAATTTTAATGGTTTTAGTTGTGCTGAGTAAGATTAACGCAAGTAAAATAGCACCGACAAAGAACGAAATAAATGTTGAAAGTAAAATTGAATTAACTTCAACTCGTAATTGGCCATTAAATGCACTTTGAAGTGGCGGGAAAACACCTGCAACTATACCGACAAACATCCATTTAAAAGCTTTTTTATCATATTATTGGTTAACATGGTTGGGAACTTGTTGAAACAACCAAAGCGCACCTAACATTAACAAAATACCTAAAATACGTTTAACCGAGATTGGTTGTACCAGCATATTCAATAAACCAAAATTATCAATCAAGAGTCCCATAATCAGTTGACCTGTTATGGTAATAATGGTCGTAATGGTTGCACCAATTTTACCAAATAATGTGATACTTGCGACGTTAAAAATCACGCCTGCAATTGGTCCTGCAACCAATAAATAAGGTTGATTCAAATGAAGCAGGTTGCCAAAACTATGACGATCGAACAACAAAAGTAATACGATTAAGACCATACTTCCCACTGAAAAAGCTGTAAATGATGCAACAATTGGATTTCTCGCAATACCTCCTAACCTTGAATTAATTGACGCTTGAATTGGAAAAAACAATCCTGCTAAAACTCCTAATATGACAAATAACATGAAACTCAATTTCCTCACCCTTTCAAAACTATTAAAGATTCATTATATCCTTAATTAAGGTATAATGAAATTATCTTATCTTTAATTGCTGAATCAGTAAACTCTAAAGTTTTGAAATCTATTGAAAAAAATGGTTTTAAACAAAAAAAGACCTAGCAGTATGTTTTTTACTCATCTCACTCGTGGATAAAGAACTTCGACTGCTTCACCACGTTACGTTAACATCTGCTAGGCGCTATTCAATTCGTAAGGAATAATTCAAACCCCCACACCTTTCTGCTTTCTTCTTTTCTTGTCAAACCTTAAATTCTTTTACACATATTTTGTTAATATACGTCACATAATTAGTCATACTTGGTACCCGATTATACTAAAAATATCTTTTTACTAAACTAACTATTTGTGGGAATCTATGGTTCCTTACAATCAAAGTATAAGCGACCTTCAAATTTAAGTAAAGCGTTTACATTTTCGCTTAAGACTTTCTTAATAATCAAAAAAAAAGCCAAAAAGAACCTCGGATTATCGGCCTTTTCAACTCTATTATTGATATATTTAAACTAAATAATAAATTCGGCAAATTTGACTGCTATCGGTGCTAATGCCACAATCATAACACCCGTCACAACAATTGCTAATCCAGACATTGCACCTTGAACTTCACCCATCTCAATCGCGCGAGACGTGCCAATCGCATGCGCTGAGCTTCCCAAAGCGATTCCCTGTGCCACTGGATCAACGACTCCAAAAGTCTTCAAAACAGCTGGACCAATCACAGCACCGATCACGCCGGTAATAATCACAATCCCTACTGTTAACGATACAATACCACCAAGTGAATCTGAAACACCCACTGCGATTGCAGTTGTAATTGATTTAGGAATCAAAGTAATCACCATTTTTTTATCAAAATGGAAGACCACAGCAAATAAATAAATTAAGATGGTATGAAACAATACACCTAAAAAGATACCACTTAAAATAGCTGGAAAATAGCGACGTAAGTAATCAAAGTTCTTCTCTAACGAAATCGCTAAGGACACTGTTGCCGGTGTAATAAACAAACTAAAATATTTGCCACCCGATTGATACGTTTCTAATGGAATATTAAATATTAATAAAATGGCAATAATGACAATCATTGTAAAAGCCAATGGTGTAAACAACGGATTTGAAGGCCATTTCTCTTTTAACTTACTGGCTAATAAATAAAAGCCTAGCGTCAATGTTATCCAGAGCAATGGATTTTTTAAAAGATCATTAAACATGAGATTTGAATTCCTTTTTTAAGAAGATTTTTTTATCAAATTTACGTTTGATGCGTTGCACAACTCTACCCACAAAAATCATCATCAGAGCTGTCGTGATAAACATCAAAATTAAGAGTTGCCACCACGTCCCTTTTAGCATCTCAAAATTCGCCATCAAACCTACACCTGGTGGTACAAAAAAGAGACCCATGTTAGCAACCAACCAGTTACCCGTTTCTTCAATCTGGCTCAATTTAACCCATTTAAAATGCAAAGCTAGAAATAGCAAGACCATTCCAATCACACTTCCAGGAATTGGCACCAGTTTTGAGAGCATCTCTCCTAAAAAAGAGAATAAAAAAATGACAAAAAACTGTTTAATAATTTTCAAAAACAAGACTTCCTTTCCTTTTTTCACAACATCCACAGTTATTAATATAGCACAAGATCTTTTATTTTTTTATGCTCTAACGAAAAAAAATTGATTTTTATTGAAAAATTTCAGAAAATACAACTATTTTCGCTTCAAATAAAAAAGACCAAGTCTATTCTTGATCTTTCTCCTGTTGCTAAACCACCTATATAATTTGGATAAGATTAAAAAGATTAATCCCCATCACTAAAAGCACGACACCAATAAAAATTTTCGCCACCATTTTATCTGAGAATTTTCCACTGAGTAAACCACCCACATAACCACCAATTAAGGCTGCAGGAATGATTACCAACAATAATTTCAAATCAAAAATTTCAAAATGAGTGGTCACATAAACACCGACTATTTTTGCCAATTGCGAGAAGAATATCGTGATAATCGAGTAGACCGTCGCATCTTTAATCGGCAAACCAAAACAAAAGACTAACAACGTCACATTAATCGGGCCACCGCCAATACCCAGCAAGGTTGAGAATCCACCTAGAAAAAGCCCAACAATAAAGAAGGCGACCAGATTTTTTAAATATAGTTTTTTATCCAGCCAAAGTTGGTAAATCAAAACTAATACCAATGAGATCACGGTTAAAATAATTTGAATCAATTGTACTTTGCCTTCATCTTGGAATAATTCCACTAAATAAAAGAATAATTTATTTCCCAGAACACCACCGACCATGGAACCCACCGATACTGTAATCGCCTTAGGCCAATCAATTTTTATTTTATTTTTAATTTGCTTATACGTTGACGAAATCGACATCGTAAAAACGGCTACACTCGAATAAAACGTAATTTCTGTTAATGAATGGTAACCAATTAAGTCAAACAGTGGCTTGATAATAACGCCACCACCCATGCCCGAAATAGCACCAATACTATTGGCTAAAATAATAATTAAAAAATAAATAATTGCAATTCCCATAATTTACTCCTAACTAAAAACGACTTAAACAAGTCTATGATACCATGTATCGACGCTGTTTAAGTCGTTTTATTAATCTTCGTACTCTTCGTCATCCTCAACAGATAGCAATTCGACAGCATCAATTGCGTCTTTACCGACAGGAACTAAGTAGTCAACCAAAGCATCCACCGAATCAAGTGGTGACATCACCGCTTCGATAGCCAATGCTAAGTTTAAACCTGTTATAACACGAAGTTTAGGATAGTCTTGCATTTTCATCATCGCAACATTACAAGGTGTCCCACCTTTTAAGTCTGCAATTACTAATACTTCTTGCTCGTGACCAATTTCTGCCAAACAAGCTGTCAATTTTTCATTTGTTCCTGATAATCCATCCTCAGCTGTCATTGAAACGACATACGTTTGATGCGTCTCACCGACAATCATCTCTGCTGATTTTAGTGTTTCTTGTGCTAAATAACCATGACTCATAAAAATAATCGCACGATTTTGCATATTTACATCCTCTAACTTTCTAAAAAATATCGTTGATAAGCCTCGATTCTACTCTTGAGAAATGCTGGATTATCCCGCGTTGGATGAATCCGATTCGTCAGTAAAATAAGCCCGCTTTGTTGCTCAAGATCAATCCCGATTGACGTCCCAGTAAAACCGGTATGATAGAGTACTTTCTGCGCGTCATCCAACCACTCCCAACCAAGCGTTCGCTTAAACTGATTGGTTGTTTGAATTTTTTGGAAGAGTGATGGACTAAATAATTGCGTCCCATCTGGCAAACGATTCGTCATCACAGCTTGCGTGAATAACGCCACATCATTCAGTGTAGCAAATAACCCTGCACTACCTACTGGCCGCACCAGCTGACGCGCTTTGCCGTCATGAACGACACCCACAATCAAACCAAGATCTTCTTTGACTTCTGTTGGCACAGCTTGCTCTACCGAAGATACGCCGAAACCGAGCTGCTTAACATTCAGTTTTGAGAAAATATGTTCTTCAAAACTCACATCCAATGTACAGTTATCCAATGATTCAATCACCAACCCTAAGATTAAGTAACCAATATCAGAATACGTCATCGTCTTTGGCACCGCATCTAACACTACATTTGCCAGGTAAGTCTCCACTCTTACCCAATCAAAATTTTCTTTGTTCTCAAAATCAGCCGCTAATTCCGCTGTGTGTGTAAGTAGTTGTTCAATCGTACAATTTAAGTTTGAATATTCAGATAATATTTCTGAAATTGATGTGTTAAGGCTAATCTTTTTTTCATCAATTAATTGTAAAATCCGTGTTGTCGTTCCAATCACTTTTGTTAAAGACGCTAGATCATAAATCGCATCTTGCGTCATTTCTTTTGCACGGTACTCCCCGATAGTCCCATAATAACCAGCAAAATGATTCTCAATTGTGTCCGGTGTGACAAAACTCCAAGAAGCTCCTGGAATTGTTTCTGTTGCAATTAAAGCTTGGATTGTTTGATTAAACTGCTCTTTTTTATTCATCATTTTAAGGCTTCTAAAACATCTGAGATGCGTCCATTATGTTGCGACAATAATTTTTCTGCTTCCACTTGACCAAGTCCTGATTCAATCATGACAATTGCAACCGCAACGTCTTGTTTAGCCTCATTCAAGAAAGTTTCTGCCTTTTCGTGTGCAATTCCTGTCGCATCATGAATAATATTAATCGAACGTTGCACCAATTTCTTATTCGTCGGTTGCACATTCACCATCAAGTTTTGATAGATTTTACCCGATTTAATCATGACTCCTGTTGAAATCATATTCAGCACCATTTTTTGAGCTGAACCAGCTTTCATCCGTGTTGAACCCGTAATGACTTCCGGACCCACGACAGGTGCAATGCCAACTTCAGCAATTTTATTCATCTCGCTTGCTTCGTTACATGTCACCGACACAGTCAACGCACCTTGCGCTTTGGCATAGGTTAATGCAGAAATTGTATAAGGCGTACGACCACTGGCCGCAATCCCAATCACCACATCTTTGGCAGTTAATTGAACCACTTTTAAGTCATTTACTGCTAACTCCTCTGAGTCCTCAGCACCTTCCACCGCTTCAAACATTGCCTCTTTTCCACCTGCCATAATCCCGAAAGCACGTTCCGAACTAACACTATATGTTGGTGTTAACTCAATCGCATCTAAAGCACCCAGTCGACCTGATGTCCCGGCACCAATGTAAATAATCCGACCACCCGCTTGAAAACGTTCCGCCACAGCATCAATCGCTTTAGCAATTTGTGGGAGTTCCGCTTCAACGGCATGCGCTACTTTTTTATCTTCAGCGTTCATCAGTTGTACCATCTCAATTGTTGAAACTTTATCGATGTTGACACTCTCTTTATTACGATTTTCAGTCGCTAATTTTTCAAGATCCATATTTACACCACTATTCTTTTTTTAATTGATTCACCAAATCATTTGTTTCAATCATCCGTTGCGGAATTTTGGTATCCATTTCAGCTTGAATTGAACCTAAAAATAAGATATCCCCAATTGCCATTGAAGAAGCAATCGATGAGATGGCGCCAATTCGGACCACATGCTCATTATCCGGCACTAAAATCAATGTATCCGCAAGATTTTGAATCTCTTCACTATTATTCTTGGTGATAAAAATAATGTGACAATTATTTTCTTTCGCTTTCTGACAAGGAAGTAAGACTTCTCGTGTTTGACCACTATACGAAATCGCAATCACGACATCCTTCTCCGTCGCGTAATTGATAAACTCTAAATTCATATGGGCATCAAAACAGAAGGCAGTTTTTTTCCCCGCACGATTTAATTTATGATACAAATTATAAGCCGTTAGTGACGAAGCACCAATTCCAAGTAAATAGACTGTTTCAGCTTGTCTAATTTTTTCAATTGCCACTTCGATTTCATCTTCGACTAACAAATTCTTCATATCATTTAACGTTGAACTAATTAACGCTTCCACTTTTTCAGCTAATTCTCCAACTGTATCATCCGCTGAGACAATGGGATCAATCATTTTTTTATTTTGCGAAGAACCTTGTTCAATCGCAAGACTTAGTTTAAATTCTTCTAAACCAGAAAAACCCAAAATTTTCGTAAAGCGGACAATTGAAGCCGCAGAAGTATCACTCTGAATCGCAATTTCTGACGCTGTTTCTGACAAAATCAGTTTAGGGTCACGCAAAATCACATCCGCAATTTTCCTATTTGTTTTCGAAAAATCCTTATATGATTGACGTATTCTTTCTAATGCTTCCATGTGATACTTCCTCAACTTTCAATTATTTGATAAACGATACAATCGAATCATTCGGTTCAGATGGAATCATTTGAGCCGTAATCTCGACACCTTTTTCAATTGTTTTTTCAATCAATTGAATGTCTTCCTCAGTTAAACTCACTGATTTCTTAATTGCTTTACTGCCAGGTTTCAACGAAATATTCCCAACATTAAAGTGTTTAAGTGGTACGCCGTTTTCAATTAACTCTACCATATCGGGAATGTCTTTTGTGATTAAAAAGACTTTTTCGTCATCATAATTACCCGCAAGAATTTTTTCGACTGCGCGTTTTTTTGATAAAATTGATAATTTAACTCCCGCAGGTTTCGCCATTTTTAAAGCACCAATTTGTAATTGATCTTTGACCGCTAAATCATTCACAACCATAATGCGTTGCGCACCTAATGTATTTGTCCAAACAGTCGCCACTTGGCCATGGATTAATCGTTCGTCGACACGTGCATGTGTAATTGCCATGTTTTGTCACCCTCATTTCTCAATATTTTAGAATAAACCACCGATCCAACCGAAAATACCTTGCATATTACCTAAGAACATTCCTAATGCAATGAGCACAAAGATTAAACGTGTTGAATTCATTTTCTTTTTACCTAATAACCAATAAGATAAGAACACAATGCCTAATGGAACTAAGCCCGGTAAAATCTTGTCTAACATCTCTTGAACTGATAATGTGACCTCACCCATCTTATAAGTTAATTCTAATTTATAAGTAATCACTGATGGAATCAAACCGCCCACAACTGTTAGCCCTAAAATAGAGGCAGCTTCCGTAAAGAGCTTCATACGATCCGCAAATTCATTGGCAATTTTCTTACCTTGCGCATAACCAATTTGCGTAAATTTGTAACGCACCCAGATGACTGCAAGTCCTGCAAGTACTGGAATCAATAATCCTAACACTTGACCACTTTGTGCCATATAAGCTGCAATTGAGAACACAATCGCACGATAAATCGCGATAAATAGAGTATCACCGACACCTGCGAATGGTCCCATTAAACCAGTTTTCAAACCAGTAATCGCTGCATCATCTTCAATGCCAAACTCTTCTTCTAATCCTAAGTTCGCACCCACAATTAAATGTGACATCGCTGGTGTTGTATTGAAGAAACCGAGATGTGTTTGGAGAGCTTTCGCCATTTTTTCAGGATCATCACCATAGAAACGTTTCAAAGCAGGCATCATCACGTAAGCATAACCTAAACCTTGCATTTTCTCATAGTTCCAGCCCCATTGAAGACCGAATAAGTTACGGACATAAACTTTATTAATATCTTGTTTCGTTAATTTATTTGAATTACTCATCAATCTCTACCTCCTCGTCATCTTCGTAAGTCACTGTTCCATTTTCACTTGCGACAGCTTTGTTATTGCTTTGGTTTTTAACATACATTCCAGCAAGTGCAACACCCACAAGAGCGACACCTAAAACTGAGAAGAATTCAGAACCAAATGCTAATAACACAAAACCGATGATAAAGTAAGGCCAGTATTTTTTAATTGGTAAGTAACGCATTAAGATGGCAATCCCCATTGCTGGTAAGATTGCGCCCGCAGCTTTCAAACCGCTCATGACCCAAACTGGAATCCAGTCGTTGATTAATTTAACCACTTGCTCACCAAATGCCAATCCGATAAAAACTGGAATCACACGCGATAACGTCCACGGTAAAATCCCAAGCACATTACAACGCTCGACCCCTTTAAAGTTACCCTCAGCTGCGTATGTATCGGCTTTATGTTGGAAGAACGTATTTGTCATACGACCTAAAATATCTAATTGTGTTAACAGTAAACCAATTGGCACCGCAACCCCAATGCCGTATTCAGCACCGTTGCCAGAAAGAATTGCATAAGCAGTACCCATAATTGCTCCAGATAAGAAATCCGGTACAGTTGCACCACCATAAGTCGCGACACCCAAAGTCATTAATTGAAGTGTTGCCCCAATTGTCAACCCTGTTTTTAAATCTCCCATTACTAATCCAGTAACAGTTGCAGCAAATAATGGTGTATATGGACCAATTTGAATCGAAATTTGATCAAGTACACCTACCACAGTATACAAACACAAAATAATAATAATACCAAACGATATTGTCATAGTTACCTCTCCTTTTGTTAGCGTTTTCTAAACCTGACTAAAGTATAGCACTTAAGAAATATCATTTCAATATATTAAACTTAGTCATCTTTCGTGAAATATTGTTTCAACTGGTAGTAACCATTTTGAATAGTCGTTGTGGAGGGATTCTCGTATAATTTATAAAAAAATAATTTTGAAAAGTCAAAAAATTAATTAGGTTTTACTTACCTTAAAAATAAAATAAATTCAATCCGATTAGATTGAATTAGTCAGTCATTTATTGATATACTTTAATCAATTCAACACTAAAATTAATCGCTAAGAAAGGAAGAAAATCACTATGATTAAACACGATTTAATGTACGGTTGGAAACTTATCGCACCCGAACAACTTTCTGTTTTGACTAACGCCGAAGGATTAGTCGCAATCGTTTCAAACAACTCTTCTTTTGGAGACATTCAATCGTTAATCCTCACCCTATCAGATACTGATGTAACATGTGGTACGACGCCTCACTACATTTATTCTGTAAGCGTCGCACTTGATAAAACGATTACCATTCAAACGTCACCATTCTTTGAACAACAGTTGGAAGAGATGGAAAAATTAGAAAACTAAATGATTAAGACTAATATTAGCTTTAATCATTTAGTTTTAAAAGAGCTGTAACAGTTATTATCACATGTCTTACTAATTAAATTCAAATTAGCAATTTCATAAAAATCGGCTGTAATATTGAAAGAAAGTCAAACCCATACTGGTTTGACTTTCTTTCAATAATAAATTCTATCCTCTTGTAAAGGGTCCTTTGGGCGCAATCAATTCAAGGTTTGTACCATCTGGATCAGTAAAATACACAACACCTGTACCAAATCCAGACTTCAAGCCATCTTCTTCACTGAAGAAAATTGGTTCACCATCTGGTTCAACACCAATTTCATGTAAACGAGCAACTGCTGCTTCAATATCTTCAACTTCAAAGCATAGGTGCATCGCACTAATTTGTTCATTTGAATAACTAGCTTTATTTGATTTTGGCTCAACATATTCAAGAATATCAATATTTACATTTCCAAGATGCAAGTTAGCGTATTTAATTAACGTATCATCTAATCCCTGTGTTTGTGCCATTCTTTTTCCACCAATTTGATCTTTATTGGCAATTTTTTCACCAGTCAACGCTTCATAAAACACCATTGATTTATCCAAATTACTCACTGTAATTCCGATATGATTAACAATTGAAAATCCTTTATTACTCATTATTATTTCCTCCTATATTCTAATTAAAAATTAAATTCATCTGGATTAGGGCCCACACGCAACGACTCATTTAATGCGGTAATTCGAGCCATATCTGCTTCATCAAGTTCAAAATCGAAAACATCTGCATTACTTTTCATTCTGTTCGCATGAACTGATTTAACAACCAATAAAATTTCTTGTTGTAAATCCCAACGTAAAATAATTTGAGCAGTTGATTTATTATATTTTGTTGCTATTTCTTCTATAACTGGATGTTTTAATAGCTGTCCTTGCATCAATGGTGACCACGCTTGAATCTTAATGCCATGCTGTGCGGCAAAATTTCTGATTGACTCTTGTGATAACTTTGGATGCAACTCAATTTGATTGATGACTGGCACTACTTTTGCATAGGACAATAGCTCTTTCAAATGATGAACCTCAAAATTACTCACACCAATCGCTTTGATTTTACCTTCAAAGTACAATGCTTCAAGTGCTTCCCAAGATGCTTTAATACCATCTTTTCCAGGCCAATGGATTAAAAATAAATCTAAATAATCTGTTTGAAGTTTTTTTAAACTTTCATTAAACGATGCTATCGTTTCATCATACGTCAAATGATCGTTCCATACTTTAGACGTAATAAATAAATCCTCACGTTTTAATCCTGTCGCTACAAGTCCATCCTGAATACCTTGACCTGTTCCCTCTTCATTCCCATAAATTTGCGCGGTATCAATCAATCGATAACCATTAATAATTCCGTTCTTGACAACTTCTGCTGTTTCATCGTTAGGTATTTGAAAAACACCTAAACCCAATCCTGGGATTTCTGTTTTATTGTTTAATAAAATTGTATCTGATAATGACTGTATCATCTGATTTGTCCTCCTTATTATCTGAATGAAACGAGTATAGCCCTCAATAAACCATTTGACTAGTACGTACTTTTTTGTAATATACATACTTTTTAGTAATCTTTGTATGACACAAACCTTTCAATAAATAAATTATTTTATCCAAAATGAAGTTGCACACTTTTCAAAGCTTCATCCACAACTTCCATCACCACTCGACTACGACCAAACGTTCTTTAGCCTTCACCAAATCATGTGTTGCAACGATTGTGTTAAACGCTACAAATTCTTCAAACATCCGATGCGAATTGACAGTCACATTAATCTCGCTGATATCCTGATTTTTCAACTGTTTAACGATATTAGTTGCACCATTCACGACAACTGCACCGTTTGTACCTTGAACGGTTGAGCGGATATCTGACGTTGAATCCTTTGCTCCGATACACACTATTTTTTTGTTAGGATAATCTAAAATTAAAATTCCAGAGGTATTAATCCCATTCTCGATATTCGGTGAGTAAGAGACAGCCGTTGGGGGGCCAAACAAACTCACTACAAAATGGATATTATAATATATATTAATATCCATTAACGCGCCACCACCCATTTTGGGATTAAATGTGGGCAAAATATCGCCCACTTTAAAAGCATCATAATGAGAAGAGTACTGTGAGTAATTACATTCAACCAACTTAATCTTACCAAGGTCAGATAAGCTATCTTTGATTGCCAAATAATTAGATTGGTATTGATTCGTAATAGCTTCTAATAAAATTAAATCTACGACAACGCTATTTCTTGAAGAAGCAAAAATTGTTCCAAATTTAACGTAAAAGGTTTCTCACAAATCACATTGAAACCACTCAGCAATGCTTGTTTCGCAAATTCAAAATGAAGATAATTTGGTAATGCAATATAGACAGTATCCATCTCTGCTTGCGATAAAAATTGATCACAATCAGTAAAGACTTGCTTCATACGATAATTTTTTTGAATCTATTTTAACTTATCCAAACTCGTTTCGGTCCCCATAATCGCCACTAACTCAATAGTTTGGATTTCCGGTATAATTTCTAAAAAATCAGCAACAATTTTTCCTGAACCCACAATACCTAGTTTCATTTCTTTCACACTTTCTATGCTAATTTTTTCTTGCATATCAATGAAATGAGTATATAATGAACATATCAATTTGCATAGTACGTACTTTATTGTGATATAGATATCAAAAAGTAATTTTTTTACTATTAAAGAAAAGGAGCCCATAACATGACAAAAAAAATTTATAATATCGGCGTAGAAGCGACCATGGAAGTCATCGGTGGCAAATGGAAACCCATTATTCTTTGTAATCTTCGGCACGGCGCACTCAGAACCAGTGAACTCAAGCGAAACATCCCCGGGATTAGTCAAAAAATGCTTACCCAGCAACTTAGAGAACTTGAGCACGCCAATATCATTGACCGTAAAGTTTACAACCAAGTCCCACCTAAAGTTGAATATTCACTCAGTATGTATGGCGAAACACTCGGCAGTATTTTAGATAGTCTTTGTCAATGGGGCGAATTACATGTCGAAACATTAAGAAATAACGGGGAAGAAATCGAAATAAAAGCAAGCGACCATGAGTTGTAATATGATTGTTCTTTGAAGTGCTTCCTTCAACTAACTCTACAGGCTCTTTTAATCCTGATTTAAATCCGATACTAATACTCGTTCCAATTCCTTCTCTAAGTTCTAATATTTTTTCTGAGCTTTTTTCATATTCTCTTCTTGCTTTCAACAGAACTAATTCATTTATTTTATATTCGTACCTGTCATTCCATTGAGATATTTGCTCTAGGTCATACTAATATCAGTAATTTGGATTTGCACCCGGGTAATTCACAGTATCTTCGTGCCCATCCACTAATCTCTCCATTTGTAAATTTTTTTGGAGAAAAAGCTTGATTTCGATAACGAACCTATAAAAACAACTCAAAATTACTAGGCTCCGAATGCAATAATCTTTTTATCAATACTTTAAATGTATCGCACATTTTTTTATGGGAAATTAAATGATATCCATCAACATTATTATCATTAACAAATATTTCAAATTTAGGAATAGTAGTTTTCTTTAACCACTTATATTCAAAAAACAATCTCTAAAAATCTGGAATATCCATTAAATCTCATTTTTTATATTCTTCACTAGGCAAATTTTATAATCA
>NZ_SDGV01000004.1 GCF_004795745.1 Vagococcus silagei | reverse complement strand
TTATGAAATTAGCTCAATTAACGAGCATTCCATTCACTCAAAACTGCATTTAGAATATAGTTATTACAACCATTATAGATTGTAATTTCCTTATCTGCATTATTTAATTTTATCGCTACTTTTGATTGTGTGGAACTTGACGGCTTTGAATGTAGTTTTGATTTTGAAACCATACCTTCATTTTTTAAACTTACTGGGACAATATCTTGAACAGTCCTCATAAAAATACCTCCGATCATTTTTTACTTGATAAAGTAATGATAACCGGAGGTGGATATTCTTTAAAGATACTCGATTACTTCCCGCTTACAGTTTATCCTATTAAAATTAAAATTTATCCTAATGATTCTATAAAATAATTTGGTCTTTTCTTGTACTACTTTTTTGACAACTTAATAATTAAGGCAAATTACCGATATAATAAAGGAGAGAAGTTTAGTGTTTTATGATATTATCAACCTAGATTTTTCGAATAATTTGATCCCAGAAACCCTCGCAAGGAAATTATGATTATGCCGATAAAAATGATTTTAGAATTGGGGAATACTAAAATCGATTAAAATTTAATGAGAAATGGGAAGTTAGACTATTTAATGGTACAATAAATATACTTTATAATGCTAGTTTCTACTATTTTTTTGAAAACGAATCATTTTATATTTAACGTAGATTGATTTCTTAGAATAACGAACATTTGTCAATGCGAGTCGGAAATTGGGCAGAAAAAAAGCTAAATGCTGGTAGAGGCACTTAGCTTTTTTTCTGTAAATAAAATATTAGGATATCAACCCTGTTGGGCGATATAAAAATGATTATCTAATAAAGTGAGGTGAAAGTCAAGTACAAAAAGATATATGACAAAATTATTAAAAATGGCCTCTATACTTTTGTTTTATTCGTATACAAAGTAAAATATATTAATAATGTTTGAAAAAAGTTTTAAAAGAGAGGACAATTATATGGACCCCAAAAATATGGTTTATAAATTTATTGTAAAAAAATTAGCGTCAGGCGAGCTTGAAGAAGGAGCACGTGTAAAAGAGCAATACCTTGTAAATAACCTAGGTATTAGTCGAACACCTGTCCGGGAAGCTTTAGTTGAATTAGCCTCAGAAGGAGTCCTCATTCGTGAACCACGAAAAGGATTTAGAATTAAATCGTATACAAAAGAAGATTTGGTAGATCTGTTTGATTATATTGGATTGTTGACTGGAAAATGTGGCCAATTGGTGTGTTCTTCAATGAGGAAAATCGATTTAGCAAAAATGCGTTTTCTAACAGATAGCATGACCTCTGCAGTTGAAAATTGTTTATATAATGAATATAATGATTTATTTGTAGATTTTCACGAAGTGTATTTATTAAAATGCGACAATGAGTTTTTAGAAAAAGAATTGGCACGAATCCGCTTTTTATATTTAGGACGGATTAGTTTGTTTTTTGATGAATCAAAAGACTTGGCAGAAAGTTACCACGAAGTCAATGTTGTCAATCAAGAATTAGTTAATTTATTTGAAAAACGTGAAGCAGATGAAATTAGATTTTTCCTTGAAAATGATTATTGGACTGATAAAAAAGTAGATCGCTATTTTAAAAGTGAATAGGTTAGAGTAAAAAATGGGAATTATTTAGTATTATTGATGTGGTTTATTTAAGGAATTGCAACCGTTATTATGTTAAAATTTAGAAGATTGTTACTTTTTTGTGTGAAATCTCAGATAAAGAAGCAAAGCAATCAAATGTGAATCAGATGATTCAAAACTAGGGAGATAATAATGGAAGAACAAGAAAAAAGGCTCGGGTTATTAAGTCTAATCGCTTTAACTGTTAGTTCAGTAATTGGTGGAGGCGTGTTCAACTTAATGACGGACATGGCCAATGTCGCTTCAGTTGGAGCAACAACAATTGCACTCGTCTTATCCGGCGTGGGAATGGGTGTCTATGTTGTTTGTCTGCAAATCTTAAATCAAGAATTACCTCAATTAGATGCCGGAATTTATAGTTATACAGATCACGCGTTTGGAAGCTTTGTTGGTTTCAATAGTGCATTGGGATATTGGTTATCTGTATTTCTTGCAAACGTCGCATTAGCGTCACTAGTCTTTAGTGCGTTAAGCTATTTTTTTAATTTGTTTGGCGATGGACAAAATATTTATTCAGTAATTGGTGCGTCACTATTATTGTGGGGTATGCACTTCATTTTCTTACGTGGTGCTAACTTTGCTTCAAAAATCAATGGGATTGTTACCATTGCAAAATTAATTCCTTTATTCATTTTTATTATTAGTGCAATTATTGCTTTTGATGCCGATTTATTCTCTGCTGAAACTTGGGGTACCATTAATAATGAATTTAGTTGGTCTCAAGTCGCACCTCAGATTAAGAGCGCAACAATGCTTTCAGTATGGGTGTTTGTTGGGGTGGAAGGTGCAGTTGTTTACTCAGCACGTGCTAAAAACAAAAAAATTGTTGGGAAGGCAACAGCACTTTCATTTGTGTTGATCATCTCAATTTATCTATTAGCAACTGTTCTTTCGTTTGCAGTTCTTTCAAGAGAAGAACTAGCAGGTTTAGCTAAACCTGGGATGGCACAAGTTTTAGAATCAATTGTTGGGCCTTGGGGTGCTATTTTGATTAACCTAGGTGTTATTATCTCAGCGTTAGGCGCTTGGTTTGCGTGTACAATGTTTGCAGGTGAAATCCTGTATCAAGGTGCGAAAGATAATGTGTTTCCACATGTCTTCGCAATTGAAAACAAGCACGAAGCACCAAAATATGCGTTGATTTTGACGAATGGTTTAGTACAATTCTTCTTATTATCACTACTTGTGAATAAAAGTGCCTATAACTTTATGGCAATCTTATCATCAAGCACGATGTTAGTACCATATTTATTCGTATCACTGAGTTTATTAAAACTTGCTTGGGATTGGAAAAAGGGCTTCTCGAAAGCATTCGTCTTGGCTTTAATTTCTTCAATCTATATGGCCTATTGTATCTTTGCAACGGGTGTCACTTATTTCTTACTCACATCACTCTTGTTTGCACCGGGTATGTTACTATACTTATGGTCTAAAAAACATGCGGGTGAGAAACCATTTAACAAAGCAGAATTAGTAGGTGCGATAGCATTAGTCGCTTGTGCGATTATTTCAATTTACTTAATCGCAACTGGAAAAATTAATGTATCGTTAGTTTAATTTAAGCAAACAAAAAAACAGAGCAGCGGAGTTTTTCCGTTGCTCTGATTTTTTTTGAAGTTCGTCATCATATTTTTATTTTTTTGTTGTTTTGTTGTTTGTTTTATAAATTAAAGATATTTTTTAAGTAATTCACGGCGTTCTTTTGCTGGTACCATTTCTTCTAACTGTGGTTTACCAAAAGTTAGACTATCTAATCCTTTGTTAAAGTATTTTTCAATTAATTCAGTGATTAGATAGTCATGTTTTGGCGTGATACAATCAAATGATCCTAAGATTTGATTGTTTTCGCTGCGGACAGACATGGCGGATAATTCCAGGTCTTCTTCCGCTGGGTGAAAAGCGTTATCACTCCCGTTGAAAGAGTAGATCTTTACGATCTCGACAGCTAAATCATTGCTGTCTTTGTCATGGATGTTTTGTGTTGTAACCAAATATTTTTCTGTCATTTTATATTCCCTGCTCTCTTGAACGAACTTCATTAATAATATAGGCAAAGGAATTATTTATTTTTTATTTTCTTTTATTTTTTTTAATATTTTTTTTATATCTAAAAAACAGAGGCTAAACCCCACGGCTAGCCTCAGTTTCTTTAATTCTAAGAAATTGATTAGAAAATCTCTGTTGTAATCGTTTCGACGTATTTTGCCGCTTTTGGTGTGGAGTAAAGCTTCACATCGTCTTTTTCAAAAATACCAAGATCACTGATGTCGGTCATTAATTTTTGCACTGTTTCTTTGTCTAAATCTTCTTTTGCTAAAGTTGGTGTTAATGTAACTTGTTTTCCTAGACTATTTAAAAAAATCATGTTTAGTTTTTTCATTTTTTATGATCCTCCTCTTATAATGTATGACGGTGACTTTCAATGATAAATAGATCGTGCAGGGGTTCGCTTTCTGGAGCAATCGAGTTAAGTAATCGAGCAAATGAAATAATATTTTCATTTGTTGCCTCCTCACTGATATTTGAGATAGTTTGTTTTCTAGTTTTTTCTCCAGTTAAGTTATCGTAATTCAGTTGGACTTTTTTTTCTTCAAAGTTTGCTGACATGAGACCACTTCCTTTTATTTTATTTGTTTTGTAAGTCTTGCGCGCTGCTTACACTAGTATTAACGAAATTGCTCCTCATTTTGTGAACCCTTTTCGTTAAAATATTTTAAAAATTTTAACGAAGTATGATTTCTCCAGTTATAAACAGCTCTCCTAGACACATGATATTTAAGAGAAATTTCCGAAACCGTCAGTTGATGCACTAAGGAATCAATCAAATAATTAATTTCTTGCTTTGTCAAATAAGGCATTAGTTTTTCAATCTGTTCTTCAGCACTCAGCAGACTTTCATCGATCGAGGTTTGATTCATAGACTCGGCAAGTGTGAGTGGCTCAACTTGAACTTCGCGTAAGGTTAGACGTTGTTCTTCTCTTAAAGTATCCATAATTTTCCAATAGATGCGTTGATAAGCAAAGCTATTAAAATGAGGTAATGTAGGATCTTTCTTGATTTCCTCGCGGTGACACTGAATAAGTGTAATACGTGCGATCTGGACATAGTCTTCAAAATTGGGATTGGTGTAGTAAACATGACACTTTTTTAATGCACCTAATATTAATCCATGATAGCAATCAATTAATTCTTCTTCTTCCATGTCTGTGTCTCTCCTAAATTTTATTTTAGTTAGCTAACTTGGAATCATTGTAGTAATATTAATGTTTTTTTACTAATTCAAAACTTGCATATAAGTGTTGAAACTTGCAAGTTTATTTCCGGGTAAGCGCTTTATATCTTGTTTGGTTAATGTTATACTATTATTGAAAAACAAAGGTTATTTTTGAACGTATTTAAGTAATATGCCTTTGAATTAAATATATATGGACAGGAGGGACACACTTTTATTATTTTGTTAATTAAGTATGTTGTTTTTTTGCCAATTAAGAAAGAAAAAATACGTATGATAATGGAGGAGTACAGATGAAGAGCTTAAAATGTGTAACTAAAATTGAAAAGTATCAAGCAATTATTGAAGGACAACCAGTCAATGTAAATGATGTGCGGCAACTTTATGATTGTTCAATCTTTGTTCAGGGTGCCAAATTAGCAAAAACCACGCAGTTCGTTTGCGATTTGTCTGACGAAAAAGATTACGAGTGCCAGACATTAATTCTAGACGCGTATGATTTACCAGTTCGTACAACACGTACCAGTCAAGAATTATTGGCTGATTTTGAACAACAAACCAAGACATCTCAAAAGGCAATTAAGGAATCAATCTGTGCTGTTATGAAAGTTAAAAAAAATAAATTTCCTTTTATCAATCATGATTGTTTGTTGATGAAACTCTCTGGCTCTGCTCGAAGAAATACATCGATGGTTGGTTTAACTTATCTCGATAATTTAACACGATGTTCTTGTGGGGCTGAATCGGCTTTGTTAACCTTTCATAATGGATTAGAAATCATAATACCGATCACCTATCGAACGATTAAAGTAAATGTTGCGAATGCAGTTGAATATGATTGTATTTTTCATCAACATGAGTCGTTATTGGATCAAGATAGTCTTAGTTTGACGTTTATGAAGGATTGGACAGGTTCTTATTGTCGTTTATTGACTGATGTTCACAAGGCAGCATGCAAACATTATAATCTCAAGGTTTACTACCTATATCGTTATCGTGCTTCTTCCTACGAAATGTTTAAAGAGATGAAATTAGTTGAGAGTGTTTTAGAATATGAAGAATTCTTAGTAGATGAATCTTTTTCATCGTGAGCTTAACTAAGTTATGATATAGTTAGATTTAGTTTAAATAGAGGGTGAAATCGATGGAAATTATCGTGAGTATCAAGAAAAATAAAGGGACAAGTTATGAAGTATTAACCAAATCTGGTAAAACCTATCAAGTTTCTGAAGATACCTTGGTGAAATATCGTTTATTAAAAGGTGAAGAAATTGATGGTGACGTGTTACGTAAAATTGAAAAAGAAGCCATGCTAGATCAAGCATATCAACAAGTTTTAAATTATTTGAGTTATCAATTGCGTTCGGAAAAAGAATTAGTTGATTACCTGAAGAAAAAAGAAGTTGCACCTGAGGGTATTCATCACATTATTGGACGACTTAAAGATTTAGAGTTGGTCAATGATCGTGTGTTTGCTGATAGCTATGTGCGTACAATTATTAAAACGTCAGATAAAGGTCCTTTTGTCATTAAACAAAATTTAAAGAAAAAAGGGATTAGTGATGAGAATATTGCGATTGCTTTAGATCAATTTACTGATGATTCGGAAGAAAAAATTGCAATGGCAACCGCACAGAAAGCTTTACGTAAATATCAAAAGAAAAGTTTTAAGGAAACTAAAAATAAAGTGCGACAACATTTGCAAACAAAAGGATTTTCGGGTGATGTCATTAATATTGTGATGGAAGAATTAGCTTTGGAAAAAGATCAAGAGACAGAGACGGAACTGCTAGCCCAATTAGGAACCAAACTTTGGGAACGCCATAAAAAACTTGAGCCTTTTAAACGTAAACAAAAAGTGATTACTTCTCTCATGGGTAAAGGCTTTAACTATGACGATATTAGTCTTTTTATTAGTGAAAAAGAAGCGGAGTTGCCGGATGAAGAGTAGGACGGTGTGGGATGAAGAGAGTAATCGTACTCTCGCTCAAGACTTAGTTATATGGTATGACGAAGAAAAACGTCTGCTGCCTTGGCGCGAGAACACTGATCCTTATCGTGTCTGGGTCTCTGAAATCATGTTACAACAAACTCAAGTTGTGACGGTTATTCCATATTTCTTACGTTTTCTTGATTGGTTTCCGACAATTAAAGATTTAGCAGAAGCACCTGAAGCAAGAATTTTAAAAGCTTGGGAAGGGTTAGGTTATTATTCACGTGTTCGTAATATGCAAATTGCGGCCCAACAAATAATGACTGAGTTTAATGGCGAAATGTCATCTGATTTAACTGATATTCTCACGTTGAAAGGTATTGGACCTTATACAGGCGGGGCTATTGCAAGTATCTCTTTTAACAGGGTCGAACCGGCAATTGACGGCAATGTGATGCGTGTTTATAGTCGTCTGTATTGTTTGTCTGACGATATCGCCAAACCAAAGTCACGGAAAGTATTTGATGCAAAAGTACGTGCAACAATGTCTTCGGAGCGACCAGGAGATTTCAATCAGGCCTTGATGGATTTAGGTGCAACGGTTTGTACCCCTAAAGCACCTAAGTGTGAGGAATGCCCACTTCAAAAGTATTGTGAAAGTTATCAAAAGGGAACGATGCTTGATTATCCAGTTAAGTCGAAAAAGCAAAAGGCGGTACCAAAATATTATTTAGCCCTTGCGATGGAAAATAAGCAGCATGAGTATTACTTTAAACAACGTCCTGATGAGGGGTTACTAAGAAAAATGTGGACTTTTCCTTTAGTTGAAGTGACTAAGAAAGAGTATGAAACTTATCTTAAAAATTGGCGTCATTATCAAGAACAATTAATTTCTCCAGAGTTATTAGTGGCAGAATCTTCTGAGGATGATTTGCTAGAGAAATTGACTGAGATTGAACAACAAATCATATGGCAAACACAACCGTTGGGTGAAGTAACACACTTATTTACGCATTTGAAGTGGCACCTTTTAATTTGTTACGGTCGTTTAAAGCCAGATTTCAAACAAGAATTAGCGTCAGATGAACGTTTTCTACCGATTGAAGAACATCAAAGTTTGAGTTTTCCAAAAGCGCAACAAAAAATGATACAAATTATGAACGAAAAAAGCGATTAAGATGCCCCAACGATTTTTTTTGTGATATAATATTTCTGATGTCGGTGTATAAGAGCACCCTAAAATTTTGGCCCAAGCCAAGGAAAGTAGGGTAGAAATGCGTGTACCAAAAGAAGGAGAGTTTATAACAATCCAAAGCTACAAGCATGATGGCAGTTTGCATCGAACGTGGCGTGACACAATGGTCTTGAAGACAAGCGAGTGTTCAATTATTGGGATGAATGATCACACACTCGTAACAGAGTCTGATGGCAGACGTTGGGTGACACGCGAACCCGCTGTTTTGTATTTCCATACAAAATATTGGTTCAATATAATTGCGATGATTCGGGAGAAAGGAGTGTCGTATTACTGTAATCTGGCTTCACCGTTTGTTTTAGATGAAGAAGCGTTGAAGTATATTGATTATGATTTGGATATTAAAGTATTTCCGGATGGCGAGAAACGTTTATTAGACGTTGACGAGTATGAAGATCACCGTAAATTAATGCAATATCCAAGTGAAATTGATTTGATTTTAAAAGAAAATGTGAAAACATTGGTGAGTTGGATCAATGAAGGTAAGGGACCTTTCTCTGATGAGTATGTTGAAACATGGTACGAACGATACCAGCAATTATCCAAACGATAGCAAGTGCTTATCTTGCAACATAAATAAGAGCCAGCTGACTAAATTACCAGCTGACTCTTAATTTTTTTAATTTAATACTTTTTGCATGTTTTGATGCTCAATACCTGCTTCTAGATAGCGTTCATCATAGGATTCGTAACCTAATTTTTGATAAAATGCAAGAGCGTGTGTTTGGGCACCTAAGATTAATTTAGCGGCACCTTCTTCTCTCGCAAAGTCTTCAAGGTAACGCATCATTTTGTCGCCCAGACCTTTACCACGACCATCTTCGAGAACAGCAACGCGTTGGACTTTGAGTGTTTCTTCATCATATGGATAAAGGCGAGCAGTTGCCATGGGAATGTCGGTATCACTGTTATCTTGCTTCGTATATAAAACCACATGAAGACAAATTTCTTCATCGGCAATTTCCACTTCAATTGGCACATTTTGTTCACCTAAAAAGACTTTCATTCGGATGCCTAGTGAATCTTTATAAGTTTGGCTATCCAAATCGGTTGTTGTTTTAAATGTACACATATTTTTTTTCCTCCAGTAACAAAAAAGTAAGCAATCTTTAACGTTTTATATTATACTATATCTTACCATGAAGTGAAAAAGTGTTCATCATTTTAAACTATAGATAATAAATAGCGAGGAGTTACCCTATGTTTAATCGAATTAAAGAATCAAAGTTAATGTTTTGGTCATTAGAGTTACTAATTATCGCAACTTTAATTTTAGTGGGGATGAAAATTAATTTTCTTTTCCATCCAATTGTTGCAATGTTTACAACGCTTTTTGCTCCAATTTTAATCTCAGGATTTTTATATTATTTAACAAATCCAATGGTCTTATTTTTGGAGAAAAAAGGTGTTAAGAAAAATTTAGCTGTTGCCTTAGTCTTTTTACTCATCATTGGAGCGTTTGTCTTCATTTTTATGAGTATTATTCCGAATTTAATTACGCAGATTACGGCTTTAATGAAAAAAATGCCTTCAACGATTAAAGTTGTAGAACAATGGGTGGATCAATTAGCGCATCACCCTTATGTCAAAGATATTAAGATTGAAGAGTATATGGATAAAGTTGGTTTGTCATTTGGTGGCATTTTTAAATCAACATTATCAGGTCTTTCAACAAGTATTGGTTCAATTGTGTCATCAGTGGCGGGAATTGTGATGTTAGTCATTACGGTGCCATTTATGCTGTTTTATATGTTAAAAGACGGCCACAAATTTTTACCAACAATCAAACCATATTTCCCTGAAAAACATAAAGATGAAATTGAAGATTTATTAGGTAAAATGAGTCATACTATTTCAAAATATATAAGTGGTCAAATGATTGAGTGTTTATTTGTTGGGTTCTTTACTTTTCTTGGTTACATGTTAATTGGTGTTGATTATGCTTTTCTATTTGGTGTAATTGCAGGAGCGACAAATATGATTCCGTATATCGGACCATATATTGGTTTAGCACCCGCATTGTTAGTGACTATTTTTACTGATCCTTGGAAAGCTGTTGCCGCTTGTGTGGTTGTGTTAATTGTCCAACAAATTGATGGCAATATTGTCTATCCAAATGTAATTGGTAAGAGCTTAGATATTCACCCATTAACAATCATTATTATTTTGTTAGTGGCTGGAAATATTGCTGGTCTTTTAGGTATGATTTTAGGTGTGCCATTCTACGCAGTTTGTAAGACAATTTTTGTGCATGTTTATGACATTGTTAAATTGAATAAGAGTGCCAAAAAAGAGGCTGAAAGAGCGGTAGATAGCCCTGAAAATCAAGTTGAAAAAGAGGCTTAAAAAAGCCTATAAAAAAGCTTCGTTTTATTGCTTATTATCGTTATCTATGATACGATTTTTAGTGAATTATTGAATATGTTTTTATTTATGTAAGGAGAGAATAGCTTATGAACGCTGACCCTGAGAGTCAGTCCTTGTGGATTAATATTATTATTTTGGTGGTTTTAACGTTATTAAATGCCTTTTTTGCAGCGGCAGAGATGGCGGTGGTTTCGGTAAACCGAAATCGATTAGAGTCGAAAGCTGCTGAAGGAGACAAAGCGTCAATCAAATTGTTAAGATTAGTCAATAACTCAGGAAACTTCCTATCAACCATTCAGGTAGGAATAACATTAGTTACGATTTTATCTGGTGCATCTCTTGCGAACTCATTTGCAAAAGCTTTAGCGCCATTATTTGGAAATCGAGCGTGGGCGATGCAAGTCTCACAAATTATTATTTTAATTTTACTGACGTATATTTCAATTGTTTTTGGTGAGTTATATCCAAAACGAATTGCCTTGAACAAATCAGAAGAGGTAGCCAAGTTTGTAATGGGTCCTATCTCTGCACTAGGTGTCATCATGAAACCTTTTGTTTGGTTATTATCAAGTTCGACAAACCTTTTAAGTCGCATTACGCCGATGACGTTTGACGATGAAAGTGATAAAATGACGCGTGAAGAAATGGCGTATATGTTAACAAACGAAGGGGTTCTTGATACAGATGAACTTGAGATGGTGCAAGGAATTTTTGATCTTGATACGACTTTAGCTCGTGAAGTAATGGTTCCTCGTACTGAAGCTTTCATGATTGATATTCATGATACAGTTGAAGATAATTTAAACAAAATTTTAGGAAATAATTTTTCAAGGATTCCAGTTTATGACGACGATAAAGATAAAGTGATTGGGATTATCCACACGAAAAATCTATTAAAAGTCGCGCATGACGTTGGGTTTGAAAACTTAGACTTATTACAAGTCTTACATGAACCATTATATGTTCCCGAAACAATTTTTATTGATGATCTTTTACTAGAATTGAAGAAAACACAACATCATATGGCGATTTTATTAGATGAATATGGTGGTGTGGTTGGCTTAGTGACTTTTGAAGATTTATTAGAAGAAATTGTTGGTGAGATTGATGATGAGTCGGATGAAACAACAGTTGAACAACTTTATACAAAAATTGGTGACAATGAATATATTGTCGAAGGTAAAATGTCAATTGATGACTTTAACGAAACCTTCCACACTAGTTTAGAGATGCATGAAGTTGATACAATGGCTGGTTACTTAATTACGGCCTTGGGTGTTATTCCGGAAGATGATGAGTATTTATCAATCGATGTTGAGAACATCACGCTCACAACTTTCAAAGCACAAGGCACTCGTTTATTAGAAATTAAACTTGAAGTTCATGAAATCTTTGAAGAAGACGATGAAGAATATCGTAAATCTAAATATCCACAAGACAATTTAGAAAAAGAAAATGGTAAGTTACTTTTGAAGAAAAAAAGTGACAACTAAAAATTAAAAAGTGTGTAACCGGTTGTTGAAGGTTACGCACTTTTTTTATATGTTCATTGCAAATAGGATGGGCACGAGAGCTAGTAAAAGTAAGCCAACCACTGTGAGTGTGCCAATATAAAGAATTGATTTGGTTTGTGTTTTTTCAGGGTGTTCAAAATTAACGCCCACTTTTGCAAGTAGAATACTGCTAAGGATATTAATAATCAGTAGACTAAAGATTAAAATCCATTGGGCCATACTTAGATTTTTATAACCGTTTGCTTGATTTAAAAAGATAAATAGGACTAAACCAAGACTAGTGAGAAGTGGGGGGACGAACATTATTTTTTTCATTGTAAAGTTCAACTCCTTTAGGTATAGTATGCCAGAAATAAGTGAAAAAGTGTAGATGGAATTTACTAAATCAAAAGACATCTCGCTACAAAATAGATTAAGTTATTTTGTGTCGAGATGCATTTTTTCAGAGATATTGATTAATTTTATCAACTTCGAGTAACGCTTGCTTAATAATTTCAGTTGATAATTGATCTAGATCGGTAAAATCTGGTTCAGCGCCGATGACAGCTTCTAAAACAGAATAAATGGGCATCTCAGTGAGATGTTGGTTCCAAGGCGTATCTTTCAGCTGATCCCAATATTTCAGTTGTTCTTTAGCATTTTGCCCCATTAACCATAATTCGAACTGCATCTCGTAATGATTGAGTACAATGCCATAGCGGAGTTTTTGTTTGTGTAAGTCATCGTTATGGAAAGGAAAATAAGTATAATCCATATAGCCTTGCGAAACACCACCTGCTTTGTAGTCAGTCGTTAACTTAGGAAAGTCTGCACTTAGTTTTCTGACAAAATGAATTAGTTCAAAGTAGGCACCTCTAACAGGACTTTCAGGATAAACAACTTCTTGATACGCTTTAATTAATTCTGGTAAATTTTTGTCTGTCATCATCAAAACCTCTTTCTATTTCTTAAATTTCATGTTAGGGAAATTGTGCATTAAACGATTTAAGTTACGATCATGAAGTAATTTACGTTCTTTATTCTCAATAAAAGATTTAACTGAATCACGGCTGATATGTGGTTCGTAGTTCTGAATGATACTTTCAATGCGGTATTCTTTGACAGCTGCATTTTCAGGATCACTGAAATCAAGTGCTGCTTCGACATCTTTTTTGGCGGTTAGCGTGAAGATTAAAGTTGTACTGCAATCAACCGCAAAGATTAGAAAGAGAATAATCGGACCAAAACCACGGGTAAAGCTATCAAAATCATGGATAGCTGCACCAATCGCAGGTTGAATTACTTTAACAAGGAACAAGCAGCCTACACCCCAGAAGAGTGAAACAGGGACGGCAACACGTCCGCCAATATTAAGGGGCATTTCCGAGTAGTCCCATAATTTCATCTTGAAGAATTTTTCAAGGAGCCAGCTTGTCGTATATTCAATTAAGGTGACAATCACCACCATATTAAAATATAAATTAAGTAAGGTACCGGCATCTTTTGGTACCAATAGTAAAACGGCGACCACGCCGCAGCCATAAACTGGACAATACGGACCTAGTAAAAATCCCCTATAGACAAAATGTTTTACTTTGAATGAACAATAAAAGCTTTCCCAAATCCAGCCAATGATCGAATAAACAAGAAACGTCATGAAAAGAGTTGAAAATGTCATCTTTTTTACCTCCTTTATGAATTGTTGTATTTAATTATACAGGACGGGTGAAAAAATGGTATTGTAATAAGTGAAAAGTTTTAGAAAAATTAAAGGAGAGACGTGCCGATGTAGATCAAAACGTGATATACTAGACCATGTTTGCTTGTGACTAAAGAAATTCAAGATAAAATATTGAATAAAAGGAGAACAATTAATGGAATTAACTCAACAACAAGAAGTGGATCGCCGCCGAACATTCGCGATTATTTCCCATCCGGATGCTGGTAAAACGACGATCACAGAACAATTATTACTTTTTGGTGGTGCCATTCGTAATGCGGGGACTGTCAAAGGTAAAAAGACCGGAAACTTTGCGAAATCTGACTGGATGGATATTGAAAAACAAAGAGGGATTTCAGTAACCAGTTCCGTGATGCAATTTGATTTCGAGGACAAACGTGTCAACATTTTGGATACACCTGGACATGAGGATTTCTCAGAGGATACTTACCGTACTTTGATGGCAGTCGATAGTGCTGTCATGGTAATTGATAGCGCCAAAGGGATTGAAGCACAAACGAAAAAACTTTTCCAAGTGTGTCGTATGCGTGGCATTCCAATTTTTACATTTATTAATAAATTAGACCGAGATGGTCGTGAACCATTAGAATTACTGGAGGAATTAGAAGAGGTTTTAGAAATTGATTCTTATCCTATGAATTGGCCGATTGGCATGGGTAAAGGTTTTGAAGGCTTATATGATATGTATCATAATCGTGTTGAAATTTATCGCCCTGATCGTTATGATGGCGAGCGTTTGATTCCACTTACGGAAGATCGTCAATTATCACGCGAACATGACATTAGTAAATTATCAATTTTTGACCAAGTGCAAGATGAAGTTGAATTGTTACTTGAAGCAGGGAATGAATTCTCAGAAGAAAAAATTGCTAAAGGTGAATTGACCCCCGTCTTCTTCGGCTCAGCCTTAACAAACTTTGGTGTGGAAACATTTTTAGAAACATTCTTACAATTTGCACCAAAACCAGAAGCACATAAAAAAGTCGATGAAGAACGCGTTGATCCATATTCAGATGATTTCTCAGGCTTTATCTTTAAAATTCAAGCCAATATGAACCCAGCTCACCGGGACCGGATTGCTTTTGTTAGAATTTGTTCGGGTTCATTTACAAAGGGAATGGACGTGACTTTATCACGAACTGATAAGAAAATTAAGCTGAATAATTCAACACAATTTATGGCTGACTCTCGTGAAACAGTTGAAAAAGCTGTCGCGGGAGATATTATCGGACTTTATGATACTGGTAACTATCAAATCGGGGATACCATTTATACTGGAAAAGATAAAATCGAGTATGAAGAGTTACCTCACTTTACGCCAGAATTATTTATGAAAGTTACGGCTAAAAACGTAATGAAACAAAAATCATTTTATAAAGGCTTGAATCAATTGGTTCAAGAAGGAGCAATTCAACTTTATAAAACATATTTAACTGAAGACTTTATTGTTGGTGCGGTTGGACAACTTCAGTTTGAAGTCTTTAAACACCGTATGTTAAATGAATACAACACTGAGATTATCATGGAAACAATGGGTTCAAAAATTGCGCGCTGGATTGATCCAGAGCAGTTAGATGAAAAAATGAGCTCAAGTCGAAATATCCTAGCTAAAGACCGTTTCGATCAACCATTGTTCTTATTTGAAAACCAATTTGCAATGCGTTGGTTTGCGGATAAATATCCAGAAGTTGAATTAAAAGCTTTACTGTAAAATAAGAATCGAGAACTCTTTGACCTTTTAGGTTAAGGAGTCTTTTTTAGTTTATGTTATTCTTTAAGGATATTATTAGCGTGTAAAAAGACACCATAATGAATAGTGTGTTATAATTAATTTGACTAAAGCAAACAAAAAACGCTAAAAAAAAAAGCTTAGATATTCTTTTAAAAGATAGAGAATATTTAAGCTGGTTTTATTTTAATGTTGGTACCATTTTAAAAAGTCGGCAGTCGAATTGATAGTGTGTCTTTCTTTATCGATGCTGGCGGATTTGTTGATTGTCACATCTTGCCATGTTTCTTTGCCAATAGGTGTCGCTAGTTGAGCAAGTGTCTCAGCAGAAGGCCGATTTTTACTATAGTTAATGGTGACATCATTTCCGCTATCAAGACTTTTTCTTATTTCTGGATAATCTTGTTCTATTTTTAGTGAATTAGGATGTGTTGATTTTTTCATAAAACTGATTGTTTCATAGTGTGAGCCTCTTGATGTTTTGAGTGTCGTATTTCCATACATGTCACGTTTTTCAAAATTTGTTTGTACCCAGTAATGATAATCAGGCGGCACTTGATTTATTTGCTGAATGTTGTCAATTATTTTTTTGTCCATTTTATTACGCGGGTATATTTTTTCTTCATTGATATTTAGATAGTAATCATCGTAACTATTTTCACGAATGCCAAAACTTAAATAGTTCATGTCTGGAGAGAAAAGACCTAAATGCTTAATCTCAAAAGTTGGATCAATCTCTTTCACCAAATCAAGCAGATTAATTTGTTTGTCATAGAGTACTGCTTGATCTTTAACAGGATAAACTTTTAATAGGAACTCTTTTTGAATCTCTTTATCAGGCTTATTTTTTGGTTGAAATGATTTTGTTGTGAGACTTAAAATGGTATCCGAACCGACAATTAATTCACCTACATATTCTCTTCTTTTCTCAGCTTTCTGAACATCAGAGTGTAGACTAGGTCGTCGAGAGCTAACCATTAACCATTGATTTTGATGGAGCCATTGCACTTTTTCAATTTCTGGTGCTTTTGTGATAATCCAGGTTCCTTCATTTGGTTTTGTTATGGTAAAGCGACATGAAGTAAGTAAAAAGATACTGATGAGTGCTGTCATACAGCAAAGCTGTTTTTGAATTTTCATTTTGAATTTTCTCCATGATTTTATCGTTAAATAATTGTACCATAATTATAAGTAAATTTGTATTTGCTACTTAGAAAAGAGTTGCGTATTTGGTTAAAATGAAGTTAACTTAAAGTACGCGCTTTATTGACTAATTTACAAGTATTGTTGAATATGCTGAGCAATGTTTTGGGCGTTTTCGTTGATCCGACGATGTTATAATTTTCACAAAGGAGTGAGAGGCCTTGTCAAAAAAAGATAAAATGATTGCAATAATCTTTTTAGGTGCTTTTGCAATAGCATTTCTCATAGATTTATTTTTAGATAGTCAGGGCATTCAGGCATTTTTATATAGTGATTTTAATCGAGCTTTGGATATATCGGAGGGGAATTACGTCACAAAGGGTTTAGTGTTTTCTTTCTTTTTTATTGTGGGAACGGTTTGGTCAATGATTTATAAAAATAAAGTGGGTGCGTTTAAAAAAATTATCAATACACAAAGTTTGATGCATCTCTGTGTGTTACTGGGTTCTTTTTATCTGTTTTTTAGCTGTACAATGTCCCTAGTTAAGTCATTAATATTAATCTTTGGATAATGCGAAATGGAGGGGTGAAGATGGTATTTTTTATTTCTAGTTTTATTTTATTAGCAGTTCTTGTTATTTTAACTTATAGAAAATCAGTGGATTCAATGACAACTGCAACTGATCGAACAACACCACGTGATGTGTCAATTGAAAAATTATTAAGTCGCAAACGCATGAATAAACTTGAAGGCAATTGGTGTTCACTTTCGAAGAGTGAGGAATTGTATATAGAAAAAGAAGATGATACGCAAATTATTTTTAGAAAAGCGTCAATAGATAATCCAAGTCAATTATTAACGTTTCATCACGCACATGAAAACTGGATTGATTTTGTGACTGATGATGAACTAACGTTGTATCGCTTTGTCTTTTTATCGAATGGATATATTAGTCTGACGATGAATGCGAATCGAGAGTATTATGAGCATAATCAATTAGAATTTCAACCTGTAACAACAGAAGCAGTCGAATATAGGCGGGTTAATGACAAATAAAAGAAGGAGGAGAAAAATTGAAAACATATCAAAAAAAGTCATCCTTGGGTAAAGGGATTTCTTTGGGATGTGGCACAATTTTTATAATAATTATTATCTTCTTTCTTTTTTTGATAAGAGTACCAAATGCAAGTAAAAAGAATGATACTGAGATGGTTCGAGCTTTTGTGACAGATACCTTTCATTTAAAGAAAAATGATGTTAATTTAAGTTTTTCAACTTTTATAAAAAGTGAAGCAGGTCACTATAATGTGACATTGAAATTTTCTCCTGACTATAAAAAGAATGCCTTTTTGAATGATAATATCAAAAAAGATAAACAAACGTTTTATTCTCCAAATTCACCTAAAATGAGAAGTGGTTATCAATTTGGTAGAGATTATAATGAAGATAGACAAGTTATTGTTTCGTTAGAGGACTGGATGGATGTGTTTGGTTTTGATGATGAGCGCATGAATATAACCTATTTTGCAGGTAAAGACATTCGGCAAGACCTTCTCAAGGAACCTGAAAATATAAAGGAAACGTATTTTAGATTACTTGTTACATCACCAAAAGGATGGGGAAACTATTTAAAAGATTATTATCCACCAGGTAAAATTGAAGCACCAGTTCTTGCAAAATTTGAGGCGGGAAAAGGTTATTTCTTAAAGATTCACTTTTCAGTGGCTGAAATTGCTGATCGAGTAGAACTTCCCTTAGAGCCCAATCAAGATGAGCTGATTAATCAAATTCAAAAGACTTTTTCAATGAAAAATGTACCTAATGGGACTTATTTCGAAGTTGAATATCTAGGTCAGATTTTACACCTTTGGTATCAGGATAATCACTTTAGTGAAATATATTCATATAATTAGTCTGATTTTTCATCGTTTTTATTTGGAGTGCGTTAGTAAAATTTGTTTTTGGCTCTTTTTATGATTACAATGAAGAATTTTTCAGTTTTAAAAGCTGATATAGAATAGTATGAGTAGCATTGCAACAATTGAAGGTATTGTAAAAAGAAACTTAAAACCAAAGCAGAAAAATAGGCCCCAGAGACTTTTCTCTGAGGTTATTTTTTTAGAAATTTAGTGTTTTGGAATAGCGATGCTCACAACAGTCCCTTGATTGATTTCTGACTTGATTTGAATGCTGTAATCAAGTTGGGTGATGACTTTTTTGACAAGATATAGTCCCATACCTGTTGCTTCATGTTGTGTACGTCCCATTTTACCAGTAAAGAAGGGATCAAAAACACGTTTGATATCTTGAGACGCGATGCCCACTCCATAATCTTTGATCGTAAGTTCGTATGTTGTTGACGTTTCTACTGTGAATATATCGAGACGTGTTTCAGCTTCGGTGGTATATTTAACACTATTTATCAATAATTGATCAATGGCAAATGCGAGCCATTTCTTGTCTGTTTGTATCATCAAATTTTCATCAATCTCAACTTTAGGAAAAATAGCTTGGCGGATTAAATATTCTTTTTGATCGTTAATGACAGATTTGATCAAGCTATTTAAAGAAATCGTTTCGATGTGAAAATCATTTTGAAAAGCTTCTAAACGCGACATGCTGAGGGCAAGATTAAGTCCTTTATGCAACTTGTCTGTTTCTTCACGAAAACTGTCAATATCGTAGTCTTCATCTTGTAGCATCAGTTCAATGACACTTAAAGGAGTTTTCATTTGATGAACCCAGCGATAGATAAAATGTTGTTGTTCTTCGCGTTCTAACTGAACCTTTTTTAATTTATCATAAAAATAGCGGTATTGGGCGTCCATCAAGCGATAAACGTCATGGGACAATCGACTTTGATCTTGTTTTAATTGATGAAATTCTTTGAAAGATCGCTTTTGATCGAACAACTGATTTAATATGCGACGACGATACCAACCTAAACTTATAAAAAGTCCCATAAAAACAGTACTCAGTAGGAATCCATAGAGGAGGATGGTTAGATTATGATACCCGTCTAACCAGATTAAGATAAAAAATAGCAGTAAGAAGAAATAGATACAAAAGATTAAGCCTAATTGGCGTTTAATATGTTTCATCGTGTCTCACTCGTTTCAAGAATTAATTTATAGCCCTTGCCACGTATGGTTTGAATGGCATGAGGTAAGCCAATATTGCTCAGTCTTTTTCTGAGACGTGTAATGTTAACTGAAAGTGTATTATCGTCAACAAAATTTTCGTTATCCCAGAGGGCAGCTAGTAATTCATTACGACTTACAATTCTAGTCGCTTTAGTAAGAAAAATATTAATTAATTCACCTTCTTTTTGTGAGATAGCTTCAACTTTTTCTTGATAATTTATTTGAAGTTTTTCTGGATAATAGCGGAATTCACCAAATGTAATCACTCGTTCCTTATGACGATCAGCATATTGTCCGTAATTCCGGCGAATATGACTGCGAATTTTAGCCAAGAGTAAATCATATGAAAAAGGTTTTGTTATATAGTCATCACCACCGTACTCAAGTGCCATGATTTGATCCATCGCACTCTCTCTGGCTGACATAAAAATAATCGGGCAGTCTGAAACTTGACGAATGACAGTGGTCCAATAGTAGCCATCAAAATAGGGTAAAGTTATATCCATGAGGACTAAATCAGGGTCAACATGTTGAAAATCTTCTTTAATCTTCGAAAAATCCTGTGGTGAATGAACATCGTACTCATTTTTTGTGAGAAAATTAGTTAAGATATGATTGAGTTTTTTGTCATCTTCAACTAGGTATAATTTCACGGGCGTCACCTCTTAATTTCTAGGTTTTTCTTTATTTTAGCACGTAATATACTTTAAAAGATGACAATATTGTAAGAAAACTGTCATTTAGTTCAATAGGTTCCAAGACTAATACCGACTATACTTGAGACAACAAAGAAATAAAGGAGTAAAAAATATGATTGAATTAAAAGCTATTACGAAAATATATCCGGGTAATCCGCCCTATGAAGTTTTAAAATCCATTGATTTAGATGTGTTAGAAGGTGAGTTTTTAAGTATTATGGGGCCTTCTGGCAGTGGTAAGACAACACTCTTAAATATAATTGCAACACTTGATCAAGCAACTGGTGGGAAGGTTGTGATCAATAATCAAGATGTCTCAAAAATGGATGAAGATTATTTAAGTTTACTGCGTCTGAAAACGATTGGTTTTGTTTTTCAAGACTTCAATCTGTTACCGCCCCTAACAGTGATTGAAAATATTATGTTGCCTATGACCTTAGATAAGGCTAGTACAAGTGAGTCACGTAAAAAAGCCCGTGATTTAATGGCAGAGTTAGATATATCGTCTTTAGAAAATAAACGTATTACGGAGATTTCAGGTGGTGAAAAACAACGTGTCGCAATTGCGCGGGCACTAATTAATGATCCTAAAATTATTTTAGCTGATGAACCGACTGGTAATTTAGATTCAAAAGCAGCGGGTGATGTGATGACTATTTTGGCCGAGATGAATCGTTTGAAACGTGTCACAACTGTCATGGTGACACATGATGCTATTTCCGCAAGTTATTCTGAACGTGTCATGTTTATCAAAGATGGCCAATTTTATAATGAAATTCATTGTGGAAATAAACGTGAAGTTTTCTATCAAAGTATATTGGACGTGTTAGCACATTTAGGAGGAACGAATCATGACTTTCAAACAACTCGTTACTCGTAATATTCTGCGTAATACGCGTGATTATGGGACTTATTTTTTAAGTAGTGTTTGTTCTTCAGCGATCTTTTTTATTTTTTCGTTGCTTTTTTTTCATCCTAACCTTTCGGAAGAACTACAAGGTAGTAGTGATACAATAGGCGCATTTGCGAATGTGGGCATGTTGTTAGCTGAGATTGTCGTTGTACTGATGTCTTTTGTCTTTTTATGGTATGCGTTCTCACTATTTTTACAAAAAAGGAAACCGCAGTTGGCAGTGTATTTGACTTTAGGGATGTCGCGCAAACAATTAAAGCATATGCTATATCTGGAAAACTTATTGTTAGGACTCGTTGCAATTTTAACAGGTATTCTAACAGGTCTATTATCTTCAAAACTTATTCTCTTGATTACGCAAAATGTTTTGAATCTAGATAAAACCCTTAAATTTTATTTTCCATGGCAATCTATTTTATTAACGTTTGTGATTTATGCAGTGTTATTTTTACTATTATCAATGTTTACCTTGACGAAATTAAACCGTCAATCGTTAGATGTATTGAAGAAAAGTGCTGAAACATCATCTAAACCACCCAAAACTAGTTTTGTGAAATCTGTTTTAAGTGTAGTTTTTATCTTAGTTGGTTATGCATTGGCTCAAGTGGCGGCAATGTCGATGATGAGTAGATTTGATTTTTTTATTGCTTTGGGATTACTACTAGCCTGTGTGTTAATTACTATTTTAGGGACCTATTTATTTTTTCAACAAGCCAGTGTTTGGATTTTCAAAGTGTTAAAGAAACAGGACCGCTTTTTAAATCATGGGCGTTTGTTAACAATTAGTAATTTGATGTTTCGCATGAAAAGTAATGCAACGATGTATTTTTTGATTTCAATTATTGCATCAATTGCTTTTGTTGGCATTGGCGTTTCTAAATCGATTGGTAGTGATCGTTTTGCACAAACGCAAGGAGATTCGTTTGCGTATGTGTATAACTATTCAATGCCAATCACTGAAAAAAAACAAGACAATACTCAATTTGAAGCCTATCATCAAAAAAACCTCGATTATCTCATGACAGAATTGACTGATGCAGGTTTTGAACCGCAAAAATTAGAACTGAAAACGGCAGATATTGGACTGGAGTTAGGCGGAGGTAAAGAAGAATATTATTCCGCGATCTCGTTAAGTGACTATCAAAGAATAGCAAAAATTCTAGGTAAAGAAGAGTTAAGAGTGACGGACGATAGTCAAGCGATTCAATTGGCACAGACGAACTCTCAAGTATCGACAGCCAAAAATAAAACATCAAAAGTCACAGGTAAAATTATTAATCAGAAGATGAAATTGACAGTCTCTAAGAGTGACATCCAAACGACAATTGGTTTCTTTTCACCTTTGGTAGTTGTAACAGATGAAACTTTTAATAAAATTTATGCTAATTTAGATTATGAACAACAACCGGTAAATCTGATTCATTTTGAAAATTGGCAAAAGAGTGGCGAAGTCAATGCTAAAGTGATGAAACACTTAGAAAAAGAAAATGAAAAAACAAGAAAAAAAGAAGAAGAATATCTAAAATCGATTGATAATGAAAACTATGAACGTGAATTTACGGATGATGAAGTTAAAGTTGTCAATCAAATTGAGAGTCAGCGGTTCTTTATGACCTCTCTTTATCAAACTTGGCATCTTTCACGTCAAGCAAACGGTATGATTATGTTAATTAGTGTTTTACTTGGAACAGTGTTCTTTATTTTCTCATCGTCAATTATTTACTTTAAGTTATTTGGTGATTTGGAAGTTGACGGCAAATATCATCGCTCTTTACATATTACGGGAGTCTCACGCAAACACCGTCATAAGATGGTGACAACTGAAATTATCGTGATGTTCTTCGCACCTTTTGTGATGTCTAGTTTACATTTTATTGCAGCTATGACCGCAATGAAGTTTTTGATTGATTTACCTGTCTATAAGTATGTGTTGGTCATCTTAAGTGTCTATCTAATCTTACAGCTTATCTTCTTCTTTGTATCGCGATTTAATTATTTACGACAGTTGGACCGTTATGCAAATCCGTACCGAGAAGGTTCTTCCTTCAAGTAAATCAAATTGATTGGGCATTTTAGATTTTTCCGTTATGATGACAGTAGATAAACTGAAAGGAAAGTGATGGAAATGGCTCATAAGATTTTTTCGATGTCGTTTGGTAGTGTCTATCCTTTGTATATTCAAAAAGTAGAAAAGAAGGGGCGCACTAAGGCAGAGATCGATGAGATTATCTTCTGGTTGACAGGCTATGATCAAGAAGGCTTACAAAAAGTGTTAACTGACAAACTGGATTTTGAAACATTCTTTAAGGAAGCGCCGGGATTCAACGAGCGCGCTCATTTAATCAAAGGTGTGATTTGTGGTTACCGGGTTGAAGAAATTGAAGATGAATTGATGCAGAAAATACGCTATCTGGATAAACTGATTGATGAGTTAGCTAAAGGTAAGGCACTGGACAAGATATTGCGTTAAGCTTTCTTTTGAAAGTATCCGTGCTTTTTCGGTATAATAAAGATAACGAAAAGTATCGGAGGAATGTAAATTGAAAAAAATGACTGTTGATGCAAATTTTTGGGAAGTTTTTCCAGAAGCAAAAATTAACCTTTTAGTTGTAAAAGACATCGATAATATTGTTGATGAAGCAGATGATCCTAAATTTGAAGCAATGTTGAAACAAGGCAATCGCGAAGCGAAGAAGTTTTTAGGTGAAGAAACCTTCACTCAAAATGTGGTCATTGCTGAATGGCGAGAAGCTTTTGCAAAATTTAAAACTAAAAAAGGCGCACGATCATCGATTGAAGCGTTATTGAAACGGGTCAATCAAGATAAAGATTTCCGTCCAATCAGTCCTTTAGTTGATATCTACAATACGATTTCATTAACTTTTGCTGTTCCTTGTGGTGGCGAAGATTTGATGATGATCCAAGGTGATTTACATTTAGGAAAAGCAACAGGAGGCGAATCATTCTTCCCATTAGGTGCTGAAAAGGATGCACCCGCGTTGCCTGAAGAAATTATCTACTACGATGATGAGGGTGCAATCTGCCGGTCATTTAACTGGCGGGAAGCCAAACGGACGATGTTACAAGAAACGACAAAAGATGCTGTTTTAGTCATTGAAGCGATTAATCTTGATCAAGCCAAACGTGCAGATGACGCTATTCTTGCTCTACAAACGGCTGTTAATGACTACTTTGGTGTCCAAGGTGAAATTCACGAGGTAACTGTGAATCAGCCGAGCGTTGTGATTTATTGATGAATAAAGTAAAAATAGACTCGTTTTTGAGTCTATTTTTTTTTATCTTTACACTAATTATGATACCTTAGATAGAATCATAGAAAGAAAGGGTCGTAGAATGAATGGCAAATATTGATATTTTTAATCAAACAGCAAAAAAATATGATGCACCTGCTCGTGAAATTGTGAATCAAAAAATGATTGCAGAAGTAACAAAGTATCTATCAAATGAGACGGAAAATCAAACATTCATTGATTATGGATGTGGAACGGGTGTAATAGGGCTGGCATTAGCTGACCAATTTGAAAAAGTTTATTTACTTGATCCGGCAATTGAGATTCTTAAGGTTGTTGATGGAAAAATTCAAGAAACGGATATTCAAAATGCTGAAACGTATCTCATCAGTGAAAATGAAGCGTTAGTGATTCGCGCTGATGTCATTGTGATGGCACAAGTTTTACTACATATTCCTGAATATGAGGCAACTTTAAAAGTTTTATTTGATACATTGAAACCGGGTGGAGAACTACTAATCATTGATTTTGATTATCATGAAAAGGTAAATTCTGATTTAGTTCATCCAGGATTTGCGCAAGCAGATTTAATAGAAAAAGTGCAAGCAATTGGATTTGATAACGTCCAAAGTCAAAATTTCTATACGGCAGATGCACTATTTATGAAAGAACGGGCAACATTATTTTGTTTACGTGCCACGAAGTAATTTGACGATTAGGTATAAAAATGGTATTCTTTCAAAAATTATAGTTGTGAGGTGAAAGAGATGACACAATATTTTTCCTTTAAAATTTCACCTGATATTGAATTAGTTTTTCCAACGATTGAGACTGCAAAACCGATGTTCGAGATTATCGATCGAGACAGAGAACATTTAGGAAAATATCTAGATTTTGTTGATTACACGAAAACAGTTGAAGATGAGGAAAACTTTATTAAATTGAAGTTAAAAGGAATGGCTGAAGGAACGGATGCTCTTTACTTTATTCGTTACAAAGATGAATTCATTGGCTGTATTGAATTGCATTTTATTGATCAAAAGGCAAAAAAAGCAGAGATCGGTTATTGGTTATGTTCTGATTTTGTAGGGCGTGGCATTATGACACAGTCTGTGACAGCATTTTGTGATATTGCGTATGCTCGAATGGGTCTTAATAAAATTACTCTGTTAGCTGATGTGGAAAACAAACCAAGTAATCAGGTAGCCATTAAGAGTGGTTTTACTTTTGTAGGAATGGATCCTGAAGATTTGCATATTCGTGGTGAACTAAGAGATTTGAATCGTTATGTTAAGTTGAAAGAGAAATAGGTAACTAGCAAAGTATCGTTGATATATGGTACTTTGCTATTCTTTTGTTCAAATAGGTAATATTTTTGGTATACTTGAGAGAGTTACATATTAGTTTTTAGGATAAAGGAGGTCGGTATTGATGAGCGATTTTAAGAATAAAAAAATAGTTATCAAAAGAAATACATTTTTAGCAGTCTTTAACTTTTGTCTTGCGCTTGTTTTTATCCCAGTTGCCTTTTATATTTTGATTCAATTAGTAACGGGTAAGACATCGATTTCTATCTCGACAGGGATAACACTCATTGTGGCAGCTTTAGCTGTGATTGAAGCAGTACCAAATTGTATTGGTATTATAAAATTTGGTTTGAGAAAATTAGATTTGGATCAATCTGGTTTAACCATGTATCATAATTTTTCAAAGAAAACGCAAAAATGGTATGATGTGAAGTCGATTGATATTAGTGGTTTGGGCAATCAACAATCATTAATTTTTAACTTTAGAGACGATTCAAAATATACATTTGATCTAACCGATTTACCTTTTACATATGATGAAGAAGAAGTTAGAGATTTAATTTTTGATTATTATCAGCATGCAAAAAAATGAGCCAGACTATTATTAAATAGTGGCTCATTTTTTATTTTTTTGTTTTGGATGAGACGTATGGGAAAACTCTGAGGCGCTCACTCCACCACCTGAGATAGACGGGATTTTTGGAGCAGAGGTTCGGTCACAAGTCAATCTTGCGATTCAATTAAAAACCAATTTATTCGCAAGCTCGTCTTGCGACTCACCTCTAAACGCTCCAAAAACCACCTTGAATAGACGGGATTTTCTGTGTTGGAGCTCGGCATTAAGCTAAGCATCCGAATCTGACAAAAACCGTCAGTTTCGGATGCTTATCTTACTGCTCACTCCAAAGCGCACATAAAATCACCATTTTTAAAATTGCAACTCATCTGGGTTTCTGGCTTCGCCGGATTTGCCTTTTTGGGCGTCGATGACTGCCATGTCGGCTTCTGTGATTTCGAAGTCATAGACCTCTAGGTTGGCAATGATGCGTTCTGGTGTGACTGATTTTGGTAATGGGATAAAGCCGTGTTGCAATGACCAACGAATTGCTAACTGTGCGACTGATTTATTATATTTAGTTGCTAATTCTTTAAGTTCTTCAATGTCGAAAATCTTTCCAGTACCAAGTGGGCTATATGCTTCTAAGTGAATATCATGCTTTCTAAAATAATCTACTAATTCTGGTTGTTGATCACTTGGATTTAAATAAACTTGATTGATTGCTGGTTTGATTTTTGCTGTTTTTAGTAAGGCATCTAAATGGTGTGGATGAAAATTTGAGACACCAATTGATTTAATTTTACCTTCAGCCACAGCTTCTTCCATTGCTCGCCAGCTATCGGCATTTGATTTTGCCCAATCCTCACGGTAATCAACTGGATTTGGCCAGTGAATCAAGTAAAGGTCAAAGTAGTCTACGTCTAGTTGTTCTAATTGATCATGGATGGATTGTTTCGCTTTTTCATACGTGTGTTCCGTATTCCAAAGTTTGGTTGTTAGAAAAATTTCTTCACGTGGAATACCCGATTTTTTAAGTGCTCTACCAACACTCACTTCATTTCCGTAAATTTTAGCAGTATCAATGTGACGGTAGCCTGCTTGTAATGCTGTTAAGACAGCTTCTTCAGCAACATCACCATCTGGAGTTTGCCAAGTACCAAAGCCAACGGATGGAATTTTGTTGCCATCATTTAAAGTGATATATTTTGTAACCTTTTGCATAGAAAAAGCCTCCTAAAATCCTATTTTTTATTCTATATTAAGAGTACCAAATATTTTTTAAAATTGGAATCAAGAAGTCTGGCTTTGAAGTGTGAAAACACTGCTTTTTTATTTGCTAAGCTTTTCTTTAGTGAACAGTCGCACTCTTTATTTAGTGATATAATTGAGGTATGTCATAAAGAAAAGAGGGAATAATGGGATGACAGTATATTATGATCAACATGTCCATACGAGACATTCATTCGATTCAGAGGAAACGATAGAAAACTATTTACAACAAACAACTAAGCAGTTAGTGACGACTGAACACCTTGATTTTGAAAATCCAAGTGAAGATTTTAAAGACAGTATCCCTAACTTCAACCGATATAATGACGATCTTCAAAGACATGAAGAACGTTTTGAGCGTCAGATATTGCGAGGGATTGAAGTCGGTTATGTCCACGACCATAAAAATAGAATTGAAGATTTCATTGACGATAAACCATATGATGTGATTCTTTTGAGCACCCACCAAAATGGCAAGATTGATTTTATGGACCCAGTTGTGAAAGAATTTGAATTGGAACGCCTAATTGGCGAATATTATGAGCAAATGATTCGTTCGGTGGAAGAGATGCCGACTGCTAACATTTTGACGCATTTTGATTATGGGATGCGTAGAGTAGATGTTTCAGTTGAAGATTATCAAAAACTTGCAGAACACTACTTGAAACATCTGTTTAAAGAGATGATTGCCAAAGATTTCGCTTTAGAGTTAAATGCAAAAAGTTTTGTGAAGTATCAAAATGACACATTGTATGACTATGCAATTCCTTTATATGTTGCAATGGGAGGCACACGATTTACTCTAGGGTCAGATGCGCATGTTGCCGAAGATTACGAACTTGGTTTTAAAGAAATGAGTGATGTATTAAAACGAAATGGTGTAACTGAATTAGTCACCTTCAAGCAGCAAATTGCGACAAGTGTACCGATTATTTGATTTAATTAATTATTGGGAAAGAGAATGGAGTAAAAAATGAAAAGAAAATTTTGGATAGGTACGGTTGTCGTTTTTTGCTTATCTATGATTAGTGTTTGGGTCTCGGCAGAGGAATTAAATCAAATTGATTCAAATAGAGAATCAACTGAAATGAATGATCCGCAATTTAATGAATCAGATTTTAAGTTTCAGAAGCAAATGCTGGAAGTCCTTCGCGATAATCAATGGATTGATCAAAATCAATTTTCAGATGGAATTGCTCAATTGGAAGAAGCAAAATTGATAACGGATGGCCAACAAATTGTGAAAAAAATGACAGAAGATAATTTGGCAGCGAAGAAGTATCTTGATAATTTTTATAAGATTTACGGACAAGTATTGGTTAGAATGAGTGAGTTATTAGTTAAAGAAAAGATTACACCTGAAGAGAGCGATGTTTATCTTGATCGGATGTTGAATGCTCGGTCGATTGCTGAATTGGATAAAATGAACAAAGAATTAGAATTGATCAATAATAAGTTTGTTAAAGCGCAAACATCTCGAGAAACAAAGCGTAAAATAGAGAGAGCTGAACGATTAAAAAAAGAAGCGGCAGTTAAGAAAAAAGCAGCTAATCGTAAAAAAATGAGAATTATTTTAGGTGGGATTTCAATTGTTATCCTTGTGATTGCTGGATTTTTATATGGCTATTCTTTAAGGAAAAATCAAGGGAAATAAAAGCTTTAATAAAATTTAATATTTCATTTGTTGCTATTAGGTTAACGTGGTGTTACAATTAAGTTACAAAAAAAGAGAGATGGAGGGCATGACAATGAAAAAAAGAGTGATTTTATTACTATCCCTTATTATGTTAACAAGAATTGGAACAATTCAAGCTTTTGCTGAAGATACAAATAATGCTACTATTAAAGACAATGCTGAGACAACCCAAACTATCACAGATGAAACTCAATCAACAGATACTGCTAAAACACCAGTAACTCAAGAATTATTGAATATGCGTTTGCGCGTATTAAACATCTTAATTCATAATAAAAAAATTTCTCAAGGAGAATATGATCAAACAGTAGCAAAAGTAAAAGCAGCTAAAACAAATGAAGAACTTGAAGGCTATATGAATGAAATCACTAAGAATAATCAAGAAGCTGGCAATTATTGGTGGTCTTTCTCAGAAGCTTATCTGAATATTGGTGGAAACATTGATACCTTATTAAAACAAGGTAAAATTGATTCTAACTATGCCAAAGAACTTAAAACCCGTTTAGACTCAGCAATGAGTCGCGAAGATTTGTATGCAGTTCGTGATGAACTCGATGCCACGATAAAAGATCCGGACATTGGCATTGATCCACCAAAAACGACAGATCAAACTAATTTCACAACAACAACAAATTCAACGACTAAACCGACAACAAAACCCACCACATCAACTGGAAAGCTTCCTCAAACTGGTGAACAAAAGAGTAAGTGGATGATGATTGTTGGTGGCATTGTTATTATCGCAGTTGTCATCGTCATCGTGATGAAAAATAAAGCGAAAACAAAAGAAGTTGAAGATAAAACTGAAGATGAATAAATCTTCAAAATAAAAACAAGTCAAAAGCACAATCGTCAGATTGTGCCTTTGACTTGTTTTTGACTATTTTTTGGTTAGGCCTTCTTAACCGTATGTAGCATAGAAAGCTCAACAACACCCTTAGTCTTGAGTACACTGATTTTTGGGTTTGCAATATTGGTATCAAAAATCGAACTTACCACGTGGTTAATCTCAAAATCTTTAACTTCACGAAGTTTGTTAATGATCACAACTTCAGTATGTGTAGGCGCTTCACTGTGAACAACCAATGTCTTGCCGAATGAATAGACTTTTACAAAACTGGCATCAGTGTTCTCCAATTGCTTTGATACTAACTCCCGGTAGCTGTTTGTTACGTCGACTAATTTCATCTCGCTCACCCCTCCAATATTATAGACAGTTCTTATCTAACACCCAAATTATACCATAGAAAAGTCAAAAAATGGTAAAAGACGCTGAGAATAAAAACGTTTGTTTTCCTTTATTTAATTTAGTGTTAAAAAAAGCCTATCATTTAGCGTTTTTACGGCAAAATAATAGGCAAAGATATTTGTTTAAAAAACATAATTTATTTTTTTGTGACACTGATTTGGTTATCATCATTAAGAATAGCTTTTAGCTCTGTGGTATTAGGATGATCTAAATAGTAATCAGCGATACCATCTTCAATTTGTTCTTGAATAACGCGACGAAGTGGACGAGCCCCCATTTTAGGATCATAGCCTAAGTCTACCAGTCTTTCTTTAACATTATGTTCGACATCAATGGAAATATGTTGATCTTCCAAGAGATGATTTACATCTGAAATCATTAAAGTCACGATATCTAATAAGTGTTCTTTAGAAAGTGGTTTAAATTCGATAATACCATCAAAACGATTCAGGAATTCAGGTTTGAAAAAATCTGTTAATTGACCAAGAACGGATTGTGTGGTCCCAGCTTTAATAGCACCAAAACCAACGTTTGCCTCGGCATTTCCTGTGCCAGCATTACTTGTCATGATAATAATTGTATCCTTAAAGCTAACTGAACGACCTTGCGCATCCGTTAGGCGACCGTCATCTAGAATTTGTAGGAACATATGTAGGACATCTGGGTGCGCTTTTTCAATTTCATCTAAAAGAATGAGACTGTATGGTTGACGACGAACTTTTTCTGTTAATTGCCCAGCTTCATCATAGCCAACATAACCTGGTGGAGAGCCAATTAATTTTGAAACGCTGTGTTTTTCCATATACTCACTCATATCAAAACGAATCATACTCCGCTCAGAGCCAAACAATTCATGTGTTAATTGTTTGGCAAGTTCCGTTTTACCAACACCAGTTGGACCAACAAACAAGAAAGAACCGATAGGACGATTTTTATTATTTAAACCAATCCGATTACGACGGACAGCACGCGTCACTTTATCAATTGCTTCATCTTGACCGACAACATGTTTTTTTAGGTCGGTATCAAGATTTTTCATTTGTACTTTTTCTTTTTCTTTTAATTCGCCAACTGGAATTCCGGTAATCGTTTCAACGACCTTTTCAATATCTTTTGGTGTCACCACTGGGATATCTTCATCAGCGATTTGCGTATCGCGTAGTTGTTCCCATTTTTTGATTTGATCACGGTAATAAGCGGCTTTTTCAAAATCCTCATCTTGAGAAGCTTGCATTTTTTGCGTTTCAGCTTCTTTTAATTTTGCTTCAATTGTCTGCGGATCAATAAATTGAATCGCAAGATTTTTTTTCGAGCCAGTTTCATCAAGTAAATCAATCGCTTTATCAGGTAGTTGACGATCAGCAATGAAACGGTCTGAAAGTATGACGGCCGCTTCAATTGCTTCATCTGTATATTGAACATGATGAAAGCTCTCATATTTAGGCTGAATACCTTTTAGAATGATGAGAGTCTCTTCAACGCTCGGTTCTTTAACACGTACAGGTTGCATGCGTCGTTCTAAGGCTGCATCTTTTTCAATAATGCGATATTCATTTAAAGTTGTAGCACCAACTAATTGTAATTCACCACGAGCGAGTGCTGGTTTTAAGATATTACCAGCATCCATATTGCCATCACCAGCTGTACCAGCGCCAACAATTTCATGAATTTCGTCGATGAAGAGGATAATATCTTGATTTTCTTTTAGTTCATTAATTAATTGCTGCATCCGTTCTTCAAATTGTCCTCGAATGCCAGTACCTTGGACTAGTGAAACGACATCAAGTTGAATGACTTCTTTATGTTGTAATTTTTGTGGCACATTACCTTCGACAATTTTTAAGGCTAAGCCTTCAACAACTGCCGTTTTACCAACACCAGGTTCACCATTTAAAACGGGATTATTTTTGGTGCGGCGATTTAGAATTTCAATCACGCGCGTAATTTCTTGATCACGACCAATAACAGGATCAATTTTTCCGTCTCGCGCTGCTTGGGTAAGGTTCGTACCATATTCTTCTAAAATTGATTTTCCACCTTGTGTTGGTGGAACAGGTGGCCTCATACCATTCTGAGTCGGAGGCGTTTGTTGTAGGTTATTAGTTTGTTGTTCTTGTTCTTTCATCATTTGTTTGAATAAATCACTTAATGAGTTAAACCCATAAGGATCTTGTGTCATACGTTCGCGGTGCGCTAAATCTTCCTGCGCTTTGAGATCGCGGTAGCAACGTTGACAAACATTAATTTGTTTTTTTTGACCTTGAACATTTGTATATAAATGAATTGTCGCTTCATGTTGTTGACAAGTTTGACATAGCATAGCGTCACGCTCCTTGCATATTAATGATATAATAGGTCAAATAGAGCAATCATTTGACCTTTACTGACTATTATAAGGAGCATATCTTAAAATATCAACTGATATGCTTACAATTACAAAGTAAAGAAACAGATGTTGAAAATAATTTTTGAAAAATGAAAAACTTTGAAAATATAGGAGAGATTTTGAATGAATCAAGAAAACTTTGCTGAAAAGATTGCAGAATTACTTGCAGGAACGATTACAGAATTGGTAGTAGAAAAGGAGGATTTTTTTGAATTTAGAGCGGTTTGGTTAGAGCATCCAAATCGTGAAAGCATTGTAGGAGAGGCAGGTCTCGGCGGAAAAATAGTCTATCGACAAAAAAATGCAGAATAGTTTATTTTTTTATAAAATAAAGCGGTTTATTTTTCAGTGAAAAAAGTTGTAAGTAAAGATAAAACATGGTATCTTTATGGGTGAAAGGGCCTTTCAGAATTCTAGATACAAAATTGTTTTGAAGAGCCTTCTAAAATATTTTTTACACATTAAAGGAGACAGATAACTATGGAAAAAAGAGATTTTCACATTATTGCAGATACAGGAATTCACGCAAGACCAGCAACTTTATTAGTGCAAACTGCAAGTAAATTCAGCTCAGATATTAACTTAGAATACAAAGGTAAATCTGTAAACTTAAAATCTATCATGGGTGTTATGTCATTAGGTGTTGGACAAGGTTCTGATGTAACAATTACAGCTGATGGTGCAGACGCAGCAGAAGCGATTGAAGCAATTGCAGAAACTATGAAAAAAGAAGGTTTATCTGAATAATGACTAAACAGTTGAAAGGTATAGCGGTAAGTGATGGTATTGCAGTTGCTAAAGCGTATCTTTTAGTTGAGCCAGATTTATCATTTGAAAAGCTTACAATCTCAGATGTGGATCATGAAATCGCTCGTCTATCTGAAGCTTTAGGTCATGCAACTGGTGAATTACAGTTGATTCGTGACAAAGCTGCTAAGAGTTTAGGAGAAGAAGAAGCGCAAGTGTTCGATGCACATTTAATGGTACTTTCTGATCCGGAATTAATTGGAGCAATTGAAAGCAACATTAAAGATAATAATGTTAATGCCGAGTCGGCTTTAAAAGAAGTTACTGATATGTTTGTTGGTATGTTTGAAGGTATGGTGGATAATCCATATATGCAAGAACGTGCGGCAGACATTCGTGACGTCACAAAACGTGTGATGAGTCACTTATTAGGCGTTAAATTACCAGATTTATCAATGATTGACGAGGAAGTTATCGTGGTTGCAGAAGACTTAACACCAAGCGATACAGCACAGCTGGATCGTAAATTTGTTAAAGCTTTTGTTACAAATATCGGTGGCCGTACGTCACATTCAGCGATTATGGCTCGTTCTTTAGAAATTCCAGCGGTTGTTGGAACGCAAGAAGTAACAGCACATGTCACTGAAGGTGAGATGATTGCCGTTGACGGTATTGAAGGTGATGTACTTGTTAACCCTACAAGCGAAGAAGTCGCAAACTTTGAAGTAAAAGCCAAAGATTTTGCAGCTTTGAAAGCAGAATGGGATAAATTGAAAAATGCGCAAACAGTAACTGCTGATGGCAAACATATTGAGTTAGCTGGAAATATTGGTACACCTAAAGATTTAGAAGGTGTGAATGGACATGGTGGGGAAGCAGTTGGTTTATACCGTACTGAATTCTTATACATGGACTCACCAGATTTCCCAAGTGAAGATGATCAATTTGAAGCATATAAAGCAGTTTTAGAAGGCATGGAAGGCAAACCAGTTGTGGTTCGTACAATGGATATTGGTGGGGACAAAGAATTACCTTACCTTAAATTCCCAGAAGAAATGAACCCGTTCTTAGGCTACCGTGCGATTCGTATCTGTTTAGCTGAAGACGAAATGTTCCGTACCCAATTACGTGCACTTTTACGTGCATCTGTTTATGGTAACTTACGTATTATGTTCCCAATGATTGCAACTCTTGGTGAATTTAGAGAAGCAAAAGCATTGTTATTAGAAGAAAAAGCTAAACTAATTGCTGAAGGTATTGAAGTTAAAGATGATATCCAAGTTGGTATTATGATTGAAATTCCTGCAGCAGCTGTGATTGCTGACCGCTTCGCTAAAGAAGTTGATTTCTTCAGTATTGGAACTAACGATTTAATTCAATATACGATGGCAGCTGATCGTATGAACGAACGTGTGTCTTATCTTTATCAACCATACAACCCAGCAATTTTACGTTTAGTTAAAAACGTCATCGACTCAGCTCATGCTGAGGGTAAATGGGCGGGTATGTGTGGCGAGATGGCTGGTGATCAAACAGCTGTACCGCTATTAGTTGGTTTAGGTTTAGACGAATTCTCAATGAGTGCGACAAGTATCTTGAGAACACGTAGTTTAATGAAACGCTTAGATACAACAAGAATGGCTGAATTAGCCAATAAAGCAATCACTGAATGTGATACAGCTGAAGAAGTTGTCGCTTTAGTTAATGAATATACTAAATAGTACTTTAAAAGTGGTTTTTGAGCGATGCTCAAGGCCACTTTTTTTTAAAGAAAATAGGGTACTGAAATGGTTGCTTTGTCATTTCAGTACCCTATTAATTATTTTATTAATCCTTTTTAAATTGACTTTCATCAACAAATTCTTGATTATAGAATTTACTGTTTCGTGCTAATTCATCGTTTACTAGTTGGAGACCATCTTTTTCGATGAGTGTTTTTTCATTTGAACTTAAATCAGTGCCTAGTCCTAAACGATGCCCAGGTATTTTGACCCCCATCGCAGAAAGTGTTGTCGGATAATAATCAAAAGGCGCGAATTGACGTTGCACCATTTTAATTTTTTGATTATCGCTTTCAAAGTGTCCATTAAGAATCACATTTGTAGTAGTTCGATGATAACTTGGATCCCAGCCCTCGAAGAACGTTTTGTCCATGCTGAGATGATCACCAGTTAGAATAATCGTTGTATCTTGATAGAATGGTTGTGCTTGAATCCACCGAACCAGTTTAACTACTTCTTTTTGCGAATGAGCGAAGACATTCATATATTGTGAGTCGAACGGACGTGGTGTATCGTTTTCGATGTAGCCATCAGGGAAGTGTGTATCAGCATTTTCCATGGTTAGATTGAAAGGCTTACCTTCTTTACTGAGTCGCGTCATTTCATCTTTAGCATATTGATAAAGTTTCTTATCTTCATATCCCCACCAAACATTATAATCTTGTGGGATTAAGCCTTCTTGTCGCGCGTATTTTACATCAAATATTTTGAAATCTTTGTGGTTTGTAAAGAATGATGTTAAGCCACCAAAATCAGCATCAGCACCGAACATTATCGTTTGATTGTAGCCTTCTTTATTAAGAATGTCTCCAATAGTTGTTGCACCAGGTAAGAAGTAACCAGATTTACCGTAATCATTTCCACCCATTGGAATTTTAAGTGGTAGACCGGCACTTTGATTGACCATTGAAGCAACTGACCAACTTGAACCATAAGTTTGATGTGGTCCACCGAATGTATTTGATTCAGAAAAATGGACGCCTTCTTGTGTTAATTTCATTAATTCAGGCATTACATTTTGGTCTAAATAGCCGCCATTCGCTTTATCGTAGAATGAATTTTCATATGATTCCAAATAGATATGAACCAAATTTCGTTTTTTCTCAGGAAATTTTAATTTAACATCTTTTGGATCGACATAGTTATCTTTAATATATGTTGAATCTTCAAAATAGGCTTGTTTAACCTTGTCTAAGTGTAATCTAGTAATACTGTAGTGGACGCCTTTTCCAAGTATTGCTAAGGCCAAAAGGCTCATGAAAATTTTTAAAAAGGCATCATTAATAATTACTTTTTCATTATAAGTGGCTTTGAAAGTAACAAGCAGTAATATACAAAAGATTATCAGAATTCCTGCAAATTTAAGCACGGGAGTATTAATTACTGATTCCATCACATTGGATGCGGTCCCCGTCACAGGTGAATGTAAATTAAACAAGAATTGTTCAGGCGTTAATTCACCAAAAAATTCAATAAACCAATTTGTACCAATCCAAAGAAATAGTCCTAGGGTAAAACAGATAATTGCAAATACTTGTAAAATGTACTTAAAAATTTTGATTTTGCCAGTCCAAATATTTTGCGTAAATGTTAATTTGCCTTTTAACGTCATATTAATCATTAAAACAAAGATACCAACAACCGTTGCAAATAACAGATACTTGATAATAAAAATTGTTTGATACTGTTTTGACAATAGGACAAACGGTTTGTTAAATACAAACCTTAAAATCGAAAGTGACAAAGTATTGACGATAATAAATTGTTCGATAATTCTTTTTGCAAAAAGTAAGTTTTGCTTCGTTTGATCGATTAAGTTGAAATGGAGTCCTCCAAAAATCACTCCAACTACCAAGTAAGTTAATACTTGCAGAAATAATGCCATAAAATAGCTCCTTTTTTGTTTATTTTCTTTTATAGAATAGGCTATATTGCAAGCGTAATCAACAAGTATTTCTATTAATACACATAATATTTTATTTTGTTTGATTATTTATTACTTTCTTCTTGAGAAGTGATGTCATATAATTGAACGTAGAGAGGATGATCAATTATATGAAGAAAATAGGGTTTATTGGGACCGGTGTCATGGGAGCATCGATCGTTCGTCATTTGTTGCAAGCAGGCTATGTAGTATCAGTTAATAACCGTACTAAAGCTAAAGCAGCTCCGTTACTTGCTGAAGGCGCAGCTTGGTGTGACACACCTAAACAAATTGTAGACGCAAGCGATATTATTTTTACTATTGTCGGTTATCCAAGTGATGTGGAAGAAACTTATTATGGCTCAAAAGGTATTTTTTCAACGGATGTAAACGGAAAAATTTTGGTAGATATGACAACCAGTACGCCGTCATTGGCTAAAAAAATCTATCAAACAGCGTTAGAAAGAGATACTAACGCTTTAGATGCACCAGTATCTGGTGGTGATTTAGGAGCTAAAAACGGAACGCTCACGATTATGGTCGGCGGTGATCAGGCTGTATATGATCAAGTTGTACCACTTTTTGAAGTTTTTGGTAGTAAGGTTAATCTTCAAGGGGGACCAGGAGCGGGCCAGCACACTAAAATGGCTAACCAAATTATGATTGCAGGTACGATGACTGGTATGACGGAATTATTAGTTTATGCCAAAGCGAGTGGTTTGGAATTAGAGAAAGTACTTGATACGGTAGGTGGTGGAAGTGCTGCAAACTGGTCACTGACAAATTATGCACCGCGTATCTTAAAAGAAGATTACACACCAGGCTTTTTTGCAAAACACTTTCTTAAAGATTTAAAAATTGCTTTGGACGAAGCAGATAAGATGAATGTTAAGTTACCGGCAACTGAAAGAGCGAAGGAACTATATCAAGAATTAAATGATGAAGGCTTTGAAAATGACGGCACACAAGCATTAATTAAACTCTGGTGGGCTTAACCTGAGATAAATAAAAAAAAAGTTACTGTTTTAAATGCATCTTGGTTAAGTTTCTGTTACAATGTAACAGAAGAAATTTGATAGGAGGCTAGCTCTATGAAAAATTCCCAATTAGTTGCCATCTTAAAAAGATTGAGTGCAATGATAGAAGCTAATGACAGTGAGGTACAAGTTCGTCGATTTGAAAGGGAAGGTCAAGAGCGTTGCATCGTTACTTATGATAGTAATAATGAGATGTTTGAAATGACTGAGTCTGGATCACAAGAAAGCTATCAATTTGATGATATTGATTTAGTAGCGTTAGAAATTTTTGAGTTGTTACAAGATTAATAAAAATTAAAAAAGTGGGAACTTTAACGGGTTCTTGCTTTTTTTTATCAGAAAAGAGAGAGTCGTGTGGATAAATTACCTGATTTGAGCGAAAAGCATTTACGTTTAGCTAGAGCTGCTCAAAATGAAGAAAAATATGATGAGGCACTTTACCATTTTGAAGCTGGCTATGAAGAAGAACAAACTTATCATAATTGTCGCCAGCTCGTTGCATTTTTATTGTCACAACGCGCATGGCAAGAAGCAGGAGATTACTTAGCTGATTTTGAAGCTCAATTTATGTATGATGCGGAGGGATTTCCTCTCTACATAAAACTCCTTGTTCAACAGCACCGCTTTTTAAAAATTGCTATCGCGATGGAGCAAGCACCAAAAGATATTGTTTTAAATCAGCGCAAATTTGTTGATGCTGCAAGTAATAGCTATGTCATTTTAGAAAGAGAATTTTTAGATGAAAAAATAAAACAACTAAAAATGATTCCTACTCTCTGTGCAAGTGAGCAACTTTTGGTGAGCCAGCAGGCCCAGTTTTTAACTAAAGAGCTATTTGTCGAGACGGTAATAACGCTTCTAGCATCACCAAATGTTCATCCGATTTTAATATCAGAATGGTTTAATCAGTTGGTGCTATTAAAAGTCAATGCGTCTACAGATGTTTATTGTATTGATGGTGTTGTAAGATCGTTCGTGCCAGTCGAGATGCCGGCGCTAAGTCAAGCATTTCGAGATAGTGAGCTCTTGATTGAAATTACAGCGACGCTGAATCAAAAAGTACCAGCACTTGTTGAAAGCGGACGTTCATTAGTTAAACTACATTTTGGTTTGTCATATCCATTCATAGAGAGTTATCAGGAAAATTGGCCAATATGGTTGGCCATTTACTTAGAAATGTTGGGTTTGATGAATTCAAATGAGCTTGAAGAAGATGAGGTAAAAGCTAAATTACAACAACAGTTGTCTCAATTAGAAAGTCAGATTCAAAAAATTCAAAAAGTGTAGCAAAGTCAGGATTAAAAATGTTTACATTCACTAGATGATAGTGTAAGATTGTAAGGTATGAACAGTTTAAGAATTGTAATATAAGACAACTCGGAGGTAATTATTAATGTCTACTAAATGGGAAAAAAAAGGAACAAATGATGGGATTTTAACATTTGATATTCCACAAGATAAAATCGAAGAAGGTATGAAAGCAGCTTTCAACCGCATTAAGAAAAACATTAGCGTACCAGGTTTCCGTAAAGGAAAAGTATCACGTCAAGTTTTTGCTAAAATGTATGGTGAAGAATCATTATATGAAGATGCTTTGAACGTTGTTTTACCAGAAATGTATGCTGCTGCAATCAAAGAAGCAGACATCGAACCTGTTACACAACCAAAAATTGACGTTGTGAGCATGGAAAAAGGCCAAGCTTGGACAATTGCTGCAGAAGTTATTGTAAAACCAGAAGTTAAATTAGGCGAATACAAAAACTTAACAGTTGCTAAACAAGAACGTGAAGTGACTGAAGCAGACATCGACGAAAACTTAAAATCAAAACAAGAATCTCAAGCAGAATTAGTGCTTAAAGAAGATAAAGCAGCATCTGGCGATACAGTTGTCATTGACTTTGAAGGATTCAAGGGCGACGAAGCATTTGAAGGTGGAAAAGGCGAAAACTATTCATTAGAATTAGGTTCTGACTCATTCGTCCCTGGCTTTGAAGAGCAATTAATCGGTACTAAAGCTGGCGACAATGTTGATGTTAAAGTGACATTCCCAGAAGAATACCAAGCAGAAGATTTAGCTGGACAAGAAGCTGTCTTCAAAGTAACAGTTCACGAAGTTAAAGCAAAAGAATTACCTGAATTAGATGATGAATTTGCAAAAGACGTTGATGATTCAGTAGAAACACTTGCTGAATTACGTGAAAAAGTTAAAGAACAATTAACAAACGCTAAATTAGCAGCAGCTGAAGAAGCGGTTGAAGAAGAAGCAATCAGCAAAGCTGTTGAAAATGCTGAAATCGTTGACTTACCACATGAAATGATTCATGACGAAGTTCACCGTGGCATGGAAGAATTCTTAGGTAATATGCAACGTCAAGGAATCGCTCCTGAATTATACTACCAAATGACTGGTACTACAGAAGCTGACTTACACAAACAATTTGAAGGCGACGCTGAAGTACGTGTTAAAACTAACTTAGTAATTGAAGCAATCGTTGAAGCTGAAAAATTTGAAGTAAGTCAAGAAGATTTAGACAAAGAAATTAAAGATTTAGCTGAACAATATGGTATGGATGAAAAAGCTGTTCGTGGAGCATTAAACGATGACATGTTATCACATGACATTAAAATGAAACGCGCTGTAGATGTGATCACTTCATCTGCAACAGAAGCTTAATTTTTAGACAATTTATTTTTGAAAGGTGAAGGTCAATGATCTTCACCTTATTTTGACTTTTTAGATGCACTTAGATTGCGAATATGTTAGTATGTAAAGGAGTCAATAGAAGAGTAGAATCCTACATGTTGACGAATTAGGAGGTAGGTTCATGTACGACAACACTGGAGAAAATAAAGAAGTCCGCTGTTCATTTTGCGGGAAATCCCAAGATGAAGTGAAAAAGCTAGTAGCCGGACCTGGTGTTTACATTTGTAATGAGTGTATTGATTTATGTAAAGAAATTATTGATGAAGAAATCCAAGATGAAATGGCAACAGACTTAATTAATGTCTTGAAACCACAGGAAATTTTGGAAGTTCTGAATGAATATGTCATCGGACAAGAACGAGCAAAAAAAGTCTTATCTGTGGCAGTCTATAACCATTATAAACGTGTCCAACAATTAATTATGGACGAAGTTGAAGAGGAAGATGATGGCGTTGAGTTACAAAAGAGTAATATCTGCCTGATTGGACCAACTGGTTCTGGTAAAACCTTTTTAGCTCAAACATTAGCACGCACGTTAAACGTTCCATTTGCAATCGCAGATGCAACGAGCTTAACTGAAGCAGGTTATGTCGGCGAAGACGTCGAGAATATTTTATTAAAACTTTTACAATCTGCAGACTTCAACGTTGAAAAAGCAGAACATGGAATTATTTATATCGATGAAATTGATAAAATTGCCCGTAAGAGTGAAAATGTATCAATTACACGAGATGTTTCAGGTGAAGGGGTACAACAGGCCTTACTGAAGATTTTAGAAGGTACTGTGGCAAGTGTCCCACCTCAAGGGGGACGCAAACACCCGCAACAAGAGCTCATTCAAATTGATACAACTAATATTCTCTTTATTGTTGGTGGTGCCTTTGATGGTATCGAATCAATTGTTAAAGAGCGTTTAGGTGAAAAAGTTATTGGTTTTGGATCAACTAACAAAAAACGCAATGAAGAAGAAAGTATTATGTCACAAATCATTCCAGAAGATTTACTTAAATTTGGTTTGATTCCTGAATTTATTGGACGTTTACCTGTGATGGCTTCATTAGAAAAACTGACTGAAGAAGATTTAGTCCGTATTCTAACAGAACCAAAAAATGCATTAGTGAAACAATATAAAAAATTACTAATGATTGATGACGTTCAATTAGAATTTACACCAGGAGCGCTAAATGAAATTGCAGGCCAAGCCATTGAAAGAAATACCGGTGCTCGTGGTTTACGTTCAATCATTGAACATATAATGATGGATATCATGTATGATATCCCAAGTCGTGAAGATGTTGAAAAAGTTGTGATTACGAAGGAAGCAGTTGCTGAAGAAGGTCAACCAGAACTGACATTAATTGAGAAACAGGCAGAATAAATTTTTTAGACTTGATTGATACGAAATATAAATTAAAGCAATTTTCAAAAGTTAGAACAATATCTAACTTTTAAAAATTGCTGTTTTTTGTCTAAAAATCACATTATATCTAAGTTTAGTTGACTTATTTCTCTAACAAATGCTTCATGTGGTGTTTCGTAATTGAATTTTTTCTTGGAAGGTCATTCATCCACTGCGGGACCATGTTAATATTTGTTGTATTAAATTTACTCATTCTTTTTCCCTTCGGGATAAAGCGACGAATCATCCGATTATGCTTTTCATTAGTCCCTCTATTCCGCGAAGAATAATGATGTGTAAAAAAATTGGTACTTCTTGTATAAAAAGTTCAGTTAATCCAGAAAATCCGAGTCTATTATCAGCAATGATTGATTGCGTTTGATGTCTTAGAATTTGCTTTAATAATAATTTCAAATCTAGTTTTACGTTCAGTTAGAGTAAGTAAAACTGGTTCATGGGCATCTTTATCGCTAACTACTGTATCGATTTACTAATGACTAAATATTTCTCTAGTTTGAATATGTTTTGGGCGTTTATCAATAGACATATCAATAATCTTCTTATTCTTTCTCACACGTTTTGATTTTGTATTTTGTTGTGATTTGAGTTGTAAATCTATATTTTTAGTTTTTAGAAAACTTAAGTCTATTCAACGGTATAACGTTGTGGTACAAGCTATCATTTCTTTCGAAAAGTGCCCCTCTTTTCTTAAAAAATGTAACGCAACATCTGGAGAAAACATATTCTTTTTATTTATAAGCGTATCAAGACACTCAAGTAAAGAAACATGATTTATCCATTTGTATTTACGACCACAGTTTTTACGGTTTGTTTCGTATTTACGTTGAAATAAATCAGCTAAGTAAATTAAAAATTAATATCGATAGATTTTACCATTATGTTTTTATTGTTTACATTGAATCGTTATACCACATTTAATTTCATTATGGATCGTTTGAGGGCCCCGATTTGAATGTCTAGCTGTCTTTCGATTTGATAATCCTTCTTTTTTCCAATGTTGAATTGAAACTCTCTCTTCGAAAGAGATGTTTTTTCCTTTATTGTTTTTTGTGATATTCTTTATTAGCGTCATAGCGAATTCATCCTTTATTTGTTGGTGTAGGAACCCTAATAATACATGAATTTTTGCTATGACGTTTTTTTATTAAAACAAGTGGCTAACTTGATTATAAAATTTTCCTAAAATTATATATTTTTTTAGTAAAAAGAAATTTAAGTGATAAAGATATCTTATTCGATTTTTTTTATTAAAGATTCGTTATATTGTAAAAACGAACAAAAAAGGTGGTAATATTTAAAAATAGATAAAGTTGTGATATAATAGGCATAATGAACAATTTTGCAATTTTGGTATTATTAATATTCTTATGTGGCTTATTAACCTATTTATAACGATTATCTTAATCATCATTACTGTTTGGAGGAGTAAAAATGAGGTATAAAAAAATTTTTTTATTTGTTGTTGGTTTGGTATTAAGTTTTGCTGTAAGTCTAAATGTAGCTGCGGACACGCATAGTCCAGATTCGCATGGCTCTGGAAAGTATAAAAGAGATATTGACTATAATCAATTAGATAAACCTGGTGAATTAGACGAATATTATCGTGTAGATAAATTTTTTCCTGTCTTAATTGACAATGAAGATTTTGAAGAATTGTCTCAGCTTGATAATTATATAACATTTGGTGCTCATGAGTTTACAATTAAAAAAAATATTATTTCTCAAAATATATCGAGTTCTACTTTAAAAACAGTTGATTCGTATGGTGATAAAGTCACAAGCACAACTAGAAATCAAGGATTAGTATTTCCTAAAGTAATTTCTTATGCAAAAGTAGTGGATGATGGCGTCGCAATTCAGACGACATTTAAAGCTGACAGTAATTCGGGGTCTCCTGGTCACTATAAATTATATGGCTCATCAGGGCTAACAATGGTCATGGTTGATGACGCAATATCGAGGATAACTGCGACGGCTGTTGGTGAGACGCATAATGCTGGTGAGGCTCGAGAATATTGGGTCAATGATTTAGAACATCCGACCAAGGGAATTTATTATGGTGTATATAAATTTTCAGGTTCAAGAGATTTTATTCCAATTAAGGTAAAAGTCGAATCAACAGATAAGCGTGGTAATGCAAGAATAAGTTTTACCTTGGGGAATAATTATGATAACACTATTAATCTTGTCGGTGGCTACAGTAATCATATTGATATTGGAGGCATTCATAAAGCGACAGCGATGAGAGCTTTAGGCGAAAATAAAGGTGTATATTTTAAGGAAACATTTGGGGAAGAAACTGGATACAATGGTAAAAATGAGAAACCATATAAAGATTTTTTAAAGCCACCATATCTAGGAATGAATATTTTTGCGAGTTTCGAAAGAAATACTTATAGTGATGAAGTACAACAAGCTAGTTTTATGGAAACATTTGGAATTAGACAAGAAGGAAAAACTAATATGTTTCCAGATAATTGGTATACTGGTGGAGATTTATATGGTAATCAATATCACAAAGATAAATCAATTTATGAAGATAATCGCGAAAAAGGAAAAATTTATAAATATGTTAAGAATACAAATACTCAGGTTGAAACTGCCAAGGTAATAGATCATCCTGCGTGGATGTTTGGTTTTGATGGCTTAAAAATCGAATCAGGAAAAAGTAAAACTTTTGGTTTGTCAGTAAAAACAACAGACGTTCCAGTAATTGAGTATCCTGATGTTGAAATTATGAGCACAAAAGTTAGTGACACAAATTCAACATTTTATCCAAATTTAAAATCTAAGGATAAGCAAAAGGTGATTTACAAACAGAATTTAAGTGGGGTTGAGCTTGTAAGTCCTAAGTATGCACCAAGACAGTTGACGATTCATACGAAAACAAATGAAAGCTATGAAAATACAAAATATGAAGTTTATCGTGTTGTTTTGGATAGTGAAGGAGAAAACCCAACGTCATATAAATTAAATGAAGATCAATATCGCATTGATAAAGCGTCAAACCCTGGGATGACAAATATTATTTTGGGTGATAAAGATGCACAACATAATTTTATGTGGGATTTACACAATGGGAGTTTAAAATCAGACTATCTGGAAATTCATGAAATTTCTGATTTGAAATATGAAGACAAAGATTTGATGTTGAAATATTATCATAAAAGTGCCCATGATTATGTGGGTAAAGATCTTAAACCAAAAGATAATTATTTTAATTTTACTAATTCAGCCTACAATGAGGCAGATATTCTTCTGGTAAAATCAACATCAATGGAAGAAAAAAAAGAAAAATATATTCAAGCAAAACCAACGCAAGGTAATCAAATTTATCAATATACTAGCAATTTAACTGGTACGCCGCTTTCTAATGTTTCCTATCCTTCAGGCACACTGACAGAGGACCTAAATACGAGCGAGTTGATTTCACAGGTAAAAAATAACGATTTTCCCTGGGATGTTGTAAAAGTTGAAATTAAATCTCCTTCAGTGTTTGAAGGTAATAATACGACTGTAACTGCAGAACTTAGATTAACGAGTCAAACATTTGAGCAAAGTGTTATCAAAAATGTTTCGGTGTTTGTTCAAAATGAAGTCGATATGAATATTAAGTTGGTCACTGTTAAAGATGGTAAGTTGATTAAAGACATTGACTTGAGTAATTTGCCAGTCAAAGATGATTTACTGCAAGATGTTCAGATTCCTAAAAAACTTATCAAACCAGGACAACCGGTTTTAACAGCTTTAAGTGACATTGAACGAAATCGACATGGTTATCAAGAGTTTGCAAATAATATTGTGATGGTAGTTGGCGATGAAACGACGCCAGTCACATCATCAACTAAAGCACCAAAACAAAATTTTACTGTTTTGATTCAGTATAATGGTCAAGTCATTCCACTCGTGCCAGAAAAACTGGAGTTCGCATCACGTCAAATTTTGCCGACAACAATAAAAGAAATTAGACCGAAAACAAATGATTTAGTCCAAGTCATTGATACAAGTGGAGGTCAATCTGCTTGGAAATTAGATGTTAAAGAATCTGTGGCACTAATCAAAGATGAAACGACTCGATTGAATAAGAAAATGTTCTTTACGAGAAAGGATAATGGTACACCAATTAGAATCGATCAGTCTAGTCAGCCAGTATTTACACAGTCTACAACTAGTATCATTAATAGCTTAGAACTGTCAAATCAAAAAGATAAAGTGGGGATTCACATGGATGTTCTATCGGCAAATCTTTCAGGTAAATATGAGGGAGAGTTATTGTGGACATTGAAAGATGGTCCTGGACGTTAAATATCTTATTAAAATAAGTGTAGGTTAGAAATAATCTACACTTATTTTTACATTGTAAATACTTTACCTCTTTTTTACGCAGACTTTACAGCTTTCCGACCTTTAATTTTACAATCAATTGTTACACTTCTGTTGTAATCAAAATTAAAGGAGATTAACGAAAACTATGAAGAAATTACTTTTATCATTATCAGCACTTGGTTTAGGTTTAACATTAGCTGCCTGTGGGTCTACACAAGCAAAAGAAGGTAGTTCCGAAACAGGAAAAGGCAGTAGCAATGAAAAAGTTGAATTAACTGCTGTTGGCTCAACTGCTTTACAACCCTTAGTTGAAAAAGTAGGTGAGATTTATATGACGGATCACCCTAATTATATGATTACCGTTCAAGGTGGCGGTAGTGGTACCGGTTTAACGCAAGTTTCTAGTGGTGCGGTGGATATCGGAAATTCAGATGTTTACGCAGAGGAAAAAGATGGAATTGATGCAAGTAAAATTGAAGATCACCGTGTGGCGGTTGTTGGTGTCGCGCCAGTCGTAAATAAAGAAGCTGGAGTTAAAAATGTGACATCGCAACAATTAAAAGATATTTTTACAGGTAAGGTAACCAATTGGAAAGAAGTTGGTGGCAAGGATCAAAAAATTGAGCTGATCAACCGTGCAGCTGGAAGTGGTACTCGTGCAACATTTGAAAAATGGGCTTTGGAAGGTGCAGAACCAGCGAAAGGTCAAGAACAAGATTCATCTGGGACTGTTCGTAAGATTGTTGCTGAAACGCCTGGTGCAATCAGTTACTTAGCCTTTTCATATATTGACAGCACAATTCAAGGGTTAGCAATTGATGATGTTGAGCCAAAAGATGCGAATGTATTGGATAATTCTTGGAAAATTTGGGCTTACGAACATATGTATACTAAGAAAGATGCTAAAAAAGAAGTCCTTGATTTTGTTGAGTATATGAAAACAAAAGATGTTCAAGAAAATGTGATTAAGGAATTAGGTTATATCTCAATTTCAGAGATGAAAGTGGATCGTGCCCTAGATGGTACGATTAAATAGTTAATCATTCTAGTTATGGTTTGCTTTATGTTATAATAAAGCAAATAAATATTAGAGAGGATGCGTGGCTTTCATGAAGCGAATGCTTGTGGTAGACGACGAACCTTCGATTACAACATTACTGAAATATAATTTAGAAAAAGAAAATTTTGAGGTGGAAGTGGCGCATGATGGTGAACAAGCTATCAATGCGGCACTTTCGACTTCGTTCGATTTTATTATTTTGGATTTAATGTTACCAAAGGTGAATGGATTTGATGTCACAAAACGTCTCCGTAATGAAAAAGTACAAACACCAATTATTATGTTGACGGCAAAAGATGACACAGTCGATAAAATTATTGGCCTCGAGATGGGTGCGGATGATTATCTAACGAAACCGTTTAGTCCGCGTGAATTAGTTGCTCGTATTAGAGCCGTTGAGCGTCGTTATGAAAAGGTTGTAGATGCGGTTGAAAAAGATGAAATATCAGTTCAAGTTGCAGACACAAAGGAATTAAAAATTGGTGAGTTGGTTGCTTACCCGGAGGATTATCGTGTATTAAAAAATGCTGAGGAAATTTCTTTAACAAAGAAAGAATTTGAGTTATTGATTTATTTTATGAAACGTGAAAATCGGATTATTAGTCGTGATGAATTGATGACGTCAATTTGGCAAGACGAAATGTATCATTTGTCACGAACTGTTGACATTCATGTGAGTCATTTGCGTGAAAAAATCGAGGGAAACCCAAAATCCCCCCAATATATTAAAACAGTTCGTGGTTTCGGTTATAAATTCCAGGAGCCAACATCATGAATGAGGAACAAAAACGAAAAATTTCTCCGTGGATGTTAGTTGCCGGCATCTTAATTCTTTTTATTAGTGGTGGTCTTTACACCACTTCTTTTTTTAAAGAAGAAGTTTTACAACAACAGCGTGAAAAATTGACAACCGAAATTGATTTGCTTGTTCCATTTGTGACGAATGATGAGATGTTTTCATTTAAATCTAGTGAATTAGATCAAGCTATTTCTGAGGATGAACGGTTAACAATTTTAGATTCGGCAGGAAAAATTATATATGATTCGTCTCACCAAAAAGAAGCGACTGGTACGCGTGAGATGCGCCCTGAGATTCAACAGATTTTGAAGGATAAGCAAAAAATTGGTTATTCTGTTCGTGAGAGTGCGACGGTTCAAGAAAAATATTTGTATGTTGCAAAACCGATTCAGATTAAAAATCGTAATGTGGGCATTATCCGTATATCAGAAAAATATACTGGTATCTCGAGTCATTTAGTCCAATTTCAGAAACAATTGTTTGCAGTATTTTTTATTTTAGCAGTCGCAATTCTTGTTCTATATTATGTGTTGCTGAAACAGAGCCGTAAACCCATTCAATTTATTTTGCCCATTTTAAAAGATGCGATTAAAAATCCAAATAAGAAGCAAAAAGTGGTCGATGCACCGTCTGAATGGCAAGTTTTATATGATACTGTTTATGAGTTAATGGATGAAACCAACTCCTTATATGTGCGTCAAAAACAAGATGAGACCAAATTACAGTTTTTATTTGAAAATCTTGAGATTGGTTTGTTTATTGTGAATAATGCTGGTCATTTAACTCTGGCAAACGAAGCGACAGAGCGTCTATTTGGGAAAAAATTCAAAGAGTGTCACTATCAAGAGTGGTTTACTCAACCGAAAGTTATTAAGCTGATTCGAGAGTCGATGCGCATGCAAGAAATCAGTCAAAGTGAATTTCAAGTAGCTTTCCAAAAGAGTCGAGATGTAAAAATCACGGTTAGACCACTACGTTCTGATTCAGATGAAATTGAATATGTTGGCATATTATATGATGTGACTGAAATTCGTCAGATTGAACGTGTGCATGAAGATTTTATTAGTAATATCTCACATGAACTAAAAACACCAACGACTTCAATTATGGGGTTTGCAGAAACATTATTAAGTGGTGCGAAAGATGATCCGGAAACGACGACGGATTTTTTAACAATTATTGAAAAAGAAAGTCATCGTTTAATGCGTTTGATTCAAAATATTTTGATGTTGTTGAAGACCGAAAAAGATATCTATCTCTTGGATCAGGTGAGCTTAAGTCCGAAAACAGTGATTGAAGAAGAAATTGAACGTTATCGTCATCAAGCGCAACAAAAAGAATTAACAATTATTTTTGATAGTGTTTTTGATAAAAAATTTAAGGTGCCGAGCAATGCTTTTCAATTAATTGTTAAAAACTTGATTGAAAATGCGATTGAATATTCAGAGAAAAATGGTGAAATTTTTGTCTATTTGGTTGAACAAAATGATCTATTAATTTTTACGGTTGAAGATACAGGTATCGGAGTTTCTGATGAGGATCAAGCACGAATTTTTGAACGTTTCTATCGTGTAAGTCAGTCGCGACAACGTAATACGGGTGGCTCAGGTTTGGGCTTGTCGATTGTTCAACATTACGTGAGTATGTTAGGTGGTACTGTCAAGCTGACTAGTGAGCTAGGAGAAGGAACAACAGTCATTGTGAAGTTACCATTCACAGAAGAGAAAGGAATTTAAGTATTCTTTTCTCTCTTTTTTTGTTATGATAGAGTAGATTTTATATAGAAAGTAGTGAGTGAAACATGAAAGTACATCATGCTGAAATCGTCATTAGTGCTGTCTCGCCTGAACAGTACCCGAAAACTCAAATCCCTGAAATAGCACTTGCTGGTCGCTCAAATGTAGGCAAGTCATCTTTTATTAACACATTAATTGATCGTAAAGGCTTAGCTCGTACCTCAAGTAAACCTGGTAAAACACAAACGTTGAATTTCTATTTAATAGAAGAAAGTTTACATTTTGTCGATGTGCCCGGATATGGCTATGCGAAAGTTTCTAAAACAGAGCGAGCGAAGTGGGGCCAAATGATTGAAACTTATTTAACGGAAAGAGAACAATTAAAAGCCGTTGTTTCTGTGATTGATATGCGTCATGATCCAACCGTTGATGATATTCAAATGTATGAATTTTTGAAATACTATCAAATTCCAGTGATTGTTGTCGCAACAAAAGCTGATAAAATTCCGCGTGGTAAATGGAACAAACATGAGTCTGCAATTAAGAAAAAACTAAACTTTGACCCAGAAGATGATTTTATTGTCTTTTCTTCTGAAACAAGAATGGGTAAAGAACAAGCTTGGGAAGCGATTGAAGCTTACTTAGGTTGATTTGATTAAACTAAAAACACACAGCAATTTTTTGCTGTGTGTTTATTTTTTTTGCTTCATTAATCCTGTTAGATTGAAAACAAGCGCGACAATAAATAGTGCACTGCTAATTTTAGCTAACAAGGTCGATGTCTCTAATAGTACGACAAAATTTTCAGTTCTCACAAGCGAGTTGACGTAGAAAATTTGGCACGCTAAGGCGAGTCCAACGCTAATAAAACTATAAAGATGTAAATATTTATTTGTTTTAAAAAAGCGGATGACCGGCAGAACGAGTGATACGAGACTAAAAATAATGCTTAAGACTAACCATATCCACATACACAACAGGCTCCTCACTGGGCAATATTTAATAAATAAGTTGTGTCGTGGTCCGAAAAGGGAAAGACTTATTTATTTTCTTTAGCTGAAACGTTGACGTTGAATGAAAGTTTTTCATCAGTTTTTGGTTCTTTCGTGCCTTCAGTTTTAGCATCTTTTTCAGGGACAACGATAAAATCCTCTAACATTTTTTCTAGCTTGTCAGTTTTACGATAAGTTAAACCCATTTGATAACTTCCTTTCGTATTCAATTTCACTAAGACAATAATAGCATATTTTAATCTATTAGTCATTTGTTTTTGTTATGTATTGATTAGGTGTTTTACGGTATGAATCAAAAGGTGTATCGATGCCAGAAATCCAATCTGCAAGAGTTTTTCCAATGATTGGACCGGTTGTTAAACCTGACGACCCAAGACCGCTTGCAACCCAAATATTTTTTAGGCCGTCGACTTCACCAAAGAAAGGTAGAAAGTCTGAAGTATACGCTCTAGTTCCCACTCGATAGTGCATAATTTTTGTTTCCGCTAGTTCTGGTATGAGTTCAGTAGCTTCTTGTTTTAAAAGGGCTAATTTGTTCCAATCGGGCGTAAGGTCATATCCTTGATCATTTTCGTGTGTTGCTCCGATTAATAAACGTCCATCATTTAATGGCATGAGATCAATTTCGCCAACTGGCATGATCACTGGCGCGTGTTTTACTCTATCTTCAAGCTGACACTCAATCAACTGACCCTTTTGTGGACGAATATCGACATCATATCCTAATGGGGTTAAGAGTTCAGGTAGCCAAGCACCACAGGCTAGAATGAGTTCGTCACAATGGAATTGTTGTGTGTCTGTTGCAAGCGTCCATCCAGAATTGGTTGGGGCAATGGTCGTCACTTTTTCTTCAATTACATTTGCGAGTGATTTCTTTTGTGCTTGAATGAGTTTAGCACCATCGACTCTAGCACCTCCAGTGATAAATAAAGCCTCATCAATCGGATGGAAAAATGGTAATGCTCGATGTACGTCGTTACTTGATTTTCGCGATATTTTACCAATGGTTGGTGCCTGTTTCAAGCGTTTATAGGCAAGCTTTTCAAGCTTATCTAAAAGTGTCGGAGTTTTTTTGTAGAGTAGGGTTCCTGTCTTCTCGTACAGTTCAGTTTGATTTGATATATCTAAATCGTTAAGTAAAGTTTCGTAAAAAGCAGCGCCTTCTTTTGCCAAGAAGTACCAGTCCTTATTTCGTCTTTGTGAGAGCCAGGGTGAGATAATGCCTACAGCAGCTGATGTGGCTCTTCCAGTTCCTTCATCAAATAAAAGGACATTATTTTCTTTATTTTGAGCAAGATAAAAGGCGGTTGTTGCGCCAACAATACCGCCACCAATAATAATTATATTTTTTGTCATGTGGATGACTCCTTTTAAAGTTGTTGATCGTCATATGGTTCAACGTGTACATCAATATCAAAAATATTGAATTTTTCTTTGATTTTTGTTTCCATTTCATCGACGATATCGTGACTCTCTTTAACTGTTAAATTAGCATTCATGCGCACTGTAACATCTAAAAAGATATTAGCTCCTAAAGTTCTACCACGAATAGTGCCAATTTCTTGAATCCCATCAAAAGCTAAAATAGCTTCTGAGTAGTCTTTCAATAAATCAAGATCAAAGCCATCAGATAAGTAAAAGGTACTTTCTTTAAAGACAGTATACGCTGTTTTTAAAATAATACCACCAATGACAATTGCGGTTAGTAAATCGAGCCAAGCAAGATTAAAAGTTGCGGCAAAAACAGCAACAGCGGTACCAATGCTGGTATACGCATCACTTAAATTATCTTTTGAGACAGCACTTAGAGACGTGCTGTTATATTTTTTTGCTAATGAACGATTGAACAGATAAACACCAATCATGACGAAGGCTGATAGAATACCAACGACGGCAGCAATTGGTTCAGGTGCAGATTTTTCGTTGCGAATTAGATGTGAAATTGAATCAAATAAAACTTGGAAACCCGCAATAAACATGATCAGAGAAGTAATCAAACTAGCGACATTTTCAGCTTTCCAATGACCATAACGATGATCACTGTCTGCTGGGATTTGTGAAAGTTTTAAACCAACTAAAATAGCAACAGAAGAGATAGTGTCGGTAAAATTATTAATGCCATCTGCTGATAAGGCTTTTGAATGAGCATATGAACCTACTGATAATTTAACAAAAGCTAATATGATATAAGCAAAAATACTAACAATCGCACCTTTCTCTGCTTGTTTTAATTCATTGATTCGATCTGTCACGATGATTGCCCCCTTTGTATTATGAAAATTAGTATAACAGCCGTCAATGCATTTAGAAAAGAGGGAAAAAAAAGATTAAGTTTACCTAAACTGATTTGTTAGCAAGCAAAAAAATAAACCGTTTTCGCAATGATTATACGGAAACGGCAATTTTTTAGTTGAAATCATAAACTAGTCCTCTGAAGAAATAAGTACCCCATTTATATTGTGAACAGGTGAAAGTTCGATGCTTTTATCATAGCGAGCATCAGTTCCCACAATTGAGAAGTTCAGAGTTAAAGTGTCACCGTTATAAACAATTTCAAAAAAGTCAATATCAGTGTAAACATTTCTTTCAGTATTATTACGTACTAAAATAAGTGTTCCTTTTTCAACATATAGTGGTGTACATAAGATTTCACTAGTAATATCGCTGACTGCGAGTTTCTTTTTAGGCATATAAAACACTCCTTATCTATTTGTACTATATTATCATGACTAGTAAAAGAAAATCTAGTAAAGTGACTATTATTTGAGAATACTTCTTAAAACACTCTCATTTAGATTAAAAAGTTGTTATCATTCTGAGGTTTTCATGTTAAACTATGGGTGGTTTAATTTTAGATGAGGAGTTGTACCGATTGAATAATAAATTTAAATATCTTGTCTTAGCAAATCTTGTCCTTTGTCCAATGCTTTTAGCGGGAACTGTTTCTGCTGAAGAAGCGACGCAAACAAGTCAAAGTATCGAGCAAGAAGCTAGTGGAGTAGCTGCTACGACAGAAAGTACGATTGAAAATAAAGAAGATACTGTGTCAACAACTGAACAAGACGCTACAAAAAATGAAGACACTGAAAAAGACGAAGAAAAAGAATATGATTTCGGCTTACCATCTGGTCGTTCTGATTTGTCTAAATCACGTGCGATGTTTAGTGTTAGAGGAAGTTTCCTTTCAATTACGGATAAATCTTTACCGTCAGCTGACTTTATTGATATTTCTTCACACAATGGCACAATCAGCGTTGCTGAATTCAAGAAAATCAAATCTTATGGTGTGACAGGGGTTGTAGTTAAATTAACTGAAGGAACTGGTTACATCAATCCTTTGGCAGCAAGCCAAGTAACAAATGCATTGAGCGCTGGTTTAAAGGTTTCAGTTTACCACTATAGTTGGTTTATGAGTGAAGCTGCAGCGATTAACGAAGCAGATTATTTTGCAAACTATGCTGCTAAGTTAGGTCTTCCAAAAGATACTTTAATGGTTAATGATATCGAAGATAATCAATTAAAGATGAGTAAAGCAAATCATACGCATAATTCACAAATTTTTGAGCAACGTTTGGCTCAAAGAGGATTTAGGAATACAACGCATTACATTGGTTACCATTGGGTAGCAGAAAATAAAATCAGTCCTAGTGGTTTAGGTTATGCAAATACATGGGTTGCTGCTTATCCATATACGCCAAGTGCGCAACAATATACTGAATTTGGTGCATGGCAATGGGCGTCTACTTTAACATTCCCTGGTGTTGGTGGAAACTTTGATATTTCTTCAGATTACTCTGGAAAATATACTTTAACAGGTGGTAGTACGCCTGTTACACCGGGACCGTATATTGCAGATGGTCGCTATGTGACTGTTACGCGCGATAATTTTGATATTTATTCAAACTTTAATTGGTCTATTAAAGGTAATTCAAGTTCATTAATGGGTAAAACATTCCAGGCCCGTGGTCGCTATGAACACGGTAATGGTCAAGTTTATTTCACGCTTTATGATGGTGATGGAAACTGGCAAGGTTATATTAATGCAGCAGGTGTAACGTCAGCGAGTGGACCTCAAGGTATTTATAATTCTGATGGTCGTTATGTTGAAATCACAAAATCACATCAACCAATCTATAATGGTTTTGGTTGGGATGAAAAAGATACTACAACAAAACATGTTGGTAAAGTATATAAAGCAACGGGTCGTTATGAACATATTAATGGTTCAACTTATTACTCAATTTATGATGATAAAGGTACGTGGATGGGGTATGTAGATGCAAGAAATACTGGTAAAGTAAGTCCCCAAGGTAGCTACATTTCAGATGGTCGCTATATTCAAATTGTTAAAGCGAATCAATCAATTTATTCAAACTTTAATTGGAATGTTAAGTCAAGCACAAATGATGTTATGAATAAAATGTACCAAGCGCGTGGTCGCTATGAACACCATAACGGACGTACATATTATACAATTTATGATCGTGATGGTAGTTGGCAGGGATATGTAGATTCTGAAAGCACTAAAGAAATTAGTGAGGCGCACGGTGGCTATATTTCGGATGGGTCAACGATTAAAATCACAAACGGTAATTATTCAATTTACAACGGTTTTAATTGGAGTGTGAAAGATCATACACGTAATCATGTAGGCAAAGTGTATAAGGCAAGTGGTCGCTATGAACATTTTAATGGATCAACGTACTATTCACTTTATAACGATAACGGTCAATGGATGGGGTATCTTAATGCAAATGCAACAACGAAGGTCAATCCAAATACTCAGGGACCGTACATTTCAGATGGTCGCTATATTACAATTGATAAAGCCAATAAAAATATTTATCAAGGCTTTAATTGGACAATCAAAAATAACACGTCAAACTTTATGAATAAAACTTACCAAGCTCGTGGTCGTTATGATCATAGTAATGGAAAATCTTATTTTACAATTTATGATAGCAAAAACAACTGGCAAGGATATGTTGAAGCTGGTGATGTCTCAATTGCTGCTGGCGCTCATGGAGCATACGTTCCAGACGGTCGCAAAGTGAAAATGATTAATCCTTATTATACAGTTTATTCGAATTTTGCATGGAAACATAAAGAAAAAGCAGCAAAATATATGCAAGGCACTTACGAAGCTCGTGCTCGATACGATCATTATAATGGTGATACATATTACACACTTTATACGTTAGACGGTCATTGGATTGGTTACATCAATGCAAATGCAACTCAAACAGTAAAATAATAAACTTTAAGAATAGTCAATTATCTTAAAAAAGATGATTGACTATTCTTTGCTTTTTCAATTATAGTATTTCTGTTACTAAAATTTATTTGTTGAGATGAAGTTTTTTCTCAAAAGAAAGAGAGCAAGATGAGCGAACAAAAATTAAAAAAAGAGATTACCTTTTTTAGTGCCTTTGCGACTGTAATGGGGACAGTGATTGGTGCCGGTGTCTTCTTTAAAGTTGCAAGTGTAACAGAACTTGCCCAATCTCCACTTATTTCTTTATTAGCATGGGCTTTTGGTGGTATAATCACCATTTTTGCTGGTCTAACTTGTGCTGAGTTAGCTACAGCCATTCCTAAAACTGGTGGGGCAATTAAATATGTAGAATATACATATGGAAAGTTTTGGGGCTTTTTATTAGGTTGGGCACAAATGATTATTTATTTTCCAGCTAATATTGCTGCACTTTCGATAATATTCAGTACGCAATTTTTGCATCTATTTAGTTTACCAAAAACATGGTTAATTCCAACAGCAATTGTAGTAGCCATCAGTGTGACCATGATTAATATGCTAGGCACAAAAGCCGCAGCAAGTTTTCAATCATGGTCGTTGATTGTCAAATTAATTCCGATTGCCTTGATTATTGTCTTTGGATTATGGAAAGGATCGGGCGGTGTGGCAGATGTCTTTGTGTTGACTGCAGGTGAACGCGAAGGCTTTTTAGGTCACTTTGCACCTGCGTTATTCGCGACTTTATTTGCTTATGATGGTTGGTTAAATGTTGGAAATTTAGCAGGCGAGATGAAGCATCCAGAAAAAGTACTACCGAAAGCTATTTTTTGGGGCTTAACTTTTGTAACGGTTGTCTACGTGATTATTAACTTAACCTTTTTAGTGACGTTATCGTTTGATGCGATAAAAGGAAACTTAAATACGGCATCAGATTCAGCTATTCAAATTTTTGGACAATTTGGTGGGAAGCTAGTGACCATTGGTATTTTGGTTTCAGTTTATGGCGCAATCAATGGTTATACCATGACTGGTTTAAGAGTTCCTTACGCGTTAGCGACAGAACACTTGCTACCATTTAGTCATCATATTAAAAAGTTATCTCCCAAATTAAGTGTCCCATTTGTGGCAGTCCTTTTACAATTAACAATCGCGATTGGCATGATTCTCTTAGGTTCCTTTGATTTATTGACAGACATGTTGATTTTTGTAATGTGGGCATTTAGTGTGCTAATTTTTCTAGCCGTTCCTATTTTACGAAAGAAAGAACCGGAGTTAAATCGTCCGTACAAGGTACCGTTTTATCCTTGGATTCCGCTATTAGCTATATTTGGTGGTTGTTTTATCTTGCTGACGACCCTAATTACGAATTTAAAATTAGCAATTATGGGGATCTTGCTGACACTTTTAGGCGCGCCAATCTATTTTTATCAAATCCGTAAAAATAAAAATGTGAAACTTTAGTCGATTGTTAAGAAAACAACTTGTTAAATGAAACGCTTTTAGGTACTATTAATAAAAGAGCTTTTCGCGAAGGAGTGTTGTAAATGGGTTATCAAAAACCAAAAGGTACAAATGATATTTATACAGGAGAAGTTGAAAAGTGGCAATATGTTGAGTCGGTTGCACGCGATATTTTCAAGCGTTACGATTTCCATGAGTTACGTACCCCAATGTTTGAACATCTGGAGGTCATTAGTCGTGGTGTTGGTGGTACAACTGATATTGTGACTAAAGAAATGTATGATTTCCATGATAAAGGCGATCGTCATATTACGCTTCGACCTGAAGGAACAGCACCATTAGTGCGTGCATATGTTGAACATAAATTCTTTGGACCTGAACATAAAAATCCATTTAAGACATTTTATATTGGACCGATGTTCCGTTATGAACGTCCGCAATCTGGACGTTTGCGTCAATTCCATCAAATTGGTATTGAAGCAATTGGCAGTTCTAATCCAGCAACAGATGTTGAAGGAATTTTAGTGGCTTTAGATTTTTATAAAGCATTAGGCGTGAAACATACAAAACTTGTAATTAACTCACTTGGAAACGTTGCATCACGTAAAAAATATCGTCAAGCATTGATTGATTATTTAGAGCCTCATTTCGATGAGTTGAGTGGTGATTCACAACGTCGTTTACATGAAAATCCATTGCGAGTTTTGGATAGTAAAGATGAAAAGGACCAAAAATATGTGGTGAATGCACCGTCAATCTTAGATTATTTAGATGAAGAATCACATGCCTTCTTTGAAGAAGTGAAAGCTTTATTAGATGCTTTAGATGTTGAGTATGTGATTGATCACCGCATGGTTCGTGGACTTGACTATTATAACCATACTGTCTTTGAATTGATGAGTAACGCGCCAGGGTTTAACGGGGCAATTACCACAATTTGTGCGGGTGGACGTTACGATGGTTTAGTGACTGAATTAGGTGGACCAGAAAGTCATGATACTGGTTTTGGTTTTGCTTTAGGCATTGAACGCGCGATTATCACAATGGAAGCAGAAGGTATTGAATTCCCGAAAGCGCCTGCTCTTGATGTTTATGTGATCAACTTAGGTGAAGGAACGTCAACAGAAGCTTTGAAATTGGTACAATCGGCACGTAATGCAGGATTAATTGCTGACCGAGATTTCTTAAATCGAAAAGTCAAAGCACAATTCAAATCAGCTAATAAAGAAGATGCTAAAATCGTCCTTGTTTTAGGCGAAGATGAGTTGAAAAATAATGAAGTTGTTGTGAAAAATATGGCAACTGGTTCAGAAGAAAAAGTAGCATTGCATGACATTCACAGTAATTTTGCTGATATCTTTAGCAAACAATTAGAAGCATAAGATAATTTGAAATAGCAGAGCGCATTTTGGGGCTCTTGCTATTTCTTTTTTTGATAGGGGAAAATCATTGGTCAATTTGCATGCTAGTGTTAGAATAAAGATAACTGTAGTGCGCATATTTTTTTGCGCGACCTTAAGAAATGGGGTAAAAAAATGAAAATTTTAGCAATTGATATCGGTTCAACTAATATAAAATGTGAGTTGTTTGATAATGCCACATCAATAAAAAAAGTAACGCGCCAAATTGAAACAAGTCGGGAAGAAGGCGGAATTGTCTATCAATACCCTGAACGAATCATTGTCCACGTCAAACGTCTCATTCGTCAAATGACGCAAGAAGGAGTTGAAATTGAAAAAATCGTCTTCAGTACAGCGATGCATTCAATTACTCCGGTTTTAGAGATGCAAATGGATCAAAAAATGTATACCTGGGAGGATCGTCAAAGTACAGATTTTGTGAAATCTTTCCGTAAGACAGATCAAGCACAAAGTTTTTACCGTAAGACGGGTACACCGATCCATGAGATGAGCCCATTTGCAAAAATCGGTTCATTTAAGGCGAAACCATGGTTTAAAGATGTGAAGCAATGGGTTGGAATTAAGGAACTCATCATGAAGGAATTTACTGGAAAACTGCTTGTAGATTATTCTGTCGCATCAGCAACAGGTCTTTTCAATTTAGAAACAAAGACATGGGACCGTGAAATCCTAGAGTATTTAGATATTCGTAAAGATCAGTTGGCTCGTTTAGTCGACACCAATCACTTTGAATTAATTCGTCCGGAAGTCGCTGAGGATTTATTCGTGTCGCCAAATGTTAAAGTTTATATTGGCGCAAGTGATGGTTGTTTGGCAAGTTATGCCAGCTACTTAGTTAATGGAACATATGGCAGTTTAACCATTGGAACAAGTGGTGCTGTTCGCAAACTATCACGTGAAATTGAGTTAGATGACGAAGGGAAAACCTTCTGTTACTATCTGAATGACGAGTTTTGGGTAGTGGGTGGTGCAAGTAATAATGGCGGGCAAGTCTTGGATTGGGCGGACAATATATTTTATGGTCGTGGTGAATTGTATCAAAAATTGCCAGAAATCTTTAATGAGTCCCCTGTCGGCAGCCACAATTTACTTTTTCTACCGTATTTGTTTGGCGAACGTGCACCGTTATGGCGTGGTGACGTGAGTGCCAAACATGTTGGACTAAATGGGACGCATACAAAGTATGATATTTTGCGTAGTATTATTGAAGGGATGATTTTCAATCTGCGTTTAGTCAGTGAACAGGTTGAACTTGATAACCGCGAGATTTCGATGAATGGTGGGCTTTTTAAAAACGAAGAGTTCCAAATGCTTGTAGCTGATATTTTCGGTTATAATTGTTTGGTTTCATCTTATGGTGAACCAACATTTGGGGCTGCAGTACTAGCAGAAAAAGTGGAAAATACGCGTGTGACGAATCAAGCACGAATTTTCTTCAATGAAGATAATCATGTTGCGTATCAAAAATATTATGATCACTTTAAAGATACTGTTAATAATGAATGGTAAAGAGTAGTCAAAGAATAAAACATAGCTCATTTGTGTGAAAAACATAAGCTGAGTTATGTTTTTTTATTATCCTCCTTTCTATCTTCTGTAAGTGTATAATGATATAATTTATGGACATAGTGATATTAAATGTCTGATTGTAAAAGGTGAAAATTTAAGAATCAAGTTTAAAAAGAGGAGCGATATTCATGTTAACAAATCTTTTTGATGCGTCATTCGAACAAAGCCAACAACTCGTGAAGAAAAGTATCTTAGATAATGGTGCAGCAAAAGTGGGTAGTATGGCTTCATCGCGTTTTTCTAAACGACTGATTGGGTTTGTATTAATGACTGCCGTTTTTGGTACACTGGCTTTTACGTTTGCTGTGATTATGCCAGAACACATTGCCTTTGTTAAAGCGAGTGACGTTAGAGCAATCTCCATCGAAAGCGCACATCTCATTGGCAAAATCGGTGTCGCATTAAAACCAGTCTTCATTATTTGTTTTGCTTTATATCTCTTAGTTGGACTTTTTAACTTATTACCAGCAAAAAACTATCCTAGACGTCTCGCATATGGGAGCGTTCATATTTTTACGTTTATGTTATTGGCGATGGTGACTGCATTGCCGTTCGCAATTGGTTTAGCAATCGACGGTTCAGGTATCCTTGGTACATTCATACAACTCATTGCCGGAATCTATCTGATCAGCGAATTAGCCAAAGAGAAAAAGCAAGAATGCCTAGACATTTTAAATAAAATCCCGCCCAAAAAACTTTACGAACAAGAAGGCGTCTTTACTCGGAATAAAAAAGTATTAATCATCAGTGCAATTTTTGTCTTCATCGCAATTATTAATCGATTAACCTTTAACATCAGCCCGTTTCTACCGACAAAAGCCAGTTTTTTAGGTCTTGTATACGGGTGGTCACTCATTCTAGTCGTCATCATACTAGGCTTTGCGCTTACTTCACCAATCAAAGGATACTTGGAGACTTATTATTTTAATAAGTATGCAGAAGAATATTATGACCTATTTGAAAAACGAGATGGTGAAAGAATAAGTAAGTAATATTTATCATTATAATAACCTTAAAGGAGTATCTCATGGTAACCAATATCTTCAAAGCATCATACGAACAAAGTCGCCAAATTGTAAAAATATCCACATTAAAAGGTAGAAATAAAGAAACAAAGCGCATTTTTTCTTTTCGATTTATTAAAGACCTATTCACCTTCCTGTTACTTAGTCTTGCTTGCGGGATCTTGATGTTTGGACTAGCGGTTGGCTTTCCTGAAGGAATGGCGACTGAGACTAATATAAATATCATCTCAATCGAAAGTGCTCGTCTCATTGCAAAAATCGGCATAGTATTAAAGCCAATATTTCTGGTTTGCCTTGCATTATTCTTGCCTTTAGGAATCGTTAATCTTCTGCCAGTGAAGAATTATCCGAGATGATTGGCCTTTGGTAGTGCTTTTCTTGTGGTATTTAGCCTTTGTGGTTTATTGGCGTCCTTACCAATGATTACTGTTTTTTCACTGGATGGCGCAGGCATTGTTGGCACCTTGGCACAACTTGTTTTAGGTGTGCTATCGATTATGGATTCTGTTCAGATGAAAAATGAAGAGTGTCTGAATAAACTAAACAAGACGCATAAGGAAAAATATAAGAATTCACGTGACCGTGCATTTAAAGATAAAATTTTTTTAGTCGGCGTAATCACCATTATCGTTTCAATTATTGATCGATTGACCATTAATATTGGCCCCTACTTTACCACAAGAACCAATCTTCTCGGTATTTTATATGGCTGGTCATTATTAATATTTTTAGTCATCCTAGGTGCTGCAATAGCCTTAACAATGGAAAGTTTTTTAGAAACATACTATATAAATAAGTATGCAGAAGAGTATGGAATGACGAAAAGGTGATTTTTGGAGCGTCTATGGGTGAACAACAAGATGAGCCTGGGAAAAAATCGTTCTTTGATTTATTACCAGGCTTAGCTTGTTGCTGAACCCATGCTCCAAAATTCCTGTCAGAAAAGGTGATTTTTGTAGCGTTTAGAGGTGAAATAACTAATGTCTCTCTTTTTCTTGATTAAATTTAATAGAAATGAGGCGTGAAGTAATTGAGTGAAAAGTTTAGAGTTTTAGAAAATCAAACAGATATTAATAGAATCTTATCAACCTATTTTGATTTTATTAATGGAAAGTATTTAATAAAAGCATTGAAGTGTTTTGTTAATAAAAAAGGATATGGACAAGAAATAGTTTTTGTTTCTTTTAAAAATGATTTAGATGACTATGACATGGCAGAGTTGCCGAAAACACTAGATGATGAACATGTTCTGGTTGAATTAGGTTTCCCAGCAGTTGAAGTGGAAGAATTAGCATATTTGGATTTTAAAACTTTTTATAATTATTTAGAAGAAAATGTGACTAAAGTAATCAAAAAAAATCCAGAACAAAATGAGTTAGTTGAATTATTAGAAAATGTAAGAATTAGTTTAGGAGTTTAAGATGAAATTACGAGATTTGAAAGATAAAGATATAAACTACGATTGGAAAACTATATATGTTGGACTAAATGATTGTTTTTTTGAACCTAATATACTTTCTGATTATGCAGTAGAGTTGATGGAAAAAGGAATAGAAGATGAATTTATAATTGAATTGGCTTGGGGAATAGCTGAAAGTGATTTACCAGAAAAGTTAATTGACATAAAAAATAAATTTTTTTCTGATGTTGGCGAAAATAGTATTGAATATGTACATGAGCAAAAAAAATTTAGATATGTATACCTATCTAAATTAAATGAGAGAGTTTTTGATGACGTTGAGTTGCTAAATTTAGTAACTAAATTTTATGATGAAAATGGATATCCTGATGATATGATTTCTTTTATCAACTATATGCCACAAGGGAAAACTACTACAAAAGATGAGTTAATCAATCGATTTAGAGTATTTTTAGATGATGAAAAGAAAAAAGTGGAAGCTTACTAGAAACTACAAAAATTCATCTGATTAGGAAAATGATAGTGAGCAGAGATAAGGAATATCTCAAACAAGTAGGTGGATGATATGGAAAATATAAAAAGACAATGTTATAAAATCCTGGAATTAATAGCGAATAGTCAATATTATGAAGAAGAAAATTATAGTATTCAAAGAATCAAGCGAGCAATTAATGAAACGTTAGAAGATATGGATGTTAATCAAATAAAAAAAATAAATACTGTAAGTCTGACTAGGAATTTTGTTGATGATACAGGAGATTACGCAAGTGATATTTTGGAAGAGTTAGACATCCTTGAAAAGTGTATCGAAGTGATCAATCAAGAAAGAGATGATCCCAACAAGAATAAAAAATCTAATTGAGGGAATAAATATATGGGACATAAAAAAATAAGAGGCATTAGAAGGAAATATACTAATATGAAAACTTCCATTATTGAAAGCACATCGAATTTTCCTGAAATAACTAGTAACTATTGGCATTTACATTTACCAACATCATATAGTTTTATGAATAGTCCTAATCTACCTGATAATCTTAAAATACAGTGCATGCAACTATTAATTGATAGAGCTTGGCATTTAAATAAACTCAAACCTAAAGATAAGGAGAACGATAGAGTAGTTATTGCAATTACTCCAGAAGATTTATGGAGTTCGCAGATTATTATCTTCAAAGATGACGACTACTTTGCTAATTTTTTTAGTAGAAATGATAACTATGAAGTATGGCAGCCAATTTCTAAAGAAGATTTTCATTTTGAACAATATTTATCTATTCCCGATGAATTTTCACTAATAGGATACAAAGAGATAATTTATGATGATGGCAGAATGTTTGCACCTACTTATATCAGTGATATTTGGTTTATTGGTGAACTGTAGGAGTGGCTTTAGTTATCTTTGGTATTGCTGTATCCATAGCGTCAAAAGGGCTTTTAGAAACATATTATCTGAACAAATATGTAGATGAATACTTCGAGTTGTTTAAACTAAAAGATGATAAAAGGTGGTGAAGCTAGCGTTTAGGGATGAGCAGTAAGGTAGTTCTGAAAATCAGGCGCATTTTGGCTGAATATCAGAACGGACTTAGTGCCGAATCCCAGCCAACTAAACTCATACAAAAAAACATCTTATTAGTTTTCCCTATTAAAATAAAGCAATTTACTGTGAAATTGATTTTCCGAAAATCAACGTCGCAGTATTTTTTATTGTTTGGTTATGACTTGGAAAGGATAGTATGTAGAAGTGTATTCTAATATAATAATCATTATAAACGAATTATATACTATTTATTATCTATATTGTTCGTAATTTGTTTTGACATCCTCATTTTTTGCTGTTACACTGTTAGCAAAAAGAGAGGATGTTTTTATGTCTAAAGTTGCAGTGGTCATGGGTAGTAAATCTGATTGGAACACAATGCAAGAGACGTGTCGGCTATTAGATGAGTTTGAGATAGCTTATGAGAAAAAGATTTTATCTGCTCATCGTTTACCAGATTTAATGTTCGCTTTTTCAGAAAATGCCAAAGGAAATGATTTTTCAGTTATTATTGCTGGAGCTGGTGGTGCGGCTCATTTACCAGGCATGATGGCTTCAAAAACAACGTTACCGGTCATTGGTGTTCCAATTGCAAGTCAACATTTGAATGGTTTAGATTCCCTATTATCAATTGTTCAAATGCCAGCAGGTATTCCAGTAGCTACGACAGCAATTGGAAAAGCTGGTGCAAAAAATGCCGCTCTTCTAGCCATTCAAATTTTAGCTATTCAAAATGAACAATTAACTGAAAAACTAACAAATTATCGTAAAAATTTAGCAAGTGAGGTTATTCAGAGTGAAACAGAACTCCTTTAAAATGGTCTTACCTGGAAGTGTGATTGGCATTATTGGGGGTGGGCAACTGGGCTTAATGATGGGCCAAAGTGCTTTGCAACTTGGTTTTAAGGTCATTATTTTAGATCCGGAAGAAAATTGCCCCGCTAGTCAAGTAGCGCAACAAGTGATTGTCGCTGGGTACAATAATAAACAAGCACTGGTAAAACTGGCACAATTATCTGACGTGGTAACTTACGAGTTTGAAAATGTTGATGTTGCTGGAATAGAATCAATTAGTCAGCAAATCTTCATTCCTCAGGGCACAACGCTTTTAAAAATTGCTCAACATCGCTTAGAAGAGAAAAAATTTTTACAAGCCGCTAATTTACCAATTGTGCCTTTCAAATCGATAACAAGCTTTGCAGATTTAAAACAAGCGAGTTTAGAGCTGGGATTTCCCTGTGTTCTGAAAACTTGTCGTGGTGGATATGATGGTAAGGGTCAGTGGGTGTTACATTCTTCATTGGATTTAGAACCTCTACAAACAGAACTCAACTTTAATCAAGAATTTGTCTTGGAACAATGGGTAAATTATGAAAGAGAAGTCTCGATTATTGTTGCGGGAAATCTGTCTGAAGAGTATTGCACGTTTCCAGTTATCGAAAATGAGCATCAGCATAATATTTTGAAATGCTCAATGTTACCTGCGTCAATTTCCTCCGAAATTGCGCAAGAAGCTGAATGCATTGGATTAAAGATTGCCAGAGAAGCTCGCTTAGTTGGCACAATGGCAATCGAATTTTTTGTTAAACCAGACGGGCAGTTATACATCAATGAAATTGCTCCCCGTCCACATAATTCGGGTCATTTAACCATTGAAGCTTGTTCTCATAGTCAATTTGACTTACATATTCGCGGGATTTGTCAATGGAAATTACCGTCGGAGATTCATTATCAACCCGCCGTCATGGTGAATTTAATCGGTGCAGAATATTCGCGGATGGTCGATGTCGTGGCACAGAAACCAAATTGGTATTTTCATGATTATGGTAAAACGAAAACGCGATCAGGACGTAAGATGGGACATGTCACATTTATCAATCAAACGAAAGAAGCAATTTTTTCGCTGATGAGGATTAATAAAATTTGGGAAGGCGAGGCTGAATAGAGAAATGATTGAACGTTATACACGGCAAGAGATGGGTAGCATATGGACAGATGAACATCGTTTTCAAACATGGTTAGAAGTGGAAATACTCGCAAGTGAGGCGTGGGCAACTTTAGGCGTGGTGCCTAAAAGTGATGCAGAGGCAATTCGACAACAAGCAAAATTTGAGATTTCGCGAATTTTAGAAATTGAAGCTGAAACGCATCATGATGTGGTGGCTTTCACACGAGCTGTCTCTGAATCTTTAGGCGCAGAAAAGAAGTGGGTTCACTATGGTTTGACGAGCACTGATGTTGTAGATACAGCATATGGGTCCTTATTAAAAGAAGCCAATCAACTTCTTTTGGCTGACATTGATCGCTTGATTCATGTGTTACAAAAACAAGCTAAAAAATATCAAAATACGGTGATGATGGGACGCACGCACGGTGTTCACGCTGAACCGACAACATTCGGTGTGAAATTAGCTTTATGGTATGCCGAAATGAAACGTCATCGTGAACGTTTTGTAGTGGCAGCAGCAGGAGTTGAAGCTGGTAAAATCAGTGGTGCTGTCGGCACGTTCGCCAATACACCACCTGAAGTTGAACAGTATGTTTGTGAAAAATTAGGGATCAGAGCACAAGACATTTCAACTCAAGTGCTGCCTCGTGATTTACACGCAGAGTATCTCGCGACATTGGCTTTAATTGCTACAAGCATTGAAAAGTTTGCAACGGAAATCAGAGGATTACAAAAATCTGAAACCCGTGAGGTCGAAGAGTTTTTTGCTAAAGGTCAAAAAGGTTCTTCCGCAATGCCTCATAAACGTAATCCAATTGGCTCTGAGAACTTAGTTGGCTTGGCGCGCGTGATGCGAGGGTTCATGGTGACGTCATACGAGAATGTGTCGCTCTGGCATGAACGTGATATCTCACATTCTTCAACGGAACGTATTATTTTACCAGATGCCACGATTCTACTTGATTATATGCTGCATCGTTTTGCAAGCATTTTGGAAAATTTAACGGTTTTTCCAGAACGGATGCTTAAAAATATGGAAGCAACATTTGGCTTGATTTATAGTCAACGCGTTTTATTGAAACTGGTTGAATCAGGGATGAGTCGTGAAGCGGCCTATGATTTAGTACAACCTAAAACAGCAGAAGCATGGGATAAGCAAACGACTTTTCGACCTTTACTTGAAGCAGATGCACAAATTATGGAACGGTTAACAGCTGAAATGCTAGATGATGCTTTCGACTATCACTATCATTTGAAGCATGTGGACAAACTATTTGCGCGTGTCGGTTTATAAATTTTTTGCTAGTAAACGATCGGTATATTTTTTTACATAAAACTAAAGCGAACGATATAAGTGAATCAATTTTAAACATACGTGTTTTAAAAATATTAGGAGGATTATAGTGGATAAACAAACAGTTCTTTATGAAGGTAAGGCTAAACGCGTTTTTAAAACAGAAAGTGATGATGTTGTGAGGTTGGAGTATTTAGATCAAGCTACAGCATTAAACGGCAAGAAAAAAGAAGCAATCGTGGGAAAAGGGGCATTAAATAATGCCATTAGTTCACAAGTTTTTGAATGTTTAACAAAATATGGGATTAAACATCATTGGCTTCGTAAAGTATCTGAAACCGAACAATTGGTGAAAAAAGTGACAATTATTCCTTTAGAAGTTGTGATTCGTAATGTCGCAACGGGCAGTTTTATCAAACGTTTTGGCGTGACTGAGGGTAGTCAGATTACACCAGCTATGATTGAATTTTATTATAAAAATGATGAGTTAGATGATCCTTTTATGAATGAAGCACAAATCGACTATTTAAAACTTGCCAAACCTTCAGAGATAGCATTCATCAAACAAGAGGCACTCAAAATAAATACAATGTTACGCGAATTATTCGATCAGATTGGTTTTGATTTAATTGATTTGAAATTAGAATTTGGCAAGGATGAGTCAGGCAATATCATGTTAGCGGATGAAATTTCACCAGATACCTGTCGTTTATGGGATAAACAAACACAAGCCTCTTTTGACAAAGACATTTTCCGTAAAGATCAAGGCGATCTTATTCCGGTTTATGAAGCAGTTAACGAGTGTTTAGCGGAGTATCTGCAACACTCAAATCGACAACTTTTTCATGCTAAAGTTGAAGTGAGTTATAAAAATTCAATTCTTGATCCACAGGCAGAAGTGATTGAAAAATCAATGAATCAATTAATTTCAAGTCATTTTACAAATTTGAAGTTGAGTAAAAAATTTTCTTTCCAATTAGAAGCTGAAACACACGAAGATGCTGTTAAATTGGTTGATCAAATCTGTGATCAATTACTGGCGAATGTCACTATGGAAACTTATCACTTCACGTTGACGGAGGTAAAATAAATGAAATTTGCGGTCCTTGTTTTTCCGGGTTCGAATTGCGATATTGATTTGTATCATGCTTTTAATGATGTCTTAGGGGTTGAAGCTGAATATGTTGCGCATACGGCAACAAGTCTCGAAGGGTTTGATGGTGTTTTAATTCCGGGTGGTTTTTCTTATGGTGATTATCTGAGATGTGGTGCAATTGCTCGTTTTTCAAATGTCATGGCTGAAGTGAAACGATTTGCAGCGGAAGGAAAACCCGTTTTCGGCACGTGTAATGGTTTTCAAATCTTAACAGAAGCCAAATTATTGCCTGGTGTGTTATTGAAAAATGAGAACTTAAAGTTTGTTAGTCGAAATGTCGCAGTCAAGGTGAATCATACCAATTCAATGTTTACTTCACTTTATGAAAGTAGTGAGACTTTAGTTCTACCAGTGGCCCATGGTGAGGGGAATTATTACTGTGATGATAAAACCTTAGCTTCTTTGAAAGAACATCAGCAAATTCTTTTTACTTATGATAATGATAACCCAAATGGCAGTCTGCATAATATTGCAGGGATTACCAATCAAAGAGGGAATGTCTTAGGCATGATGCCCCATCCAGAACGCGCGATGGAGCAACTTTTAGGAACGGACGATGGCGTAAAATTATTTCAAGCCATGATTAATAATGTGAATCGAGGAGTGACTTGTCATGAAAATTAAGGAATTATCACCCCAAGAAATCCAAGCAACCAAAATTTATCAAGAATGGGGCTTAACGGATCAGGAATACAATATGATAAAAGATGACTTACTGGGTCGTTTACCTAACTATACTGAGACTGGACTTTTTGCGGTCATGTGGAGTGAGCATTGTTCTTATAAAAATTCGAAACCAGTGTTACAAAAATTTCCAACAACTGGCCCACAAGTGTTACAAGGTCCGGGTGAGGGCGCAGGGATTGTTGATATTGGTGAGGGTCTTGCGGTTGTTTTTAAAGCCGAAAGTCATAACCATCCTTCAGCTGTGGAACCTTATGAAGGCGCAGCAACAGGTGTTGGCGGAATTATTCGCGATATTTTTAGTATGGGCGCGCGTCCCATTGCGATGCTAAATTCCTTACGTTTTGGCGAGTTAACGCAGCCACGTACGCGCTATTTATTTAATGAAGTCGTCGCTGGTATTGGTGGATATGGCAATTGCATTGGCATCCCGACTGTTGGTGGTGAAATTCAATTTGATGCCTGTTATGAAGGGAATCCATTGGTTAATGCAATGTGTGTCGGGTTAATTGAACATGAGATGATTCAAAAAGGGCAGGCAACGGGTGTCGGTAATACGATTCTTTATGTCGGTGCTAAAACGGGTCGTGACGGCATTCATGGCGCAACCTTTGCCTCTGAAGAATTTACTGAAGAAGGTGAAACGCAACGTTCGGCGGTGCAAGTGGGGGATCCATTTATGGAAAAATTACTCATGGAAGCTTGTCTTGACGTCATTGCAAATCATCAGGAGGCTTTAATTGGCATTCAAGATATGGGGGCAGCGGGTTTAGTGTCGTCAAGTTCTGAGATGGCATCGAAAGCGGGTGCCGGATTAATTCTTCATCTCGATGATGTGCCTCAACGTGAAACAGGCATGACCCCTTATGAGATGATGCTTTCTGAATCTCAAGAACGGATGCTTTTATGTGTTAAAAAAGGTCACGAGGCTGAAATCATGGCCGTTTTTGAAGGCTATGATTTACATGCTGTTCAGATTGGTGAAGTGACTGACGATAAATGTTATCGTTTGTACCATCATGGCGTTGAAGTCGCGAATGTTCCAGTGGATGCATTAGCTGAACAGGCGCCAGTTTATCACAAACCAAGTCAAGAACCAGCACGTTTAGCAGATTTTCGCAAGCAAGTGAATAAAGTGCCTGAAATCACTGATTTAGCGCAAACATTTTATCAATTACTACAACAACCCGCGATTGCCTCAAAAAAAACAGTTTACGAAACATTTGACTCCAAAGTCCGCACGAATACAGTGGTAGGGCCAGGAAGTGATGCCGCAGTTTTAAGAATTCGTGGCACCAAGAAAGCCTTAGCTTTAACGATGGACTGTAATGCCCGATTCATTTATCTTGATCCCAAAATTGGCGGTCAAATTGCAGTTTCAGAAGCAGCTCGCAATATTGTAGCAAGTGGAGGAACACCGCTTGCGATTACGGATTGTCTGAATTATGGCTCTCCAGAAAATCCAGAAGTCTTTTGGGAACTAGAACAATCAGCTGCAGGGATTAGCGAGGCTTGTCGTACGCTAGGAACGCCAGTTATTTCTGGCAACGTTTCACTTTATAATGAAACGTCAGGTCAGGCGATTTATCCAACACCAGTAATTGGCATGGTTGGTTTAATTGAAGATGTGGCATATACAACAACTCAATGTTTTAAAGCTAGCGGTGATTATATTTACTTGATTGGTGACACGCAAGCTGACTTTAATGGGTCTGAGTTGCAAAAAATGACAACGGGAAAAATATCAGGAAGTTTACGTGACTTTGATTTAGCACAAGAAAAATTACATCAGAATATTGTGTCACGTGCGATTCAAAAAGGTTGGTTACACAGTGCCCATGACATTAGTGAGGGTGGTTTAGCAGTGGCAATGTTTGAAAGTTGCGTGGAACAGGAACTGGGAGCAAGTATTTGTGTTCCCTTTGCAGCTGATTTACTATTTGCCGAATCACAATCACGCTTTATCGTCAGTGTGGCACCAGAATATCAAGAGGATTTTGAAGTAGCTTACCACGAAAATAGTTTGTATTTAGGAAGAGTAACAGCTAATCGTCGTTTAGAAATAAATACGACATCAGATGTACTAGACGTTTCAATAGCTGATGCTAAAAAACTTTGGGAGGAAGCTATTCCATGTCTTACGAAATCAGAGGATTAAATGAAGAATGTGGTGTTTTCGGTATTTGGGGTCATCCTGATGCGGCGCGTGTGACCTATTTTGGTTTGCATAGTTTACAACATCGTGGTCAAGAGGGTGCTGGGATTGTGGTGAATCAAGATGGGCATTTTCAAAGTCATCGGGGATTAGGTCTTTTAGCAGATGTTTTTGCCAATCCTAACGACTTAAAGCGTTTGAATGGGAATCGTGCTATTGGGCATGTCCGCTATGCCACAAGTGGCCACGGTAATCTTGAGAATGTACAACCTTTTATTTTTCAATTTTATGATTGCCAAGTTGCGTTGGCTCATAACGGTAATCTGGTGAATGCTGAAGCGCTTCGTTTTCAAATTGAACATGAGGGTGGTATTTTCCATTCCAATTCAGACACAGAATTATTGATGCATTTGATTCGCAAAAGCTCAGCTCATTCGTTTGAAGCGAAATTAAAGGATGCCTTGAATCAAGTTAAAGGCGGCTTTGCGTACTTGTTAATGACGGATAAGGGGCTATATGCGTCATTGGATCCGCATGCATTTAGACCCCTTGTTATTGGACAAATGCGCAATGGTGCTTATGTCGTCGCAAGTGAAACTTGTGCACTGGATGTCGTGGGAGCTAGCTTTATTCGTGACGTGGAACCTGGAGAGCTGATTCGAATTGACGACGATGGAATTTCAATTATGACTTATACTACCCAAACTAATTACGCAATTTGCGCGATGGAATACATCTATTTTGCCAGACCAGATTCAACTATTAAGGGCGTAAATGTACATCGAGCGCGTAAACGAATGGGTGCTAAGCTCGCCGATGAAGCTCCATGTCAAGCAGATATGGTGATTGGTGTACCGAATTCATCACTTTCGGCTGCTAGTGGTTATGCTGAAGCAAGTGGGATTCCGTATGAAATGGGATTAGTAAAAAATCAATACATTGGTCGTACGTTCATTCAACCGACGCAAGAACTTCGTGAAGAAGGTGTAAGAATGAAATTGTCTGCAGTTCGTGGTGTGGTTGAAGGTAAAATAGTGATTTTGGTAGATGATTCAATTGTTAGAGGGACCACTTGTCGTCGAATCGTCAGACTTCTAAAAGAAGCTGGTGCTAGTGAAGTGCATGTCCGCATTGCGGCACCACCATTAAAATATCCTTGTTTTTATGGTATTGATATTCAAACAAAAAAAGAACTAATTGCCTCAAATCACTCAATTCAAGACATCCAAAAAATAATTGGTGCGGATTCACTCTGTTTTCTTAGTGAAACAGGCTTAATCGAGGCGATTGATTTACAACTAGGCGGACCGTATCAAGGTCTCTGTATGTCTTACTTTAATGGAGATTATCCAACTAATTTATATGATTATCAAAAAACATTGACAACACATTCATTAACTTGAGGAGGATTCGCGTGAAGAAAGCATATGAAGCGGCAGGAGTAAATGTTGATGCGGGTTATGAAGTTGTAACTCGCATCAAAAAACATGCTCAACGAACAGAAAAACTTGGTGTGATGGGACATATTGGTGGTTTTGGTGGTTGTTTTGATTTATCAGCTTATGCGATAGAAGAACCAGTCCTGGTTTCAGGAACAGATGGTGTGGGAACAAAATTAAGTGTGGCGATTGCAGCAAATCAACACGATACAATTGGCATTGATTGTGTGGCGATGTGTGTGAACGATATTGTTGCGCAAGGTGCCAAACCATTATACTTTCTTGATTATTTAGCGGTTGGTAAAAACAATCCTGAAAAAATTGAAACCATTGTATCGGGAATTGCAACAGGCTGTGTTGCTGGTCAAATGGCGTTAATCGGCGGCGAGACGGCTGAGATGCCAGATATGTATCAAGAGGAAGATTATGATGTTGCCGGTTTTGCAGTAGGTATTGCTGAAAAAAGTCATTTGATATCATCTGAAAAAGTTGCCGAAGGTGATCTTTTAATTGGTTTACCTTCTAGTGGTTTTCATTCGAATGGTTTTTCCTTAGTGCGTAAAATTCTATTTAAAGACCACAATTTTGTTTTGACAGAACCGTTTATTACAGATGATGCACGTTTACTTCAGGACATTCTCTTAACTCCGACAAAAATTTATGTTGCTACAGTGCTCCCGTTAATTGAACGCCAGTTACTCTCAGGTGTTGCCCATATCACGGGTGGCGGTTTTTATGAAAATTTACCAAGGATGTTATCTTCAGAATTGGCTGTTGAAATTTATGCTGATTCTTGGCAAGTGCCAGCAGAATTTAAGAAACTTGCAGAATTAGGACAACTCTCTAATCAAGAAATGTTTGAGGTGTTTAATATGGGGATTGGCATGGTTTTGGCATGTTCGAAAGAGAATTACGAAAAAGTTGTGACCCAATTAAAGAGTCAAAAAGAAGCGTTTTATGTGATTGGAAAAGTGGTTCCGCGTGATCAACAAGGGGTCTTATTTGTGGAGGCGGAAGCATGAAATTTATGATTTTTGCCTCTGGTAACGGTAGTAACGTCGAGGCAATTGTTGCTGCTTATCTGAATCATGAGATTCCTGGAGAATTGGTTGGAATTCTTTGTGATCAACCCAATGCTTTTGTTATAGAACGAGCGAAAAAATATGATGTTCCATATTTTGTAGTTCCGCGATTAGTGAATGAATCTAAGCAAGCACATGAAGCAAGAATTAACCAAATTTTACAGCATAAACAAGTGAATTTTATTTTTTTAGCAGGCTATATGCGAATTATTGGCCCCACACTTTTGGAAGATTATCTAGGGCGGATTGTCAATTTGCATCCTTCACTTTTACCAAAATATCCTGGAAAACAAGCAATTCAAGATGCGTTTAGTGATCAAGCTACCGAAACAGGAATTACCATTCATTATGTTGATGAAGGTATCGATACAGGACCAATTATTAGTCAGACGAAACTCGCAGTCTTACCAGATGAATCATTGGCGGATTTAACTGAGCGTATTCACAAAATTGAACATCGTGACTATCCGCGAGTTATCGCAAATATTTTAGGAGGAAGAGAATAAATGACACAAAAAAAGCGTGCACTATTAAGTGTTTCAGATAAAACAGGACTTTTAGAACTTGCGACGTCATTAAGAATTTTAGGTTTTGAAATTTTAGCCACAGGTGGAACGGCAAACTATTTACTGAACCAGGGAATTGAAATCATATCTGTTGAAGAAGTGACGCATTACCCTGAAATGATGGATGGGCGAGTTAAGACGCTTCACCCAGCGATTCATGGTGGTTTATTGGCCCAGTTGCCAAAGCATCAAGGTGATTTGGATGCTGCTGAAATTGAAGTTATCGATCTTTTATGTGTCAATCTCTATCCTTTCAAAGAAACGATTGCCAATTCAGCAACACTTTATACAGAGGCGATTGAACAAATTGATATTGGTGGTCCGGCGATGATTCGTTCGGGAGCTAAAAATCACGAGCGAGTGACTGTGGTGGTTGATCCTGACGACTATGGTTTAGTGATTCAAGAACTATCACAATATAAAGCCATTACCGACAAAACAAGACGTGCTTTAGCAGGTAAAGCCTATCGTCATACTGCAAGTTATGATGCAGCCATTGCGCAGTACTTTCTACACCAAACAAAAGAGGACCTACCTGAAACATTAACCGTCAGTTATTCTCGTCATGATGCGTTACGTTATGGTGAAAATAGTCATCAAAAAGCGGTTGTTTATCAAGATGAAACAAGCCAAGCACCTTCGATCATTAACGCTGAAATCCATCATGGCAAAGCGTTGTCTTACAATAATTATCGTGATGCAGATAGTGCATTACGTTTGCTAAGTGAGTTTACACACCCAACCGCAGTGGCTATTAAGCATATGAATCCATGTGGTGTTGGTAGTGGGGAAACACTATCTGCCGCATTCGAACGGTGTTTTGAGAGTGATCCTGTATCTATTTTTGGTGGTATTCTAGCCCTGAATCGTGAGGTTGATTTAGCACTTGCAAAACGTTTGTATCCAATCTTTTTAGAAGTGATTATCGCACCAAAATTTACAGAGGAAGCACTTGATTATTTGAAGAAAAAGAAAAATATTCGCTTGCTAAGCTTAGCTGAATCTGATACGAGTCAAGAAAAAAAATATGAGATGACAACCATTACTGGTGGCTTACTCGTCCAAGAAGCAGATAATATTAAGGAACGGGTTGAAGACTGGCGTGTGGTGACCAAACGTAAGCCGACCAATGAAGAAATTGAAGCTTTGAAGTTTGCTTGGGCCTGCGTGAAACATGTTAAAAGTAATGCAATCGTGATTACGAACGCTAATCAAACTTTAGGAATTGGTGCGGGACAAATGAATCGGATTGGTTCCGTGGAACTTGCATTGCAACAAGCACACGGCAGAATAGAAGAAGCAGTGCTTGCAAGTGACGCCTTCTTTCCAATGCCTGATAGTTTAGAAAAAATTGCAACAACTGGCATCAAAGCAATTATTCAACCAGGAGGTAGTATTCGTGATCAAGAATCCATTGATTTAGCGGATGCTGCTGATATATGTATGATTTTTACTGATGTTCGACATTTTAAACATTAATGAGGAGGAAGAAGAGGCAATGTTGAAAATTTTAGTAGTTGGTAGTGGTGGCCGGGAACATGCTTTGTGTAAAAAATTGTTACAAAGCCCAAGGGTAGCGACCGTTTTTTGTGCACAAGGTAATCCAGGAATGTCACGAGATGGGATTACCTGCGTTGATATTGCTGAACTTGCTTTTGCAGACTTAATTACTTTTTGTCAAAAAGAGGCTATTGATTTTACAATTGTTGGGCCAGAATTACCGTTAAGTCGAGGAATTGTCGATACTTTTCGTGCAGCAGGGTTAGCGATTTTTGGTCCGACTAAAGAAGCAGCTCAATTAGAAGCGTCGAAATCATTTGCTAAAGAGTTAATGGCGAAATATAATATTCCGACTGCAAAATTTAAAACCTTTACCGATTATCACTTTGCCTTGAATTACGTCGAGCAGCAAGGTCTTCCAATTGTACTTAAGGAAGATGGCTTAGCGAGTGGTAAAGGCGTTTTAATTGCCGAAACTCTTTCAGAAGCGCAACAATTTTTAGAAAAACATTTAGTGACTTGTGAAGGTAAGGTTGTGATTGAAGAATTTCTTGTGGGTGAAGAATGCTCACTGTTGGCTTTTGTTTCTGAAACGGGTATTTACCCAATGTTAACGGCTCGCGACCATAAACCATTGTACGACGGTAACCATGGCCCTAATACCGGTGGGATGGGTGCCTATAGCCCTATTCCCGAACTGGATAAAGCGGCACAGGCCGAAATTGTACAGCACATTGTTGAACCGACCGTTCTAGCAATGGCGTCTGAGGGGATACCGTTTACAGGCATTCTATATACGGGTCTTATTCTAACCGAAACTGGTGCTAAAGTGATTGAGTATAATGCACGTTTTGGCGATCCTGAGGCGCAAGTGTTACTGCAACAATTAGACAGTGATTTAGCGAGTGTGATTGAGGCTCTCTTACAGCAAAAAGAACCTAACATTATTTGGAATGAGAATGAGGTAACTTTGGGAGTGGTTGTTGCAAATGCAAATTATCCTCAAAATTGTTCAGACTCGATTAAGTTGTCCCCACTTATTATCGAGGATGATGCAATGGCAATTTTTTATTCAGGTGTTTGTGAAGAGGAAGGCGAACTTTATTCAAAAGGTGGCCGGATTTTCATGGTCAGTGCAACTAAACCAACGCTGTTAGAAGCAAGAGAGACAGTTTACGATTGGTTGCAACAGCAGAATTTAGCTGGATTTTATTATCGACATGATTTAGGATTGCTGTCACTTGAAACTATTCAATAAGGAACGAAAGCGACGCTCATTTACAGTGGGCGTCTTTTTTTTATGATTACCCTATTAACTAGCGACACATTTTAGTGTAATTGGTATAATAAACATACTAAACGGTGTCACAGAAGTAGTTTCTTCGGAAATAAGCCGAAAATCACAAAAAATTTGAAAAGCAATTTTCGTGATTTCCTTCTTATTTCTTGAAGCTGAACACTACTGTCACAACTTCTAAATAAAGAAATGAAACAAAAATACAATTCAAATTTTAAAGAGGAAAAAACATGAAAAAAATAATGATGGGTTTTTTAGTAATGCTTAGTCTGACTCTTGGGGGATGTTCTGGATCAGAAGCAATTAAAAAAACTTGGCAAGTTGAGGATGCAAGCCAAAATACTTATACAATGGAAATTAATGATAATGAAATAATTTTGACTGGATCAGCAGGTGATGAGAAAAAGGCGTATAGTCAAAATGCTGTCGGGACAAGTAGTGCTAATAAATATTATGGTCTATTGATTGATCGCAAGCAATATTCAATTGTCTTTCCTGAAAAGGGTAATGATGATGTGGCCTTATTTTTAAAAATGACAATAGATGATGGTGATTATTCAAGTGGAGATCTTGTCTATGCAATGCATGCCAAAGATACCCCAAGTTACATTGAGTACGTCGAAAAATATTTAAAATAGACTTTTAGTATCTAAGAAAAATATTTTGTCGCACACTTTTTGATTATTTGAAAGTAGTGGGATGCTATGCGTCTATTTAACTATTTATAATTCAACTAAAAGAAAATTCAAGTTTACGTGACTAATATTAATTCTATTATTGCAGTATCGGACCTCTAAGTCGTGAAAAATGTAACAGGTCTTCAAATTCAGTTTTTAGTTAAAGTAGGTGAATTTTCTAGTGTTTTAACGTATAATGGGTTGAAAGAGTTTAGGAGGACTTGTTTAAGGACTCCTTTTTTTAACGAAAGGAACTGAAGATGATACAAGATTATAAACCAACTTGGATGATTGATGCGATTTATGATATTACACCAGAGCAATTACATAAACATGGTGTAAAAGCTGTTTTAACAGACTTGGACAATACTTTAATTGCTTGGAACAATCCTGATGGAACACCTGAATTACGTCAATGGATTGAGTCGATGAAAGAAGCTGAAATCCCAGTAATTGTCGTATCCAACAATAAAGCATCTCGAATTGATCGAGCGGTAAGTCATTTAGGCTTAGAGTATGTTTCGCGTGCGATGAAACCTTTTACGAAGGGGTTCAAAGAAGTTGAAAGCAAGTATGACTTCGCAAAAGAGGATTTAATCATGGTAGGTGACCAATTGATGACAGATATTCGTGGATCAAACCGAGCAGGAATTAAATCAGTTTTAGTTAAACCAGTTGTGACAAGTGACGCGTGGAACACAAAATTCAATCGTTGGCGTGAAAGAAGAGTTATGAAGAAATTGTTAGCGATGTATCCTGAAGAAATGAAATGGAGGAAATCATTAGTATGACAGAAGAAATTCGTTGTATTGGGTGCGGAGCCATTATCCAAACCGAAAATAAAGAAGACATGGGGTACACCCCAAAATCAGCCTTAGAGAAAGGGCTTGAAAGTGGTGAAGTCTATTGTCAACGTTGTTTCCGTTTACGTCACTATAATGATATTCACGATGTGCAAATGACAGATGAAGATTTTTTACGTCTTTTAAATCAAATTGGCAGCACGGATGCGCTGATTGTTAATGTTGTCGATATTTTTGACTTTAACGGTAGTTTGATTTCAGGTTTACACCGCTTCGCAGGAAATAATCCTGTGTTACTTGTCGGAAACAAGGTCGATATTCTACCAAAATCATTAAAACGTGGTAAATTAATTCAATGGATGCGCGAACGTTGTCATGAAGTTGGCTTAAGACCCGTTGATGTGGTTTTAACGAGTGCGAAGAAAAAGCATGAAATGCAAGAATTGTTAGATGTGATTGAAGAATACCGTGACGGTCGTGATGTCTATGTAGTTGGTGTCACTAATGTGGGTAAATCAACACTTATTAACGCAATTATTAGTGCGACAGCTGGTGTTGATAATGTCATTACAACTTCACAATTTCCAGGAACGACTTTAGATCGTATTGAAATTCCTTTAGATGATGGTGCAAGTCTGATCGATACACCAGGGATTATTCATCGTCATCAAATGGCACACTATTTAGCCAAAAAAGATTTGCGTTTAACATCGCCAAATAAAGAAATTAAACCAAAAGTCTATCAATTAAATGCTGGACAAACGCTATTTTTAGGTGGTTTGGCGCGCTTTGATTATCTTCAAGGTGAGAAGACATCATTTGTCGTTTATGCTTCAAATGAATTATATCTTCACCGAACTAAAACAGATAATGCGAGCGATTTTTATGCCAAACATGTGGGAGACCTTTTACAACCACCAACCCAAGATGATGTAGCGGAGTTCCCGGAACTCACTCGTTTTGAGTTTTCAGTGAAAGAGCCATCTGATTTAGTCTTTGCTGGCTTAGGTTGGATTACAATTAAAGATCCTGGTGTTGTAGCTGGTTGGGCCCCAAAAGGTGTCGATGTCGTGATTCGTAAGGCATTAATTTAAGAAAGTAGGAAAAACATGGAATTAAGAGGAAAACAAAAAAGATTTTTAAGAAGTCAAGCACACCATTTAACACCAATCGTTCAAATTGGAAAAAGTGGTTTAAGTGAGAACTTACTTGATCAAGTCGATGATAACTTAGAGCGTCGTGAATTAATTAAAGTGACGCTTTTACAAAATACAGATGAAAATGCTGAAGAAGTGGCTGCAATTTTAGAAGAAACACTGCATTGTGCGGTGGTCCAAATCATTGGCCGAGTGTTAGTTGTGTATCGCCCATCTTCAAAAGCAAAATTTCAAAAAATATCACTTCAAGTAAAAGTGATGTCATAAAGAAAGGATGTCTTGCATGATAAAGCAAACAAACGTTACAACGGAAGTCGTGCCGGAACTTGCAAGTGAACCTAAAAAAATCAAAAGAGTAGGACTACTTGGTGGCGGCTTTAATCCCGTTCATTATGGTCATCTTTTAGTAGCAGATCAAGTGTTTCATCAACTTAACTTGGACGAGTTTTATCTCTTGCCAAGTTATGAATCACCACATAAAGATCCTAAGAAAACAATTTCAGCAGAGCATCGGGTGGCGATGTTAAAATTAGCCATTGCAGATAATCCTAATTTAAGTTTAGATTTGTCTGAAATTCATCGCCAAGGTAAAAGCTATACGTTTGAGACGATTCGCCATTTAAAAGAACAACATCCGGATACCGAGTATTATTTTGTCATTGGTGGCGATATGGTTGACTATTTACCAACGTGGTATAATATTGAAGAACTCGTAACGCTTGTTTCGTTTGTCGGGATTGGTCGACCGGGATTTAAAAAAGAATCAGATTATCCTATTATTTGGGTCGATGTACCAGAAACGTCAACTAGTTCAACTTATATTAGAGAAAAAATTAAACAAAAATGTTCCGTTAATTATCTCTTGCCAGATGCTGTAATTGCGTATATTGAGAAAGAAGGCTTGTATCAAGATGACAGTGATAACAAAATGGTCTAGTGATCTAACAACTCTTTCCAGAGTAGAACTTTTGGAAAAAATTAGGGCGCAAATCAATGAAAGACGATTTGCACATGTCTTGCGTGTTGAGGAAAAAGCTTTAGAATTAGCCCAAGACAAAAATGTGAACCTTGAAAAAGTGAGCTTAGCAGCACTTTGCCATGATTATGCCAAGGATCGTCCTGATGAAGAGATGATTGCCCGCATTAAAGCTGGAGATTATGATCAAGAGATGCTCAAATTTGGCAGTGCCATTTGGCATGGTGATGTTGGTGCAGAACTCGTGAGTGAAGAGCTGGGAATCAACGATGCGGAAATCTTAAATGCTATTCGTTTGCATACTGTAGGTGCTAGTGAGATGTCACTCTTAGAGAAAATTATCTATGTGGCTGATTACACCGAAGCAGGACGCGATTTTCCGGGTGTTGAAGAAGCACGCCAAATTACAGCAGTTGATTTGGATGAAGCTGTTTCATTTGCAACTAAACATACCTTGCAACATTTAATCGAAACAAATCAAAAAATTTATCCCAAAACATTAACGACATACAATCGCTGGGTAGCGAAATTATAAGGAGGATCATATGTTAGAAAGTAAACAAATTTTAGAAATCGCAGTCAAAGGGGCTGACGATAAACGCGCTGAAGATATTATCGCAATGGACGTATCAAAAGTATCATTACTTGCTGATTACTTCTTAATTTGTCATGGAAATAGTGACAAACAAGTCATGGCTATCGCGGATTCAATTATTGAAGCGGCACATAAAGCCAATGTTGAAATCAAACGTGTTGAAGGCCGTGAAAATGGCAAATGGGTTTTAATTGATTTAAGCGAAGTTATTGTCCATGTCTTCTATCACGAAGAACGCGAATTTTACAATTTAGAAAAATTATGGAAAGATGCACCACTTGTGGATGTATCAAGCATGGTTGAGTAAAATGGCAAGTTATGAAACATTTGCGAAAATCTATGATGAAGTCATGGATGATCAACTTTATGAAGAATGGTTAGCTTTTACTAAGCGTCATTTGCCAAAAAATCCAAAGCGCATTTTAGAGTTAGCTTGTGGTACAGGTATTTTATCCGTTAAGTTAGCCCAAGCGGGATTTGACGTAACGGGTCTTGATTTGTCGAGTGAGATGGTTGAGTTAGCGAAAAAAAGAGAAGCTGAGTTTGAAAGTGGTGCGAAGTTTATCGAAGGTGATATGTTAGAGTTATCTGACGATACTTTGTATGATGCAGTGACTTGCTATTCAGATTCCTTATGTTACATGCCTGATAAAGAAGCATTATTACAAGCTTTTGCCGGTGTCTATCTTAGTCTGAAAGAAAACGGTCAGTTTATTTTTGACGTCCATTCTATCTATCAAATTGAAGAACTATTTAAAGAATACAGTTACCATTACCAAACAGATGAGTTTGCTTTTTTATGGGAATCATATCCAGGTGAAGTTGATTTTAGTGTGGAACACTTCTTAACTTTCTTCGTTCAAGATGAAAAGGATGAAAAATTTACGCGTTTTGATGAGTTACATGAAGAACGTACTTATCCAATTGAAACTTATCGCGAATTATTAGAACAAGTTGGATTTAAGTCAGTTGAAGTTTTGGCTGATTTTACAGATGATGCCCCAGAAGAAACGAGTAAACGTTGGTTCTTTGTGTGTCATAAATAATGAAAAAAAGCTGATGATTAATTCGTTAATTCTTCAGCTTTTTCGCTATCAAAGAGGTGAAAAAATGAAAAGTTGTGGTTTAATCGTTGAATATAATCCCTTCCACAATGGCCATCGTTATCATATTGAAGCCGCTCGTGCTGCGTCTAATTGTGATGTGGTGGTTGCAATCATGAGTGGAAACTTTTTACAACGTGGTGAACCGGCGTGCATGGATAAGTGGTCACGTGCTGAGGCTGCACTTCAAGAAGGTGCGAATCTGGTGATTGAATTGCCATTTGCGCACGCGGTTCAGTCGGCTGATTATTTTGCGCGCGGTGGTGTTCAATTGCTTGCAGCTTTGGGTGTTGACAGTTTATGTTTTGGTACAGATTTATCGAGTGACTTAGATTATGAAGCATTCGGTCGCGCTCACCTTGAGCATGAATCAGCCATTAATGACCTGTATCAAGCACGTGAAGTGACTGGCGAAAGTTATCCCGAACGCATGACGGCGATTTATCGTCAGCTCTTACCGGAATGGACGTTAGATTTTTCCTCTCCGAATCATATATTAGGAATGGCTTATGCAAAAGAAAATGCAAAGTTAGCATCACCAATGCAGATCTTTCCCATTCAAAGGCAAGGCAGTAATTACCATGAAAGCGAGCTTAATCCCATTAATTTTAGTAGTGCAACTGCTATTCGCCAGGCAGTGAAATCAGGCACGTTTAACGATTTATCGAGTGCCATGCCCACTTCATCGCAAAAATTACTTCAAGAAGCGCCTTTCATTGATTGGGAATACTTTTGGCCGCTTTTGAAATATCGTTTGTTAACGACTACCCCAGAACAATTGCGTAGCGTGTATCAAATGAAAGAAGGTTTTGAATATCGTTTATTTGAAAAAGTGAAACAAGCCAATTCATTTCAAGAATTGATGACATTAGCAAAAACTAAGCGCTATACATGGACAAGAATTCAGCGTTTGTTAACTTATGTCCTATTGAATGTCACGGAAAATGAAATCATGCAAGCCCGAGAGCATCCGTACATACGCGTATTAGGTTTTGATGAAATAGGTCGCGATTTCTTGAAACAACAAAAGGGAAGAGTGTCGATACCACTTATTACAAATGTGAATCGGAAGAACGAATCATTGCTAGCTTTGGATATCAAAGCAGGCCAGGTTTATCAAACAGCTTATAGCAGTTTAAAACAACAAGACTATTACCGTGCACCTCATTATAATTAGTCTGATTACTTTGTCATACTTAAAATAGAAAAATAAATCCAACTCAAGTCGTATGACAATTTCGAAAAAACTTGGCATAATAGAGTCATAGGAAAAACCTATTACAAGGAGGCAAACAAAATGCAAGAAAGAGAAAGAATTTTAGAACTCGTTAAAAAAGGTGTTTTATCAACAGAAGAAGCACTTGTACTGCTAGAAAATATTGCTACCGAAAAAGATGAAAAATTAGTCAATGAAGAAGCTTCCCAAGTTAAAAATAAAACAGCTTACCAAAAACAAGAAGAACTTGAACAAGAACAAGAGGAACGCGAAGCGCAATATGCAAAACTTGTTGAGGAAGCAAGCCAAGTGTCTGTCCATATCGATCAAGTGAATGCTGATATTCAATTAATCAAAAAACAAATCAATGAAGCTGAAGAAACAATTACAGTGATTGATACATTAGAAGATTTAGATGCTTTAGAAGACGGTCAAGATGTTGAACGTGACCTTCAATATGAACGTCTAGATGAATTGAAAGAAACATTAGCTCGTTTAACTTCAGAGCGTGAACAACTCAACAATGATTTAGAACAAATCAAAAAAACACAACGTAACCAAAAGAAAGATGAAATGTTCTCACGCTTCGATATTCCAGAAGATTGGAAAGAACAAACAAATGACACAATCAGTCAAGTAGCTAATAAGTTTGGTGAAGCAGGTACCCAAATTGGTGGTTTTGTGAAGAAAACATTTGAATCAGTTTCAAATTCAGTTAATGATAATATTGACTGGAAAGAAATTAACATCAAAGTACCAGGTGTTGTTTCGCAAAGCTTTACCCACGAATTTGTTTATCCTGTCAATGCAGCAACAATCATTGATATGAAATTAGCAAATGGTGAAGTTGACATTCAAACATGGGATTCAGAAGATGTTAAAATTGTTGCCGACGTGAAACTTTACGGCAAAATGAATTCTGCATCAGGACTGGAAGCTTTCTTAGAAAGAAGTCAAATTGATGTTGATGATGAAAAAATCTTAGTCCATATCCCAAATAAACGTGTACGTGCCGAACTAAAAATTTATTTACCAGATCGCGTCTATGACCACTTAGCAATTAAAATGCTAAATGGCGATATTGATCTTGATAATATTGATACAAAAGATGTCTATTTAAAAACAACAAATGGTGATATGAAAATCTCAAATTTCACAGCAACAATGTTAGAAATTGATGGTGTCAATAGTGAAGTGGCGATTAAAGATAGTACCATCAATGATTTATTAGGTGAATTAGTGAATGGTGACGTGACGGTTCGCGGTAATGTCGTGAACAGTAAAATTAACTTAATTAATGGTGACATCCGTGTCACAGCGAAAGTTTCAGTTTTCCGTCGTGTTGAAGCAAGTATTGTCAATGGTTCAATCAAAATAGCGATGCCTAAAGAATTAGGTATTGAAGCACAATGTAAAACAAACTTTGGTAATATTAAAAATCGTTTCTCAGACATGGAAACTATTCGTGAGAAAAAAGATCGCACCAATCAAAAACTTGAAATCAGAAGAATTAAAGAAGATATGTTACAGTTAAAACTAAATGTCGCAACAGGTAATATTTATCTGAAAGATACAGAAGAATAAAAATACTATAAATTTTAGAGGTGGAAATCATGACTAAACGTTTAACTAAATCAAACACAAATATCGTTTTTTCAGGATCATTAGCAGGAATTGCAGAATATTTTGGAATTGATCCAACCGTTTTAAGAATCTGTTATGTCGTACTATCATTCGTCTTAACAGTTTTCCCGGGAATCATCGTTTACATCGCTTTAATGTTCTTGATTCCTAGAAATACACAAAGAGATAACCGTTATCATTACGGACAATCACAAGACTATAACCGCAACCCATATTATGGATCAGGGAACCAAAGTCGTCCTCGTAAAGAGGCTGAAAAAGTACCAGAAGATCGAGAATCTAAAGATGATTGGAGCGACTTTTAATGTCGGCTCTACAACGAATTGTTGTGAACACTTTAGCTTTTGTCTCACTATCAGTGATGTTTCCCTCTAAAATATATGTGAGTAGTATTATGATTGCGGTTTTAGCTAGTTTCGTGCTCGCACTATTAAACTTTTTAGTTCGACCGATACTATTTGTTTTATCTCTCCCAATTACGATTATTACATTAGGATTGTTTAGCTTTGTATTGAATGCCGTCATGTTACTGATGACTTCGGCAATTGTGGGTCACTATTACTTCGCCTTCTCTAGTTTCGGCGCAGCCTTACTGATTTCACTAATTATGTCGGTCATTAACGCGATTGTATCTGAACACAATGCTAGTAAATATGTTTAATAGACATGAGTATTAGCCTCTCAAATGAGTAATTATTTGAGAGGCTGTTTTGATTTATGCAATAAATATGAAATGATATGATAAGAGTAATTATATTCGCTAAAAAATACAAAAACTCAAACCAAAAAATCTGACAATGCTTTTAGTTTAAGAATTTTTTGACTCTATTGTGACATTCCATGATTATCTCATTTTTGTTGGCAGTATTTCTAGTAAGCACCTCAATAAAATGATAAAATAGACTGGTCAATGGTTTTTTTGAAAGGAAGTGCAACTAATGAAGATAATTGAAATTAAAGAAATTGTAAATCGTTTACAATTAAACGTCTTTTCCGGCGAAGAATATTTGTCTCGTACTGTGTCATCAAGTGAAATTTCTCGTCCCGGATTAGAATTAACAGGTTACTTTAATTACTATCCACATGATCGTATTCAATTATTCGGACGTAAAGAAATAACATTCGTAGAAAAAATGACGCCAGAAGAGCGTTCAATTATTTTTAAAAAATTATGTCGTGAAGATACACCATGTATCGTCATTGCTAGAGGGTACGAACCGCCAGAAGAATTAGTTTTTCGTGCGAATAAAACAAAGATTCCGATTATTGCGTCAACAATACCAACTTCCCGTTTGTCAGGAATTATCTCAAACTTCTTAGAAAGTGAGTTAGCCGTTAGAACATCAATTCATGGCGTTTTAGTTGAAGTGTATGGATTAGGGGTCCTAATCCAAGGACATAGTGGTATTGGTAAAAGTGAAACCGGTTTAGAATTGATTATGAAGGGACACCGTTTAATTGCCGATGATCGCGTTGATATCTATCAACAGGACGAACGTACAATTATCGGTGAAGCGCCTGAAATTTTAGAACATTTAATGGAAATCCGCGGTGTTGGGATCGTGGATGTGATGAATCTATTTGGTGTAAGTTCTGTCCGTAATAGTACGGAAATCTCACTCGTGGTTGATTTACATGAATGGAGTGCTGAGAAAAAATACGACCGTTTAGGTTCGGACACAGAATCGATTTTACTCGCAAATGTACCGGTACCTAAAATTACAATTCCGGTTTCAACAGGTCGAAATGTAGCTGCGATTATTGAAGTGGCTGCTATGAACTTTAGAGCGCGCACCATGGGGTATGATGCGACGAAAAAATTTGAAGGCAATTTAGCCAAACTAATTCAAAAGAATTCAGAAAGTGGGGAACAATAGTCCATGTTTGCAACTGTCAATCCAACAGCTTTTGAAATTTTTGGGTTACCGATTCAATGGTACGCCCTTATTATTGTCTCAGCGATTATCTTAGCAACGTATTTAGCATCAAAGGAGGCTGTGAAAGTTGGCTTAAAGAGTGATGATATTACCGATTTTATGCTTTGGGCAATTCCAATCTCATTTTTAGGTGCTCGCATTTATTATGTCATCTTTGAATGGCGTTATTATGTTGAAAATCCACATCTGATTTTGGCGATTAGAAATGGTGGTCTAGCTATTTATGGTGGATTAATTGCAGGAGCGATAGTCGTTTATTTTTTCACACGTCATCATTTTATTTCAACATGGAAATTTTTGGATGTGGCAACACCAAGTGTCATTCTAGCTCAAGCAATTGGACGTTGGGGTAATTTCATGAATCATGAGGCTTTTGGTGGTGATACGACACGTGCCTTTTTAGAAAAATTACATTTACCAAATTTTATTATTGATAACATGTATATTGAAGGGGTGTATCGTCAACCAACGTTCCTCTATGAAAGTGTTTGGAATTTAATTGGTTTTGTGATTTTAATTTGGTTACGCCGTAAACCTAACTTCTTTAAAGAAGGTGAAATTACCTTATGTTATGTGATGTGGTATTCGTTTGGCCGTTTCTTTATCGAAGGCATGCGAACAGACAGTTTGATGCTGTTCCAAACATTCCGAGTTTCGCAACTTTTATCAGCCATTTTATTCGTGGCAGCGATAGTCATCTTTGTGATTCGTCACAAAAAAGAAGACGTTCCGTTGTACGTTCGTGATAAAGGGTTATAAAAAAGGTATACCTATGATAGAATAGTGTGTAATCAATGATTATGAAGGAGATAGACGAATGAAACAAAAAATCGCCGTCTTAGGGGCGGGTTCTTGGGGGACTGCGTTAGCGTTAGTCCTGAATGAAAACAAGCATGATGTCACTTTATGGAGCCATCACCCTGCTCAAATTAAAGAAATAAATGAAGAACATACGAATACGCATTATTTATCAGATATTAAGTTGCCAGAAAATTTAAAGGCGACTGAAAATCTTAAAGAGTGTGTCGCAGATGCGGATGCCGTTCTTTTTGTTGTGCCAACTAAAGCAATGCGCGAAGTCGCACATAAATTTAGTGAAGTTTGTGAAAATAAACCGGTTATCATTCATGCAAGTAAAGGTTTAGAGCAAGTCTCACATAAACGTATTTCAGATGTCTTAAAAGAAGAAATTACACCAGAGCATCGTCAAGATGTGGTGGTCTTATCTGGACCAAGTCATGCTGAAGAGGTTGCCGTGAAAGACGTGACGACCATTACAGCAGCTTGCGAAAACCATTCGAGTGCTCAATATGTGCAAGAGTTATTCTCAAATCGTTATTTCAGAGTCTATACTAATCAAGATGTGATTGGCGTTGAGATGGGTGCCGCACTTAAAAATATTATTGCATTAGGTTCAGGTGCGTTACATGGACTAGGTTATGGTGATAATGCACGTGCTGCAATTATGACGCGAGGTTTAGCTGAAATTAGTCGTCTAGGCGTCGCAATGGGTGCCGATCCATTAACATTTATTGGTTTAAGTGGTGTGGGTGACTTGGAAGTTACATGTAATAGTGTGCATTCAAGAAACTGGCGTACTGGTAACTTACTTGGACAAGGTCAAGATTTAGATACTGTTTTAGAAAATATGGGAATGATTGTTGAAGGTGTAGCCACAACAAAAGCAGCCTATGAATTAGCGGAAGAGCGTAAAATTGAAATGCCGATTACCGAAGCAATTTACCGTGTCCTATACAATGGCGAAAAGATTGCTAGTGTCATTGAAGAAACAATGTTACGTGATTATAAATCAGAACAAGAATTTTAATTGGAGGAGAAATTAAAAATGGATAAAGTAAGAAAGGCAGTCATCCCAGCAGCTGGTTTGGGAACTCGTTTTTTACCAGCAACAAAAGCAATGGCAAAAGAAATGTTGCCGATTGTAGATAAACCAACGATTCAATTTATTGTTGAAGAAGCACGCGCTTCTGGTATTGAAGATATTTTAATCGTGACAGGAAAAGCAAAACGTCCAATCGAAGATCATTTTGATTCTAACTTAGAACTTGAAATGAACTTAAAAGAAAAAGGAAAGACTGATTTACTAAAATTAGTTGAAGAAACAACTGGTTTAAATCTACATTTCATCCGTCAGTCACACCCGCTTGGTTTAGGGCATGCCGTTTTACAAGCAAAATCTTTTGTCGGCAATGAACCATTTATCGTGATGCTTGGTGATGATTTAATGAGTGATGAAGTGCCGTTAACTAAGCAATTAATGGACAACTATGAAAAAACACACGCTTCAACAATCGCTGTTATGGAAGTCCCAGAAGAAGATGTGAATAAATATGGCATCATCAATCCTGGACAAGAAGTTGAAAAAAATCTTTTCAACGTGAAAAACTTTGTTGAAAAACCAGATGTTGATAAAGCTCCAAGTAATATGGCGATTATTGGCCGTTACTTATTAACTCCAGAAATTTTTGGTATCTTAGAAAATCAAAAACCTGGTGCGGGTGGCGAAATCCAATTAACAGATGCGATTGATACACTAAATAAAACTCAACGCGTTTTTGCTAAAAATTATAAAGGTATTCGTTATGATGTTGGTGATAAATTTGGTTTTATGAAAACAAGTATTGAGTATGGTTTGAAACATCCTCAAATCAAAGATGATATTAAAGACCTAATTTTAGAATTAAGCGATGAAATTCGTGCTGAAGAAAGTTCTAAGACAAAAAAATAGTTAGCAAGCATCCTCGCGTGTGCGTAATGGCAGACGCGAGTTTTCTTTTTGCTTGAAACGAAAGTGAGTGACACGTGATGGAAATAAAACAAGCGATTCTACATATTTTAGACCGAGATGCTGGCAGCCTTATTTGTTCTCAAGCAACTCTGAACTTACATGAATACGCAGTTAAAGAGTATCTTGCAGGGGTAGAAAAACAATTAAATAAAGCTGAATTTAAATATGGCCAATTATCAGCGGATAATTTGGTTTATCATAAATTACAAGATAAAGAACTTGATTTTGTTGAACGAACAGCTGATATTGCCCAAGATATGATGGATAGTTTAGCTATTAGTGAGGATGCACCAAGTGGGGATCTCTTATTCTTTGAAGCGGATGATTATGAAAATGAATACTTCGGTTTGGTAAAATTCAATTACAAACCGGGATTCACGCATATTGTTGATTATCAAGATGAAGTGATGCAAAATAATATTGTTCTCAATAAGACGATTTTTCCTTCACCAACGCAACGAATTGAAGAAGCAATGGTGATTAATACTGCCGATCATCAAATTCAATTAGTTGAGAAAAAGTATAGTTTTGAAGGGCAAAAACGTTTCTTCTTCACTGAACGTTGGCTACAACTAGACCCAACGCCAACTGTGACTGAAAATTTAAAAATTGTAAAAAAAGCAGTCAAAGAAGTTTCCAACAAATATAACGAATCTGAGTATGTCGCATTTAGTCAAGCACAACAAGCTATTTTTGAAAGCATTGAAGAACAAGGTAGTTTAGACAATCAGAAAATTGCGACCACAGTTTTTGAAGATAATTTATCAGCTCAAAATGATTATCTTGAAATCGTCAGTCAAACAAAATTTTCAGAAGAAATCCCAAGTAATATTCCAAAATATGAAAAAAAATACAGTAAGCAAAAATTTAAACTAACGAATGGTATTGAGTTGACGATTCCTGTCGATGTCTTTAAGAATAAAGATATTATTGAATTTGTTAACCATCCAGATGGTACAATTTCAGTGATGATAAAAAATATTGAAGAAGTAAAAAATAAATTTTAATTTTTTTAGTGAAAGAATTAAAGAGCATTTATTAGATATTAGTTGCTAAAGATTTAAAAGTTGGGTATACTTAAATAAATTAATCGGTCCTTTAGGGGAGTAACCAGCAAATGATTGCGGCGATATCAACAGCAAGAGTAAAAATAACTCTGGTATCGTCTTAAATGGTGAGACCTAAGGCAAGGCATCCCCCTTGTCTTAGGTCTCTTTTTCTATTAAGGGGCCGAAATAAAAAAGTAAAGGAGTAAATCGCATGAATCAAAATATTTATCAAAAATCCATCGATGAGGTCTTTAAGGATGTTCAAAGCTCAGAAGAGGGGTTAACAGAAGCACAAGCCAAACAAAAGCTTGCGACAGATGGTCCAAATGCGTTGAAAGAAGCTCCAAAACCGAGCTTAGGCAAATTGTTTTTAGAAACATTTAAGGATGCGATGGTCATTGTCTTACTCGTTGTTGCTATTATTCAAGTTTTTATGGGCGCTTATGTCGAATCATTAGTCATCTTTATCGTGTTAATGATGAACTCAGTTGTCAGTGTGATTCAAACGAAAAAGGCTGAAAGTTCACTCGATGCATTGAAGAGTTTGTCAGCACCAGATGCAACGGTGATTCGTAACAATCGTGAACAAAGTGTTCCTGCAAGTGAATTAGTTGTGGGTGATATCGTTGTTCTTGAAGCAGGAGACTATGTCCCAACTGACGGACGTTTATTAGAAATTAGTTCACTAAAAGTTGATGAAGGCATGTTAACAGGTGAGTCAGTTCCTGTTGAAAAGTCATTGAATGCTATTTCAGCTGAGGTGCCAATTGGCGATCGTGATAATATGGTCTTTAGCGGTACGATTGTTACATATGGTCGTGCAAAATATTTAGTCACTTCAACAGGAATCAATACTGAAATTGGTCAAGTTGCAAGTTTACTTGAAGGTACAACGGAACAAAAAACACCACTACAACGTGGTTTAGATTCATTTAGTAAAAAATTGAGTGTTTGGATTTTGATTTTATCTATTATTATTTTAGCGGTACAATTATTCCGTATCTTCACTTCAGGTGGTAGTGGTAATATGACCAACGACATTGTCAATGCAGCGATGTTCGCGGTGGCAGTAGCAGTGGCAGCAATTCCGGAAGCTTTACAATCAATAGTGACGATTGTCTTATCAATTGGTACGAAAAAGATGGCCACGCGTCATGCGATTATTCGAAAATTACCTGCTGTTGAAACATTAGGTTCAACAAGTATTATTTGTACTGATAAAACGGGAACTTTGACACAAAATAAAATGACCGTTTTAGATTACTATTTACCAAATGGTCAAACGGGTGAATTCAATAATAATCCAGAAACATGGAGTTTGGATGAACGGCGCTTGATTCAAGTCAGTGTCTTATCAAATGATGCAACGATTACTGAAGAAGGCGTAAAACTTGGTGATCCAACGGAAATTGCGTTAATTGATTATAGTGATAAAAATAATAAACCATTTAAAGAGTTGCAACGTGAATTTCCACGTTTAACAGATTTACCTTTTGATTCTGATCGTAAATTGATGTCTACCTTAAATGATGTTGATGGCGAACGCCTAATGATGACCAAAGGTGGACCTGATATTGTCTTTAGCCGTTGTTCAAAAGTGTTAATCAATGGTGAAGTTGTGCCAATGACTGCTGAGATTAAAGCTCAATTACAAGAACAAAACGAAGGCTTTTCAAATCGTGCGTTACGTGTCTTGGCATTTGCTTATAAACCAATTGAAAAAGACAGCCTGACATTAGAAGATGAAGATGATTTAATCTTAGTAGGGTTACTTGCAATGATTGATCCACCACGTGAGGAAGTCTTTAAAGCTGTTGCCGATGCGAAATCAGCAGGGATTAAGACAGTCATGATTACTGGTGACCACAAAACAACTGCGGTTGCGATTGCAAGAGAAATTGGTATTTTTAAAGACAATGATTTAGCGTATACTGGTCAAGAATTAGATGCATTAACAGAAGAAGAATTAATGCGTGACTTAGAGCGTGTCTCTGTTTATGCACGTGTCTCACCAGAAAATAAAATCCGTATTGTGCGTGCATGGCAAAATAAAGGTAAAATTTCTGCGATGACTGGTGACGGTGTAAATGATGCACCAGCCTTGAAACAAGCCGATATTGGGATTGCGATGGGAACAGGAACAGATGTTGCTAAAGATGCTGCGGCGATGGTCTTAACAGATGATAACTTCGCATCTATCGTAAGCGCAATTGAAGTGGGTCGTAGTGTCTTTGATAATATTAAAAAAGCAATTGCTTACCTGTTTTCAGGTAACTTAGGTGCGATTATTGCGATTATCTTTGCATTAATTGTGGGATGGGATAATCCATTTACAGCACTTCAATTACTTTTCATTAACCTAGTCAATGACTCATTACCAGCTATTGCATTAGGAATGGAAAAAGCAGAGCCTGCGATTATGAAGTTAGCACCACGTGATTCAAAAGAAGGTATCTTTAGTGGTGAAACACTAAAATCAGTCATCTATCGTGGTTCAATTATTGGCGTGATGGTCATCATCGCGCAATATATTGGAATGCAACATTCATCAGAACTTGGTGTGGCAATGGCATTCTCAACTTTAATTTGGTGTCGTACATTGCAAACATTCCCAGCACGTTCAAATACACAAACATCGATTAAAGCAGGATTCTTTAGTAATCAAATGGTCTTGTTTGCAGTTGGACTTTGTACAATTCTATATTGTGTTACTTTAATTCCTGGTTTACGAGAAGTCTTCTCATTACCAACAACATTTACAGCAAATTATATTTTCTTAAGTATTGGTTTAGCGCTGCTTGCTATGATCTTAATGGAAGTTGCAAAATTAGTGTTAATCCGTATTAACCATAAAACTTATAAAAATATGGAATCAAATATTAAATAGAGTAGAGAGATTGTGACAGAAGTGTTCAGCTTCAAGAAATAAGAAGGAAATCACGAAAAATTTTTTTCAAATTTTTGTGATTTTCGGCTTATTTCAGAAGAAGCTACTTCTGTGACACCGTTTAATTTGTAGATAAGGAAGAAAAATAGGTATGAAGAAAATTTATTTTGTCCGTCATTCAATTCGTGATGAAAGTGTTCATACAGAAACTGCCCCCTTGTCAGAAGAAGGTATGCTTAAGGCTGAAGCTTTGCAGCATTATTTCAAGACAATACCTGTCGAAGCAATTTATTCGAGTGCTTTCACTCGCGCACATGATACAATCAAACCAACAGCTAAGTTGCTTAAACTACCAATTCAAGTGATACCAGAATTCAATGAAAGAAGAATTGGTGAATGGCTAGAAGATTTTGATGGCTTTGCTGCGAAACAGTGGTCTGATTTTGAGTATAAGTTGGCTCAGGGAGAGTCTCTTGATGAGGTGAAAGCACGTATTTTGCCAAAATGGCGTGAACTATTTTCTGAATCAGCTTCAGAATGGATTTTGACAGGTCATGGGACCGCACTATCTGTTTTGTTAAATGAACTGACACAAGGTAAGTTTGATTACACAGATTTTCGTGAGATGTTAATGCCTGATGTTTATCTTGGGATATTTACTGATGATGGTGACTTGCTTGAACTACGAAAACACGTTCATTTGGACATGTGATTTTGAGATTCTTTACATTTTTTAAGAAAAAGGCTATACTAATTGAACCAAATAAAACGTTTAAAAGAACCATCAATCTACGTAGATTCCTACTTTGTATTGATGGTTCTTTTAGTCGCAAAGGAGGACTACAATGACAGCAGAACATGAAAATATCATCTTGAAAGGTATGCGTCAAAATAATTTACAAAATGTATCACTTGAAATCCCAAAGAATAAGATCACAATTTTTACGGGTGTTTCTGGTTCGGGTAAATCATCAATTGTTTTTGACACAATCGCCAATGAAGCAGGTCGTCAAATGAATCAAACTTACAGTACCTTTGTACAAGGCTTTTTACCAAAGTACGAAAAACCTATTGTTGATTCGATTCAAAATTTATCGCCGGCTTTTATTGTCGATCAGAAACGTTTGGGTGGGAATGCGCGTTCAACTCTAGGAACACGTACGGATATTTATAGTTTCTTAAGACTACTTTTTTCACGTGTTGCAACACCGTTTGTAGGGTTTTCAAATGTTTATTCTTTCAATGATCCCGATGGAATGTGTCCGCATTGTCAGGGAATCGGCAAAGTGATTGGACCAAATGTTGATTTAATTATTGATTTTACTAAGTCCTTAAATGACGATGCAGTATTATTTCCTCCATTTAGAAAAGATACCTGGTATTATCATTCATTTGCAGAGGCTGATTTTGTTGATAAAGATTTACCCTTGAATGAATACACACCAGAAGATTTAGATAAGTTATTATATGGTCATGGTGGCAAAATAATGGTGTCACATAAAGATGGCACCTATAAAACTGACTTCGAGGGTATTCTATATAAATTTAATCGCTTATATATTGAGCGTGATTTGAGTAAGCACTCTGAGTCAACACAAAAGAAATTGTCAGCATTTACAGTTTTAGAAACATGTCCGAGCTGTCATGGTCAACGCTTGAACGATAAGAGTCTTAGTAGTCGCTTGAATGGTAAGACAATTGCAGATTTAACTGAGATGGAATTAACTGATTTGTTGGCATTTATCAAACAAATTGATGCACCAGAAGTACAGCCGATGGTTAGCGAAATAGTCATTCGCTTGCAGAATTTAATTGATATGAACCTAGATTATTTAACGCTTTCGCGTGAAACAACCACTTTGTCAGGTGGTGAATCACAACGGATTAAAGTGGTGCAATACTTGAATAATAGTTTAAATAATGTGCTTTACATCTTTGATGAACCAAGTACTGGGCTTCATCCGAGAGATGTCCAAAGTTTAAATAAGATGCTTCAAAAGTTGCGTGATAAGGGGAATACGGTTCTGGTTGTCGAACACGATCCAGATGTGATTGAAGTTGCGGATCTAATTGTTGACGTGGGACCACTAGCTGGTAGTCATGGTGGCGAGATTATGTTTACCGGAACGGTTGCAGAGTTAAAGAAAAGAGATACTTTAACAGGTCAATTTTTAAATCAGTCCATTGATTTTAAAGAGGCGCCAAGACAACCAGACAGTTATTATCATGTCTTAAACGCGACAGCAAATAATCTCAAACAAATTGATGTCGATATTCCCAAAAATGTTTTGACCGTTGTAACTGGGGTGGCAGGGTCAGGTAAAAGCTCATTAATTTTTGAAGAATTTGTCAAACAACATCCTGAAGCAATTGTCATTGATCAAAGTGCCTTACATAAATCGAATCGTTCTAATCTAGCCACCTATACAAAAATTCTGACAACGATTCGTGAGATTTATGCGAAGAAACACCAAGTTGATAAGGCACTATTTAGTTTTAATTCAACTGGTGGCTGTGAAAAGTGTAATGGTAAAGGTTATATTGTGACTGAGCTCGCCTTTATGGAAGGTGTTAAAACGACGTGTACGGCTTGTAATGGTACGCAGTATAAAGAAGAAGTTTTGCAATTTAAACTAGGTGGTTACAATATTGTGGAAATCTTGAAGATGACAGTTTCAGAAGCACTTGATTTTTTTGAGAATAAGAAAATTAGTAAAGTCTTATCAACATTAGAAGAGGTTGGACTTGGTTATCTTTCACTTGGTCAAATGATGGACACTCTTTCAGGTGGAGAATGTCAACGAATCAAACTCGCCAGCGAACTGCATAAATCAGGAAATCTCTATATTTTAGATGAGCCAACAACTGGTTTACATATGGCAAATGTTAAAGAATTACTTGATTTATTAGAACGACTTGTTAACAATGGCAGTAGTGTAGTGGTCATTGAACATAATGTTGATGTGATGAAACATGCGGACTGGATTATCGATATTGGTCCCGAAGCAGGGAAAAATGGTGGTGAGATTATGTATGCTGGTCCCGTTAAAGAGATGAAACAGGTCGAGCAATCGCTAACGGCGAAGTATTTGTAGGATAAAAATAGAACACTGGAAATTGAAATAAGCTATGCTTATGAAGATTTCCAGTTTTTTTGTTCAGATAGTTTATGAATAATAAAATTGGCGTTAATGATATAATGAAGTAAAAGAGTTACTAGTATATGGATTAAAATGACTTGGAGCTGTGCTTAGTATTCGAAGAAACTATGAAACAATCAGATGTTCTGAACTAGTTAGTGATAAAAAATAGTTTGGTAGATAGTTAACTGCGATCAATTTTTAGAATGAAAAAACACTCAGAACTTATCCGAGTGTCACTATTTATATATATCTTTACGGTGTCCTATTTCTAACAACAAGATGGTTATTGTCTCATCATTAATATCTGCTAAAAGCCGATAATCACCAACTCGATATCTCCACATACTGCTTTTATTACCAACTAAGCTTTTTCCATGATATCTTGGAAACTCAGTTCCTTCTAAATTTTTTGAAATCCATGATAATATCAAACTTGCTTGATGTTTGTCCATCCTTTTCAATTTTTTTATTACACTTTTTTCATATCTAACAGAGTATTTTTTTGACATCATAATCCTAGTTCTTTAAGCATATCTTGATGAGAAATACTTTCATCATTTAATTTATGAGCCTTCATAGCCTCATTATAGAGAGTGATGTCAATTTGATCTTCTAAGCTTTCTAATAATTTTTTTCGAGCTAACTCAGATAGACTCAACCCATTTAGTTCTGCCATAGATTGAATAAAATGTTTTTCTTCATCCGTGACTCTGAATGTAATTGTACTCATTTTATATGCACCTCCAGTACACATGTTTTTGATAAGATAATTGTACAACAAACGTGTACAATTTGCAATTAATGTGAAAGACATCTTGTTGTTGTTATGTCAAGTATATTAATATTTTAAGGCTCTGTTTTAGTTGTATTTTCATATCACTAAAACAGAGTCTTAAAATACTTATTTATGCTTTTGTAGTGTCATCTTCATGAGCATACAAGTTGTCAAACCAGCAAAAACTGCCGTTGCAATGAGAGATTTTGAAAAACTAAAGGTATAGTTGTCAAGCTGTGTTGAATAGGTATTTGCTGCTAGTAGTTTTGAAAAAATGAAACTTATGAAACATACACCTAAGGCATTCGCAAGATACATAATCGTATTTAACATCGCTGCACCAATTCCTGCAAATTGCGCTTTAAGATCTATTAAAACAATTCCAACGAGTGGTGTCGTTGTCATTCCCAGCGCTGCGCCATATAAAAATAATAGCAAAATGTTTTGTGGTGCTAAAAGTTGTGGTGTGATTTTAACACTAAGACATAAAGAAATCGTACTGACACCCATGAGAGCCGCGCCCCAAATTAAAACAAAATTTCCTTTTTTTCGCACCCAACGAGCTGAAAGAAGTGAGGTGGCAATGAAACTTAAACCTAGTGGTAAGAAAACTAAGCTTGTTTGTGGCACCGTGTAATCAAGGCCATTTTGAGCATAGTAGGTGATGAGGAAAAAAAGTGAAAACATATTAATATAAACAAAGATCACAGCCAACATTCCCGTTGCAAAATTTTTTTCTTTAAAAATAGCAAAATCAATGAGATGTGGTTTTGTAGCCAGTTTTTTTTTCTTTTCATAGTGAAAAAAAACAATAAATAGAATGATTGCTAAACCTATTAACCCCAACTCGCGAAGAGGCGTTGTACTTTTTGCCAAAGTGAACAAGCTAAGCACACATAATAAAATGCTGCCAATAAAGAGGCTACTTCCAATAATATCAAAAGCTTTATTCTCTTCAACAATTGTTTCATCAATTAATTTAAGCCCTAGTAAAATCACTAAACAAAGTGGCATGTTCACGAAAAAGATATTGCGCCAACCTAAGTTGAAAGTGTTTAGATGAATAATGAAGCCACCCAACATTAAACCAAATGTAAAGCCGATGCCAATCATCGCTCCATAAATGGAGAAAACTAAAGGTTGCTCTTCTTTGGCAAAATTAGATTTCATTAAAACAAGGACTTGTGGTTGAATACAAGCACCAAAAATACCTTGAAAAAGGCGCACAACAATTAAAATAAAAATCGAATGTGTTAGTCCACCAATTAAGGCCATGAAAAAGAAGCCTGTTACACCAATGGTTAAAAGTCGCTTACGCCCAAAAAGGTCGCCTAATTTACCACTAATCATTAATGTTGTTGCTAAACCAATGGCGTATCCACTTAAGATGAGTTGTGCGTCAGAAAATGAGGCATGTAAATCTTTTTGGATGATCGGTAAGCCAATTTGTAACATGTATGTGTTTAAAGAAATCATTAAATTTGGTAGTAAGATAATCGCAAGTGAGAGCCATTTTTTGAATGGGCTCTTGCTTTGAAGCGTTGTGTTCATGTTAATCGTCTTCTTTCTTTTTGTTAAATGTAACTTAGTGTTTTATTTCCAGTTGTTTGACTTGTGATGATTTCACAATTCACGTCATAAATAGCTTGAATAATATCTGGTTTCATCATCTCTTCAATCGAGCCGTGATAGTGAATTGCACCATCACGCATAAAATAAAGTTTGTCACAAAATTGACTAGCGAGTGAGAGGTCATGAAGGACTCCTAAAACAGGAATGTTTAAGGCTTTCACAAGACGTAGAATTTCTTGTTGGTATTTAATATCAAGGTGATTTGTGGGTTCATCTAAAATTAAAAATTTTGGTTGTTGTGCTAAAGCGCGGGCAAGGATGACCCTTTGTTTCTCGCCACCGGATAAATGACTGTATGACTCATTGGCTGCCTGTAGTAAGCCCACCTTTTCTAAAGCTACTAAGATAATCAGATCATCTTCTTTTGTAAATTTTTGGCGCTGTTTTTTATGCGGATAACGCCCCATCTGTACAATATCGTAGACTGTAAAATCAAAATTTATTGCTTGCCACTGACTGACAACAGCAAGTTGCGTGGCTAAACATTTTTCGTCAATGGTATTTAAGTCACTTTCTAAAAAATGCACAGTATCATTTTTGATTGGATACTGTTTGTAGATACATTTTAAAATGGAAGATTTACCGCAGCCATTGGGACCTAAAAGACCAACAAATTGTTGTTGCTGTACAGAGAGACTCACATTTTTAATGATTTGTTTTTCACCAAGCGTGAGAGACAATTGATTAACTGTTAAGGTCAAAATGAATCACGTCCTTTTTGTTTGATTAAGAGATGCATAAAGATCGGCGCACCGATTAATGAAGTGATAATCCCAATTGGTAACTCACCATTAGGAATGATGACACGTGCCAAACTATCTGACCAAAGTAAGAGTAGGGCGCCTAAAATGGCAGTAATGTGTAACATTTTTTGATGATTGACACCAACTAAAACACGACTCATGTGGGGGACAATCAAACCGACAAAAGCGATGATGCCACATTGTGAGACAATGACAGCGGTTAGCCCAGCTGTTACAATCATGAATCTTTGTTGTTGTTTTTCTGTTTGAATGCCTAAAGTTGATGCTGTTTCTGATCCCATCATCAATAAATTGAGTGTTTTAGTATGCTTCGGAAAATAGGAAAGAGCTACTAGACTTGAAAGTCCTAGAAATAGAACGGAAAACCAAGAGGCATTAGCTAAGCTTCCCATTGTCCAAAAACTGACATTTTTAACACCAGAGACATTGCTTGAAAGATAAATGAAAAGAGAAGTTAAAGCTTGGCAAATCGCATTGATTACAACACCAGCTAAGATAATTGTGGTCAGTTGTTGAAAGGACGAGCGTGCCCCAATTTTTAAAATGGTAAGGGTTGCGGCAATCCCACCTAAAAACGCAAAGATACTGGTCCCAAACCGACCGAGAACGGTCACACCAAAAAGTAAAGCAAACGTTGCCCCAGTTGTCGCACCTGCGGAGACGCCCAAGAGATAAGGATCTGCGAGTGGATTTTGGATACAGGCTTGCATGACACTGCCCGAGACAGCCAAACTTGCCCCAACAATTACCGCTAAAATAATTCGGGGTAAGCGAATATGCCAAATCACACGGGCTAAAGGATGAGCGGTGTGATTTAAAGAGGCTGTTAAAACCTCAGTAAAATCGGTAAAGCTTAAACGTAATTGTCCGATAAAAAGTGAAGTGATCATCGAGATAAACAAGATGATGACCAGTGTTGTAATCATTTGAGAATATGTTTTTCTCGCTAAAATTTTTTTCATTTTGAGGCCTCAATTTTTAAGTCCGGTTGAATGAAGTGACCGATTTTTTCATAAAGGTCCATATAATTCATATCACCACGCGTCGCTTGAATATAGTCAATTTCAAGCAATGCTTTATTTTTGATTGCCGTCACGTTTTGTAAGTTTTGATTGTTTAAAAGACTCTTTAGATAGTCTTCTTGATTATCAGATTGGAAGGCAGTAAAAAGAATATAATCAGGATTGTCTTTGATAACGGCCTCAAGTGAAATTTCGAGATAGGTGTCGCTTAACTCAAGGTATTTACCTCCAGAACCTTCAACCATCTCGTCAACTAAACTAAAATTACGTGGGTAGTAGTAGTAATGACCACGTCCATCTGTCGCAATTAAAAGCACGCTTGGTTGTGTGTTTAAAGCTTTAGATTGTTCTTTAATTTTTTGCTCACGTTTTTCTTGTGTTTCGATAAACTTATTAGTTTTGTTCTCAATTTGGAAGAGTTTACCCATTAGGCGAATTTCATCTAAGTAGTTAGGAATGCTTTTACCTATCGCATAATTCGATGTTGTCACAACAGGGACGCCTTGTGTATTCCATTCATCAATTGAGCCAATTCGATCATCATCAAAAGCAGTGGTTAAACTGTAAATTAAATCAGTATCTTGGGCGATTAAAACTTCTTTTGTGGGCCAAAGTTTAGCTAATACAGGTATATCTTTGAGTTTCTTATTCGTAATTGTTTGATCTTCTAAGTATGAAATACTTTGAATGCGGTTTTCTAGATCAAAGTAAGCCATCATTTCAGCAATTGATTGTCCAATGACAGTGACTTTTGTTGGTGTTTTTGTTAAATCCTGGGTGATTTTTTTGCCGCCAGTATCATAAATTTCATAAGTCAAACCTTGACTCGTTTTTGCTTTTGAGGTTTCGCTTTTACAGGCAACGAGACTGAAACAGAGTAAGATTGTAAGTGTTAGCGTACTGAATTTTTTGGACATAAGATTAAACTTCCTCTCAAATTGACTAAATTTTTTGTGCGTGTTTTAATTAAACTTAGGTGGTGAAAAAATGGGACGAACAGTAATGAAACCTGGAGAACGTAAAAATCAAATTTTAGATGTGGCTGAAAGTTTGTTTCGGACTGAAGGATACAATAAAACCACAACAAGCAAAATTGCCAAAGAAGCAGGTGTCGCCAATGGCACGCTCTTTTATCATTTTGAATCTAAAGAAAAATTAGCGGATGCTTTAGTTGCACGTAAATTACATGAAGATTTAGATGTGTTCGCAGTTATTTCAAACAATCCATCATTGTCTGGTTTTCAAAAACTCGCGTGGTTCTTTGTTTTTGAACTGGATGACCAGACCAATCATCTTAACCGTTATCATTACATGACCTCAATTGAAAATTTAGTGTTGCAACAAAAAATGTTTCAACAGATGGTGACAATGTATACGCCAATCATGACAGAGTGGTTGGTTCAGGCCCAAAATGAGGGGACAATCAAGATTGATAACCCATCATTAACGGCGGAATTCTTTTTAACAACTTTTCATCATTGGGTGGATGGTTCGTTGAATCAATGGACTAAACAAGAACGTATTTCGCGAATTGAAAGTATCCAACCCTATTTTGAAAAACTATTTGGTGTTTCGACTGGGACCCTTGCGCTAGCAAATTTACGCCAAAGTTTACCGGCTAATCTTTAACCGTAATTAAAAGCATTCAGCTGAGAATCGTTCTCAACTAAATGCTATCATACATTACTGACTGTTAGTCAGTCAACAAGAAAAATTATGAAATAGGGATTAGTGAATTATTGAGTGCTAGGTCGGATAACAAATTTCAGGAAAAATAGTCTCTTTTGTGTTAAACTAACCAAAATGGTGGTGGCTTGAATGAGAAGAAAGTGGTTGGGTTTGATTGTCTTAATTGTTTTGTTAATGGGATTTATTGGCGTTAAAAAGATGATAGAGTCGACGCAACAGGAAAAGCAAATTGCTTTTTTAAAAGAACATGAAACAGAACTGACCAAGTATGTCAAAAATGAAACCAAAGATGTACTTAAAGTGCAATATGATTGGGATAACGTAAAGATAATTAAAATGGGCAATAGTTTGCCTAATGGTGCAGGTCAAGCGATTCAAATTTTTGGGCACGTTACAACTGACACTGAAAAGTCTTTTCGATTGGACCTTAATTTAGATGAGAATAAGATGCCGGATTTAATTAGTGTTCACTATGGACATGCACCAGAAAATTAGTTAGTCGGTTACTGCATAGCACAAATAGAAAAAGCCTATGAAATCAAGTGATGAGCAACTTGCTTTCATAGGCTTATTTTTAGAAACTAAACGTTGAAACAGAAGTAGCTTTTGTCACAACCTTTTATATATAAGTGGCACGGTTAGAAACTACCGCCACCGCCACCGTGACTAGTGCCACTACTTCCAGAGAATGTCGATGAACCACCGCCGCCACCGAAACCGCCACTAGAATTGTTGTTGGTACGAATTGTTCGAGTCGTGACAAAATCACTAATTTTATTGTCTTCTTTGACTTGAAGATCAACATCACTGTTATCATAGTAAGGATAGCTATAGACTTTTCCTTTTAGTTGATATTTACGACTAATAATTAGGGCAAAGACACCCGCAGCTAATAAGCCGAAAAAGAGAGAAACGCCAACTTTTAATGGTGACATGTATTTATAGCGTTCAGATTGTCCCGTTTCTTTGTTGTAAACCCATCCCTTTGGCGGACCATCTGTAACGTATTTTTCAACATTTGTGAATAATAACTCGACAGTTCCAACATAGTCCTCATCGCGCATTAAAGGTGTGAGTACACTAATAATATTCTCGATACGACGATCAGAAAATGTGGCAATCATATTACCCGTTGTGACTAAATAAAAATTACGATGTTCCATATCAATGATGAAGATGATTCCATCATGCGTATCACTTGTTCCAAAACCACCATAATCATAGAAATCAGCGGCATACATTTTTGTTTCCATACCTTGTGTTGTATTAGTTGTTTGAACCACGATATCAATGTTTAGTTTTTCACGCAAGGCTTTGATTTCTTTTTCGATTGTTGTACTTTCTTCAGGAGAAAAGAGTTCTGCTTTATCAAAGACTCGTTGTGGTTTGCTAGCTAAATCACCTTTTCCGACAACAGTATTGCCAACCCATGGCTCTGGTGGCCCTTGTTTAATCGTGTCTCCAATTCGTGAAATAGCATAAGGAATCGTATAATTTGTTTTAATGTCAGAAATTGAATCGGCAATTTCTTTTGCGCGTTCTTCGGATATAATTTCTGTAAGATCACCAAAAGGAATGACAATCTTTTTTTGGTTAAGACTGCTGTAAGCGATAATCACGCCATCATGTGTCTCTCCTTCACCAAAATTACCATTCTGATAAAAGTTAGTTGCGAAAGTTTTTAAATCTTCTTCGCCAGTATCTTGTGTTGTTAAAATAACAATATCTTTTGTTTCTTTCTCTTTAAAATTATCGACACTATTTTGAAATTGTTCTTTTTGATAGTCGGTAAAAAGATTGCCTTCATCAAAAATTCTTTCTGGTTTTTCGGCTAGATTTTCTGCAAAGGTAGATATTGAAAAAGATAAGAGTAAACTAACCATAATTATTATTGAAAGGATGACTTTATTCTGTCTGTTTCTCATAAGAATAGATACCCCCCAGCAATAAAGATTCCAGTGACAACTGCACCGATGAGTCCAGATACAGTGAATAGTCGTGATTTCTTAATCGGTAAAACTCCACCAACTTTACTTGTAACACCATTCATTGCATAATAGAACGTTTTATTTTGTCGGCGATCTTGATAAGTAATAATCCAAAGCGGTAACAATAAATATTGATTGGATTGTTCAATGATTCTTGATTTGGTTCGTTGATTGGTGATAGTTGTATAAAAGGCAGTGTCACTCATTAGAACGGAACCAGTATAATCATTTAATTCTTTTTTTACTTCTGCTTCAAGTTCGGTAAATTCAATATCACGTTTTTCAGCTTGAAAACCTGATAAAAACTGGGTATTAAACATTTGTGCTTCTTCAACTGGGAATGGTTGCACACATTCAATCATTTTTTGTTTGGTATTTTTTGCTAAGGCATTTTTAGTCAATGAATGGAATGAGACATAGCCTTTACGAATTAAATCATATGTTCGTGTTCGTGTATGTTCGGTATCACCCGAACGCCAAACGTCGATTTTTGTTGCTTTGGCAACAGTGCTCCCTTTGAGCTTGGCATCAACATTCCAGTAAGGGAAGTAAACGCCTGTCATTTTTTCGATTTGATCGGCATTGAAAAAGTTCTTTGGAATAAATTTCTTTTTACTTGCCCATTCTAAAAAGACTTCTTGTGCTTCTTTTTTGGATACTTTGAACGGTAACATAGCGTTTGGTAAAAAGTCACCAGCGACTCGGTCGCTTAGGACGACTGGATTGTGGCAATAATAACAAAACGTTGCCGCCGTGGTTTCATCAGTTACGACTTCACCACCACAACTTGGGCAGTGGTAAAGGTTAAACATATGTTCTTTTGTTTCTTTTAAATTGTCTTCTTGTTCCGAAAAATGATGATCGACAATCTCTGGTTCTGAAAACTTACTTAAACAGTACTCACAGTGAAAGACTTGGTTTTCAGGATCAAATAGTAAGGGACCGTCACAGTTGGGACATTTATGCGAAATAACATCAGACATTTACAACCCTCTTTTCTTGAAATACAAACCTTTTTTATAGTGGAACTGCTTGGAATGCTTGACCGCATTCGGGACAGAATTTTGGCATTTGGTCAACAATGGTTACGACTTCGTGACAACTAGCGCAACGCATTTTTATACCTTGAGAATTACCAGCTGGAGCAGGTTTTGGTGTACCGCATTCGGAGCAGAATTTACCTGTATTGACTGTGCCATCTTGTGGACAAGTCCATGAATCTTCATTTGCTACTTGTTGTTGTTTCATTTGTTCTTGATTTGTTTGTGATGCTTGACCAAAGAAATTACCAGCGGCTCCCATACCAGTACCAACACCCATAAAGCCGGTCATACTACCACCTTCGTTTGAACCCGCATCTTTCAACCCTTCAGCAATCGAGCCTTGAACAAACCCTTCGCGAATATTCGCGTCTCCAAGCATCGCACCTTTATTACGCATATTGATTAAATCTTTTGAGTCGTCTGTGTATGAAATACTTGCGACTGCAACAGAGACAACTTCCATCCCACGTAGATGACGCCATTCTTCATCTAAAACAGTACTCATTTGTTTACTTAATTCCATACTTTTTGATGGAATATACGAAATACGCTCTCCCATAGCTGACATTTGATTGATTGATGTTTGTAAAGCTGTTAAAAACTCAGCTAGAAATTGTTCATTGATTTCATCAATCGTAATGTGTTTTTTGTCTTTACCGGCTACATTTGTATAGAATAAAATTGGATCGACAATCTGAACTGAATAATTACCATGCGCTCTTAAGAAAAGTTCAGCATTATAAAAATTATCAAAATAATTGAGTGGGCTACTCGTACCAAATTTAATGCCACGAATTTCTTGTAAGTTAATATAGATCACTTGTTGTTTTTGAGGTGTGACACCACCAAATTTGAAACGATTAAATGATTCTTGAATCGCTTCACGCATACCACCTGTGAACATTGAAGGTGCTAAATCGTTTTGCACTGTGTAGTAACCTTCTTCGGCAGTGAAATCGATAATTTTACCACCGTCAACTAAGAGCATCATTGTATTGGGATAAACGTGAATCACGGATCCATCAGTGATTACATCGTCAGTGCCTTTTTTATTTGATCCTCGTTTTTCATTTTTACGAACTTTAGTTCCAGTTGTTAAAACAGTTTGATCACTTAAACTATCTGGTTCGATAATTTCAAGCCATTGATCAGCTAAACCACCAGAAATTGAACTTGTTGCTGCTTTTATAAGACCCATGAAAATCACTCCTTCGTTTGTTTGTTTATATTTTATCATAGTCTAAACCTAACTCACAATCATCCTAAAGTATGAGAGAATCGAGTTGATTTGTTTTCCTTTGTTTATGTGGCATTTTTGAGTCAGTTACCGTATAATGTAAGGAGTTGAAATTCGAATTGAGAGGAGCGTTTATGTGACGTATCAAGCATTGTATCGCCAATGGCGTAGCCAAACTTTTGATGATTTAGTTGGTCAAAAAATGATCACGCAAACATTAAAGAATGCGATCTCACAGCAAAAAATTTCACATGCCTATTTATTTACAGGGCCTCGAGGAACTGGAAAAACTAGTGCGGCTAAAATTTTTGCAAAAGCTGTCAATTGTCCAAATAGTCAAGACGGTGAACCTTGTAATACTTGCCCAAGCTGTATAGGGATTACCGATGGTTCGATTAATGATGTCTTAGAAATTGATGCGGCTAGTAATAATGGTGTCGAAGAAATTCGTGATATTCGCGATAAGGTAAAATACGCCCCAACTCAAGTTAAATATAAAGTTTATATTATTGATGAAGTGCACATGTTGTCGACAGGAGCTTTTAATGCACTCTTAAAAACATTAGAAGAACCGCCAGAACACGTCATTTTTATTTTGGCGACAACAGAACCGCACAAAATTCCGGCAACAATTATCTCGCGAACGCAGCGTTTTGATTTTAAACGGATTACGTTAAGTGAGATTGAAGCACATTTAAAAGCTATTTTAGAGAGTAAGGAAACACCATTTGAAGAAGAAGCACTTAAAATTATTGCGCGTTCGGCTGAAGGTGGAATGCGAGATGCTTTAAGTATTTTGGATCAAGCTATTTCTTATAGTTCCGGTACGATAACTGTTGAAGATGCACTAGAAGTAACAGGGAGTTTAACTAATGATATGATGGATCGCTATTTAATCGCGGTTCAGAATCATCAAACTGAAGAAGCTTTAGAATTAATGAATCTTTTGATGACGGAAGGCAAGGATAGTCAACGAATTGTTGAAAATCTATTATTATACTGTCGCGATATTTTAATGTTTCAACAAGCACCGAATTTAGTTGCGGAACAACGTGGTTACTTAACAGATGACTTCAAACAATTAAGTTCCTCAACAGAACAAGTTGTGATTTATCAGTGGATTGAGCATTTCAATCAAACACTTAAGGAATTAAAATTTAGTGATCAACCAACCATTTATCTTGAAATCTTGAGTATTAAATTGGCAACACGTCAAGCCAAAATGATTTCAGAATCATCAGATGGTGATGGTGGGGCATCATCGGTTGAATTCGAGCGTTTGCAAATGAAAGTTACTGAGTTGGAACAATTAATTCAGGAATTAAAAAAATCAATTTCTCAAACGGCAGTCACTCAGACGAAAACGTCAGAACCTAAACGAACTAAAAAAACCGGTTCTTATCGTGTACCAGTTGAAGCGGTTTATGGTGTATTATCAGCTGCAACTAAAGAACATTTGGAACGCGTTCACGATGCGTGGGAAGAATTGATGAGTATGTTAAGTGTGACACAGCGAGCGCTAGTCAAGGCAAGTGAAGTTGTTGCCGCAAGTCCTAAAGGGATTGTCATGGCTTTTGATTACGAAATACTGTGTCAAAAAGTCAACCAAGATGTCGAATTGCAACAAACCATTCGTCAAGGGATGAATCGTTTGATACAATATGAACCAGAGCTAATAACAATCCCCAAAAATGAATGGGGAACGTTAAGGAAAAACTACATTAATCAAATGAACGACCAAGATATGCCTCGTGATGAAACACCACCAACTCAGAGAAATCCTATTGTTGATGAAGCGAAGGAATTATTTGGTTCATTAGTTGATGTTGTAGATGATTAAAAAAATAATATAGAAATTTAAGGAGACTGATTTAATATGATGCGCGGAATGGGAAATATGCAAGGTATGATGAAACAAATGCAAAAAATGCAAAAGGAAATGACAGCTGCCAAAGATGAGTTAGACCAAAAAGAATTCACAGGTCAAGCAGCAAATGGCCTAGTTGAAGTTATCATGACTGGTAATAAACGTGTGAAAGATATTGCAATTAAACCAGAAGTCGTTGATCCTGATGATGTTGATATGATTCAAGATTTAGTTTTAACAGCTGTTAATGATTGTTTAGAAAAAATTGACGTTGAAACAGAAAATACAATGGGTCAATATGCTAAAGGAATCCCTGGATTCTAGACAAAAATCAATATCAAGAAAAGAGGCTTTCCCGTTTGGGCCAGCCTCGTTTTTTGGCAGAAAGTAGGAAAAATGATGCAATACCCAACTCCAATTGCTAAATTAATAGATAGTTATATGAAATTACCGGGAATTGGTGCTAAAACAGCCACTCGTTTAGCATTTTATACACTAACAATGCGTGAGGAAGACGTAACCGATTTTGCCAAGGCTTTGATTAGTGTTAAACGTGATCTGCATTTTTGTGATGTGTGCGGAAATATTACAGATGAAGCAACATGTGATATTTGTCGTGATCAAACGCGTGATCGTTCTGTAATTTTAGTTGTGGAAGAACCAAAAGATGTGATGTCAATGGAGAAAATGCGGGAATATCGTGGATTGTATCATGTTTTAAATGGTGTTATTTCACCGATGGACGGAACAGGTCCGGATGATCTTAATATTGCATCTTTAATTAAACGCTTACAAAACGATGAAGTACAAGAAGTCATTCTAGCAATGAATGCGACGACTGAAGGTGAAGCAACAGCTATGTACTTATCACGTCTGATTAAACCAGCGGGAATCAAAGTAACACGTTTGGCACACGGATTGGCTGTTGGAAGTGATATTGAGTACGCAGATGAAGTAACACTATTAAGAGCCGTTGAAGGCCGAACAGAATTATAAAAATAAGGATAGTATAGGTGGTAAGACGCATGGCAGGCAAATTTATTACAATTGAAGGTCCAGACGGCGCTGGAAAATCGACGATTATAAAACTAGTGGCTGAACGCATGGAAGCTGATTCGGCAATTCCAGTGTTATTAACACGTGAACCAGGTGGAATTCGCATTTCAGAAGCAATTCGTGAAATCATTCTCTCACCTGAAAATACTGAGATGGACGACCGAACAGAAGCACTTCTATATGCTGCTGCAAGACGTCAGCATTTGGTTCAAAAAGTAAGACCAGCACTTTTACGAGGCGAAACGGTTCTTTGTGACCGCTTTGTGGACAGTTCTTTAGCTTATCAAGGAGCTGGTAGAAAGTTAGGTATGGAGCATGTTTGGGCTATTAATCAGTTTGCAATTGAGGATACCATGCCAGATTTAACTCTTTACCTCGACATTGAATCTCATCTTGGTTTAGAACGGATTAATAAAGGTCGTAAAGCAGAGGACTTGGATCGCTTGGATCAAGAGGATTTAGCCTTTCATGAACGTGTGAGAGATGCCTATTTACTACTGTTAAAAGAACATCCTGAACGAATTAGTTTAGTAGATGCTTCTGAAAATATAGAATCTGTTGTTGATGCATGTTACAATTTAATCAGAGAACGATTTAATAACGAGTTATTTTAGAAAGGGATGTTTGGAAGATGAAGATTATTTTAGCTATTGTTCAAGATAAAGATAGCAACCGTTTATCAAGTGAATTTACGAAAAATAATGTACGAGTGACGAAACTATCGACGACAGGTGGTTTCTTGCGAGCAGGGAATACAACATTTATCGTCGGAATTGAAGACGAACGTATTGACGAAGTTTTAGAAATTATTAAAGAAACATGTCGTTCACGTGAACAATACATCACATCACCACTTAGTCTCGATATGCCAATGGATGTCCATAGTGCCCATCCTATTGAAGTAAAAGTTGGTGGCGCAACGGTCTTTGTTTTACCAGTTGAAGGGTTTTATCATTATTAATGAAAAACAATATTCAAGAAGTTAAAATGCATCAACCACAATTGGTTCGTTTTTTTAATAAAGTTTCAGCAGAACAAAAAATTAACCATTCATATATTTTTGAAGGCTTAGACCGAGATGATGTCTATGCTTTTAGCTTATGGATTGCGCAACTTGTTTTATGTCGGGAAAAACAAGCAGATGGTTCTGCGTGTGGCGTTTGTTCTGTCTGTCGTCGTGTTGCAACTTTAGATTATCCTGATCTTTTGACGATTGAACCAGACGGTCAATCGCTTAAAGTTGAACAAATTCAAAATGCAAAACAGATAATGATGAAAAGTGCACTTGAAGGGCAAGCCAAAATATTAATTATACGAGATAGTGAAAAGATGACACCGAGTTCTGGCAATCGTCTATTAAAATTTATCGAAGAACCTGAGGGTGAAACGTATATTTTCTTCTTAACGTCCCAAGCAGGGCAATTATTAACAACGATTAAATCGAGATGTCAACAATTTACTTTCATGCCTATTTCAAAAAAAGTGATTACAGCAGATTTAGTTGCTAAACAAGTACCTCAATCTAAAGCTGAAATAATCGCAGAAGTCAGTAATTCCTTATCAGAAGCAGTTGAATTAATTGCAGATGAGTGGTTTAATGATGCTAAGTCAAATGTTGAAAAATGGTATAGCTATTTATCTAAAAGAGATCCATTAGCATTTGTTTATGTCCAACAGTACTTAGTGAAATTAGCAAAAGAACGTGAACAGCAATGGCTTATTTTTGATTTGCTTATTGCGTTTATTAAGTCCAGTGCCCAAAGGGCAGAAGTCGTGGCTACGGAAATAGATTTAGTTTTAGCTGCACGTCAAAAGCTGAAATCAAATGTCAGTTTTCAAAATGTCTGTGAACAGTTAGTCTGGCGTTTGATGAACAAAGCTTAAGGAGGAAATCAAATGGTTGAAGTAGTTGGAGTGCGTTTTAAGCCGGCGGGTCGGATTTATTATTATGCACCTGAACGTCAAAAAGAATATCAATATCGAGATTATGTTGTCGTTGAGTCTCAAAAGGTGAAAGAAATCGCAGAAGTCGCAATTCCAAGTAAAGAGATTTCACCAGATGAATTACCTGATGACTTGCAAACGATTTTATATACAGCAACAGAAAAGCATTTAAAAAAAGTCGCGAAAAATGAAGAAGATGCTAAAATAGCACTTAAAGAAGCTCAAAAAATTGTCAGCGATCATCGTTTAGAGATGAAGTTGGTTAGTGTAGCGTACTCATTTGACCGCAGTAAAATGACTTTTTGTTTTACAGCTGATAATCGCATTGACTTTCGTGAGTTAGTTAAGGATTTGGCTGCAACCTATAAAACGCGTATCGAGTTAAAGCAAATTGGTGTCCGTGATGAAGCCAAAATTTTAGGTGGTATTGGACCATGTGGCCGACCACTTTGTTGTAGTACATTTTTAGGTGATTTTGTTCCAGTCTCAATAAAAATGGCAAAAGAACAAAGCTTGTCTTTAAATCCTACAAAAATTTCAGGACTGTGCGGTCGCTTAATGTGTTGCTTAAACTATGAGAATAGTGAATATGAGCGTTTGAGAAAATTGATGCCAGATTATGGTAAAAAAGTTGAAACACCTGATGGACCTGGTAAGGTCATTGGATTAAATATCTTGGAAGAGATTGTTAAAGTGAAATTGGTTAATCGTGAAACACCAATTGAATTTGATGCAAGTGAACTAACACTGATTAAAGAATAGAGATTTGTTGAAAAGGAAGATTGACATGGAAAAAATAAAGTTGTATGAAGAATTAGTGGAATTTGAAAGTAAATTACAAACCATGTTAGTACAAGTTGGTGAGATGAAAAATGTTGTAGATTTACTCTTGGAACAAAATTTAAATCTAGAGCTTGAAAATCAACATTTACGAGACAAACTCGAAAAAACAGAAATTCATGATGATGGTAAACAAGAGTTGTCAAAATCACGTTTAAATCTAGAAAAACTTTATGAGGAAGGGTTCCATGTCTGTAAAGATTTTTATGGTTCAAGACGAGAAAATCATGAAGAATGTGTTTTTTGTTCAAGTATGATTTATGGTAAATAATTTTTTTGGTAATCAAATTTGAGCAAAAAAGACAGACTAATAGTGAATTTAGTTTGAAGAATAGGTTAATGTTCTTGATCAAATAGTCTAACTGGTAACCACGAACGAGTGCTTTTAAGCCTTGTTCGTGGTTATCTCTTATTACTGAGAGAAATTGCTGAGTAGATAACAGAAATGAATATTAAGGAGATTGAAATGAGAAAACAAAAAAGTTTTAAAGGTGAGACCAATTCGTTTGGAAAACTGTATCTTGTACCAACCCCAATTGGAAATTTAGAAGATATGACCTTTCGTTCAGTCAAAACTTTGCATGACGTCGCATTAATTGCGAGCGAAGATACACGTAATACACAAAAATTATTAAACCATTTTGAAATAAAAACCAAACAAATTAGTTTACATGAGCACAATGTAAAAGAACGGATTCCAGAACTTATCACATATTTAGAAGAGGGAACGAGCATTGCTCAAGTGAGTGATGCGGGCATGCCATCGATTAGTGACCCAGGACATGAACTTGTTTTAGCGGCAATTGAAGCTGAAATTGCGGTTGTTGCATTGCCAGGTGCAAGTGCTGGAATTACAGCTTTGATTGCTTCAGGTATCACACCGCAACCATTCACCTTTTATGGTTTTTTACCACGTAAAAAGGGCGAGCAATTAAGTGAACTAGAAAAATTAGCTAAACATCGTGAAACGTTAATTTTTTACGAGTCTCCTTATCGAGTAGCGAAAACACTGGAAACTATGTTGACACATTTTGAACCAACAAGATTAGTGACTGTTTGTCGTGAATTAACTAAAATCCATGAAGAATATTTACGAGGGTCATTAAGTGAAGTGTTAGAATATTGTCAAGAAACACCATTGAAGGGCGAATGCTGCTTAATTGTCGAAGGCTTTAGTGGCGAAGCAGTACTAGAAGTAGCAGTGGATTTGAATTTATCTTTAAAAGAACAAGTGATTCTATTAATGGAGAATGAGAAATTAACTTCGAAAGAAGCGATAAAAAAAGTTGCTAAAAGACAGGGACTAAAAAAACAAGAGGTCTACTTGGAATATCATGAAGAAAATGTTGTCTCCGATAACTAAAGTCTATTGCATAATATGGTAGTTATGCTATAATTTTATTGTATATCTTTGTGTCTAAGTCTACAAAAAAGGAAATAAATTTAAGTAAAACACCAAGTTAAACAGTAAATGAATGAGTGTAAATATGGTAGTGAGGTGACGTTGATTGTTTAGTAACTGGTTAAAAAGAAAAGATAACTCAGATGACTCTTTAGATGAACAAACTAATGAGTCTAGGCAAGCATCGGAATCTACGGAAGCACCACAATCGTCTCCCAAACCGGATGATGAATTGACTTCACTAGATGCGATGCAGGAAGTGATTGACCCTGATTTTAAATTAGATCAATCAGAAGATGATGATTATTTTTATTATTATTATTATGTGGATGAACCTGTTGCACAAGGTCCAACAATTCCACTCTTAACAAAAGAGGAATTAGAGGGACAGGTTGAACCAACATTAGAGCAAAATCCGACTATGAATGCTTCTAATCCAGTGGTTATGAGCGAAGATTTCCCTTCAGTCGAAGCCTTGATGGAAGAAAATGCGACCTTAAAAGAAATGGTTCAAACTCTAAAAGTGGATCAGGATAGTCAAGAAAATCTACGCGATAAATTGAAAGCTTTAGACACAAAGTTTGAGAGTCTTGCCACTGAATATTCTGATAGACAAAGTGCTACAGAAGAAGATATTAAAGCCAAAAATGAGTTAATTAACTCATTAAATGAACAGTTGGATCAAGCTAAATCAGATCAAACATTATCTGATGAACTTAAAGCCAAATTAAGCGAGTTATCTGAGAGTAATCTTGATATCAGTCAAAAATTTGATGAAATGTCAAAATTATTATCTGATAAAGAAACTGAGTTAGAAACAATCTCTAATTCGCTAGCTACACAACTTCAAGAAAAAGATGATGTGTTACGTGAATTTAAAGAAAAAGCGCAAGAGGAATTAACGACTGTCAAAGCTGAACAAGCAGAAACAGTTAAATTATTAGAAGAAGCACAAACTAAAACAACAGATTTAGTCAATGAGTTGGCGCTTCAAAAAGAAGAAAATGCTGATCAAAAACGTATTTTTGAAGAAGAAAAACAAGTAATTGTTCAAGAAAACTCTGAAAAACTACGTGAACTTGAAGCGATGCAAGACGCATACGAAAAAGAAAAAGAAGCTCGAATTGCATTGGAAGCAAAACTTTCAGAGTCTCAGAATACGCAGTCAACTACGACAGATAGCATGAAAGTCTTGGTTACAGAAAATGAAGAATTAATGCAAACAATTAGTGATTTAGAAAAAGCACTAACTGGAAAAGACGAAGCATCAGAAAAAGAACAAGTTGTGATTCAAGAACTTAATCGCGAACTTGAAGATTTAGAACAAGAGATTAAAAAAATGCAAGCAATGGAAAGTAATTTAACTGACCAGTACCAAGGTCAATTAAAAGGTTTGTCAGCATCGCAAGAAGATACAGATAAAAGTGAACGGGAGTTAGTTGAGATGAACGAAAAATACGAAAATGAAGTAAGCAAACGCGAACAACTAGAAAAAGAATTAGCAGAATTGAAAGAAAATCAATCAATGCTTACAAACTTAGAGCAAGAAATTCATAATATGAAAGCTCAACAACAATCAGTGACAGAAACATTAACTGAGTTATCAACTGAAAAAGAAAAAAATCAACGTCTAGTTCAAGAGATTGAAACTCTTAAAACACAAGAAACACCAGATGTTCAAGTGTTGAAACAAGAATTAGACCGTGTGAAAGCTGAACTTCGTGTTGCCAATGAACAATTAACACAAACTGGTGGTATGAACCAAGCTGATATCGCGCAAGTTATGTTAGAAGCACAAGCAAGAGCAAGACAAATTGTTGAAGTTGCTAACTATGATGCAAAACGTAAAGTTTCAGAAGCTGAAACTGAATTAAGTGTTGTGAGCCAAGAAGCACGCAATTACTATCGTAAATTAACAAGATTAAAAGCAGAATCAGAAGTAATCTTCTCTGATTTATTACGTAAATTAGAATCGATTGGAAATGTTGAACGTCTGCAATAAACAGAATTGAGGTGAGGAACTTTGGTTACTAACAAACACGGGGGAATTAGTTTTAGAAAGACGGTATCGTCGCTATGTATTGGGGCTACATTATTATCAATTAGTACACCTGTAATTGGGACTTATGTTGAAGCGGAAACGCTAAAAGAAGGCCCAACGGATTCAAGTTCGTTAGTCAGTAACAGTGGGATTTACCAAAAGGCGGGCGTAAATGCTAGAAGAGCAACAGCAACTGAATCTTCTTCCTCTGAAGGATCAAATTCAGAGTCTTCTAAAGATCTGGAAACAAACGAAGAAGAAGTCATCACAACGCCGTCAAGTTCAACAAATAATTCTAGTTCATCAAAAGGCAATTCAAATAATAATTCAAATAGCGGTAATCAAAATAGCAATAGCTCATCAAGAGATGAAGAAGTTGTTGCGAAACCAGAAAAAAAAGATTCAGATAACAAAAGTGAATCAGAAGAAACTAAACCATCCGCGGCAGACAATACACCAATTACGTATACACGAAATATTTCAACATTAGAATTTGTTGAAGAGATTGGTGAAGATGCACGTGAAATTGGACAAAAATATGACTTATACGCATCTGTGATGATTGCCCAAGCGATTTTAGAAAGTGCATCAGGTAATAGCCGCTTAGCCAAGTCACCAAATAATAACCTTTTTGGTATCAAAGGTAAATTTCAAGGTAATTATGTTGAGATGCCAACGTTAGAAGATAATGGTAAAGGCGGTATGTATACTGTTAGTGCTAAATTTAGAAAATATCCAGATAAAAAAGCCTCAATTGATGACTATGCGTCATTAATGAAGGGTGGTACTGATAATCAATCAAGTTACTATGCTGGTGCCTTTAAATCAAACACACAAAATTATCGTGAAGCAACAAATTTTTTAACAGGACGCTACGCAACCGATACACGTTATTATGAAAAATTAAATGGCTTAATTGAAACATATGATTTAACTAAATACGATCAAAAGAAAGCTAAAGCAGAAGTAAGTCAAAAGACGCCAGAAACGATTGATTTTATTAAAGATATTTCTGGAGATGCTAAAAAAATAGCAGAAAAAAATGATATGTATGCATCTGTCTTAATTGCTGAAGCAGTGATTAAGAGTAATTCTGGTAAACATCCTTTAGCTAAGGGACATAATATCTATGAGTTAACAGGTGAATACGAAGGTAAGAGTAAATCCATTGATTATTTCAAAAAAGAAAATAATAAAATGGTCTTAAAAGAAGAAAATTTCAAAGAATATCCTTCTTACGAAGCAAGTATCTCTGATTATATAGATACGTTAAAGAAAGATTCAGATAATTTTGCTGAAATGACGTTAGCTAAAAAAGATAATTATCGTAAAGTTACAGCTTTTTTAACAGCACAAAATAAAGACGATCGTCAATATCATAAAAAATTAAATACAATTATTGAAACATATGATTTAACAAAATATGATAAAAAAGCAACTGTTAAAGATGATAAAGCTAAACGTAAAGAAAAAGAAAGAACTTTATCAATGTTGAATAAAGTTGGTAATAGTTTATCAAAAACATTATCAGAAAGTTTGAACCAACCAGTGAAGTATGAAATTGGTGAATCTTAATGAAGCAAGAAGTAATTCTCAAGAATGTTTAGCACATTTTGGGGATTACTTTTTTTTAACAACCTTATTAAATATGGAGGGTAATATAGATGAAAGCACTAGAATTAGTGATTAATCGAGAAGCAGTTGTTGTTAATCAAGAGTCGATCAAAGTTGATAATTTTTTAACGCAACAAGTAAATCCTCAGTTAATGAACTTAATTGGTGAAGAGTTTTTTGATTTATTTGGAAATTGTAAAGTGACCAAGGTGTTGACTTTAGAATCCTCAGGAGTACCTCCAGCAATTTTTGTTGCTCAAAAATTTGGTGTCCCATTAATCTATGCGAGGAAACAAACAAATTTATCTGTTGAACAAGATTATTCACTGTCACATGTCCCAACATATAACCCGCAAGTTACGAATCGTATCTTAATTTCAAGACGACATTTAACACCAAATGATCATATTCTGATTATCGATAATATATTAGCAAAAGGTGATAGCGTCTTGGGAATGATTGATATCTGTCAACAAGCAGGTGCGACTGTAGAGGGTGTTGGTATTGTGATTGAAAAATCATTTCAAGAGGGCCGGTTAAAACTAAATCAATATGGATTTCGTGTTGAGTCATTGGCGCGAATTGCGTCGCTGAATAATAATAGAATTCAATTTTTACGTGATTAGTTCAATAAGAAATATATTCATAATCGGATACTTAAAATAAAAAGGTTGTTATTTAAAATATCCCACTTTTTAACAAATTATTTATAAACAGAATGATTTATTTCTTTACACTTAACCTACTGATTGATACTATTAAGTTATGTTAAAAAGAAAGTAGTTGAGAAAATTGTCGAAAGTTATACTACCGAATCAGACAATTGGTATTATTGGAGGAAACCATTTGGCACGCTTTATGTGTTTTTCTGCGAAAAAAATGGGTTGTCGTGTGATAGCTCTTGATCCAGATATAAATAGTGCAGCTTCATCAATCGTAGATGAACAAATTGTCGGCAACTATAACGATGGATTCGGTTTGTTAGAGTTGATTCAAAAAAGTGATATCATCACTTATGAATCAGAATTGGCAGATGCGCAGACGTTAGACTATTTAAAAGCTAAAACCAAAATACCTCAAGGTGTATTTGGACTGGAAGTCACTCAAGATCGACGCTTGGAGCGAGAGTTCTTGAACCATCATTTGATAAACATATCACCATATACTGTTGCTTACTTAATTTCAGAAGTTCGTGAAGCTGGCCGTAGTTTGGGTTATCCATTAGTGGTAAAAAATATCCATCGCGATGTCTTAATTGACAGTCATTATGTTATCTGTTCAGAAGCAGAAGTGGATAAAGCCGTCCCCTTTGTGCAACAAGGAGGCTGCTTGATTGAACCTTTTCTTAAGATTCAGCGTGAGCTCTTTATTACCATTGCTGTTAATAAAAAAGGTGACTACACCTTGTTCCCAATCGTGGAAACTAAGCATGGGAAGAATGGTGAATTAAAAGAAGTCTATGCTTCTTATGATGATTTAAGTGAAGACTTAGAAAATCAAATTGTTTTAATTGGAAAAGTAATTGCTTCAGAATTAAATACCAGTGGTGTGATTGGTGTGGAACTCTTTTTAATGGAGAACGGCAACTTATACGTTAATGAAATTTCAACACGCCCTCATGAAGCTGGACTTTTTACTATGGATAGCTGTAATTTTTCTGTGTTTGATACGCATATTAAAGGAATTTGTAATTTACCAATGCCCGAGATTTGTCAATTCATTCCATCGATTTCTATTATGATTTCAGAGGAAAATGTATCACTTATAACCTCGCTTATGACCAAAAAAAGAAATTGGCATTATTATTTTTATAAGCCTCAAAATTTAATATCAGCTCATACTCAAATTGGTCATGTCACGATACTCTCTGATAATTTTGCAGAAACAAAACAAGAGTTAAAATATCTAGGGCTCATAAAATAGAGTGATTGGGGATTAATATTATGGGGAAAAAATTAAAAGCTCAAGAAATTGCCTATGAGTATATTAAGGAAATGATTGATTCAAATTCTTGGGAAACAGGAGTTAAATTAATCGAACAAGATATTTCGGAGACCCTTGGCATTAGCCGAACGCCAATTCGTGAAGCAATTCAACGTTTAGTGGATGAAGAGTATCTTCAAAAAGAAGTAAATAAAGGTGTTACGATAAATAAAAAAATAATATCAAAAAAAGAATTTGTTGAACGATCACAGCTAGTTGAAATTCTTTTATCAAATTATATATTTCAACTACAAATTAAAGGTCGAAATTTGGATATTAATGCGTGTAAAAAAATTTTAGAGGAGATAACCTTTACAAATCAAGTGAAAAAAAGAGCGCAACAGGTGACTCATTTTTTAGAATTGTTTTTTATAGAAATGGACAACCATCTTATTAAGTCACTTATTATTAAACAATTTGACCAAATGAGTTATGCGAAGTTTCCGCATGATTCGCTTCATTTTTATTACGATGAGTTTGTTCGTTCGTTTAGAAAAGTTTTAGAACACGTAAATACACAAAAATACGACTTCGCTAGAAAAGAAGTTAGGATTTTTGTGAATCGTTTAAATCTTGAATTAATTGACCAGCAAGTTTAATAAATATTTTTTTGGGATATGGAGTTTGTTATGAATATCGAAATTTCAAATGTTGTTAAGAAATATGGCATACTTACCGTACTTGATGTTGAAGAGCTTACTTTCAAAAGTGGTCATTCGTATGGAATTGTGGGCCCAAATGGATCAGGAAAAACAACCCTGTTCAAATGTATTACAAATATTATTACCGATTATTCTGGAACTGTTTTAATTGACGGACGTGATGTTCGTGAGGTAAATGAAATCCTGTTAAGTGTCGGAATAGTATTGGATGGTATGTCTGTTTACGAGAATCAAACAGGTTTATTTAATATCGAGTATTTTTCGAAATTACGTGGTGAATACAATTCTGAATTTGCATTAGAATTAGCGCGCGAGCTTGAGTTGGAAGATGTGTTGAAACGACAAGTTAGAACCTATTCATATGGGATGATAAAAAAATTAATCTTGTTAATCGCACTCTTACATGAACCTAAAATTTTAATTTTGGATGAGCCGTTTCGTGGTCTAGATGCTGAAACAGTTAGCTGGTTTAAAAAATATCTGAAAAAATTGACAGATAAAGGAATGACTTTGCTTATTTCAAGTCATGTTAAAGAAGATATTGTCTCACTTTGTGAAGAAGTTGTTGTGATTAAAAAAGGACAAATTGACAATCAAATTAATCTTGCTGAATTCCAAGAAAAACTAATTCGAGATGTGGTTACGACAAATCAGGATGGTTTTATTGCGATACTTGAAGCGACAAACTATTATTATCAAGTTCGTAGTACGGGTATTCGTGTCAATATTAGAGATGAGCGATGGAAGAGTGTGAAAGATCAATTAGATCAACAAGGTATTGACATTACGTCATTAGCAATTGTCCATATTTTAGACAACAAAATGAACTAAAAAGGGAGTGGAGTCAGTGACTGGTTTATTAATTTTTAAAGGTGAATTTTTTAAGTATTTTAATGAAAAAAAATATTTGTTAACAATGTTAATCTTGTTTGTTTTTAATACTTTGAGTGTCTTTTATTTTAAGTATTTGTCTTCATTAAGTGATCAAGCGGTTGATAGTTCAAGCGATGTATTTGCTGCATTTATTGCTTTATTCGGTTTATTATTTTTTACAAGCTATATTGCCACATTTGTTTTTATGTTTTATTATCCGTTTCATTTGCTATCAATGGACTATAAAAACAATGTCATGGCTTTACTGGTTGCTTCAGGTGTCAATCGTACCCGATTATTTTTTAGTAAGGTAGGTGCAGCTTTAATTTGGACATTTGCAGTCAGTGTTGTCGTTTTTGTCGTACCATTTTTGGTGATGTTAATGTTCATGATTAAGTCAGCTGACTTAAATTTTGTTCTATATAGCTTCTTGGAAGGTTTTGGCGTTTTCGGTAAGTCATTTGTTGAGATTGGTTTTGATATAATCCTAAAACTTTTATTATCAACTGTGACACTCTTTTTAGCGACAATTATGTTAAAAGGTCGTGGCTTGTCGATACTACTATTCTTTGGTCTAAATATGGCAACTAGTCTTGTTATTGGACTATTCAATATTATTCCGATAAAATTGAATTTTAGTTTCTTAGGTTTGAGATTATATACCTATTTAACAATGATCATTGCGATCCTTGTTATCATCGTTTTAGGCCTTGAAAGAATGAAAAAGCAGAATTTGTAAAGTGAAATCCGAACATTAGAAAGTTTGTCTGCAAGAAATATATTATATTTCTTGCATTTTTTTTTGAAATAGGTTAGATTGTCATAGGAGCTAACAAAAGAATGTTATAACATTACTTTTGTTCGGCTTTAATCCAAAATATTGAGGATGTCTAGGAGGAATGACAAATGAAAATATTTGATTACGAAGATGTACAACTAGTTCCAAACAAGTGTGTTGTTGAAAGTCGCTCAGAATGTGATACAACAGTGACACTAGGTGGACGTAACTTTAAGTTGCCAGTTGTTCCTGCAAATATGCAAACAATTATTGATGAAACTGTTGCTGAAAAATTAGCTACAGAAGGCTATTTTTATATTATGCACCGTTTTGATGAAGAAGGGCGCATTCCATTCATTAAAAAAATGCACGATAAAGGCTTAATTGCTTCAATTAGTGTGGGTGTCAAACCTGCTGAATATGATTTTGTGAAACAACTCGCTACAGAAGAACTTGTACCAGATTATGTAACCATTGATATTGCTCACGGTCATTCTGACAGTGTTATCAATATGATTAAACACTTAAAAGAATATTTACCAACTTCTTTTGTAATTGCTGGAAATGTCGGCACACCAGAAGCAGTTCGTGAACTTGAAAATGCAGGTGCAGATGCAACGAAAGTTGGTATTGGCCCTGGTAAAGTATGTATTACAAAACTTAAAACAGGCTTTGGAACGGGCGGATGGCAATTATCGGCTGTACGTCGTTGTAGTAAAGCCGCACGTAAACCAATTATTGCTGATGGAGGTATTCGTACACACGGTGATATTGCTAAATCAATTCGTTTCGGTGCTACGATGGTTATGATAGGTTCATTATTTGCAGGACACGAAGAGTCTCCTGGTCAAATGAAGGAAGAAAACGGCGAATTATTTAAAGAGTATTTCGGTAGTGCGTCGGAATATCAAAAAGGCGAACATAAAAATGTCGAAGGTAAAAAAATCTGGATTAAATATCGCGGAAAATTATCAGACACATTAAACGAAATGCAACAAGACTTACAATCATCAATCTCATATTCAGGCGGTAAAGACTTAGAAGCAATTCGCAAAGTCGATTACGTCATCGTAAAAAATTCAATCTTTAACGGAGATATATTTTAAAATAAGGTAATTTTTTTGGCGTCTTGGGATGAGCAGTAAGACAATCCTGATAATCAGGCGATTTTTACCTGATTATCAGGATTGACTTATTGCCGAACCCCAGCTCACGTAACCCAGTTAACCCAAGGTAATACAGTCTTTCTTGGTCTTTTCTACAAGTCCAAGAAAAATCACACTATTTTGAAAAAAAGCTAGTCCCAACCAATCGAGTGTCGATTGATTGAGGACTAGCTTTTTTAGTTGTTACTTTTTCTTACAAGACCCATTCATTAATAGCATAAGCAACACCATGCTCATCATTTGTCTTAGTAATTTTATTCGCTATCTCTTTAACAGCGGGCACAGCGTTACCCATAGCAACACCTAGTCCAGCGAATTCAATCATGGTTAAATCGTTTTCGTTATCACCAAGCGTCATAACTTCTTCTGGTTTAATCTTGAGTAATTCAGAAAGTTCTTTAACAGCAGCCCCTTTTGTTGCTTGTTTATTTAAAACTTCGTAATAATAAGGTGCACTTTTAACCATTGCAAAGCGTTCTTGATAGTCTTTTGGTACTTGTTTAATGGCAGCATCTAAAAGTTCTTGATGATCAATCATCATTGACTTGATAATATGCATGTCTGGTGTCATTTCGTCAACAGAGCGATATGATAATGGAATACCAGTTAAAGTAGCTTCTTCAATTGTATATTCGCTGATATCGCGATTTGCAGTGTACATACGGTCATGGTCTTGAACATGGAAATGCACGCCTAATTTACGTGATAAGTATTCGATTTCAAGATAATCGTCAAAAGTTAAACCATGTTCAACTAGGATTTCTTTGGTACCGGCATTTTGAACTAACGCGCCATTGTATGTCACAACGAAGCTATGGTCGTTTTCTAGACCTAATTCTTGAATTAAAGGAATGACCCCAATCGTTGGGCGACCAGTTGCAAGGATAATGTTCACTCCTTGATCAGTTGCTTTCTTGACCGCAGCTTTAACCTCTGTAGTTAATTTTCGTTCTGAGTTCAGTAAAGTACCATCGATGTCGATGGCGACAAGTTTAATAGACAAATTTTTCCACTCCTTCATTATTCTTCGATTAATGTCCCATTTTTTATGTGGCGATTAAATCGTTTTATTTCCTCTTCAAATAAAGTATAGGTATCTGATTGATGAGAAGCAAGCATTTCTTTAGGAAAGAAGAGACGTTTGTCACCAGTTATTTTACCTGTAATGGCATTAACAAGATAGCTAGCTTTTGATAATTCAATCAGAGAACCATCCATTTGGTAGAGTTCAATTTGCGTCCGATGACGATTTTCAGCAGGTGCATAAAAATCATATGGTAAATCAAAACTTGAACTAATAGCGGTATAATACTTTGTATCAAAACCGACTGTCTCAATTAAGTCAGTTAGTAATGGTAGCATATGTTTAGCTTGATCATCAAATGAGATTGATTTAAGTGGTTTTCGATTTAAAAAACGTTTTGCTAAATCACTTAATATTGGATCAGAATGCTCAGACCACAGAATAAAACTCGTTAATAGGACACCATCATCTAATTTTAGATAATCTTCTAAAGTAAAATTGCCTTTTAAGAATGGAATTAATAAAATTGAGTTTTGTTCAAAGTAGCTAGGAGCGTCATGGTAGACTTCTGTAGCTCGTTTGAGTAATCGGTCTAAAATGACTTCCATTCCTCTAGAAACAGGGTGAAAATAGATTTGCATGTACATTTGATAGCGACTTACAATATAATCTTCAACTGCGTGCATGCCGTTCATTTGAAAGACGATGCCTTCTTTATGAGGACGAATGACGCGTAGAATTCGAGTTAAATCAAAAGTACCATATTCTGTTCCAGTATAATAAGCATCTCTAAGTAAGTAATCCATGCGATCGGCATCAATTTGACTTGAAATTAATTGGACGACTTGCGGGTTTGGATAAGTTTTCTGAATCACACTCGCGACCTGTTCTGGAAATTCCGGTGAGACTTTGCGTAGAACTTGATTGACTTCAGTTTCTTTTGAGGTAATAATTTGAACCGTAATTTCTTCATGGTCGGTATTAAAAATTCCTTCAAAGGTGTGAGAATAGGGGCCGTGGCCAATATCATGAAGTAAGGCAGCACATTGTGCAATTAATTTTTCTTCAACATCCCAACCATTAACGGGATCGTCTGCTAATGAATAATGTCGTTTAAAATATTGACAAATGCGGCGTGTGATTTCGTAGACTCCAAGTGAATGCCCAAAACGAGAGTGTTCTGCACCGTGAAAAGTAAAAGAACTAGTCCCAAGTTGTTTGATTCGTCGAAGGCGTTGCATTTCTTTCGTATTAATTAAATCAAGAATAAGTGCGTCTTCCACGTGAACATAATTATGGATTGGATCACGGAAGACTCTTTCAGTTGTCAGTCTTTCAAAATATTTCATCCTTAAACTCCTTCCGCTTGAATGATCTCGTTTCTTTTAATCATTCGTTCAAATTGTTTTTGATAATCAACTTGCCAATCAGAACTATCGAGATAGATAGATAATTCTGAATTTACCAATGGTTCGATTGAAAAATAGCTGTTCATTGTTGCGCTTATTCGGTGCTTAACGTCACTAATAGTTAAAGGCAAGTCGAGTAAATCTGAAAGGTTAGCCATCGAATCCGCTCTAACTGGTGGGTAACCATCAGTACCAAAATGATCACCTAAAGACGATTGATAAAACTCATGTATTAACTTGCCACGTTTGGGTTGATCGCCATTCACACTTAAGTAGATCATGACAGAAATCCCATCTTTAACTCGTCTTTGCGCAATACCAGCAAATTTTTGGCCATTGATGGATAAATCAAAATCACCAGGACAATATGAATCTGTCACTTCAAAGGGCATGATTTTATCTGTTTGATCTTTAAAGGCATGTTGAATGATTTCTGTCATACATTCATAGCCAAAATTAATCGAAAGTTTTTCGTCATTAATAATGTGAGGGAAGATAAGTGAAAAATTTAATATTCCTGGATCACTCACAACGGCTAAGCCACCTGAATTACGGACCACGACATCAAAGTCCTGTGACTTTATATAGGCAACGCCTTTTTGCAAGTTTGTCACGCGTGTGTCTTTCATGCCAAGGATGACATGCGGAGTCATCTCCCAAAAGTGACCAATCACCATTGGATGCTGACCAACGTAGGTGGTGAGTAAGTCTGTATAAATAAAAGGATCATAATGATTCTTGGAATTGATTGTTTGCTCTTCATAGAGTGTTCCTGAAAGTTTAAGTTTCATGCTTGTAACTCCTTAAAATTAATTTACGTTTCTATTATACCTATTATAGAAGCGACCGCAAAATAAAAGGACAGCGGAAAGTTTGACAAATAGTAAAAAAATTAGCAAAATGAAGAAGAGAAAAGTTAGAGAAGAGTGAAAAAATGCAAGATAGAAAATCAATACCAGTTGAAATTAAAATAAGAACTGAAATGTTTCAAAATGATGAAATGAATGAACACTTTGTTGAGGTTTCAGGCCAAATGGTTCGGATTGGCGAAGTACTATATTTACGTTATGAAGAAATGGTAGAAGGCGTTGAAACTCCAGTCCCCGTTACCTTGAAAATTTTACCAGACGGTAAGGTGGAATTAATTCGTGCAGGGGATCTAAGAATGAAGTTACGCTTCCATTATCAAGAGTCTCAAGAAACACATTATAAATCACCATATGGTACTTTATATATTTCAACTTATACCAATAATATCCGTGTTAGCTTGAAAGACCGTCCTTATTCAGGACATGTTGTGATTGATTATGATTTATTTGCTGGTGAAGAAAAACTAGGGGTCTATCATTTAGATTTAACTTTTACAGCATAAGTGTAAAAAAAATGAAATAGGTAATTGCATTTTAGGTTCAGTTTATTGTATTATAGAGAGTAGACTGTGAAAGGACGTGTGCCGGTTGGAAATAAAAGCATTAGATGGCAATATTAAAAGTGAATTATCAATGATTGAAGTAGCGCATGCTATATTAGAACAGCATGGCGATATTATGGATTTTTCCGATTTAGTAAATCAAATCCAAGCGTATTTAGAAAAATCAGACAGTGAAATCAGAACAATTTTACCTCAATTTTATACAGACTTAAATATTGATGGTAGTTTTATTTCTTTAGGGGATAATCGTTGGGGCTTACGCGGCTGGTATCCGATTGATTCAATTGATGAAGAAGTTTCAGGAATTGATGAAGATGAAGAAGACACTCCACGTCGTAAAAAACGTAAAAAAGTTAACGCCTTTATCGGACAAGATGAAGATGCGATTGATTATAACGATGATGATCCAGAAGACGCTGAATTAAATGACGAAGACGAAGAAGACGATCTTTACGATGAAGATGAAGATGATTCAAAAGAAATCAAACAATATACATCTGATTTAACCGAAATTGGAGCAGATAATGATGTTGATGAAGATGAGGTTCCAGAGGGAGTCGAAGAAGATTTAACAATTGTTGATGATGAAGATTTATTTGATGAATCTGATGAAGAAGACGAAGAAAAAGTTGAAGAATAAATTTTGAGGGGAAGGCTTGCTTAACGCAGCCTTCTTTTTTGGAAAGATGGTGATTAAATGTATTATTTAACCGAATTAGTCGAAATGATAATCTTAATTTTAAATGGTTTTTCAATCTTAATTTTATTATTTGGAGTTGGTAAAGCAGTTATAGATTTTATTAAAAATGAAGCAAAGCAAGACGATCGTTTTACAAATGTCAAAAACAACAATCGAATCAAGCTTTATTTAGGCTCATATATTTTATTAAGCTTAGAAGTATTGATTGCATCGGATATTATTGAGACAATTTTGAATCCCTCAATTGAAGATATTCTTATATTGGCAGGTGTTGTCGTGATTAGAACTGCGATTTCGTATTTTTTAGGGAAGGAAATGGAACAAACTGAACAATAAAAACGTCAAAATGAGAATAATTCTTATAATAAAATAAAATTTAAATAAAAAATAAGATATTTTTTTATGAACATCCATAAGTATGGGTGTTCTTTTTTTGTCGAATATTAAAGATATGCATACAATATTTAATAACTTGAAATCTTCTTCCCTAAATTTGCATATTGATAAGAAAAAGTAGAAAAATAAAATAAAAACCTGTGTGATACTATTCTATTTGTTCGTGTGAAGCAGTACGTTTATATAAACGTGAAAAGATAAAATAAGATAGGAAGTGCGTATTTAGTGGGGAGAAAAGCGGGGAATTTAATAAATATTGTTGTTATGTTATTTATTGTGATAGGAATAGCGATTATACCACAACGACAAGTGTATGCAGAACAATCAAATCACAATAATATTGTGAAAAAATTGTCTTTTAAAGATCAAACAGGTAAAGATGTTGAACCTGGAGCAAAACTTAGAGCAGGTGATAGAGTCTTTTTTAGTGGTGAATGGGAACTACCGAACGATTCGAGTGATAAAACTTGGCAAGCGGGGGATTATTTTGAAGTCGAATTACCTAAAATTCTAAAAGGAGCACATGGTGTGCTGAATTTGACTAGTCCTAATGGCAAAATAATTTTTGCTAAGGGAACTTATGATGAGTCTAAAAACGCGTATCGCTTTACTTTTACGGAAGAAATTGAAGGTTTAGTAAATCGTAAAGGTGGTTTCATCTTTAATGCAACCGTCCAAAAGAGTAAAGGAAAAGAACAAATCATCGTTACGGTTAACGGTAAAGAATTGATAAATCAAGAAATTGAAGTTGATAATGGCACATCGGGTGGATTATCTGATGGTACATTTGGTTTGAAACATACGCCAGTGTATAAGCATGCAATGAGTCAAGATGGTTATGGTACATTTGATTGGGCAGCTGAAGTGAATGTTGTCAATGAAAAGGACTATGCTAAAGGTCTCTTAATCTTTGAAGATATTCCATCAGAACATCATCGTGTTATCCCAGGTTCAATTCGTATTTCTGAAGTGCCGTTTGTTTATACGAATAAAAATGGTACCGAGATGGGCCGTGGCTATGGTAGCAGTCATGATGTGACAAATGTTGTTAAGATTGATTATAAGAACAATGGTTTTGCAGCTCATTTAGATGGAAATCCATTAGGCAAAACTAATCAAGGGCAGACAATCTACCGTTACTATCTAGTTCGTTATCAAACAGAATACGATGGTACAGGTAAACCTGGCGAAAAAATTGATATTAAAAATACAGCGAATTTGAAATTGAACCAACCAGGTGAGGATTTAATAGATTTATCAAATGCCCATTTTTCTTTTAATGAAAGTGCTTGGGGATATGGTGAAACAGGTCAAGGTCAGTTGGAAATCATGAAACGTGATGAAGAAACTGGTGAACCACTGACCGGTGCACAATTTGAAATTAGTGAGAAAAATAATCCGAAGAAACGTTATCAAACTTCGTTGTCTGATGAAACAGGAATTGCAAAAGTCGTAAATGCAGACGGACAAGAAATTGAACTTGATGCTGGAATTTATGCAATTAGTGAAGTAAAAGCGCCAAAAGGTTATCATCAGTCGGAGCAACAAGAATTCATCAGAATTCAAATGGGGAAAAAAGCAGTCTTAACCGTTACAAATAAAGCATTTGAAAAAGTTGATATTGAGATTACCAAAAAATGGCAAGATGAGAAAGGTGAACAGCTTAATAATCCAGAAAAAAATGCAGCAAACGTAATTTTTAATTTAAAACAAGATGATAAAACAATCCGTCAAGCAAGTTTAGATGCGGGTCAAAAAAGTTTGATTTTTAAAGGATTAGATAAATTTGACGATGCAGGAAAATTAATTCAATATACAGTTGAAGAAACGTTATCAGTTTCAGAACGTAAGAATTTTACACTTGAAGCAGCAAAAAAGGTGACTGATTCAGGAAAAGTTACTTTTACAAATAAAAAAATACCAGCAAAACTTGGTCAATTTAAAATTATAAAAACCAGCGAACTTGATGGTAAAGCCTTGCAAGGTGCAGAATTTGGATTGATAAAAGGTGAAAAACAAATCACTGCAATTTCAGATGCAGAGGGCATGTTAGTGTTTAACCAACTTACAGATGGAAAGTATACATTGCGCGAATTATCAGCACCAAAAGGCTATCAAAAAACAGATGCTATTTATCAAGTTACGGTGAAGGATGGTCAAGTAAGTATTACTTTAGCTAATGAAGAGAAGCTTGATGCTCAAGGTGTCTTAGAAATTAGTAACCAGCCAATCATCAAGAAGACTGAAATTCAAGTATCAAAAAAATGGCAAGTTAAAGACAAGTCATTGATACAACCTGTTGAGATGGTCTTAACAGTTAACGAAAAAGAAAATTTTGATTACAAAGTAGTTTTATCAGAAAAAAATGAATGGCAAGCTACATTTAAAGATTTACCGACTTCAAAACGTGTCACAACGGAAGACGGTAAAGTGGTTTATCAGAAACTAAACTATGGTGTGAAAGAATTGACAACGAATACTCGTCTTGAAAACAGTATTACTGGTGATGAGAAGGTTGGCTTTACTGTCACAAATGTTGAAAAATTGGGTCAGTTAACTTTAGAAAAGGTAGATTCAACAGATATAACGCAAGGATTAGCGGATGCAGTATTTGAAATCAGTAGCGCGTCGTTAAATTCTGAATTAGTTAAAACGGTAACCACTGATGCCAATGGACAAGCGATAGTTAATGAATTACCATTTGGTAAGTATGTTGTACGTGAGGTGACAGCTCCGGCAGGATATATGTTGGATCAAACGCCAAAAGAAATCGAAGTAATTGAAGACCAAGCTGGTAATCGCGAAACGAATCTACTTGTAACAAACACCAAAATGGATCAACCAACAAAACCAAATCGTGAAAAAGGGAAATTGGTTATTCATAAAGTGGATGCAACTGATGCAACGAAATATTTAGCAGGAGCAGTCTTTAAGCTTTCTGCTATCGATGGTCTTTTTGAAGAAACGCTAACGACAAATCAGTTAGGTGAAATTTATTTTGAAGAGCTAGATTTGGGTAACTATCAACTTGAAGAGATTCAAGCGCCAGATGGTTATCAAAGAGATGAATCGATTCGAACAGTTCAAATAACTAGAGAGCAAAGTGAAGTTGATTTAACGATTTCAAATCAAAAAGTAAAACCTTGGGTCCCAGTTGAACCAAGTCAAGAGTTTGGATCGTTATTATTAACGAAATATAATGAAAAAAATCAAAGTGAAACTCTGTCGGGCGCAATTTTCACGTTACAATCAAAAACTGATGTAACAGTAAAATTTGAATTAGTGACCAATGCAAGTGGCATTGCTCAACTTGATAAAATACCAGTTGGTCAATACGAATTAATTGAAACTAAAGCACCTGTGGGTTATGAAACAAATCATACATCACGTACAATCACAATTGAAAAAGGACAAAAAGAGCATGTCTCAGTTGGGAATATGCCAATAATAGAAATTCCCGCTGAACCTAAGACTGGTAATTTTCGTTTATTAAAAGTAGATGCGAATCATCCTGAAATTGTTTTAGCAGGAGCTACATTTAAGTTAACATCAATTGAAAATCCTACTGAAACGTATGCCATAACAACAAATGAAGCAGGAATTGCTGAAGTAACAGATTTAAAATTTGGTACCTACGAATTAGTGGAGACTAAAGCACCAAATGATTACCTTATTGATCAAGGAAAACGTCAGATTGTCATTTCGGTTGAAAATAATGGTTGGACAATTGAGACTGTTGCAAATGGTCGCATGATCGTTGATGTTAAACCCGGGGAAGAGGTTGTGCCAAAGGATAAAGAACCACAAAATCCAATTAATAAAGACGAGAAACCTCAGGATTCAAAAAAAGAACAACCAAAAGCTGAGAAAGAAAAAGCAACTGTTGTCAAAAATAAAGTAACGCCAAAAAAAGGGACTAAAACATTACCTCAAACTGGTGAAACGAAACAAATTTTTATTGTAAAAATGGGACTTTTAGTGATGACAATGGCAATTATTGTGATTGCTTTAAGAAAAAGAAAACCACTTAAGAAATAATTGAACAAAAAATAGGAAAGAGACTGTGACATAAGTAGGTCACAGTCTCTTTGTTTTTTATCTAGTTAAAATTAATCAACAATCTTATGATCATTAGCACCGAAATAGTGGGCAATATCGGTCGGATTATCTAGTAGTTCACTGATAGATACAAATTGATATTCCTGCTCTTTTAATTGCTTGATAATATCTGGAAGAGCTTCAGCCGTTGCAGGTTGAATATCGTGCATGAGAATAATTGATCCTGGATAAGTATTAGCAACAACTTGTTGGATAATTGCTGCTTTATTTTTAGATTGCCAATCTAGAGAGTCGACTGACCATTCGATTAGCGGCCGATTAATAATCTCAGCTTCGCGTTTTTTGGCAGCACCATATGGCGGGCGAACGTAGCGTGGTTTTTCACCAGTTGCATTTTTAATCGCGGTATCACTTTTTGAAAACTCACTTTTTAGAGATGCTTCATCAAGCGATGTTAATAACGGATGTGACTGCGAATGACTACCTATTTCATGTCCTTCATTTTTGATTTGCTTTACAATTTGTTCACTGCCGGAAACATTTTGCCCTAGTAAAAAGAAGGTTGCTGTTACATTTTCTGATTTTAGTGTATCGAGAATTTTTGGTGATGTGACAGGACTAGGACCATCGTCAAATGTTAATGAAATAGCTTTTTCCAATTTCTGTTCTTCTGTAGTTGATTCGGTTGTTTGGCTAGAAGTTGTTAGTGTCTCTGAAATAATGACTTTATTTTCAGTTGAACTTTGCTTCTTTGTGACTTCCTTAGTTTTTGAAGATTGCGTTGTGTTTTCAAGGAGACCATCTTTTTCTATTCCACTTGCGACTTTTGCTAAAATAAGCAAAAGAATGATAGTACCCAAAAAACTATATGAAAATATAATTCTTCTTTTTTTATGTTGTTGTCGTTTCATTGTTTTGTCCTTTCAGTTTAATCATTAATAAAAGAATAACAATGAAATGTATCTTCTTTGTATCTTGTTACTCATTCAGATAGTCATTTTCTTGAGGGAAATTAAGAAGAATGACTTTGGGCGCAATATAAAATGCAATGTCATAATCATTTTTCAATTTAATTGTTGTGACTTGTTGTGTTTTTTTTTCTTGATGAGCTTCGATCTTTAAATAGTCTAAATAGATTGTAATCAATTGTTTTTCGTTGCCATTTGAATAAGGATGGATACCGAAATATTCAAGTTGAAGAATTTTTTCTGATGATTCATCATAGACAAATGAGCCTGAAATATCGGTTGTCGAAGACATGAATTGCACTTGCCAAACCACTAATTCTTTAATGATATTTGGGGTAGCTCGCGTGATAATAAGTGATTCATGTTTTAAATCCGCCTTCTCAAGAAAATGATCTAAGGCGGTGTTTAAGGATAATATTTTTTCTTTATCAAAGGCAGTTTGACCTAAACTGTAATTAGCTTTTTGAATAAGTTGTAGTTTTTCAGGTATTTTTTCTGCCTTATTATTATTTAGTTGTTCGCGATTTACAGTTAAGCTTTCGCTTGTATTGTAGCTTCTTTTTTCAATGATAGACGGACTGAAAAGTAATACTGCTAGGAGTATGCCGGAAATTGAAAATAAAAATAGATTTAAATGTTTCATAATGATTTTCCTCGTTTTAGAGTGACGGTAATTTTTGTTCCTTCACTTTGAGATGACATAATTTGGAGGGTACTATGATGCAAAGTTACTACTTTTTTGACAATCGAAAGACCTAAGCCGAGATGGTGATCATCGCGTGCTTCATTTGTTGTGACAAAAGCTTCTGTTACATGTTCTAAAATGTGTTCAGGAATGCCAGGACCGTTATCACAGAACGTAAGGGTGTACTCTGTCTTGGAAGTTGGTTCGCCTGTAATCGTAATCTGGCCATCGTCAGGTAAAACACGGAGACTATTACTTAAAATATTATAGGCCAATAGCTTGAATAAATTTTTATCGAGCGATAAAGTATCTGCTTTTAGTAGTATGATAATTTGTGTTTTTTTTAGTGTTGCAAGTATAAATGAGTGTAGGTCCGCTTTGATTGCTTCTGTGGATATTTCTTGAAGTTCAATCGGATAAGTGGCAAGTTGACTAAGCTTTATTAAATCATTTGAAAGATTAGCTAAGCGTTGACTTTCTGAATGAATAAATTGGATTGATTCAAGATCATCTTGAGGTAACGGACTCCATTGCAATATTTGTGAATAGCCAATAATTGAAGTTAAGGGTGTGCGGATTTCATGTGAGAGATTCGCAAGAAAAAGATCTTGTTCCGTTTTCAGTTTGGTAATCTGATCAATATCGGCATTTAGTTTATCAGTCATTTGATTCAAACTTTGTCCTAGTTCGCCTAATTCATCTGTTGTATATTCCGGGGCACGACGTTTGATTTCCCCTTTGGTAATGTCAGTTGTAACACGAATCAGTTGTTTAATGGGTCTAACTAACATATTGGCTAGGAGTAGGGCGATTAAAGCACTCAAAAACGTAATGGCAATCAACAACATGAAATACATCATTTTTAGTTCTTGATTCGTTCGATTGTAGTCTTTTAAAGGATCGATGTAAGCTAAGTAATAGGGACTATTGGGTATTTTTTCAGTTAATATTAAATAGCGATTCTTAGGTTCACCGTGGATATCACTAATCAGTAACTTACCTTCCTTAGTTGGAAATTCTTTCTCGAATTTCCAGTTTTTTAAGGCGGTATTTGAGGTGTAAAGATTTTCACCAGATTTAGAAAAGATCATAAACTGTTCTTGACTCGTTTGACTGACAAATTCCCCTAGTTGATGTAAATTAGATTCTTCTTTAATATCTGGTAATTTCGAATGAATCAAGAGATAGACAATCTGTTCTTTAGAAATAGCAGTTTCTTTTTCTTGTTTTAAAGTATTTTGTAAAGTGCGATCTAAAACAAAAAAACTAATGACACCAAATAAAATAAGCAGACTAATAAAGACATAATAGTAAATCTTCGCAAAGTATTTCATTACTAAAGCTCCAAAACATAGCCCAAGCCATAGATTGTGCTGAGTTCGCCTGTTTGGAACATTTTTTGCCGCAAGCGTTGAATGTGTAAGTCAAGCGTTCGTGTTTCGGGATTAAATTCTTTTCTCCAAACAATTTGATAAAGTTGTTCGCGTGATAAAACAATTTTATTGTGAGCAACTAAGACACAAAGTAATTGAAATTCTTTTGGCGTCAGCGGTATGTTTTTATTTTTAAAAGTTACTTTTTTATTGAATGTGTCCACTTCTAGTTTTGGTAATCTAAGCAAAGTTTGACTCGCATTTGTGCCGAAAATACGTCTGCGAATTGTTTCAATTCGGGCAATGAGTTCAAGAATATCAAAAGGTTTTGTCATATAATCGTCTGCACCAAGCGTTAAACCTTTAATTTTGTCTTGTGGTTGATCTTTTGCTGTTAAAAATATTGTTGGGATATTAAATTCTTTTAGATACTCAAAAAGCTCCCAACCATTTATTTTTGGGAGCATAATATCAATTATCGCGAAATCAACTGTTTCTGTTTCAGCAACGTTACAGGCCTCAAGTCCATCGAAGGTTGGGATTGGGTGATAACCGTGTTTCTTAAGACTTTTTGCAAGTAGTGTATTAATACTTAAATCGTCTTCAGCAATTAAAATTTTCATTTTAAATCTCCTTAGGTTTTTTTTTACTCTAACAAATTTGAATATCTGAGAGATTGAGAAGTCCGAAATATTTTCTTAATATTTCTTAAGAATTAGTGTGATTCAATTTTGTTTGAATGCGGTTGATTTCTGCATCAGAGATGATTTCATATGAGCCGCCATCAATCATTTGTGTGTCACCAGTTACTTGATCCGTTGCAAAATCAAATTGAATAAGTTTTGTATTAAGTGCCAGAATAAGTTCGTTTAATGGCAAGTTTGTTTGAACATGATCCCCAAGTGTATTAGCAAGTTTTGGTAATGTTGAAATATTTTGAATGGTTAATAGTTGAGATGAGATTTGTTTAATCAGCTCTTGTTGTCTTCGTTGTCGTCCGAGGTTACCATCAGGGTCGTCATAACGCATTCGTACCCATGCCAGAGCCTGATGAGGTTCAAGTTTGATTTTACCTTTATTAAAATGATGACCGTCGTAGTCAAAATCTAATGGATTATTGACTTCTACTGGGCCAATAATTTTCAAAATGTCGTCAAATCCTTTAAAATCAATTGTAAGATAGTAAGGAATATCAATTTTGAGCAAATTTTCCAATGTTTGTATTGCTGTTTCTGGTCCTCCAAAAGCATATGCGGCATTTAATTTATCTTCTTTTTCTAAGTTAGCGATTGGTACAAGTAAGTCACGTTCAAAGCTAAACAATTGATGTTTATTACTTTCAAAATTAGCGTTCATTAAAAAGATAGCATCAGAACGTCCTTGATCAGTTCTGCCTAAGCCGCCGCTATCGATACCGAGAATTAAGATATTTAAATTTTGTGAGAGTAGTTCGGATACATTTTGTTTTTGAGCTGCTTTAAGTTTTGATGTATTAGGAGTTCTTGATTCGATGACATCTAAGGTAGAATGAATTTGATAATAAGTATAACCAGCGAAGGCAACAGTACTTGTTAGTACGATAAAAGTAATTGAAAAGAATATTTTTTTTAACATCTGGAGTTCCTCCTCTCTTTTCAATATTTGTTAGCTTACAGAAAAAATGTATCGAAATTGTATCTGTCGATTTATCTTATAAGGAATTATTTCGAATTAGAATTGAGTCTTATAATGAAAACTGCTAAACTTAAAAAAATGAGAAGTTAGGAGGAGGATATGAGTGCCTACAATTAAAGATATTGCTAAATTTACAGGTGTGAGCCCAACAACTGTTTCTAATGTTTTACATGGTCGTTTTGAAAAGGTGTCGCCTGAAACGAAACAAAAAGTTGAGAGCGCTTTAAAAGAGCTTGATTATTCCTCACATATGGCTGGAAGATTGCTAGGTAAGCATGGTTCTAAGATTATTGGCGTTATTATTCAGGATCAAGACGCTCTAGATGAGCAGTTTTACGATAATCCGTACCATGGCGAGTTAATCCAAGCGCTAGAATATCATATCCGTGAACAAGGCTATTTTATGATGTTTCATCGTGTGTCTGATTTTGAAGAAGGGGTACGCTTGGTTAATATGTGGGATCTTGAAGGTGTGATTGTTTCTGGGGCTCGAACTGAAGATATAGCGGATTGGCAAAAGAGAATTTCACGACCAATTGTGTTTTTAGATACGTATGGTGAAGATGAAAATCAAGCAAAATTAAATGTTGGCTTAGATGATTATGATGGTGCCTATCAAATGACGAAATATTTGATTGAAAACGGGCATCAGAATTTAATGTTTTTAGCTAAAGCAGAGAACCCAGAAGATTGGGCTGGAGTTGATGCTTTTCGGTCACAAGGCTTCTTGGCGGCGACTAAAGAATATCAAGTCAATGGTAAACTGAAGGGGCTTAAGTCAACTTATCAACATAATCAATCAGCAATTGAAACATTGGTTGCATCGAATTTTGAGGACTGTACTGTTTTATTTTTTGCTTCAGATTTATTGGCGATTCAAGCAATCGCAGAATTTTCCCGATTAGGCGTTAAAGCAGCGGTTGATATTTCAATTGCAGGATTCGATGGAACGCCTTATAGTCGCTACGCTACACCGCAAATCGCCTCCGTTTTTCAAAATCTGAAAGAAAAAGCGTCTCTAGCTACTAATTTATTAGTGAGTGCAATTCATTTAGGTGAGCAACATCAAGCGGATATCAAAATGAAAGGAACAATTCTACCAGGACAATCGATAAGAATATTGAATTAAAATGGAAACGCTTCTAAAATAATTGACAATGATGAACTGTCGTGCTATAGTTTTGGCACTAGGTGTTTCGCAACACCTGACGGTATAACTAAGATTGTCAGTTATTTTTTTAAGCATAGGTGTTACGTGACACCTATTGAAATTAAGCGTAAATTTAAAATTAAAGTAGAATGAGGTAGTCAGATGGCAAAGACAAAATGGTGGCAAGAAGCGGTAGTGTATCAAATTTATCCTCGTAGTTTCCAAGATACAAATGGAGATGGTATTGGAGATTTACGCGGAATTATTAATCGTTTAGATTATTTAGAAAAGTTAGGCATAACAGCACTTTGGTTAAGTCCTGTTTATCAGTCTCCAAATGATGATAATGGGTATGACATCAGTGATTACGAAGCCATTATGGAAGAGTTTGGTACGATGGCTGATATGGATGAGTTGATTCAAAAAGCACGTCAACGAGACATCCGAATCATTATGGATTTAGTGGTTAATCATACTTCTGATGAACATACTTGGTTTGTGGAAGCTAAAAAAGGTCGAGAAAATCCTTATCGTGATTATTATGTTTGGCGTGATCCGGTTGCAGGTGGCGTCCCTAATGATTTAGGTTCAACTTTTAGTGGCAGTGCTTGGGAATTGGATGAAGCTAGTGGCCAGTATTATCTGCATTTATTCAGTAAAAAACAACCAGACTTGAATTTTGAAAATGAAAAAGTTCGTCAGGAAGTTTACCAAATGATGAATTTTTGGTTAGATAAAGGAATTGGTGGTTTCCGCATGGATGTTATTGATCTCGTGGGTAAAGAACCAGATAAAGGTATCACTGGTAATGGTCCTAAATTACATGATTATTTGCAAGAGATGAATCATGCAACGTTTGGCAAACATGATGTGATGACTGTTGGCGAAACATGGGGCGCAACGCCAGAAATTGCTAAATTATATTCTAATCCAACTCGAGAAGAGCTGTCGATGGTATTCCAATTTGAACATATTGGTTTAGATCAACAAGAGCATCAAGAAAAATGGGATTTGAAGGATTTAGAGATGAAAGATTTAAAGACGGTTCTATCAAAATGGCAAACGTCTTTAGGTTCTGAAGGTTGGAATAGTCTATTTTGGAACAACCATGATACACCAAGAATTGTTTCTCGTTGGGGAAATGATACGACTTATCGCGTTGAAAGTGCTAAAGCATTAGCGATTCTTTTACACATGATGAAAGGTACACCTTACATTTATCAAGGTGAGGAAATTGGCATGACAAATTGTCCTGTCTCAAGTATTGATGAAGTTGAGGATATCGAAAGTGTGAATATGTATGCCGATCGCCTTGCGAAAGGATACGATCCGAAAGATATTATTAAGTCGATTAATGTCAAAGGACGCGATAATGCGCGAACACCAATACAATGGAATAAAGATGCGAGTGGTGGATTTACGACAGGTACACCGTGGTTACATGTGAATCCAAACTATGAGCTGATCAATGTTGAAGCGGCTTTAAATGATCCGAATTCTATCTTTTATACCTATCAAAAACTGATTCAACTTAGAAAATCGGAACCTTTAGTCATATGGGGAGATTATGCATTACTGGAAGACACTGAAGATAAAGTGTTCGCTTATACACGTACTGATAATAATAAGCAGATTTTAGTGGTGGTTAATCTCTCGAATGAAGTGCAAAACTTTACTTCTGATTATGAAATTAAAGAAACTTGGATTAAAAATATGGCAGCACCAAATACGTTGAAAAATATTTCATTACAGCCTTGGCAAGCTTTTGTGGTGGAAGTTAAGAGATAAAAGAAAAAGCTGACAGATGTCGGCTTTTTTGTATGGTTCGTTCTAGATGTTGGTTGTACTTTTTTGGATAGTCGATATTTTTGAAGCATGGGTTCAGCGCCAAGCCAATTCTAGTATTCAGACAAAAAGCGTTAGTTTCGTATGTTTGTCTTGCTGCTCATCTCAAAGCGTCTGCTTCACCATTTTGATTTTTATCTAGTTTTTTTATACGGGGTGTGTTAAAATTAGTAGGATAAGAATTAGATTGTAAAAGACGGAGGTATTGTATGGATAAAATCTTATTAGTCATTATGCTTATTTTATCTGTCTTGATTATTGTAGCGGTTATGTTACAACCAAGTAAACAAAATAGTGCTGCTAGTGCTTTTTCTGGTGGTGCAAGTGAATTGTTTGGTAAATCAAAAGCTAGAGGATTTGAAGCGTTTATGCAACGTGCAACTGCGGTTTTAGGTGTATTATGGGTCGCACTTGCAATTGTATTAGCATTTTTATCTTCAAAATAAAAAGTCTCCTGTTAGTGCAGGGGCTTTTTTTATTAAATGAATATTTTAGAAATAAAGGAGGTATGTTGTATGAATGGATTATTTTTACCAAAAGGACCGAAGGCGGTTCTTCTACTTCATGCTTACACAGGAACCCCTAATGATGTTAGAATGCTAGCACGTAAATTAGAAAAAGAGGGTTATACAGTATTGGCACCACTTTTTACGGGCCATGGAACAATGGATCCACGTGATATTTTATCCCAAAATCCATTAGAATGGTGGCAAGATGCCAGAAATGCGATGCAATTTTTAATCGATAAAGGGTATCAGGAAATCGCAACGTTTGGTTTGTCATTAGGCGGAATTTTTGCAACAAAGTTAATGGAAGAGTATCAAGACGTTATCGTCGGTGGGGGCTCTTTTAGCTCACCTATTTTTCCAAGTGAAAACCATAATATTTTCCCTAACTTTTTGGCGTATTGTGAAATAATCTTTAACCGAAAGGGTTTGAGTCAAGAAGAGGTTGAATTTGAGTTGAAAAAATTAACGGATCCGTTATTGACACAATTGAGTCTAATCAATGATGTAACCAAAGATGTTTATCATGGCTTAGATAAAATTGATTGTCCAGTCTTTTTAGCACAGTCAGCTCAAGATGAAATGATTGAAGCAAGTCACGTTTATCGTATTGCTGAAAAATTAGCGCATCTTGATCACGAAATTCATTGGTACGCTAAGAGTACACATGTTTTGACTGTCAGTAAAGATCGTCACCAATTCGAGCAAGATATGATTTACTTTTTAAGTAAACTAGCATGGGATGTGACAGAGTGAAAACAACAATTAAAACAAATATAATTGAATTTATGAAAAATAGTAATAAAAAGTCTTTTTCAATGGAGCTACTTGCTGAAAATCTAGGCTTACAAAAAAGCCAAGATTTTAAAGTATTAGTTCAAACGATTGCACAAATGGAACGTGAAGGAACCGTTTCATTTAATCAAAAAGGTAAAGTAAGATTGGTAAATAAGGAAACCACTTTAGAAGGTAAGTTTCGAGCGAATGAGAGAGGTTTTGGCTTCGTAACCGTAGAAGGTGAAGACCAAGATATTTTTGTTCCTAAAAATGATACCAATTTTGCTTTGGAAGGCGATCAAGTTGAGATTGAGATTACAACAAGTGGCGATCCTTTGAATGGGAAAGCTGCTGAAGCGAAAGTAAAAAATATTTTAACGCGTGGGACGACGCAAGTGGTAGGAATTTTCACCTTATTTGATGAAGATGAAATTAACGAATCACATTTGTATGGCGTTGTCGTGCCGAAAGATAAAAAATTAGCATCATATCGTGTTTTTGTAACGGCGCAAGGTATTAAACCAGAAGATGGAAGTGTCGTGATAGTTGAAATTACTCACTATCCAGCACCTGAATATACCAATAGCTTTGAAGGTTTAGTCTCAAAAGTGGTGGGGCATAAAAATGATCCAGGTATGGATATCTTGTCAATTGTCTTACAATTGGGGATTCCAACTGATTTTGATCCTGAAACTTTGGCCGAAGCTGAAAAAATTCCAGATGTGGTTTTAGCAGAAGAATTGGTTGGCCGAAAAGATTTGCGTCAAGAAACGATTGTCACGATTGATGGTGCTGAAGCAAAAGATTTAGATGATGCGGTGGCCATTAAAAAGTTAGACAATGGCAACTATTTTTTAGGTGTTTATATTGCTGACGTGAGTCATTATGTGACTGAAAATAGTGCGTTAGACCGTGAAGCTTTAGCTCGTGCAACGAGTGTTTACTTAACTGACCGAGTGATCCCAATGTTACCGCGAAAATTATCAAATGGTATTTGTTCTTTGAATCCAGATGTTGATCGTTTAGTGATGGGTTGCGAGATGGAAATAGACCCAAGTGGTCTGGTTGTCGCACATGACATTATCGAAGGAGTGATTCATTCAACCGCGCGTATGACTTATACTGCAGTTAATGAAATCCTTGATAATAGTAATGAAGAAACTTTAGCTAAATATTCAGAGTTGGTACCATTCTTTGAAAATATGGCCGAGTTACATCATATCTTGGAAGAAAAAAGAACTAGACGCGGTGCAATTTCTTTTGAAAGTCGTGAAGCACAAATTATTGTTGATTCCGATGGTCATCCTGAAGATATTGTATTACGTTCAAGAGGAGTTGGAGAACGTTTAATCGAGTCATTCATGTTGGCAGCTAATGAAACTGTCGCAGATCATTATACGACACTTCAATTACCGTTTATTTATCGGATTCATGAACATCCTAAAGAAGAAAAGATGCAACGCTTCTTTGAATTTTTAACAAACTTTGGTTTAATGATTACGGGAACAAAAGAGGAAGTTGCGCCTAAAGAGTTGCAAAAAGTGTTAGATGAAGTAGCAGATCGACCTGAAGAACCAGTTATTAATATGATGCTTTTACGCAGTATGCAACAGGCGAAGTATTCAGAAACACCAGTTGGTCACTATGGTTTAGCTGCAGAAGACTATACGCATTTTACGTCGCCAATTCGTCGTTACCCGGACTTACTTGTTCACCGTTTGATTAAGGAATATCGTAAGTTACCAGTGAGTCAAAAGACAATGGATAAATGGGATAGTTTAATTCCAGAAATTGCAGATCGTAGTTCTCAAATGGAACGTCGTGCAGTTGAAGCGGAACGCGCAACAGATAGTCTGAAAAAAGCTGAATTTATGCAAGATAAGATTGGTGAAGAATTTGATGGAATTATAACGTCGATAACGAAATTCGGTATTTTTGTTGAATTGAATAATACTGTCGAAGGCTTGATTCACGTCAACCAAATGAAAGAAGATTACTTTCACTTTTTCGAAAGTCATTTAGCACTAGTTGGTGAGAGAACAGGCGTCGTGTATAAGATTGGTCAAGAGGTTGTCATTAAAGTTACGAAGTCTGATCCTGAGACTCGTGAAATCGATTTTGAATTGATTTCGGCAGAGCCACTTGAAGTTTCGCTTCAAGAAATGAACACTTATAATAGTAGAAAACAATCGAAAAATAAACCGAATTCGCCGAAAAGAGGTCAAAGCTCAAAACGTGAGCAGGACAATCATCCGCGTAAAAAAGGCAAAAGCAAAGGTAAAGGAAAACAACCTTTTTATAAAAAAGTCGCAAAAGGTAATAAGAAAAAGAAAAAAGCAAAAAAATAGAAGGTGATAGAAATGCCTAAAGGTGAAGGAAATATAATAGCACAGAATCGAAAGGCGCGCCATGATTATACCGTCATTGATACGATTGAAGCTGGGATTGTATTAAAAGGAACGGAGATTAAATCCATTCGTCAACGACGCGTGAACTTAAAAGATGGCTTTGCTAGAGTGAGAAATGGCGAAGTTTATCTGATGAATGTCCACATCAGTCCCTATGAGCAAGGTAATTTGTTTAATCATGATCCCTTAAGAACGCGCAAATTATTGATGCATAAACGTCAGATCAATCGCTTGGTTAATGAAACCAAAAATACCGGTGTCACACTGGTACCATTAAAGATTTATATCAAAGACGGTTTCGCCAAAGTCTTAATTGGGGTTGCAAAAGGTAAAAAACAATATGATAAACGTCAAGATTTGAAGCGTAAAGACATGAAACGTGAAATTAATCGTGAATTGAGAGAACGTCAAAAATAACGACAACTTAAACTTATTTTTATTCTACCGATAAGGAGGATAGAGATAAGTTTTTGTTTAAAGAACACGCGTTACAAAAATTTACTCAAATCGCCAAAAACCTTTGTAAATATATGATGAAAATGGGTGAAATTTCATGATTTTACTTTGTGTTATTTCGAATTTGGTGGTATCATATTCCTAGTTGATTCAAAATACTTGACAGTCAACTCGCGAATTGAAAGTCGCTTTTTTATTTTACAATAAATTAGCGATTTATAAGAACTTTTCTTACAAGACTCTCGTAAGACAGGTATTTAGAACAGAAAAGGGGTGAGGTCTATGGAAGAGGTATCTTGGATAGTAAATATTGGGGGCATTTATTTTGATATGACAGTCTGCATTATGATTGTACTAACATGTTTAATTGTTTTTGGCATTGTTTATTTTTGTAGTCGGAATCTTCAAATGAAACCAAAAGGCAAGCAAAATGTGTTAGAATTTCTAATCGATTTTGTCCGTAATATTGTAGCCGATAATATTCCGAGGAATGAGGTTAATAACTATCTTTTACTCGGGTTTACATTCTTTATGTTTATCTTGGTATCTAACCTTTTAGGTTTAGTAACCAAAGTAATATTGTTTCCTGGAGAGATATCATTATGGAAGAGTCCGACAGCAGGTCCACTAGTGGCACTAACATTAGCCTTTATCTCAATTATTTTGTCAAACTATTATGGTCTGAGGAAGCAAGGAGTTAAAAACTATTTTGTGAATAGTTTTATGAAGCCAACCGCGATTCTGTTACCAATTAAATTAATTGAAGAGTTTACCAACGTATTAACGCTTGGTCTTCGGTTATACGGTAATATTTTTGCTGGTGAAGTGTTATTGACATTAATTGCTGAGTTGGGTGCATCTGGTCCGTTTAAGGCCATTGCAGCTCTACCAATGGCGGTAATTTGGGACGGTTTCTCTGTCTTCATTGGTGGTGTACAAGCATTTATCTTTGTTACATTAACAATGGTTTACTTATCCCATAAAGTGGAAACAGAACATTAGTACAATTTTTAAATTTAGAAAACAATTTTTAGGAGGAAAACAATAATGCAATATTTAGCAGCAGCTATCGCAGTTTTCGGAGCAGCTATTGGAGCGGCTTACGGTAATGGTAAAGTAATTTCAAAAACTCTTGAGTCAATGACTCGTCAACCAGAAATGTCAGGACAACTAAGATCAACTATGTTCATCGGTGTAGCCCTAATTGAAGCGGTTCCAATCTTAGGTGTGGTTATCGCATTATTATTAGTCTTCAAATAATATCTAATAGGGTGTTTAAATACACCTATAGAGTGTCATAAAGAACTGACACACGAGGAAGGAAGTGTAGTAAGGATATGAACAATCAATTATTGATTGCGAGCTCTGGACAAACTACGCTTAGTACGATTCTTTTTGTTACTGTTTCGTTTATAGTATTAATGCTAGCTTTGAAAAAATTTGCATGGGGTCCAATTGTCAACATGATGGACGAACGTCAACAAAAAATATCTGACGATATTGATAATGCAGAAAAAGCAAACAGTGAAGCAAATGCTCTGGCTAAACAACGTGATGATGAGTTAATAAAAGCACGTACTGAAGCGCAAGTTATTATTGCTCAAGCCAAAGAAACGGCTGAAAATAATGCACACGCCATCATTGTGGATGCTGAAAAGCATACCAAGAGAATGAAGTTACAAGGTCAAGAAGATTTACGACTTGAGCGTGATCGAATGATTGAAGATGCAAAAAAAGAAGTGGCTGAATTATCAGTGCAAATTGCTTCTAAAATTTTGAAAAAGGAATTATCGGCAGCGGCTCATCAAGAGTTGATTCAATCAAGTATTGAAAAGCTAGGAGTCGATAACGATGAATAGACAATATGCAGTAGCACGTACTTATGGAAAAGCAATATTTACTGAAGCACTAGAGATGAATGAATTAATCGAAGTGTATCAAGAATTACTTAAGCTTCGTGACGTTTTTTCTCGTGTTCCCGATTTAGGAGAAATTCTAACAGATGATCGTTTATCTGTTTTTGAAAAAGTAAATATTATTAAAGATTTAGAAGGAAACTTCAGTGATACAGTCGCAAAATTTATTCACACGGTTTATGACTATGGACGTATGGATGAATTTCCTGAGATTATCGACTCGTTTGAAGAGCTTTATTATAACCATTACGGCATTGTGCTTGTCGATGTAACGACAGCAGTTGCTTTAACAATGGATCAACGTCATGAGCTAGAAGAAAAACTAGCGACACAATTTCATGCGAATAAAGTTATTTTACGTCCGAGAATCGACCCAGCTATTATGGGTGGCGTGATTGTTGAATCTGAGCATCGAGTAATCGACCAAAGTATCCGAACTCAGTTAGAAAATGTGAGAACTGAGTTGTTACGCGGTTAGAACTCATTGATAAAGTGAGAGGTGAAATACATGAGTATTAAAGCGGAAGAAATTAGTTCGCATATTAAACAACAGCTTGCTAAATACGAACAGTCTCTAACGGTCGATGAAGTTGGTACGGTTTCATACGTTGGGGATGGTATTGCACGTGCTTACGGTTTAGAAAATGCTATGTCAGGCGAGTTATTAGAATTTGACAATGGCGTCTTTGGGATGGCTCAAAACTTAGAAGCTGAAAGCGTAGGGATTATCATCCTTGGTGAGTTTGAGCAAATCCGTGAAGGGGATAAAGTTAAACGAACTGGCAAGATTATGGAAGTGCCTGTTGGCGATGCCTTAATCGGTCGTGTTGTTAACCCTTTAGGACAACCAATTGATGGTCTTGGTGAAATTCATACTCGTAAAACACGTCCAATCGAAGCTGCAGCACCTGGTGTTATGGCGAGAAAATCGGTTGACCAACCGTTACAAACTGGTATTAAAGCGATTGATGCTTTAGTTCCAATTGGTCGTGGTCAACGTGAGCTTGTAATTGGTGACCGTAAAACTGGTAAAACTTCAATTGCGATTGATGCAATCATTAATCAAAAAGATCAAGATATGATTTGTATTTATGTTGCAATTGGACAAAAAGAATCAACAGTAAGAAACCAAGTGGAAACACTTCGTAAATATGGTGCTCTTGATTATACAATTATTGTATCCGCAAGTGCATCTCAACCTGCACCATTATTGTACCTAGCGCCTTATGCTGGAACTGCAATGGGTGAAGAATTCATGTACAATGGAAAACACGTTTTAGTTGTGTTTGATGATTTATCTAAACAAGCAGCAGCTTACCGTGAAATTTCATTACTACTTAGAAGACCACCAGGTCGTGAAGCGTTCCCAGGGGATGTTTTCTACTTACATTCACGTCTATTAGAACGTGCGGCTAAATTAAATGATAATTTAGGTGGCGGTTCAATGACAGCTTTGCCGTTCGTTGAAACACAAGCAGGAGATATTTCTGCTTATATTCCAACAAACGTAATCTCAATTACAGATGGTCAAATTTTCTTAGAAAGCGACCTGTTCCGTTCAGGTGTTAGACCTTCAATCGATGCTGGTTTGTCAGTATCTCGTGTTGGTGGTTCTGCCCAAATTAAAGCAATGAAACAAGTTGCCGGAACATTACGTCTTGACTTAGCAAGTTACCGTGAATTAGAAGCCTTTACGCAATTTGGTTCTGATTTAGATGCGGCAACACAAGCTAAATTAAACCGTGGTAAACGTACAGTTGAAGTCCTAAAACAAAATGTGCATGAACCATTGGCTGTTGAAAAACAAGTCTTGATTCTATATGCGTTAACAAAAGGATTCTTAGATACAGTTCCTGTAAATGATATTTTACGTTTTGAAAAAGAACTTTGTGAGTATGTTGAAAACAACTATCCTGCAATTTTTGATACAATTAAAACGTCTCATAACTTACCGGAAGCTGAAGATATGAATAAAGCAATTGATGAATTTAAAGAAATCTTTAGTTCAACTAAATTTTCAGTTGCAGATGAATTGAAATAATCAAAGAAAGCGGTGATTGAAAATGGGCGGCTCACTTATTGATATTAAGAAGAGAATAGCTTCAACAAAAAAGACCAGTCAAATCACTAGCGCGATGCAAATGGTTGCAGCGTCTAAATTGACGAAATCTGAACAATCATCCAGACGTTTTCAAGAATATGCTTCAAAAGTAAGATCGATTACCACGCATTTAGCGTCATCTCAATTGGAAGGTATCGCTAATACAAGCGACCCAAACTTTGAGAATAACCTTAAATCGTATAACCAATTATTGGTTGAGCGACCAGTTAAAAAAACAGGTTATATCGTGATTACTTCGGATAAAGGTTTAGCAGGTGGTTACAATAGTGCTATTCTTAAAAAAACACTAGAGATATTAAAAAATGATCATGATGGAAATGATGATTTTGTTTTGATGGCTATCGGTAGTACGGGTGCAGAATTTTTCAAGCATCGTAATATGCCGATTGCATATGAATTAAGAGGACTAAGTGATTATCCAAGCTATGATGAAGTGCGTAAAATTGTGAACTCTGCGATTCAAATGTACAATAGTGAAATTTTTGATGAATTATATGTTTGCTATAATCACCATGTAAATACTCTTTCCTCAGCATTCCGTGCTGAAAAAATGCTACCAATCGTCGATTTGGATGCGAGTGAGGCAGCAGTTTACGAGCAAGAGTATATTATGGAGCCTGACGAGGAAGCAATTTTGAATACACTGTTACCTCTCTATGCTGAAAGTTTAATTTATGGAGCAGTCCTAGACTCTAAAACAGCTGAACATGCCTCTAGAATGACAGCAATGAAGAGTGCGACTGAAAACGCCACTAATATTATCGATGATTTAACAATTTCGTATAATAGAGCTCGCCAAGCAACAATTACTGAAGAAATTACGGAAATTGTTGGTGGAGCGGCAGCATTAGAAGATTAACGGGAAGGAAGACGATTAATGAAAATAGGAAAAATAGCCCAAGTCATTGGCCCGGTTGTTGACGTATCATTTCCCTTAGATCAATCGTTACCTGATATAAATGATGCTTTAGTTGTTTATAAATCAGAAAACAAACAAAAAGTTGTTCTTGAAGTGACGTTAGAACTAGGAGATGGTGTCGTAAGAACGATCGCCATGGAATCAACAGATGGCTTACAACGTGGAATGGAAGTTGTATCAATGGGTCAACCAATTAGTGTGCCCGTTGGTAATGAAACGTTAGGTCGTGTCTTTAATGTTTTGGGTGAAACAATTGATTTAGGTGAAGAATTACCAGAATCAATGGCTAAGAAAAGTATCCACACAAAGGCACCAAAATATGAAGATTTAAGTACAAACACACAAGTGTTGGAAACAGGTATTAAAGTAATCGACTTATTAGCACCTTACTTAAAAGGTGGTAAAATTGGATTGTTCGGTGGTGCCGGTGTAGGTAAAACTGTATTAATTCAAGAGTTAATTCATAATATCGCGCAAGAACATGGTGGTATTTCTGTATTCTCAGGCGTTGGAGAACGTACTCGTGAAGGGAACGACCTTTATTTTGAAATGAAGGACTCTGGCGTTATTAAGAAAACAGCAATGGTGTTCGGTCAAATGAACGAGCCACCTGGTGCCAGAATGCGTGTTGCGTTAACAGGTTTAACAATGGCTGAGTATTTCCGTGATGAAGAAAAACAAGATGTGTTACTCTTTATTGATAACATTTTCCGTTTTACTCAAGCGGGTTCTGAGGTATCTGCCCTTTTAGGTCGTATGCCTTCTGCCGTTGGTTACCAACCAACATTAGCAACAGAAATGGGTCAATTACAAGAACGTATTACGTCAACAAAAGACGGTTCAATTACATCAATCCAAGCGATTTATGTACCAGCCGATGACTATACTGACCCTGCTCCTGCAACAGCGTTTGCCCATTTAGATGCAACAACTAACTTGGAGCGTCACTATGCAGAACAAGGGATTTACCCAGCGGTGGATCCATTAGCTTCTTCTTCAAGTGCCTTAGAACCAAGTATCGTTGGTGAAGAACATTACCAAGTTGCAACTGAAGTTCAACGTTTATTGCAAAGATATAAAGAATTACAAGATATCATTGCTATCTTAGGGATGGATGAATTGTCTGATGACGAAAAAGTTGTCGTAGGACGTGCAAGAAGAGTTCAATTCTTCTTATCACAAAACTTTAACGTTGCTGAACAATTTACAGGCCAACCTGGTAGTTATGTAACTTTAAGCCAAACGATTAGTGGATTCAAAGATATTCTTGCTGGTAAATATGATGATTTACCTGAAGAAGCGTTCCGTAACGTTGGACGTATCGAAGAGGTCGTTGAAAAAGCTAAAAAAATGGATATTAATTAATAGGGAGAGATGAAAATGGGTTCTTTCGTAGTTAATATCGTAACACCTGATGGGATCATTTTTGACCATCATGCTAAATATTTAGTTGCAAATACTGCAGCAGGCTCATTGGGAGTCTTACCTAACCATGCGCCGTTAATTTCACCATTAGAGATTGATGCTGTTCGGATTGATCTTGAAGATGATTCAGATCATAAATCAGAATGGGTCGCAGTAAACGGTGGAATTATTGAAATTCGTGATAATGTTGTTTCGATTATTGCGAATAGTGCTGAAACAGAAGAAAATATCGACATTGCACGTGCGAAAGCAGCTAAAATTAGAGCTGAAGAAAAAATCGCAGCGGCAAAAGAAGCAAGTGATCATGGCATCGACATGGACCGTGCTGAAATTGCACTACATCGTGCGATTAACCGATTAAATGTAGCTAATAAAAGAAGATAAAGGGGATTTCCCTTTATCTTTTTTTTTCAAATTAATAAATACTAAGAGAGGGATTAGGATGGGATTTAATATTTATGGAATTGACACATTAGTTGCTTTTGTCAGTCATTGTTTTTTTATCTATTTATCATTTTGGGCATTACAATCACTCCGAATGGATCAAATATTTAAAAAAGGTGTAAATTATGACATGAAAATCAAAATACTTTACATTTTGTTTTCAATTGTGATTGGATTCACAGTTAGCAGTTTTTTCCTTGATGTTATTTTTATGACACGAAATTTAATTCAAGGGTTAATCGTTTAACGAAATTAATGAGAATAGTCATTAAAAATACCATTTTATTTTTTTCCATGGTATAATTGGGAAGGTTTAAATAATTCCTTATATTTTTGGAGGGAGAATTATGGGATATATTATTGTTCGCCGGTCAGATAAACTTACCGGAGAAGTAAAAATTGAAGGTGCAAAAAATGCTGTTTTACCAATATTAGCTGGAACTTTGTTAGCTGATAAAGGTGTGTCAGTTGTTAAAAATGCACCCATTTTATCAGATGTATTGATGATGAACCAAATGATCAATCATTTGAATACTGAAGTAGAATTTGATCAAGAAAAAAATATTATTAGTGTTGATGCTACAAAAGAATTAAACTGTGAAGCTCCGTTTGAATACGTATCTAAAATGCGAGCTTCAATCGTCGTGATGGGTCCTTTATTAGCTAGAACAGGTCATGCTAAAGTAGCAATGCCTGGTGGCTGTGCAATCGGCACTCGTCCGATTGATTTACATTTAAAAGGTTTCCAAGCATTAGGTGCAACTATTACTCAAGAAAACGGATTTATAGAAGCTAAAGCTGATAAGCTTAAAGGTGCACGAATTTATCTCGATTTTCCAAGTGTAGGTGCAACACAAAATATCATGATGGCTGCTGTTAAAGCAGAAGGAATCACAACAATTGAAAACGTTGCGCGTGAACCTGAGATTGTTGATTTAGCAATTTTCCTTAATAAAATGGGTGCTAAAATCACAGGTGCTGGAACAGAGACACTACGTATTGAAGGTGTGACTGAATTAAGCGGTACCGAACATACAGTGGTTCAAGATCGTATTGAAGCGGGTACGTTCATGGTTGCTGCAGCTGCAACTGGTGGTAATATCTTAATTCAAGAAGGATTGATGGAGCACAACAAACCATTAATTTCAAAATTGAAAGAAATGGGTGCAACTGTTGTTGAGGAAAATGAAGGAATTCGTGTGATTGGACCTAAACGTCTGATTGCAACTGATATCAAAACTTTACCTCATCCTGGTTTCCCAACAGATATGCAAGCGCAAATGAGTGTCTTGTTAACATTGGCTGATGGATCAAGTGTCTTAACTGAAACAGTTTTCGAAAATCGTTTCCAACATTTAGAAGAGATGAAACGAATGAATGCAAAATTTGATATTTCAGGTAACATTGCCCATATTGAAGGTGTCACACAGCTTCAAGGTGCGGAAGTTTCAGCAACAGATTTAAGAGCAGCAGCAGCATTAATCTTAGCAGGTATGCGTGCTGAAGGCTTAACAAAAGTCACACATCTGGAGTATTTAGATCGTGGCTATTACAATTTCCATAAAAAACTTCAAAAATTAGGTGCAAATATTGAACGAATTTCTGAGGATGAAGCAACAGTTTCTAAAGTAACTGAAAAAGTTTAGCAACAAGGAGGACAAATAATGAAAATGACCGGCAAGAAAATACTATCACAATTAACTTTAGTATTAATTTGTTTAGCATTTTTAGTCATTTTATTTTTTGTAGGGATTTTTATCGGCTATGTCTTTTTAGGTAAGGGTCATCCTTCTGAAGCGTTTAATGTCGCAAATTTCCAACATATCATGGATTTTATCAAGTAAAAATTATTCAAAAGGTTATAGGTTGAATCAATTGTTTTTAAAAAAGGAGTATGACATAATAATGTCACGCTTCTTTTTTTTGAAGAGTTGATGCAAGATTGTTGATTATATGAGGAGTGTTGGTTATCAAAAAAATTGTCATTTTACCGGTTCGTTTTTATCAGAAGTTTATTTCCCCCCTTTTTCCAAGAAGCTGTCGTTATTATCCAACTTGTTCGCAGTATATGATTGATGCGGTCTATACACATGGTGCTTTGAAAGGCTTTTTAATGGGGACGTCTAGAATTATGAGGTGCCATCCATTCGCCAAAGGTGGGATTGATTATGTGCCTTTGAAATTTTCTTTACGTAAAAACTATGATGAAACCTACCGCGGACCCTATACGGTAAGAGTGAAAAAAGGCGAATCCAAAATCAATTCTTAATGTTAACCTTAGTGTTAATTTTAGGGATTGATTTTTTTTATTTACTAATAATTCGAAATATTCTGACAATTCTGTTGACTTTAATATTTAGATAGCTTATATTATTAAACAACTTATAAAATTTTGAACGATTAGAGGGTGTTGAAAGATGAAAAAATTAATGGTCGTGGGATTACTCTTAGCATTTTTATTATCAGGTTGTGGCGTACCCGGTGGAGGAGCAGCCGGTGGTGGTGCGGCAATTTTATATAAGGCACAAGAAGAAAGCGAAACTGTAAAAATTGGACTTAATCTCGAATTATCAGGAGCAGTGGCTTCATACGGGAATCAAGAGAGAGATGGCATTATGCTTGCGACAGAAGAAATTAATAAAGATGGCGGAATTAATGGTAAACAAATTGAACTTGTCACCAAAGATAATAAATCAGATACAGCCGAAGCTGCATCTGTCGCTTCAAGCTTAACGACAAAAGAACAAGTTGTTGTGATTGTTGGCCCTGCAACATCTGGTGCTTCAAAGGCAATTATACCTAATATTACTAAAACACAAACACCTGCAATCACACCTTCTGGTACTGATGATGGTATTACAGTCTTGAATGGAAAGGTGCAAGAGTATATTTTTAGAGCAAGTTTCCAGGATTCGTTTCAAGGTGTCATCTTAGCAAATTATGCTTATGAATCGTTAAATGCTAAGAAAGCCGTCATTATCGGAGATGTTTCAAGTGATTATGCCAAAGGATTAACTAAATCTTTTAAAGATACGTATCAAGGAGAGATTGTCGCTGATGAAAAGTTTAGTCAAAAAGATAAAGATTTCAAAGCGATACTGACCAAATTGAAAGATAAAGATTTTGATTTTATTTATTTACCTGGTTATTACGAAGAAGCAGGGTTAATTATAAAACAGGCGCGTGAAATGGGCATTAAACAACCTATTTTGGGAGCAGATGGTTTTTCTGATGAAAAATTGGTGACAATTGCTGGGGCAAAAAATATGAATCAAATTTTTTATACTTCTCACTTTTCCGAGAAAGCACCAGGATCGGATAAAGTTGTCCAATTTATTAACAATTTTGAGGCAAAATATGGTAAAAAACCAAGTGCATTTAATGCTCTAGCTTATGATTCGATTTATATGATTAAAGCATCACTTGAAGGCGAAGCGAAGATGAATAGCGGTGTTTTAACTAAAAATTTAAGTACACTAATTGATTTTGAAGGCGTTACTGGAAAAATGACAATGGATAAAAATCATAATCCGCGCAAGCCAGCTGTGGTTATTGGATTAGAGAAAGGCAAGCAACATTCAGCAGATGTTGTTGAACCTTAAAGGGTTAGAAAGGGTGGTTTTGAATGGATATCATACAACAATTTATTAACGGGTTATCATTAGGAAGTGTCTATGCCCTTTTAGCTTTAGGTTATACCATGGTTTATGGCATCATTAAATTGATCAATTTTGCCCATGGCGAAGTTTATATGATTGGAGCCTATGTGGGATACTATGTGATTAATACCTTTAAGTTAGGTTTAGTTCCGACCTTGATTATTTCGATGGTTATTTGTGCGATTCTTGGCGTTTTGATTGAGTACTTTGCCTATCGACCATTAAGAAAATCAACACGTATTGCAGCACTGATTACGGCAATTGGTGTCTCGTTTTTGATTCAATCATTAATGATTTATTTTGTTGGGGCGGATACACTACCGTTTCCTCAAATTATTGATAATCAAAATTATGATTTAGGTCTTTTTGAAATTAGTAAAATTCAAATTATTATTTTACTGACTTCATTAAATTTAATGGTTTTACTCCAACTAATTGTCCAAAAAACAAAAATGGGTAAAGCAATGCGAGCGGTGAGTGTCGATGCTGACGCTGCGAAACTGATGGGCATTAATGTGAATCATACAATTTCTTTCACATTTGCAATTGGTTCGTCGTTAGCCGCAGCAGGAGGCATTTTAATTGGTCTTTACTATAACAGTATTGATCCGATGATGGGTGTTGCGCCAGGACTTAAAGCCTTTATCGCAGCTGTATTTGGTGGTATTGGGATTATTCCAGGAGCGGCACTTGGGGGCTTTTTAATTGGCCTAATTGAAACTTTTATTAGTGCACTGGGTTTTACAGCTTACCGAGATGCAGCCGTTTATGTCATTTTAATTATCATATTATTAGTACGTCCTGCAGGATTGCTAGGAAAAAATGTCAAAGAGAAAGTGTAGGTGATGGGAATGTTAAAGAATATCAATGTAAAAATGAGTTGGTTATGCACGATGGTTGGCGGCTTTATTGTACTCGCTTTGTTTTATACAACTGGCTTAATGACGCCTGTCATTGAAACGACTTTGGTCATGATTGGAATTAATATTATTTTAGCAGTCGGTTTAAATTTAGTGATTGGATTCTCTGGACAATTTTCTTTAGGTCATGCAGGTTTTATGGCAATCGGTGCTTATGCAATGGGAATTGTCACCTTACGTATCCCAACTTTTGGCGGTTTTTTATTAGGTTTAGTTGTCGGTGTCTTAGTTTCAGGTTTAGCAGCACTATTAGTCGGCATTCCAACCTTACGTTTATCCGGTGATTATTTAGCTATCGCGACGCTGGGTGTGTCAGAAATTATTCGAGTGATTATTATGAATGCAGAAAAAATAACTAACGGTCCAGCTGGACTTTTTGGGATTAAACCATTTGTGACATGGTCTATGGTGTACTTTGCTGTTTGTTTGACCACGCTAATTGTGACAAATTTCATCCATAGTGCTTCAGGTCGAGCAACGCGTTCGGTACGTGATAATGAAATCGCTGCTGAAGCAATGGGTGTTAATACAACCAAGTATAAAGTCATTGCATTTGTGATTGGTGCCATGACAGCTGCCTTAGCAGGTGGACTTTACACAAGCTATTTTCAAACGATTATGCCTCAAAATTTTGATTTTATGAAATCAATTGATATTCTGATTATTGTTGTTTTTGGTGGGGTAGGGAGTATAACAGGAACATTTATTGCAGCAGTCTTATTAGGTTTTCTAAATCTCTTTTTACAAGATGCAGGTGCTTTGAGAATGGTTGTCTATGCCCTAGCTTTGATTATTATCATGATTTTTAAACCGTCAGGCTTGTTGGGGACTAAAGAACTATCATATAAAAATTTATTTAAAAAGGGAGGTCGCAAAGATGCCACTTCTAGAAGTTAAACACTTAACAAAAAACTTTGGTGGATTGACGGCCGTTTCAAATGTCAATATTACATTGGATAAGAACGAATTAGTTGGTTTGATCGGCCCGAACGGTGCAGGAAAAACAACCTTGTTTAACCTTTTGACGGGTGTCTATGTTCCCTCTAGTGGAGATGTACTATTTGAAGACCAAACAGTTCAGCGCTTAAATGGTTTGAAACCCTATAAAATTGCAAAATTGGGACTGAGTCGAACTTTTCAAAATATTCGTCTCTTTCAAGATTTATCGGTTTTAGAAAATGTTTTAGTGGCTCTTAATACGACGAAAGAGCAGGGAACAATAACTGGTATTCTACGTTTACCTAGCTTTTTTAAAGATGAAGAAGTCAAAGAAGAAGAAGCACGTCGTTTACTTGTAATTTTTGATTTAGATGAAAAGGCAACAACTTTAGCGAGTAATTTATCATATGGTGAACAGCGCCGTTTAGAAATTGTTCGTGCCCTTGCAACACAACCTAAGTTGCTCTTTTTAGACGAACCTGCAGCTGGGATGAATCCACAAGAAACAGCTGAATTGACTGAATTAATTAAACGAATTCAAAAGGAATTTGATTTGACAATTTTGTTGATTGAGCATGACATGTCTCTTGTAATGGACGTTTGCGAAAGAATATACGTTTTAGAATATGGCCAGTTAATCGCCGAAGGATTGCCAGAAGAGATAAAAGCAAATCCGCGCGTCATAAAAGCATATTTAGGAGGTGAACTATAATGTTAAATGTGAATCAATTATCAGTTCACTATGGCATGATTCAAGCCGTGAAAGAAGTTAGTTTTAACGTACAACAAGGTGAAATTGTAAGTCTAATTGGTGCAAATGGGGCTGGGAAAACAACAATTTTACGTGCGCTTTCTGGACTAGTGAAACCAAGTCAGGGTACAATTAGTTTTGAGGCACAAGACATTACCAAAAAACAGCCTGAAAAGATAGTTGCAAGTGGTTTGGTACATGTACCAGAAGGGCGCCATATTTTTCCAGGGATGAGTGTGATGGAAAATTTAGAGTTAGGGGCGTTTTTATATCGAGACCGCGAAGAAAGTCAGGCTATTTTAAAAACAGTTTTTGCTCGTTTTCCTGTTCTAGCAGAGCGTAAAAATCAAGATGCTGCAACGCTATCAGGTGGTGAACAACAAATGTTGGCTATGGGCAGAGCGTTAATGTCTCGTCCTAAGCTATTATTATTAGATGAGCCCTCAATGGGTTTAGCTCCTATTTTTATTAAAGAAATTTTTTCGATTATTCAAGAGATTAACCGTCAAGGTACAACGGTATTATTAATTGAGCAAAATGCTAAAATGGCTTTAAGTATCGCCAATCGAGGTTATGTTCTTGAAACAGGTAAAGTTGTTTTAGAAGGAACAGGTGCGGAGTTATTGGAAAGTTCTGAAGTTCAAAAAGCATATTTAGGAGGATAAATCATGTTAGTAAAAGATTTTATGAAAACTGATTTAATTACAATTACTGCCGATTTAAAAATTGTTGAAGCCGTCGAATTGATGAAGAAAAATGACATTCATCGTCTGCCAGTAGTTAAGGGTGGTCAATTAATCGGCTTGTTAACTGAGAGTACGATTCAAGAAGCCATGCCATCTAAAGCGACAAGCTTAAGCGTTTATGAGATGAATTATTTAATAAATAAGACGGTAGCGGCTGATATTATGGTGACAGATGTGATTACTATTGGACCAGAAGAGTTGTTAGAGGATGCAATTTTAACAATGCGTCAGGAAAATGTTGCTGTTTTACCGGTTGTTGATAAGCAAAGCAATCTTTTAGGTATTATTACGAATAATGACATTTTTGATGCCTTTTTAGATATGACAGGTTATAAAAAACCAGGAACAAGAGTTGCGATTGAAATTGAAGAAGATCATACAGGTGTTTTAGCGGATTTAACTAAGATATTTGCAGAAGAACAGTTGAATATCGTGCAAATTGTTGTCTATCGCCAACATACAGCCCCAATTATCATTATTCAATTAACTCATTCTGATATAAAAGATGTCCTGTCTATTCTGACGAAGGCTAATTTTAAAGTTATCTCTTGTGTTGAAACGACCGCTAAGTGATAAGAAAATTTTTATGAAAGTTTATAAATCTCTTTGTAATATTGCAAAGAGATTTTTTATTTGAAGTGTATTAAAGGGGGGAACAGATTTTTAATATTAATTTTTACGATTACTAAGTTCCCTACTTAACAAATCTCTTATTTTATGCTATTCTCAATGAGTTAGAAATTTGAGAGGATGTTTAACAATGAAAAAAAATAAACCAGTTGAAGTAACAGTGAATGAAACTGTTAAAACAGTCTCAGGTGAAGAAGTAGCAGTTCAAGAAGTCTTAATTGGAAAAAAAGTGATCGGTGAAATTGAAGCACAAGCAAATTCTAAATTTAAAGTAACAGGATTCGATAACTTCTATGCGATGACAAAATCCTTAGATGACGCGCTTGAAGAGTTAATAAAACACTGGAATTTGAACAATTAAAAAACTTTTTGAAAAAGGCTTGCCTTTTCTCTGAAAATTAGTTATTATATTGAAGTCGGGTTGATGCGAGTCAACTAGATCGGAGGGATAGCGAAGTGGCTAAACGCGGCGGACTGTAAATCCGCTCCTTCGGGTTCGGCAGTTCGAATCTGCCTCCCTCCATTTTATTTTTGGGCTATAGCCAAGCGGTAAGGCAACGGACTTTGACTCCGTCACTCGTTGGTTCGAATCCAGCTAGCCCAGTTATTTAATCTTACTATATTAAATAGTAAGATTTTTTTTATTTAGTCCTGTTTTGTGTTAAACTTAACATGGATATAATACAAAAAAGAGAAAGAGTGAGCAAAAATGGAAAAATTAAGTGAAAAAATTAAAGATCAAATCTTAAGCTATCGTGAGGTTGTTAAAAGTGCAAATCTTCAGGATCAAGTAAAAGAAAATGGTTTGACTGTTGATCCTTTAAAACGTCATGTAGATTTGATTGACAAACAAAATAGAAGAAAATGGCGTTCAAAATTATAATAATTTAACTAGTCCTTTTAGTTGATTATTGTTGTAAAATAACAAAGATGTTAATCCAATAAATATAATATAAAAGTAACAAGCAAAGATGAAATATCTAATTTTCAACTCCAGGCATTCTTAAAACAAAGGTTTGCTTTGAGTTGATTTTTTTTGAGAAATATTTATTCATTCTGAGGAGAAGTTAAAATATTGGGGTTTAGGGTTGTTCGTTTGACCTAGACCGTTTATAATAAAATTAAGACTATGGACTAAAAAGGATGTGTTGGAGATGGTTTCATCTAAATTACCGGTGTATCTACAAATTCATGATGCGATTAAAAATAAAATTGCCAATGGTTATTGGAATGTGGGCGATCGCTTACCGTCAGAACGTGAATTATCAGAAGTTTTTGGCGTTAGCAGAATGACGCTTCGTCAAGCAATTCAAACGTTAGCTGATGAAGGGATTTTAGAGCGTAAAGTTGGTTCAGGTACTTATGTTGCCCGAAAAAAGGTTAAAGAAACAATGATTGGTACGACAAGTTTTTCAAAAATTGTTTCAGCTCAAGGTAGTGTACCTTCAAGTAAAACAATGTCTTATTTTGTGACTAAACCGAGTTCTAGCGAGATGGAACGATTGAATATTGGTAAAGATGAAGAAATTATCAAAATGGAAAGAATCCGTTATGCTGATGACATTCCAATTTGTTTCGAAGTTGCGAGTATTCCTTATCATATTATTCAAGATTTTGATAAACATGAAATTACACAATCTCTTTATACGGTCCTCGATAAAAACAGTAATAAAAGAATCGGTAAATCATCTCAAACTATCTCAGCCTTAATTGCCTCTGAGAAAATTGCGGAATATCTTGATATAAAAAAAGGTGATGCGGTCTTACGTTTACGTCAAGTCTCGTATTTTACTGATGGTGAACCATTTGAATATGTACGGAGTCAATATGTTGGTGAACGTTTTGAATTTTATTTAGAAAAATAAAAGAGGTGTGACAGAAGTGTTCAGCTTATTTCTGAAGAAGCTACTTCTGTGACACCGTTTAGTTTGTGAAAAGAGACTGTGACGTATTTATGTCGCAGGCCCTTTTTTTATATATCTTTTTCAATATAGCGAACGTCTCCAATTGAGATATCACATTGATTACTGAGCAAATTGACGATTTTGGCTTGAACTTCTGTGGTTTCTTCTTCATCAATCATAATTGTTAACATGACTTTATCTGTAAATTGTGTATCTAAAAGGGTAATATTTTCTTGTTGTAGAAAAAATTTTAATTTTCCGTGATTTGGATAGTCCGTTGTTATGATTATTTCTTGTTGGAGCATGCCTTTAACTAGGCCGATGTGTTCAAGGGATTCGGAGACAGAAGAACTATAAGCACGAATTAAGCCGCCAGCACCGAGTTTGGTACCGCCAAAATATCGCGTGACAACTGCTAGGACGTCTTTTAATTCTTTAACTTTTAATACCTCTAACATTGGCACGCCAGCTGTTCCACTAGGTTCGCCATCATCGCTTGAGCGTTGAATCTCTTGACGTTCACCTAAACAATAAGCGGAGCAATTGTGATTTGCTTTCCAATGTTCTTTTTTGACGGCTGCAATTATTTCTTTTGCATGGTCCTCATCTTTAATTCGATAAAGCGAACAAATGAATCGTGATTTTTTTATTTCGATTTCATAAGTTCCATCTTGTTTTATGGTATAGTAATATGGCAACAAGGGAAAACCTCCTTAGTATGATGATCAGTGAAAGGATTTGAATTATTTTGAAAAATAAAGTATTTTTTTTGATACTGTTAAGTTCCTTCCTAATATTTGGAACAGCTTGTAAAAGTAAAACATCTGAACCCGCAAAAGAGACTGGGCAAGACTCGGCTTTTACATATACCTTTGATTTTGAAGAACATGATTATCAATTTCGTTTGCTTAATGGTTGGATTAAATTTCCTGATAAAGACTCAACGATAGCTTTTTTAGTCGCAAATAAAGATAAAAAAGCTTTTATGTCAGCTGGCTTTGAAGAAAAAAAAGGACAAACGCTCAACGATTATCAAAAACAATTTGAAATAAAAATTAATGAAGCTGACGGAAAAATAGAGGAAAAACCAATTGAAAAAGAGCTGAATGATTTACCAGCCTATTTTCTAGGATTTAAAATGAAAGATGCCAAAAATAGATGGTTGACATATCGTAGTTACTTGATTGAGACAGATAAATATTTCATTAATTTAGCTGCTTGGACAAGTGATCCGAAACCCACTGCTGATTTGATAAAAGAATTAGATGAAATGCTTTCAAATTTTAAAGAGCTAAAATAATAAAAAATATAAGCAATGATGAAAGGTAACCAGGAGAAATTCGCAACGGAATTTTCTCTTGGTTACCTTTTTAATTTACATTGAGTGCAGTGTTTATTTTAAGAATTCAAATGAAGTGTGACCCAGTCATAAAGGTCATACATAACTTCTTCCTGTTCTTCTTCGTTTAGCACTTCATGTCTTAAGTCATGATAAAGTCGTAAAGTAACATCAGTAAAGAAGTGTTCACTTAATTCCAATGCAACTTTGCGCGGGCCCTTTCCATATTGCCCTACAGGATCTTGTTCACCACTAATAATCAGAATAGGTAAATCAGTTCTAATCGAACGGTACCAATTATTTTTAGTAGCATCATCCATCAAATTGACAAGAGTGAAAAAGCCGTTATTCGTAAAAGTAAACCCAAGTTTCTCATGTTGGTCATAGGCTTCAACGTTGGCTTCATTTTTTGAAAGCCATGCATTTTTAGAAGCAGGACGATGAATACGTTTATTAAATTGGCCAAACATCAGTTGATTGATTGCTTGGTTTTTAACTTTAGGGCTGACAGTATTTAACCCTTTGACAATTTTTTTCAAGATAAATAATTCGTCTCGTTTACCACCTGTGCCCATAATAATAGCGCCGTCCACTTGTTGACTATATAATTTAAGGTAGTTGCGAACCACAAATGATCCCATGCTATGACCTAAAATAAAAATAGGAATATCAGGGAAACGTTTTTTAACGTAATTTGTGATTTGATATGTATCTTCGACCAAAATTGAGTTGGGATTTTTTTCAGCAATATACCCATAAAGCGGTTCTTCAGGATTGACAGATTCTCCGTGACCTAAGTGATCATGACCAACAACTAAAATGCGTTGATTTGCAAAGAATTGTCCCAATGCTTCGTAGCGTTCAATAAATTCTGCCATGCCATGGACAACTTGGAGAATAGCACGAGGTTGAGAAGTGACATCTGGTTGCCAAATGATGCCATTTAGGTCTGTTTTTTCATCTAATGATTCAATGACAAAATATTTTTTCATAATAATTCCTTTCCATGACGTATTTATATATTAATTACTTTCTATTATAGTCTATTTCTTTTAGTAGGACTAGTCAATTGAATAGAAAAGACTGGGGTGAAGATGTTGAATAATGCAAAATATTTCTTTGGCAGAAGTTTGTTGCGCGAGGAATTTCCAGATCAGATTCAACCTATTAAAGAAGAGAGTAAAGTGCGGAGTGTAAAATTAATAGGAGATAAAGTTATCTGTCAAAGATGTGGGTCTGAAATAGCTAAGGATAATGTATGCTTAAGAGTAAAGCAGTTGTATTATTGCGATCGATGTTTAGTTATGGGGCGTGCGTCAACAAAAGACTCTCTGTATCGTTTTGCGCAAAAAAAAGAGCCGCGGCGGAGAGTTAACTTGACGTGGGAAGGTCAACTTACCTCAGCTCAAGCGCGAATATCGAAAAATTTGATTCGTGCCTATCGACATAAGAAAAATCATCTGGTCCATGCGGTAACTGGAGCAGGAAAGACAGAGATGCTTTTTCCTTTGATTAAGAGAGTTTTGTCTGATGGTAAACAAATTGCAATTGCTTCCCCAAGAGTTGATGTTTGTTTAGAATTATACCCTCGACTTAAAGCAGCTTTTGTTGAAGAAGAGATAACACTTTTATATGGGGGAGCAGAAGAAGTATATCGTTATTCACCATTGGTTTTATGTACGACACATCAACTGTTGCGTTTTTATCACGCATTTGATGTTATTGTAATCGATGAGGTCGATTCTTTTCCTTATGCTGGCGATGCGGCACTTTTTTATGGAACAAAGCAAGCAAAGAAAAAGAATGGCGTTTTATTCTTTTTAACAGCAACACCAAGTGCTGAAATATTGGCTTATCTTGAGGAAACTAATGGGCGAATTAGTTGTTTAAATCGTCGCTTTCACGGTGTTGACTTACCAGTGCCGAAGTATTATTGGGTTTGGAACTTGACTGAAAAGATGTATCAAAATAAAATTCCAGTACCATTAATGAAGCTTTTAAGTGAAAGTTCACGACAATTGCTTTTGTTTTTCCCAAGTATTAATTTAATGGAAAAGTATTGTCAAACATTACGGCAAGCATTTCCACATAAGCGGATAATGTCTGTCCATGCTGCAGATGAAGAAAGGGAAAAAAAAGTTATTATGATGCGCGAGGAGAAAATTGATTGGCTCTTAACCACAACCATTCTAGAGAGAGGTGTTACATTTCCTAATATAGATGTTATTATTATTCAGGCAGAACACCGAGTGTATACGACAGCAAGTTTGGTTCAAATTTCAGGTCGTGTCGGACGGTCGCCATTATATCCAACCGGAATAGTGGCATTTGTCCATAGCGGAAAAAGTCGAGCAATGAAAGCGGCAGTTACACAAATAAAAAAAATGAATCGAGATGTTTAAGAAGATGGAATGTGAATTATGTCATCTGCCACTCAATTATCCTTTAAATTGGAAAAGTTTATTTTCAAAAAAACCATTTATTGAAAATCATTGTTGTGAGGAATGCTTTCGAACGTTCAAAATGATTCGTGATAATAAGAATATTTGTCGATATTGTATGAAAGAAGTTAGAGTTGGCAAAAATATATGTTCAGATTGTCAATATTGGTTGGAAAAAGAAGGGAAAATTGAGAGTTATCATCGTGCTTTATTTAGTTATGATGAAGCAATGCAACATTATTTTAGGGAATATAAATTTAAAGGGAATATTAAATTGGCTAAAGTATTTTCGAAAGAGATACATCAGGGACTATACTACGAGTTAAATGAAAGAATCATTGTTCCGATTCCTATGAGTCAGACTTCGTTTTTAAAACGTGGATTTAATCCAGTTGAGGAATTTTTGGTACAGGCGGAAATTCCCTTTTTAAAAATCTTAAATAAAAATCAAGAGACTGTTCCTCAATCTAGTAAAAATCGCCCAGAAAGACTCCAATTAGAACAACCTTTTGTTATTGATTATAAATTGAAAAGACAGGTGAAACGACGAAAAGTAATTATTGTTGATGATATCTATACGACAGGCCAAACTATTCATTTGGCAAAAAAATGTTTGTTAGAAAATGGAATTCGAACAGACTTTACTTTTTCGTTAACTAGATAAATAACAAACAAAATCGTTTTCAAAGGAAACTTATTTGTCATTTGGTCTAAAATTGGTTATAATGTAAGTGAAAAGAAATAGTAGGTAAGAGTGGTCCTTCCTTTATTTCTTTTACTGATTAGGTAGGCGAAAGGGGCAATTAATATGTTTAGATATAATGTACGTGGAGAAAATATTGAAGTTACTCAAGCAATTAGAGATTATGTAGAGAAAAAGATTGGGAAACTTGAACGTTATTTCCAAGATGCACCAGAATCTACAGCACATGTAAATTTAAAAGTTTATTCAGATAAAACTGCAAAAGTTGAAGTAACAATTCCACTTCCATACTTAGTGTTAAGAGCGGAAGAAACTTCACCTGATTTATATGCGAGTGTGGATTTAGTAGCTGACAAATTAGAACGTCAAATCAGAAAATATAAAACTAAAATAAACCGTAAATCAAGACAAGTTACTGACGAGGCACCTCTTGTATCAATTCCAGAAATTGATAATCATGAAGAGCCAGATTTAGAAATCGTTCGTACAAAACGTCTCTCATTGAAACCAATGGATAGTGAAGAAGCAGTTCTTCAAATGAACATGCTAGGTCATAACTTCTTCATCTTTGAAGATGCGGAAACAAATGGTTCAAGTATTGTTTATCGTCGTAAAGATGGTAAATATGGTTTGATTGAAACAAATTAAAAAATTAAAAAGTAATGAAAACCCATGATATTTCATGGGTTTTCATTACTTTTATAACATTTTATCGAACTTTTATGAATAATTGGTTTAATTTTTTAATAAGTAATGCTAAAATGTATAAGATAGCCTCATTATAATAAATAAGAGAATACTGATGAGAGGGTAGGATTTAGACAAATGGCAAATTTTTTAAAGAAATTAATTGAAAATGATAAAAAAGAGTTGAAAAGATTAGGGAGTATCGCAGATCAAATTGATCTCTTAAAAGGTGATATTGAAAAATTAAGTGATGAAGAATTACAAGCGAAAACTGAAGAATTTAAAGCACGTTATCAAAAAGGTGAAACGTTAGATGAACTTTTACCTGAAGCTTTTGCTGTTGTACGTGAAGCTGCTAAACGTGTGTTAGGGCTATTCCCATATAAAGTACAGTTAATGGGTGGTATCGTGCTTCATGACGGTAACATTCCAGAAATGAAAACTGGTGAAGGTAAAACGTTAACAGCGACAATGCCAGTTTACTTAAATGCGATTTCAGGCGAAGGTGTTCATGTTGTTACAGTTAACGAATACTTAGCAACACGTGATGCTAACGAAATGGGTGAGTTATATAATTTCCTAGGCTTAACAGTTGGTTTAAACATCAATTCAAAAGACTCAGAAGAAAAGAGACTTGCTTACAACTGCGATATCACATATTCAACAAATAATGAGCTAGGATTTGACTATTTAAGAGATAACATGGTTGTTTACCGTGACCAAATGGTACAACGTCCGTTAAACTTTGCGGTTGTCGATGAAGTCGATTCAATTTTAATCGATGAAGCGAGAACACCATTAATTATTTCAGGACAAGCTGAAAAATCAACAGCAATGTACAATCGTGCAGATAACTTTATTAAAGAGTTAACTGAGGAAGAAGATTACAAAATTGATATTCAATCAAAAACAATTTCATTAACTGAAGAAGGTATTTCTAAAGCAGAAAAACATTTCAATTTAGATAACCTGTATGATATTGCAAACACTTCTTTAACGCATTATTTAGATCAATCATTACGTGCGAACTATATTATGATTAATGATATTGATTATGTAGTTCAAGAAGGTAAAGTAATGATTGTTGACCAATTTACTGGTCGTATTATGGATGGACGTCGTTATTCTGACGGTCTTCACCAAGCGATTGAAGCTAAAGAAGGCGTTGAAATTGAGGACGAAACAAAAACTTTAGCAAATATTACGTTCCAAAACTATTTCCGTATGTATAAAAAATTATCGGGTATGACCGGTACTGCCAAAACGGAAGAAGAAGAATTTAGAGAAATCTATAACATGCAAGTTATTCAAATTCCAACAAACCGTGACATTGCTAGAATTGACCGCCCGGATCTTTTATATCCAAACTTAGGCAGCAAGTTTAATGCCGTTGTTGAGGACATCAAAGAACGTCACTTAAAAGGTCAACCAGTTTTGGTTGGTACTGTAGCTGTTGAAACATCAGAATTATTATCTGATATGTTAACAAAAGCTAAAATTCCGCATGAAGTGTTAAATGCGAAAAATCACTTTAAAGAAGCGGAAATTATCATGAATGCTGGTCAAAAAGGTGTGGTAACAATCGCAACTAACATGGCTGGTCGTGGTACCGATATTCGTTTAGGGAATGGTGTCATTGAAGCAGGTGGATTAGCTGTTATTGGTACAGAGCGACATGAATCTCGTCGTATTGATAACCAATTACGTGGCCGTTCTGGTCGTCAAGGAGACCCAGGTGAAACTCAATTTTACCTTTCACTTGAAGACGATTTAATGAAACGATTCGGATCAGAAAGAATTAAAGCCTTCTTAGATCGTATGAGTTTAGAAGATGAAGATGCTGTTATTCAAAGTAAAATGTTATCTAAACAAGTTGAAGGTGCACAAAAACGAGTTGAAGGTAATAACTACGATACTCGTAAGAACGTCTTACAATATGATGACGTGATGCGTGAACAACGTGAAGTCATCTATAAACAACGGAACCAAGTGATTACAGCAGAAGCTAATTTAGAAGAAGTTCTTTTAGGTATGGTTGAGCGTACGATTGGCCGTTATGTTGATGGCCATACTCAAGGTGAACAAGCTGATTGGAACCTAGTTGGTTTAGTAGACTTTGTGGGTGCTGCCATTACACATGAAGATGCTATTACTGTAGAAGACTTCAAAGGTAAAACAGCAGAAGAAATAAAAAAATTCATCTATGAAAAGGCAAAAACGATTTATGATGAAAAAGTTGAAATTTTAAACAGTGAAGAACAATTATTAGAATTCCAAAAAGTAGTTATTCTAAGAGTAGTTGATATGAAATGGACTGATCATATTGATGCAATGGATCAATTAAGAGAATCAATTGGTTTAAGAGCTTATGGTCAAAATAATCCGTTAGTTGATTATCAAACAGAAGGCTACCAAATGTTCGTTGAAATGGTTGGTGCGATTGAATATGAAGTGACTCGTCTCTTCATGAAATCAGAAATGCGTCAAAACGTTCAAAGAGAACAAGTGAGCCAAGGTGAACCAACTCGTCCAACTGAAGAACAGGGACAAGTATCAAGTGATCAAAAGAAAAAACCAGTTAAGGTTGAAGAAAAAATTGGTCGAAATGATATGTGTCCATGTGGTAGTGGTAAAAAGTATAAAAATTGTCATGGTAAACCAGAATAAAAAGGGCATACGACTTAGTTAATCTGAGTCGTTTTCCTTTTTTAATAACAGAAAGGATGAATACTTTGGAAAATTATGAAATTCAACAGTATTTAGATAAGTTTTCAACAAAAATCGCAAATTTCAGGAGGTCTCTTTGACTTAGAGATACTTGAAGAACAAGTGGCAGAGATTGATTATCAGATGTCAGAACCTGAGTTTTGGGATAACCCTGAAGAAGCTCAAGCTTTCATTGAAAATTCAAATCAGGTAAAAGCAACGTATGAATCATTTAAAGCAATCGAAAAACAACTTGAAGAGCTTTTAGAGTTGCAAGAAATGCTTCAAGAAGAAGAAGATGCTGAGTTACAAACTGAATTAGAACAATATATTCAAGCGTTCAATCAAACGATTGAAGCGTATGAATTGACACAATTATTAAGCGAACCTTATGATAAGAGCAATGCAATAATTGAATTACACCCTGGAGCTGGCGGAACAGAATCGCAGGATTGGGGCAGTATGCTCTTAAGAATGTATCAGCGATGGGCGGATAAGAAAGGTTTTAAAGTTGAAACATTAGATTATCTTGCAGGAGATGAAGCAGGTATTAAAAGTGTTACATTATTGATAAAAGGTTATAATGCTTATGGCTATTTGAAGTCAGAAAAAGGTGTGCATCGTTTGGTTCGTATTTCACCATTCGATTCCAATAGTCGCCGTCATACTTCTTTTTGTTCTGTGGATGTGATGCCGGAATTGTCAGATAATATTGAAATTGAAATTAAAACAGATGATTTAAAAGTTGATACTTATCGTGCGAGTGGTGCTGGTGGACAACATGTCAATAAAACCGAATCTGCTGTCAGAATTACTCATATACCAACGGGTGTGATTGTAGCAAGTCAAGCCCAACGTTCGCAACTTAAAAACAGAGAACAAGCGATGTCCATGTTAAAATCTAAATTATATCAATTAGAAATTGAGAAAAAAGAGCAAGAAGCGGCTGAACTTCGTGGAGAACAGATGGAAATTGGTTGGGGTTCGCAAATTAGATCCTATGTTTTTCATCCATATTCAATGGTTAAAGACCATCGTACTCATTTTGAAGTTGGCAACACTGATCCAGTGATGGACGGTGATTTGGATGGATTTATTGATGCATATTTACGCTGGAAACAAATTTAACGACAATCTTAACAGTAACTTTTCTGAATTGAAATGAAATTGTAAAGATTAACTATTAAATCAGACATATATCCATGTTATACTGGATAAGATATAACGAAGCATAAAAAAATATATAGTCGGGGAGAATATCTATGATTGAAATGAAAAAAGTAACCAAAAAATATTCGAACGGTACGACTGCTTTGCGCAATGTTACGGTAAACATTAATCAAGGTGATTTTGTTTATGTAGTAGGCCCTAGTGGTGCCGGTAAATCTACTTTTATAAAATTAATGTACCGTGAAGAAAGAGCAACAAAAGGCTCATTAAGTGTGTGTGGTTACGACTTATTAACGATAAGAAACCGAAATATTCCGTATTTACGACGTGAAATCGGAATTGTTTTCCAAGATTACAAATTATTAACACATAAAACCGTGTATGAAAATGTTGCATATGCAATGCAAGTTATCGGTAAAAAACCTAGAGAAGTAAAAAAACGTGTGATGGAAGTTTTATCCTTAGTAGGTCTGAAACACAAAGTTCGCGTTTTCCCAAGTGAATTATCTGGTGGGGAACAACAACGTGTTGCAATTGCAAGAGCAATTGTAAATACACCTAAAGTGTTAATCGCCGACGAACCAACGGGTAACTTAGATCCAGAAAACTCATGGGAAATTATGGAGTTATTAGAACGTATCAATGGCCAAGGCACAACAATTGTGATGGCTACTCATAATAGTACAATTGTAAATACAATTCGTCACCGTGTGCTTGCAATTGAAAATGGCCGTATTACAAGGGACCAAGATGAGGGGGATTATGGATACGATGATTAGAAACTTTTTTAGACATATTGGGAGTGCGCTTAAAAACTTAAAACGTAACGGCTGGATGACGGTTGCGTCTGTCAGTGCGGTTACGATTACTTTAACTCTAGTTGGTGTCTTTTTAGCAATCATTTTAAATGTAAGTAAAATTGCTGTTGATATCAAGGATAATGTTGATGTTTCGGTCTTTGTAGAAATTGGTACTTCAGATGAAGATACTCAAAAACTTGGTAAAGAACTAAGTGAGATTAAAGGTGTCGATAAAGTAACATTTTCTAGTAAAGAAACAGAATATAAAAAATTAACTGAAAAACTTGGTGATACTTGGAAATTATTTGATGGTGATGATAATCCACTTTATGATGTTTATGTAGTAACACCAAAAGATACAGAAGACATTAAAACAATTCAAAGAGAAGTTCAGAACCTTGCCAATGTTGATAAAGCGGATTATGGTGGTAAAAAATCAGAAAAACTCTTTACGATGGCAAAAAATGTTAAATTATGGGGAACGATTGCAGGTGTTTTCCTAATTGTAGTCGCTATTTTCTTGATTTCTAATACAATTAGAATTACGATTATTTCAAGAAAACGAGAAATTCAAATTATGCGCCTCGTTGGTGCGAAAAATGGATATATCCGCTGGCCATTCTTTTTAGAAGGTGCCTTTATTGGTGTGCTAGGATCAATTATCCCACTTGTTTTATTATCATTTGGTTATTCACAAGTTTACTTTATTTTCGCGAAGAACATGTCAAGTTACGACTTAATTCGCCCAACAACACTTGTGTTGCAATTGAATGTCATTTTAATTTTAATTGGTGTTGTCATTGGATCGGTAGGATCAGTCTTCTCAATGCGCCGCTTCTTAAAAATCTAATTCAATTAATTTAGAAACGTGTAGAAAAAGAGAATTATCTCTTAATCTACACGTTTTTTTTATAAAAGATAAACTATTATTAAACTTTGGTAGAAAGCTTGCAAAATTTAAGAAAATTCGTCATATTTACTATATATTGAGTCAAGAAACTGGAGGAAAAATTATGCAAGATGTTGTTATTGTTTCAGCGAAAAGAAGTGCGATTGGAAAATTTGGAGGGTCGCTGAGTCAGACGTCAGCTATTGATTTAGCAGCACAGCTTATAGAAAATCAAATTAGTACATTAAGATTAGAACCGGAAGAAGTTGATGAGGTTATTTTAGGTAACGTTTTAGGAGCCGGATTAGGTCAAAATCTTGCCAGGCAAGTTGCTGTAAAAGCGAATTTACCAATTGAAACATCAGCTTATGTTGTAAATAAAGTATGTGGATCAGGTTTAAAGGCTATTATTTTAGGGACGCAAGCGATTATGACAGGTGAACATGAAGTTGTCGTTGCTGGCGGTGTGGAAAATATGAGTCAGGCCCCACACGTTACATACGGCGTGCGAAAAGGAAAAGCAATGGGTAATTTAAACATGCAAGACTTGATGCTACAAGATGGGCTGACTGACGCTTTTTCTGGTGAGCATATGGGTATTACTGCCGAAAATATTGCCGAAAAATTTGGCATTGATCGCAAGGAACAAGATACGTTTGCTTTAAATAGTCAAATTAAAGCTAAACACGCAATAGAAATAGATCGCTTTAAAGATGAAATAGTTCCAATTAAAGTGAACGAAAAACTTGTTTCAACAGGATATTTTGATGTCGATGAATATCCTAGAGCAAATAGTAGTCTAGAACAGTTGGCTAAATTGAAACCAGCTTTCAAAAAGGATGGGACTGTTACAGCGGGGAACGCGTCTGGAATGAATGACGGAGCAGCGACTGTAATTTTAATGAGTCGTGAAAAAGCAGAGTTATTAAAAATGCCTATTTTAGCAACTATTAAATCATGGGCTTCAGCCGGTGTTTCACCTGAATTAATGGGAATGGGTCCAATTGAAGCAACAAAAAAAGCCTTAAAAAAGGCTGCCTTAACAGTTTCTGATTTAGATCTGATTGAGTCAAATGAAGCATTCGCAGCACAGGCACTCTGTGTATCTAAAGAGTTGGGTTTAAATCCTGAGCTTGTAAATGTTAATGGTGGAGCAATTGCCTTGGGCCATCCTATTGGTGCAAGTGGTGCTCGTATTCTAGTCTCTTTGATTCACGAGCTAATGCAACGAAATGAAACAACAGGACTTGCAACGCTTTGTATTGGAGGTGGCCAAGGAATATCAATGGTGATTGAAACAGAACGCTAATTTAACTGGTTAACGTATTGTAAACTATTTGAAATTGCACTGGAAATAGTTTGATCTAATAAACAGTTGCTAATTAATGATGCACCAAATGTTGGTTTTGAAAAAGATATATTATCTTGTTGATCGTAAATTATCAATAGATTATCTGTTTTTAATAGGCCCATATTTGGTGTGAAATCTTTTAATGAGATGTTTTTAATGAGCAGCTGTTTAACACCAGTGCGATTAAAATCTTGCATTCTCATTTTTAAATCTCTTTGTGTCGGGCTTTCGACATTAAAATATAGTGGGTTAAGAATATCCCAATCACAAATTATAATGTCAACTAGTTCTATGAGTTGTCTAAGTTTCTTTTTAACTGGTTCAGTTGAATTAATTATATTATCGTTGTTTTGCAAATCTAAAACACTAAAAACATTTTTTTGTTCTTCAATTAAATTAATGAGTGTCTGTAAGTGATTTTTTGATGCAATTGAGTTAATCAAAATCCCGTCTAAATGACCACCGGCTAATACTGTTTCAATCTGTGCTTCGAAGACGTCTGTTTCAACGTGATGCTGTTGACCATCTTGTAAGGACAGTGAAGTAATTGTAGTAAACCCAAAATGTGAGTAGTCTTGAAAAACTTTTAAATCTGTTTGAATACTCTTTGTCATTAATGGTGAAGACTCGCCAATGGTTAGAATTTTTTTGATCATGCAGTACCTCCTCTTTGAGCAAAGTATAGTATATCATATCTGTTTGATGAATAAAAAACATAACAGTAAGTATTTTAATGTTTATTTTTGTTGTTTGGATAGACTTGTAAGCGATAAGTTTTATGTATATAACAATCGCCTGATAAGTTGTTCTATTCGCTGTCTATATCGTTATAATGAGATGAAGTGTTTAAAATGTCTGATTATCGGACACGAAAGTCTGATAAAAAAATTAATTAAAAGGTATAGTAATAAGTGAGGAAAATAAAAAAATAATTAAGTTTTGGCTTCATAATTTTAATAATAAAGTTATGAATGAGAGTTTGATTAAATAGAAATATTTTTGTTGAGTTTAACACATTATTGTCTATCATGTTTAACAAATGTAAGCATTTTATATTTGTTAACAAAAACACAAATATAGTGATGTTTTTCACTATCTAGTGATACAGTGTGGCACAATGTTTAATTATTTGTTTTTGGAGTTTATCGCTTGCTTTAATGGTTTTTACGTGGTAAATTAATGGTGTTGAAACAAGAATTACTGATACAGTTTATCTGTACTGTTTAAACGAACGACAACACTACTTATTAATAGAGAGGATTGTGAAATAAAGATGGCTAAGAAAAAAATTAATCCACTTGATTTTGACGCTTTGTTACAAGATATCAATGCAGACTTTCCAACAATTCAAGTATTAGATGAGAAAGGGAAAGTGGTAAATGAGGACTTAATGCCTGATTTATCAGATGAAGAATTAGTACAATTAATGACAGACATGGTTTGGTCACGCGTATTAGACCAACGTTCAACTGCTTTAAACCGTCAAGGACGTTTAGGATTCTTCGCCCCAACTGCTGGACAAGAAGCAAGTCAATTAGCGAGTCAATTTGCGATGGATAAAGAGGATGTATTATTACCTGGATATCGTGATGTTCCACAATTAATTAAGCATGGTTTACCATTAACACAAGCATTTTTATGGTCAAGAGGACATGCTGCTGGTAATGAATACCCAGAAACATTAAAAGCCTTACCACCTCAAATTATTATTGGTGCACAATACGTTCAAGCTGCAGGAGTAGCATTAGGACTTAAGAAACGTGGCAAAGCAAATGTTGCTTATACATATACTGGTGATGGCGGTTCATCACAAGGAGATTTTTATGAAGGAATTAACTTTGCAGGAGCTTATAAAGCAAATGCGGTATTCTTCATTCAAAATAATGGCTACGCAATTTCTACACCTCGTGAATTGCAAACAGCTGCTAAAACATTAGCACAAAAAGGAATTGCGGCAGGTATTCCAAGTATTCAAGTTGATGGAATGGATCCATTAGCAGTTTACAAAGTAACACAAGCTGCACGTGAATGGGCAGTTGCAGGAAATGGTCCCGTTTTAATTGAGACATTAACATTCCGTTATGGCCCACATACATTATCAGGGGACGATCCAACTCGTTACCGTACTAAAGATGTTGAAGATGAGTGGCATGCAAAAGATCCGTTAACTCGTTTCCGTATTTACTTAACAGAAAAAGGGTTATGGTCAGAAGAAAAAGAAGAAGCAATCATTGAAGCAACAAAAGAAGAAATTAAAGAAGCAATCAAAGCTGCAGATGCAGTTCCAAAACAAAAAGTATCTGATTTCTTGAAAAATATGTTTGAAGCAACACCAAAAACAATTCAAGAACAAATTGATATTTACGAAGCAAAGGAGTCGAAATAAATCATGGCACAAAAAACAATGATTCAAGCAATTACAGACGCACTAGCTTTAGAACTAGAAGCTAATCCAGATGTATTAGTTTTTGGTGAAGATGTTGGGAATAACGGTGGTGTATTCCGTGCAACAGAAGGTTTGCAAGAAAAATTTGGTGTTGACCGTGTTTTTGATACACCTTTAGCAGAATCTGGTATTGGTGGTTTAGCTTTTGGTTTAGCATTAGAAGGTTTTCGCCCATTACCTGAAATCCAATTCTTCGGTTTCGTATTTGAAGTAATGGATGAAATTATTGGTCAAATGGCACGTACACGTTACCGTATGAGTGGTACACGTAACATGCCGATTACAATTCGCGCTCCATTTGGTGGCGGTGTGCATACTCCTGAATTACACTCAGATAACTTAGAAGGTTTAATTGCACAATCACCTGGTATTCGTGTGGTAATTCCAAGTAACCCATATGATGCTAAGGGATTATTAATTTCAGCGATTCGTGATAACGATCCAGTTGTTTTCTTAGAACATATGAAATTATATCGTTCATTCCGTGAGGAAGTTCCAGATGAAGCTTACACTGTTCCTTTAGACAAAGCAGCTGTAACTCGTGAAGGAAAAGACGTTTCTATTATTACTTATGGTGCGATGGTGCGTGAAGCAATCAAAGCCGCTGATAAATTAGAAAAAGAAGGCATTTCTGTTGAAATCATCGATTTAAGAACGGTTGCGCCATTAGACGTTGATACAATTGTTGCGTCTGTTGAAAAAACAGGTCGTGTGATTGTCGTTCAAGAAGCTCAAAAACAAGCCGGTGTAGGCGCTCAAGTTGCATCTGAAATTTCTGAGCGTGCAGTTCTTTCTTTAGAAGCGCCAATCGGAAGAGTCTCTGCTCCAGATACAATTTTCCCATTTGGTCAAGCTGAAAATGTTTGGTTACCAAATGCATCTGATATCGAAGCAAAAGTGAAAGAAGTTTACGAATTTTAGACTAGCTTACATAGATAAGAGAAGGAGAGTATGAGACATGGCATTTAAATTTAAATTACCAGATATTGGTGAAGGTATTGCAGAAGGCGAAATCGTAAAATGGTTCGTTAAAGAAGGCGATACAATCAATGAAGATGATACACTTTTAGAAGTTCAAAATGATAAATCGGTTGAAGAAATCCCGTCACCAGTGACAGGAAAAGTTTTAAAAGTTGTCGTATCAGAAGGCACAGTTGCAAATGTTGGCGATGTTCTTGTTGAAATTGACGCACCAGGTCATGAAGAAGAGGAAACGGAAGTTGTTGAAGCAGCTCCAGAAGCAATTGTTGTTGAAACAGCAACTCCGGCAACAGGTGGTGTATTCCAATTTAAATTACCAGATATTGGTGAAGGTATTGCAGAAGGCGAAATCATGAAATGGTTCGTCAAAGAAGGCGATACAATCAATGAAGATGATACACTTTTAGAAGTTCAAAATGATAAATCAGTTGAAGAAATCCCATCACCAGTGACAGGGAAAGTTGTTAAAGTTGTCGTCCCTGAAGGTACAGTAGCAAATGTAGGTGATGTCTTAGTTGAGATTGATGCACCAGGACATAACGACGCAACTGCACCAGCTGTTGAAACACCAAAAGCTCCAGAAGTGATTACACTTGTTAGTAATGATGCTCCAGCAGCTCCAAGTGCGTCAAGTGCAACTGCTAATGGTTCAAAACGCGTGTTAGCGATGCCTTCAGTTCGTCAATATGCACGTGAAAAAGGCATTGATATTACACAAGTATCACCAACAGGAAAAGGTGGACGTGTTGTAAAAGCTGATATTGATAATTTTGGTTCAGCACCAGTTGCCACAGATTCAATTCAAGTTGTGACAACGAAAGAAGCGGCTCCAGCTATTGAGGTTGTGACAAGCAAATCTATTCCAGCTGCAGCACCAACACCATTTGTTGGCGCACCAGAAGCCGAAGTTAGAGAAAAAATGACACCAACACGTAAAGCTATTGCAAAAGCAATGGTTAATAGCAAACATACAGCGCCTCATGTTACTTTACATGATGAAGTAGAGGTTTCTAAATTATGGGATCACCGTAAGAAATTTAAAGATGTTGCAGCAGCTCGTGATACTAAATTAACGTTCTTACCATACGTTGTAAAAGCATTAACGGCGACAATGAAACAATTCCCAGTGTTAAACTCATCTATTGATGATTCGACAGATGAAATTGTCTATAAAAACTATTACAACATTGGTATCGCAACTGATACAGATCACGGTCTATATGTACCAAACATCAAACAAGCAGATACAAAAGGTATGTTTGACATTGCTGATGAAATTAACGCAAAAGCGGCACTTGCTATTGAAGGTAAGCTAACAGCTCCCGATATGCGTGGCGGTACTGTTACAATTAGTAACATTGGTTCAGTTGGTGGCGGTTGGTTTACACCAGTTATCAACTACCCAGAAGTGGTTATTTTAGGTGTGGGTACAATTACGCAACAACCAGTTGTCAATGAAGATGGCGAATTAGCAGTAGGTCGTATGATGAAATTATCAATGAGTTTTGACCACCGTGTTGTCGATGGCGCAACAGCTCAAAAAGCAATGAACAATATTAAACGTTTATTGGCAGATCCAGAATTATTATTAATGGAAGGTTAAGGTGAAACGCGCATGGTAGTAGGAGATTTCGCAGTAGAATTAGATACAGTCGTCATTGGGGCAGGACCTGGTGGATATGTAGCAGCAATTCGTGCCGCACAAATGGGGCAAAAAGTCGCAATCATCGAGCGCGAATACATTGGTGGCGTTTGTTTAAACGTTGGCTGTATTCCATCAAAAGCTTTAATTAGTGCTGGACATAAATTACACGATGCAAAACACAGTGATGTTTTCGGTGTGACAGCTGAAAATGTTAAATTGGATTTTGCAAAAACACAGGATTGGAAAGATAACGTTGTCGTGAATCAATTAACGACAGGTGTTAAATTCCTCTTAAAGAAAAATAAAGTTGAAATTATTAATGGTGAAGCATTCTTTGTTGATGAAAACACATTACGTGTCATCAACGAAGATAGCGCCCAAACTTATTCATTCAACAATGCAATTGTTGCGACTGGTAGTCGACCAATTGAAATTAAAGGATTCAAATTTGGTGGTCGCGTTCTTGATTCAACTGGTGGCTTAAACTTACCAGAAGTACCAAAGAAATTTGTCATCGTTGGTGGTGGTGTCATTGGTGCTGAATTAGGAAGTGCTTATGCTAACCTTGGTGCCGAAGTTACAATTCTTGAAGGTTCTCCTCAAATTTTACCAACATTTGAAAAAGATATGGTTAAATTTGTTGAATCAGACTTTAAGAAAAAAGGCATCAAAGTAGTCACTAAAGCAATGGCTAAAGAAGCAATTGATAATGGTGACAGTGTAACTGTTCACTATGAAGCAGATGGTAAAACAGAAACAATTGAAGCTGATTACGTGATGGTAACAGTTGGCCGTCGTCCTAATACAGATGATTTAGGTTTAGAAATTGCTGGCGTTGAGTTATCTGAACGTGGTTTAGTTAATGTTGACAAACAAGGTCGTACAAATGTGCCAAGTATTTGGGCAATTGGTGACATTGTAGCTGGTGCTGCACTTGCTCATAAAGCAAGTTTTGAAGCTAAAATCGCCGCAGAAGCAATTTCTGGTAAAGCAGTTGAAGTCGATTATGTCGGCATGCCTGCAGTAGCTTTTACTGATCCAGAATTAGCAGTTGTTGGAATGACAGAAAAAGAAGCGAAAGAAGCAGGATTAGACGTTAAAGCATCTAAATTCACTTTAGGTGGAAATGGCCGAGCATTATCACTTAACCAAACTGAAGGTTTTGTACGTTTGGTCACAACAAAAGAAGATAACATTGTTGTTGGTGGACAAGTAGTCGGTGTTGGCGCAAGCGATATGATTGCTGAAATTGGCTTAGCAGTTGAAGCTGGGATGAATGCAGAGGATATTGCTTTAACAATCCATTCTCATCCATCATTGGCTGAGGCAGTAATGGATACAGCTGAATTGGCATTAGGTTTACCAATTCACGTTTAATTCAATAGCTATAAATCAAAAGGAACAAGTGCGTATTCGACGCACTTGTTCCTTTTTTACATCTAACCTCTAAGGTTAAATGATTTTATTAATTAAAAAATGTTAAATATTGTTATTTTTATCGGACAAGTTTTCTTCAATAATAAAGCGGGGTCTTTTTTTACTTCGGAATAAATATTTCTGATGTATTCACCAATAATAGATAATGAAACAAGTTGAATACCACCTGAAATCCAAATACTCATCGTCAAAGAAGACCATCCAGGAACAGTATTTCCGGTGAGATGTTGGAACAAGATATTAAGTGAGTAAATAATTCCAATGAAAAATGTTAAAATACCAAGATTTCGAACAAAACGAATAGACATTATTGAAAATGAAGTGATGCCCTCCAACGCGAAAGAAATCATTTTTTTCAATGGATATTTTGATTCTCCAGCAAGGCGTTTATTTCTAGAATAGTAGACTTCAGTAGAAGCATAGTCGACTAAAGGAACGAGACCACGGAGAAAAATATTTTGCTCCTTAAATGAAAGTAATGTTTTTGTAGCGCATTTACTCATTAATCTAAAGTCAGCATGATTTGCCACCATGTTAACACCAATTTTTCCCATCATTGAGTAAAATGCAAGTGCTGTCCGACGCTTGAACTTAGTATTAGTATCTCTGTTGTTTCTTACACCATAAACAACTTCGAATCCTTCATGATATTTGGTTACCATTTCTTTAATTGCATTAATGTCATCTTGGAGGTCAGCATCAATTGTGACTATCATATCAGATGTTTGCACAGCAGTTGTCATACCAGCGATTAATGCATTTTGATGGCCGAAATGACGACTAAATTTGATTCCAGAATAATGGATTGGATCTTCATGATGTAATTTTTCAATTATTTTCCACGTTTGGTCTTTGCTCCCATCATCAACAAATAGGATAGTGCTATTTTCAGCAACTTTATTCTCATTAATTAATTCTATAATAATTTCTCTTATTTGTTTACTTGACTCTGGAAGAACTTCTTCTTCGTTATAGCAAGGTACGATAATTGTTAATTTATTTTCGTCATTTAAAAATTCTCCTTTTTGTAAATACCTAACTATTTTACGATAGTTTATTCAAATGTACAATCGTTCCTTTTTTTAATTGCATTAAATTTATTTCTAGTTTTTATAAAAGTTACGAATATTTTTTGTTCGAGTTGTTATGGTATAATAATTTTATTCATTATTAATTTAATTGGAGAGTGGAAATATGTTTTGGATGGTAAATTTTTTAATTATAGCATTAAAATTTAATATTGGTTTTTATCTTGCAATGATTATTGGGCTTCTGTTGTCAACACGGAATAGTAAGATAATTCGGAGAAGTATTGTCGCATCACTTTGTATGACTATGATTGGTTTTGTTTTTATTTATATGGTATTACCACCGCAAACGTTAAGTAATTTAGTTGTAATTAATATACTTTCATATGTGTTTGGTGTTTTTATTTTTACTATGCTAAATGTTGGAACAGTATTAAAAAATATTAATGTGAAACCCAAAAGAAAAAAGAATGTTATTCAAGCACAATCTGTGGGGGGGATAAAATTAACTAAAGCTCTCTTTGCAGGAATTGTAGCTTTAGTGATAGTGGTTATTTACGTGCCTGTTGCTAGAATTTTGAGTACGGATGAAATTTATCAAACAATCAATGTAAAAAAAGTGAAGGAAACAGAAGAGTTAGTATCTACGAAAGAAACACCAATTGCAATGTCTACTAAAAGTGCACGTAATAAGATGCAAAAAATGATTAGTAGTGTTCCTAACTATAGTGCCTATAAATTAGGAACAACAACGGCACAAGTTATTGATGGTGAGTATGTCTATGTATCTGGTATTGAATATCGTAGCTTTTGGAAGTGGAATCGTTTTAAGAAAATGCCTGGCTATTTTAAAATAAGTGCCACAGATATCAATGCTCAACCAGAATTTGTTAAAACAGAGATGAAATATGTTCCCAGTGCATATCTATGGCAAGACGCCGAACGAAACATCTATGCGAGTTCTTCGAGTTATGCACGAATGGGTGCAGTTAATTTAGAAATAGGTGATGATGGTACTCCTTACTATGTTACTACTCTTTACAAAGAGTATGGCTTAAGTGGTAAAAAAAGATATGATAAATTTAAAGTTGGTGTTTTAAATAGCCAAACAGGCAAAACAATAGTTTATGATTTAAAAGATACGCCAGAATATATTGACGCTCCATTGACAAGTGCAGTTGCAAGTAGCATGAATAATTATTTTGGTAAGTATGGTAAGGGATGGCTAAATAGTATTTTTACTAAAGATGACGTAAAACAACCAACAAGTAATGGAATATACTCAAGTGGAGCCGTGACGCCATTAATGTCTAAATCAGGACACCTTTTGTACTTTACTGATTTCACGAGTGATGATGCTAAGCAAGATAGTGCTTTAGGTTATAGCTTAATTGATGCGAGAACTGGTATTATGGAGTATTATCGTGACAATAAGGGGATGATGGATAGTGATGGGGCCATCTCAATTGCGGAAAAAATTTATCCTGAAAAAAAATGGGATGCTAAAATGCCAATTTTATATAATGTCGAGGGTGTGCCAACTTGGATAATTTCGTTGTTAGATGTAAATGGAATTTTCAAAGGATACGTATATGTTTCAGCGACGGATAGTGATATTGTAGTGGATGGTAATGATGCTCAAAAAACACTGGAAGCGTACAAAGTTCGATTAAGTATGAAAGGAAGTAATAATCGAAATACTACTAAAACAGAGTTAGAAAGTATTAGTGGTGAAGTTCAACGTGTTAATAAAGTCGTTATAGACGGAACTGAAACAATCTCGTTCTTATTAAAGGGAAATAATACTGTTTATACAATTAGTACTTCAAATAACATATATAGTATGTTTTTAAAAGAAGGCGATAAAGTGTCCTTCAAAGCGAATAAAAGTAAGGATGATAAGGTTAGCACAATCGAAGATATCACTATTGAAGACGTGACACCGTAAGAATAAAACTTGACTCAATCGTACTTAAAAGGTATCATACTTTTTGGGCACCCTTTTAATGGGTCAGTTTGTACATGAAAGCTCCTTATTCTCATTAATCATGAGAGTAGGGAGTTTTATTTATTTTTTTGAATCCCCCAAAACTTAAAAGGAGGGAACTTTTGTAGTTTTTAAAATGCACGTTATTACTCATGCCTATTATTATATTTGGTATTGTAATCATGGCAATTAACATAAAAAATAAAAATATGCTACAAAAAATCATTTTAATAGGTTAGGAGTTTTTAGTTAATGATCAATAAAAAAGAGTCTACGCTTAAGCTAGTTATGGGGTATAGCATACTATTTGCAATTGTTTTATATATCATATATTTACCATTCTTAGATAGTGGAAAAACCTTTGTGAGTAATCTAGATGCCTTATCGCAACATTACGTTTCCATTGCGCAATTAAAAGAAATGATAAAAAATGTTATCCATCAACCACAAGAGTTTGGCCATTTTTGGGATTGGACACTTGGGTTAGGAGCGGATTCATTCCAGAGCTTTAGTTACTATTCTGTAGGTGACATTTTTGTTTATCCCTTCTTATTTTTTAAGAATATTGAAAATACATATGTAGCAATGATGCTTTCAAAATTATTTTTTGCTGGTTTAGCATTAATTGCTTACTTAAAAAATAAATATAATTATAGTAATAAAGCATTATTATTAGTTTCAATGTTTTATGTTTTTACAGGATATGCTGTCCATTCTTCAATATCACACCCAATGTTTTTAACACCTTTAGTAATTTATCCACTACTTTTAATGAGTATTGATTATTTTTTAGAAGGAAAAAACAAAGCATTCTTTACTGTTATGGTGACTTGGACATTAATTAATAATTTTTATTTTGCTTTTTTACTTGGATTAGGCGCAATTTTTTATTTTGTGGTCCAAGTTTTAACACAAAAAGAAAAGAACTGGAAAGAGAAGGGAATTCAGATTGCTTCAATTATTCCTTTTGGCCTATTAGGAATTTTATTATCCAGTGTAATTTTGTTACCTACGTTGGACTACTTTTTTAATTCTACACGCTCAAGCGTACCGTTCGCGAATGGATTATTAGTTTATCCATTTAATTATTATTTGGATTTTATACCACGCTTTATTACGGCAACTAGTTCAAATAGTTTTGAATATTATGGGGGGTACGGTGTAGTTGTTGTTCCCGCATTAGTAATAAGTTTTTCTCGATTTAAGAAATATAAAAAATTAAACTTATCAATTGCGGTTGGCTTTATTTGTTGGCTAACACCAATGTTAGCAGCAGCAATTAACGGGATGGCCACTCCTTCTGTTCGTTGGGTTTTTCTGATGACAATTCCGTTTACCATTGTGATAGCCAACATGATTGATTCGATAAAATTAGTTAATCGTAGGGAAGTACAGACAATCTTTATTGTAGGTGCTGTTTTGACAGTAATGGCATTCGTTGGCGATACATACAGCTTCTACGAACAAAAAGCAGTAGGGATACCTTTAGTTCTTATGTGGATAACTATTGGAGTCATTGCTTTTAATGTCGATAATAAAGATAAAAAAATTAAAGGTAGCGTAATCGTTTTATTATCACTAACCTGTATAAACGCCGCGTACTTAGGTAATTATTATAATAGTGAAGAAGGAAATAATGCAATTTCTTGGCATATGAATCGGCACTCAGTTGATCCATACTATAAGAACTATCTTGGGGGATTAAATCAATCTGTTGCTTTTGATAAATCTGATTTTTATCGAAGTAATTTTACTAAGGGAATGTATGATGGTCATCGTTCAAGAGCGAATATTGGACCTATGATTGATAAGCCGATGGTGAATTCTTATGTGTCATTACAAAATGGTTCAGTTGGTGATTTTAGTTTAGCTATGGATAATGTTGAATTTCAAATGGCAGAACCGCTGAAACATTTAGACAATCGTTACATGATGAGTGATTTTTTAGGAGTTCGTTATCTATATGCTCAACAAGGAGCATTAATTCCGAATGGATTTGAAAAAATAGAGTCAAAAGGTAATAAAGGACTTTATGAAACTAAAAATGCTTTTCCACTAGTTTATTCAATGGAGCAATCAATTCCACAAGATAAAGTGAAAAAAATGAATGGGATTGAAAGAGAGGAATTACTGAGTCAAGCAGTTGTCGTTGAAAAAGGGTCAAATCGTAATTCTAATCAGGTTACGTCAACTTTGAAGAACGAATCTGTAAAAGTTTCTAAGAAACAAAATAATTATGAACTTTTATTTAATTCCAAATCACAAGATGTCCAAGATAAAGAATTTTTTATCGAAATAAATGGTATCGAAATCTCACCAAAACCTTTTAGTGAAAGAAGATTTGAATCTAAACATAGACCTTTATATGAAGGTGAAAATAAAATCGAACGCAAAATGAGTGCAATCGATTATGAACAATTAGGGACAACGTTTAATGTTAAAACTGATAAAAAAGTATTGAATAGTTTTTATCAATTTTCACCTAATAATATTTCTTCTTATCGACCAACACCAAATACGATAATGAGTTTAGGGAAACTTTCACAAAATGATTTACAAAAATTAAAAATAGAGATTAATGGTAATAGTATCGCTACAATTAAGGATGTAAAAATCTATTCACGCGTCATTAGTTCAGAATATTCGAACCGAGTAGAGATGATACAAAAAAATAAACTTAAAGACATGAAAATAAAATCTTCTTCCGTTACAGGGGAAATGACTTTAGAAAGATCTAGTATGTTAGCAACGTCAATTCCTTATTCAAAAGGATGGAAGTTAAAAGTTGATGGTAAGTCATATGATATTCAAAAAGTAAACTATGGTTTTATTGGTGCGAAATTACCAGAGGGAACGCATAAAATTGAACTTTATTATCAAACACCGTTGTTTAAATTAGGACTAATGGTCTCAATAGGAGTATTACTGATTTTAGTGGGATATGTATTTTTTGTAATCTTATGGAAAAAAAGAAAACAATCTAAATAAAATAATCATAACGAAATAGAGGGGTACCAGTATGCGAAAAATTGGTTTTGATTCAAATAAGTATATAGAAGAACAATCTAAATACATTTTAGAACGTGTCAACAATTACGATAAACTTTATTTAGAGTTTGGTGGTAAGCTAATCGGTGACAAACATGCGAAACGCGTTTTGCCAGGATTTGATGAAGATTCTAAAATAAAAATCTTACAAAAGCTAAAAGATAAAGCCGAAATTTTAATTTGTGTTTATGCAGGTGATATTGAGCGTAACAAAATTCGTGGCGATTATGGTATCACTTATGATATGGACATTTTAAAATCAATTGATGAATTTAATGAGTACGGTTTAGCTGTTAATAGTGTGTTAATCACTCGTTATACAGGACAACCAGCAACAAAAATATTTATCAATAAATTAGAGAAACGTGGAATTAAAGTTTATACCCACGAAGCGATTGAGGGCTATCCCTATAACATTGATCAGATTGTTAGTGAGGAAGGTTTTGGTCGCAATTGCTACATTCCGACAATTAAACCAATTGTTGTTGTTACCGCTCCTGGAGCGGGTAGTGGTAAATTAGCGACAAGTTTGAGTCAAATTTATCATGAGAGCCTTCAAGGCACGATTTCTGGTTACTCAAAATTTGAAACATTTCCAGTATGGAATGTACCGCTTAAACACCCATTAAACATCGCATATGAAGCGGCAACGGTCGATTTAAAAGATGTAAACATGATTGATTCATTCCATTATGAAGCATACGGCGAGGTTGCAGTGAATTATAATCGTGATTTAGAAACATTCCCAGTCATCAAAAGAATTATTGAACGAATTACCGGTAAGCCGTCAGTCTTCAAATCGCCAACTGATATGGGTGTAAATCGTGTTGGCTTCGGTATAGTTGATGATGAAGTGATTTGTCAGGCGTCTAAAGATGAAATTATTCGTCGTTGTTTTGAGACAGAGGTCTTTTATAAACGTGGTTTGGTTGATGATGAAGTTGTTAGTCGCATCCATTTAATAATGGAAGAGATGGAACTAAAAAAAGAAGATCGTTTTTCGGTCGTGGCTGCAAGAAACTACGCGGAGGAATTGAAAATTCGTTTTGATTCAACAGCACCGATATCTGCCATCGCGTTCGAGTTACCTGATGGTAAAATCGTCACGGGTCGCTTAAGTGATTTTATGGATGCTTCAGCAGCAGCTATTCTAAATGCCGTGAAATATTTGGCAAATATATCTGATGATATCTTACTGCTTTCACCAGTCATTCTTGAAACGATTCAAAAAATGAAAGTAGAAGAATTGAATAGTCGAGCTGCAGCGTTAAATACAAATGAGGTGTTAATCGCCTTGGCTATGAGTGCGGTAACAAATCCTACAGCTCAATTAGCCTACGATCAACTACGTAAGTTAGTTGATACCCAAGCGCACTCAACAGTTATTTTGAATAAGGATGATGAACAAGTTTTGAAAAAACTAGGTATTGATGTGACAAGTGATGATATTTTTTCATCGGAAAACTTATTCTATATTTAAAGAAATAATCGGCAATTTATTGCCGGTTCTTTTTTTATGATTTTCCTAATTATAGCTGTTAGGAAATCGAAACTGGAACTGTATCGTTGAATGTTTCTCACTAAGGTCTCATAACATATTTACATTTGAAGTTGAATTGTAAATTCAATGTAAAATGACTTGCATTTTGACTTCCATAATTATATGTTTAGATGGAGAGTTTTATTAATCTCTATTTTTGTAAAGTTATTGTAGATATTAGGAGGCAATCCGTGTGAAAAAGGTTTTGAAATTTATCACGTTAGTTGGATTAACAGTAGGCTTAGGAAGCTGTGGAACTGTTGATAACGGCGAATCAATTAATGCAGTGGGCTCATCCGCTATGCAACCCTTAGTAGAAGCAGCAGGAGAGCAATATAGTAGTCTGAATATGGGAAAATTTGTTAATGTTCAAGGTGGCGGAAGTGGAACTGGTTTAAGCCAAGTCCAATCTGGGGCTGTTGAAATTGGCAATTCAGATTTATTTGCCGAAGAAAAAGGTGGCATTGATGCTAAAGCATTAGTAGATCATCGTGTCGCAGTTGTTGGCCTAACACCAATTGTTAATAAAGAAGTCAGTGTTAAAAATGTATCATTAGAAGACTTAGGAAAAATATTTACTGGTGAGATTACCAACTGGAAAGAAGTTGGCGGCAAAGACGTACCAGTTGTTTTGATTAATCGAGCAGCAGGAAGTGGTAGTCGTCATACGTTTGAACAGTGGGTCTTAAAAGGTAAACAATCGAAACGTTCGCAAGAACAAGAGTCAACAGGAATGGTACGTCAAATTGTGAGTACAACACCTGGCGCAATTAGTTATGTTGCATTTTCTTATGTAACAAAAGAGGTGGCAACATTAATGGTAGATAATGTCAAACCGACTGAAAAAAATGTTATGGAAAACAAATGGATTATTTGGTCATATGAACACATGTATACAAAAGGTGAACCTAAAGGTTTAGCCAAGGAATTCTTAGAATATATGGAAAGCGAAGAAGTTCAAGAAGAAATTGTCCCTCAATTGGGTTATATTCCCGTTTCAAAAATGAAAGTTGAACGAGATGCAGCTGGGAAAATAAAATAAGTGTAAGATAAATACCTATTTATTAGGAGGAGTATCAGTGGAAGATTTACAAGTAAAGTTATTAAAGAAGTCTAAAAAAGCCAAATTGGAAAAATTTGGTAAAACAATCAGTTTTTTAGCAATTCTTTTGATTGTTCTCGTTGTAATTGCAATCTTTTATTTTGTAGCAAGCAAGGGTTTGGCAACCTTTTTTGTTGATAAAGTAAACTTTTTTGATTTTCTCTTTGGGAAAGAATGGAACCCTGGAACGCTTGGACCTGACGGTAAACCAATGGTCGGCGCCTTCCCAATGTTAGCTGGATCATTTATTGTAACTTTCTTATCAGCGCTAATTGCGACACCATTTGCGATTGGAGCAGCAGTCTTTATGACTGAAATTTCACCTAAGATTGGTACAAAAGTATTACAACCAGTTATTGAACTATTAGTTGGTATTCCTTCTGTAGTTTATGGTTTTATTGGTTTGTCTGTGATTGTACCAGCAGTTCGTAATGTCTTTGGCGGTTCTGGTTTTGGTATTCTAGCTGGAACATTTGTCTTGTTTGTTATGATTTTACCAACGGTAACTTCGATGACAGTTGATGCTTTAAAGGCTGTCCCACGTCATTATCGTGAAGCGTCTTTAGCACTTGGTGCGACAAGATGGCAAACAATCTATAAAGTTGTGTTGCGATCAGCCATTCCGGGTATTTTAACAGCAGTCGTTTTTGGGATGGCACGTGCCTTTGGAGAAGCTTTAGCGATTCAAATGGTTATCGGAAATGCAGCATTATTACCACACAATTTAATTACACCAGCCTCAACACTAACGAGTGTCTTGACAATGGGAATTGGTAATACAATTATGGGGACACTTGAAAATAATGTTCTTTGGTCATTAGCATTACTATTATTATTAATGTCATTATTCTTTAATATCTTAACACGCTTAATTGGCAAGAAAGGGGCAATGAAATAAATGAATGCAAAAAAAGCGGATAAAATTGCAACAGGCGTTTTATATACCATTGCCGGCATTATTATTGCCATCCTTGCAAGTTTAATTTTATATATCTTAGTTAGAGGAGTACCCCACATCAGTATCGACTTTTTAACGAAACCGTCAAAAAGTTTTCAAGCTGGTGGTGGGATAGGAATTCAATTATTTAACTCCTTTTATCTGTTAATTATTACAATGTTGATTAGTATTCCGATTTCATTAGGTGCTGGTATCTATTTATCAGAGTATGCAAGAAAAAATTGGTTCACGAATGTCGTTCGAACATCAATTGAAGTTTTGAGTTCATTACCGTCAGTTGTCGTTGGTCTATTTGGCTTTTTAGTTTTTGTTATCCAAGCCGGATTAGGTTTCTCAATTATTTCAGGGGCCTTAGCGTTAACTTTCTTTAATTTACCTCTTTTAACAAGAAATGTTGAAGAATCATTAAAGACTGTTCATTTTACACAACGTGAAGCAGGACTTGCTCTGGGCTTATCACGTTGGGAAACAGTAACACGTGTCGTTATCCCAGAAGCATTACCTGGTATTTTGACGGGAGTCATTTTAGGTGCAGGACGTATCTTTGGTGAAGCTGCGGCTTTAATTTATACAGCTGGACAAAGTGCACCAGCTTTAGATTTTAGCAATTGGAATCCGTTAAGTATTACGAGCCCACTAAATATCTTTAGACAAGCTGAAACATTAGCTGTGCATATTTGGAAAGTTAATAGTGAAGGAAATATGCCTGATGGTGCCCAGGTTTCTGCTGGAGCATCAGCGGTATTAATTATTGCTGTCTTACTTTTTAACTTCTTAGCTCGTTTTATTGGTAAGAGATTGCATAAGAAAATTACATCTGCTTAGAAAGGTCGTTAAGGATGAAAAATTATAATCTTGATGAAACACATATTTATCGCTTTGATCCAAAAGAAAGACAAATCGCTTTGGAAACAGAAGATGTCCATGTTTGGTATGGGGATAATGAAGCAATAAAAGGTGTGTCACTTCAATTTGAAAAAAATAAAATTACTTCTCTAATTGGTCCTTCAGGTTGTGGAAAGTCAACTTATCTTCGTTCACTAAATCGAATGAATGATGAGATTGACAATACACGGGTGACGGGGAAAATTATTTATGCGAATACTGACATAAATTCGAGTGCGATTGATGTGTATGAAATGCGTAAACATATTGGCATGGTTTTTCAACGTCCTAATCCATTTAGTAAATCAATCTATGAAAATATAACCTTTGCCTTAAAACAACATGGCATGAAAGATAAAAATCAACTTGATGAAATTGTGGAAACAAGTTTAAAACAAGCGGCGTTATGGGATCAAGTGAAAGATGAATTAAATAAAAGTGCCTTAGCACTTTCAGGTGGTCAACAACAGCGTTTATGTATCGCAAGAGCAATTGCTATGAAACCAGATATTTTACTTTTAGATGAACCAGCGAGTGCATTAGATCCGATTTCAACGAGTAAGGTAGAAGAAACATTAATTAATCTAAAGGAAAACTATACGATTGCTATCGTGACACATAATATGCAACAAGCATCAAGAATTAGTGACTACACTGCCTTTTTCTATATGGGCAAAGTCATGGAGTACGATAAAACAAGAAAAATCTTTACACGACCAAAAATTCAATCAACCGAAGATTATGTATCAGGGCACTTTGGTTAAGGAGGGCGCTTATGTCAATTATTGAATCGAATGATTTACATTTATACTATGGCAAACATGAAGCATTAAAAGGCATCACAATGGATTTTAACGAAGGTGGCATTACTGCTTTAATTGGTCCTTCGGGTTGTGGTAAATCCACGTACCTTAGAACATTGAATCGAATGAATGACTTAATTCCTTCTGTAACAATTACAGGAAAGGTAACTTACAAGGAACAAGATATTTATAGCCCGCGAACAGATATTGTAACGTTAAGAAAACAAATTGGGATGGTTTTCCAACAACCAAATCCATTCCCGTTTTCAGTTTATGATAATGTCGTCTATGGTTTACGTTTAGAGGGAAAGCATTCTAAAAGTGAGCTAGATCAAATTGTTGAAGAAAGCTTAACAGCAGCTGCTGTTTGGGATGATGTTAAAGATAAACTGCATAAAAGTGCACTTTCTTTATCAGGTGGTCAACAACAACGTGTCTGTATTGCAAGAGTTCTAGCTGTTAAACCAGAAGTGATTCTTTTAGATGAACCAACGAGTGCGTTGGACCCTGTTTCAAGTGGTAAAATTGAGAATATGTTATTGGAATTAAAAGATGAATATACAATGATTATGGTAACGCATAATATGCAACAAGCGTCACGTATCTCTGATAAGACGGCTTTCTTTTTAAATGGCGACTTAATCGAGTATAATGACACTAAGAAAATGTTTCTTAATCCTGGTGAACAAGAGACTGAAGATTATATTTCTGGAAAATTTGGTTAAGCAGAGAAATACAATGAATGAAGGGATGAGAGAAAATGCTAAGAACACAATTCGAAGAAGACTTAAATAAGTTACATGATAAATTTTATTTAATGGGAAAAGAAGTGAGTAAAGCAATCAATAATTCAGTTAAAGCTTTCATTGACCATGATAAAAGTTTAGCAAAACAAGTGATTGATCGCGATGATTCAATCAATCAAAAAGAGCAGGACTTGGAAAAGAAAAGTTTTGAAATGATTGCTTTACAACAGCCTGTCACAACCGATTTAAGAATTATTGTCACGATAATGAAGGCAAGTAGTGATTTAGAAAGAATGGGCGACCATGCTGTTTCGATTGCTAAGTCAACCATTCGTGTTAAAGGAAATAAACGAGTTTTAGAAATTGAACAAGAAATTTCAGAGATGGCTGATGAAGTTACAAAAATGGTAGATGAAGTCTTAATTGCTTATATTAATACTGATGAAGAAAAAGCAATTGAAATTGCGACAAGCGATCGTAAGATTAATGAATACTTCAAATCAATTTATCGTCACTCAATTCGTGCAATGAAAGAAAATGCTGAAACAGTGGTTGTAGGGGCAGATTATTTACAAGTTGCAGGCTACTTAGAGCGTATTGGTGACTATGTCACAAATGTTTGTGAGTGGATTGTCTACATTAAAACCGGTAAGATTTCTGAATTAGAGATGAAAAATGTTACAGATGATTAGGGCTTGATGAAGTTAAAACTAGCATATAAAAAATATATGCTGGTTTTTTAGGTTAATTTTACATATATTTTAAAAGTGTGTTATACTGTTTCTTGTCGTAGAAATATAAATGTAATATACTCGTAAATTTATTTGATACTTTATATGTTATACTGTTTATGGGTAAAACAGTTGATAGGAGAAAATAATACATGAAATATAAAAAACTTATTGCGATGTCTATCGCAGTATCAATACTAGGCTCTTCATCTGCGGGTATTGTTGCATCAGCAGAATCAATTGACAGCAAACTTGCTACTGAAGAAAAGAAAATTAATGATTTATCAAAACAAGAAAAAGAAATTAATAGTGAATTAGCTACTTTGGAAGCAACAATTAAAGATTTATCATCTGAAAAGGAATCTTTAATGGAAGAAAAATTAAAACTTGAAAAAGAAGTTAATAAAATTCACGAGGAAATTAAAGCATTAGAAAAAACAATTGCAAAACGTACTGATAAAATTGCCGAACAAGCTCGTTCTGCACAAATGAATCAAAGTGATCAAGATTTATTAAATGTTATCTTAGATTCAACTTCAGTTTCTGATGCGATTAGTCGTACTATGGCATATAGTACTTTAGTGTCAAACAATAGTGATATTGTTGAGGCTCAAAAGAAAGATCAAGATGAATTAGCTAAAAAACAAGCTAAATTAGAAAATAAAGTGAATGAAATTTTAACTAAAGCTGAAGAGTTAAAAACAAAAGAAGCTGAACTTGAAGCTTCAAAAAATGCACAAGTTAAAGTTGCACAAGCTATTCTTAAAAACTTAGATGGTGCTAAAGGCAATAAAGCAAGCTTACTTTCACAAAAAGCTCAAGCTGAACGTGTTCAAAAAGAAAACGAAGAAAAAGCTAAAGCATTAGCTGATCAAGTTAAAGCTGCTAAAGCAGCACAAGAACAAGCTGAAAAAGAAATGGAAGTTTCAATTCCAAAATCAATCAATAGAAATACAGGTCAAACTGGTAAAACAGATAACTCTAAATCACCATTATCAGCAAGTGGCTTCCAACGTCCAATTCCAAACATTACAATTTCAAGTGGATTTGGTGGACGTGAAGATCCTACAGGTAGTGCTGGTACTTTCCATGATGGTATCGATATGCCAGGTTCTCTAAATCAACCTGTTTATGCATCTAGAGCGGGTACTGTTGTTGAATCTAGTTATCACCCAAGTGCTGGAAATCATGTGATTATTCAACATGATAATGGTTACTATACTTATTACATGCACTTTAACTCATTAGGTGTTGCTGCGGGAACACATGTTGAAGCAGGAGATGTTGTAGGCTTAATGGGAACAACTGGTAACTCAACTGGTGTTCATTTACACTTTGGTATTGCAACAGGAATTTGGAGTGGCTTCTTAGATCCAGGTCCATTTATCGGTTTATATTAAAATATAAAGTAAACATCCATTAGCCTTTCGGTTAGTGGATGTTTTTTTGGATTTTTTAAGTATTCTTAGTGATATTCGGATTATATTGACAATAACAATTATTATGTATAAGGTTTATTTAAAGAGGTAGCTAGTCGAACTATCACAAACTTAATGTTTTTAAATTTTTTATTCTTGTTTTTTTTATAACAGTTATTGAATTATCTGAAATTTCTTGTATACTTTTACTATTGGGCTTAAATTGAGACAAAGTACTAAGACTTTAGTCGTAGAGAAAGTTAAGTCAAATGCTTGATTAGAAAAAGCAAATAAACAGATATAATTTAATTGAAATTAATTAGAGGAGGTAATCTCAATGGAAACTCAAAAAAATGATCAATTAAAATACTGGACAAAATTTATTGGAAAATCATTACTATATGCAGCGATTATCTTGGGATTAATATATTTATATCATTATAGCCAAGTTGGCGGAGGCTCATTTATATATAATCAATTTTAAACTATTTTAGGAGGGCCACGATCATGAATACAATTTTAGACACGATAAAAAAATGGTCTATTCAAACACCAAATGTACTTTGTTTTGATGATGTTGAAGATAAGTTAAGCTATGCTGAACTTGAAAAAAAATCAGAAATATTAGCTAGTTATTTACAAGAACATTATCCCAAAAGAGAAGGGATTGTCGTTTATGGAGGGCATACTAGTGAAGTATTAATTAGCATGATTGCATGTACAAAATCAGGACATGCTTACATTCCTGTTGACCAACATACACCAGACGATCGTCTTAATCTAATTGTTGAAGAATCTCAAGCAATTGCGATTATTTCATTGAGTCCATGGCCATTAGCATCAACTGTTATTGACTTGGAACAATTTACGAAAATTACAACACAAGCAATCGAACCAGTGGTATTATCACCTGTTGTAGGAGACGAAATCTATTATACAATCTTTACATCTGGTACTACTGGTAAACCAAAGGGTGTTCAAATTTCATTTAACAATTTGAAGAGTTATACAGACTGGATGGTATCAGATTTTAATCTTAAGACAGGTCAAAGATTTTTGTGTCAAGCACCTTTTTCATTTGATCTATCAGTTATGGATTTATATCCAGCACTACTTACAGGTGGCGCTTTAATTCCATTACATAAACCAGAAGTTGATCACTTTCCAACTTTATTTAAACGTTTGCCTGAACTTGATTTAAATGTCTGGGTATCGACACCATCAATGGTTGAAATTTGCTTATTAAGTCCTGATTTTTCACAAGAAAAATTACCAAACTTAATCAACTTTCAGTTTTGTGGTGAAGAATTACCACGTCCAGTTGCACTTAAATTAATGGAACGTTTTCCAGATGCTGACATTTTTAATACGTATGGCCCAACAGAAGCAACAGTGGCTGTCACATCAGTGAAGTTAACTGAAAAACTCCTTGAGGAAGTGGATCGACTTCCATTAGGTAAGGTTAAAAGTGATACACGGTTACTCATTATGAGTGAAGAAGGAAAGGTGTTACCTGATGGCGAAATCGGCGAAATCATTATTATTGGCCCACCAGTTTCACAGGGGTATTTTAATAATGAAGAAAAGACGAAAGAGGCATTCTTCACTTATGAAGGAGACCAAGCATACCGAACGGGTGATGCGGGTTTACTTAAAAAAGGGCTATTATTCTATAAAGGCCGATTGGATTTCCAAGTGAAATGGCATGGATTCCGTATTGAACTTGGTGATATCGATCACCATCTTTTAGCATTGGAAGCTGTTCGCTCTGCATGTGTTGTGCCTAAATATAATAAACTACATAAGGTACAACAATTAATTGCATTTGTGGTTGTGAACGATCAATTTAAAGATGCTGACGAAAAAGAGTTAGCTAAAGAATTGAAACAACAATTGGCTCAAAAAGTTATGGAGTACATGGTGCCACAAAAAATTGATATTGTCGAATCTTTACCTTTAAGTGTAAATGGTAAAGTTGACCGGAAGGCATTAATAGGCCAGGTGAATAATACATGACAAATATTTTAAGCAGTTTTCCATATTTAACACCATATGAGACACCGTTTTACTTTATTATTTTAGGGGTATTATTCTTACCGTCAATTTTTATGTCATTAAAAGGTAAACGTGTCGTATGGTATCAAAATTTAATTACTGTTGTCTTTCTTTGGATGAGTTTTGCTGGTCCGAACCTTAGACAAGGAATCTCACTGATTGCCTATATTGTTTGGCAAGTCATGTTGACACAATGGTATTTTAATTATCGTAAAGAAAAAAATAGTTCAGGTATTTTCTATTTAACTGTTTTCTTGAGTATAGTTCCAATGATAATTATTAAGTTAGAACCATTTATGCTGACAGAAACATTATTTGGTTTCTTAGGTTATTCTTATTTAACTTTTAAATCAGTTCAAGTTATTATGGAAATGCGTGATGGAATTTTAAAAGATTATAAGATGAGTGATTATATTCAATTTCTTATATTCTTCCCTACTATTTCGTCTGGTCCGATTGACCGTTATCGCCGTTTTACAAGTGATTTACATTCAGCACCAACAACTGAAAAATATGTGGAGCTGTTAGGTAAAGGAATCCATTTTATCTTCTTAGGTTTCCTTTATAAGTTTATTATCGGCTATTTCTTAGGATCGCAATTATTACCACTTGTTCAACAATTTGCACTTAGCAAAAATGGTGTTGTGTTAGGTACAATTGGTTATATGTATGTTTATAGTTTCTATTTATTCTTTGATTTTGCAGGATACAGTTTGTTTGCTGTTGGGACTAGTTACTTATTAGGCTATGAAACACCAATTAACTTTAACAAACCATTTATCTCACCAAATATTAAAGAATTCTGGAATCGTTGGCACATGTCACTGTCATTCTGGTTTAGAGATTATGTTTATATGCGTTTGATGTTTACTCTTTTGAAAAAGAAAGTTTTCAAGAGTCGTATTGTTGCTTCAAACGTCGGCTATTTTGCACTATTTATGTTAATGGGAGTATGGCACGGTTTAGAATGGTATTATATCGTTTACGGTCTCTACCATGCGGCTCTAATCTGTATTAATGACGCGTGGATTCGTTACAAACGAAAACATAAAGATAAATTACCAAGTAACAAATTTACACATGCATTTTCAGTGTTCTTAACATTTAATGCAGTGTGTGTCAGCTTCTTAATTTTCTCAGGTTTCTTAGATGTTCTAATCAAACATCTGACTACAATCTAACAACTAAAGGATAAGGTGATTTTAAATGGATATTAAAACAACAATTTTAGAAATTATTGAAGAATTAACAGGTACAGATGTAAGTAATCAATTAGATATGGATTTATATGAAGAAGGTTTATTAGATTCAATGGGTACTGTTCAAATGCTTGTTGAAATTGATGGTCGCTTAGGTGTGACTGTTCCAGTTTCAGAGTATGAACGTAGCGAATGGGGAACACCGCAACAAATTATTGATCAAGTTTCAAAACTGTAATGAAGATGAGTAAAAAGAAATTACTTACAGCAATTGGACCGCTTGTCGTAGCGGTTTTGGTTGTTGCTGGTATTCTAATATTCCCATCGCGCTCATTAGATAAACCTTCATCAAAAACCATCCATAATGCAGCATCTTCAATGTCTGTTAATATTCTAAAAGGTAATCTTGTTAAAAATACTGCAGTTAAAAGCGGTGAGTATTTACCATTCTTTGGTTCATCAGAATTAAGTCGGGTAGATACATTTCATCCATCTGTTTTAGCAGAAAAATACAATCGCCCTTATGAACCTTTTCTTTTAGGCTCTCCTGGAACGCAGTCTTTAACGCACGTATTAATGTTAAATTCAATGAAGGACGAACTAAAAGGTAAAAAAGTAGTCTTTGTTGTTTCGCCACAATGGTTTGTTAAAGATGGTGTGAGTCAACAAATGTTTTCATTTTTCTACTCGCCGTTACAAACGTATCAATGGATAAGCGAATTGGAAAAACCTGATGAAAATGACCGTTATTTAGCTAAACGATTACTTCAATTCGAAAATGTTGCTTCCGATACACGACTAAAAAATATGTTACAAAAAATTCGTGATAATGAAGAGTTGTCTCGAAGTGAAAAACGTGCAGCAGCTGTTAAATATCAATTATTAAATAATGAAGATCGCTTATTCAGTCAATTTGTGTTTAAAACGAGAGCAGATAAAATTACTGAAAAAACAGCAGGTTTACCTAATACTTATAATGTTGAGCAACTTGAAGCATTGGCAACAAAAACAGGTCAAAAATCAACAAGTAATAATGAGTTTGATATAAAGAATAGTTTTTATTCAAAACGTATTGCACCGATGAAGGATAGTTTAAGAAATTCTCAAAAGAAATTTAATTACGTAGAATCTCCTGAATTTGCAGATTTCCAATTGTTTTTAAGTATTTTAGCTAAAAATGATATTGATGCAATGTTTGTCATTCCACCTGTTAACAAATTATGGTCAGATTATACCGGTTTGTCAGAAGAAATGTTAAATACATTTAGTAAAAAAATAAATGAACAAATTAAAAGTCAAGGATTTACCAATGTAGCAGATTTCACATTTGACCGCTCAAAAGCCTTTTTCATGCAAGATACAATCCATATTGGCTGGGTTGGCTGGGTTGATTTCGATAAAGAATTGCAAAAATTCTTAGCAAACGAAAAACGACCAACAATTGAGTTACAGTCAGATAAGTATTTATCTAAAGATTGGATGAATGCTTATGGTAAAAAGAAAAAAGAGTGATGCTTAATTGAAAAAAAAGAGAAAAGTTATCAAAATTATTTTCTTACTGATACTTGTCTCTTGCATTGTCATGTTGATTAGTTTTGGCATCCAGACAAAAAAAGAAGTCAATCAAGTTATGAAGTGGGAAAGTACAGTTCAAGAAGCTGCTAAAAAACATGGTGTTGAAGAATATGCGGATCTTGCTTTGGCTATTATTTATTCTGAAACGAAAGGTAATCATTTAGATGTGATGCAAAGTAGTGAAAGTAAATACGGACTTCAAAACAAGATTGAAACCAGTGAGGAAAGTATCGACATCGGTGTTGCTCATTTAGCAGAAGTTATCAAGTTATCAAATCAAAAAAAATGTGATATTTGGACTGCGGTTCAAGCCTATAATTTTGGGATGAATTATATTGATTATATTTCAGAAAATGGTGGTGAAACAACAGTCGAGTTAGCAAAAAAATATTCACGAGATGTTCTTGCTCCACTGCTAGGCAATAAAGACGGTGAAACCTATTTCTATAAATCGCCACTTGCTTTGTTTTATAACGGAGGTAAGTTATATAAAAATGGCGGTAACTATTTATACGCTAAAACAGTTCATTGGAACCTAACCCTGATTCATGCCTTTTCATAATAAGGTGTTGGAGTGAGCGTTTTGAGCTGAGCAGTAAGGCAAGCATGAAAATTTGACGGTTTATGTCAAAGTATCAGGATTGACTTAGTGCCGAAGCTCAGCTCACGGAACCCCGTCTATCTCAGGTGAGCGTTTTGAGCTGAAGGATAAAAAATAAGAGTACGATTCTACCCAATTGGTCGAATCGTACTCTTTTAATTTTGTGTCAATTGCTTGATGAGATTTCCAAAGCCTTCATAATTCAATCCTGGTTCCATACGCACTCTTTTTAATGCAAAAGGATCTGCTTGGCTAGATGCAAGTCCAGGCTCTGTTGTGATAGCAAGTTCGTATCCAACCTCGTTGGCAATACGTTTAACACGCTCATCATATCTTCCAGCAGGATAACATAATAATTTTGTATCTTGTGCCAGTTTTTCATCAAGCCATTTTTTTGAATCAGCCAATTCAGTTTTTATCTGGTCATCCGAAAGAGTATTTAAATCTAAGTGACTAACTGTATGACTCTGAATATCAACTAGCTGACTGGTTTTCATCTCATTCATTTGTTCAAGATTGAAATAAGAAGATGAACCTAATTTAGAAGTAATAAAGTTAATTGTTGCACTTAATTGATACTTCTGTAAAATTGGAAAAGCTTGGGTAAAGTTATTGAGGTAACCATCGTCAAATGTTAACCAAATAATTTTATTGCTAGGAACTTTATTGATTTTTAAAACAGTGATTGCTTCATCAGTATTTAAGGTATAATAATCATTATCTTTCAACCACCGCATCTGTTCTTCAAATTCAGCTGGATCAATTTTTAATGTATTACCATCATCGGACTTTTCAAAACTATGGTACATTAAAATTGGAAATGGTGCTTTGTTCTCATTATCTGTCCACTGATCGATTGGTAGTTTTAGGTTGTTAACTTGCTTAGTTTTCGGAGTGTTCTTTTTAACGTGAGAGATAATTTTTTGAGAGGTCTCAATCTCGACCTCTTTGGGGAGGTTTGTTTCGTGACGATATATTAATGCACCAACAACTACAATTTCAACTATTAAAATTAAGGATAAGGCAGTAATCCACTTTTTCATATCTTCCTCCAAAATAGGCTTCTACATAAAATTTTAACAAACTTAAGTAGGACTATCAATGTAAAAGTTGAATTTTACAAATTGAGTTGGCTACTTCTTTGTGGTAAAATTTAAGTGTGGCTATTTAGGCCTTTTTTTAATGCCAAAAGGAGTGTTATTTTGAAAGAATCAAGATATCAATGGCAGGAAGAGACAGATACCATAAAATCAGAAAGTCTCTTTCCAGCGTTAAAAGAATTGGGATTATCAAATGATCTTGCCCCGTTATTATGGAAACGAGGAGTAAAGCAAGTTGAAGACGTAGCTTCATTTTTTTATCCTGCTTTGGAAAATTTACATGATCCGTTTTTACTCTATGATATGGAAAAAGCTGTTGAGCGTATTCAGACAGCAATAATGAATAATGAAAAAATTCTTGTTTATGGTGATTACGATGCGGATGGTATCACAAGTACGTCTCTTATGAAAGAGAGTTTGGAATTGGTAGGCGCTAATGTATCCTATTTTATTCCCAATCGATTTGACGATGGCTATGGTCCAAATAAAGAAGTTTATAAATATTATATGAAACAAGAACAAGTCACTTTAATTATTACGGTTGATAATGGTGTGAGTGGTCATGAAGCGATTCAGTACGCTCAAGAAAATAATGTGGATGTTATCGTAACTGATCATCATGAGTTGCCGGAAATATTACCTAACGCTTATGCGATTATCCATCCCCGACATCCTCAGGGAGAATATCCATTTGGAGATTTAGCGGGTGTTGGGGTTGCTTTTAAATTAAGTAGTGCATTATTAGGAGAAATTCCGATTGATGCTCTTGATTTAGTTGCAATTGGAACTATTGCTGATTTGGTATCATTAACAGATGAGAACCGTGCCCTTGTAAAATTAGGTTTAGATCGTTTGAAAGAGACAGACCGCATAGGGTTACAAATTATGTTTTCGGAAACAAAATTGAAATTAGCTGAATTGAATGAAGAGACAGTTGGCTTTACAATTGGACCACGCTTGAATGCAATTGGCAGATTAGGTGACGGTTCTCCAGGAGTTGAACTGTTAACTACTTTTGATGATGAAGCAGCAGAACAAATTGTACGTGATGTTGAGGCAAGTAATGATGAACGAAAAGAAATCGTTCAGAGAATTTCTGGAGAAGCGCTACTTATGGCTGAACAAGAATCATCAGATTTTAATCTCATCATTAAAGAAGGCTGGCATCAAGGTGTTTTAGGAATTGTAGCTAGTAAAGTGGTGCAAAAAACGGGTCGGCCAACCTTGATTATGACTTATGATGAACAAACAGGTTTAATAAAAGGATCAGGTCGAAGCACGGAGCATCTCGATATGTTTCAATTTTTAACTCAAATGAAAGAAAAATTTGTTAGTTTTGGTGGCCATCATATGGCTTGTGGACTTTCTTTTGAAAAGGATAAAGTTGAGAGCATCCGCGAAGCAATTAAAACGCAGTTAGCAGCAGGTGAATATGACTTTTCTCAAAAACCTGCCCTAGCAATTGATGAAAACTTAGCTATTGATCAGATAACTGTTAAAAAGATCGAACAATTGAATCAGCTAAGACCATTTGGAACTGATAATCCTGCACCGTATTTTAAAATTGATCCAGAAACAATGACAAGCATGAAACGACTTGGTGTCAATCAAGATCATTTAAAACTGTTAGTTCGTTCGGGTGAAACGGATTTAGATTGTATCGGTTTTTCATTTGGCGATGCACTTGAAGAAATTGAAAGTGGCAGTGGCTTGTCGTTTGTTGGCCAAGTTTCTATTAATGAATGGAATGGTCAGCGTAAACCGCAATTCCAAATCACAGATTACTGTGTCAATGGGTTACAAATATTTGATGCACGTGGAAAAAAAGCACAAAATTTTGAACTATCAAAAAATGATATTTGTGGACTAGTCTTTACCCAACCATTTTATGATAAATTTTCTAAAACAATGAATGTGAAGCTTTTTGATTTTGAAAAATTAGATTCAATAGATATCTATCAAACTATTGCCATCTTAGAGTGTCCACCGTCATTAGAAGTAGCGGAAAAAATGGCGGTTGCTTATGATGTATCTAGATGGGTTCTACTATGTGAAACCGATTTTGATCATTATTTGGCTGGTATACCAACGCGCGATGATTTTGGTAAATTTTTCAAACTAATTCATCAACAGTCGTCAATCGATGTGCGTCATAAATTAGATGCGATTATTAGTTATTTAAAAATTGATAAAAATAAAGTTATTTTCATGATTAAAGTGTTTTTTGAATTAGGTTTTGTTACAATAGAAGATGGGTTGATGAAGCGCGTGGAAAACCCACCGCATCGACCATTAACTGAAAGTACTAAATACCAAGCATACTTAAAGAAAATCGAATCAGAGAAATTGTTTATTTGTAGTAATACGGGAGAAATCAAACAGTGGCTTTGTTCGATAGGAGGAAACAAAAAATGAATTTAAAAGATTATATTGCAAGTATTCCAGATTATCCAAAAGAAGGCGTCATTTTTAGAGATATCTCACCATTAATGGGAGACGGACTAGCGTATCAAGAAGCAACAAGACAAATTGTATCTTACGCAAAAGAATTAGGTGCTGAAATGATCGTCGGACCTGAAGCGCGTGGATTTATCATTGGATGTCCAGTAGCATATGAACTAGGAATTGGTTTTGCTCCTGCTCGTAAAAAAGGCAAGTTACCTCGCGAAACAATTGAAGTGAGCTATGGATTAGAATATGGTGAAGCAATCTTAGCTTTACATAAAGATGCAATTAAACCAGGACAAAAAGTTTTAATCTGTGATGATTTATTAGCAACAGGTGGAACCATTGCTGCAACGATTGAGTTAATTGAAAAACTTGGTGGTGAAGTTGTTGGCTGTGCTTTCTTAGTTGAATTAACAGACTTAAATGGTCGCGATAAAATTGAAGGTTATAATATTTTAGCTTTAACTAAATTTTAATATATAAAAAAGGTAAATTGTTTTTTTGAGATTAAAACAATTTACCTTTTTCTTTTTTTGATCTTTCTCTTAAAGTTTGATTTCATAAATTGGTGAAAGCGAACTTCATCTTCAGGGTGTTCAAGGATAATTAATTCAGCTGGAAATAAATAAAGATTCTTCTTAATTTCAGGTAATCTTTTTTTGAAACGTACGTTCCATTTAAATAGTTTAAACATACGTTTGATTACTTTTATCTTTTGCGAAAAATCACGTTCTTTTTCAAAGACCTGTAAAAAGGCTCTTTTTACGACACGATACTGAACGAGTAGTAGAGGATAATCTAACAAAATAATTAAATCTGCTCTTGTCAGGGTTTCCTGACACCATTGACCAAGTTGGACGCCCTCAGTGGTCCAATCTCTCAAGTCATAGAGATCATGTTCTAACTGTCTGGCCCGATCAGATTTATTTTTTATTTGAAGATAGTCATCTAGCGAAATACCTTGAATCCGATACTTTTTTTGAATTGCTAATGCAAGAGAAGTTTTTCCGCTGCCAGCATATCCAATGATTCGAATATTCATAGAATTCACTACTTCCATAATAATAATAAGTGCATGATAATTATAACATACTTTCAAGGACTAAAAAATAAGATGTGTTTTATAGTTAGGAAAAATTAATTTAGAACGATTTTGTTCATCTGTTATTGATATTCAATTTTAGATCATCGTCAAGGTAGCGTCGTCCGATTAAAGACCAGTACTGCAATATTTCGGATTGTAGTATTGACAATTGTGATGTGAATCGGTAATATACAATATGTAATTTAAATTGCCGCCTTAGCTCAGCTGGTAGAGCACCACCATGGTAAGGTGGGGGTCGTCGGTTCAAATCCGACAGGTGGCTTACACTGAAACGTTGATAACTCGACGTTTTTTTATTTTGTTTCACAAGGAATAAGGAAAGAATTAGGCTCGTTCCCCCATTTGTCCCCCCATATTTGTTTACATGCTCATGAAATCGGCGAATTCTGACAAGAGTTGTACCTTAATAGATAACTATTTTTTCAAATTATTACAAATATATTTGAAAATAAAGACCTGTAAACTAATTGATAAAAAAACAAGGTCAATTTTAAAATGACCTTGTTTAATCGTTTATAATTTTTTGACGAATTCCGATTTCAATTTCATTGGACCAAAACCATCAATTTTACAATCAATGTTGTGATCTTCATCAATCAAGCGGATATTTTTAACTTTTGTTCCTTGTTTAAGTGCACTTTGAGCGCCTTTAACTTTCAAGTCTTTGATAATCGTGATACTATCGCCATCTTGAAGTAATGTGCCATTGGCATCCTTAACGATAAATGTATCAGTCTCTGTTTGACTGTCATTTGGATTCCACTCGTGGGCACACTCTGGACAAACAAGTAACGCGCCATCTTCGTAAACATATTCAGATTGGCACTTTGGACAATTTGGTAAATTTGACATGGAAACATCCTTTCATTTTGCAAGTGTCTTCATTGTAGCTAATATTAATTCAAAAAGATAGTCCATTTATAGATAATAAATAACTAAATTTGTTAAAAAAATTCCGAGATTAGGTTGGTTTTTAAAGATAATCATGTATAATAAGTAGAGTCAATTAATATAAAAAGATAAGGAGGGCCCTTTTTTGACAAAAGATAATGAAAATTTCAATGAACACTTGAACGTAAGAACATCAGAGATGTTGACTGAAAGTGAAGGGTCGGAAGATAAGACAGTAACGGAGGATTTAAAAGAATCATCTCGTAAGAAATACCGTCGAAAAAAATATGATAAGAGACAAAAAGAAAATAAAGCTGTTAAGAAAGTTGTCTTAATAGTTGTAAGCTTATTATTACTGACAGCAGTGATTGCGAGCATTAGTGTTTACGGTTTTATCAAATCAAGCTTGCAACCTTTGGACTCATCTAGTAAAAAATTAATTCAAGTTGAAATTCCAGTTGGAAGTGGTAGTAAAAAAATCGGTCAAATCTTAGAGGAAAAGAAGGTCATTAAAAATGGCATGGTCTTTTCTTACTATGTTAAAGCCAATAACCTTTCTAATTTCCAAGCAGGTTTCTATCAAATGTCACCAAGTATGAGTTTGGAAACAATTGCGGATAATCTTCAACAAGGTGGAACAGCCGAGGCACAAGAATTGGCTGATGCAAAAATTACGATTCCTGAAGGATATTCAATTGATCAAATTGGAAAACTTCTTTCTGAAAAAACGAAATTTAAAAAAGATGATTTCTCTAACTTGATGAAAGATGATAAATTCTTTAATCAAATGGTAGAGAAATATCCTGATATGCTAACAAGTGCCAAAGAGGCCAAAGATGTAAGATATCATTTAGAAGGCTATCTTTACCCTGCTACATATAATTATTATAAGGACATGAAGTTAGAAAAATTAGTGGAGCAAATGGTGGGTAAAACGAATGAAGTCTTAACACCACTTTATCCATCAATGAAAGAAAAACAATTAACTGTACAACAAACTTTAACAATTGCTTCTTTAGTTGAAAAAGAAGGAGTTAAAGAAATGGATCGTCGTAAGATTGCGCAAGTCTTCTTTAATCGTATTGAAGCCGATATGCCACTGCAATCAGATATTTCAATCCTATATGCATTAGAAACACATAAAGTCCATCTATCAAATAAAGATACACAAGTAGACTCACCATATAACTTGTATATCAATAAAGGGACTGGACCAGGACCATTTAATAATCCGAGTGAGCAAGCAATCCAAGCGGTATTAAATCCAGAACCAAATACTTACATCTACTTCTTAGCAGATGTTTCGACTGGAAAAGTTTACTATGCAAATAATTACGAAGAACATTTAGAATTGAAAGCTAAATATATCGATAATAAAAATTAATGGTTATTTTTTGAAAAGAAAAATAGTTATTTACATTTTGTTATTTACATGCTAATCTGTTTCATGTATTGAAAGAGCTTTTCTGGCGAGTTGGCCGGAAAAGCTATTTCGTTTATCTATAACGGATAAACAAAATGATTTATTTTTAAGGAGAAGTGAAACTCATGGAAAAAGTATATCCAATGACTTTAGAAGGTAAACAAAAATTAGAACTTGAACTAGAAGAACTTAAAACTGTTAAACGAAAAGAAATCGTTGAAAGAATTAAAATAGCACGTAGTTTTGGAGATTTATCTGAAAACTCGGAATATGAATCTGCAAAAGACGAACAAGCTTTTGTTGAAGGACGTGTTACAACATTAGAAAATATGATTCGTTTTGCACAAATTATTGACAATAATAATGATAAAGGAACAGTATCATTAGGTCACACTGTAACTTTCACAGAATTACCAGATGGTGAAGAAGAAGAATATACAATCGTTGGTAGTGCCGAAGCAGATCCGTTCTCAGGAAAAATTTCTAATGACTCACCAATTGCCAAAGCCTTATTAGGCCATAAATTAAATGAAGTGGTTACAATCAGTACACCTGGTGGAGATATGGAAGTAAAAATTCAAAAAATTTCATAAGCAATTTTTGATTTTAAAATTCATTTTAGAATACAAGTTAACACCCATGAACAAATCTTTAATGACTTGTTCATGGGTGTTGCTTATTAAACGAGCTGATAGCTATAAAACTAGGTCTTTAGACCTAGAAAAGTTTCCGTCTTTTGAAGTTTTAAAAATGTTTCATAAACGGTATACTATAATAAGTAGATATATTAAAGTAAAGGAGTTATCAACTCATGCATAAAAGCTCTTGGAATTTCTTCATAGTGGTTGAACTCTTGTTAATGATATGGGCACTTTACCAAATGTTGAGTAATTTGCCAATATTTTTCTTAGCAATTTTCGCTTTATTCAATGTAGCATACGTAATAAAGAAACAATATCGAACATCATTTAATCATTTTCAAAGTATCGTTAGTTTAATTGTCTTGGCACTTTGTTCACTTAGTATCCCAGCAGTTTGGATAATGTTGGTTGTTGCGGTTCTGTTCGTTGGCCTTAAAGGGGTTGAAGTTTCAGGTATTAGCTTGTTTGAAAATACACCTTGGTCGAAAAAACAAATGATTATTGTTAAAACAACGGCGAGTGAATCCAAAGCTGGTAAACGATTTAAAAGACCTCTAATAGGTACACAACGATTTGGTAATGATACATATGAATGGGATGATATCAATATCACAGCATTTTCTGGTGATACCATCGTTGATTTAGGTAATACCTTATTACCTAAAGACCAAAATGTTATTATTGTTCGTAAGGGTTTTGGTAAAACGAGAATTTTAGTTCCTACAGGTATTGGTATCATGTTGGAACATACAACCATGATGGGTGAAGTCACTTTTGAAGACAGCCATTTACGTTTGAAGAATGAAGCGGTGAAAATGTACAGTCAAGAATATGATGTTGCAAATCGTAAGTTAAAAATCTTAACGAATACACTGTTTGGTGATATTGAGGTGATTAGGGTATGATGAATAAAAATAGTCGTCCCCTGTATTTCTTTTATGCGTTTATTTTAACGTTCATTGTACTAATTCTAACGCTCTATACTTATTTTTATGCCAAACAGCAAACTAAATGGGTGCTTGAATTGGTTCGCACACAAATGTTTCGTATCCCGATTATTATTTATGTCATCTTAATCTCGCTTGTTGTGAGTGGAATTTTTATGAGTATCTTATTTGTTCTAGATGCAAGAAAATACGGCAAAATTGAAGAACAAGTCCGGTTAATGGCATTGGGACACTATGAGCACCGCGAATTAGAAAAAATGGATATTGATTTAATGGATCAATCGATTTTAAGAGATGTTGAATTGATTCGCATGAAAATATTAGAGATGACCAAAGAATTACAGGAACTCAATAGTTTGCCTCGTTTGGTTGAAGGTGAAACCAAGGAGGAAATCATTCGTGAAGAACGTCATCGAATCGCGAGAGAACTACATGACTCAGTTAGTCAGCAACTCTTTGCCGCAACAATGATGCTTTCGACTTTGAATGAGATTGTTGCAGAAACAGAAGTACCCGAGGTTGTTAGTCGTCAACTGTTAATGATCAGTGACATTATCAATACTTCACAGTCAGAGATGAGAGCGCTACTGCTTCATTTAAGACCAATAAACCTCGAAGAAAAATCAATTAAACAAGGTATCGAATTACTGTTAAGAGAATTACAAACAAAGATAAAAATCGAAATTGTCTGGGATTTGGAAGATATCAAAACACAAACCAATATTGAAGACAATTTATTTAGAATCGTACAGGAATTACTTTCTAATACATTAAGACATGCGAAAGCAGATGTTTTAGAAGTTTACCTCAAACGAATGGATCAAAATATTCAACTACGTGTTGTCGATGACGGTGTTGGTTTTGATATGGATCAGAAAAAAATAGGCAGTTATGGTTTAAATAATATTAAGGAACGGGTTGCGAGCATTGGTGGAACTTGTCGCATTATTAGTTTTAAAGGGCAAGGTACAAGTATTGAAATCAAGGTTCCAATTATTGAGGAGGAAGAATACGATGATTAAAGTTCTTTTGATTGATGACCACGAAATGGTTAGACTTGGAGTATCATCATATTTGTCGATTCAAGCAGATATTGAAGTCGTTGGTGAAGCAGATAATGGTTTGGATGGATACCATAAAGCCATGGAATTAAGACCGGATGTGATTTTAATGGATTTAGTGATGGATGTCATGGATGGTATCGAATCAACGAAGAAAATCTTAAGCGAATGGTCTGAAGCTAAAATTATCATTGTCACAAGTTTTATTGATGATGAAAAAGTCTATCCTGCAATAGAAGCGGGTGCAGCAGGGTATTTGTTAAAAACATCTTCAGCAAAAGATATTGCTAACGCTATTCGTTCTGCATATGAAGGAAATAAAGTGCTTGAACCAGAAGTAACAAACAAAATGATGGCACGTTTAACACAACCGAAGCAACATATCTTACATGAAGATTTAACAAATCGAGAAAAAGAAATCTTGTTATTGATTTCTGAAGGTAAGAGCAATCAAGAAATAGCGGATGAGTTATTTATCACTTTAAAAACAGTGAAAACACATGTGTCGAATATTTTATCGAAATTAGATGTTGAAGATCGAACACAGGCTGCAATTTATGCCTTTAAGCATGGCATTGTAAAATAAGTTTAGAAAGAAGAGAAATCAATATGAGAAAATCATTTGTGATCATTGGACTGGGACGATTTGGTGGTAGTGTTTGTCGCACGCTTGTTGAATCAGACCAAGAAGTATTGGCCATCGATAGTTGTGAGGATCGTGTCAATGAGTATATGAATATAGCAACACATGCTGTTGTAGCTAACGCTCAAGATGAAACAACCTTAAGATCATTAGGCTTAAGAAACTTTGATCACGTCATTATTGCGATAGGTGAAGATATTCAAGCAAGTATTCTTGTGACTTTGATGGCAAAAGAAATGGGCGTACCTCGAATTACAGCAAAAGCCCAAAATGAATATCATGCGCGTGTCCTTGAGAAAGTAGGGGCAGATTTTGTGGTCCATCCTGAACGGGATATGGGTGTCCGAATTGCCCATAAATTAACATCTAATACGATGTTAGACTTTATTGAACTGTCAGAGGATTACTCATTAGCTGAAGTGAAAGTAACTGCTAAAAAATTCTTTAATCAAACGATTGAAGGTGTTAATTTTAGACGCCACTATAATTTAACGATTGTTGCAATTAGAAGAGGTAAACATGAATTAATTGTCTCTCCTCCTGCAAATCAAATGATTTTAGAAGACGATGTCTTACTTGTTGTTGGTAACAATCAAGATGTTGATTTCTTAGATAACCAAATGAATTAATGATGTATAAAATGGGCTGGTGAATCAAATGAGATTCATCTGTCCATTTTTTTATGAGGAATTTAAAGAAATCAGAAGTTCACGATGTAGAGTATTGAGCAGATTGCTCGGTGCTTTATTTTATTTATGGTAAAATATACTTATAAAATCAGTTTTGGAGGCGCATTAATTATGACATTAAAGATATCTGACCAAGCACATCAATGGTTTATCGATGAATTAGAGTTAGAACCAGGTGCGGCGGTTCGAATTTTTGGGAAATACGGTGGGGCGACAAACGTTCATGTTGGTTTTTCAACAGGAATTACCGTTGTCGAGCCAGAGCGCATTCGAGATGAAATGGTAAAAGATGATATTCACTATTTTACTGAACAGGGTGATGATTGGTTTTTCAATGACTACACCTTAGCAGTTGATCTTAATCCGGAATCAAATGAACCGACTTATTTTTATAAATAAAAAGCAACCTTATCATTGATTAATAACTTAAATCAGGATAAGGTTGCTTTGTTTTATTTAACTTTACGTGGACGAATCGTATTTTGAATCATAAAGAATAATAGAATTGTCACGCCACTGACTAGTGAAGAAGCAGGTAATGTTGGGAAGATAAAACTTAGGATTGTTGCTGCAACGACTGGTAAAGTTGAAGCATAAACTAAAATTTTAAAAGTCTCTGAAAATTTTAATGGAACTAACGTTAATTTGTTAGAAATATTTGCTAGTAACGTTAAAAAGAAAGTTGAAAAGATAAAGCTTCCAAACATCATGAAGAGCGACGTCACGATGATGACAGACATAAAGACGTTGATATTCACACGACTATTCACAATTTTGGTTAACGATTCTTTATTAAAGGAATCATGTTTTGGAATTGAAGCATATGGGAATGTGAATGTCTTAGTATCAACAACATCTGTGGCGCTACTAGATTGAGGTAACACAAGGACAATTTGTTTGTCCATCAGCGCAATTGGTAACGCTCGGCCCATTTGATCTTGTTGGATGTCAGAAAGTGTTCGTTTATTATCAGGATCAAAAGTAAAGACAATTGAATCTGTTTGGTAGACGAAACCTTCTTCATAATTTTTTGGATTTAATTTGCCGTCTTTTATATCAAATTCAGGGATTTTTTTAATAATCTCATTTGAATCCTTTTTAAAAGTTTGCGCAATTTCAATTGATTGATAAATGAGGGGTAAGCTCAAGATGAGTGAAAGAAGAAAAACATAACCGATGACTTTCCCCCAAGTTCGTTTTGAAAATTGAATAAATTCGTCTGGCTTCTTAATGGTGTAGCCGATGACATTAAAAAATGTTTTCATGTAGATCTCCTTTCGAAAATAGATACTCATAGTATTGTAACTCTTTTTATATGGCGTGACAAGAATACAGTGTAGCTGAGCCGATTTTTTGTTTTTCTAGATATTAGATGCTATATTAAGAGTGTCAAAACAATTTAACACAATTCGGAGGGAATTTTTATGACATACACATTACCAGAATTACCATACGCATATGATGCTTTAGAACCACATATTGATGAATTAACAATGAAATTACATCATGATAAACATCACAATACTTATGTAACAAATTTAAATGCAGCAATTGAAAAACATCCTGAATTAGGTTCAAAATCTGTAGAAGAATTAGTCGCTGACTTAGGTGCAGTTCCAGAAGACATTCGCATGGCTGTTCAAAACAATGGCGGTGGACATGCTAACCATACATTCTTTTGGAATATTATGGGACCTAATGCTGGTGGTGAACCAACTGGAGCTGTTAAAGGTGCCATTGAAAGTGCATTTGGTAGTTTTGAAGACTTTAAAGCACAATTTAAAGCAGCAGCATTAGGTCGTTTTGGTTCAGGTTGGGCTTGGTTAGTTGTCAATGATGGTAAATTAGAAGTAATGGCAACATTAAATCAAGATTCACCATTATCAGAAGGCAAAACACCAATTTTAGGAATTGATGTTTGGGAACATGCATACTATAAAAAATATAGTAATGTGAGAGCTGATTATATTGACGCATTCTTTAATGTCGTAAATTGGGATGTTGTAAATACTTTATATTCAGAAGCAAACTAATTAGCTAAATTATAAGTGCAGTTGAAAGAAATCCCTTTGTGGTAATTTCTTTCAACTGCTTTTTTGTTTAACAGTTAAAAAGAACGAAATAGTAATTCATCAAGAAGTCTTAAATAGTACTGAAAATCGTTGGAGACTCAAGGGTACTTTGTGCTATAATAAAACACAATGAAGGAGGGCTATGTCGTGTTAGAAATTTCGAGACAAGATGCCTTAGATGTAATTAACGTTGAGGCGGAAAAAATAAAAAATTTAATTAAAAATCAACGCAATTATGAGTGTATCTCGCAATGTAAAGCGTTTGAAGAAGTTGTGGATACGCAAATGTTTGGGTTTTCAAAACAATTAGAATTTGCACAACATATTGGTGTGATCAATCGTAAGGAAAGTCAGACCTTAATTTTAGAATTAGAAACAGAACTAAATCAACTCTATAGTGATGTTTATGATGAACAAAAAGATAAAGTTGAAAGGAATGACTAGGGTGCCAAAAAAGATTAAGAAGAGAGTTTATTTAGATTATGGCATTTTAATTCCATATTTATTTTTATCTGTTTTAGGTATTATCATGGTTTACAGTGCAAGTTCAACGCACTTAGCTTCAAAAGGATTAAATCCTGCAGATTATGCAATCAAGCAAGCTCTATTTTTTATTGTAGGCATCATTGCAATTCTGTTTATTTATAAATTGAAAACAGATGTTTTTAAAAGTTATAAATTAATCAAGTTTTCCGTTGCCATCATGATTTTAATCTTATTGCTCACCAAATTTACGCCATTGGGTGTTCACGGTGGGGGTGCTGATGGCTGGATTAGTATTGCTGGAATCACGATTCAGCCAGTAGAGTTTTTAAAAATTGTCCAAATTTGGTATCTAGCATATGTTTTTTCGTCACGTCAAGATAGTATTCAGACAGATTTAAAAGGTGTCATAAAAATGCCGTTTCTAGTTGTGGGTGGGATGATTTTAAGCGTACTTATCCAACCTGACACTGGAGGTGCGGTCATTTTAATTTTATTAGCTTTTATTATGTTTTTAGCGAGTGGTATTAATTATTACTATACGATTCTTGGAATTGGAATTGGCACTATTGCCTCAATTGGCTTAATTCAATTTATTGCTGTTTTTGGTGAAAAGCTTTTTCCGGCTCGCTTACAATACGTTTATCAACGTTTCAGAACATTCTCAGATCCGTTTGTTGATTCATTAGGTGATGGCCATCAAATGGTCAATTCATACTATGCAATGAAAAATGGTGGCTGGTTTGGTTTGGGAATTGGAAATAGTATTCAGAAAAAAGGCTTTTTAACTGCAGCGCATACAGATTTTATGTTCTCAATCGTGATTGAAGAACTGGGAATTATTTTAGCAATCGGTATTTTAGGCGTTTTAATGTTTATGATTTTAAGAATCTTCTTAGTCGGTATTAAATCAAAAAATTCATTTAACTCAATGCTTTGTATCGGAATTGCGGGATTACTTCTGATTCAAACTTTTGTCAATGTTGGGGGAATTACGGGAATTATTCCACTAACAGGTGTTACTTTTCCATTCTTAAGTCAAGGTGGTTCAAGTTTGATTACTCTTTCAGTTGGTGTGGGTCTAGCATTGAATATCAGTGCGGATGAAAGAAAAATGCGCTACACACAGCAATTAGAAGAAAGTCGTCGTCTTCAAGAAGAAGCGGAAAAACAAAAAGAAAAAGAAGCGCAAGATGATTTGTATGAAGGTTATCGTGACTTAAATTAATAGGAGGTTGTCGAATGAAAAAAGTATTAGTAGCAAATCGTGGTGAAATCGCCATTCGTATATTTAGAGCGTGTTCTGAATTGAACATTAAGACAGTTGGGATATATGCTGCCGAGGACGACCGCTCCGTTCACCGTTTTAAAGCAGATGAAGCGTATCTAGTTGGAAAAGGAAAAAAACCAATAGATGCTTATCTAGATATCGAAGATATTATTAGAATTGCTAAAGAAAGTGGCGTTGATGGCATTCATCCTGGTTATGGTTTTTTATCTGAAAATATTGAGTTCGCAAGACGTTGCGTTGAAGAAGGTTTAATTTTTATTGGACCGTCATTACATCATCTTGATATTTTTGGAGATAAGATCAAAGCCAAAGAAGCTGCAATTTCGGCAGGTGTTCAATCAATTCCAGGGTCAGACGGACCAATTGAAACAGTTGCTGAAGCAATGGCGTTTGCAGATGAATTTGGTTACCCAATTATGATTAAAGCTTCTCTTGGTGGCGGTGGACGTGGTATGCGAATCGCTCATAGTGAAGAAGAAGTTGCAGAAGGCTTCAATCGTGCTAAAAGTGAAGCGAAGGCTGCTTTTGGTAATGACGAAGTTTATGTTGAAAGATATATTCAAAATCCAAAACATATCGAAGTTCAAATCCTAGGGGACGAACATGGCAATGTTGTCCATTTATTTGAAAGAGATTGCTCAGTCCAAAGACGACACCAAAAGGTTGTTGAAGTTGCACCAAGTGTTTCAATTTCTGAAGAATTACGTCAAAAAATTTGTCAACAAGCAGTAAAATTGATGAAACATGTAGGATATGTCAATGCTGGTACAGTTGAATTTCTAGTAGAAAAAGAAAATATCTACTTTATCGAAGTCAATCCACGTGTTCAAGTTGAGCATACGATTACTGAATTGGTTACAGATGTTGATATTGTGACAAGTCAGTTACAAATTGCGATGGGAAAAGACTTACATCGTGAGATAGGGATTCCTGTGCAAGAAAAAATTCGTCTCCACGGATACGCAATCCAATGTCGTATTACAACAGAAGACCCATTAAACGGCTTTTTACCAGATACTGGGAAAATTGATACTTATCGTTCACCAGGTGGCTATGGTATTCGTTTGGATGTCGGTAATGCGTTCTCTGGAGCAGTCGTTACACCTTACTTCGACTCACTACTAGTTAAAGTATGTACACATGCTTTAACTTTCGAACACACGATTCAAAAAATGACACGTGCTTTATGTGAATTTAGAATTCGTGGTGTGAAGACAAACATTCCTTTCTTAGCCAATGTGATTGATCACCCAGCATTCAAAGGTGGAGAAATTTCAACAACATTTATTGACAACACACCGGAACTCTTTATTTTCCCACGTGTTAGGGACCGCGGTAATAAAACAATGAAGTATATTTCTGAAGTGACAATTAATGGGTTCCCAGGTATTGAAAAATCAGAAAAACGTCATTTTAATGAAGCGCGCTTGCCAATAGATTTAGAACCAGCTTCAGTTAAAATTAGTCCTAAACAACTTTTAGATACAAAAGGACCAGAAGCAGTTGTGGAATGGATTAAAAATCAAGATGAAGTGTTAATGACTGATACGACATTTAGAGATGCTCATCAAAGTTTGTTAGCGACACGTGTCAGAACAAGTGATTTAAAACGAATTGCGCAACAAACAGATCAAGCATTACCAGAGCTATTCTCTGCCGAAATGTGGGGCGGTGCAACATTTGATGTTGCCTATCGATTCTTAAATGAAGATCCATGGGTTCGTTTGCGTAAATTGCGTAAATTAATGCCAAATACTTTATTCCAAATGTTATTTAGAGGTTCAAATGCAGTTGGTTACCAAAACTATCCGGATAATGTCTTAAAAGAGTTTATTCATTTAGCAGCTCGTGAAGGAATTGATGTCTTTAGAATTTTTGACAGCTTAAATTGGTTACCTCAAATCGAAAAAAGTATTCAGTATGTTCGTGATGAAGGCAAAATTGCTGAAGCAACTATCTGTTATACTGGAGATGTTTTAGATCCGAGCCGTCCTAAATACAATATGGCTTATTATAAGCAAATGGCAAAAGATTTAGAGAGCATGGGTGCTCATATTATTGCGATTAAAGATATGGCTGGTTTACTACAACCACAAGCAGCATTTCACTTAATCACAGAATTGAAAGCGACAGTTGACACACCAATTCATTTGCATACACACGATACTGCTGGAAATGGTATTATTACATACTCTGCTGCAACAAAAGCAGGTGTCGATATTGTGGACGTGGCAATGAGTGCAATGAGTGGGGCGACAAGTCAACCAAGTATGAGTAGTTTATTCTTTGCCTTGAAAAATGGCGAACGGACACCAACAATTAATATCAATAATGTCCAAGAAATTAATCATTATTGGGAAGATGTCCGTGACTTCTATCAACCATTTGAAAATGGTATCAAAGCAGCACAGACTGAAGTTTACAAACATGAAATGCCAGGTGGCCAATATACAAACTTACAACAACAAGCTAAAGCCGTTGGTTTAGAGTCTTTATGGAGTAAAGTCAAAGAGATGTACGCGACAGTTAATCAAATGTTTGGTGATATTGTTAAAGTAACTCCTTCATCAAAAGTGGTAGGAGATATGGCTTTATTTATGGTTCAAAATGAATTATCAGTTGATGATATTTACGATCATGGTCGCGAATTAAACTATCCAGAATCAGTTATCAGTTTCTTCCAAGGAGATTTGGGTCAACCAACAGGTGGTTTCCCTGAAAAATTAAAAGATATTATCTTGAACGGTAAACCATCAATTGATGTGCGCCCAGGAAGTTTAGCTGCACCAGTTGATTTTGAAAAAGTCAAACAAGAAATGGCTGAATTAACTGGCTATCATCCAAATGATTTAGAAGTAATTAGCTATTTAATGTATCCGCAAGTCTTCTTAGATTATACAAAAAGTTATGAAGCATTTGGTGATGTTGAATTACTGGATACACCAACGTTCTTCCATGGAATGCGTTTAGGCGAAACAATCGAAGTTAGAATTGAAAAAGGTAAAACCCTGATCATTACGCTTGATGAAATTGGTGAACCTGATCTAGAAGGAAACCGTGTTTTATTCTTTAATTTAAATGGTCAACGCCGGGAAGTGAATGTCAAAGACCAAAATATTAAATCGCAAGTCATTATTAAACCAAAAGCAGAACCAACGAATCCTTTACATATTGGTGCCACAATGCCAGGTTCGATTCTTGATGTACTGGTTAAAGTTGGTGATGTGGTTGAAGAAGGCGATGTTTTATTAATAACAGAAGCAATGAAAATGGAAACAACCATTCATGCAACTCGTCGTGGTAAAGTGAAACAAGTCTTAGTTCAAAAAGAAGATCCAATTTTAACGAATGATTTATTAATCGAATTGGAAGATTAGTTTAAGGGAAGTGAGTAGATGATGAAAAATTTGGGCAAACGAGTAGCTGCATTTTTATTATGTCTAATTGTGGTGACAATCGGCATCTACTCTAAACCTGTTCTATCTTCTCGAAATAAGCCGGTTCGAGATATTGATTATTCAATCAATGATTTACGTGTTAAACCTACTTCAATTCCTTATCATGAGCTTAATTCAACTGGATTATCACGTTTAATTGGGATGACAGAAAAAGAAGTATTAGCTAAGTTTCCTGAAGCGAAGAAAAAATGGACGTCAACTTTGGGCGTACAATGGTATGTTGTAGGAACAGACTTAAAAAATGCCTTTGAATTTGGTATTAAGGATCATGTTGTTTCTGATGTTTTTGCTATTGGAACGGATATTGACACTGAACCATTCAAAATTGGCATGACATTAGCTGATATTTCTGAGATTACAACCGTCTTTTCAAATTTTACAGTTGAATATGGTGATCAAAGTTACCAACTTGAATTAACTGAAGAAGATATGAATTACCGGCCAATTGTTGCATTTAACAATAATAGTTTTGCCAATCTGCATATTAATCAGGAAACAGGTGAATTAATTGCGGTTCGCTATTTAGATAAGCGGTCATTACTAGAGATGTTTGCCAATCAAGTTATGAATTCATCGTTAATAAATGATGAACTCGAACTAATTGGCAATTGGGATTTGGTTGATCGCGATAATTTAGAGCATTTTAAATATCTAATGCGCTTATTAAGTCAACGTGATAAACATCATTCTTTTTATGAAGTATCAGCAATGTCGCACCAAGCAGATGTAAGCTTAGATTCATTTGTAACCGATCCAAGTAAAGTCTTAAAAGGATCGCGTTTAGAAGCTTGGAAAAATATTGAAAAACAAGAAGATGCGATTGAATCTTTTTCTTTTAATCCAGATGAAACTAAAAAAATTACTGAACTCGGAAATCTAGATAAAAAAAGCTCAGTCTATTTTTACTATCCAATCTTTGATGTGCCAAGTTTGATTGTGAGTTTTTACGGCAATCGATTCTATCATGAGCAGTTGGTAAGTGAACATAGTCAAAAAATGGGTGTTTCATTCAATAAAACGAAACTCTTAGTCGTACTAAGTCCAGAAGAAAAAAATAAAGCAACAACAGAAAGTAGTGAAATCAACGAATGATATATGATGAACAATTGTTTGAATTAGAAGATGCCGTATTGAACGTTGTCGATAGTTTAGAAAAATCACAGTTGACACAAGATTATTTAAAGCATTACACTAGTCTTGAAGAGAATCATGATGTTGATAAACTAGTGATTGCACTAGAACGTGCAAATGATAAATTTGAACAAGTTTCTAAATATGGAAAATTTGCCCCTGATTTTAAAGAAAAAAGACGTGAATTAAGAAAAATTAAACGTCAAGTGGACACACATCCACTTATTTCTGAATTTAAAATTTCTGAGACAGAACTACAAAATGTTCTAGACTATATTGCGTTAGATTTATCTCAAAGTATTTCGAAAGAGATAAAAGTTGATGCCGGCAATCCATTTTTTGAATTTGCAAGTAGAGGATGCGGAGGTAGTTGTCATGTTAAGTGAAAGTGAAAATCAAGAAATCATTGAATTATCTGAAACGAAACGACGCGCAATTATTGTTTGGGTCTATAGCTTAAAACAATTAAAGCAGTTACGTAAGTTTGGTTATATTCATTATGTGTCACGTAAAATGAAGTACATTGTAATCTATGTCGATGATGTTGATGCTGAAATGACAAAAGAAAAATTAGAGAAATTATTTTTCGTGCGTCAAGTTGAATTATCATATCGTCCTGATATAAATATGAATTTTAACAATCGTTTGGGCAATAAAGATAAGTTTGCTGAAAATGAACCGATTGAATTTGAAGAACAAAATACAGAAATTAAGTTAGCAGAATTTAATGATTAATAAAAGTCATCTTTCTCAGGTGTTTTTTGTGAGAGAGATGCTTTTTTTTTAGGATTTTTGCTATAATAAAGCTATTGAATTTTAAGGAGTGAGAGCATGCGAGTCATAGCAGGTGAATTTAAGGGCAGAAAACTAAACTCCCTGAAAGGTGATAATACCCGACCGACGAGTGATAAAATTAAAGGGTCGATCTTTAATATGATAGGTCCATACTTTGAAGATGAAGTGATATTAGATTTATATAGTGGTAGTGCGAATTTAGCCATTGAAGCAATTTCAAGAGGTTGTCAACATGCTTACTGTTTTGACAATCATTTTAAGGCAATCGAAGTTATCAATGAAAATATCAAATTAACCAAGGCACCTAAGAAGTTTACTGTCAAAAAAATGGATGCTCGTAAAGGGTTAGTTTTTCTTGAGTCAAAAAAAGTCAAATTAGACATGGTCTTTTTAGATCCTCCTTATGCGAAGCAAATAATTGTTGATGACATTGAGTGGGTGATTGCCCATGACTTAATAAATGATCGTGCGACGATTATTTGTGAGACTGATGCAGATGTGGAACTCCCAGATGTGATAGCTGGAGTAGAAAAGGTAAAAACGCAAGAATACGGTACAACTAAAGTAACGATTTATCGTTTGTGGGAGGTTGATTTAAATGACTAAACGACAGGCCATTTTTCCAGGAAGTTTTGATCCCTTTACTAATGGACATTTTAATACTGTAGAACGTGCCAGTTTGATGTTTGATCATGTTTATATTGTTGTTTCAACGAACACGAGTAAGAAAGAATTATTTAGTGTTTCAGAGAAAGTAGACTTAATCGAAACAGCAATAAAAAAGCTTGATAATGTAACGGTTGTTGCCGAAGTGAATCAATTAACCGTGACAGTTGCCCAAAAATATCATGCTAATTTTCTAGTTCGCGGTATTCGCAACAATCAAGATTTTGAATATGAGAAAAGTATTTCTTTTATGAATCGAAATCTAGCTCCTGACATTGATACTGTTTTCCTACTAGCAGATGAAAAATATAGTAGTATTAGCTCAACTATGATTAAAGAAGTTGCAAAATTTGGAGGGAAAATAACCGATTTTGTTCCTGAAAATGTCGAGCAAGCATTAAGAAGAAAGTTGGGCTAGGATATGAATCAAAGTAATAAAGATAAGTATCGAAAACGGAGTCTGATTTTGATCGTTATCTTACTATTAGGTTTAATGATTCCACTACCATACTTTGTAGAAGTTCCAGGAACAGCGGAGCAAACACGCAATATTGTGACGATTGACGGTAAACGAGATGATTTTGAAGGCGAATATTTAATGACTACAGTGGCATTGGAACCGGGTTTTCTTTTAAACTTGATTCGCTCGGTTGGTGACCCTAATGCATCAATCTATTCAAAAAAAGAATTAATTGGTGGAACTTCAATTCAGAATTATGATGAACAGCAGGCAATGTCGATGCAAAATTCACAGCAGTCTGCTTTAGAACTCGTTTTGACGAAAGCTAAATATCCTTTTGAAAAGATATCAAAAGGGGTTAAAATTATGGCGATAAGTCCTGATTCAGCATTTTATGAAGAACTTGAAGTAGGTGACTTGATTGTTGCCGCAAATGGTAAAAAAGTGACAGATGGTGAAGATTTAAAAAAAGTACTTGAACAAGTTAAACCTAAAGAGTCTGTAAAAATTGAGTTCGAGCGTAATCATGAATCTTTAAAAGCAAGTGGTAAATTAGTAAAATTAGAAGGAATGAAAAAACCTGGTATAGGTATTTCATTAATGAACGATGTCACGTTTAAGACGGAAAAACAAATAAACTTCAATCTAGAAGACGTCGGTGGAGCTTCAGGCGGGCTGATGTTTAGTTTAGAATTGTATGGGATGCTTGCTGATATTGATTTAACTAATGGACAGGTGATAGCTGGAACCGGCACGATTGATGCTGAGGGTAATATCGGACAAATTGGCGGGATTGATAAAAAAGTTGTCGCTGCTGAAGACGCTGGTGCAACATTATTTTTAGCACCAGAGTTGTCTGATAAAGATAAGGAAAAACAACAATCAAATTATGAAGAAGCACTTGAGAGTGTCGCGAAAAATCATTTGCGCATTAAAGTAATTCCTGTGAAGACTTTTGATGAAGCGATTGAGGCACTTAAAAAGAATAAATAAAAATAAGCCTAAAATAAGGGCGCATGGAGTTCAAAACTCTGTGCGCCCTTATTTTTTTAAGGGGATAAAAATATATAAATGGAAAAGATGATAAGACTGATTGCAAGGATGAGCATGATAAATGCTGTAACTTGACCATTTATTGTATCTTGCTCAGTTGGTTGTTGAGGTTTTCTAACCATTGTTGCAAGGGCTAAATTTTTTTTATCCCAATATCATAGACAAGGTAAAAGAAAAGTAAGCTTAAAAAAGCCATACGTAATGCATTAGATATCGGAATAAAAATGATAATAATCATACTGAAAACTAGAACGACTTTCTTCATAAAAAACCATCTTTACTAGCTTAATCATTATATTAATTGTACGAAAAACATTAAGTTTTGTAAAATAATCCACTTTTTAAAATTAAATTTACTCACTTACATATCTAGAATTAAAGGGGGTCTTGAGATGAAGAAAAAGAAACAAAAAAGGAAAACAGTATTGGAACAATTAGTAATAGAAGTAAAAAAGCATTATCGAAAAATAGGTCTTGGTTTGTTGATATTGATTTTGGTTATTTGTGGGGTCATCTTAAAATTTAAAGAGATAACCGTTGAAAGTGAGCCTACACTCAGCTTCACATCATCAAGTATCACACAGCAGCAACAATCTGAGACCAAAATGACACTTGAGCAAGCAACAAAGGAATTAGAAGGCGGTTATGTTGATCTTAAAGGTGCAATTAATCATCCTGGTATGTATCCATTTAAAGATGATATGCGAGTTTTTGATGTTATTGAATTAGGTGGTGGTGTGACTAAAGAGGCAGATTTGACAAGACTTAATTATGCACAAAAATTAAAGGATCAAATGATTGTTTATGTTTATAAGAAAGGTGAAGAGACATTACCAAAAGAAAAATTGAATCACTCTCCTACAGAAAGTAACTTTTCAGAAGATTCAAGTGAAGACAAGGGAGATAAAAAAGTAAGTTTAAATACTGCGAATTTAGAAGAGTTACAAACTGTTAATGGAATTGGAAAGAAAAAAGCAGAGGCCATCATTGAGTTTCGTGAAGCAAATGGATCATTTAAAGTCATTGACGATTTAAAAAAAGTGAAAGGAATTGGCGATAAAACCTTTGAAAGTTTGAAACAATCGATTAAACTGTAAGACAGATAGAAATATAGAAAGTTGGTAAAATGGATGAGTTTTAAAAGAATACCTTGGGATCAATATTTTATGGGGCAAAGTGTGCTACTATCTCTTAGGAGTACATGTACTAGACTAGCTGTAGGGGCTACAATAGTTCGTGATAAACGAATTATTGCAGGCGGATATAATGGGTCAGTGAGTGGTGATGTTCATTGTATCGATGAGGGTTGTTTTGTCGTTGATGGCCATTGCGTACGCACGATTCATGCGGAAATGAATGCTATCTTGCAATGTGCTAAGTTTGGTGTGAAAACAGACCAAGCTGAAATTTATGTCACACATTTTCCTTGCTTACAGTGTACGAAAATGATTCTTCAAGCTGGAATAAAAAAGATTTATTATCTTAAAGATTATCATAATGATGAATATGCGATTCGCTTGATACAACAAGCGGGAGCGACAGTTGAACAAGTAAAACTTTCAAAAGAATATTTTGCCGAATTTCCATTCGGGAATGATGAATTATTCATGGCTGACTAAATTAAAAGGCTTTTATTTTTTTCCAATTATAGGTTTTGAAATTGGCGTTTTGTTGTGTTTTGGTGTTAATTATTATCTTGTTTTTGGGGTGCTACTCCTTTTTATTAGATTAGTATTTGGCAAAAAAAAATTTTTGACCTATCTTTCTTTTAGTGCAATTTTTATAGGTTTTGTTTTTTGTATTCTTTTTACCTATTTCGATAAAAAAATTGAAATGCATGCAGAAATTATAAACGTTGACGTGCAGATGGATTCTATCAAAATAAGTGGTGATTATCTTAGCTTTATTGGAAAAGAGTTATCAACCAGACAAAAAGTTAAGTGTTCGTATTACCTCAAAACAGAAGAGGAAAAACAATATTTTGAGAAGTGTCAAAATCAAATTGTCTTAAGGTGCAAATTTGAAGCACAAACAATTGAAGAAACTCGAAATTTGCATGGCTTTAATCAACAACGTTTTTTTGCAAGCCATGGAATTAAAAATAAACTGAAAATTATTCATATTGATGCCATTAGTGATCGAGAAATAAACATGTTAACCCATCCGGTAAAGAGTTTACAACTATTGAGGCGAAAAGGGATACTATGTTGTGAAAAAATTAAGGCACCGTTAACACGTTACTACACTAATATTTTTTTATTTGGATATAAATCGGAAGAGGCTGGTTTAGAAATTAAACAATGGGCGCACTTAGGCTTGATCCATATTTTTAGTTTATCAGGTATGCATTTGTACTTTTTTCTAAAAGTATTTCGCTATTGTGTTTTAAGAGTCGGTATTACGCATGAGACAGAGAAAATTTTAGAATACTTTTGTTTGCTGTTCTTTGTGGTCATGTCAGGTTTTGCGATTGGCATTGTACGAGCTAGTCTACTTACAGGTGTGAAACAAGTGAACCGAAAAAAGAATTTAAGATTAAGCCAAAGTGATTGTTGGTCACTTACTTTAGGTTTACACACATTAATAAATCCAAGAGTGTTGCTGACTGTTGGAGGACAATTTTCATATTACTTATCATTTATCATTGTGATGGTATGTTTTAACCAATCCAGACATGAAAAGAGATGGCGTAAAAATTTTCAACTCAATGTGATTTTGTCATTTTTATCTCTCCCTTTGATTTGGTACTATTTTTATGAATGGCATTTATTATCAATGGTGGGTTCTTTTATACTATTACCAATTTTTTTAACAGGCGTGCTTCCAGCTGTGACGGCTCATTTTTTTATCTTTGTCACAACAGGTTTAGATGTATCGCTAATTTTAGAATTTTTCTTGCAACCAATTCAAACTTTAGGTTTAATTGCTACAAAAATTCCTTTTCTTCATTTTGTTGTTGGAAAACCACCTGATTTACTTATGTTGGTGATGATTAGCCTTCAATGGTGGATTCTCTATCGCATTATTGTTGGAGGTACTCAGAAAAGTCTTGTATTATTTGCAGTAATTGTATTTTTTAGTTTAAGTGGATTTAAGTATTATAATCCTTTGGGTATTGTGACATCAGTTGATGTGGGGCAAGCAGATGCAATGTTAATCGTAGAACCATTCCACCATCGCGTCTATGTGATTGATGTGGGTGGGAGACGAGAGTTTGAGAAGGATGACTGGCGTCAACCAAAGATAAAATTTGAAGATGCAGATAAGGCGTTGATTCCATTATTAAAGAGTCAGGGCGTCTCAAAAATTGATAACTTGTTTATTACGCATGCTCATGAAGATCATTGTGGAAATTTACAACAAATAGGGCAAGCTTTTACAATTAAGGAACTTGTCACAACTGAAGGAACTTTATGTGCTCAAAGTTTTAAAGCGTACTTAAAGGGGTTTGAGCATTGCCAAAAAACTTGGAGAAAAGGTGCTCAAATTAAAAGTTGTTTTGGGACAATGCAATGTCTTTATCCTATGAAAAAAGGTGACGGAGGGAATGACGATTCTTTAGTATTAAAGTATTCTTTTGGCTCACAATCATTATTGTTAATGGGAGATTTAGAAGTAACTGGCGAGCAAAACCTATTACAACACACATCTCCGGAAGTTTTAAAATGTGATATACTTAAAAGTGGCCATCACGGGAGTAAGACATCATCAACTGCTGACTTTATTGAAGTGGTAAGTCCAGATTATGCTTGGATATCTTGTGGTTTACAAAATCGATATGGACATCCTAGTCTAGAAACCATAAATACTTACCTAGACTATCAGATTCAAACATATCGAACAGACAGCCAAGGAATGATCTATTTAAAATGGTTGGGCTTTGGGGAAATTAAATTTAAGATTCAAACAATAAAATAAATGAGTAGAACGAGGTAGTTTATGTCAATGTCAATTGAAAAAGAACTTAATAAAATAAAAAAAGGTGAGATTTCAGACGTTTATGTTCTAAAAGGAGATCAAGATTTTTTAATTAAAAAATTGTTGGCAGCGTTAAAGGAATCACTGTTTGAAACAGAAGACGAGGAATTTAATTACATACGCTTTGATATGAATGATACATCAATCAGTACGGCTATTGAGGAAGCACAATCAGTTCCCTTTTTTGGTGATCATAAATTAGTTGTGATTGATCATCCCTATTTTTTTACAGCAGAAAAGAAGAAAACGGAATTTGAGCAAAATTTAGATGAACTGACAGCTTATTTAACAGCGCCAACAGAACAGACGACATTAGTTTTTATTCATTCGTATGAAAAATTCGATGAGCGTAAGAAGATTGTTAAGTTACTTAAAAAGAATTCGACTATTATTGATGTCAGCCCGCTCTCAGAAAAAGCGACAGAAAACTATCTAGCTCAATTAATTGCTGACGAAGGGTATGGAATTGAAGGCTCTGCTTTTAAAGAGTTATTATTTTTGTGTGATTATGATATTTCTAAGTTAATGAACGAGGTGCAAAAATTATTTCTTTATTCTGCCGAGACAAAGCAAATCTCACTAGATGAAGTTATTACACTCGTTCCGAAATCACTGGAACATAATATTTTTGATATGATTAAATATATTATGACGGGCCAGAAAGAATTCGCTTTGAGGCTGTATCAAGATTTGTTAAAGCAAGGTGAGGATACGATTAAGATTAATGCGATTCTGATTAGTCAATTTCGTTTGTTTTTACAAGTGAAGATGCTACAAAGCATTCAATATCAGCAAAGTAATATGGTTGATGTATTAAAAATACATCCTTATCGTATAAAATTAGCTTATCAAGAAGTGCGAAATATCCCTTTAAGTAAAATAGGCGCCTCTTTTGATCAATTAATTGAAAATGATTACTTAATCAAGACAGGTCAAATGGATAAGGATTTATTATTTGAATTCTTTGTCTTAAAAGTGTAAATAAAAAAACTTGATGAATCGTGTTTAATTAAAACACCTCATCAAGTTTTTATTATTTAGCTAATTTTTTTGCTAAACGAGATTTTTCACGGTTAGCTTTGTTTTGATGAATTAATCCTTTAGCAGAAACTACATCGATTTCTCTTGTAGCTGCGACTAATAGTTCTTGAGCGTTGTCAGCGTTAGCTTCAACTGCTTGTTCGAATTTTTTCATCGCTGTACGCATTTTGCTTAATTTAGCTGAGTTAGCTTCGTTAGCTTTTTCGTTAGTGCGAACACGTTTGATTGCTGATTCAATATTTGGCATTTGTTTCTCACCTCCGACATAGACTTTATATTTGATTTCTCAAACATAATTCAACATTCTTATTATACAGAATGGGGCTTGAGTTTGCAATGAAAAAGTGAAAACTTCATTTAATTATTTAGTTATTTTTACAGGTCTTAAAAGGCGTAGCCCGTTTAAAATGACTAGAATTGTACTGCCTTCATGACCAACAACGCCAAGGGGTAAGCTGATAACTTGCAAGAAATTGCTGGCAATTAAAATTAGAATAACGGACATTGAAAAAATAATGTTTTGGGCAACTATTTTTTTGAATTTTTTAGCTAATTGATGCGAATATGCTAAATGGGCCAAATTACTTTTCATTAAAACGATATCTGCAACATCGATGGCAACGTCTGTTCCTTGTCCCATAGCTATCCCAATAGTTGCATTTGCAAGAGCGGGCGCGTCATTAATGCCATCGCCGACCATAATATTGGTTCCCACGTTTTTACGTTGTTCCATAATAAATTCAGTTTTTTGTGCCGGTAAACATTCTGCATTTACTTGATCGATTTGTAGTGTATTGGCTACAGCCATCGCTGTTTTTTTGTTATCACCAGTTAACATGACAGTTTGAATGTGATTATCTTTAAAGTATTGAATTGTTTCGGCAGCTTCGGTTTTAGGAATATCAAGTAACCCTAGAAAAGCTTTGACTTGATCATCTTTAGAAATAAAGATAACTGTTTTGCCTTCTTCTTGAAGTTGATTTACTTGTTCTTTATGTGTTTTATCTGTTAAATTTTTACCGGCATAAGCTTCTTTGCCGACTTTCCAAAGATGACCATCAAGTGTTGTCTGCATTCCAGCACCTGCTAATTCTTCAACTTGAATGGTGTTTAGCAAATCGTTTTGATCTAGATTATTAAAATGAGATGTAATTGCAGTTGCCAAAGGATGTTGACTAACTGTTTCAATTGCAACTAAAACTTTTGTTACTAATTCTTCATCATCAGATAGAAAATATGTATTCGTAACTATGGGTTTTCCATTTGTTAATGTACCAGTCTTATCAAAAGAGATCGCTTTTAGGTCACTTAACGCTTCAAGGTGAATGCCACCTTTGAAGAGAATTCCATGTTTGGCCCCATTTGAAATTGCAGCTAATGTGGCTGGTGTTGCAGATGCAACCAGTGCACAAGGTGATGCAACAACAAGAAGAACCATACCACGATAAAAACTTTGATCAAAACTCCATCCGAAGAAGAAGTAAGGTACAAAAATCGCAAGAGGGACAATTGCTAAAATGACTTTTACATATATATTTTCGAAATTGTTTAAAAATGTAGCTGTTTTTGATGGTGTGTTTTGTGCTTCATTGACAAGGCGAATGATTTTACTGAAAAGTGTGTTTTCGCTTGTTTCGGTAACTTCCATCTTAAAAGCGTGATTTAGATTGATTGTTCCGCCAATTAGGTGTGCACCGCTTTCTTTCTCAATTGGAATAGATTCCCCGGTGATATTTGCTTCATCGATAGTTGCAAATGAATCAAGTAAGAGTCCATCGATTGGGATATTTCCACCTTTTGGTACTAATAAATGATCACCAATTTCAAGTTCTGACACGCTTACTTCTGAAGTAGAACTGTCAGAATTAATTCTTAAGGCTGTTTCAGGTTGAATGTTTATTAGCGCTTCGATTTCTTTTTTACTGTGATTTGTCGTCATGTCCTCAAGTGCACCGCTTAATGCGAAAATAAAAGTTAACATAATACCTTCAAAATAATATTGAATACTTGCAGCGCCAATCGCAGCTAGAGCCATCAGTAAATCGACATTTAAATGTTTTTCACGATATGTGCTGATAATGCCTTCTTTGGTTTGAATAAAGCCACCGATAATCATTCCTGCAATATAGACGATTGGATAGAGTGGTTGATTTGTTTTCTCAAGGATAAATCCAGTTATTAATAAAAGCCCACAAATTAGTGTTGTAATAGTACTTGCTTGTAATTTTTTTAATGTTTTCATTTTGTATCCCTCCACTAACTGAAGTATAACACAAAAAAGCCTAAATTAGAGTGATTATAATCTAAATAGGAATGATAATCATTATCGATTATTTAAGAGTAAAAAAAAAGCTTAAAATCAACGTTAGTTAGATTTTTAGCTTTTAAAGTTGAATGATTATAATTCTCAATTAGAAGAATATTGTTGATAACCAATAGACAATTAAAATCGCACCTAAAATGATACGATACCAACCAAACACTTTGAAATCATGTTTTTTAATGTAATTCATTAAGAATTTGATTACGATAATTGAGACAACAAAGGCAACGAGACAACCAACGCTTAGCATGATAATTTCAGTTGAACCAAAAGTGTTGCCTGCTCTTAAAAATTTAAAAATTTTAAGGGCACTGGCACCAAACATAACCGGAATACCAAGGAAAAACGTAAATTCAGCAGCAACATATCGAGAAGCGCCGAATAGAATAGCACCAATAATTGTCGCACCAGAACGAGATGTACCCGGTACGAGTGCTAGGACTTGGAACATCCCAATAATAAAGGCTAATTTAAAAGTTAAATCTTGCAATGAATTCACTGCAGGCTCATGATTCTTGTTATAGTTTTCAATCACGATGAATGCAATCCCGTAGACAATTAGCATAATTGCTACAGGTAAGAACTTGTGGAAATGTAGCTCAAGATAATCGTCTAAAAGTGGTCCTAAGATGACCGCTGGGATACAAGCGACTACGACTTTGAACCAAAGGAACCAAGTATCTTTTCTTTCAATTTTCGTTTTTGATTTAAAAGCAAATGGATTCAATTTTTGGAAGTAGAGTACGACAACTGCCATAATTGCACCAAGTTGAATTACAACATTAAACATTGTTTTAAAATCAGCGGATGCATTTAATTTAATAAACTCATCAATTAAGATGAGATGACCAGTACTACTGATCGGCAACCATTCTGTAATTCCTTCAACAACCCCAAGAAAAATTACTTTTAATATATTGACAAAATCCATAATAACAACCTTTCTTAAATAAATATACTAGATGATAGTATACCTGATTTTTCTTTTGATTTGAATAAAATAGTGAAAACTAAAAAAAATTTTAGAAAGTATTAAAATTTATTTTTTTGTTTAGTATAAAAATGCTTAATGACAGGGAAAAAACCTATAAAAAATAGTAGCATAAGACATTTGGTTATTTTGAATGGCAAGATTGTATTTAAATCAATTCTTTGCATACTATAATCAGTAAATATTTGTGAGACAGTGACGGTTTTTGATAAATAGGTTACGAGAAATAGCACTGCCATCATTAGCACTTGATGGATAATCGAACCGATATTGTTTAATCTAAACTTTGCCATAATCCGGCTATCAACGGGTAGTCCTTTTAATTGATAGGCAAATTTTGTAAGATCTTGATTCATAAAAATTGCAAAAAGGCTTGTAATAAAGACGCCTAGATAAAATGTCAGATTAAAAACTAAACAGACATAGCCAATGCTTAATCCAATCAACAATAGGACATCATTTTCAAGTGGTATTTTTTGTTTTAGTATTTTGATGATCATTGGTCCGATTAATACAGCTATTAAATAAATAATATAGACTAAATAAAAGGCATTTTTACCTTTGTAAAGTAACATAAAGAATGTACAAAAAACAAAGATAAAATTAGTTAACATACCTTTATAAATAATTAAAATTGTTGAACAACGGTCAAATTTACGGTCAGGTTTAACTCGTGTCAAATACAAAAGGTAGAAAAAAGAAATAATACTAAAGAGCAGTAACATCGGTAAAAGAAATTCACCAAAACCAAGTTTTTTTGCACTTTTAATAATAAATATCGTGAAAAAACCTAAACTGAATAATAAAATAGATTCGTAAACTGAGTAGCTTGGATAAGGGGTTTCATCTTGGAGCACATACGTATCATAAATTTGTATGACAAAATAGAGTAAAGCTAGATTTATTCCAAGCAAGACGAAGGTTCCTGTCAATGAAATGCTAGCAATTTTAAAAAAAGTATATAGTAGAACGCTAGCATAAATGATTGTAATAATCATGTTGGGTGAGGGCACCGGATGATCTGTTTGAAATTTTTGATGGAGAGAGACAGTTGTAAATGCTGGTGTCATCAAACCGCTACTAATTCCTAATAGAATGCCAGTCATCAGTTGTAAAATAAAATTGTTTTCAGATAAAAAACCTGTCACTGAGCCAGCAATTCCGACCCAAATTGAAAATAGTAAAATCTGATAGGAATTAATCTTTCGAATTCTAACGATAAAAAGGATTGTGGTCTTAAAACAATAAAAGAGGACCAGTGGGAGGATGAAGGGTGCCACTCGTTTATCTTGGATAAACAATTGAGAAAGGATAAAAATTGGAAAAAGATTCATTCCATTAGTCATGACGAATGGAATAAATGTTAATTTTTTTCTTAAATTACTTGTAGAAACATGCATAAAATTCACCTCTTAAATCTAATAGAACCAGTATAACACCCTTTTTTTTATTTTGGAAAGGCAAGTTGTTTTGATTTTTACAAGAGTTTAGTATACTAGTAAAAGAAATCATAATGGAGGTTAATGAAAGATGAATATAAAACAAATTGTAACAGGTGCAATTCAAGAAAATTGCTATTTAATTGATGATAATCAAACAATGTTAATTGTGGATCCGGGCAGCGATGCAGAAAAGATTAAGGCAGAAATTGCAGCCAGTTCTGCAAAACCAGTTGCTATATTAATTACGCATACGCACTATGATCACATTGGTGCTGTTGAAGCTATTCGCCATGAGTATAATATTCCAGTATATGTTAGTCCAATCGAACAAGAATGGCTTACAGATCCAAAACTTAATTTTTCAGGGCTGATGAATCATAATGATATTGAGGATATTATCGTTCAACCAGCAGAACATTTGTTTGAAATGGGACAAACGTTAACCTTTGGTGATTTAAGTTTTAAAGTTGTGCCGACACCTGGACATTCACCTGGTAGTGTAAGTTTCATCTTTGCAGAGTTTGTAATTACCGGGGATGCTTTATTTAGAGGCAGTATTGGACGCACAGATTTACCTTTTGGTGACATGGAACAGTTAAAAAAAGGAATTAAGGCGGAGTTATTTACGCTACCTGATGATTTACGAGCATACCCAGGACATGGACCCGTGACATCAATTGGTCGTGAGAAGAAAATGAATCCTTTTTTTAATTAAATAATTAAAAGAGGTAGCCTTTAGTATTGAGGCTACCTCTTTTGATGGTCCAATTTTAGTTTTTATTACTTCTGAAAAAAAAGAGGTTCATACCATTGATGAAAAGACAACTTCCAACAAGAAAACTTGGTCCAATAAACTCACGAACAGTCGGGATACTGATTAAACCAATACTAACAAATGCGAATAAAAAATATATTTTCTTATAAGTCACAAGTTCACCCTGTAAAACTTCCATAATCAGCATCATAATAAAATGGAAAATAGTATCAATCGCAAGGCAAGCGATAATTAAAACCGTCACCCAAAATTCATCGATAAAAAGACTAAATATTAGCAGTAGGCCAGAAAATAAATTGATAAAACCAAGTAATAGAAAACTATGTTTTAATCTTGTATTCTCAAATAGCTGGTAGGAAAAATAATAAAAGCCAAAGGAAAAGAAACCTTTTAACATGGTAACAATACCAACTGGAATTACGAGATGTGATAAATCAAAGTTATAACTTGCAAAAATAAAACTACTAAAAATAATTAAAAATATGCCACTCAAGTGAAAAGACCAATTGCTTTGATCAAAATAATAGGCATATGATTTAAATTTTTTTGCCATAAAAAAATCCCCTTTTCAATGTATCCCCATACATCTTAATAATGATCTGTGTTATTCCATCTTTCAATTGAATAAGTCAAATCAGAAGGTTCAGCTAAAACGGTTGAAATACTGACATTATCTAAAAAAGGCTGCTTTCTTAAATCACGTATTTCGACGCCAGTTAAATAACCCATTGTTGATAGAAGTGTTAGGCCGTGTGAAACAACTAGAATATTTCCATCTGGAAATTGTTCCGTATACTCATTAAAAATAGGCACGGTTCTATCAACAAGTTGTTGGAAGCTTTCTCCATTGAAATCACTAGGATCATAAAGATCAGGACGTTCAACAAGATGCTTGAATTGTTCGAAGTCTTCAAATTGAGCTTGAGGTAAGCCATCCCAATCACCAAATTCAATTTCTCTTAAATCTTCAATTGTTTGATAAGTCTGAGGTTCAAGAGAATAGGTTGAAAGGATTGCTTGGGCAGTTTCTTGAGCTCGTTTTTGTGGGCTGACAAGTATTTCATCGAAGCTGATGTGTTTTAAATAGTCCCCTGCATTTTTTGCATATTCAAGACCTTCTGCAAGTAATGGAGAATTTGATAACCCTCCTTGTAAAACAAAATCTTGATTAAATACTGTTTTACCGTGACGGATACAGTAGAATGTTGTCATAGAAAAATCTCCCTTCAATATATTAGTTTATATTATAAGCGAAAATATAATGAATGCCAAAGTGTTTATCTTAAACTTTTTTTGAAGAATAATGTAATTTCGTTAAATTTAGACTTTGTGTATAGCAATAAAGAGAAAGTTTACAAAAATTGTGACTATGACTAAATAATGGAGAAAAAAACATAGATTAGCAGGCTCAAAGACTAACAGGAATAAAAAGTTGCGTTATCGAAAATCTTGTTGTATAATACTTAAGGTATGTCACGAAAACGTGAGATATACAAAATCCACATTGTGTTTATATTTTTTAAAAGGTGCTTAGAAATAAGTCTTTAAAAGAGCTTTAAAAAATGCAAGAGGAAAATAAAACCATATCGGAGGAAACAAATCATGGCAGTAATCTCAATGAAACAACTACTTGAAGCTGGTGTACACTTTGGTCACCAAACTCGTCGTTGGAACCCAAAAATGAAGAAATATATCTTCACAGAAAGAAATGGTATTTATATCATTGACCTACAAAAAACAGTACGCTTAGTTGACGATGCATACAACTATATGAAAAACGTTGCTGAAGAAGGCGGAATCGCTTTATTCGTAGGTACTAAAAAACAAGCTCAAGAAGCAATCAAAGACGAAGCAATTCGTTCAGGTCAATACTACATTAACCACCGTTGGTTAGGTGGAACTTTAACTAACTGGGATACTATTCAAAAACGTATCGCTCGCCTAAAACAAATCACTAAGATGGAAGAAGAAGGCGTATTTGAAGTTTTACCTAAAAAAGAAGTTGCTGGTTTAATGAAAGAACGTGAACGTTTAGAAAAATTCTTAGGCGGTATCGCTGATATGCCAAGAATTCCAGACGTAATGTTTATTGTTGACCCTCGTAAAGAACGTATCGCTGTTCAAGAAGCTCATAAATTAAATATCCCAATCGTAGCTATGGTTGATACTAACTGTGATCCAGATGAAATCGATGTTGTTATCCCATCTAACGATGACGCAATTCGCGCGGTTAAATTAATTTCTGCTAAAATGGCTGATGCTTTCATCGAAGGCCGTCAAGGTGAAGATGAAGTTGTAGAAGAAACTTTTGCTGAAGAAGTTTCTGAAGAAGCTCCATCAATCGAAGAAATCGTTGAAGTTGTAGAAGGCAAAAGCGCTGAATAATTTCAAATTATAAAGAAGATTGGCTGTCTTAGGCTGCGGGGTCAAGGTGAACAAAGTAGCCGTGATAACGATTATCCTAAGGCAGTTTTTTTAAAACAAACATAAAATTGGTTAGTAAAATTTAGGAGGAATATAATAATGGCAATTAATGCATCTATGGTAAAAGAATTACGTGACCGTACAGGCGTTGGTATGATGGACGCAAAACGCGCGTTGGTTGAAGTTGACGGCGATATGGATAAAGCTATCGACTTATTAAGAGAAAAAGGTATGGCGAAAGCTGACAAGAAAAACGATCGTATTGCTGCAGAAGGTTTAGCAAACGTAGCAGTAAGTGGTAACACAGCTGCAATCGTTGAAATCAACTCTGAAACAGACTTCGTTGCTAAAAACGAAAAATTCCAAAAATTAGTTGCTGATGTTGCGCAATTAGTTGCTGAAAACAAACCTGCTGACATGGAAGCTGCAATGAAAATTACAACTCCAACAGGTACTATCGAATCTGACTTAATCGAAGCTAACACTGTAATTGGTGAAAAAATTAGTTTCCGTCGTTTTGAAATCGTTGAAAAAGCTGACAATGCTGCATTTGGCGCTTACCTACACATGGGTGGAAAAATTGCTGTATTATCAGTTATAGATGGAACAACTGACGAAGAAGTAGCTAAAGACGTTGCAATGCACGTTGCTGCTATTAACCCTCGTTATGTAACTAAAGATCAAGTATCTGCTGAAGAGTTAGAACATGAGAAAAAAGTTCTTACTGAACAAGCATTAAACGAAGGCAAACCTGAAAACATCGTTGAAAAAATGGTAGCTGGCCGTATGCACAAATTCTTAGCTGAAATTTGTTTAGTAGACCAACCATTTGTTAAAGATCCAGATGTAACTGTAGAAAAATATGCTGCTTCTAAAGGAGCAACTGTTAAAGGATTCACTCGTTTTGAAGTAGGCGAAGGTCTTGAAAAACGTGAAGAAAACTTTGCTGACGAAGTTATGAGCCAAATGAAATAACATGAGTTAGCTAATAGGACGCATTTATTATTTTTGATAACTGCGTTCTTTTTTTTAGAAAATTTTTACAATTTTACAGGTCTAGAATTTAAAAAGCGGAGGTTATAAAAATGGCAGAACCTAAGTATCATCGTGTACTTTTAAAAGTGAGTGGCGAAGCATTAGCAGGAGATAAAGGATTTGGAATTAATCCATCTGTTGTGAAAGAATTTGTGAAAGAAATTAAAGAAATTTATGATTTAGGAATTGAAGTAGCAGTTGTTGTTGGTGGTGGAAATATCTGGCGCGGACAAGTTGGTGCGGAAATGGGTATGGAACGTTCACAAGCAGACTATATGGGTATGCTTGCAACTGTAATGAATGCTTTAGCTCTTCAAGATACTTTAGAAAATCTTGGCGTACCTTCAAGAGTTCAAACTTCAATCGAAATGAGACAAATTGCAGAACCATATATTAGAAGAAGAGCAATTAGACACTTGGAAAAAGAGCGCGTCGTAATTTTCGCTGGTGGAACTGGAAATCCTTATTTTACAACAGATACGACTGCTGCATTAAGAGCAGTAGAAGTCGATGCTGATGTAATTTTAATGGCTAAGAACAATGTTGATGGTGTTTATTCAGCAGATCCTAAGCTTGATAACACTGCAACTAAATTTGATGAATTAACACATTTAGAAGTTATCTCAAAAGGTTTATCAGTAATGGACTCAACAGCTAGTAGCTTGAGTATGGATAATGATATTCCGTTAGTTGTCTTTAATATTAATGAACCAGGTAATATTAAACGTGTCGTATTAGGTGAACAAATTGGAACAACCGTAAGGGGGAAATAACATGCAAACAACAATTTTAAATGATGCAAAAGATAGAATGACGAAATCAGAAGAAAGTTTACAACGAGAATTAGGTTTAATTCGTGCAGGACGTGCGAATGCTAGTCTTTTAGACAGAACAGTTGTTGAATACTATGGTGTTGAAACACCATTAAACCAAATGGCTTCAATTACAATTCCAGAAGCACGAGTACTAATGATTACACCATTTGATAAATCAATCATTGGTGATATTGAAAAAGCAATTTTAATGAGCGATATTGGTATTAGTCCAACAAATGATGGTACAGTAATTCGGTTAGTGATTCCTCAATTAACTGAAGAACGTCGTAAAGAATTAGCTAAAGAAGTAAGTAAATACGGTGAGAACGCTAAAATTGCAATTCGTAATGTACGTCGTGAAGCGATTGACGAATTGAAAAAATTAGAAAAAAGCAAAGATATCACTGAAGATGAATTACACAATTTAGAAAAAGAAGTGCAAACTATTACAGATGCAAGTTCTAAAAATATCGATGCAATTGTTGCAACAAAAGAACAAGAATTATTAGAAGTTTAACAATATTAAAAAAAGTCGTGGAATATTCTGCGACTTTTTTTTAAAATGGTTAAATTTGTGATATTTTTATGAAAAGATTAGGTTTTTAATTGAGTCTTTGCTACAATAGTAACGATAGTCTATGTCTGTATTAGGAGGCTGTATATGTTTAATATATTCAAAAAAGATAAGATTAACGAAAATCAAAATACAATTGATTTTGAAAAACCAATCCCACAACACATCGCAATTATTATGGATGGAAATGGACGTTGGGCACAAAAAAGAATGATGCCTCGTGTTGCAGGTCATAAAGAAGGTATGAATAATGTTAAGAGAATTACCAAGGAAGCTAATCGATTAGGTGTTAAAGTTTTAACCTTGTATGCTTTTTCAACTGAAAATTGGAAAAGACCGACTGATGAAGTTAATTTCTTGATGAAGCTCCCAGTTGATTTTTTTGATGTTTTTGTACCGGAATTAATTGAAGAAAATGTTCGTGTGGAAGTCATGGGGTATATTGATGATTTACCTGAACATACACGAACTGCCGTGATTAATGCAAAAGAGCAAACCAAACATAATACCGGAATGGTTCTAAATTTTGCTTTAAATTACGGTGGCCGTGCTGAAATCTTGACGGCGGTGAATCAATTATTGACTGAACAACGAAACGGACAATTAACTGAAGAGCCCATTGAAGATGATAAGTTCTCTGATTATTTAATGACCGGAATATTGGAAAAAGAGCTTCGTGATCCGGATTTATTAATTCGTACAAGTGGCGAAGAAAGAATTAGTAATTTTCTGTTATGGCAACTTGCCTATAGTGAATTATATTTTACCGATTTAAGCTGGCCTGATTTCACTGCACAAACATTAGCAGAAGCTATTAGTGACTATCAAGCAAGAAATCGACGTTTTGGCGGGCTTAAAGAAACAAAAAAAGGAGTTAATTAACATGAAACAACGCGTGATTACAGCAGTGATTGCATTGGCATTTTTTATTCCACTGATGATTATGGGGGGCATCCCATTTCAATTAGTTGTCGTAGCAATGGGTGTCATTGGTATTTATGAATTATTTAATATGAAAGGTTTAGAGCTGAAATGTATTGAGGGTGCTCTAACTCTTTTAGCGACAGCTGTGATGATTTTAGGTCCAGGCCAAATTTTTGGCATTTTCCCGACAACGATGGATACAAATTCATTTTTCTATCTTTTTGTGATGATTATTTTAATGTTGCCAGTATTTTCAAAAAACGAATATACAATCGAAGATGCAGCATTTCCTGTCATGATTAGTTTGTATGTTGGAATGGGCTTTAAAAATTTATTAGTTGCTCGTGATGCTGGTATGCCAGTCATTATTTATGCCTTATTTGTTGTTTGGGCAACAGATATTGGTGCGTATTTTTTTGGTCGAAAATTCGGAACGAAAAAATTTGCACCACATATTTCACCAAATAAAACTATTGAAGGTGCTCTAGGAGGTATTTTGAGTGCGGTCGTAGTTAGTTTATTTTATTTGATGTTCTTCCCAATGCCTAATTATTCATTAACAACAATGTTAGTCTTGACTATTATTTTCTCTGTCATTAGTCAATTAGGTGATTTAGTGCAATCTGCATATAAACGTTATTATAATGTTAAAGACTCTGGAAAAATTTTACCAGGGCATGGCGGTATTTTAGACCGCTTCGATAGTTTATTATTTGTGTTCCCGTTAATGCATATGCTGGGAGTCTTTTAATAAAACGTAGATAGAAAGGGTGTTTCGATGAAAACTATTATTACGTTTATTTTTGTTTTTGGCTTAATTGTGTTAGTCCATGAGTTTGGACATTTTATTTTTGCAAAACGTGGCGGTATTCTGGTAAGAGAGTTTTCAATCGGAATGGGTCCTAAACTTTTTTCACATCGTGTGAATGGCACAGCGTATTCTTTACGTTTGTTACCTATTGGTGGTTACGTTCGCATGGCAGGCGCTGGTGATGATGAAATTGAGATGCCACCTGGCATGCCAGTTTCACTTCAGTTAAACGATGCGGGTGAAGTTGTTAAAATTAATACAAGTAAAAAAGTAGAATTACCAAACAGTATTCCCATTGAAGTCACAGATTATGATTTAGAAGATAAGCTTTATATTAAAGGTTACGAAAATCGTGATGAAAGTGTGACCAAAGAGTTTAAAGTTGATCATGACGCGACGATTATCGAAGAAGATGGTGTCGAAGTTCAAATCGCACCAATTGATGTGCAGTTTCAATCAGCAAAATTAGGTCGAAGAATGCTGACTAATTTCGCAGGACCTTTAAATAATTTTATTTTAGCCTTTGTTCTGTTTGTAATTGTTGCTTTTATTCAAGGTGGCACGTATGTACCAGGAACATCAACTGTTATTGGAGGGATCCTTCAAGACAGCCCTGCTCAATCAGTTGGGATTGAACCTGGTGATGAGGTTACTAGTGTTGCAGGTAAAAAAGTCAGTAATGCTGATGAGATGATTAAAGAAATTTCGTCACATCCAGATGAGAAGATTGAGCTTGGTTTGAAAAATGAAAAAGGCGTGAATCGTACTGTTAAAGTAACGCCAGAAAAAGACCAAGCAAATCCAAATGTTGGTAAAATCGGTATTAATGTTGAAAATGATTTTGTAAAACTATCGTTCTTGGGCAAAATAAAATTAGGAGCGGAATTAACAGTAAAAAATTCATTGAATATCTTTAAAGCTTTAGGTGATTTGATTACTGGTTTTAGCTTAAATAAACTTGGTGGTCCAGTTATGATTTTTAAATTATCAGAACAAGTTTCTAAAAATGGCTTTTTAAGTGTCTTAATTTTTACTGCCACTTTATCAGTGAACTTAGGAATTATGAATTTAGTACCGTTACCAGGCTTAGATGGTGGGAAATTATTATTAAATATTTATGAAGGGCTAAGAGGGAAACCTTTAAGTCAAGAAAAAGAAATGATTATTACTATGGCTGGCGTTGCCGTTTTAGTAGTCTTAATGATCGCTGTAACGTGGAATGATTTTCATCGCTTCTTTATAAAATAGGTGTGTTAGGTTTTGTTGGTTTTGCCAAATTGGAGGAGGAAAACAATGAAGCAGTCAAGGTTGTTTATGCCGACACTTAGGGAGGTGCCGCGCGAAACGGATTTGATGAGTCATCAAGTGTTGCTAAGGGGAGGCTACATTCGCCAAGTTTCAAGTGGAATATTCAGTTATTTACCACTTGCAAATTTAGTGATTAATAATCTAAAAGGAATTGTTAGAGAAGAGTTTGCACGGATTGATGCAAATGAAATGTTATTACCGACACTTATTCCAAAAGCTTTGCTAATGGAAAGTGGTCGTTATGAAGATTATCAAGAGACACTGTTTGAAGTTACCGATAATGAGAACCGGTCTTTTATTTTGGGATATTCCCATGAAGAGCTCTTTTTATCTGCAATTAAAGATGAAATTATTTCGTACAAAAAATTACCTTTAATTTTATATCAAATTAAAGATAAATATCGCAATGAATTAAAAGTACGTCAAGGAATCATACGTACAAAAGAATTTTTAATGTGTGATGCTGGTTCGTTTCATTTAGAGGAAGCAGATTTAGATGAAATGTATTTACAATTTGAACGAACTTTTGAACGAATTTTTGAGCGTTGTGGCTTAAAGAGTTACGCAGTAGTTGGCAAGAAAAACTTGCTATTTCAAGCTGAATCAAAAGAGTTTATGGTTTTTTCTGAATCAGGTGATCAAACGGTCGTCTATTCAGATGGTAGTGATTATGTTTCAAGTTATGAACTCGCAAAAAGTATACTGGATGATAAGAAAGAGCATAAAAAATTATTACCACTTGAAAAAGTAAGTGCACCTGAATTTGAAACAATTGAAGAAATTGCGAAGCATTTTAAACTTAAAAGTGATCGAATAATTAAAACCATCCTTGTTGAAGTAGATGACGAGTTAGTGTTGATATTATTACGAGGGACTGATGAGTTGAGCTTAGCTAAGGCTCAAATGGTTTTAAATGCTAAAAATATTAGAATTGCGAGCATGGATAATATTGAGAAAAGTTTTGCTAAAGAATTTGATGCCTTAAATCCAATTGGCTGTAATCCTGATGTTAAGGTTATTGCTGATCACCGCATGGAAAATGCTGTTAATTTAACATGTCGTGGCTGTATGTCCGGTGTATATTATCAAAATGTTAACAGTGAACGTGATTATGGAATCAGTGAATTTGCTGATTTACGTTTGGTCTGTGAAGGTGAACAATCTCCAGATGGAAATGGTATTCTTCATTTTTCTCAAGCCTATGAATTAGGTCATATCTTTAAATTTGGCGCACAACTTAGTGAATTATTGAATGCCGATGTTCCCAACTCTGAGGGGCAGTCTGTCCCAATTTTAATGGGAAGTTATCGGTTAGGTATCAGTCGTTTATTAGCAATGATTGCCGATGCGTCTGCAAAAGAAACTGGTTTAAACTGGCCAATGGAAGTGGCACCATTTGATATTCACATCATTCCGATTAATGTTAATGATGACGTTCAGATGGATTTAGCTTTGGCTTTAGAACAAGAATTTGAAGCTGCCGGTTATGCTTGTCTGATTGATGACCGCAATGAACGTGCGGGCGTTAAATTCAAAGATGCTGATTTTGTCGGTTCGCCTTATTGGGTAACAGTAGGACAAAAAGCGGAAGAAGGCATTGTCGACGTGAAAATTAAAAAATCAGATGATATTTTAGAAGTACGTCGTGAAGATCTGATAGAAACATTGAAGATATTAAATCATTAAAAAAGTGGACTTTCAGTGTGATTCTATTGAAAGTCCTTTTTAATATTTGAACGAAGAGTAAAGTGAGGGGGCTTATACGTGGCACTTAATGAAAAAGAAAGATATCAGGAACTTTTAAAACAAGTTGATTTAACGGATGAGCTAGAAAATCATCCTGACTTAAAGGATGGCACCATACATAAAGTGGTTGTGCATAAACAAAGTCGTTTGTGGGATTTTTCGCTAGAATTTCCGCAAATTTTACCATTTAATACTTATCAACTCTTAAAACAAAAATTAATGTTGGCTTTTCAAAATATTGCCAACGTTGATTTAAACATTAAGACAATTGATAGTTTGGTTGACGAACAGTTAATTTGCGATTATTGGTTTGAAGTCCTGACCTTAGAGAACTGTACAACACCCGTCGTTCATCAAACTTTGTCAAAACAAAAACCGAAGTATCAAGATGACGAAGTTCGACTTGTCGTAGAAAATGAAGGCATGAAGCAGTACCTTAATCAACAATATGTCCCAATTATTGAAGGTAATTACCAAAAATTCGGTTTTCCAAAATTGCGTTTTAATCTTGAAATAGACGAAACGATTGCTCAAGAAACACAACAAGCCTTTGATGAAAAACAAAAGCAAAGAACAGAAGAATTAATGCAACAAGCTGCTATTGCGATTGAAAAAAATGAACAGCAAAAACAGAAACAAAAACAGAAACAAAAACAGAGTGTGCCAACCTTAGAAGGTCCGGTTCAAATGGGACGCTCGATTCCTGCGGACGAAGTGATTACTCCAATGGGGAATATTTTTGAAGAAGAACGTCGCCTCACACTTGAAGGTTACGTCTTTGATAAAGAAGTTCGTGATCTTAAGAGTGGGCGTCAAATATTAATTTTGAAAATTACTGATTATACCTCTTCGTTTTCAGTTAAGAAATTCTCAAATACCGAGAATGATAAAGCCGTTTTTGAGGCGATTGAAAAAGGGAGCTGGCTTCGAGTACGTGGTAGTATTCAAGAAGATACCTTCATGCGTGATTTAGTTATGAACTGTCAAGATCTTACGGAAGTGAAGCATGATACACGGAAAGATACAGCACCAGAAGACCAAAAACGTGTCGAGCTACATGCACATACTAATATGAGTACAATGGATGCGATCAATGGAGCAGATGAACTTGTTGCTCAAGCTAAAAAGTGGGGTATGCCCGCGATTGCTATTACTGATCATAGTGGTGCTCAAGCTTTCCCGGATGCTTATCATGCTGGTCAAGCGAATGGTGTGAAAATTCTTTTCGGAGTTGAAGCCAATGTTGTGGATGATGGTGTTCCGATTGCCTATAATCCAAGTCATATTCATTTAAGTGATGCCACTTATGTTGTTTTTGACGTGGAGACGACAGGTCTTTCAGCCGTTTATAATTCAATTATTGAGCTTTCCGCGGTAAAAATGCATAAGGGAAATGTCATTGATCAATTTGAACAATTTATTGACCCTGGTCATCCATTATCGCAAACAACCATCAATTTAACAGGTATCACTGACGAGATGGTTCGTGGTTCTAAATCGGAGCAAGAAGTCTTGGAGTTATTTCGAGAATTTTGTGGTGAAGATATCTTAGTCGCGCATAATGCGAGTTTTGATATGGGATTCTTAAATACGTCATATAGCAAATATGATATGCCTGATGCGACTAATGCGGTCATTGATACTTTAGAACTGTCAAGATTACTCCATCCTGAGATGAAATCGCATCGCTTAAATCGTTTGGCTAAAAAATATAATATTAATTTAGAACAACATCACCGGGCTATCTATGACTCAGAAGCAACGGGGCATTTGTGTTGGATTTTTGTGAAAATGGCCAATGAAAAATTTGGTGTGGTGTATCATGATGAGTTCAATCAACATGTAGGTGAGGGGGATGCATACAAGCGTGCGCGACCGTTTCATGTTACGATTATTGCGCAAACCCAAGCTGGCCTTAAAAATCTTTTTAAATTGATTTCTAAATCGAATATTAATTATTTTTATCGGGTACCACGAATACCTCGATCACTGTTAGATAAATATCGTGAAGGACTCCTCGTTGGTTCTGCTTGTAGTAATGGTGAAATATTTGAGGCTATGATGCAAAAAGGAGCTGAAGAGGCTAAAAAAAAGGCAAAATTCTACGATTATATCGAAGTGATGCCGAAACCTGTTTATGCACCTTTGATTGAAGCTGAACTTGTTCAAGACCAACATGATTTAGAAGATATTATTAAAAATATTATTCAAATTGGGAAAGATTTGAAAAAAACAGTTGTTGCGACAGGAAATGTGCATTACCTGAATGAGGAAGATGCCATCTATCGTAAAATTTTAATCAATTCGATGGGTGGGGCTAATCCCTTAAACCGTTATTCATTACCAAGAGTTCACTTTAGAACGACAAATGAGATGCTTGCTGAATTCTCTTTCCTTGGCGATGAATTAGCGAAAGAGATCGTCATTGAAAATCCGCAAAAAATCGTTGATTTATGTGACGAAGTCGTTCCCGTTAAAACCGATTTATATACACCGAAAATTGAAGGTTCAGAAGATGAGATTACCAAATTAAGTTATGATGAAGCACATCGTTTATACGGACCAGATTTACCAGAAATCGTTGAAAAACGAATTGAAAAAGAATTAAAAAGTATCAACGGTAATGGTTTCTCGGTGATCTACTTGATTTCGCAAAAATTAGTGCATAAGAGTTTGCAGGATGGGTATTTAGTTGGTTCAAGGGGATCAGTTGGCTCTAGTTTTGTGGCCACGATGACCGGAATTACCGAAGTCAACCCTTTACCACCTCATTACCGTTGTCCTGAGTGTTGTTATTCTGAATTTTTTGAAGATGGATCCTATGGTTCAGGCTTTGACCTACCAGAAAAGAATTGTCCAAAATGTGAGACGCGTTTATCGAAAGACGGTCACGACATTCCCTTTGAGACCTTCTTAGGTTTCCATGGTGATAAAGTTCCCGATATTGATTTGAACTTCTCAGGCGATTATCAACCACAAGCTCATAACTATACCAAGGTGCTCTTTGGTGAAGATTATGTCTATAGGGCAGGGACAATCGGTACAGTTGCTGACAAGACGGCTTATGGCTTTGTAAAAGGCTATGAACGTGATAATAACCTTAATTTTAGAAATGCTGAAATTGATCGCCTTGCGAAAGGCGCGACTGGCGTTAAAAGAACAACAGGACAGCATCCGGGTGGGATTATTGTTATTCCTGATTATATGGATGTTTATGATTTTAGTCCGATTCAATTTCCGGCAGATGATCAAGATTCTGAATGGAAAACAACCCATTTTGATTTCCATTCGATTCATGATAATGTCTTAAAACTAGATATACTTGGACACGATGATCCGACCGTCATTCGGATGTTACAAGATTTATCGGGTATTGATCCTAAAACGATTCCAACGGACGATCCAGAAGTGATGAAAATTTTTGCGGGACCTGATATTTTAGGTGTGTCTGAAAAAGAAATTTTCTCCAAGACTGGTACTTTGGGGATCCCTGAGTTTGGGACGAAATTTGTACGTGGCATGTTAGAACAAACGAAACCTACAACGTTTGCCGAATTACTCCAAATTTCAGGATTGTCTCACGGGACAGACGTGTGGTTGGGTAACGCGGAAGAATTGATTCGCCGTGGTGAGGCTAGCTTAGCGAAGGTTATTGGTTGTCGTGATGATATTATGGTTTATCTAATGCATGCTGGTCTTGAAGATGGCTTAGCTTTCAAAATTATGGAGAGTGTCCGTAAAGGGAAAGGTATTCCAGATGATTGGCAAAAAGAGATGCGTGATAATCAAGTACCAGAATGGTATATCGACTCATGTCTTAAAATTAAGTACATGTTCCCGAAAGCCCATGCGGCGGCTTACGTGTTGATGGCATTACGTGTCGCTTATTTTAAAGTTCATTTTCCAATTCTTTACTACGCTGCTTATTTTTCAGTTCGTGCAATGGATTTTGATATCGTTGCGATGTCAAAAGGCAAAGACGCTGTCAAAGAACGTATGAAAGAAATTACGGATAAGGGGATGGACGCCTCAACCAAAGAAAAAAACTTGTTAACAGTTCTTGAGATTGCCAATGAGATGCTCGAAAGAGGCTATAAATTTGGCATGATTGATTTATACAAGTCAGATGCAAATGATTTTGTGATTGATGGTGATACTTTAATCGCACCATTTAGAAGTGTACCGAGTTTGGGGCAAAACGTGGCCAAACAAATTATGATTGCACGTGAAGAAAGAGCCTTTCTTTCAAAAGAAGATTTGGCAACCCGAGGAAAAGTCTCAAAAACAATTATTGAATTTATGACTGAAAATGGCGTCTTAACTGACTTACCTGACGAAAATCAACTTTCGCTCTTTGATATGTTATAAAAACAGCTTAATAGACTTTAAATTTTTTCGTAAACAGTGTAGAATAGTTATGTTAAGATAAGAGGAGGAAATTTAATGAAGAAACCAAATACTGGCTTCTATGTACGAGTGATTAACGACGCGATTACAGAATCAGAATCGATTGGCGAAAAGATGAATCCCTCATATGAAGTAATTAGAGAAGCAATTGATAATAAAACACTAGAAAAAGTTGAGCTTGAAAAACTTAAAGAAATTCATCAAGCCTTCACTGAAGGAACTGATCGATATCGTGTTATTTCTGCAATGATTACAGAAATCAAGCCACCTGTTAAAGTTATGGGTATACATAAAAAATTGGAAAAAGCATTTGAATTATACGTTGAAGGCTGTCAAGCAATGGTCGATTCTATTCAACTTGATAAAGGCACAGTTGATGCAGCTGCTTTTGATGCATCAGAAGCGATTCAAGATGAAGCAACAGATTCAATTGCATTTAGCGTACAAAGAATGACTAGTTTGATTATGAAATAAGGTTGTGTGAGGTTGTGATAAAAGGTATTATCTTTTGTCATGACCTCACTTTTTTTGTTATGATAGGTAAAAGAAACGATTGCGAGGTGTGAAGATGGAGAATCCCAAAGGTTATCCCGGGTTATCGACTCATGAAGTTGAACGACGTAAAGCGCGTGGTGATATAAATGTTTCGCCGCCATCGACGACAAGAAGTTTAAATCAAATTATTATTGAAAATAGTTTAACTTTTTTTAATTTAATTAACTTAGTGATTGCAGGATTTATTATTTATACTGGCAGTTATAAAAATCTCCTATTTCTAGGCGTGATTATTTCCAATACGTGTATTGGTGTTTTTCAAGAATTACGTGCCAAAAAAAATATTGACTCATTAAGTTTACTTAATCAAGCGAAAACAGCCGTCATCCGCGAAAGTAAAGTTGTTTCCATTCCACAAGATGAAGTGGTGAAAGACGATTTAATTATCATAAAACGTGGTGATCAAATTATCGTTGATGGTGAAATTATCGATACTTTAGGTTTAGAAATCGACGAATCACAATTAACAGGTGAATCAGATGCAATCAAAAAAACGATGGGTAGTCGTGTACTTTCGGGTAGTTTTGTGATTAGTGGCAGCGGGGTCATGCAAGCAAAAGAGGTTGGCGTTGAGACCTATGCTTTTCAATTAACTAAAGCAGCTAAAGAAGAAACCGGTATTTATAGTGAACTGATGATGATGTTGAAAAAAATGATTCGTATCCTTAGTTTTGTAATTATTCCAGTTGGAGCTATTTTGATGATCACAAGTTTGTTGCGACATTCAGTCATTGAAGAAGCCATTTTGGGTAGTACAGCAGCAATGATTGGGATGATTCCTGAAGGTTTGATTTTGTTAACGTCAGTTGCATTGGCAATTGGGGTGATTAAACTTAGTCGTCAAAAAGTCCTTGTACAAACAATGGGTTCAATTGAAACGCTTGCCAGAGTAGATGTGCTCTGTTTGGATAAAACTGGCACACTGACAAGTGGTGAATTAAAAGTTATCGATTTAGAATGTTTTACTGAAATCGACGACGCACAACTGAGAGAGTGGTTAAGCTACGCGGTGAATGGTCTGAATGAAGAGAATGCAACAGGGAACGCCTTAACCAATCATTTTAAAAAAATTGACCATGATTATCAGATTAAGCACCAAATTCCTTTTTCATCTGCACGTAAATGGAGTGCAATTGAATTTGAGGAATTGGGGAGTTTCTATCTAGGCGCACCAGAATATCTTTATAAGGATTTAAGTGACGCGCAACAAGAAAATCTTAAAGCAAGAATGGAACAAGGCATGCGTATTATTGCTTTTGGACGTGATTCGGGTGAATTAGATCCGGAACTTAAAGTACCAACTGATTTAGAATTATTAGGTTTCATCTACCTAGAAGATGAGATTAGGGCAGAAGCAGCTCATACGCTACAGTATTTTAAAGAGCAAGCTGTTGATATTTGTATTATTTCAGGTGATCATCCTGATACAGTGAGTCAAATTGCACGTCGGGTAGGTATTCAAAATTCACGTAAAAAAATTGATATGAGTCAAGTTGAGGAACACGAAATTCCTGCAATGATTGATGAATATCGAATTTTTGGGCGCGTCTCACCCGAACAAAAGAAATATCTTGTTGAGTGCTTACAAGAAAAAGGACATGTTGTCGGTATGACTGGTGATGGTGTGAACGATATTCTTGCGCTTAAGAAAGCAGATTGTAGTATTGTTATGGCAAATGGAAGTGACGCGGCTAAAGGGATTGCAGATTTTGTCCTATTAGACTCAAATTTCGACTCTTTAATCAATGTCGTCTTAGAAGGTCGTCGGGTGATTAATAATATTCAAAACGTTGCATCACTTTATTTAACAAAGACCATCTATTCTTTGTGTTTAGCATTGATATTTATCTTTTTAGCTACTCGATATCCATTCCAACCGATTCAATTAAGCCCCATTAATTCTTTAACAGTGGGCATTCCGTCATTTTTCTTAGCATTAAGACCGACTTTAACACCGATTCGAGGAAAATTTTTGAAAAACGTCATCAAACCACCACTTGCTAGTGGGGTGACAATCGTCATTTTAACAATTCTTGTTCAATGGAGTGGCAGTTTGTTGTCGTGGTCTTATGAAGAAAAATCAACCATTACAGTACTTTTAACGGGAATTGTCGGGTTTACAATTCTTTATGAAATTGCCAAACCAATAACCGGAAAGATTATTCTTTTAATTACATGTCTAATGGCAGCCTTTTTCAGTTTATTTTTATTTTTCACGAAACTATTCTCATTAGTATCGATTTTTCAATGGCATCTAGCCATTGTCTATTTACCTTTGGCCTTTTTAGGTGTCATACTTTTTCACATACTATTAAAATGTGTCAAACAGATTATAAAATAGCAGCTCCCATTTGTTTACAAAGTCAATTACGTGGGGTATTATTAAAGGGATTAGGAGGATGAATCATGGCAGAAGAAAAATGGTCTGAAGAACAACTTAATGATATTAAAGAAGATGTTATGGGCGCTTTAGAGACAGTAATTGACCCTGAAATTGGGATTGATATTGTCAATTTAGGCTTAATATATGAAGTGAATATTTCCGAAAGTGGATACTGCGAAATTAAGATGACCCTGACAACAATGGGATGTCCCTTAGCAGATGTTATCACTGAACAAATTCACGCGGCGGTAAAAGACGTGGATGAAGTGAAAGAAGTTGATGTAAAATTAGTATGGTACCCGGCGTGGACGACTGATAGAATGTCGAGATATGCAAGGATTTCGCTCGGAATTAGATAGGTTTGGAAGTTGAAAGAACATTGTTCTTATAATATTCCTAAGACATTCTGTATGGGGTTTGACCTCTTTTTTAAGAGTTCAGACTACTTACCAAATGACCCTATTTTAGACACGGACTACAGACTAAATGGTAATAAAAATGAAACTCTTCTGTTAAATTGATGATTAGCAGAGGAGTTTTTTTGTCATGGAAAATTTAATACTAGAAAAGTTGTTATGACAATGAAATGTAAAAGGTCTCGATTTTTAAGCTAGTATGAGATTCTGGTCTCGTTTTGAATGAATAATACTAAATTTAATTATACTTAAAAAAACTGATTGATTACATTAATTCATTAAAAGTAAAAAACACTTAAATATTATAGCAAATTATTGATAATTGTTAAATAACAACAATTAGCATCTTGTTTATTAAATACAGATATCTTTTTATTTTAAACCCCTTTAAAAGTAAAATAAATACTTTGATAGCGCTATTTTCTTGAGTTGCAAAATTGCTTTGTGTATAATTTGATTATAGTTTGATAACATGTTTTTTGTTAAAGTATGAATCTTGAGTGAAATGAGGAGTTTTAAGAAGTTTTTCGATTAAAGTGTTTAATAACGTTGTAAAAAAACAATTAAAGGTTAAAGTTAATAATGGCAATTCTAAAAAGCTTTTAAATTTTGAACAGATTGAAAATAAACAAAAGGGGAGATTACTATGGGATTGAGAAAAAATCTTTTATTGATGTTATTTATTGTGATGATTTATTCTTTAGTTAACGTCATAGTTTTTAGTTTTGATGCTCAGGCTGATGTATTTACTAATCGGGTCAAATATTATCAAAAGAAAGGGTATGAAGAGGGGGATAATGTTGCTAGAGATATCAGGATATAGGGTGCTGATGGGAAGACAGAAAAATTTAGATTTAAAATTGGTGAGGACCGAAATGGAGGGAGAATGGATCGTATTTTTGCCAATGTGAGTTATTATAAAAATGGCGATACAGAAGATGAAGAATTAATTACATCTATTCTTGACCTTAGTGGAATGGGCGTAGCGAGTTTAAACGAAAATTATATTTATGATATTTTTAAATTTAATGAGGGAACCGAAATTATTGATGATAATTATGCCCTTCTCGAACCTAATGACCGAAGTGCACAAGTTGTGATTGCGGAAGTTGAAGAAGGGGTTTTAGAATTTTTAATGGAGCCCAGTTCAATCGCTGCTGGTATGAGAACCGAAGTGTCGTTGTGGAATAATTCAAATAAAGCAAAAACCATGGGAGTCATGTATGCTCATGATACAATGCTGGGGAATCAGCAAGATTATCCAAATGCTGATCGTGTGCCGGTGTACTCACTGGGAGCAAATAAGGGCATGTATATTACAAACGAAACTGGCGTTCGTTTGAATTATACTTTTGAACGATATCGTGAAAATCCAACAAATTTTGTCGCAAGAAATGGTCCGACAGAAACATTGCTAGGATTTAAACCAGAGAAAGCAAATGGGATAGGTGTTGAATCTGATGCTAATGATGCGCCTAAGTCAATTTTAATGAATGGCGACACAGGAATCGCAGTTAAAAGATCACCAACATTAGTTCAGCCAGGAGAAAGATCTTTTTTTGCGTTTACAACAGGTTTGGGGTTAGCAACAACTAATCCAGAAATAATTCCAAGATTTGATACCTATGACATAGGTTTGGGTAGTGATTTAGAGGTTACAGGCGACTGGTTTGATATAGAAGGAAAAAAAGATAAACAGGGAGTTATTGGGGGGCATGGAATCATGGAGACATTCCGTCAATAAAGTATACAAAAGATACGAATAGTTCAAAGTCTGGGAAATTTTCTTTGAATGTCCCTACGTCTCATTTAAAGGTTGGTAGTTATCCATTGACTCTAAAAATTGTCGATTCAGAGGGAAATGAAGGGTTTGCGAAAATTAACGTCGTTATTACTGAGACAATGAAGCTGTCTTTAAGAGATAGTGTATCTGGTAAAATTTTCAACTCGATTGTTACTGATGAGCCTGCAGTTTCTGGTAAAGACTATTCAATCGCGTTACCTTTTATGACACCAGATAAATCGCATTTGATTTTTAAGAGGCAAATTTTATAATCAAGTTAGCCACTTGAAACATAAAAAAAACATCATAGCGAAAATTCATGTATTATTAGAGTTCCTCAACTAACTAATAAAGGATGAATTCGCTATGACGCAAACTAAGACTATCACAAAAACAACTAAAGGAAAACACTTATCTCTTAAAGAACGTATCTCTATTGAAAATTGGAATCAAGATGGCTACTCAAATCGTGAGATTGCGAAGCGTTTAGGTCGTGCGCCACAAACGATTAATAATGAAATTAAACGCGGTATGACTCCCCAAGCTAGACAACAGAAACAAAATGGAAAAGTCTATCGATATTTTCGCAACGAATATTCGGCTGATGTGGCCGAAACTAAGTATCATGAGAATCGTGAAAATTCTGGACGTCGAATGAAGTGGACATATTTTCCTGATATGCTCGAAAAACTAGATGAGCTGATGATTGGAAAAAATCATTTTTCACCAGATGTTGCCTTGTTTCTTTTGAGAAAAAGTGGTGACTTTTTAGCGAGTGAATTGCCAACAACTTCTACGCTCTATAGTTGGATTAATAAAGGTTTTCTCAAAACAAAAAATATTGATTTACTATGCAAGATGAGTCGTAAACCTAAACAGAAAAAGGTGCGAAAAAATAAGACAAACCTTGGCACATCGATTGATGAAAGACCTCAAGAAGTAAATGGAAGAAAGACATTTGGCCATTGGGAAATCGACACTGTTGTTGGTTCTTTAGAGCGAAAAGAGCCAGTAATGTTAACTTTAACTGAAAGACTAACAAGGTTTGAATTGATCTTTAAAGTAGAGGGAAAGAATCCAAAAGCTATCGGAAAATCATTATCTCGTTTAATAGAAAACTTAGGCGATAACTTTTCCAAAATATTTCAATCTATTACATCTGATAATGGGATAGAATTTTCAGGTTTGACACGTCTTCTAAAAAATCAACTTTTGGTCTATTTCACGCATCCTTATTCATCTTGGGAGCGCGGGACCAA
>NZ_SDGV01000039.1 GCF_004795745.1 Vagococcus silagei | reverse complement strand
GACTCTTACTCTTCAAGAGCGTAAGCATGAATTATTAATGAAACAGAAGCAAGCATATTTACAGAAAATGTTTCCGAAACAAAATGAAAAAGTTCCAGAGTTAAGATTTAAAGGATTTACTGACGATTGGGAACAGCGTAAGTTGGGGGATATTAGCTCATCGTATTCTGGTGGAACACCATCAGCTGGGAAAAAAGAGTTTTATGGTGGTGACATTCCTTTTATTCGTTCAGCGGAAATTAATAGTGATTACACAGAATTATTTTTAACAAAAAATGGTTTAGATGTCTCATCAGCAAAAATGGTTGATATTGGTGATATTCTTTATGCATTGTATGGTGCTACAAGTGGAGAAGTTGGTATATCAAAGATTAATGGGGCAATTAATCAAGCGATATTAGCTATAAAACCAAATGATGGTTATAATTCACAGTTCATAATGCAGTGGTTGAAACTAGAAAAACAAAAAATAATTGAAAAATATCTTCAAGGCGGACAAGGAAATTTATCTGGTTCTATTGTTAAAGATTTACAAGTGAAAATTCCGAACTTAGATGAACAAACCCAAATCGGTAACTTTTTCAAACAACTAGACGAGACTCTTACTCTTCAAGAACGAGAAGTTGAAAATATGAAAATGATGAAAAAAAGTTTGCTCCAAAAACTGTTTATATAGTATTGACTTTTAACTTGAGAACCTCCTTATAATGAATTGATACAAAATTCTTATGAGGAGGTTTTTTTATGTCAATGGTAAAAAATGATGCATTGTTTCATGAGTATTTTTGTGAATGGATTGAATTATACAAAGTTGGTGCAGTAAGAGAAGTTACGTTGTCGAAGTATTACATGTCACTTGATCGTCTCAAAGAAATTGTTCCTAATCTTCGATTGAAAAATTTAGATCGTAGACAATATCAAAAAATTTTAAATACGTATGCTTTGACTCATGAAAAGCAAACAACAATGGATTTTCATCATCACTTAAAAGCTGCTATTGTAGATGCAGTTGATGAGAGATTAATAATGCTTGACCCAACAAGAAAAGTTGTTGTGAAGGGAAAATTTCCCAGTAAGAAAAAAATAAAATATATTAGTCAATTTGATTTACAAAAGTTGGTAGAACAGTTAAATCTTGGAGAAAAAGTGAATAATGATTGGTTGTTATTGCTAATTGCTAAAACGGGGTTAAGGTTTTCAGAAGCACTGGCATTGACTCCAAATGATTTTAATTTTGCTTATCAAACAGTGACAATTAATAAAACTTGGAATTACAAAGATAAATTGGGTAATTTTCAGGGAACAAAAAATCAATCGTCGAATCGAGTTGTGCAACTAGATTGGAAAACTAACATGCAATTTGCACAATTGATAAGTAACATGAACGAGGATCAACCAATATTTGTTAAAGGAAGAGTTTTTAATTCTACTATCAATAACCAGTTAAAAAAACATTGTGAAAAAGCTGAAATTCCAGTAATTTCTATTCATGGTCTAAGACATACACACGCATCACTTTTATTATTTGCAGGAGTCTCAATTGCAAGTGTAGCAAGACGTCTTGGACATGCAAACATGAGTACTACACAACAGATTTATTTGCATATTATTCAAGAATTAGAAAATCAGGATAACGATAAAATAATGAGATACCTTTCCAGCATATAATCTCTCGCTCTTGAAGAGTAAGAGTC
>NZ_SDGV01000038.1 GCF_004795745.1 Vagococcus silagei | reverse complement strand
ATCCAGCACGCGGAACAAAAGCTTGGAGAAAACTATACGCTAAACGAAGTGCAGTTGAAAGAGTGAATGGCTATCTAAAAGAACATATGAAATTAAATGATACGACACACTATCAATCAGAAATTGTTCAAGTGGAACTATTATTGATTCAACTAGCTTATAATTTAAAGAATTTTGCAGCACAACGATTGTCACAAGAGAAATATAGAAAAGAACTAGTCGCTTAACTTCAAAAAACAAGAATATTGAAATTGGTCGAGTGTTTACTTTTCTAAAAAGTGAATTATGAAATTAGCTCTACTAGTTAGCAGCACAACATTCAATTGTTTTTTTGTAAAGAGAGAAGAAAATTTATAAAAATTATTTTTAACAGAAAGCTAGGTACACTTTTAATAGTGGGTCTGAGCTTTTTTGTTTGTTGTTGTTGGGAGTTGAACAATCAAAAGTGATAAAAAGTATTTATCTTTAGTCTGATTTAGTGGAAAGGCTTATTAGTTTAAAGAAAATAGTACTAATATTCAATATACTAGATAATGAAAGAAATTATTTTTATTATGTAAGAAATAGTTGACAATTCAAGACGGATATTTTACTATGAAATTAATAAGAAATGAACATAATTTAATATTATGTCTTTAACAAGTGGCGAAAATTGTAAAGTAGGAAAGGTGGAAATATCAAAATGAAATAAATTTAGACATATGTTGGTAAAAAAAGTGGTTTTTCTAACGATAATTACTATGAATTTAATTTTGAAAAAAATGAAAATGAATGATTATTAATTGCCATGACTTTAGTAATAATCCATACAAATATTGAAGTTGTCAGTGTTTAGTGCAATTGGTCAAGAGAAAAGTTGCGTAAGATTGACGGAACTATGATTCCAATTTTTTAGTATTGAATTACATTAATCCATTCAGTAAAGTCAAAATTGTTATAATCTTTCATTTTAGATGAGGAGAGAAAAGTATGGATAATATATTAAGTATTTCGAAAACAGTTATTGATATAATCGTTGTTTTGTTTACAATAGGATCACTTCAAAATATGAAAGTTAATCCAGAAGAGAAAAAGAATAGTACTTATGTTTCAATGGGGTTATTTGTAATAGCTACCTTAGTTTTATATGTTGGCAATGTATTATTGGGTCAAGAGCAAAAAGCAAGTGTTGGTTTGTTAGATGCGATTTCGATTGTTTCAGTCATCTACCTTTTTGCTTATCAATATTTTTTAAAAGTAAAGAAAAGTGAAAAAGTAACCGAATGATCAGAATATATGAGGAAAGCGGATTTAATGTAAAATGAAAAATTGGAGGAATAAAAAATGAACTTAACTAAACTAGAGAAACAGTGTTACATGCTAACGTCAATTGGTTGCGGTATTCTCATTGTTTTACTGCTTATTCAATCAGTCAAAAATGTGGGGACAACGACAATAAATGATACTGTATTATTATTTATTTTAGTCGTTTGTTCTCAAATCTGCGCAAGTTTAGCTCGTGATAGAAAAAATTCAAATAATATATAAATGAGCTAATTTCATAATTCACTTTTTAGAAAAGTAAACACTCGACCAATTTCAATATTCTTGTTTTTTGAAGTTAAGCGACTAGTTCTTTTCTATATTTCACTTGTGATAATCGTTGTGCTGCAAAATTCTTTAAATTATAAGCAAGTTGAATCAGTAATAGTTCCACTTGAACAATTTCTGATTGATAGTGTGTCGTATCATTTAATCTCATATGTTCTTTTAGATAGCCATTCACTCTTTCAACTGCACTTCGTTTCGCGTATAGTTTTTCCCAAGCTTTTGT
>NZ_SDGV01000037.1 GCF_004795745.1 Vagococcus silagei | reverse complement strand
ACAAAAGCTTGGGAAAAACTATACGCGAAACGAAGTGCAGTTGAAAGAGTGAATGGTTATCTAAAAGAACATATGAAATTAAATGATACGACACACTATCGATCAGAAATTGTTCAAGTGGAACTATTACTGATTCAACTTGCTTATAATTTAAAGAATTTTGCAGCACAACGATTATCACAAGTGAAATATAGAAAAGAACTAGTCGCTTAACTTCAAAAAACAAGAATATTGAAATTGGTCGAGTGTTTACTTTTCTAAAAAGTGAATTATGAAATTAGCTCATTTAGAAAAGGGAGTGTTATGAAATGAAAAAATTTTTAAAAGTTTTAGGAATAATCATCGCGGCGTTGATAATTATCGTAGCAGGCTTTTTAATCATGGTTCAAATGACTAACAAATCAGCTTTAAAGAAAGAAGCGACAAAAATTGAACAGTATGGCGAAAAAGTAAAATTGAAAGACGGCGAAATGAACATCAATATTACTGGTAAAGGTGACGAAACAATTGTGCTATTACCTGGATTCATGACGACTTCCCCAGTGATTGATTTTGAATCTTTGACGAAAGAACTAGAAAAAAATTATCGAGTTGTTGTCGTTGAACCATTAGGATATGGATTAAGTTCCGATACTAACAAGTCACGTTCGGTTGAAAATATGAACGATGAATTACATCAAGCATTGGCTGAAAAAGGTATTAAAAAATATCATTTGATGGGACACTCAATCTCAGGTGTATATGCGCTTAAATATATTGATACCTATCAAGATGAGATTCAAAGTTTTATTGGCATTGATAGTAGTTTACCAGCTCAAGGTGGAGCAGATGAAAACGGAGAGGCAGCGACGTCATTTTTAGTGGATTCTGGTTTATATCGTTTTCTAGCAAAATCGAATCCAGAGATGCTGAACCTACCGCCTGTTAGCAAAAAAGAACAAGAACAATATAAATATATTTCTTTTGCAAAACTCGGCTCAGAAGCAATGATTAATGAAGCTAAAGAGATGCCCAAAAACTTTGAAAAGACTCAAAAAATTAACTATCCAGAAACTTTACCAGTACTATACCTGTTAGCTTCTGAAAGTGTTGACCCAGATCCGGATTGGGTTAAAATTCATGAAGAGATCCTTAAAAATAGTAAAAAATCAGATTTGAAAGTCCTTGATGGTGGTCACTATCTACATCATACTAAAGCAAAAGAAATTAATGATGAAGTCAATCAATTTTTAGGTCATAAGTAAGCGAAGCTTAAAATTTACTTTTTCAGGATAATTGATTATACTGACTTAGAAGGTGAGGTGAATAATCAATGAAAAAGAATAGTATTAAGGATCTAGCGTTTGGGATTGGTTATTCGACTGCTGTTTTCTTCTAAAATAGTCTAATTGTTGGCTGTAACCAAAAATTAGACTAAAAGAATAGAGGATAAGCAATGAATAAAATTATTAGAAAAAATCCAAGTACCATGCCAAAACCAGTAGGAGAGTATAGTCATGTAACTGTTATCCCTCCGAATAGCACTTTGTACACATTTTCAGGCCAAATTGGCACATCAATAGAGGGAGAACTTCCAACTGATCATCATCAGCAAGTACTCAATACATTCAAGAATATTGAGTTAGCTCTCCAATCAGAAGGTTTGACACCTGAGAACGTGATAAAAGTGAATATCTGGTCAGTGGACCCAATTGATTGGGAGCGATTTGATCAAGAGTGGGTAAGATTTTTTCCTGAAAATCCTTCCATGACGATTGCCTATATTTCTGCACTGGGCTTACCAGAAATAAAAATAGAAATTGAAATAATTGCTGCAAAACCAGAATAAATGATCAAAAGCGAATGACCAAATACAAAGGTCGTTCGCTTTTTTTATGACGGTTAGGTATTTATGGGTTCTTCATATTTTCTTTTAAAGTGAAAATGAGGCTAAATATTGAAATTAAGAGCGTTATGACAAACATAGGAATCTCAGCAATTAAACTTTGAATAGGCAACTTTATTTGCATATTCGTCATAGGATTGACGCTTTCATCGAAGAAATTTAGTTCAGGGACATTTACTTCTGGAAAATTAGCAATTAATACTGCAATACTGTTAAGAATAGCTCTTAAGGAAAATAGTGCGAAAATGAATGTGATAAGGAACAGTAAAAATAGGGTAAGTTCTAAATAGTTTTTATTTTTCATTTTAATCCTTCCTCGTATTTATTTAAATATCTAATTCAAAGAGGGTAGGGCAATTATTATCTTTTTAAAAATGTAAGGTAACAAATAGTTGTTTTATTAAGCGAGAAAAGGGAGGGGAATTTCATTTTTGGTAGACATAAAATAGGATTTTCAAAAATTAAATTTTATAGATAGGGAAGCGAAAAAAATAAATGTATAATTTTTGAATTTATTAAAAAATACAGAAATAATTAGTAAATGAGCTAATTTCATAATTATGATGCCTTGATACATTAGCGTTCTAAAAACAATAAAAATAAGAACCTCCCCATCTGTTATAATTATGATGTCCTGACAGACTCTTAAACAGAAAGGAAGATTCCTATGTCTATCATACAACAACCAACGCTTTTTGACATCCAAATTCTACAAGAACTTGAGATTGAAGTAAAATATCAAGAGTTTTTCTCCCCATTAGAGCTAACGCCATTGATTGCTTTATTTCAAAAAGAGAATACTGTCGGCGCGCCAGTTACCATTA
>NZ_SDGV01000036.1 GCF_004795745.1 Vagococcus silagei | reverse complement strand
CCACTTCAAAAATGTCGTGAATGTCCACTATTTCATGAAAAAATATGTCAGAAAGTAATAAAAATCAAACAAAGTAGTGATATACGAAAATTTAATCATCCTGCACGCGGAACAAAAGCTTGGGAAAAACTATACGCTAAACGAAGTGCAGTTGAAAGAGTGAATGGCTATCTAAAAGAACATATGAAATTAAATGATACGACACACTATCAATCAGAAATTGTTCAAGTGGAACTATTATTGATTCAACTAGCTTATAATTTAAAGAATTTTGCAGCACAACGATTGTCACAAGAGAAATATAGAAAAGAACTAGTCGCTTAACTTCAAAAAACAATGATTTTGAAATTGGTCGAGTGTTTACTTTTCTAAAAAGTGAATTATGAAATTAGCTCAATTAGTATTTTTTACTGAGTTAACTTTTAAAAATAGTCACAATCAATCACTAAATTGACTGCGACTAACTTTATCCGATTACTTATTTATTTTCAGAAGCTCCCGATACAGCGTCAACTTTGGTTTCGTTTGTTGATTCACTCGCTCCAGACACTGCGTCTGCCTTGGTGTCATTTGAAGACTCACTTGCTCCTGAGACAGCATCGATATCACCTATCAATTTTTGACCTGTTTGTTGTAAGTAAAAATCAATCAATGGTTGATAATCAAAAACATACTCATTCAAGCCGGCATATTCGCCGTTGTCATCATACATTGCTTGATAATTGTGGACAACAAATGAATCACTATCACCTGTTGGAATATGAACTTTCACTAGTTCTTGGGCACCCGTTCTTAATTGCTGAATCACCCACTCCACACCTTTATATGTTGACTCAGGGTGACAGTATGCTAAAGCATTTCCAACTTGAGCTGGTGTTCTGCCGGCAAGCATCTCTTCTCTTGGTTTCACACGGTTATAATAAATAAATTGATTGTTGCTGTCTGCAAATGTTAATTCCATTGGGATTGAAGCTAAAAAATAATTCAATTGATCAACTGTTAAAATACCACGATTTAAGTTAACATAATCATTTCCTGAAACTGCGTTAACTTTTTCTGCGGCTTGTTCAACCCAATCTTCAGCTGCCATCTCAATTCCTTCGATAGTCGTTGCAATTTTACCAGTTGCAAATAGATCTTCTGGTTCAGCAATCGGTTTCTTCGGACCTTCTAAGACGGATACAACTTCGACATATCTCATAAATTTTTTCAGCGTTTCTTCTAAGATTGTTTTTGTTTTCTCATCTTTTAAATTATTTGAATCGTCAAATGCACTCTTAACTTTACCAAGTAAAAATTCATTACCTGGCATAACCATCGCGTTAACACCTGGCGCTTCAAGAATTTGGCGCAAATGTAATTGCGCGCGCGATGACCCTTGATCATAATAAGAAGCACCAACAATCATCACTGGTTTGTTTTCTAGTGGATGAATTTTGAAAGATAACCATTCTAAAAAACTTTTAAGACTCGGTGTGATTGTTCGATTATGTTCCGGTGTGGCAATTATTACACCATCGGCATAACTTATTTTACGATTAAATTTTTGAATAATACTACTCTCAGTTTGATCATCATCCTGATTAAACATTGGTACATCTTTAATCTCTATCAATTCAATATCAACTAATGTTTTGAACTGTTTTTCCATATATTTTAATAGTAGACGATTATATGACACTTCTGCGTTTGAACCGACAATTCCGATAAGTTTCATTTTAGTTTACTCCTCTTCTTATAATTTTTCCCAAGAAAATTTAGCTGCGTCTTCTTTATGTGTTTTTTTACCATGATTTAATTGACTCATAATATCAATGAACGTCATAAAATCGGCTACCAATTCTTCTAATCTCGCAACTTGATCCAATTGATTTAAATCATCATTTTCATCAAAAGCTTGTAAAGAATTGCTCAATAAAAATTCAGAACTTGGCATAATACGCGCTTTCATCTCTGGTGCATCAAGAATATGACGTAAATGTGCTTGGGCTCTTGATGAACCAAGTGTGCCATATGAAGCCCCAGTGATCATGACTGGTTTATCAACAAAAGGATAGTTATGATAACTCAGCCATGCTAAAGCATTCATCAAGACCGCTGGAACAGCATGATTATATTCCGGGGTACTGATAATGACACCATCACTCTCTTCAATCTTAGCTGAGATTTCTTGGACAAAACCCGGAACAGCATTACTATCTGGTTTATTAAAAATTGGAAAATATTTAATTTCAACTAACTCCATTTCAAACTGATCTGCAAAATGTTTTTGGATAAATTCAAGTAATTGACGATTTGTCGATTTCTTAGAATTTGTTCCAACTAAACCAATAATTTTTTTCATGATAATATGCCCTCTTTCTTTGTTATCATTAATTTATTTTTTAAACCATTCGAATAAGAACAGCCATGTTTTGTAACGATATAGCCTTCAACACCTGGTTGTCTGTTAAGTTCAAGCAAAATTTCCTGTTCCGTTTTTCCAAAAAGACGCGTAGTCCAAATTTCACCATCGACAGATTTTTTAGAGACAATTGTTAAACTCAGAATTTCTGATTCAACTGGATAACCAGTATTAGGATCTAAGATATGGTGATATGATTTACCTTGTTTTTCAAGATGCCGTTCATAGATTCCAGAAGTAACAACCGATTCGTCCTCAACTTTTAAAACTTCAAGTGATTGATTGCGTTCTAAATCTGGATGCTGAATACCTATGCGCCAAAATGTAGCTTTCGGCGATGGACCGAGCGTCACTATATTGCCACCTAAGTTTAACAACGCTGACTTAACACCTAATTTCTTTAAGTCATGCAGCAAACAATCAGCAATATAACCTTTCGCTAAACAACCTAAGTCAATTTTCATCCCTTTTTTATTCAAATAAACTGTTTTATTTTCTGAATTCAAGCAAATATTTCCAGGATCAATCAGGCTTAATTTTTCTTTGATTTCTAGTTCACTAGGTACTTTTGCATCTGAAAAACCTATACGCCAAGATTGCACCAATGGTCCAATCGCAATATTTAGTAAACTATCACTTGCCATGCTATGTTTTTTTCCAATTGCAATCAATTCAAATAATTCTGGGTCGACAGTTATTGATTGGATACCAGCATTTTGATTAATTTTCATTAACTCCGAAGTTTCATCATTTGCACTGAAACGATGTTCATACTCTTTCAACTTCACTTCCAGCGAATCAAGAATATCATTTGGTTTTTCATGGTCAATCTGCAAAGAAATAACTGTGCCCATTAGATGAATAACGCGATTTCTAAATGTCATATCGCGTCCTCCTTTTCTGGTAAAAGTTGCTTTTCCAGTGCTGCTATCGAATCCAATAGTTTATCATTATGATTGATTTTGGCAAATGCCCGCGCATCATACAAACGTTCAAGCACGATTTCACTTGCTAAATCTTCTTTGAGGCTATTCAAAACCAATTGAAAATAAGCGCGAGCTAGATAATAAGTGACATGATTATCAGAACAAATTAATACAGCATATTCTAGTAAGGCATTGCTAACCTCTAATTCATTAATCTCTGAATAAAAGACACCACATTGAAACACAATATGAAGAACACGCCAAATGTCTTCCGTCGTTTCAATTGAATAATGATAAATTTGTGCTAACACTTTATTAAAATAATATTCCGCTTTCTCAAGTTCCTTATTTTCCATATAAACTAAACCAACACCTGTATAGGCTAGTAAGCGATAAATATCAGTTTCTTTCAAGTCGTTGTCTAAAAGAATTTGATCAAAAACAAATAAAACATCAGTATCTTTTTCTTTTTGCAAAGCCATCAAGAAACCTTTTAGGTATAGATATCTTAAACAAATCTCTGACGCATCAACTTCTTTAACTGAAACTTGCGTTAATAAAGATTGCGCTTTTTCATACTCACAAGTAATTAACAAAAATTCTATTTCATTTAATTTTGAAATTGTTTCGGTATATTTAAAGCCGACTTTAGAGAAGAGGTCACTTAGTGGTAAATTTAATTTTTGACATAGTTTCAACACTATTTTCAAATTTGGGACTTGACCATTATTCTCAAAACGACTTAAGGTCGCTTGCGTACAAATGCCTTCTGCTAGTTCACTTTGTGATAACCCTAGTTCTTTTCTTGATGCAATGAATCGATCAATATTCATCTATATTTACCCCCTTTCCTTAACATCAGTTTGAGATGTATTTCACAATATTATATATCCATATATTAACTTTTTATATACATAAAGTCAATTATATATAATTTTTTATATATAAAAAACCGTCTGTGAGTTTTTTCTCACAAACGATTCTTAAGTTTATTTCCAAGGAGTTGCTGTTTCTTTTAAGACTTTGTTTAAAGACTCAATATTTTCACGACCACTTGTTTGTAACCATTGTTTTGTCGCTGCTACACCTTCATTAACATAGACAGCTACTGCGCCTTTCCAAGTTGAACGCCCACAAAGAACACCGTTAAATGTTGAGCCCGCTTCTTTGGCAAAGTATAGCGTTTCTTTAAATAGATCAGCACTCACACCAGCACTTAAGAAAATAAATGGTAATTGAGTTGCTTCACTTTGTGCTTTAAAGAATCCTAGAGCCTCTTCACGAGTATAGACAACATCCGCCTCAGACGTTGCATAGCCCTCAACATAATTCATATTAACAGGAACTTCCATTTTTAAGACATCCACGCCATAACGTTCTTTTGAAAATTCTTTCATCATATCAATCACTTTATGTGGTTTTACTTTGGCAAATTCTTTGCTTAAGTTATCACTATTTTCAGCATCATAAGATAAAAGTTCTAAATAGAACGGCACACCCTCAGCCTTACATTCAGACCCAATACGTTCAACAAAAACATGCTTTTGTTCATTAATTTCAGTCGCTTCATCCACATCATAGTACAATAGAAACTTAACACTATCAGCACCATTTTCTTTTAGTCTTAATGCTGAAAAATCAGTTAATAGGTCCGGTAAGCGTCCCGCAACGCTCGCATCGTAACCTGTTTTTTCATATGCTAACAACAATCCCGCATTTTCATTACGAACTTTTGCCGCTGGTAAACCATATTCTGGATCCAAAAGAATTGAAGATGAATATTGCGTTAGTTCTTCAGATACCAATGTTTTTAATTCAACAATCGCAGCTTCTTGATCCCCTTCAAATTTTTCAGCTGCTAACATTTTTTTAAGAGCCCCTCTTTGATCAATTGCTAATGCTGCAATAATATGATTCTCTGTCGAAAGTCTTTCCATACAACTTAATTTATTGTCATTCATCCCCGCTTTTACTCCAATCCACTATTTAATAAGTTTGCTAATTCTACTTCTGTATTCAATTCTTTTAATTGTGCTTTAAAATCTGCTTTCATTAACATTCTTGAAATTGTAGAAAGTAATTTTAAATGTGTATCGCCTGCCATATTCTCTGGAATAAACAAACCAATAATCACTTCGATTGGTTTACCATCTAATGAATCCCACTCTAAACCAAGATTATTTTTCACTAATAAAACAGTTGGTTCTTTGATTGTCGCACTTTTAGCATGAGGAATAGCAAAACCATCCATCATCCCTGTTGTACTTTGACTTTCTCTTTCAAAAAGAGCTGCTTCAACTTTTTCAGCATCTTCAGCTAAATCTAAAGCTTTAATTTGGGATGCTAAATATTTAAAAACTTCAGCTTGTGTGGCAAATGTTTGATTAACAAAAATATGTTCTGCTTTTATCATATGATCTATACTCCTTTATTTGGTTTTTTTACTACGCATTTGGATAAAGCCAAGTAATAATCCTCCGACCATTGCTCCGGCTAGAATTGCTAGAATCCATAGTAAACCATGAGTTACAACTGGCAACACTAAGAATCCACCATGTGGAGCAGGAACTTGAACTTTAAAGAGATACGTTAAAACTGCGGCAACTGATGAACCTAACATCATTGCTGGAATATTTTTTAATGGATTCATTGCTGCAAATGGAATCGCACCTTCTGTAATATGTGTTGAACCTAAAATTAAGTTTACAAAACCAGCATTGCGATCCTCTTTTGTATACGCATCTTTGAAGAATAATACTGCAATTGTTGTCATTAATGGTGGCGCGATACATGCTGCTGATACACCAGCCATAAATGTTGTATTACCTTGAGCTAAAAGTGCTGTACCTGTAACATAAGCTGCCTTATTAACTGGTCCACCCATATCAAAAGCACTCATTGAGCCAACAATAATGCCTAAAATTAATGGATTTGAATTTTCAAAACCTGCTAAGAAGTCCATCATTGCTTTGTTAATACCCGCCATTGGACTTGATAAGAATGTCATAATGATACCAATTAAGAAAACACCAATTACTGGATATAAGAAAATAACTTTTAAACCGTCTAATGATTTTGGTAATTTTTTAAACAACTTAGATAGAATAATAATAATGTAACCTGCAATAAAACCTGAAACAATTCCGCCTAGGAAGCCAGTTTCACCTGTTAAAGCTATCATACCCCCTACAAAACCAACAATCAAACCTGGACGCTTAGAAATACTTTCTGCGATATAAGCTGATAAAACTGGAACCATCAAGCCCATTGATGTACCACCGATTGTTTTTAACATTGCCGCAAATTCGTTGTATTGTGCATTATTTGGATCAGCTGAATAAATTCCCCATAAGAATGAAACGGCGATTAGAACACCGCCACCAACAACGAACGGTAGCATGTGAGAAACACCATTCATCAAATGTTTATAAATTTTATGTCCTATGTTTGTTGGATCTTTTTGGTCGCTTGAAGCAACTTCTTCGCTGTTGCCTTTAAAAATACGACCTCTGCCTTGCAATGCATCATCAATTAATTGCTCTGCATCTTTAATACCTTTACTCACTGGTACTTCAATCACGCGTTTGCCAGCGAATCGTTCACTTTGGACATCTTTATCAGCGGCAATAATAATTGCATCCGCTGCTTGAATTTCTTCATTTGTCAATTCATTTTCAATCCCAATTTGACCGTGCGTTTCAACTTTAATTGTGATTCCTTTAGTCTTTGCTGCTTGTTCTAATGCTTCTGCTGCCATATACGTATGTGCAATCCCCGTTGGACAACCTGTTGCTGCTAAAATTTTGTATGTTGCCATGTTATTCCCTCCAATTTTTTATTTCAATCTGTTTCTTCAACTCATCTGTATCTGAAAAATCAGTTAACCCCTCACGAAAAGCCGTAGAACTACCTGCTGCAATTGCTTCTTGTAGTGCCACTTCAAAGGTAGCCTCTTTCATCAAATATGCCAAGAATGTACCTAACATTGTGTCTCCCGCACAAGCCGTATTTACGACTTCCCCTACTGGCGCATTGCCTAGGAGTTTTGTTGTCTGATTCAAATATAGTGCACCTTCTTCACCTAATGACAGTAAAATATTCTGTGCACCCATGTCGATTAGTTTTTCCCCGTATTTAACTAATTCAGTTGTGCTCGCAATTTCAGTATCAAACCAAAGCTCTAACTCTTCATCATTAGGTTTTAATAGAAATGGCTGATAAGGTAATAGATCGAGCACTTCATGATAACTTGTATCCACCACTAATTTAACTTGATTATTCTGGCAAATCTTTGCAATCTCAATCAAAATACTAGGTTCACACCCTTGTGGCAAGCTTCCCGATACAACTAAAAAATCACCTTTAGAAATCATTTTAATTTTTTCTAATAATTCTTTCTGCGCCTCAGGAGAAACTTCCGGGCCTGAGTTGACAATTTTGTACTCAGTAGCCGCTTCTTCATCCTTAACAAAAACATTAATCCGTGTCACACCTGATTTCAGTGTCACAAAATCGGTTTCAATTTTTTGTTCTTGCAGTGATTCTTCTATATAATTACCTGTAAATCCTGCTGAAAACCCCATTGCTTTGTTTTCAATCCCCAATTTTTTTAATATGAACGAAACATTTACGCCCTTACCATTTGCTTGGACATCATCATTGTTTGTTCGATTCACGATTTTAGGAATCAAGTGAGTCGTTTGACAAAATAAATCAATGGCTGGATTCATTGTAAGTGTATATATCATCCAACTCCTCCTCTCATGATCCCATTATGCCACGCCTAAAGTTGAAAATGTTTTCATATTTGACTATAATTCAACGTAGATGTTGAAAAGTTTTACAATCTAGAAAAAGAAAGTGTTGGTAAATCATGTCAAATAAGCGATTGAGTGATTCTGAAGCGTATCTTTGGCAATACATTACAGAACATATCACAGAAGTTTCCAAGATGAGTATTATCAAATTAAGCGAAAATGCCAATGTTTCCACAGCAACGATTGTTAGAACCATGAAGAAAAAGGGATATGATGGCTACACATCGTTTAAACACACGTTAAAGGCTGCTAATCAAGAAGACTTAATGTCAATGGATATTGCGGATAACAAAATCAAAGAAGCCATTAATAAAAATAAAATTGAAGTTTTGAATACTATTTCTAATTTAAGTAGTGATGTTATCGAAGATACTATTCAAACCATTCAAGACTCTAAACGAATTTTTATTTTTGCCCGAGGCTTTTCAGTTTGGATTGCAAATGAAATGGCCATCAAATTTCAACTATTAAATAAATATTGCGAAGTCCATGATGACCCAAATATCATTAAAATTCGTAGCAATAGTATCGAAAAAGGTGATATTATGATTTGTATTTCGCTAAGTGGTGAAACAGAAGAACTAGTCGTCGCTGCCCACAATTGCCAAGCAAACGGTATCCATACCATCGTGATGACCACCGACGAAACTAGCCGGCTCGCGAATTTAGCCGATTCACTCTTCGTTGGCTTTAAAAGCATGGACACCTACATCCCAGAATACGAAGTCCATTCCCGCCTCCCATTATCAATCATCGGAAGAATTATTATCGATTCATACGTGATAAGGACAAATTAAGGTGATGCAGTGAGCGTTTTGGGCTGAGCAGTAAGATAAGCATACGAAACTGGTGGTTTTTACCAGATTCGGATGATTAGCTTAATGCCGAAGCCCAGCTCACTGAACCCCGTTTAATAAGGTGATTTTTTTGGTGCTTTGGGCTGAGCAGTAAGGCGAGCCTGATAATTTGACTGTTTTTGTCAAAATATCAGGATTGACTTAATGCCGAAGCTCAGCCAAAAAAATCCTGTCTATCTCAGGTGTTAAAGTAATCAAAACAAAAACTAGCCACAAACAATCTATATGAGCTAATTTCATAATTATGATGCCTTGATACATTAGCGTTCTAAAAACAATAAAAATAAGAACCTCCCCATCTGTTATAATTATGATGTCCTGACAGACTCTTAAACAGAAAGGAAGATTCCTATGTCTATCATACAACAACCAACGCTTTTTGACATCCAAATTCTACAAGAACTTGAGATTGAAGTAAAATATCAAGAGTTTTTCTCCCCATTAGAGCTAACGCCATTGATTGCTTTATTTCAAAAAGAGAATACTGTCGGCGCGCCAGTTACCATTAATTACGAAGCAGCACTTCGTGCTGTTTTAGTGAGCTTTTTAGAAGGCATTCCAACAATTAAAGCTTTAGTTATGAGAATTAAGCAAGATGTTCGATTTAAGCTTAGTTTAGGATTTCTATTTGGC
>NZ_SDGV01000035.1 GCF_004795745.1 Vagococcus silagei | reverse complement strand
TAATTATAACAGATGGGGAGGTTCTTATTTTTATTGCTTTTAGAACGTTAATGTATCAAGGCATTACGATTATGAAATTTGCTCAACTATAAAGAGGAGGGAGAGAGGTCAAAAAAATGAAGACAGTCATTAAAACATTTATCAAAACGCTCAATGAAGCAGAAATAAATATCTACGCAATTGTGATTACCTATTATTTTATCTTGGCTTTTTTCCCACTTCTTATTGCATTGGGAAACTTGTTGCCACTATTACATTTGAATCTTAATGGTGCGCTTCCTTACATTAAAGAAATCCTACCGCCAGATATCTATAAGCTCGTCATGGAATACTTACCTAAAGATTTTATGACGCAGTTTAACGGTGGCTTACTTTCAATTTCTGCAATAGGTACTTTCTGGGCAATCAGTAAAGGTATCAATGGCATTCAGATGAGCTTGGATAAGGCATATGGTTTACAAAAACAAAGGATGCAAATTATTCGGCGCCTATTTTCTTTCTTAATGGTTTTTATTCTAATCTTTGTGGTGGCTGTTTTAATCTTAGTGATGGGATTTGGCCAGACTATTTTAGAATTTGTGCTACCTCGTGTAGGTTTGGAAGAAGAAATTTTAGAAACATTCTTGGCATTGCGGTGGCCGATTACAACCTCGGTACTCTTTGTCGTCTTGTTTATGATTTATTATTTGGTTCCAAATGTCAAAAATCATTTTCGAGCAATCTTGCCGGGGACTATTTTTACAACAATCGGTTGGTTGTTTATGACTCAGTTTTTTAGTTTATACGTCAATTATATTTCTAAGAAACTCACCAGTTATGGCGTAATCGGAAGTTTTATTTTGTTTATCTTATGGTTAAATATTGCCGCTACATTGATTATTATCGGTGGCGTCATTAATGTCACCGTACAGAAAGTTTTCTTTGGCGAAATTGAAGTACGGAACCGTGTAATAACAGACTATATTGAAGATAAAATGAATCTATCACGTGTTGAACGAAACAAAAATAAAAACTCACGCTTTTGATGGGTACTGTTATTTTTGTTGATTCGTGATAGATTTTTCTTTGTGAAGTAATTCAATTAATGACTTGATAATGAACAAGAACGATTAAAGTTAAAAGGAGTAGATTTGTGAAAAACAAAAAAATGTGGGCAGTATTTGTCTTTTTTGTTTTTGTTTTATCATTAAATGGTATTCTAAATGCAATTACTGAGAATTTTGGTGACTCAAAAAATCAAACGGCAGTAGTGTCGGCTACAAAAGAAGCCCCACTTTTATTCGTTATTTTGCTATTCGTCATTTTAGGACCATTCTTAGAAGAAATTATTTTTCGGAAGATACTAATTACAGAATTATCACAGATAATTGATAAACGGATTGCGATTTCATTTTCGATTTCGTCATTTGTTTTAATTCGTGTGCATCAACCAATTGATATCGTAAATTATCTACCTGTGGCAGTGGTCTTTACTTACGCGTATTTAAAATCAGGACAGCATCTCTCGTTTAGTCTTTCAATTCACGTCATGAATAATACTTTCGCCATTCTTTTTCCCTTGCTAATAAATAAAAAAATCCAAGTCGATTGTTATGCTCAATCGGCTTGGATTTTTGTGTTAAATTATTTTCTTTTTTTTGCTTTTTTTTCTTGTCGTTCAGCTTTAACCTGTGTTCGATAGGCTTTATTACCAATATATTTAAAAGCTGTTAATAAAGGTTGTCGATCGGTATCTAATAGTCCAAGTAACTCACTAAGGATTTGAATTCCTAGAGTAATCGCAATTACTAGTAATACAGTAGCCCAAGTGTTGGTGAAGAGATATAGTAAGGCAATCGTTGAGAAAATTAACGCCAAACAATAAATCATTAATACCGCGCCACGATGCGTAAAGCCAAGCGACATCAGACGATGATGGAGATGCATTTTATCCGCAGATGAAATTGGTCGGTTATTAATCTTTCGACGTAGCATCGCAAAAACAGTATCCGTAATCGGCACACCTAAAATAATTAAGGGCGTGATCAACGAGATGAATGTTGCATTTTTCAGGCCTTGAATCGATAGCACTGAAATCATAAAGCCTAAAAACAATGCACCAGTATCGCCTAAAAAAAGTTTTGCGGGATAAAAGTTATAAGGGAAAAAGCCTAAAACGCTCGCTAAAAGGATAAAAATTGTAATGGGAACTTGCAAAACGACGGCACCAGAAAAGCTACTGACGTAACCGACAATCCCCATCGAAAACAGAGCAATCGCAGAGATTCCTGTAGCGAGCCCATCTAAGCCATCAACTAAGTTAATCGCATTTGTTAGTGCTAAAATCCATAAAATGGTAAAAGGATAGCTCAAGCTACCAAGGGAAATTAAACCAATGTATGGTAAAGTTATTGTTTTTATCGTTAGATCAAACACAAAACAGATATATAATGCGGCTATCATGATTCCAATGAGTTTTTGTCTTGGTGTTAATTCATAAATATCATCAATTAACCCCGTAATGACAATAATTCCAGATGAGACAATAAGATGAAGAGCATATTTTATTGGAATTAATTCATTAAACAAAAAAACTAGCGAAATAGAAAAGGCAAGATATATTGCAAGTCCACCTGCTGTGGGCATAGGCTTTGTGTTAATTCGTCTTTTACTTGGTTGATCGACTGCACCGATCTTAAATGCTAATTTTTTAACGATAGGAGTAATCCCCAAAGCTAAAAGAAGCGTCGCAATTAGGCGGATTGCTAAACTAAGAATAAAGTTCATATAAGTACCTACTTTCACAATTCACATCAATTATAACTGATTTGTGTTGGTGAAACAATTATTAAAAAAATTTTAAAGATTTATTAAATTTACATTGAATTTAAATTTATCTTTGTTTAGAAGTAGCGTTGTGTTATACTAACAAGCAGAATAATATATGATAGTGAAGAATAATAATTGATTAATAGGAGTTTTCATATTGAGTGCAAAGAGTTCAAAGAGAAAAAACGCCTATGAGCGTGACAGTCTTCAAGGGGGAAATCATACTCGTAGAAGAAACAGAAGACAACAAAAAATTGCAAGAACAAGTTGGGTAGTGAAGCTAACAAAGTTTTTAACAATTGTATTATTGTTAGTCATTCTGGGTGTCATTGGTTATGGCGTGAAAATGTTAACAGACGCAAACCAATTTTTAAATAATTCATACCAACCCCGAAAGAACAGTCAAGTCAATGATAAAATTGACGTTCAAAAAGATCCGATTTCAATTCTAGTTTTAGGACTAGATGATGATGATAAACGAAACTTAGGCAGTGCTCGTACAGACTCCATGTTATTATTATCAGTCAACCCTCAAACTGAAGATATCAACATTACAAGTATCCCACGTGATACATATACGCAGATTAATAGTAAAGATTACAACGGCAAAGATAAAATTAATGCGGCCTTTGCTTACGGTGGTATCGATTCAACCATTGATGCCGTTGAAAACTTAGTTGATGTGCCAATTAATTATTATGTCACTGTTGATTTCCAAGCTTTTGAAAAAATTGTGGATGAACTCGGTGGTGTCGATATTGATGTACCATTTACATTAACTGAGCAAAATGCGCAAGGTAAAAAAGTTGTAAACCTTAAAAAAGGGCATCATACCCTATCTGGTGAAGAGGCATTAGCCTTCGCACGTACCCGTTACATTGATAACGACGTGGAACGTGGTAAACGTCAGCAACAAGTGTTCGAAGCAATCGCGAAAAAAGCAATGAGCATGGGTTCAATTGCTAAATATAAAGGATTACTTGAAGCCCTAGACGGACATTTCCAAACAGATATGCCTTCTGACAGAATTCTTTCAGTTGCCCAATCAGGTTTAACCAAAGATTATAAATTCCACTCTTATGTTTTCTCATGGATGGGATTTGACTATGCACCATATGGTGAAACAATGAGTATGGTCGGACTACATCAAGATAGTCTTGAATATATTTCGCATAAATTCAAAGTGTCTCTTGGCTTAGAAGGCAAAGATGAACGCGATGAACATGGATATAAATTTGAATCAAATGGTATCGTTGCACCAGAAACATATCCGCAAGACGGAATGGCAATCGATCAACCTTAATGAAAAACCAAAGAAACACATGATTTCAACCGAGATTATGTGTTTTTTTTCTGGAAATTTTAGCAAGTACAATAAACTTTGTCTCATTAAATTGTTTGAAATTCCTAAACAAATTAATAAATTTTTAAGGTTATTTTGATATATCTTGTAAATTAGTGTAAAATCTTCATGAGGTTTCAGTCAAAGAAAGAATAGGATGGTTCGATAAGAATGGAACAAGAAAAAAATGTAAAAGTTGAGTTATCAATGATTACAAAAGAATATGATTTATATAAGAAAAAATCAGATAAAATTAAATCGCTATTTAAATTTTCTCAAAAAGGAATTCCTCATTTTTGGAGTTTGAAAGGAATCGACCTTAAAGTTTATGCTGGTGAAGCGGTAGGCTTGATTGGGATTAACGGTTCAGGTAAATCAACCTTATCAAATATCCTCGCAGGGATTATTCCTCAAACGACAGGCCAAATGATGATTGATGGAGAAACATCAATTATTGCGATTGGTGCGGGTTTGAAACCACAATTAACAGGAATTGAAAATATTCGTTTGAAATGTTTAATGAGTGGTTTTACCAATGAACAAATTGATGACATGATGGATGATATTAAAGCTTTCGCTGATTTAGGTGATTTTATTGATCAACCAGTTAAAAACTATTCTAGTGGAATGCGTTCTCGTCTAGGCTTTGCGATTGCGGTACATCATGATCCCGATGTATTAATTATTGATGAGGCCTTATCTGTTGGTGATGATACTTTCTACCAAAAATGTGTGGAACGTATTCTTTTATTCAAAGAACAAGGGAAGACAATTTTCTTTGTCTCACATTCCTTGCCACAAATTGAAACGCTATGTGATAAAGTTGCCTGGATTCATTACGGTGAGTTACGTGAATACGGTGAAATGAAAGAAGTTGTTGCGAACTATCGTGAGTTTATTAAATGGTTCCGCGCGCAAAGTGCAGCCGACAAACAAACATACCAAGATGACTATAAAAAATCGCAACGCGAATTCAACGAAGATAAATTACGTGAATACGCGTTAGAAAAAGGTCACACAGAAGAGGTCTTAAAAGGACCTTCAATGGGTAAAATGTCAGCATTAACCAAAGTAATGTTAATCGCTATGATTGGTTTAGCAGTGTTCTTTGGTGGATTGCAACTGTCTGGCCACTCGTTCCGCTCAGTCATTAATGCTGAAGCACAAAAACATGAACAAATTGAAGTCGTCAAAGAAATCCCAACTGGAGTTCCAGATGAAACATTACCTGCTTAGTTTAGCGAAAACGGGTTATGATTGGCTCGTTAAACTTTTCTCATTGGGTAAAACAACGACTAATCCTCAAAAAGTTACCTATTTATTAAGTTTTCCGAATAATGATCATGGTCTAATTCGTGAATTGAATCAAAAGTATGATTTGACTGTTTGTTATACGAAAGACTTAACAGATGAAGCGACGGGTTTGGCCTTGCTTGGGATTAAAACGCAGCCGATTTTTGGTATCAGTGGCTTGAAAAAAACTGTAAAAGCAGTACGTACTAGTCGTTGGTGTTTAGCAGATAATTATTTTGCCTTTTTAGGTGCAATTAAAAAGCCTGAAGGGTTAGCGATAATCCAACTTTGGCATGCGACAGGTGCGATTAAAACTTTTGGTTACGAAGATGCTAGTGTTGCGTCGCGTTCGACTTCTGATAAACATCGTTTTAATCGCGTGTACGCTTCGTTTGATGCTGTGGTTGTCGCTTCACCAAGAATGGGTCAAATCTTTGAACGTAGTTACGGTATTCATCCTGAAAAACTTTGGTCATTGGGTTTTCCGAGAACAGATCATTTGGTCTTAGAAAAAGAAACGGCAGTGCCAATTGTTAAAACGAAAAAACGGATTTTATATTTACCGACATATCGTGATTATGATTTAGAAGAGTATCCCTTGGACTTAGCAGTTCTCTCAGAAAGGCTCAGTGCTGAATATGAATTGTGGATTAAAGAGCATCCTGCAAGTCATTGGCCTAAACCGGATCAAGACGATGGTGGTTTTGTCCATCTCGTTGAAACCGCAACAAGTGCAGATGATTTGCTATTAGCCGCAGATGTTTTGATTACAGATTATTCTTCTGTTGCTTTTGACTATAGTTTAATTCAACCAGAGGGACAATTAATTTTTTATTGGTTTGATGAAGCGAGGTATCGCACACAACCTGGTTTGCAAAAAGGCATCGAAACAGAATTATCATCAATGATTGCGTATCACACTGAAGAAGTGCTCGCAATGATTCAAAATACAGAACAAACAGATTTATCCGAATTTAATCAAATTTGGAATACATATAATGACGGTAACGCAACGATGCGTTTACTGAATAAAATGGATGGAGCTTAAGATATATGCAGTATCCAATCGAACGTGTTTATGATACTCCCGTTGATATTTTAACGATGGACGATATCATACGTGACATGAGTACACATTTTAATCAACAGAAAAAAATGACACTCGCAAGTATCAATCCGCAAATTATTTTAATGGCGGATAGTAATCCTCAAGTTAAAGCCTTTATTGAATCTGCTTCTCACCGTTTTGCTGATGGGATCGGTGTCGTTAAGGTATCAAGATGGACCAAAGGACAGATTACTGAGCGCATTGCCGGGATTGATGTCATGGTTGAAACTTTAAAATATGCTAATCAATTTCATAAAAAAATCTTTCTCTATGGCGCAAAGCCAGAAGTTGTTGAAAAAGCGGCTGCGGCAATTCAAAAGGATTATCCGCATTTAGAAGTCGCAGGCTACATAGATGGTTATACTACACAAGCAAATGATGAAATTGTGGCACACATTAACCAAAGCGGTGCTGACATGTTGTTTGTTGCTTTAGGGTCACCCAAACAAGAAGAATGGTTGAATAACTTTATGCCACAACTAAACTGTACCGTATTTCAAACGGTCGGAGGTAGCTTAGATGTGTTAAGTGGCACGGTCAGACGTGCACCGGAATTTTTCATTAAAACGAATTTAGAGTGGGTTTATCGGTCATTTAGCCACCCATCAAGATTGTATCGCATTCTGCAAGTGCCAGAATTTGTAGGTAAATCTTTAGCGTGGCATCGAAAAATTAAGTCCGATATTAAGGAGAGTTAAACAGTGAATGATGCAAAAACAGTACTTTTAGAGCAATTTAATAATTTTGGAATTATTCGTCGTATTTCGAAATATGAAGAAAAAGCGACGTATCAAAGTCACTACTTAGGCTTAGTTTGGCAATTTTTAAATCCAGCCATTCAAATCGGAATCTATTATTTAGTTTTCGGGATTGGTTTGTATCAAGGAAAAGAAGTGCGTGGTGTCCCTTATATTGTGTGGATGTTAATCGGGATAATTACATGGTTTTTCTTGAACAGTTCAATCTTAGGTGGTTCAAATAGTATCTACAAACAAATTGGGATGGTTTCGAAAATGAAATTCCCAGTAAGTATTTTGCCATCAGTTAATATGGCGAGTAACTTTGTTTCTTATCGTGCAATGATGCTACTATTATTGGTAACCATGTTTGGTTTTAGAGTGTCACCAACTATTTATTGGCTCCAATATTTCTATTATTTCTTCTGTATGATTGCCTTTTTATTTGCTTTTGGAATTCTGAACTCAACGATTACCATTTTGGTACGTGATTATCATATTATGTTGCAATCGATTTTGAGATTATTATTCTATTTATCAGGGGCAATTATGGACTTCTCAAGGTTGGCTGTTTTTCAAGGTAAACATGGTTGGTTCATTCATTTACTTGAATTAAATCCACTTTATTATATTATCAATGGGTTCCGCGATTCGTTCCTATCTGATGCGTGGTTCTGGGAAAAAGGCACACAAACGATTTTCTTTTGGTTGATTACAGGAATTCTGTTAATTGTCGGTTCTCATATCCATATGAAATTTAGAGCACGTTTTGTTGACTTTATCTAATCCAGAGGAGCTTATCACCAATGCGAAAATTAGTTGAAGGACTGGTTTCAGTTCTCTTTAAAATCATGGGCTGTTTTCAAAATGAAAAATTAGTTTATTTTGAAAGCTTCCATGGTAAACAATACAGTGATAATCCAAAAGCAATCTACCAATTTATAGAAAAACAATATCCAGACTACAAGTTAGTTTGGGGAGTTACAAAGGGATATGAAGTGCCATTTCGAGCGCAAAATATTCCTTTTGTAACGCGCTTTTCAATAAAGTGGTTTTTTGTTATGCCGCGTGCTAAAGCATGGGTTATCAATACCAGAACACCACTTTGGTTACATAAACCAAAAAATACACGCTATATTCAAACCTGGCATGGCACACCACTTAAAAAAATAGGTTGTGATATTCCAGAAGTTAAAATTCCTGGGTATACATCAGAGAGTTATCGTGAGAGCTTCCGCAAAGAGTCGGCACGATGGAATTATTTGATTTCACCGAACGCGTATTCGACTAAAATATTTGGGCAAGCCTTTCAATACAATGGTATAATCAAAGAATATGGTTATCCGCGTAACGATAATTTAACGCTTGAAAAAGACAATTTTGAGCTGAAACAGCAGATAAAAGAAAAGTTGGGTATTCCATTAGACAAAAAATTAGTCTTGTATGCACCAACTTGGCGCGAAACGGATCAAAGAGTTGGCGGTTTGTATCAATTTGGCACACCGTTTCCATTTGAAAAGATTGCTCAGACTTTTGGTGACGAGATTGTCTTACTCACACGAATGCATTATTTAGTGGCGCAACAGTTTGATTTCTCAAATTGGCCTGATCGTGTTATGGACGTTTCCACTGGTATTGATATGAGTGATTTATTATTAATTAGTGATTTATTGATTACGGATTATTCATCATGTATGTTTGATTTTGCGATTACAAATCAACCAATTCTTTACTATATTCCGGACGTTGCCGATTATGAAGAAGAGTTGCGTGGCTTTTACTTTGATTTAGACGCAACACTACCTGGACCGATGATTCAATCGGAAGAAGAAATCATGCACTATTTAGAGATTTTCTTAACTAATACAGACACGTTAAAAACGAAACATTATCAGCAGTTTAAAGATAAATTTACTGCACTTGAAGATGGGGAAGCAACAAAACGAATTGTTGCACAAATTGTACAGAACTGAGAGGAGAATGACTGTTGGGCATCACGAACAACATAAAGCGACTAGTCACACCTGGTCTTAAACCAGTATTATCACAATCGGGGAAAATAGTCGATACATACACACATTACTTTAAAACGGAGACAATCGAGAAAAATACATTTTTCTACGAAAGCCGTGATGGGCAATCGATGACAGATTCGCCACTCGCAATTTTTGAATATCTTTACCAAAAAGATGTCGAAAAAAATTATCAACATATTTGGAGTTATGTCGCTTCTAAAGAGATGGACACTATTCGTCGTAACTATCAGGATGCTTCAAATATTACTTTTGTTGAGCGCGACTCAGATGCGTACTTAAAATGGCTTAATAAAGCTGAATATTTAATTAATAATGCAACATTCCAAGCCTATGTCACAATTAAACCAGAACAAACTTATATTAATACTTGGCATGGGACACCACTCAAAACAATGGGCTTTGATATACCGGGGAATCCATCAGGCTCACAAAACGTAGTGCGTAACTTTTATATGGCGGATTATTTATTAAGTCCAAACGCACACACAAGCAAAATGTTCCTAGATAGCTTCCGCTTAAGGGATGGTTTTGAAGGAGAAATCTTAGAATCTGGTTATCCAAGAATTGATCAAACTTTCGCAACTAACCATGATGCGATTTTAAAACAACTTTTCCAATTTAAGTTATCGATTGATTTAGGCAAAAAAATTATGCTGTATACGCCAACTTGGAAAGGTTCAAGTACGGCCAATGCGCGTAATGATGTCGAACAAATTCATCATGAGATGGCTCGTATTCGTGAAGAGATGGGTGATGAATACAATATCTTAGTTAAAGTCCATCCATTCCTTTATAAGAAGGCATTAGAGTATGCACCACTGCAACCTTATTTAGTGCCAGACAGCCTTGATACAAATAAAATTCTCGGTTTGGTCGATGTCTTAATTACTGATTATTCAAGTATTTTCTTTGACTACTTAGTGACCAATCGTCCTATTCTTTTCTACTGTTGGGATGATGATTTATATACAACTGATCGTGGTCAATACTTCACTTATGATGAATTACCTGGACCAGTGAGTTTCACAATAGAACATTTAATTGCAGAGTTAAAAGATTTAGAGGCAGTAAAAACTAAAAGTGCTGCCAATTATCAACGTTTTAAAGCAGAATTTACTAATTATGATGATGGCTGTTCGACTGAACGTTATTTAGATTATATTTTAGAGCGCAAACATGACGAACAAATGATGACCATCATCCGTCGTGATACTGCGAAGAAAAAATTACTCTTCTATCCTGGTGGAATGATGAATAATGGGATTACAAGTAGTTTGATGAACTTGATTCAGAATATTGATTTTTCAATCTACGATGTGACGTGTGTCATTGATCGACCAAGAACAAAAGCACAAATGGATAATATTAATGCCTTACCAAAAGAAACACACTTACTTTTCCGCTTTAGTCATCCAAACTTTGAGGTTAAAGAAGCCTACCGTGATTTATGGATTACGTCGCGAGGTGTGAAAAATGAAGAGAAATATCCACAAGAAATCTATGAACGTGAATGTTTACGTTTATTAGGGAAACAACATTTTGATGTGGCCATCGACTTTAGTGGGTACAGTTTCTATTGGGCCAAATTCATGTTAGCGGCACCGACATATCGTCGTTTGTGCTTTATGCATAGTGATATGGCGGCTGACCGTGAACGTGTCGTAAATGGACGTAAAATTCATAAAGTAAATCTAACAGGACTCTTTAGTGTTTATAATAAATTTGATGAGCTAGTTTCAGTTTCTGAAATTACACGTGACACAAACCGTGAAAAACTTGCGAAATATGCACCGACAGAGAAATTTGTCTATACTCCAAATACAATTAATCCAGAACGTATTTTGGGTATCGTCGGCACAAATAGTACGCAAGCAGATTCATTAAAAACGATTCAACAAACACGTGAAGCACAATTATTAACATCATTGTCAGAAGAAATCGAACTTTATACGACTAGACCAGATTTTGACTATACGCAAAAATTTAATCATCAATTTTATCATCCAGATTTATTAACATTAGGTTTTGTTGAAATTGGCGATAAAACTTATTATAAAATCAGTCAAGACAATCAATATATTGGTTGGATTGATGGTGAGAAGCTTGATGTCTATGATGATCGAATTATTTCAAAAGAAAAAGTATCTTACTTTGGAAGTATTGCAACTCGTTATAACCAAGATATCTTTAGTGCTCCATTGGGCCTTGCAAATTCAACTAGTCTTGGTAATGCGCGTTACTTAAGAAATACTTACGTCAAAATTAATCAAGTCATTACAACCAATACAACACAATCAGTGCCAATTGTTGTCAAAGGTCAACATGTTGGTTGGTTAGCTTTATCTTCAGTCAGAATGTCAAATCGTTTTAACTTCACGAAGCAAAATGCTCGTGTACCATTCAAAATTCGTTTGGCTCGTGGTGTGTTAACACCATTGAATCGTTTGAAAAATCATAGTGAGCTTAAAAAACTAAAATATCAAGCAACAGAAGCTGTTGAACTTAATCACTTTATGAAGGTCGTTGCGCCGCAAGAAGTAATAGCGCATGAAGAATTAAATTCAGAAAGCCCAACAGTTAGTTTAGGTGTTTTACCAGCAGTATTTGTGAAGTACACACGTAAAAATAGTCAAGGGAATTGGTGGGTTCTACGCAAGCTTGATGGACGTTCAGTTTACGTGAAACGCGAAAAATTACCTTTAGTTGACGTGATTGAGACAGAAGTGGCTTATCAACAAGCTGAACACTATGAAGTAAATGTCTTGCCTGAGCAATTAACTATTTACGCTTCAGAAGAAATGCTTCTTAAAGATGAAGGCACACTGGTTCAGAAACTTGAAACAGTTGAAGTCGTTCAGTCATTGATTACAACAGATGATGTGAACTACCTACAAGTGAAGTGGGGTGAACGTCTTGTGTGGATTAATGAAGATCAGACTGAGAAAAGTGATGCGTCAGGTGTCATTAACCATCAAGGTGACTTCTTAGCTTATCCCGATCCAAATGAATTAAATTTTGTGACAATGGGACGTCTTTCGCAAGAAAAAAATCAAGTGATGTTAGTTGAAGCTTTTGCCAAATTCTATCGTGAAAACAAACGTGGACGTCTCTATATTATTGGAGCTGGTCCAGAAGAAGAAACGTTACGCGCTAAAATTGCTGAAGAAAACATTAAGGACGAAGTAGTTTTAGTCGGTCAATTGGCCAATCCATTTTCATATATGAAACGTTGTGATATTTTCATCTTGACGTCATTCTATGAAGGTCAACCAATGGTACTGCTTGAAGCAATGACACTTGATATGAATATTATTTCAACTGATATTCCTGCTTGTCGTTATGTATTAGAAGACGGCGCGTATGGCTACTTAGCTAAAACTAATGATTCAGATGGTATCAAAGCTGGCATGCAACTTGTGAGTCAGCCTGGTACAACGTTTAAAGAATTTAAACCATATGATTATAATCAAGAAGCGGTGGCACAATTTTACACACTTTTAGAAACAACACCTGAGGAGGTTACATTATAATGCACTATCTGATTACCGGAGGAGCCGGCTTTATAGGCTCAAATTTAACCAATGCACTATCTAACGAACATCACGTTGTCGTGATTGATGATTTATCAATGGGTAAACTTGAGAATATCAATGAGAGTGACAATGTAACATTTATTAAAGGGAGCGTAACAGACAAAGCTTTAATGGAAAAAGTTTTATCAGAACATTCATTTGACTATATTTTCCATTTGGCAGCTGTAGCGAGTGTTGCTGATTCAGTCGAACGACCTATGGAAACACATCAAGTCAATTTTGTTAGTGTTTTAAATCTGTTAGATCTTGTTCAAAAGACGCAAAAGGATCTAAAACGTTTAGTCTTTTCTTCTTCAGCAGCTGTTTATGGCGATGAACCAACTTTACCAAAACATGAGGAGTCAGTGATTCGCCCCTTAACACCTTATGCAATTGATAAATTTGCAGCTGAGAAGTACGTTTTAGTGTATAATAATCTGTATGGCATACCAACGTCAGCAGTTCGCTTCTTTAACGTGTTCGGACCGAATCAAAACCCAGAGTCACCTTACTCTGGCGTGATTTCAATTATCCTTGATCGTTATGAACGTGCTAAACGTGGTGAAGAATCAAGTTTTACATTATTTGGAGATGGTAAACAAACACGTGACTTTGTTTATATTGAAGATGTCTTACAAGCTTTATTGCTAGTTGCGACAAAAGAAGAAGCTTGTGGCCAAGTCTTTAACGTAGGGACACAAAATAAAACAACTTTAACTGATTTACTAACTTATTTAGATGAATTGGTCGGTATTCACTTACCAGTTCAATATGAAGAAGAACGCTCAGGCGATATTAAAGACTCATATGCTGATGTCAGCAAATTAATGGGAATTGGCTATAAGCCGAATCATACAGTGACAGAAGGTTTAGAGAAGTATTTGAAGACATTGGGGATGTAGGAGTTTGAACTGAGATAATCGGGCATTTTGAAACAGGGGTTCGGTCACTAGCTAATCCCGCTAAAAAAGCAAAGAGCGCTTTTGTTATCGGTTTTATCTAGTGACTCACCCCTAAACGTTTCAAAATGCACCTGAGATAGACGGGCATTTTCGAGCAGGGATTCGGTCTCTAGCTAACTCTGATAAAAAAGCAAAAAGCGCTTTTGTTCTCAGACTTATCTAGTGACTCATCCCTAAGCGCTCGAAAATGCACCTTTAGCTAGAATCTTTTTTATGGTTCTGGCTTTTTTTGTAAGAAAGGAAATCGATATGCGAAAGAAAAAAGTAATGAGTATTTTTGGGACTCGGCCGGAAGCGATTAAGATGGCTCCTGTGGTTCAGGAGTTGGAAAAAAATGCGGATCAGTTTGAGTCGATTGTTGTTGTAACGGCACAGCATCGTGAGATGTTGGATCAAGTGCTCGATATTTTTAAGATTACACCAGATTATGACTTGGATATAATGAAGCAAAATCAAACACTATCAGAGATGACAAGTCGTGTTTTGATGGCATTAGATGAAATTTTAAGTCAAGAAAAACCAGATATCGTTTTGGTTCATGGTGATACGACAACGTCATTTGTTGCTAGTTTAGCAGCATTCTACCATCAAATTAAAATTGGTCATGTGGAAGCGGGTCTAAGAACATGGGATAAATATGCACCTTATCCAGAAGAGATGAATCGTCAAATGACGGATTGTTTAGCTGACGTATATTTTGCACCAACTGAATTGAGTCGTGAAAATCTACTGAAGAGTCCGATAAATCCAGAAAAAATATTCGTAACAGGAAATACGGTAGTAGATGCTATCCAACAAACGACCCTTTTAGGCTTTACTCATCCGGTTAGTCAGAAGTTAAAAAAAGATACGAAAAAAATATTATTGACGATGCATCGCCGCGAAAATTTAGGAAAACCTATGGAAAATGTTTTTTTTGCAGTGCAAGAAATTGTAGAAAAAAATAACGATGTGGAAGTTATTTATCCTGTTCATCCGAACCCTAAAGTCCAAGAAATGGCTCGAAAAATTCTTGGACATTTATCGCAAGTTCATTTAATAGAACCACTAGACGTTGTTGACTTCCATAACTGCATGGCAACGGTTGACTTTATAATCAGTGATTCAGGTGGTGTTCAAGAAGAGGCCCCTTCGGTAGGTAAAAAAGTCTTAGTTTTACGAGATAAGACTGAACGACCTGAAGGATTAGAGACGGGAGTCTTAAAACTTATTGGAACACAAAAAGAAAAAGTGTATAATGAAATTGATGAATTGCTTGCAGAAGTAGGGGTCACTCATGATGACAAGTTAAAAAACAATCCTTACGGACAAGGGGATGCGAGCCAAAAAATAATTGAAATATTAAGCGAAATTCTTTAGGAAATTCCATTGTATACAAATATGATTTTTGTTACTATGATGTTATTGTTTTTGGATTTATAAGGAAGATATTTTGGAGGGAAACATGGAAGAGACAATTAGTTTACAGGACGTATTTAAGTTGTTGAAACAGAAAATTTTGTTTGTTTTGACAGCGATGCTTTTAGGGTTAGGGGTCTCAGCAGTTTTAACCTTTTTTGTCATCACACCGAAATATAGTGCGACGACTCAGTTAATTGCGACGATGCCAGCATCAGACAACTTAAATGCTGATAGTATCAACACAAACTTGATGATGATCAATACGTATAAGGATTTCATCAGTGGCAATGTTGTAACCGAAGAAGCCAGTGAAAAGTTAGCGGATAAAACAAGTTTTAAACGCACTGCTCCTGAGATTAAAGAGATGGTTACAGTTGAACAAACTCAAAATTCACAAATGTTTTCGATTAACGTAAAATCGGAAAATCCAACGGAAGCTGCACAGCTAGCAAATATTGTGGCTGAGATATTCCAAAAGGAAGCTAAAAAGTATACAAACGTCGATAAGGTGTCAATTATTTCGGAAGCCGACCGTCCTGATTCACCAGTTTCACCAAACAAATTATTGAATTTGGCGATTGGTGCAGTCCTTGGGATTATCGTAGGTGTAGGCTTAGCCTTTTTAAGTGAGTTATTAAACCGTACCATCAAATCAGAAAACTATATCGTTGAAGAGTTAGGATTACCAATTTTAGGTGTAATTCCAAAATTGGAACGTAAAGAAATCGTAACTTATCGTAAAGAACAAGAACGTGCCTTTAAATTAGGAGACTTCTATGTTGAAGAAGATGCGTATAGTATGAATAATGACTTAGTTGATGGATTAGAACAAGAAGCAAATGATTTGAGTAGTACAAGTTTTGAAAGAGATTTCCAAACACCAAATTATTTCTCTGAAAATCAAGAGTTTTCAAGTGAAGACTTTGAAAAATATCGCGACTAGTCACATAAGTTAAGGGAGAACAACATGGCAAACAATAAAAAAATGGAAAAATCCGAAGCATCGGCACTTTTTACGATTGCAGCACCAAAGTCGCCTGTAACGGAACAATTTAAGACTGTCAGAACAAATATTAAATTTGCACAGACAGATAAACCAATTAAAAGTGTAGTTATCACATCTTCTGGACCAAGTGAAGGTAAGTCAACTTTATCTTCAAACTTAGCAGTTGCGTTTGCGCAGTCTGGAATGAAAACACTTTTAGTGGATGCGGATATGCGTCGCCCAGTCGTACATTCTACGTTTGACTTGGAGAACACACGTGGATTATCGACTCTTTTAAGTGTGCGTCGTTTATCATTACAAGATGTAACACAAGATACGGAAATTCCGAATCTTTCAGTGATGACTAGTGGTCCTAAAGCACCTAACCCGTCTGAGTTACTATCATCACAACGTATGCGTCGCGTCATTGAATTATTGGAGCAACAATATGATTTCATTATTTTTGATATGCCTCCATTAATCAACGTAACGGATGCACAAATCATTAGTAACCAAGTCGATGGCGTTATTCTTTCGGTAAAAGAAGGCGTGACTGAAAAACCATTACTTACGAAAGCAGTTAACTTGTTAAGACAAGTGGATGCTAATGTTTTAGGTACAGTTTATATCGGCTCAGCACCAGAAGCGGGCTACGGTTACTACTATTCATAGAATAGATTAAATTAAGTTTATTACACGGAAAGGGGAAAACACATGTCAATTGATATCCATTGCCATATTTTACCAGGCATCGATGATGGTGCTCAAAACTTAGAAGCGTCACTTTTAATGGCAGAAGCGGCTGTTGAAGAAGGAATTACACATATTTTGTGTACGCCGCATCATAATAATGGTGTCTATCTAAATCCTAGAGAACACGTTATTAAGCACGTTGCAGCGTTACAAGAAGAATTGGATAAACGTAAGATTCCTTTAACACTTTTTGAAGGACAAGAAATTCGTTTGTCGACTGATATTACTTATCGTGTCGAAACACAAGATATCTTATTTGCTGACTTGACGGATACTTATTTATTAATTGAGTTTCCATCTAGTAACATTCCAGCCTATGCTGAGCAAGTACTTTTTGAGTTATGTGCCAATGGCTATCGACCGATCATTGTTCATCCGGAGCGAAATGCACAAATTATGAAAGAACCAAATGATTTAGTTCCTTTTATCGAGATGGGCTGTTTAGCTCAATTAACCAATGCAAGCTTGTTAGGGTTGTTTGGCCGTGAAATTGAGAAAACATCACACACGCTAATTAAACATAATTTAGTTCACTTAATCGCTTCAGATGCCCATGTCCATGAAGGGCGCCGTGCGTTTCACATGCAAGAAGCATATGCAAAACTCGAAAAAGAATACGGTGAAAATCGCCGTAAATTATTCGAGAAAACAGCACTGAATATTATCAGTGGTGAAAAGGTTGATACATTACAGCCTGAGATGATTGAACTGAAATGGTATCAACGATTAGGTTTGTTTAAAAAATAGGAGAAAAAAGGAGTTGGATGTAAAGTGAATCGAAAACAAAAGATCATGGTATTGATTGGGGTCGATACTTTGATTATCGCATTTGCTAATATTATTAGTTACTTATACATCCATTCATTCGTGCCGATGTCTCGTCGCTTCGTCTTGTATTCATTTGTAATACAATTCGCGCTCTATACAATTTTTGCGTTGGTTTTACAAGTCCACAAACGTATCAATCGATACAGTGGTTTTAATGCAATCTTGTCTTTAGGAACGGCGATAACATTAACAAGTGTGATTGAAATTATTATTTTTAGCATTTTTCAATACAAGCGTGCAAATATGTTGCATCTTTTTTCAGCATATTTCATTAGCATCTTGTTATTAGTCGCAAGTCGAGTTGTTTGGCGTGTGATTGCAGAAAGTGGTCTGCATAAGGGGAGAGTATCAAGAGAAAAGAAAAAAGCACTAATTATTGGTGCTGGAGATGGTGGCGAGTTACTTTACAATACATTAAAGAAAAACTCAAGCCAGGGAAATTTAGATGTCGTTGGATTTATTGATGATGATCCAAATAAATTAAACATGTTCTTACAAGGCATTAAAGTAATTGGAACGATTGATGATATTCCTAAACTAGTGAATCGTTATGAGATTGAAGTGCTTACCGTTGCAATACCATCAATGACGCCAAAAGAGTATGAACGTTTATTAGATATTGTTAATCCATTAGATATTACTTTAAACAAAATTCCGTCATTAGAAGAATTAGCAACAGGTAAGGTTGCTGTTTCAAAATTAAGTGATATTGACGTTGTCGATTTATTAGGTCGTGATGAAGTGTCGCTCGATTTAGAAGTCATTAAAGATCAAGTCACTAATGAAACCGTCTTAGTAACAGGCGCAGGTGGTTCAATTGGTTCTGAAATTTGCCGCCAAGTAATGCAATTTTCACCAAAATGCATCGTCTTACTAGGCCATGGTGAAAACTCAATTTATTTAATTGAAAAAGAATTACGCCAAACCTTTGGTAATTCGGAAACAAAAATTGTACCTGTTATTGCAGATGTGCAAGACTATGAACGTATCAATGAAGTTGTTGCGAAATATAAACCAGTGGTTATTTACCATGCAGCAGCACATAAGCATGTACCGTTGATGGAGTATAATCCGCGTGAAGCTGTTAAGAATAATATTTATGGTACTAAAAACGTTGCTTATGCTGCACTTCAAAATGAAGTTCAATCTTTTGTCATGATTTCAACTGATAAAGCTGTTAATCCACCAAACGTGATGGGTGCAACAAAACGTATTTCTGAGATGATCGTGACAGGACTAAACAAAGAAGGAAAGACAAAATTCTCCGCTGTTCGTTTTGGGAACGTTTTGGGAAGTCGTGGGAGTGTTGTTCCATTATTTAAAAATCAAATTGCAGCGGGTGGACCTGTGACAGTTACTGATTTTAGAATGACGCGCTATTTTATGACGATCCCTGAAGCAAGTCGGTTGGTAATCCAATCAGGTGCACTTGCTAAAGGTGGCGAAATCTTTATTTTAGATATGGGAGAACCCGTAAAAATTCTAGATTTAGCACGCCAAATGGTTAAATTAAGTGGATATACAGAAGCTGAGATTCCGATTATTGAGACAGGCATTCGACCTGGTGAAAAATTATATGAAGAATTATTGGTTGATAAAGAACGAGCAAAAGAGCAAGTTCATGAAAAAATATTTGTCGGCACTGTTAATGGCTTCCAATTTGATGAGGTCATGGCGGAAGTGGAAAAACTACCAAAAGATGAAGAGGAATTAATGAAAGAATTAATTCGTTTTGCGAAAGCATCAAGTCAGGAATAAAAGGGGTTTGAATTAATCATGGAGAAAAGAATTTTACTATCTTCGCCACATATGAGTGATGAAAAATTTGAAGAACAGTTTGTTCAAGAAGCCTTTGATACAAACTGGATTGCTCCATTGGGGAAAAATGTGGATGGTTTTGAAAAAGAACTGGCGCAATACGTGGGGATTGATCACGCAGCTGCCCTCTCTTCAGGGACAGCTGCGATTCATTTAGCTTTAAAAGCAGCAGATGTAAAAGCAGGTGACATTGTATTTTGTCAGTCTTTAACTTTTTCAGCATCGGTAAATCCAATTATCTATCAAGGTGCGAAACCAGTCTTTATTGATAGTGATTATGACACTTGGAATATGGATCCAAAAGCTTTAGCAAAAGCTTTTGAATTATATACACCTAAAGCAGTAATCGTTGTCCATCTTTATGGTCAGTCTGCGGATATGGATCCTATTATTGCATTATGTAAAAAATACAATGTGTCACTTATTGAAGATGCCGCTGAAAGTTTAGGTACAACTTATAAAGGAAAACATACTGGTACTTTAGGTGATTATGGTATTTATTCGTTTAACGGAAATAAAATCATCACGACTTCAGGTGGCGGGATGTTTGTGTGTAACGAGGCTGAACGAACTGAAAAAGTTCGTTTTTGGTCTACTCAGAGTCGTGACCAAGCCGCTCATTATCAACATTCAGAGATTGGTTATAATTATCGCATGAGTAATATCTCAGCCGGAATCGGCCGTGGACAATTAAAAGTATTAGATGATCGCGTAACGAAAAAGCGTTCAATCTTTGCTCGGTATAAAGCTGGATTGTCTGATATCTCTGAAATAACTTTTCCAAATGAAAATGAGTGGGAATTCTCAAATCATTGGTTGTCACCAATGCTTGTGAGAGGTAAAGTTACGCCTACAATAATTCTTGAGGAATTAGAAAAGCATAATATTGAAGGACGACCATTGTGGAAGCCAATGCACTTACAACCTATTTTTGAAGAATTCGACTTTGTAGGAGATAAAGTTGCAGAGGATTTATTTGAGAAAGGTTTATGTTTACCAAGTGATTCAAAAATGTCTGAAGCAGAACAAGATCGAGTGATAGAAATAATAAAAAGTTTGTTTGGAGAATAGAGAATGAGGTTTTTTTACGTAAATATATTAAAAAGATTTTTTGATATAATCTTTTCTGGTCTTGCATTGATTCTTTTATCTCCGTTATTCTTAATTATAGTATTACTTATAAAAACTAAACTTGGTTCTCCAGTAATTTTCAAACAAGAGAGACCTGGGAAAAATAACCAAGTTTTTTCAATGTACAAGTTTAGAACAATGTCAGATGAAAGAGATTTAAATGGATATTTGTTACCAGACAGTGAAAGACTATCAAAATTTGGAAAAGTATTACGTTCGACAAGCTTAGATGAACTCCCTGAATTGTTAAATATTTTAAAAGGTGACATGTCAATTGTGGGACCAAGACCTCAACTAGTAAAAGATTTGTGGTATATGGATGAGAGAGTTCAAAAAAGACATAATGTATTACCAGGTCTTACAGGATGGGCACAAGTCAATGGACGAAATAATATTACTTGGGATGAAAAATTTAATTTTGATTTAGAGTATATTGAAAAAATATCTTTATTATTTGATATTAAAATTATTTTTATTACAATCAAAAAAGTACTAAAACGTTCAGATATCGACACAGAAGGTTTTGAGACCGGAGAAGATTATGGAGATTATTTGTATCGAATAAAAAAAATTAGTGAATTTGAATATAATAAAATTTTAAAGGATAATTGCAATGAATGACACAATCAGTATTATTACAGCGGTATACAATTCAGAAAATTATTTTGAAGAAACAATTACCAGCGTGCTTAAGCAAACATATGAAAAATGGAATTGGTATATAGTGGATGATTGTTCAAGTGATGGAACTGAAGGTATAATAAAAAGATATCAAGATGATAAAAGAATTCATTATATAAAATTAGAGAGTAATAAAGGTGCTGCTGAAGCAAGAAATGTAGGATTAAAACTAGCAGAAACTGATTTTATTGCTTTTTTAGATGCTGATGATACTTGGAATGAGTTAAAGTTAGAAAAACAATTGGCTTTTATGAAGGCAAAAAATTATGGTTTTACATTTACAGCATATCAAATTATGGGAAAAACTAAACCGATAAAAGTTCCAAAAAGTTTAAACTACAATCAATACATGAAAAATACGATTATTGGAATGTTAACGGTGATGATAAATCGATCAATAGTTGGTGATGTATCAATCGTTAATGTTAGAAAAGATCATGATTCCATGACCTGGGCTAAGTTATTACGTGAGAATATTTCTGAGGCATATGGATTAAATGAAAATCTTGCCTCTTATAGAAAAGTTGAGGGTTCGATTTCAAATAATAAATTTGAAGCTGTAAAAAATCACTGGAAAAATTGTAGGAATTTAGAAAAATTGAGTGTATTTAAAACGTCATATTATTTTGTTTTTTACGGAATAAATGCATTTTTAAAACACTACAAATAAAGAAAATTTGAGGTTAGTTCATGAAGAAAGTAAAATTGATAGGAGCATATAGAGGTTTTTTTCAAGACTTATTGTCTCAAAATTATAGCAATTTTGAATTCTTTGTTAATAAGAAAAAAAAATTTGAAGTCGCAAATGTTCATAAAGAAAAAATTTCTAGATTTTTAAATAAATCGATTTTTGATTTTTTAGGATTCTTTACAACAATGAAAGTCAGTACAGAAGAAAATAAGGAATTTGATATATTTGTGACATATAATAGGTTTATTAAAAATAGTATTCGCCCATATTATATTGTTCTAGAAAATCCGACAGCTTTGATAAACTACAGTGGGACTAGAATGAATTCAAGAATTACAAAAAAAAGACTAAAAAAATATTTTTTTGACGATAATTTATTAGGTGTAATATGTATATCAGATGCTTGTTTTAAAGGGTTTAGTAATTACTATTCTCCTGAAATATATGATGAAAATAAAATAAAACAGCTGTATCCATTGATAAAAAATGATATGTCATTGATTGAAACAACTTATGATAATTTAGAGTGTCTTTTTATTTCTTCAAATTTCACTTTAAAAGGTGGAAGAGATCTTCTTCAGGTTTTTGATAATTTGAAAAACAAAGGTTTTAATAATATTAAATTAACAGTAATTACAAAACTTTCGAGTTTAGGAGAAGATTTGAACAAAGGTTTGGATAGTAATCCTAATATAAAATTACGTGATTTTTCCTTTTCTAGAGATGAATTATATACAATATACAGAGAGCATCATGTTTTTCTTAATCCAACAAGAATGGATAGTTTTTCATTGGTGACTTTAGAGGCGATTAAACATGGTTTATTAGTCATTAGTACTGATATATATGCTATTCCTGAAATGGTATTAAATCATGAAAATGGATATTTAGTGTCACCAAAATTTGAAGTTTGGAACAAAGATTTTACTTTAAATTTGAATGTAAAAAACTATCCAAAACAGACGTATGAGTCTGATTATGTTGATAGTTCCATAGTGAGTTTTATTGAAGAAAAATTAATTTATCTTTTGAAAAATACCGATTTGCTGACGTACTATAGACAAAAATCTAAAAATATTTCTCAAAATTGTAGATTTTCATCAGAGTGTATAAAGAAAGAATGGGAAAAATTGATGGAGTAGGTGAATTTATGTATACATATTCAGTAATAATTCCTCATAAAAATAGTTGTGACAAAGTTATAAGATTAGTGAATTCTATCCCAAGAAGAAAAGATATAGAAATTTTTATTGTTGATGATAATAGCGAACAAGAAATTTTTGCTAAATTAAAAACAGCTGTAAGTGATTTCAATCTCGATATGCGAAATGTGACTTTATTAAAATCAAATTCAAAATATGCAGGAGAAGCAAGAAATGAAGGATTAAGATATTCAAATTCAGAATGGACGATTTTCGCTGATGCTGACGACTATTTTTTGTGTGATGCGTTTAAGTATTTTGATAAATATATAGAAAGTAATTTCGATGTAGTTTTTTTTAAAGTTAAATCAACAAAATATTCTGGAGATACTGAAGTTCCTGGAAATCGTGGCGAGGTATTCAATAATCTAGTTGCTGATGTTTTAAAACAGAATAATGCTGAAACTCAATATCGATTAAGGTATAAATATCTGGTTCCATGGGGAAAATTAATAAAAAGTTCTTTGATTAAAAAGAATAAAATATTTTTTGATGGATCAAAAGTTGCAAATGATGTAATGTTTTCGACTAAATTAAGTTCTCATGCAAAAACAATAAAAGTAGATGATGCATATGTTTATTGTGTGACTGAAGGTATGGACAACTTATCAAAATTAAGAAGTATTCAAGATTTAGAAATCCGAAATGATAAATTTATTGAGCAGTTTGAATATATAAAAAAAATTGATTCGAATCAAAGTGTAGAAAGCATTATGAAAGCAAAGGGAATGTTAGGTTCCTCGTTAAAGCATGGAGGAATTTTATTTTTTTTAAGAGAAATAAAAAAATTTAGAAAAAAAAATATACGTATTTTTTAGATTTAGGAGAAATGAATTATGCAAAAGTTTGATATTAAAGGGATAAACGTTTACTTGTTGTATATTATATTTTCTATTATGTTACTTGGGAATATCCCTATAATAGGATCAAGCATAGTGTTATTTGGTCTAATCTTAATTGTGAGTCTTTTTACACTAGTTTTATTGATATATAATGGTATCAATTTAAAACAGGAAAAGGAAATTAGAAACATTTTATTATTTTATTTATTTTGGATGTTATACAGTTTGATTCAAAGTACATTTTTTATTAATCGAGAAATGTTTCTTGTTGAAATTATGAATATGTTTATAATGTTTATACTATTATTTTTAGCTGTATTAAATACAAGTGGGTTAAAAAAGTATAGTAAAGGTATAAAAATATTATTAGTTCCAATTATATTCCATACTTACGCAGGATTAATTGAAGTATTTACTGGAGAATATATTTTTACAGATAATATTTACATCTCAGGATATTTGAGAAACAAAATGCCTGTTTCTTCGTTATATAATACAAATAATTATGCTACAGTTTTAGTGTTTTTTATAATATTATTATTTTACTTACTTATTTCCTCAAAAAAGTGGCAAAAAAAATTTTTTATTTTCATACTGTTACTTGCTGATGTTTTTTTATTATATATGACTCAATCTAGAGGTAATTTATTAGGATTATTAACTTGTATTGTTATATATGTTTTGTTGATGATTCTACAAAGTAAGCATATGACATCTAAATATATTAAATTGTTTTTCGTTTTATTAATGTTATTTATTTTAATATGTATTGCTATAATACTTATGAATATTGGTGTTACGGATTTTAGAACTATAGAGTTTTTTAATAATCAATCTAATTTTACTAGATTAAATTTAATAAAAAATGGTTTTTATTTTTTGAGCAGTTCAAAATATCTTGGAGTTGGTTTAGGAAACATTGAAAACTTAATGATGACTTTTTCGAAATTTCCAACTAATGGTATATTCAATTTACATAATTTTTTCATTGAAATTATGGTATCTTCTGGAATAATTGTTTTTACATTTTTTGTTAAAGGCTATATTCAAATTCTATACAACTCGGTTACTAATTTCTTTAATCCATTAAGTAAAGAAATGGGTCAAAGAAGCTTATACTTAGTTCTATATCTTTGCGCATTCTTGTTTAGTAGTATTAGCCCTAGTAGTTTATTTCAATTAAGATGGTTTTGGGCAATAACTACATTTATTTTATTAATGTATTCGTATACAGTTAAGGAGCAAAAAGAATGAGAGTATGTTTTGTTTCAGAAGATTATAATATGGGGGGGATTCAAAAGGTTACGCATATTCTTGGTAAAGAATTTTTCGAAAATAACATGGAAGTATATTTTTATTCGTTAACCAAATCAGTAAGTTTTTATGATGATATATTAATTGAAAGTAAACCAAATCAATTAATATATAGAGGATTTAGACATTATAATAAAAAAATTCAAGTTAAATTATTAAATTCCTATAATCCAGAAAAAATTTGGAAACATAATCTAAATCATTTATTACATATATTAAAATCAAAAGAAATTAATGTGATAATAATGAATGGTGGTTTGTTAACTTCTATGATTCCTATTCTTAAAGAAAATTATCCTCACGGTGTTTTTATAGCATGGCAGCATAGTAGTGTTTCTAAATATTTTTCTGACTACTATTCTGAGATTCTGGATTTTTATAAAAGAGGATTATCCATTGCTGACAGTGTAGTATGTTTATCTGAAGTGGATTTAAAAATATTAAATGAGTTTAATGACAATGTTTTTCAAATTGATAATCCTACTGATCTGAAACCAAATAATCTGACAAAATGTGACAAAATATTAGATCCTAAAATTGGATTTGTATCTCGTTTAGATTTTCACACAAAAGGAATTGATTATTTGATTGAGATAATAAATATTTTACCGGACAATTATTCATTTTATTTTGCGGGTATTAATGAAAAACAATTATCAGATGAAGATTTATTTCTTTTTAAAAATATACAATCGAGAGTACATTTTTTAGGTCAGCTGAAAGAATCAGAAATGACAAAATTTTATGAAGAAGTTGATTTGATTGTTTCTACTTCAAGATGGGAAGGTTTTGGATTAGGCTTAATTGAGGCTATGGCCTTTGGGGTACCTGTTGTGACGTTTAAGAATACGGGCCCTCTTGAAATATTAGGATCGTCTGAAATATATAAAGATATGATAATTGATAAACCTGATACAAAGGCTTTTGCAAAGAAAATAGAAGAAGTTGTTAATGATGAGTTGTTATATAGTGAACTACAAGTAGCTGGCATTAAAATATCAAACAAATACTCATCTAATTTTATTTATAAAAATTGGATTAATATGATAAATATTGTAAATGAAAGGAACAAATAAAAATGAAAATATCTGTTTTTGGTTTAGGGTACGTAGGTTTAGCAAATGCCTTATTGCTAGCTCAAAATGAGGATGTCGTTGCGTTTGATATTTTAGATAAAAAAATTGAAATGTTAGAAAATAGGGTTTCACCTCTAGAAGATAACGAAATTAAACAATTCTTATCTGATAAAAAAGTAAAATTGAAGTTTACAAATAATTTTAGTAAAGCGATAGAACATGCTGAGTATGCGATAATTGCCACGCCAACCGATTATGATGAAGAAATGAATTATTTTGATACATCGACCGTAGAGAGTGTTATTGAAAGAGGATTAATAATAAATCCAAATATTATTTTTATAATTAAATCAACAGTCCCGGTTGGATTTACTCTTGAAATGAGAGAAAAATTTAAAACAGAAAATATTATTTTTTCACCAGAATTTTTAAGGGAAGGATTAGCATTATATGATAATTTATACCCATCAAGAATTATCGTTGGAGAATGTTCGTCTCGTGCTGAAAAATTTGCAAATGTATTAGTAAAAAACTCAAAAAAATCTGATGCAAAAGTATTATTAACAAATTCAACTGAGGCAGAGGCAATAAAATTATTTTCTAATACCTATCTTGCAATGAGAGTGTCATATTTTAATGAGTTAGATACATATTCAGAAATACGAGGGTTAGATGCTAGACAAATTATTGAAGGTGTTGGTTTGGATCCTAGAATTGGCACACATTATAATAATCCATCTTTTGGTTATGGTGGATATTGCTTACCGAAGGATACTAAACAATTGTTAGCCAATTATGACAGAGTACCGAATAATTTAATTAGAGCAATTGTGGATTCAAATAAAACTAGAAAAGATTTCATTGCTCAACAAATAATAGAAAAAGATCCTAAAACAGTTGGTATATATCGACTAACTATGAAATCAAATTCAGATAACTTCAGATATTCTTCAATTCAAGGTATTATGGAAATATTGAAAAAAGAGGGAATTAATGTAACTGTATTTGAACCAACATTACAGGATGATCTGTTTAACGAATGTGAAGTTTTACAAGACTTTGATTTGTTTAAAGAAAGATCAGATATAATACTTACTAATAGATATGATCAAAACTTAGAAGATGTTAAAGACAAGATTTATACTAGAGATGTCTTTAATCGTGATTAAAATGAGGTTTGTATATTATGAAAAAATTCATTCGTAGCTTATTAGGATTTTCCATAGGTCCAGTTATTGGTGCATTAATATCATTAATTACAATCCCTTTAACTACATTTTTTATTAGTCCAGAGGAATTTGGTAAATCTAGTGTTTTTAGTGCAACCTATATTTTGTTAAGTGGTTGGATTTATTTAGGAATGGATCAGTCATATTCAAGAGAATATAATGCAGTAGAGGATAAAAATAGCTCATTTTTTAATGCTATTGCAATACCTTTACTTATATCTTTTCTTTTCTTTTTAATTCTATTGATTTTTAAAGAGGAGCTTTCGATTTGGATTGTTGGATATCCAGGACATCCTAATATCGCTATTTTAATGGGTATTGGCCTTATTTTTATTGTCTTTGAAAGATTTTTGTTGATGCAACTTAGAATGGAAGAAAAGGCTGTTCAATATTCACTTTTTACAGTAATGATAAAGTTAATATCATTAATCGTTTTAATATTATTGTTAATATTTTTTGAAAAAAACTTTTTAGTAGTTATATATTCAACAATATTTGGGCAAATATTATCTGATAGTTACTTAATTTTTAAGTGTAGATCTCAGTTAAATAAATTTAAATGGAGTATATTAGATATTAATTTGATAAGAAAAATGCTCGTATTTGGATTACCATTACTTCTTTCAGTATCGTTGACAAATTTTTTGAATACTTTAGGAGTTTTTTCATTAAGAAAATGGAGTACTTTCTACGATTTAGGAATATTCAATGCAGGTCAAAAAATATCTAACATGTTGTTGATAATTCAAGTAGCTTTTACAAGTTTTTGGGTACCTACAGCTTATAGGTGGATTGAAGAGGGTAAGAGTATAAGGGAATTCAAATTTGTTAGTGATATTTTATTACTCTTTATTACATTTGGTTTTTATATACTTTTAACATTTAAAAATGTTTTTATCTTGATTTTATCTCCATCATATTTTGATGCGAAATATATTTTAGGTTTTTTAGTCTTAATCCCAATTTTTTATACCTTGAGTGAGACCACTACTTTAGGAATTGTGTATTCAAGAAAAAGTTATTATAATATTTTTGTATCGCTAATCTCATTATTAGTAGGTTTTCTTGTTACATGGTTTTTCGTTCCTCTTTTTGGTTATAAAGGTGCTGCTTTTGGCGTATCCATAGGTTATTTTTTATTTTATATTTTTAGAACTTTATTCTCAAAAAAATTAGGTTTTTATTTTCCAATTATTAAACATGTGATCGTTTTACTTATATTTCTAGTAACAGCATTAGTTAATAGCATAAATTTTGGTAATATTATTTTGATAAATTTATCTCTATTTATTATAAGTTTAATAGTTCAATATCAAACATTTAAAGACCTTTGGAAAATAAAAAAAGGTGAATTGCATTATAATTTAGAATAGTATTAAGTTTTTCTTTTAAAAAATACATAATAATAAGAAGCATAAAATATTTTAATTTAAAACTGATTTTTTTATGCTTCTTTATTTTTTATATAACGAAAAACAATTGTGATTTTATGTTATAATAACTGTATAAAGTTATATTAATTAATCTTTAACACGATTTTTATCTTTCTGTTAACTTAATTAAATATCAATCGACTTCTGTGAGAAACCATATGATTTATGTCAGATAACAAATTGGAAAGTAGGGGAACAAATGAAAGCGTTTTTAGTAACTGGAGGTGCAGGATTTATTGGGAGCAATTTCATTAGGTACATGATGGATAAGTATTCATCCTATGAAATCATTAATTTAGATTTGCTTACATACGCAGGAAATTTAAAAAATGTTGAGGAAGTTGCGGATTTATCAAGATATCATTTTGTTCAGGGAAGCATTAATGATCGCGAGTTAGTGACGAACCTTGTTAAACAATACAAAGTTGATGCTATTATTAATTTTGCAGCAGAATCGCACGTAGATCGTAGTATTGAGGCCGCATATCCGTTTGTTGAGACAAATGTCAATGGCACATTATCGTTGCTTGAAGTGGCTAAGAAATGTCAAATCAATCGTTTTGTTCAAATCTCTACAGATGAAGTTTATGGCTCGTTAGGTTTAGAAGGCTACTTTTTCGAGCATAGTCCACTTAATCCAAGCAGTCCATATTCTGCAAGTAAAGCTTCTGCGGATCTGTTGGTTCAGTCTTATCACAAGACCTACGGGTTAGATACAATAATTACGAGATGTTCGAATAATTATGGACCCTATCAACATTCAGAAAAACTACTTCCTTCTATTATCTTGAAAGCTTTTCAGAATGAAAAATTACCCATTTATGGTGAAGGACAAAATGTACGTGACTGGCTGCATGTCTTTGATCATTGTTCAGCCATTGATTTAGCACTGCACAGTGGAAAATCTGGAGAAATTTATAATATCGGTGCTTATCATGAGCGTACTAATAATGAAATGGTTGATTTTATTATCGGAGCCTTAGATCGAGAAGAATCATTGAAAGAATTTATTCCGGATCGTTTAGGACACGATTTTCGCTATGCGATAGATTCATCTAAGATTAGACGGGAGTTGAAATGGCAACCGAAAATGGATTTTGATAAGAGTTTAATTGAGACGATTGATTGGTATATCACTGAGCAACAATAAAAAAATAAAGAAATAAAAGGCGGAATGGCTGGTCGGTTTATAGCGATGCAGTCTTTTTAGAGGATTCTTTATATAATTTATTTAGAATACCAGCCAGCTCTTCCCATATTCAGCTAAATATGCTACCTTAAAGTTATAACAATTAGAGGTGAGTTAATGAGAAAAGTAATTACATATGGAACATTTGATTTACTCCATTATGGTCATATTAATCTATTACGTCGTGCGAAAGAACAGGGTGATTATCTAATTGTCGCGCTTTCAACTGACGAATTTAACTGGGATGAAAAACAAAAGAAATGCTATTTTTCATATGAAAAACGTAAAATGTTATTAGAAGCAATAAGATATGTTGATTTGGTTATTCCTGAAAATAACTGGGATCAAAAAGTGACGGATATTGCGGAATTTAAAGTGGATTGTTTCGTAATGGGTGACGACTGGAAAGGTCAGTTTGATTTCGTTAAGGAAACAGGCGCTGAAGTTGTTTATTTAGAAAGAACGCCAGAAATTTCAACATCTCAAATAAAAAAAGATTTACATGAAAAGAATAAGTAAATTGATGTAAGACCAAATACCAAGATTTAGGTATTTGGTTTTTTATAATCAAGGATTTACGTGAGTTTATCGTAAGCGGGAAGTAATCGAGTATACCCCAAATAAGATTCACCATGTCAACTTTGGCACAGTGGATCTTATTTTTTTATCTACATGTACTTTGAATTTGATCTGACCAAGGCAAATAACCTTGAAGCGTTTCAAATTCTAATGGTGCGTCAATATTTGGAAGGTGTTCAAACAGATATTGAAAATATTTTATTGGAACTAAGCCGTTGGCTTTTGCAGTTTCAACAATACTATACGCAATCCCATTTGCTGTCGCACCCCGTTCACTCGCTGAAAACATCCAATTTTTTCTCCCAATCGTCGTGGGTCTGATGCTTCGCTCTGCTAAATTATTTGATAGGGCGCAACGACCATCCTTTAGAAAAGCCATTAATCCCTCTTTTAGATTAAGCGCATAGTTAACGGCTTTTCCAAGTTTTGACCCAGGTAATGCCATGAATGACTCAATCCACTTCCAAAAATCATTCAGAATGGGTTGACTTCTTTCTAGTCTCTTTTGGTATTTTTCATCGCTAGGCAATCCTTTAATTTCTTTTTCAATTTGGAAAAGTTTATCGCAATATTCAACGCCTTGTGCCGCCGGAGTTTTTTTAGAAGTCGAATCTTTAGCTTCAAAGAATTTTCTTCTAACATGCGCCCAGCAGTTAACGAGAATCACATTATCTACTGACCTATAGGCACTGTAACCATCACAATGAAGGAAACCAGAAAAACCTTCCAGAAATAACCGAGGTACACTACTCTTACGGCTGAGTTCATGGTGGTATAAGATAATAGGATGTTCTGCTTGTTCTGCTTGTTCAATTGTTCTAAATAGCCAAAAATAAGATTTCTGTTTGTCGCTAGATAAAACATTGTAGTACGTCTCATCCGCATGGATGAGCACTTCCGATACAAGCTTTTTCCTTAATTCATTCCAAATTGGTGTTAACCATTTCTCACAAGATGTAATGAACCAATTTGACTGGGTTCTACGAGGCACTCGCAATCCGTATGCTTCCCATTCTTTTTCCTGTCTATAAAAAGGCAAACTCATTTCAATCTTCTGATGGATGAGTTGGGCAAGTATAGAAGGTGAAGCTAAACTATGCGTGATCGGCTGTTTTGGCACACGTGCTTTCTTTATTGTATCAACACCATCTTTTTTACATGTTGGACATTCGTAAGCGTGTTGATAGTAAACTTCTCTATACATCTTTGCAGGAACGAAAACGACAGCTTCTCTAACTTTAGTTTTACCTATGTGCTTTAAAGAAGCACAACACCAATCACAGGTACACTCTTGACCTTCAAAGTCACAGTGTATCTCTTTTATTGGTAAATCTTTTGTTAACTCAGCTTTGTAGCCTTTTTTCTTTTTTCGCTTATACTTTATTTCCTCAAAGACGGTTTTTTCTTCAGTTGTCTCTGCACAATTAAAAGACGGGTCATCATTAAATAAGTCCATCTGATTTTTTGCATCAGAACTTTGTTCTGAAGAACGACCAAATAGTTTTTTTGTTAAGTAATCAACTTGTTCTCTTAAAAGCTGAAGTTCATTTGTTAATGCTTCATTTTGTTTTAACAATTGTTCATTTTGCTTTAATAATTGTTTTTCTGCTTCAGTCATATTGTTCACCTCGGTTCATCAAAGAATTTGTTATCCCAATTATACCAAAAAAACGTCTAAAGACTATCTATATATAGACTTAGACGCTATTATATTTAAGATATATAACCATGTTCCGCATTAGATATTTTTCTTTTCTGATCAACTTGGAGACCTTCCAACAACCAACGAAGTTGTTGTTGCGTTAATGATTTTACTTCGGAATGCTTTCTTGGCCATTGAAGTTTTCCATTTTCAAAGCGTTTATAAAGTAAAATAAAGCCATCACCATCCCAATACAATGCTTTAAATCGATCTAAGCTATTGCCACAAAATAAAAATAAAGCATCTGAATAGACATCAATTTCGTACTGGTTCATTACAATCGAAGCTAAGCCATCTATCCCTCTGCGCATATCTGTTTTTCCACAAACAATAAAGATTTTTTCTACTGTTGAATAATTGAGCAAATTTCATAATCGTAATGCCTTGATACATTAACGTTCTAAAAGCAATAAAAATAAGAACCTCCCCATCTGTTATAATTA
>NZ_SDGV01000034.1 GCF_004795745.1 Vagococcus silagei | reverse complement strand
GCCAAATAGAAATCCTAAACTAAGCTTAAATCGAACATCTTGCTTAATTCTCATAACTAAAGCTTTAATTGTTGGAATGCCTTCTAAAAAGCTCACTAAAACAGCACGAAGTGCTGCTTCGTAATTAATGGTAACTGGCGCGCCGACAGTATTCTCTTTTTGAAATAAAGCAATCAATGGCGTTAGCTCTAATGGGGAGAAAAACTCTTGATATTTTACTTCAATCTCAAGTTCTTGTAGAATTTGGATGTCAAAAAGCGTTGGTTGTTGTATGATAGACATAGGAATCTTCCTTTCTGTTTAAGAGTCTGTCAGGACATCATAATTATAACAGATGGGGAGGTTCTTATTTTTATTGTTTTTAGAACGCTAATGTATCAAGGCATCATAATTATGAAATTAGCTCGTTTAGAAGAAGATTTCAAAATAGTTGTAGTTGAAAAATTTGGCTATGGTTTTAGTAGTGATACAGAAAATTCTCGAGATATTGATACAATTCTAGAGGAAACAAGGGGAGCTTTAAACAAAAAAGGAATTAAGCCACCGTATATGCTAGCTCCTCATTCTATGTCAGGTATCGAAGCTCTGTATTGGTATAAAAAATATCCTCAAGAAATATCTACAATTATAGGTTTAGATATGGCAACGTATGAAGCCTATGAAAACTTAAAGATTAGTTTAATTGGTTTAAAAATAAACAGATGGTTAGTGAAGGCTAATGTAACAAAAATATTTCCTAAAGCTATTGAGTCAGATGCTGTAAAATATGGTAATTTAGCTCAAATCGAGAAAGATACTTATAAAGAATTATTTTATAAGAATTTCACCTCAACAGCCACCTTGAATGAGGTTAGGGAAGTAAAAAGAAATAGTAAGAAAGTGAGAGACATTGATCTAAAGTCATTACCTCTATTAATATTAGTTTCTAATGGTAAGGGAACGGGAATAAAAAAAGATAAATGGTTTTCTATACAAGAGAATTTGAGAAGTAAGAGCCGTATGGGGAAAATTGTCTATTACGATTGTCCACACTATTTGCATAACCATAAAGCTTTAGAAATAGCAAAAGAAATTAAGCTATTTATAAAAGAAATCTAAGAAAATAAGGTTTAAAAAAAGTAAATAGAAGTGAATTAGATTATAATAAATGACGAATACTGTGTGAGGAGATAACTGCAATGAAACGTATACTGGTTGTTGAAGATGATATAGAGTTACATGAACTAATTAAAAAAATATTGAAAAATACATATTTAGTATTTTCAGCGTATTCAGGAACAGAAGCTATATTACTACAAGAAAAAGAATCATTTGATTTAATTCTATTGGATATGATGTTGCCGGGAGTAACGGGTGATAAATTATTATTAAAAATAAGAGAAAAAGTAAATACTCCAGTAATTATGTTAACAGCAGTGTCAGAAAAAAAAACGATTAGTGAATTATTATTAAGTGGAGCCAATGATTACATCACAAAACCTTTTGATATTGATGAGTTACTAGCTAGAATCAGCGTCCAATTAAGAAATAATATACCAACTAAAGAAGATGTATCTAATAATCTTTTTTATAAAAATATTGAATTAGATTTAACTATGTTTCAATTAAAAAAAGAAAAAGAAACAATTGATTTATCTAGAAAAGAAGCAGAGATATTAAAGTTACTCATTCAATATCCAAAAAAAATCTATACGAAAGAAGATATTTATGAAAATGTGTGGAAGGATGGTTACTATGGTGACGAAAACACAATAAATGTTCATATAAGTAACTTGAGAAAAAAGATAGCTAAATTAGATAACCAAGAAAAATATATTGATACTGTTTGGGGAATCGGAATTAAATTATCAGAATAGGAGATAAAAAGATGATTTATATTATGGTGGTTTTTATAGTACTTCTATTGATATACTTGATTCGGATGCAATTTTTAATACGAAAGATAATAAAACAGCTAGTCTATATTAATTCGATACAGACAAATACAGTCATAGAAATACCCACACGAAATAGAGAGTTCAAAAAATTATCCTTAGAAATTAATCGATTACTTCAAATGAATAAAGAAAACTATCAGAAAGTAATTGAAAGTAATGAACAATTTGATATGGCGATTAATAATATTTCTCATGATATTAGAACGCCTCTCACAGTGGCTAATGGATATGTTCAATTGTTAAACCGTTCTACTGAATTAGAAAAAAAAGAATTAGTAGAAAAAATTCGTCATAACTTAGATAATGTTGAGGAGAAATTAGAGGATTTACTAACATACAATCGCTTGATAGAACAACGAGTAGAAGTAGATTTATCAGTTATTAAACTATCATCATTATTAGAAAAATCCTGTCTAAGTTTTTACAATGCTTTTACAGAAAAAAATATAAATGTCTCCTTGAATATCGAACAAAATATTTTATTAACAAGCGATGAAACGATACTAACAAGGATTATAGAAAATGCTATTGGAAATATCCTTAATCATGGAGTAATACAAACAGAAATAATATTAGAAGAAAATGATGATAAAATTACAATGTTATTTTCTAACAAAACAACTGTCTTAATAGAAAATTATGATAAGTTATTTGAACGTTTTTATACGGAAGACTTTGCTAGAGTGAATAAAAATTCAGGTTTGGGATTATTTATTATTCAAGAGTTAACTAATCTATTAGGTGGCAGTGTGTCTGCTTATGGAGGAGATAATAAATTTAATCTTGAGATTCAAATACCTAAACTGAATGTTTAAAAGGAAGTGACAAAAATTGTCACTTCCTTTTTTAATGTATTATAATTCTGCTTTATCAAACTGCCAAACAGTTACACCTAATAAAAAAATAATAGTCATAAGTGCAGTCCCAATACTTTGCCATAGTTCTTTAGAACCACTTAAAATAAATTCGGTATCAGTTAATATACCTTGGAAGTCAAAAAATTGAATGAAGTCTAAAGAAAAAAACATATTAGCCAAAGTTACAAATAGAGGAAATAGAATAGCGATAAGAATAGCTAGTACATTGTTTTTAGTTAAATAGATAACTAAGCAACTTAATGTCATAACGGCTGTAATCATTAAGAATTGAACAGTACCGACAAAAAGCCATTCTTTCACTTGGTTTAAATTAAAGTCTTCTCCCACACCATAAAATAATGTCCCAGTTAAAAATGAAACGATGTATACATAAAATACTTGCAATAGAATTATCATCAAAAATGAAATGTATTGAGAAAAGAAGTATTTTGTTCGAGAAATTCCTACTGTTAAAATGTTTTTGTATGTTTGTTTAGTAAAATCATGTCCTACAATTATAACTAAAAGTGGTAGCATGCAGTAGAAGAAAAAGGACATCATATAGGACATAGCGTTTACGGAAGTGACACCAGTCCATGCTATACTAAAAGCTTCTTGTGCCTGTTCGGATGAAACACTATCTTCAACTCCTATAGAACCTATACTTTGACCACTAATTGAAATAAATATAAATGTAATGATAAATCCTTGTGCAATCCAAAATCCTTTTGTTTTAAACAATCTATAAAAATCTGCTCTAAGTGTTGCTAACATGTTAAAATCCCTCCATTTGTGTTTGATTATATTCTCCATCAACTAAAGATTTAAAATGACTTTCTAAATCTACACCACTTTTGTAAATTCCATTGATTTTAATATTTTCGTCAGACAAAAGTCTAACTAATTGTGATACTTCTACTGTTTCGTCATAGATATTGATTTCTGAACCTGATATAACTTTGAAATCATTAATAGAGTATTGTTCTAATAGTTGTGATGTTTTTGCAGTATCTTCAATTTGTAACGTAATCATATGACGTGATAAAGCTTCGAACTCTTCTTTAGATAATTCCTCAATTAATGTTCCTTGATTTAAAATTCCAAACCTATTAGCTACATGATATAGTTCCGTTAGGATATGACTTGAAATAAGAATAGTTATATTTAATTCTTTATTCAATTTCTTTAATAGTTCACGAAATTCGACGATGGCGATAGGGTCTAAACCATTGATAGGTTCGTCTAGTATTAAAAAATCAGGCTTACTCAGTAAAGCAATGGCAATACCTAGTTTCTGTTTCATTCCAAGAGAAAAGTGTTTAGATTTTTTCTTTCCAACATTTGCCAAGTCAACTAGTTCCAACATTTTATCAATATCTTCGTTATCTACAACCCCACGTAACTTACTATAGTAGATTAAATTTTCTTTAGCACTTAGATTATCATAAGCGACAGGTGTTTCAATGACACTTCCAGTTCTGTGAAGAGCGTTAATAAATTGTTTCTGATTATTTGAGCCAAATAATTGAATAGTTCCTGATGTTTGTTTTGATAGACTTGTTATAATCTTAAGGAGAGTTGTCTTTCCCGCACCATTTCTACCGATTAAGCCGTAGATGTCTCCTTTTTTAATAGTTAGATTAACATTGTCTAAAGCTATCTGTTGTTTGAATTTTTTTGATATATTTTTAAGTTCTAGTATTGTTTCCATAAGTCATATGCTCCTTTGTTGTTTTGATACTCTTAATATAATGGTAAAATCTAAAGAAATTATTAAATCAATTCTTAAGTCTTTCTTAAGTCTTAATATTTTATTAAGATGAATAAAATTGTGTTATGAGTATTATAAAGATTAGTAAGTAGTCCATTTTCAAGTTATAAAAAAAACCACATGAAATAGTTTAATCATGTGGTTTCAATAACTATAAAGGTATTTCAAAAATTATAATGATAACTAGTATAAGAACAGGAAAGACATTATTAACAAAGTGAGCTAATATAGGAATTTCCAACTTATTTGTTTTTTTGTAAACCAATGCATAAATGATAGCAGGTATAAAATATTGTAAAAAGAAAGCTAAATGAAATGTACCACCTAAAATATCAGGTAGGATGTGTGGTAAAGAGAATAAAAAAGCTTGAATAAGTAGTCCTATAATATTTTTATTGAATATTTTTTGATAAATTATTCCCCTAAAAATTATTTCTTCGAATAATGGGGCTGTCAAAAGAACTAAACTTACAGGTATAAATCCTTTTGAAATATCTGATAGAATAGCTTCTTGATTTTGTGAATTATCAGTTATATTAAATAAAGCCTTTGTAATAACGTTGATAACAAAAATAGCAATAGGTGTCATAAATACATACTTAATATCTGATTTGGTTAATTTACTTTTCAAATTTAATTTAGTTGATATGAATAAGAAACAACTGATTAAAAAAATGAAAAATAAAGCAAGTAATGAAGTGTTTAATATGTTTGGAGATAGTTCTATTGTTATGTACGCTGATAATAGAGTTCCTGATTGACTCATTACAAAAAGAAAAATTGCTAAAAGAAACAACTTGATTTTATTCATATAAACCTCCTTTAGAAAATCATTATACCATACTAAATTAAGTAGATTTACATCCCATTCCACATCAAAAAACCACATGAAACGAGAAGTCTCATGTGGTTACTTTTATATCAATATATCTCTTTTAAAGAGTTTACATCATACCGCCCATCATTAACGGGAATGTTTCTTTTTGTATGTTTTAAAGTGTGTAAAACAGGTTATTTATGCACATTTTAAATTTATAACCGAATATTAATGAGGGTTATAAGTTTTATAATTAGTTTATTTTGGTAGGTTATGGGGTTTTACATCACAATTCACATCTGAATCTAAAATATCTTCTCCATTATCGTCAAGAGTTGTAGCATGTTTTGAATCTCATTCTTTCTAAAGTTATGCTAAACCACATCTTAATCCACATCTAGCAATGTCTTCAAGCATTTTAAGCTAACTCAAATGGTTGTTTTATGGATGTTTAAGATTAGTAAAAGTTATGTTTAACGTGTCATGATTTTTGATTTACATTGCACTTTTTATAATCAAAGTACATGTCAAAATTGCATCATTAGGAAATTGTGTTATACTATCGTCAGTAGAATAAAGAAGTCGAAAAAAGATGGTGGCTAATCTCTTGAAAAAGGGGTGATGCCTATGATTTATATAGCATGCTTTATCCCTAGAAAGGAATAATCGTGTCTGTTTTTGAAGCATTATCACTAATGATTGCGTTCGCAACTTTAGTTTTGATGATAAAAGACGATAAAAATCAAAAAAAATAATCATCTTTTAACACTTTAGCGAGAGTTAAGATGATTATTAATCATTTTCTAAAAGCTACCGTCTTTGAAACGGCTATTTCTACGAATTGAGGGGCATATTAGCGTATGCCTCTTTTTCTATACCCATAATAACATATAAGTGATTTTTTTCAAAATATTAATTGTCATCAAGGTCAAGAATAATATTACGATTGTATTTTGCCTGCTTAATATCCTCTTCGGACAAAGCTATATCCTTAAAGTTGTACTTGATAGTTCTTAAAGATACATCTAATTGAATTGCTATTTCTTCTAGTGTTAAACCTAAAGTGTATAGTTGCTTAATCTCTTCTTTTCTTTTCTTTTAGTGACAAGTTCCTGTTCTAGTTCTTTAGTAGTTCTGATGTTAGTATGAAATCTTG
>NZ_SDGV01000033.1 GCF_004795745.1 Vagococcus silagei | reverse complement strand
TAATTCTGCTTCCATAGCATTAGCTAACCAATAGCCAATACTACCTTGAGTCATTGCCACACAAGTATCTAATGGCATTGCAGGATTTTTTTCAGAGTTGGCAGCTTGTTGTTGTAATAAAAGGTTACCTACTTGAGGACCATTTCCGTGAGAAATGATTAATTTATAACCACTCTTAACTAAGTTTACTAAGTGTTTTGATGTTTGGATTAATGCTTCTTGTTGTGCTTGTGCACTTGCATCATCTGATAAAATTGCGTTTCCGCCTAAAGCTACAACGACTTTCTTTTCCATTCTTATTCCTCATTTCATAATATTATTCCATAAAAAGTAGAGGTCACCCCTACGGGTTGACCTCCAAAACTAATACATTAATTGTAACAAATTAATTATCACTTACAAGTTTGAATACTTTATCTTTTTCACCAGTTAAGTAATACACAATATTTTGGGTTGATAAACGTTGTAATTCTCTTAATGATGTTTCTGAATAGAAGGCTGCATGTGGTGTAATAATCACATTGTATAAACCAACCAGAGGATGATTTGCTAAATCTGGTGTTTCATCAGCTAAAAGATCTAACCCAGCACCTTTAATCAATCCTTGTTCTAAAGCAACTTTTAAGTCGTCTTCGTTTACACTAGCCCCTCTTCCCATATTAATAAGGAATGGTTTTTTCTTCATTTTTTTAAACAATGCTAAATCAAAGAATGATTGATTTGACTCATTAAGATTCATATTATTCGTAATGACATCAGCTTGAGCTAGTAGTTCATTTTTAGAAACTAGTTCAACACCTAATTCTTTAGCAATAGCTGGGTCAACGTATGGGTCACAAGCAATAACCGTCATGCCTAAAGCTTTTGCTCTTGTTCCAACAGCTTTACCAATTTTACCAAAACCAAAGATGCCTAGTGTCATCTCTTCTAAACGTTGATTTGGTGGTTTTACATCATAACGCCATTTATGGTTTTCATCAATATCTTGAATATAAGCCTTAACGTTTTTCACCAAACTAATCATGAGCATGATTGTAAATTCCGCAACATCAATTGTCGAATATTCGCCAACCGGACAAACACCAATACCACGTTTATTCGCTTCAGCTAAATCAACATTGTCAAAACCTGTTGCATTCATAGAAATTAATTTAAGATTTTTAGCATGATCCATTGCTTCTGCATCAATTTTTGTAAATGCTGTTAAAATGGCATCTGCATCTGAGATCACTTCATAAAATTCTGCTCTTTTTTCATCAGAATATTCATAGACAACAATTTCACATTCGCCAAGTCCTTCAATTAGAATTTCGCGTTCGTAATCATGTGTTGGCATCATTGAATCTGGATAATCCGCAATTACAATTTTCATTCTTACGCGTCCTTTCTAGACTAGCTACGTTTAACAGGGTAAGTCATACAGTGTGGTCCGCCACCTGCTTTAAGAATTTGTTCTAAAGGTAATTTGATAACTTCTAAGCCTTCAGCTTCCATTGCTTCGTTCACAGATTTATTGTTTTCAATACCTAGAACTTTTCCGTTACCTAATGCTTGAACGTTACAGCCATGTTTAAAGACTAATTCACTTGGAACATGGATAATCTTGAAGTCACGACGTTTTAACATTTCTAAGAATTGGTATGGTAATTCATCAGTTGCAGCAATACATACTTTAGGTGCTACAATGTTGAAAATCATATCTAAGTGTAAGTTTGTTGGACGTGATTCAACACCAACAACTGTATATCCAAATTTTTCTAATTGTTCACGTAAGTTATCAACACCTGCTTTATCAGTACGGTCAACTAAACCAAATGCTAATGTATGATCATCGATCATCCAGAAATCGCCACCTTCAAAACAACCAGCGTTACAGCGAGCAATAATTGGAATACCCATTTCTTTTAATTTAGCTTCGTAAATTTCAGTTTCTTTTTGACGAGCTGGATGGCGGAATTTACCAATAATCGCGCCTTCTTTAACCATTGCACCAAAGTCACGTGCAAATGTTTGAACTTCTAATTCTTTATATGAATCAACTTCAACAACTTCAACACCATTGTCTTTGTATGCTTGAACTAGTGTATTCCATTCTTTCACCATTAATTCATTTTGTTCAGTTTCACCTTTTTCCATCCATGCTTTTGTGATGTCGTTGATTCCATTAAACTTGTAGAATCGAGGTGAACACACCATAACTTTTTCTAAGACATTAGTACCATTTTTTACGTAAAATTGTTCTGACATTTCTAACTTCCTCCAATTCAATTTATCTAAATATTTTTATATTAAAACATAAATCACTAAGAATGCGACGCAAGCTAGGAAAAAGTATGCTAAGTATTTCCAAGTTGCTTTGATCCAAGAACCGTAATCCACATGTACAGCTTGCGTACACGTCATTACAATAATCGAAGTTGGTGCAAATAGTTTAACGAATCCTAAGGCAAAGTTATAAACTAAAATCATTGAAGATTCTTCAAGACCAGCAAAAATTGTTAATGGTGCCATAATTGACATTGTTGCTGCTGCAAGTCCTGTTGAACTTGGAATAAACATTGCCATAATGATGTAAACTAAAAAACAAACGATAATGAAGATTACTGGTGGTAAACTACCAATTGTGCTTTCTGTTGCGTTTAAAACAGTTGCCGTAATATTTCCATCAGTCATAATCACTTGAATCCCTCTAGCAAGAGGTACAATAAATGCAGTTGAAACAAGTGCAGCTGCACCTTTAATCAAGATGTTAATAATTTTATCAACGCTATATCCCATGATTTTACCAACAAGGAAAGTCATGATGATTAAAAGACCGTTGATTTCATTAAAGTACCAACTACCAAATGGTACTAATGAACTACCTAAGATTGTGCCAATAATTGGTGCATTCGTTAACCATTTAGTAGCGCTTTCAAAGAACGTCCAGTTGGGATTTAACGAAGTCCATGGAATTAATGAAACAATCATGATTGCGAATGTTAAAACAAATAACATAAAGACTTTACTTTGTTTTTTGTCTAATTCACCAATCTCTTCTTCGCCACCAGCAAACTCTTCAATATCTTTTTCATGTCTAAAATATTGAACAGATTTTTCTGGATGTTTTTGAATATGAGCGGCATAACGACAAATCATTAATGAGACAAGACCCATTAAAACGAAGAAGACAATCGTACGATAAATAATACCTTCACCAGGACTAATACCTGCAATTCCCGAAGCAATACCTGTCGAGAACGGGTTGACAATAGATGCTGCGTTTCCGGCTTGTGTACCGAAAATAACAATCATTAGTGCGACAATCGTATCTAATCCAAGTGCTAAAATAATTGGCAAAAACATTAAAAGATAGACGAATCCTTCTTCATATGCCCCTTGAACAGTTCCAAAAATACCCATAATAAATGTTAAAACAGTAATCAAGACAAAGTAGTTCTTTTGGTATTTACGAGCCACACCTTTAAGCGCAATATTGATTGCACCAGTTGTGTCCATCATTTCTAAGAAACTACCAAACAACATCACGTTCAGTGAAATTGTAATCGCACCTGAAACTTGCTCATTCCCAACCATCCCAATGATCGGTGCCATGATGACGTCCCATAAACCTTGACGGTTGGCATCAACACGTGTATACGTTCCAGCAATTGCACGTCCTGCTTCATCTAATTCATATTTACCCCCAGGAATAAACCACGTTAAAATGGCAACAATTAATAAAACTCCAAAAATGATGACATACGTATTGGGGGATTTAAACTTTTTCTTCTCTTTTTTCTTTTCGACATTTTCCATTAAGTCTACCTCTTTCCTAACAGTCACTCTTAAATTTCCTGCTTGGAAGAGTGAGTGAACGTTACCCTTTGTTCTAGCAAAGTAGATTTCCTATTTTTTTCATAAAAAGACGACAAACTAGTCTTTCATCAGTATGTCGTCTTAAGTTTTCATTCGCTCAACTTAAAGCTATTCAAATGAAGATTAGTCAGCAACAGCTGCTAAAATTGCTTTAATTGAGTGCATACGGTTTTCACCTTCGTCAAAGATAACTGATTGAGCACATTCCATCACTTCATCTGTTACTTCTTCGCCACGGTGAGCTGGTAGACAGTGCATGAAGATTGCACTTTCTTTAGCTTTTTTCATTGCGTCCATTGTAATTTGGTATGGTGCAAAGATTTCTTTAAGGTGTGCGATTTCTTCTTCAGGTTGACCCATACTATATTGAGACATACCATAAACGATATCTGCATCTTTAAGTGCTTCGTCAAAGTCTTCTGTGAAGACTATTTTAGCACCTGAAAGTTTCGCACGTTTTTCAGTTTCAGCCATAATTTCTGGATCTGGTTTTAATTCTGAAGGACAAGCTAAGTAAAGATCGATGCCTAATGTTGCACAGAAAATCATTGTTGTATAAGCAACGTTGTAAAGGTTACCTGCGTAACACATTTTCAGACCTTCGTATTTTCCAAATTTTTCTTTGATTGTCATTAAATCGGCAATCCCTTGAGTTGGATGTTCTAAAGCAGTTAAACCATTGATGATTGGGTTTTGCATCCATTCAGCACATTCCTCAACAACTTCATGTCCGAATGTACGGATGAATAATCCATCAAAGTAACGGTCTAAAATACGAGCTGTATCTTTTAAAGGCTCGCCACGAGTCATTTGCATTTCGTCTGGACGTAAGTAAACGATCTTAATTCCTAAGTCAGCAGCAGCACGTTCTAAAGCATTACGTGTACGTGTACTATTTTTTTCAAACAAGGCAGCCCATACTTGACCTTTGAAATATTCATGGGGCTCTCTTGCTGTCCATTTGCGTTTAAAATCTAAAGATAGATCAGTAATAAATTCAATCTCCTCTTTTGTCATATCCTTAAATGCTAAATAATTTTTTCCTTTGAAACGGTTTCTCATATGTATCTCTCCTTTAACTTTATGGCTTTATCTTAGCTTCTTTTTGCGTTAGAATGAATTGTACAAATGTACAATAAACCGTTTTCAATTTGTTTGATTGTACAATGGAAGGGGCAAAATGCTATTAATATCGAAATTACTGTCAAAGAATTACTAAAGCACGAAACCTTTTTAACGGCAGATATTATCTGTAATAAGCGTTCGATCTTAAACAACGTTAACACCGTTACGATTATGGATATCCCAGATATTGTGGAATGGATTCATCCCAAAGAATTGATTATTATGGGGCGATTCATGGAAACGCACTTCGATACGGAATTTATCAAGCAATTAGCTGATAAAGGTATTTCCGGAATTATTTCCAAGAAAAAATTTAAAAAATTCGTTACCGAAGAAACCATCGAGGCTTCACAGCACTATAATATTCCGATGATTTTCGTTGACGATAAATTTGCTTGGAGTGAAGTCACTTCTACCGTGCAAAAACTACAATCTGATAAACAAGTCAATATATTGAAGGAAACTGAAATGTTTCACCGGATGTTACTTAAATATTTACGCACAAATAAAGGACTCAATGATCTATGCTCTTCGATTCAAGAAGTGACTGATTTATCGATTGCCCTCGCCGATCAAAATTTAAATTTAATCGATCAATCCTATGGCTTTAATTGGAAAGAAGCAATCGCCTCTCTAACACCACAAGATTTACGTCACAAAGAGTTACTTGGCTATACTCTAAATCAAAGACTGGTTCAAGGTTATCGTTATCACTGCCTTGAGAATAACGAACAAAATCAATTGATTTTAATCAAAAATGATGAAGTAAGGGATGAAATCTTTTATCTTATTTTAAAAGTTCCCGAAACAACAAACGTCATTCAAGCTGATATTCTTTCAAAAGTTGAAACGATTCAATCTATCTATCACTTAAAGAAATCTTTTTATCAAGATGTCATCAAAACTAATCTTATTTACAAAGACCTAGCCTTTGAAGAGCTATTAGAATTAACAGAGCCCGCTCCGAAAAGCCGGAGTAAATTTAGCTTGATTCTCGGACAACGATTAGAAGAGCACTACCAAGTAGTATTAATAAAAAATTTAAATACTTATGATAATAGCGACAAGATAAAAAAAATAAAACTGTTCTCGGAATTCTCAGAACAATTTTATGATAGTTATTTTACCAATGAAAATACGCTGATTTTCTCTAAAAATAACTACTGGGTACTATTAATTGGTGACTCGCAAAAAGATTTAGATCTTTTTGTTCATTCATTATCAAATTTTTTAGAAACATTTCTCAACCATAATCGTTTCTATATTGGGATTGGAGACCGCTATCCTTATTACCAACTCAAAAGTTCTTGGACTGAAGCTGAACATTCTGTCCTCTTCTTAGAAAAAAGTAATGCTAGTGACAAGTATCAGTTCTATAAAAAACTTGGCATCCTCAAACTTTTTACTGATGAGTCTGGCAGTGTCAACCAACTATTTATTGATCAAATTCGTGATCGCTTTTTAAAACCGATTCTCGAATATGATGCAGAACAATCTGGAGAACTGTATTTAACACTCCAATCCTATTTTGAGAATAATTTTTCCCACAACAAAACTAGTGATTTACTCTTCATTCATAAAAACACATTGCGAGCACGACTTAAAAAAATTGAATCTTTACTAAATGTCAATCTAAAAAATAGCAATGACTTAATGAATATTTATCTTGCTATGCGTTTGAATCAAATGAAGAGTCCTTTAGAAAGCGAACAATAATCTTTATTTTTTATAAAATTGAATAATAAAAATTGCAACTTCACTCCTTTCGTGTATAATGTAGTAATTGTAGAAAGGGGTGAAGTTATGAATTTTTATGAATGGATAAAAATCATGATTCCGCCGTTTCCCTGGAATGGATGTTTTTTTCTCAGATTAAATTAAGTTTAGGAGTTTTATTATGGAAAAAAACATCAACACAAAAAAAATTAGTTTATTATTGTTAATCTGTCTCGTTGGTTTTCCTCAGGTGAGTGAAACCATCTTTACACCATCGCTAACAAATATTGCCGGTGCATACGGCGTTACAATGAACGTCGCACAACTTACATTAAGCATCTATTTTCTTTCATTTGCTTTTGGCGTTTTCTTTTGGGGAATTATTTCTGATTTTATCGGACGACGCTCGGCAATGCTTTATGGCATATTGGTGTATACGATTGGCTGTATCATTTGTTACATCTCTACAGACGTGAGTATTCTCTTCCTTGGACGCTTTGTTCAAGCATTTGGTGCCAGTACTGGATCTGTAACAACACAAACAATTTTACGTGAACACTACCAAGGAAACGAGCGACATACATTATTTGCGCAAATTTCAGCAGCACTAGCCTTTACACCAGCCCTAGGACCGTTAATTGGCGGTTATATTGGACAATACTTTGGTTTCCGTGCTGTATTTCTCACTTTAGTTATTCTGGGTGCAGGATTACTACTTTGGACACATAGAAAATTACCGGAAACAATGATTGAAAAGAAAACACATTTTAATGCCTCATTTATCTTTGGCGTTGGTAAGAAAATGTTATTCAGTCGTTACACCTTAATTTTCTGTCTTTTAATCGGTGTCTTAAATGGCGTCTTATTCAGTTATTATGCTGAGGCACCTTTCATTTTCATTGAAGTTTTCGGCTTTTCGCAATCTCAATATGGTTTCATGGGAATCGTTGTCGCATGCGCCACAATACTTGGAGCCTTACTATCAAAAAAATTATTAACTAAATTCGAACCAACCAAAATTATTCGTTTTGGGATTACGTTTGCTTTATTTGGTAGTCTATTCTTATTAGCAATTTCGCTAATTGACATGCCTTTAAAAATCACGACTATTTTATTTATTCTTGGTATCTTTATCACTCTGATTGGAACTGGACTAGCTTTACCAAATTGTTTAAGTCTTGCACTTGCTAAATTCTCTGATGTAGCTGGAACAGCCGGTGCCTTTTTAAGTTTGGTGTATTATATTATTGTTAGTTTATTTACCTTTGTGATGGGTATCATCCACAATGGTTCAATCATGATGTTACCATTACTATTTGTTGGTTCATTTATCATGTTGTTCATTGTCACATTTTCAAAAGAATTTAAGTAAGTTCAAGTAGTGTTAGCTCCTTTTTTAGCAACATGCTATAATCAGCTTAACGATAAGTGCTTAGTGAAGGGAAGTGAAGAAGATGGCAGCCTATTACATTCGAGAAATCAAACGCGAGGATTTTGACGAAGCCGTTCAACTATACATCACTGTCTTTTCAAGTGAACCTTGGAATGACATTCTAACTGTAAATCAAGTTGAACAGTATTTTAATCAACTTTATAAAATGAATACTTTTCTAGGATACCTCTTAATTGAAAGTGAAACTGAAAGAATAATTGGTACCTGTCTCGGATATGAAGCCTTTTGGTTTAAAGGGTCATATTTCTTCATCGATAGTTTTTATATTTCAAACCAATATCAAGGAAAAAAACTTGGCCAGTTCTTCATGAACAGCCTTGAAGCCGCAATTAAAAAGAAAGAAATACCTACTATCAATTTAAGAACAGGTAAAGATTATCCTGCAGCACATTTTTATAAACAACAAGATTTTTCTGAACTAAGCACATATACCTACTTTACAAAAGAACTTTAATAACCAAATAAAAAAGAGAGTATGACATAAAAGTCATACTCTCTTTTTTTAAACAAATTGGATCCTAGAAATAAGCCGAACACTTCTCTCCTATTCTATTTTAATTAGAATGACGGAATCAGAGCCACTTTTTCTTCTTTTTCAAAATAATCACGTACTGCATCACTGGCGACTGCTTTTTTCAAAACTTTAATTTTTTCAGTATCCTGGTTGTCTTCTCTAGCAACAACACTAATCGCAAAATGATGATCTGATGGTGTTTCTAAAAGGATCGCATCTTCTGGAGTTAAACCAATTTTTGTTAGATATGTCGGATAATTATAAACTAGGACCATCCCTTTTTCATCATAAGCAGATGCTAAATTTAATAAATCTAATTCTACAAACTCAAAGTTTTTTGGATTATCAACAACATCTTTAACAGTGCCATCATAACCAACTCCATCTTTTAGTTTAATTAAACCTTCATCGTTTAAAATTGCTAGTGCACGTCCTTGATTTGATTTATCATTTGGCACTGCGACTTTCCCACCATCAGGAAGATCTGCCAATTTGTCATAATCTTTTGAATAATAACCGACTCTTGCATCATAAACTTTTTGAACTACAACTAAATTTGCATTATTGGCTTTATTATATGCTTCCATAAAGGGACCATGTTGCGAGAAGTTTGCATCTACTTCCTTGTCTTGCAATAGTTTATTGTACTGCACATTATCATTAACACGAACCATCTTAATTGTATAACCCTCTTTTTTAACTTCGTTCTCAGCAATTTTTAAAATCTTCTCAGTTGAATCAATTGCTGAAGCAACGGTAATTACTTTATCTTCACTCTCATTTTTTGATACTTCTTTTGTTGAACCTGAGCCTTTCCCACAACCAACTAATAATAAACTTAAACCTAACACACCAAAAATAAATCGTTTCATGTTTTTCATTTTGACACTCCTAAAATAATTTTCTTTTATCTAAAATATTTGCTAACTGTGTACCCAATTTTTGAATGATAATCACATTGATAATCATCACAACAATTGTGGTATACATTAATTCATATTCATAAGACTGATAACCATAACGAATGGCAAAGTCACCAATTCCACCACCACCGACAACACCCATGATTGTCGAATAAGAAACCATTCCAATAGTTACTGTCGTAAAACTCAACACTAAACTTGATCTTGCTTCAACAAATAAAAAGTTGAAAACCAATTGCGATGTTGAAGCACCCAATGATTTAGCCAATTCAACTGTCTCTCTAGGTACATCAAGCAGTGCTTGTTCTGCCATGCGGGCAAAATTTGCGATTGCGACAAAACACAATGGAAAAGCGGCGGCTGTCGTACCAAAAGATGTTCCTAAAATAAAACGTGTCACCGGAATGATCGAGACCACAAATAATAGAAAAGGAAATGATCGTACAATATCAACAAAGAGATTTAATACTTGAGAAATAATCTTCGTCTTACGGCTTTCTGAATAGCGAATTGTTTTTAGATACATCATCGTTCCCATTGGGAGTCCAATCAAAACTGCTGCAGTCATTGAAATCAATATCATCACCAGTGTTTGCATTAATGCCGTCGTAATTTCGGCCTGATATTGGCTCATTTTTAATAGATATTCTGTCATGTTAAATACTCCAATGCTCGTTCATAATAAGAATCGGTTTGCGTTGTCTTTGTTTGATGAACGACTTCGACGACTGAAAGTATCTCTCCGTTTTCCATAATTCCTGCACGATCACACCATGCTTTAATTAACTCTAATTCATGACTAACAAATACGATTGTCGTACCATATTCAACTTGAATTTTTTTTAACAATGCCATTATTTCAACACTGTTATGTTCGTCCAAAGCTGATGTGGGTTCATCACATAGTAAAATTTTAGGTTTTGTAGCCAAGGCTCTTGCAATTGCAACGCGCTGTTTTTGACCACCACTCAGCTGACTTGGATATTTATTACAAAGTTCTTCCATTCCAACAAATTTCAGCATCTCTAAAACGATTGAAGTATCCTTAATACCCTGTACTTTTAAAGATAAAGCTACATTTTGGGCCACTGTTTTATTTTGAAGCAAATTAAAATGTTGAAAAATCATCCCCATTTGCTGAACCATTTCACGTTTTTGACTCTTTTTTAAAGAAGTCAGTGATTGTTCTTCAATGAATAGTTCACCACTCGTTGGTTTCTCTAAACCATTAATCAACCGAAGTAAGGTTGACTTGCCTGAACCACTAGTTCCGACTAAGCCAAAAAACTCACTTTGCTTAATAGTTAGTGAAATAGATTGTAAAGCTTTGATTTTAATATTTGTCTGCAGATAATCTTTTGAAACATTTATAAATTCAATCATATGACTCATCCTAAGATTCTATTTTTTTCCAAGGCGTCCCTCGTACAGTCAATATCTTACTCAATTTCACAAATTTAGCAAATTGAATTGGCTTTTCTCTTAAATTTTCTAAGTAACAAAAAATACCAAAGTAGTTAAAAAACCTAACTTGCTAAGGCTTTTTACTACTTTAGTGTTTTTTATAAACCATATTAATTAAAAACATTTTTGTTTATTATTAATAATACTTTAAAACGATTTTGCATAAAGAACTGATTCATCTAATGATACAAAACCATTATTTTGATAAAAAAATTCTGCAGGTTGTTCTCTTTCGGTATCCAAAATTATTGCCGAAATATCTTTTGCTTTTAATTCATGTTCAATTTGAGTCAACATTTCTTTGCCTAAACCTTGACCTTGATATTGATTTGCGATATACAAACTGTCTAAATGATACTGTAATCCCTGATACCACGGTCTAACAAAGCCTAGACTGACACCAATTAATTTGTTAGTTTCAGATTCAATTAAGACAAAACCAAGAAAAGTATTCATCGCTTGAATTCGATTAAAAAAGAGTTCAATTTGTTCAAAACTTAGAGTATCATTCCAGGGTTCTCTGGTAAAAATATCAATGTATAGTTGAATTGCCTCTTTTTCATCAGATTTATTAAAAGTACGAACCAAGTAAGTCACAATTAGACCTCTCCTTTTTCTAATTTTTTAAAATAAACATTTACTGTATCATGCTCTGGATCATACATTTCAAGCTCTTTAGGAACCCTAAAAGCACCCCACAAATCCATCTCCAACTTTTCACACACTCTTTTTGAAGCTGAATTATCAATATCATTCGTAATCAAAATACCTGACATTTGATGCATTTTTGCCACCTCAAATAATAATTCGCAAGCTCTAACCGCATATCCTTGACCACGATACTCTTCTCGAATTTCATAACCAATATGCCCCGGATATAGTAGGGTCGCAGAATTTCCAACTCTTAAACGCATCCCACCAATTTGTTCGCCTTCTTTACAAATATAAAATTCATAATAAGGATCAAAATTCTTTTCCGCATCAAATGGTACTTTATTAATACATACCAAGTAAATAACATCATCAGTTAAAAATGGGATAGACTTAAATTTATCAAAAGTCACATCGATATTTTCTACCAACTTGATACTATCTGTTAAATTCTTCATTCAGATTACACTCCCTTATATTCTTCTTTTCGACTCCTCCTGCGTACAATTATACTTTAAAATACTAAAAATATCTTTGATAACACTCTCAAACAAATAACTTGTTTTTCAACGACAAATTCGGCATAATCAATACATAATCACTTACTATTTGTAAGCTTACGTAGGAGGTCTAGATATGGAAAATAAAAATTACTTACCAAAATTTGATCAATCAAAAGGAATGGAGTTTGGTGTGTATTCCTTAGGTGAACACATGCGAAATCCGCATAATGGTAAACTATTGACAGCTCAGGAACGAATTAAAGAAATAAAAGAGATGGCTGTTTTGGCAGATGACGTTGGCCTTGACGTTTTCATGCTTGGTGAGAGTCATCAAGATGGCTTTGTCGCTCAAGCACACAGTGTTATTCTTTCAAACATTGCTGCTGCGACCCAAAACATTAAAATATCGAGTGGCGCAACCATTGTAAGCACATCAGATCCCGTGAGAATATTTGAAGATTTTTCAACAATTGATTTATTATCAAATGGACGAGTTGAAGTTGTGGGTGGGCGTGCATCAAGGGTAGGCTTATTCAAATTACTAGGCTATGACCTAGAAGACTATGAAGAGTTGTTTGAAGAAAAATTTGATTTACTTTTAAAAATAAACCAAAATGAATTTGTTAATTGGTCAGGAAAATATCGCGCTCCGCTTGAAAACGCTCATATCATCCCTCGCCCAACTTCAGGAAGTTTACCTATTTGGCGAGCAGTTGGTGGAGGCCTATCAAGTGCGGTAGCAGCAGGACGAGCGGGTGTTCCAATGAATCTCGCAATGCTAGGTGGACCCACATCAATCTACAAACGAACCATCGATGGTTATCGTCAAGCTGCTCGAGGCGCTGGTTTTGATGAAATGTCACTACCGATAGCAACCTCTGGATTCTTCTATATTGCAAAAGATAAACAAACGGCAATGCGAGAATACTATCCACATATTAACGAAGGTATGAAACAAGCAAATGGACAGGGATTCCCAAAACAAGCTTTTGCTCATGCGACTGACCCATCAAGCATTATCAATATTGGTGAACCAAACGAAATCATTGAACGATTAATCGCACACCATGAAATTTTTGGGCAACAACGTTACATGGGACAACTTGATTTTGGTGGTGTCCCTGTCGATAAGATTAAAGAAAACATCATCACATTAGGCGAGGTAATTATGCCTGCTGTAAAAAAATATACTAAAAAATAATGGAGATAAATATCATGAAAGCTATCTTTTTATCTGGATCACAAGTTGGAACTAAAACAATAACCAGTATGTCTTCACTACTCGAAGAGTTTAAACAAACATACCCTAAAATTGAGGCAGAATTACTAGACTTAAAAAAATTACAAATTGACTTTAGTGATGGACGAAACTATCTTGATTACGATCAAGATACGCTACATGTCACAAAAAAACTGATGGAAGCTGATATTATTTTTATCGGTTCACCTACTTTTCAAGCCTCAATTCCAGGTAGCTTGAAGAATGTCTTTGACTTACTGCCACAAAAAGCCTTTGAAAGAAAGACAGTTGGGATTATTATGACTGCTGGTTCACCAAAGCACTATTTGGTGGGTGAAACTCAACTCAAACCAATCTTAAATTATATGAAAGCCAATATCGTGCCAAGGTACGTTTTCATTGAAGATCGCGATATCATCAATCAAGAAATTATCAATCCAGAAGTTCAAATGAGATTGACACAATTATTAGAAGATACAGTTGTACTTGCACAAACATATGAAAATGTTTGGCAAACTACAGAAGATAAATATGATTTTTAACAACAAAAAGAACCTCGAGTGAGGTTCTTTTTGTTGTTAAACTAATCTAATATCTGACCAGTAGTCCCTAATTCTTTATCAGTAGGAGGATAAACTAATTCACGCTTTAATACATCCTGAGGTTGATCAATCGTTTGGTCAAAAACACCATAGTAATAAATTTGACCATCAAATAAAAATTTGCTTAAGCGATAAGCGCGTTTAGGATTTCTTTCAGTTTTTAAGTTTTCTTTCGACTTCTTCATATCTTTTTCGGTTGACACATTAATTCGAAAAATTTGATATTTAAAATCAAATTTCGTCTTATCAATAACAATCACTTCGTCTTTAGGTATCTTCTTTTCTTCATACAAATACGTTTTTAATTTATGATCGACATAGATTTTTGGTAAAAACGCCCCTGCCATAATCGTTAATAAGACCACTAAGACAACCACATACTTTTTCTTAATTTTTTTCAACAATAAAACTTCTATTTTAAGTTTATTGTCTTTATCGCGGCGTGTTTGACTTAATTCTTCACGAAACACTGTTAAAACAAAAGAACCAATTCCACAAATTAAGTTTAGCCAACTAATAGATAGTTGAATTATTTGCCAAAAATATAATTCCGAAATATTTTTGAAAAAAAACCAGTAGGTTACTGAGTACTTACCTACTAAAAAAATAGAAAAGATAACAAATATTCCCATGGCGACAGTATATAAAACGCTAAACAAAGACTGAACACTTTCTTTTGGACTATAACTACCTATTATAGGCAAAAATGAAAATATGATTAACAAAACACTTTGGATAATCAAAAAAATAAATTCTGGTGTGCGAACACCAACTTGTGCTATAGCAACGATACCAGTTGTATCTAAAATTAGCGACACAATTAAAAGCAATTTAATAAAAAAAATTATCTGCTTTTCTCGTTTCAGACTTTCCACATTAAAACACCCTCCAACCACAACATACTTTTAATACAAATTATATCATTATGTATAAAAGTTTTCTTACTCATTTATTAATTAGCTCAATATTTTTCATGAATCAATCGCTGTTTCTCAATTCTAAAAACTTCATCGGCGCATGCTTTAATAAATGATTGATCATGCGAAACAAAAATAACCATCCCTTGATAGGCTTTAATTAATTCTTCCAGAGCTTCAATTGTTTTTAAATCAATAAAATTTGTAGGTTCATCTAATACTAAAACATTTGCTGGGCGTAAAAAAGCTAATGCCAGAGCAATTCTTGTTGCTTCCCCACCACTGATCAGCTTCATTTTTGTCATGAGTGAAGTTTGAGTAAAACCCAATCGATGTAAAACACTTCTTACATTCACTTCATCAAAGTCAGATTGCATCATTACATATGATAAAATATCCTCCTCTTCATCAAACTGGTAAGAAAGTTGTTCATAAGTTGAAAATACAACCTTAGGAGACAAATAAATGCCTTTTCCATTTTCTAAAATGTGGTTTAGTAAACATGTTTTACCACTACCATTTGCACCAATAAGTGCTATTTTGCTACCCATTTTAAATTCAAAATTGGATTGCTGAATCAATTCTTTTCCACCCACTATGAGGGAAATCTCATCACCACGAATTGGATATTGGCTATGAATTTGAAGTTGCTGCGGAATTGGAAAATAAACCTTTCTTGTTTTTTGAACAGTTTCTATTTTTTCAAGTTGTTGTAAACGATGCTCGACAACTTTTTTAGCTTTCTCAGCAGCTTTTTGGACGCTATCTTTTGATTTACTTGCAGATAGGCGCGAAGGTTTAATATTTTTCTGATGTTGTTTGGTGCTCACTTTCTTTAACTTAATGACTTGTTTTTCTTTATTTTCAATTGTTTTTTCTAATTTCTGTTTATCACGTTGATATTGGTTGAATCGATTTTCTTGTGCGCGTTCGATTTGTTCTTTTTGTCTGCAATATGACTCGTAATCGCCATCATATTCATTTACTCTACCATCCTCAATTTCCCAAATTTTTGTAGCAACACGGTTGATAAAATGACGATCATGGCTGACAAAAATAAGTGTACCAAAATAATACTCTAACTCATCAGATAATTGCTGAATACTTTCCTCATCCAAATGTGTTGTCGGCTCGTCTAGTAGCATACCTTCTTGGTACTGACTTAAAACTTGAATCAAACGGGCTTTGTTTTGTTCTCCCCCACTCATCTCTAACAAAACTTTACTAGGAACATTAAAACGACTTAGCCATTCACCATCTAGGTTTGAACTTACATTTTTCTTCGTCAATTTTTCTATTTGGGCAAAATAACTAAAGTCAACATGACTTTCAATACGCCCTTCATCAGGTAAGATTTCTTGGGCGATGAGTTTCAAAAGTGTCGACTTTCCCGAACCATTTGTCCCGATTATAGCAATTCGACTGCCTTGATAAACACTTAAATGTTTGACTTTTAAGATGTCTCGACCATCGAAAGTTTTTCTTAAATTTTTTATTTGTAAAACTAATCCGTTCATTTTATACTCCTTTTAAGTCTAAAAGAACGCAAAAAAAGGACAGTCCTAGACTATCCTTTTGTTAATATTTCGTTATTTTTAAATTAAAAATACACAGATTAATCCCTTGGATTTGCGATTCTAAGACTTTTTATTATTTATTTGATTTGATTGATTACTTCAATAAAAAGTCGAATTCTCCCTGGCATCTTTAATTCTCCTATCTCTGCTTTTTTTTAGTTTAACATGAATTAACTAAAACCGCAAGTTATGTCAATTTAGCTGCACTTATCTAGTGAATTTCGGGTTTGATTCTTTAGAAATAAAACGACTGATAATCCCCATGACATAACACCAGCAATAAAAAGATACCAACTTAAAATAAGACGAGCGTAATTATACCAAAGGTAACCTCCAGCAATTTCATTAAAAAATTTGAATGATTGTGTGAATTCAATCAAAATTGTCCATGAACCAATCAGAAAGATAATCATCCCAATAGTATATATCGTATAACTAATAATTTTATATAATTTGTTTATTTTAATTTTTTTTAATAACAGCAAACATGAAATAACTGAAAGCCAGACTGCTTCTATAGTTAGATATAAAAATAATTCTAAACCAACATCCAAGATTTTAGCCGCGACAAGAGTGATCAGAGTTAAAAATAATGGACTTACTGCTAAAAAGAAAAAAGGCTTAAAAGAAATAAATATGTTTGAAAGTTTATTTTTTATCGAAGTTGAGAATTTTTGTCTCTCATCATCCGTTCGACCTCGTTCAATTTGTGCGATAATATTATTATATTTTGCTAGATAAATCATTTGAATAAAGCCATTCCCCAGTAAGCCTAGACCTGCAATATTTTTAAATACAACACTAATTTCTTCTTTTCCAATACCACCTTCATCTGTGTACACAAATGGATGAGAATAAAATAGTAATGCGAAAGCCCAAAATAGTGTAATCCAGCCGACAAAGTGAAAGACATTGATCATTTTAGGGTTTGGATTTATTTTATTTTGATTGATTAAGAGTATGCTTCCAATGGGAATGATAAATGGAACGATATACAAACCAAACGATAAAATCGCATACCAAAAATAGGCACCTGAAAACAGAAAAATTCTCAACGTTTCATATATACCTATTATTAGCGATAACAATATATAGATATTCAAAACAAGGCGATGTTTATCAAAAAAAAATAAACATTTTAAGAAATTTGTTTTCGCCATATTATTCATTGTCACCAAATATGTTAAACCTCTTTGAATAAGGTAATAACAGAATGTTGGTATTAAAATAAAAAATACGATACCTATACATAAATATAAAATAATCATTATTAATCCCCTATCACTTTAGCTATATTTGATGCAGCTAATTTTAATGTATTGTTGGGTTTTCCAATACTATTTTTCCTGAAGTCTTCTTGTCTTCAAATAGATGATGGGCTTCTTTAATACCTTCTAATGTTAACGGCATTGAACGATCAATTTGAAACTCAACATCATGTTGACGATAGAACTCTAATACAAACGGTATTGCTTTCTGATAAGTCATCTCTTTCGTACGGTCTAAATTTTTCATGGTAACACGCTTATTACAAACCTTTTCAGGTACACCATTTAATCCTAATAGGGTACCACCCTCTTTAACCAGTGTTACACCTACATCTTCTCCAGAATTAAAAAGTGACGCGTTGATGACAAAATCCGCTTGATTGGCATGTTCGTTCACTGCTATAGGATCGCGATAATCTACCACCATATCAGCCCCTAGTTTTTTAACGTATTCAGAATTATTTTTTCCAGCAACCGCAATGATCGTAATTTTCTTTGAACGGGCAAATTGTAAAACTAAGCTTCCAACACTACCCGAAGCACCTATAATTGCAAGAGTATCCCCTGATTTCAACTCATAAAAATATGGATTTAATGCCCAGTAGGCAGTCTCTGCAACCATTGGATAGCTTGCAGCTATTTCTAATGGCATCTCATTCGGAATTTTGAAGACATTTTTAGCTGCTACTGCTAGATACTCTGCATTTCCACCACTTGGTACTAAGGCAATCACTTTATCACCTATTGAAAAACCTGTTACTGATGGGTCTAAGGCGATAACTTCTCCTTGTACTTCATTTCCTAAAACTCTAAAACGATTTAGTGGTCTACCATTTGCTAATAAACCCTTGCGAATTGAAATATCAATAGGATTAAGTGCAGCACGTTCAACCTTAATTAAGATTGGTTTTTTATCGGTTAATTTAAAAATTAAATCTCGTTCTTCAAACACGTCAACCTCTCCATAATGATCAAACCCAATTGCTTTTCCCTTAAACATCTTTAACACTCCTTTTAAAATAGTTTTTACTTAGTAACGATTTTTACCGCGACCGATTTTATCACCAAAAATTGTAATGATGAATGTTCCAACACCACACAAAAAATTTAACCAAATCATAAATATAACTTGATAGAATCCAAAATATACTCTTTCATAGGGTAATCCCATTGAAAAAAAGAGATAAGAATAGATTACAGCATAAGTCAACGATGCTATAAAGAATAATATCATAAGGAATATATAGATAACTTTAGCCATTTTTCGAACTTTTTGGCTAAACTTTGGTGCATCAAAAACTAAGACAAATGAAATAATAATCAGAAGGACACTCTCAATAAAAATTGGGATGTGAATTTCAGAAGGAAAATTAGTAATCTCTAAAGTAATCAAACTCACAAAGCTAAAAACCAATGAGATAATTAAGATCACTTTATTAAATAATAACGCATTATTTTTATTTTCGGGCACTGCTAGAACCTCCGATACACTTTAATAAAAAAACATTTAAACTATTAACTGTATATTAATCATATCATTTTATCATTTATACTGCTTGAAAAACAAAAAAAGAAAACCTGTAAAAACAAGTTTCCTTCAAATATCTTTTATTTAATATGATTTAAATAATATTGGTACAAGTCTTCAATCGAATGACTCATTAGAATTGATTCTACTGCTCTAATTTCTTCATCCGACCAATCAAACCAACGCATCTCTAAAAGTTTTTCAATTTCAGTTTCTGAAAATCTTTTTTTAACGAGTCTAGCTGGATTGCCAGCAACGATGGTATACGGTTCAACATTCTTGGTCACAAGCGAGCCTGACGCAACAATCGCACCTTCACCAATGGTAATACCTGGCATAATCATGGCATTCATACCAATCCACGCGTCACTCTTTATGACTGTATCACCTTTTGCTTGATACGACTCTTTCACATGATCCGCAAATGGATAAACAGTAATCCAATCTGAACGATGATTATGATTACCACCCATTAAGATAATAGCACCACTTGCAATACAGACAAAATTACCGATAATCAAACGATCTAAATGCCAATCAAATTGTTCAATCGGATTAAAACTGGCTCTGGTTTTCGGGTCTCCCCATAAATAGCGCACACAACCATCTTCAAAATTTTGGTTTTCATAATAACCAGAATAATAGGAATATTTACCCACCTCAATCATCGAATTAGTAACCAAGTCGGCTAAATATTGTGTATCTGACCATTTGTTGAATTTATTTTGTTCCATTTTTATTCGCTCCTAAGTTTTTAATCTAAATTTACTTAGAAGCCAATTACAACTGAAACTTGCTTTAATTGACGTAATTTACGGTACATCATTTTCACCTAACTTTAATTGAATTGATTCACGATTTTGTGAATACATCACGTATCTTAACGTAGTTTATTTACAAATGCAAAAAAAAATGGATCTTTCTTAATCTTTTTTTAGAGAAGGTATTTCTCTCAATTCGGTATGCTGTTCAAAACTATAGCCTATTTTAATTAATTCTTCATCCATATCAGGCGCACAATAAAAAGTTGCACCAACTGGTATTTCATCGATTAAACCAAAAGGAACAGATAATTCCGGTGCACCTGCAACTGCTGATAGCAAAACATTTTTCTCATTCATGGATACTAATGCATTTAATTGATATTCATCAAGCAGTTTATTTAGTTCATCTTCAGCTTGTTTCACGATTTTTTCTGCTTTTTTATTGTCTCGATGTTTAAAGTTTAACGATTTTTGCAACAAATCTTGACCATAGGGAATTCTTGAATGTGTGTCTCTTTTATTAAATGCAATTAACTCATTCAATGTTTTAATTGGGGTGTCATATTCTGTTAAGTACTCTGTAAAACTTGCTTCAAAGTCATTCTTCATAATAAAGTCTGCATCAATCTGAGATGAATCGACTTCGACTTGAATCACCTTCACTCCCATTGCTTGTAAGGATTGAGTCAGATTATCAACAAAAACATCATTTTCAGAACCTGACTCTATGCCGATACCTATTTTTTTATCCTTTAAATAGTTTTTATCAAGTGATATTTTTATTTGATTTTCGGTTGCAGCATTATAAGTAATTAGTGCATCTTCAACTGTTCTTGTAATTGGCCCTACTGTGTCAAGGCGCGAAGAAATTGGTACGACACCTTCATTTGAAATGCGTTGACGACTTGGTTTAAAACCGACTACGGAATTCGCACTAGCAGGAGAGACAATGGAGCCCACTGTTTCCGTTCCGATTGAAGTTGCAGCAAGATCTGTTGCCATGGCTACAGCACTTCCCGAACTAGAGCCAGATGGACTGAGTTCACCAGGCTTAAAAGGATTAAGCGTTTGACCATTTTTAGCACTAAACCCACTCGGTGCATCTTTATCTAACCAATATGACAGTTCTGATAAATTAGTTTTTCCTAAAATAATTGCGCCATTTTCTTTTAATTGATTAACAAATGGGGCATTATCTTTTGGAATAAAGTTTTTTAAAGCTACCGTTCCAGCACTAGTCGGCATATTATTCGTGTTAACATTCTCTTTTATAAGAATTGGCATGCCGAACATTTGTTGATTGTTATCTTTTGATTCATCACATTTTCTTGCCTCATGAATTGCGTTTGGATTAATCTCACTGATAGCGTTTGTTCCCGATTTTATTTGATCAGTCTCTTTAATTTGATAAAGATAATACGCCGTAATATCTTCATAAGTAATCGTTCCAGCTGCGATATTTTCTTGCAGCTCTTGAATTGATTTTTCTTTAATTAAATGTTCTTTTCCCTTAATGACTTCTGGTTTAATTCCAGATAATTGTTTATCGATCACTGTATTCATATGTTCCATATTTGTCGTTAAACGTTTGGCCGGTATTGGATTTTGATTTAAAACAATTAAAAATGCTAATCCTGCAATAATTAGTCCTCCAAGCATAAAAATGCCACTGATAAATAGCCAAAATCGTTTCATACAATCCCTCCATTCAACACAAATTTACCTATTCTAATCGTATCATACAATTATCTATTTGACGTCAAAAAAACAGGCTAACATAACGCCAGCCCGTTTTTATTTAAGTTTTAATGACAATTTTTAGATGATTACTTTATCTTCAGCTTTTCCTTTACGCCCTGGTTTCATTTCAACAATACCTTTACTGATTGCTCCCACTGGACATACTAAGGTACATAAATGACACCCAACACAATTAGAAGTGTCACAAGCTGGTAAGCGTGTTTCATCATCCCAAACAATTGCTTGATGCGCACCATCGAAACATGAAATATAACAACGACCACATTGGATACATTTGTCTAAGTCAATAACAGGATACACTTTGAAGTCACGGTCTAAGTTTTCTGCTGGAATAATATTTTGAGTTGCTAAACCAACAAGATCTTCTAAGCGATCAACGCCTTGATCTTCCATGTAATGCATTAAACCATTTTTCATATCTTCAACAATACGGTAACCATATTGCATAACTCCTGTTGTCACTTGAAGTGTTGATGCACCTAAAAGAATAAATTCAACTGCATCTTCCCAAGTTTCAATCCCACCAATACCAGAGATTGGTAGATTTTCAAATCCTTCAGCACTTCTTAATTGTTGCATAAAGCGTAATGCAATAGGTTTAACTGCTTTACCAGAATAACCAGAAATCGCACCTTTACCATTTACAGCTGGTAAACCTACTTTACGATCTAAATCAACGTTTGCAATTGACTTAATTGTATTGATAGTTGCAATACCATCTGCGCCACCTTCCATAGATGCTTTGGCAACGACAACCATATCGGTAACGTTTGGTGTCATCTTAGCCATCATTGGTAATTTAGAACCACGTTTTACAGCAGCACAATATTTTTTACAAAGCTCTGGGCTTGTCCCAACGTCAGAACCCATCGCATGAGAAGTCATTTGCGGACATGAAAGATTCATTTCAATCATATCTGCGCCAGCTTCTTCAACTAAGCGAGCAAGTTCTTCCCAGTCTTCTTCGTTCGTTCCCATAATAGAAGCAATCACGATTTTAGTTGGATAGTTTTCTTTCAAGCGACGTAAGTCTCTTAGGTTTTCTTCTAGAGAGTGTTCAGCAATTTGTTCCATATTTTTGAAACCTACAAAAGGTGTATTTTCTTTTGTCAGGATATCAAAACGTGGTGATACTTCGTCAACAACAAAGTGATCAGGTCCTATTGTTTTAAAAACAACGCCACCCCAACCCACATCAAAGGCTTTCGCACACATTTCATAACAATTTCCAACTGGAGAAGATGATAAACAAAATGGGTTTTCAAATTTTACACCTAAAAAATCGATAGATAAATCTTTATTAATCATTAGTTGTTTCCTCCTAAAAAGTCATGAATTTCAGCAGCCACTTCTTTTCCTTTTTTAACTGCCCACACAACAGTCATATCACCGTGAACAATATCCCCAGTTACGAAGATATTTTTATCAGCCGTTTTATAGCCTGGTGTTTTCACTTGATTATTTTCTGTTTCAATATTTAAATTGTCAGCAACCACTTCTTGGCCAACAGCTAAGATAATTTTTTCTGCTTCAATTTTTAATTCATTATTCAAATGACGGTGTTTGAAAGTCACAGTATGACCTTCTGCTGCGACTGGATAGTAGCCATCAATAATTGTGACATGTTGTTTTTGTGCACCTGCAAGTTCTTTTTTAGAGGCTTTAAACTCACAAAACTCTTCATAAACAACGTCCGTTACATTTTTAACGCCTAATAATTTTAATGACGTCACAACATCCATTGCCACATCCCCACCACCAATAACTAATGCATCTTTAGGTAGTTCAATGTCACCACGGTTATCACGGGCACGCGCTAAGAATGAAACAGCAGTCTCAACATTTTCATTGCCTTCGAACATATCAAGCATTTTTCCTTTGCTTGCGCCAATTGCAACAATGACAGCATCAAATTTAGCTTTTAAATCGTCCATTGACATGTCTTTACCAATCGTTGTGTTATAAACAATGTCAGCACCTAAATTAACGATACGTAAAATTTCATAATTAACAATTGCGTTTGGTAAACGATATTCCGGAATACCATAACGTAAATAACCACCAGCTTGTTCATCTTTTTCAAAAATAGTTACAGCGTAGCCTAATTGTAAAAGAGATGCTGCTGCTTGTAAGCCTGAAGGACCACTGCCGACAATTGCAATACTCTTGCCATTTGGTTCACCTTTTTTTAAGATTTCCATCTCTGTTTTTTGTTCAAAGTCAGTTACAAACTTTTGAATACCACCAATATTGATTGGGCGATCGATTTCGCTTCTAGAACAACCCATTTCACAATATTTTTCAGTAGGACATACCATTGCACAAATTGATCCTAACGCATTGTTTTCTCTAATTGTTTCAGCTGCGCCTTTAAAGTTTCTAAAACGAACACTTCTAATAAATGCTGCTGGATCTGTATCCGCTGGACAAGCTTTTGAACAAGGTGCGTCCAAACAAAGGAGACATCTTTCAGCTTCTTCCATAATTGTCAGCATTGAAAAAGATGATTCCATTTCTTCTAAATACTTATTATCCATATTAAGCTTCCTCACTTTATCTTCATTATAGTTTTCTTTTCTAATTGTGATGTTTTTCACATGTGTGACCAAAAAAATAATAGCGACTAATATAAATTATAATAATTATCAACAAATAATAAAAATATGTACTATAGTTAATATAATACTCTCTTTAAATCATAATTTCAACATATTTCCGCAAAAAAATAACATTAATATAACTATTAATTATAATGATTATCATCTACTAACATGAACAATAATTATTCTAATTAAAAAGAATTTTTATTACTTATAACTAATTCGTTAATAAAAAAATCCCAGGGATACAATCCCTGAGACTTCAATATTTTTAGCCATTAATTTCTGTAATCATTCCTGAGCCAACTGTACGACCACCTTCACGAATTGAGAATGTTGTCCCTTTTTCAATGGCAATTGGATGGATCAATTCGACATCAACTGTCACATTGTCTCCAGGCATTACCATTTCAACATCATTTGGTAAAATAATATTCCCCGTTACATCTGTGGTACGGAAGTAAAACTGTGGACGATAATTGGTAAAGAATGGTGTATGTCGACCACCTTCATCCTTACTCAAAACATAAATCTCAGCTTTAAATTTAGTATGCGGTGTTATAGAACCCGGTTTGGCTAGAACCATTCCACGCTCAACATCTTCACGTGTAATTCCTCGTAAAAGCAAACCAACGTTGTCACCAGCTTGACCTTCCGTTAAGGTTTTACGGAACATTTCAATACCTGTCACAACTGCCTTTTGAATATGATCTTTAATGCCGATAATCTCAATTTCATCACCAACATTTACGATACCTCTTTCAATACGGCCAGAGACAACAGTACCACGTCCTGTGATTGAAAATACATCTTCTGCTGACATTAAAAATGGTTTATCAATTTCACGTTCTGGCGTTGGAATATATTGATCAACTGTATCCATTAACTCCATAATCGCTACTTCGGCTTCTGGATCGCCTTCAATTGCTTTTAATGCTGAGCCTTTAATGATTGGTGTGTCATCACCGGGAAATCCGTATTCAGATAAAAGATCACGAACTTCCATTTCAATTAAATCTATTAACTCGTCATCGTCAACTAAATCTGTTTTATTTAAAAAGACGATTAAGTATTTAACTCCAACTTGGCGAGATAGTAAAATATGTTCTCTTGTTTGTGGCATTGGACCATCTGTCGCAGATACGACCAAAATTGCACCATCCATTTGCGCAGCTCCGGTAATCATATTTTTTACATAGTCCGCGTGACCGGGTGCATCAATATGCGCATAGTGACGAGCTTCGGTTTCATATTCAACATGAGAAGTGTTGATTGTAATACCACGCTCACGTTCTTCTGGCGCGCCATCAATACTTGCATAATCAGTTGGGTTTGCGAGGCCTTTTTTTCCTAATACACTTGTAATTGCTGCTGTTAAAGTTGTTTTACCGTGGTCAACGTGACCAATTGTTCCGATGTTTACATGTTCTTTTGTTCTTTGATAGTTTTCTTTTGCCATACTACAAACCTCCTGTTTGCACGTTTTTATTTGAAGGTATCGTGATTTGTTTGACCATATCTGACCTTCATGTGTTTATCATACACCCACATTTTTGGAAAAACAAATTTAATGCTCACGAACGTACATTCGTAAAAAAAGGAACAAAATCTCCAAAAGATTTTGTTCCTTCAACTATTCTTTTAATATTATCTTGTTTTACGATTCTTTCTTTCCTCTTTAGCTTTTAAAAAAGCTAATTCTCGCTCCATTTTTAAATAGCTCTTAAAAACATGTTCAGCTAAATTGCCTGTTTCAATTGCTTCTTTGACTTGACAACCTGGTTCACTTTGATGCCTACAATCTGAGAATCGACAACTCTTTGCTAAATCATAAATGACTTGATATTGATGATCAAATGCCATTGACGACATCGTTCCTAAACCGATTTCTCTCATACCTGGTGTATCAATAACCATGGCACCATTTGGTAGTGTAAAAAGATGCCGGCTCGTAGTGGTGTGTTTTCCTCTCGCATCATCTTCTCTAATTTCCTTAGTTGCTTGAATATCATCCTCAAGTAACTGATTTAATAAAGTTGATTTACCAACACCAGATGATCCAATAAAAGCGATAATATCACCTTTTTTTAAATATGACTTTAAATCCTCATTAACCGGTGTAAAACAATTTGTTACACAAACTGAAATACCGTAAAAATATGTTTCTAATTCTTTAACCAGTACTTCTAATTCACTTTCTGAAACTAAATCTGTTTTGGTTAAAACAAGGACTGGTGTTGCTCCACTGTCCCAAACAATTGTTGTGAAACGTTCTAACCGTGATAAGTTAAAGTCTTGATTAGCACTCGTTGTAATAAAAACAGTCGATACATTAGCTGCGATACCCTGCTCATCTTGTCTGTTACCTGCAACTTTTCTTTGAAGAAAGCTTTTTCTAGGTGTAATTGCTTCAATAATCATTTGATTTTCATCAGCCAAATAGCCTAAAACTTCATCTCCAACCACAGGATAATCACTAGGTTGAAGAACTTGTTGCCTAAATTTACCTGATACGCGACCTTTAATAATTGAACCATCTTCTTGCTTAATTTTTGAGATATCCTGTCCTTGAAACACGACAATACCTTTTGTTTTTTCCATGTAACCCTCCATTAAATTCAGAGGTTTGCACTAAAATGAGAAACCTCCATTATTTTTTACTACTTCTTTTACTTTGCTCATAAAACATCTCTCCTTTACAAAAAGTTTGTCGCAAGTTTCTGCGCAATACTATTATATCATGCTCCTGTTTATTAGATAAAACAAAAAGACAAGTTAGTTAAGATCTTGCATCATTTTTTTGAAGTCCAATAGTAGTAGCGAAACTACTTGATTGTAATCTTTTACACCATTGGTTTGATTATTAGCTTTCAAATAACCATTATTCATTTTTAGCGATATCGTTTGTATCAAACCTGCTTGAGATTTAAGATAGTCGCGATAAAAGTTAAGGTCAGTTTTAACTGAATCCGATAATCGTGATTCCAAATCAATTGCCTTTTTAGAATCAATTTTTTTCAATCTAACGATAGACTGAGTGAACGCAAAAAAATAACCACTATACCTAATTTGTGTATCTTTTGAATTCACGCATGCAAGGTAGGCAATAAAATTAGCCTCATCTTCACTCATAAAACCCGCTTGATGTGCCAATTCATGTGTCATGGTTGCTGGGATCATATAGTTTGGAATCGCAACATTAATATTTGATTCATACGTAAATGGGAAAAAGAGCCCTGCGATTCCAGCTTTTGAAAAGAACTTCGAACTCACTAGGGCCTTAGGTTGAAAATAATCAACTTCTCCTAATATTGGATAAGCATTCGCTAATTCATTCATAGCAATAACTGATTCTTTTGCATTTTCATCGAATGAATAACTCAACTGGTTTGATAAGTTTATTTTTTCAGCATCTAATTTACTGCCATAGTAAATAATCATTTCTTCTAAATCAGTTTGAGTGGGTTCATATTTATCATAGTCAAGATAGCGGGTAAAAGAATAGCGATAGTAGTTTAAGCCACAAGTAAACGTAAAAGTAATATAAACAAAACAAACAACGGTTATGATACCTGTCAAAAAACGATAAATGATGATTTGTCTTGAACTACGTTTACTTTTTAAACTGTAAATAAAATAAGCTAGAGATATAATTGTCATGATTATGGAAAAGAGAATGATGAACTCAAAAAATGAAAGCGAAAATTTAGAAGGAATAAAGCCTATTATTTTTTTTAAGTTCGGATAGATAGTTTGGCTGTATCTTTTTTCAGTCCAATCCGAATTTCTTTTAGCAAAATTCAAAAAAAGAAAAGTTAATACGGCTAGCGGAATAGCACATAGTCTTTTTAGAAAATATTTTGACTGTTGGTTCTTTCTCACACTTTTTACACCTCCATCAATCCTAACTTTTATTTTTAACAAAATTTAAAACGCCACACTAAAAAAAGACAGTTCACATTTTCCGAACTGTCTTTCACCATTATACTGCTAATTCTAACATATTATCATCAATAATTTTCGCCAAATCACCAATAACAAGTTCACTATATGATTGATCATAGCCAGTTGTCATTATTGTGATGTAATAAGGATTCTTCTTATCTTTAACAAGTGCAATATCATTACTTACAGCGTACATTGGCATCCAGCCAGTTTTATGATTCACATCCACTCCTGGTAACCCAACCGCAACGCCATCATCAAAGATGCTGGTTTGTAACCATTTATAAAGGGTCATTATGTTAGTTGACTTATCTTTATTTTCATTCACATATTCCATCGCTTTGGTTAATATTATCGATGTAGAATGAGCACGATTATTTGGTGAATTAGGATCTAACTCTTTCAAATATTGAATAAAATTGCTCTCGCCTAAATAATTTAACAACATAATATAAGCCACATTATCACTGTAACGAATCACTAATTCTGCAAGCTTTCCAATCGAATACTGCGTGCCAATTGGTTCAAATTGAATGATTCCAGTTCCGTCCATTTTGTAGTTAGCTGTATAGGTTAACTGACGATTTAAATCAACTTTATTTTGATCAACTAAAGTCATTAAATAAGCAATAAAAGGTAACTTAATACTACTTGCTGTCCTTTTAACCTCATCACCATAAAAACTATACGAAAATTTATCATCTGTTGATTCAACATAGATACTGATGTTGCCACCTTTTTCTTTAACAAAATGATTTAACTTTTGATCAACAACTTGCTTAAATTCTTGTTTTGATAACTTCGCTTGACGTTTGTCTTCGCGTTCATCAATATAAGACTGTCTTGGTTTCAGTATTTTTTTCTCAATGAAACCTTTTTTAGGATCACTTTTTATTTGAACCCAATCTTCATTACCTTCAACCTTTTCAACTGATACAACAGTTCCGATAGGTAAAATATCTTTCCCAACTTCACTGCCTTCAAGAGTTTTCTTAGCATATACAGCCTCTGTTAAAACTTGTTCTTCTTCAAATATCGAACGTTCGTCCGAGATTTTGGCTTGCGAAGTTTCGGTTGTCGTTGCTTCAGTTGTGCGTGGTCGATTCTTTGACTTCACAACTTTTTTGGTCGATGCTTTTGTCACTTGTTCATAGTCAGCTTTGGCGGTTTTAAACTGCTTTAATTCCTGAATAGTAAAGGCAGATAATACAACCAATATCACAGATAAGCTGATTAGAATAAAAATCTTTCGATACATTGTAGCCCTTCCTTCTTTAATTATATCTTTTCTAAATCCATCGCTCACAAACGCAAGTATATCATATTTATGCAGGCGTTTTCAGTGTATTTCTATTTTTTAAAATAAGAAAAGTATTAGAGTTAGATTTAACTAAAGCCCTAATACTTATAATATTTACTCTTCATCAAAGGAGAGCGTACTTTCAACTGCGAGTAAATTTTCTCGATACAATTTCACATCATTTCGATTCATTTCACCTAATTCAAATGCATGTTGTACAGCTTCTCGTTCTAATTGAATAGCAAACGCTAACCAGTCATCCGTATTTCCATGTGCAGATTGATCATCAACATCGCTTCGTTTCAAATAGCGTGTTAAGTAAAAACTAATCATTTCTTCTGAATATTCTTGTTGATCTAATTCTTGTAATTTTTTAACAACAAAATTTGCATTACTATTAAATAAATAATGTCTTTGTTGCCTTTTTTCATCACGAGAAACTGGTACAAACGTCTTCAAACGTAACTTTTGACGAATTAAGCGACCGTAAAACATATTGTTTCGATAACTTTCGTCACGAGTTAAGCGATACAAAATTTTATTCAAACGACGCATGTGTCTGAAAGCAACTTGAATCCCTATTTTTCTCAAACGTAACTGGTCCAATGTATCAATAAACTGCCACTTCAAAACTTTATCTTTCAGTTCTTCTTGTTTAGTGTGGTATTGTTCATCCTTATTCAGATGTAAAATTCTACCACGATACATTGTGATTACACGCTGAATAGCCGCTTGATTTTCTGGTGTCATTTGTTTTGTCAAGTCTGTAACAACTTGACGTAAAATTGCAATTTCTTGTTCACTACTTAATTGCTTAGTTGTTTTTACTTTCTTTTCTGCAAACAAAGGCATAGTAAAATTAGCCAATAGTAATGTTGTAAGAATAACCCCACCGGCAATGCTAATTAACAATTCTCTTTCATTAAAGAGTGTATCACCGGTTAAAAATAACGGTAAACTTAACGCACTGATTAAAGTAATCGTTCCACGAACGCCAGAAATCGTATAGAGCGCTGTTTGTTGAAAACGACTTTTAAAAGTCACTTCTCCATTTTTTTCAAAGTTTTGACAAATCCAAAAACATAAAAAACGAATACCTAATAAGATGCCAGTAATACTTAGAATAAACAAGATTAAAGTACCATTATTTATATTGTTATTCTGCCAAACAACATGAATGACATTAGGCAACTTCATGCCCAATATTACAAAAACTAACCCATTTAAACTAAAGGTAAAAACTGACCATGTGTTTTTAGATAAAACATGAAGCTGCGCAATTTCTGGATTAAATTTCTGATAACTAAATGAATAGACCAAACCGGCGCTTACGACTGCCAAGATACCATTCACATGAAGTGCTTCTGCAACCAAAAAGATACCAAAAGGTAGCAGAATTTCTAGTAAAATAAAGGAAACTGTATTTTCTATTCCTAGTTTTCTTAACCAACGAATAATTTGTAGGGTTAGTGAACTTAAAATTATACCTGAGCTAATTTCATAATTCACTTTTTAGAAAAGTAAACACTCGACCAATTTCAAAATCATTGTTTTTTGAAGTTAAGCGACTAGTTCTTTTCTATATTTCTCTTGTGACAATCGTTGTGCTGCAAAATTCTTTAAATTATAAGCTAGTTGAATCAATAATAGTTCCACTTGAACAATTTCTGATTGATAGTGTGTCGTATCATTTAATTTCATATGTTCTTTTAGATAGCCATTCACTCTTTCAACTGCACTTCGTTTCGCGTATAGTTTTTCCCAAGCTTTTGTTCCGCGTGCAGGATGATTAAATTTTCGTATATCACTACTTTGTTTGATTTTTATTACTTTCTGACATATTTTTTCATGAAATAGTGGACATTCACGACATTTTTGAAGTGG
>NZ_SDGV01000032.1 GCF_004795745.1 Vagococcus silagei | reverse complement strand
GGCAGCGACTCCGACGGCAGTGGTTCCGATTCCGACGGTAGCGGTAGCGACTCAGATGGCAGTGGCTCCTATTCTGAAAACACTGGTCATGGATCAGATGGAAAAGATACAACGATTGATGGCAATGGAAATATTGATCTTAATGATTTAATTAATGGATTGAACAATGGGAATTCAGATGGAAATCATAAAGGAAGTTCGGTAATGCCGATGACATATAATCCAAATAGTAATAAGGGCTTAGGTTCAGGTGGATCTGACTCTACAAGTCAATCTAGTGGACGTTCAAACAACAAAGGAACATTACCTCAAACTGATGAATATGAACATAATTCAATGGCTGTTGCAGGATTAGCTGCATTACTTGGAGGTTCCGCACTGTTTTATAAAAAAAGAAAAGATGAAGAAGAACAAGATCAAAAAAGTTAAGTAGAACGACAAATGACCTAAGAAATGATCATCTTAGGTCATTTGTTAAAGATTAAGGATGATTTTATGAGGAAGCAAACATTATCTTTTAATTGCACTCTCGTTGAAAAAGAACAAGAGAAAAATGTTGAAACGGTAACCTTGACACCAGAGTTTCATAACAGAATAACTGAATTAGAGGATGAATATGATCAAATTATACAAAAAAAGAATGAAGTTCAAGAAACACTAATTCATGAATTATATAGTGAAAAAAAAGAGATTGTTGGGGAATTTGAGCAAATCAAGATAAATTCTGAATTTTCTAAGAATGATATCTTTTACTATAAAAAATGGCTTACAACATTAGACAAACAAAATGAGACATTTCAAAAGGAAGTAGAGCATCATATTAATCGAATTCAAAAAATGTCTCAAGAACTTTGTCGAATTGATGAAGCGACAGAAAAATTGGTTACTCGAATCAATCGTATTGAGCGCATTTTGAAAACAGATCAAGAAAAGTTTGCGAATTCTGATTCGTTTTCTGAGTCTACGATTTCATTGATTGAAAGTATCTCACATCGACGAATTAAGTTGGAAGAGTTGAAGATGGATAAAAAGAAAATCATTGAACGAAGACATGTTTTTGAGGCATATTTTAATAAAGAAAAAGAAGATATCGATCAACTGATTGGCGTACTTAAAGATTTTGATTCAGTTAATCAATTAAAGAAAAATGAGCTTCTTGATATTGTTCATCAAAAGGAAGAAATACTTCATCAAACTGATGAAAAAACAACAGTATTAAAGGCACAAAAAAAATATATTGAACGTAAACTATTTGAATTAAATGGTAATTCAAAAGGAATTATGAGTAACATATTGAAAAATGAAATGTATGTTATTGCGACTGAAGAATTACCAAATGATTTAAATCAAAATGAAGCCGACTCAATTCAAGCATGGAATAATTTGTTGCAATTAAATAATAATATTAAGATAGCAACATTGGATTTTGATTCTGCGATTATGATGACGACTATTAACTATAAACAACTAGGTTGGTTACCTCAAAATGTTAGAATTTACAATTTATTCAATGATTTATTGGGAATTAATAAACAACGACCAGTTGTAAAAAAATCAATGTCAAAACAAAAAGAAGGCTTACAACCTTTTTTTGCAAAAGAAGAAAATGGTCTCAAATATTATTATGATGATAAAGAAAAAACAACATTAACTGTTAGGGAACAAACTGAAAATAATCTAGAGTATTTTCATTTTGTTAAACAAGGCAAACACTATGTAGAAGTCTATAATCATGGTTACTTAGTCATGGTGCGTGAATCATCTAACGGGAATGAAGAAATTCAACGTTATTATAATAGTGAGGAAAAAGAAGAGTTAACAATAAAAGTTTCAAATAATGAGTTGGAATATATTAGATATCAAGAAATATATTTCCACACATACCAAGAGTTACTAATTCATTGGTTAGTGAATTTTGTTGAAAAGAATTCTGTTATTAATTTAATTGTTGATGAAACATCACCGTTATTTAATGATATGGATCTATTTAAACAAAACGGAATTAATATCGTACCTTTCCTTCAATCAACTGAGATAACGAAGAATGTGAGGGAATTGTTAAACAGACATAAGTTTTCTGAATTATTTGTTCTAAATCGAAAAGTATTTAATGAGTTAGAACCGTATATTGAAGAGGATTGTCTAATTAGAACACTAGAAGAACATCAACAATATCAAAATTATCAACAAATAGTAGTCGATAGTTATTAAAGTAAAATAAACAAGCCTGTAAGCGAATCCGAACCGCTTGCAGGCTTATTTAATAAAAAAAGACCTAAAAGTATGGCAATACTTTTAAGTCAAAAAGGAGTTGTTTATTTACTTTGGAGGAGTAAATAAAATGAAAAGGTTTGTTTGGTTTGTTTAGTAGGTATGCTTATATAATAGCGATAAAATGTGAAATAATGTCGCACTAAATAAATATTTTTTATGAAAATAAAGTAAAGAAAACTTTAAGATTATTATTGAATGGTAAAGCTATAGATAACCTTAGTTATTTTTAAATGTTTCACGTGAAACATTTAAAATTTGATAGGTTTTGATTGAACTTTTATTTTAGATACGATAAAGTAGAAATAGTTGTGAAACATTAATTGTTTCACGTGAAGGAGCGCAATGACAATGAAACCAGATATATTTAGAAAAACATTGGCAGATAAAGGAATTGAGTTATCAGATCGTCAGATGGAACAATTTGATCTGTACTATAAGTTACTCGTTGAATGGAATGAAAAGATAAATTTAACTGCTATTACTGATTTAGAAGAGGTTTATTTGAAACACTTTTATGATTCTATTACATTAGCATTTTCGGAAAATTTGAGTGCTGGACAAAAAAGTTTGTGTGATGTAGGTTCTGGAGCAGGATTTCCAAGTATCCCACTAAAAATTGTATTTCCAAACTTACAAATTACGATTGTTGATTCATTAAATAAACGAATTAAATTTTTAGACTTGTTAGTTGAAACACTGGGATTAGATGGTGTTAATTTGTATCATGATCGTGCAGAAACTTTTGGTCAAAACCCGAAATTCAGAGAACAATTTGACTTTGTAACAGCAAGAGCAGTTGCTAGATTGAGTGTTTTGAGTGAATTGTGTTTACCATTAACTAAAGTCAATGGAGCCTTTTTAGCCTTAAAAGCCGCTAAAAGTGAAGAGGAATTATTGGAATCTAAAAAAGCAATGACGATTTTAGGCGGAAAATTCGAGAAAGAAACAGAAGTCTCGTTACCGATTACTAATGATCAACGTTTTATTATAAAAATAGTAAAAACAAAGAGTACGCCAAAAAAATACCCGCGTAAGCCAGGGCTTCCAAATAAAAAACCATTGATTTAATATGATTGAGTCATACAGAGTAAAAAAGATGTGTTACAATAAATAGGCAGAAGTTAAACAAAGATTAAAGGGTAATTTGAGTAAATGGAGGAAACAAGATGGCACGTGTGATTGCAGTTGCAAATCAAAAAGGTGGTGTTGGTAAAACAACAACTACTGTTAATTTAGGTGCAAGTTTAGCACTTGAAGGTAAGAGAGTATTATTGATTGATATGGATGCCCAAGGAAATGCAACAAGTGGAATGGGCATTAAAAAATCTGATGTAAAACATGACATCTACGATGTTTTGGTAAATGAAATACCGATAAAAGAAGCAATTCAACCTTCTTCACGTGAAGGAATGGATATTGTACCTGCGACAATTCAATTATCAGGTGCTGAAATTGAGCTTACATCGATGATGGCACGAGAATCAAGATTAAAATCTGCACTTCAAGACGTACTGGAAGATTATGATTTTATCTTTATTGATTGTCCTCCGTCTCTTGGACATTTAACAATTAACTCATTCTCAGCTAGTGATTCGATTTTAATTCCAGTCCAATGTGAGTATTATGCTTTAGAAGGTTTAAGCCAGTTGTTAAACACAATCAGGTTGGTACAAAAACACTTTAATCCAAACTTACAAATTGAAGGTGTTCTTTTGACAATGTATGATGCAAGAACAAATTTAGGTTCGGAAGTTGTAGAAGAGGTCCGAAAATATTTTAGTGAACGTGTGTACGACACGATTATTCCACGAAATATTCGTTTGTCAGAAGCACCTAGTCATGGACAATCAATCATTGATTATGATTTACGTTCAAAAGGTGCAGAAGTATATCAAGCATTAGCAAAGGAAGTGATGGATCGTGACCAAAACAAATAAAACAGGATTGGGAAGAGGAATTAATGCTTTATTTGATGACTTGTCAAAAATTGAAGAAGTAGATCCTAATTTTGAAGAGGTTAAGAGTATTGCTTTAACAGAATTACGGCCAAATCCGTATCAACCACGTAAAACTTTTGATCAAGCAGCATTAGAAGAATTAGCTAAATCAATTAAAATATCAGGTGTATTCCAACCAATCATTGTTAGAAAATCTGCGGTTAAAGGCTACGAAATTATTGCTGGTGAACGTCGTTTTAGAGCTTCTAAAATAGCAGGACAAGAAAACATTCCAGCAATCGTTCGCGAATTTAATGAAGCACAGATGATGCAAATTGCTGTGCTAGAAAATTTACAGCGTGAAGACTTGAGTCCGATGGAAGAAGCAGAAGCATACGATATGTTAATGAAGAACTTGAAATTAACACAAGCTGAATTATCAGAGCAACTTGGTAAAAGCCGACCATATATCGCAAATTACCTGCGTTTATTGACGTTACCGGATATTGTGAAAGAACTGGTTCAAAATGAGTCGCTGTCAATGGGACAAGCTAGAACTCTTTTAGGACTTAAGAATCAAGAACAGATTATTCCATTGGCTAATCGTGTTTTAAAGGAAGGCTTAACTGTTCGTCAATTAGAACAAATTGTTGTAGAAATGAACGATCAAGATAGTATACCGAAAACTAAAAAAGTTAAAGTTGTTAAAGAAATCCCTGCGTATGTCAAAGCCAGTGAAGAGTCGCTAATGGATAAATTTGGAACAACTGTTGTCATAAAAGATACTGACGGTAAAGGGAAAATTGAAATAGAATATTTATCTGAGGAAGACTTGACTCGAATCCTTGATATTCTAGATGTTCAATTTGATTAAAAATTATCAACTTTTAGGTCATAAATATGCTATGATATAGCATGTATTTGAAAAGTAATTAATAAAAGGAGGCACCAATATGTATGATTTGGGCGATATCGTTGAAATGAAAAAACCCCATGCTTGTCAGACGAATCAATGGGAAATCATTCGAATGGGAATGGACATTAAAATCAAATGTTGTAACTGTCAACATATTGTGATGATGTCTCGTAAAGACTTTGAAAAAAGATTAAAAAAAGTAGTTGAAAAATCAATAGAGGCTGACAAGTAAATCAGCTAAAGCGAAAAAGAAAGAGTGAATTGAATGGCTTTAACAGCAGGAATTGTCGGTTTACCAAACGTCGGTAAATCAACACTATTTAATGCAATTACCAAAGCAGGTGCAGAGGCTGCAAACTATCCCTTTGCGACAATCGATCCAAATGTTGGTATGGTAGAAGTACCAGATTATCGTTTAGATGAATTAACATCATTGGTTCAACCTAAAAAAACAGTACCTGCAACTTTTGAATTTACAGACATTGCTGGAATTGTTAAGGGTGCTAGTAAAGGTGAAGGATTAGGAAATAAATTCTTAAGCAATATTCGTCAAGTAGACGCAATTTGTCATGTTGTTCGTTGTTTTGATGATGACAACATTACTCACGTTGAAGGACGTGTGGATCCTTTATCAGATATTGAGACAATTAACTTAGAATTAGTCTTGGCTGATTTAGAATCAGTTGATAAACGCTATACTCGCGTGGCTAAAATCGCAAAAACGAAAGACAAAGAAGCCGTGGCTGAATTGGCTGTCTTAGAAAAAATCAAACCGGTATTAGAAGCAGGTCAATCAGCACGTTCAATTGAATTTACAGCTGAAGAAATGCCTATTGTAAAAGGGTTGTTCCTACTTACAACAAAACCAGTTCTATATGTAGCCAATGTTGCTGAAGATGAAGTGTCTAATGCAGACGAAAATGACTATGTAAAACAAGTTAAGGCATTTGCAGAAACTGAAAATGCAGAAGTAATTGCTGTCTGTGCCCGTGCTGAAGAAGAAATTGCTGAATTAGAAGATGAAGATAAAGCAGAATTTTTAGAAGCGTTGGGGATTGAAGAATCAGGATTAGATAAACTAATTCGTGCAGCATACTATCTTTTAGGCTTAGCTACATATTTTACTGCAGGTGTCCAAGAAGTGCGTGCATGGACCTTTAAAGCAGGTATGAAAGCCCCTGAATGTGCGGGTGTAATCCATACTGACTTTGAAAGAGGTTTTATCCGCGCTGAGACTGTTTCGTTCGAGGATTTAAAAGAATATGGTAGTATGGGCGCAGCTAAAGAAGCAGGTCGCGTACGTTTAGAAGGAAAAGAATATGTCGTTCAAGACGGAGATGTTATGTTGTTCCGATTTAACGTTTAACAGGGAGCTAAAATCATGAGTAAAAAAACAGCTGAAGAAATAGCAGCAGAAGTAAAACAAATGAAACAAGAGAATGAACAATTATTAAAAGAATTGACAAAGAAAAATGATCAATTTATGTTCGACTTAAAAAAAGTTTTAGCTAATGAAACTCTTCCGGAAGAAAGAGAAGTACGTGCTTTAAATAGTATGTTACAAGCATTAGTTGATGGACAAAAGACAGGTGTAACAGCGAAACAACTGTATGGGACACCAACTGAAGCAGCAAGTAAAATTAAAGAGACTCCAGATGTTTTGCCGACATCGTCATTCAGTATCTTATGGTTAGATAATTCGTTAGTTCTATTTTCATTCTTAGCGATTATCACAAGTATGTTTTCAGTAATGTCTAAAGAATCAGGTGTAACACAAGGGATCACTAGTTTAGTTATTGGTGCCATTTCCGGAGGGTTATCATTCTACTTTATCCATAAATATGTGTATGTCTATAATTTACCAGGAGCAGATCAAAGTAAAAAACCAGGATTTTTAAAATCAACTGGAATTATGGCATTGTGCTTTATTCCGTGGTTATTCTTCTTCTCAATGGCACAACTTTTACCAGCGACAGTTAATCCTTCATTAGATCCGATGATTAATTTGGTTCTAGGTGCAGCTGCCTTTGGTGGACACTATCTATTGAAGAAAAAATATAATATTCAAGGTAGTCTTTTTACAAGACCACCACAAAGATAAATAAGTAAAGGGTAAATCTTATCAAAGAACTTGATGAGATTTATCCTTTTTTTAGTATAGACAATTGACGAACGGCACTATTTTTGGTAAGTTTGTAGGTAAAAATAAATCTAAAGGAGTGCTTTTAAAGAATGTCAAATTGGGAAACGAAATTTACAAAAAAAGGCTATACATTTGATGATGTACTATTAGTACCAGCAGAAAGTCATGTCTTACCAAACGATGTTGATTTATCAATCGAGCTTGCTAAAGGAATTAAATTAAATATTCCGATTATGAGTGCGAGTATGGATACTGTAACAGATGGTAAAATGGCGATTGCAATGGCGCGTCAAGGTGGTCTAGGGGTCGTTCACAAAAATATGTCCGTTGAACAGCAAATGGACGAAGTTCGTAAAGTAAAACGTTCAGAAAGTGGCGTTATCATTGATCCGTTTTACTTAACACCACAACACTTAGTTATTGATGCAGAAGCATTAATGTCTAAATATAGAATCAGTGGTGTTCCAATTGTTGAGACATTAGAAAATAGAAAACTAGTGGGCATTTTAACGAATCGTGACTTACGTTTCATTAAAGACTATCAAGTATCAATCGATAGCGTGATGACAAAAGAGAACTTAATCACAGCTCCAGTCGGTACATCTTTAAAAGATGCAGAGAAGATTTTACAACAACATAAAATTGAAAAATTACCAATTGTTGACGATAACTACTGCTTAAGTGGCTTAATTACAGTTAAAGATATCGAAAAAGTAATTGAGTTTCCAAATGCGGCTAAAGACGAGCATGGTCGTTTGTTAGTTGCTGCAGCTGTTGGTGTGACAAGTGATACATTTGAACGTGCTGAAGGACTTTTAGAAGCTGGTGCAGATGCAATTGTCATTGATACAGCTCATGGTCATAGTGCAGGCGTAATCCGTAAAATTGCTGAAATTCGTAAAAAATTCCCAGATGCAGTCTTAATCGCAGGGAATGTTGCAACAGGTGAAGCAACTCGCGCATTATATGATGCAGGTGTTGATGTTGTTAAAGTTGGAATTGGACCTGGTTCAATTTGTACAACTCGTGTTGTTGCCGGTGTGGGTGTTCCACAATTAACAGCAATTTATGATGCTGCAAAAGTAGCACGTGAATACGGCCGTACGATTATTGCAGATGGTGGTATTAAGTACTCTGGAGATATCGTCAAAGCTCTTGCTGCTGGTGGTTATGTTGTCATGCTTGGTTCAATGTTAGCTGGGACCGACGAATCACCTGGTGAATTTGAAATTTATCAAGGTCGTCGCTTCAAAACATATCGCGGTATGGGATCTCTAGGCGCAATGGAAAAAGGTTCAAGTGATCGTTACTTCCAAGGCAGCGTTAATGAAGCTAATAAGTTAGTTCCAGAAGGTATTGAAGGACGTGTTGCTTACAAAGGCAGCGTTCAAGATATTATTTTCCAAATGCTTGGTGGTTTAAGAGCAGGTATGGGTTATGTTGGAGCTGGTAATTTAGAAGAATTGCGTGAAAACGCGCAATTTATTCAAATGAGTGGCGCAGGATTAAAAGAATCTCATCCACATGATGTTCAAATTACTAAAGAAGCACCAAACTATTCAATCGAATCATAAAAAACAAAACGCTGTAAATTCTACTTCTTAATATAGTAGAATTTACAGCGTTTTTATTAGATTATTTCGTAATTTTTGTTTGACCACCCATGTATGGTACTAAGACTTCTGGAATTGTAACACTGCCATCTTCATTTTGGTAATTTTCTAATATAGCAGCTACAGTACGGCCGACTGCTAAACCAGAACCGTTAAGAGTATGAACATGGTTTACTTTACCATCTTCATCACGGAAACGAATTTTAGCACGTCTAGCTTGGAAATCTTCACAGTTTGAGCAAGAACTAATTTCACGATATGTGTCTTGAGCTGGAATCCAAACTTCAATATCATAAGTTTTTGCAGCTGAGAAGCCCATATCTCCCGTACATAAAGTAATTACGCGATATGGAAGATTTAATTTCTGTAAAATAGCTTCAGCATTGTTTGTCATTTTTTCTAATTCATCGTATGACGTTTCAGGGTGACTAATTTTAACCATTTCAACTTTATTGAATTGATGTAAACGAATTAAACCACGAGTATCGCGACCAGCACTACCTGCTTCAGATCTAAATGATGGACTGAGAGCTGTGAAGTAGACTGGTAACATTTGTTCAGGTAAAATTTCATCACGATAATAGTTAGTTAATGGTACTTCAGCTGTCGGAATTAATGTATAGTTTTCCTCTCTAATTTGGAAAACATCTTCTTTAAATTTAGGGAATTGACCAGTACCAAACATAGATTGATCATTAACCATGTAAGGTGGAATCATTTCAGTATAACCATGTTCATAGACATGAGTATCAAGCATTAAGTTGTAGATTGCACGCTCTAAACGGGCACCAAGACCTTTGTAGAATAAGAAACGACTACCAGTAACTTTAGCGCCACGCTCGAAGTCAAGAATACCTAAGTTTTCTGCAACTTCCCAGTGAGGTTTAGGTTCAAAGTCGAATTGGCGAGGTGTCTCCCAACGACGAACTTCAACGTTATCATCTTCATCTGCACCAACAGGAACATCTGCATGGGGAAGATTTGGTACTGTGTAAGCAATATATTGTAATTTTTCATCAATTTCATTAATGGCATCATCAAGCGTTTTGATTTCTTCACCAACAGTTTGCATTTCTTTGATTTTTTCATCAGCATTTTCTTTATTACGTTTTAATTGTGCGATTTCTTGAGAAACTTCATTTCTTGTTTTTTTCAATGTTTCAACTTTGACTAAATGCTCGCGTCTTTCAGCATCCAGTTTAATAAATTCTGTAAACACTTCTTCTTTAACTCCACGAGTTAATAATTTTTCTTTGACTTCGTCAGTGTTCTGACGTAAATATTTGATATCTAACATATTTGTTTTCCTCCTTAAATAATAAAAATAAAAAAACTCGCCCCAATAGATAATAAAAAATTACCTATTGGGGCGAGAGTATTTTTCAACTTCGCGGTACCACCCATGTTCGCATAAAAATCATGCAACTTTATTCTACAAGTAACGGTGTATGGCCGATGTAACTTAAGTAGCAAACTACAATCGTTACATTCATCATAAGAAAGTGGATTCATCTTGGTTATGTGTTGATTCGCATTATCCATCAACTTTCTGAAACATACTTCAAAATTACTTGTCTTTCCTGAGTTATATTCTTTAATTGCATCTAAGTATATCGGCTTTTGAAAAAAGTGTCAAATAAATCTTAGATTTCAAGATGTTTTTCCCACTTTTCAATCTTAGAATATAGTAGCTTTTTCATTTTATCTTCCGAGGCACCACTGGATTTAAAATAAAGTGCAGTCGCAACTAAAATGACATCCATGCATTCTTCTTGAAGGTTATCTTATAAGATAAGCCACTTGCTTGGTTTATACTTAATGCTGCTTGAGCAACTTCGCCCGTTTCTTCAGTCAATTTTAATGCCATTTCGTAGGTTGATTTAGGCTCAACTTTTGCTAGTTGATTAATTTTCTTTAGAATGTCGTCCATTGATAAATACTCCTTTATAAACCAGCTGGATCAGCAACAACAGTTTCAAAGATCTGTTTTGTCAGAGCAGCATTTAAATCATTTGGTTGATAAGTGTTTGCAAAGAATAGAACAGCAGTGTCACCACTATTTGAAAAATGAACAGTTGGTTCGTAAGAACGGAAGAGACCGTGTCCGCGATTACTTGTTGGGTAGTGATAAAATCCAGATTTATATGAATAGTTATATAGTGCAGGTGGATAACTCCATAGTAAATTTAGGGATTCTTGATTTAAAAGTTTACCATCTAGTAATGCTTGAATAAAGATTAAGAAGTCACTTGCTGTAAAGGCCCAATTTCCGATACCAACTTCATTTAAAACAGCATATTCAGGGATGTCACGTTCTTGATTGTTTTCAATAGGTTTGACAAGCGATTGATCTTCTTTTCGTTTATTGAAAACAAATGAATTTTCTAAATTTAACGGTTTGATAATTTTTTCTTCAAGAACCTCATCGTATCCTTGCCCAGTCACTTTTTCAATAATCATAGTAGCAAGTAGATAATTTACTTCACTATAGGTCCATTTGGTGACATCTTTATATGCCGTGTGTGTTAGTACAAAATTATATAAGTCTTGATAAGATTTTGTAGAACTTGGTTTTTTATCGGTTAAAGACAAGCCAGATGTCATTGATAATAGTTGATTTAGGGTAATGTTTTGCCCGTTTGGAATCTCAGGGAAAAACTTGTCGATATGATCATCAAGAGATATTTTCTTTTCTTCGACCAATTGAACTAATAAAACAGCTGTCATCGATTTTTGTAAAGAAGCAATACTATAAGAACTTTTGTATGGATCATTTATTTGTTCATGAGCATTGCCGTAAGATTTATAAAGTACTAACTGATTATTTTTTACTACAAGATAGGTACCAGTCATATTGTTTTGTTGAATCATGGTATCAATTTTATTTGAAAGTGGTTGATAGATAGTAGAAATTTGATCCGACGCTTGAAAATTCATACGTGGATAAAACGCATCTTTTTCTTCAACAATTGTTTCTTGTGTTGATGATTCAGTTGTGTGGCTTTCAGAGGTTGGTTTTTCAATATCTGCAGTCACAGTAGTTGAATCTTTAGTTCCAGTATTTACTTGCGGCAATTTTGGTAGCGAGAATTTTTCTGCCGCTAGTGGATACCAGTAAAAAAAGTTTATGGCAAAAATAATGCCAAACAAAAGGCCCATAAAAAGAGAGAAGCCGTTTCTTTTCTTTTGTTTTTTGTTTGACCTGTCATTGTTACTGCGCGTATCATTCATAGTTATCAATCGTCCATTCATATTAATTTTGGCACTGCTGTAAAATGAGTATAATATGATTTTTATTTTGAGTCACTAAAAAAAGTGACTGATAGAAAAAAATCATATTTTCTTCATTTTATTAGTATTATATTTTTTGCTTAAGTTGTAAGGGAAGTACGATGTTAAACGATGTCCATCCATTAGTGGATGTAGCATTGATTGATCCCTCGTGCAAATTAATAATACTTTGAGCAATTGCTAATCCTAGGCCGGTTCCCCCGGTTTGTTTTGAACGGGAACTTTCAACGCGGTAAAAGCGATCAAATAAATGTTCTAAAGATTCGTTAGGAATTTCAGGACCATTATTCTTGATAGAAATATAGACATCAGTATTTGTTTTTTTGATCGTAATTATTATTTCTGAGCCACCTACTCCATATTTTAATGCATTAGATAGAAGGTTATCAAAAACGCGGACTAATTTTTCTGGGTCACCAGTCATAGAAATATGTTCATATGGCGATTGAAAGTCGATTTCCATCTTTTGTTGAGAGGCAGGCCATTCATAATCAACGACAAGTTGTTCTATCAGTTGTTGGATATCAAAAGTAATAATATTAAGTGGTGAATTAGATTGTCTTACTTTTGTATATTCGAAAAGATCATCAACTAAAACTTTCATTTGCTTTGATTTAATATAAGCAGTATGAGTGTATTTTAAAAGATCTTCTTCTGATTTATATTGTTTTTCTTCTATTAAACCAAGATATCCTATGACAGAAGTTAGAGGTGTCCGAATATCATGACTGACATTCGTGATCAGTTCATCTTTTGTTTGCTCGATACGCCTTTCTTCTTCAATTGCTGCAACTGTACTATCAACTAAGACGTTAATACTATCAATTAAACGTCCTGCATCCCCACCTAACTCAAATGGGATACGGTGATCAAGGTGTCCATTTGAAATGTAGTGTAGTTCACTAATAATATGTCGTTGTTGCATTTGTTTATAGCGGCGTATCAATCGCCAGTAAAGAACAATTAAATCAATCGTCATCATAAAGATAAGTAAGGGTAACTTTAATGATGATGAGTGTTGACTATAGAATGTATTATAGATAGAAGCTTTGATATTAAATAGCATGTCATCAACAGAACGATTAGTTTCAATAATTTGAATAAGTATCATGTAGACTGCTAAATTGAGTAGAATTAATAAAATGACTGTTGCAATACCTTCAATGAGTAGTTCACTTTTTTCTTTGGACGTTAAGTGAATTTTTGTACTCTTTTTTGGATTAGCCTTCAATTTTATATCCAACTCCCCAAACTGTTTGAATTACTTTTTCACCATTTGTTGCTTCCTCAATCTTATCGCGAAGATGACTAACATGAACCATAACAGTTTTGGCTGAAACAACACTTTCTTGTTGCCAAACACGTTCAAAGATATCATCTGAACTAAAAACACGATTAGGATGACTTGCTAGTAAATATAGAATTCCAAATTCTAAAGCAGTTAACTGGATGGGTGTTCCTTTGTCAGTCATGACTTCATGTGAATCTTTTTTTATAATCAAAGGCCCAATTTCTAAGACATCCGGTTCTTGTGTTTGAACTTGCATTTGGCTTCTTCTTAATAGTGATTTTACGCGTGCCATTATTTCTAACGGATTGAACGGTTTCGTAACGTAATCATCGGCTCCAGCAATCAAACCTTGAATTTTATCCATATCAGTTATTTTAGCTGTTAGCATAATAATTGGAATTTGCGATTCTTTCCTTAATACTTTTACTAGTTCCATCCCATCCATTTTTGGCATCATTATATCTAATATCATTAAATCAATATCGGGAATGGTTACAATTTTACTTAGAGCTTCTTTTCCATCATAAGCTTTAATAACTTCATAACCTTCATTTTGAGCATAGATACTGAGTAGTTCTACAATTTCTTGATCATCGTCTACAATTAATAATTTCATCATTTGTTCCTCAGCTTTCATAATAGAGTAAGGAGATTGTCTCTCACTAGCATTGTAACAAACAAAGGTTAAATAGAGAAATGTTAAAAAGGTTATTTACATTTTTTTAAAAAAGTAGTATATTAATCACGTTGCTGTTTTAGCCACGAATTGAAAGTTTAAAAAAGTGTTGACATCTGATTGGAAACATGATAATCTTTTCAAGTCGTCAACGAACGGCAAACAAGCTTCAAAATAAAAAAACAAAAAAAGTGTTGACAAAAAAAACTTTGAATGTTATTATATAAAAGTTGCTAAGTCAACAAGAACTAGACCTTTGAAAACTGAACAAAGTAAGACGAACCAAATGTGTAGGGTGTTTTTACTACAAGTAAAAGCAACTTCAATTTAGTGAATAAAATTCGCTAGCAATTTATAAATGAGCTAAACATCTTCGGATGTTATCATAACTTTTTATTGAGAGTTTGATCCTGGCTCAGGACGAACGCTGGCGGCGTGCCTAATACATGCAAGTCGAACGCACTTTCTTTCACCGGAGCTTGCTCCACCGAAAGAAAGTGAGTGGCGGACGGGTGAGTAACACGTGGGCAACCTGCCCATCAGAGGGGGATAACACTTGGAAACAGGTGCTAATACCGCATAATTTG
>NZ_SDGV01000031.1 GCF_004795745.1 Vagococcus silagei | reverse complement strand
ACAAAAGCTTGGGAAAAACTATACGCGAAACGAAGTGCAGTTGAAAGAGTGAATGGTTATCTAAAAGAACATATGAAATTAAATGATACGACACACTATCGATCAGAAATTGTTCAAGTGGAACTATTACTGATTCAACTTGCTTATAATTTAAAGAATTTTGCAGCACAACGATTATCACAAGTGAAATATAGAAAAGAACTAGTCGCTTAACTTCAAAAAACAAGAATATTGAAATTGGTCGAGTGTTTACTTTTCTAAAAAGTGAATTATGAAATTAGCTCATTTACTGACGCTACCAATGCGTTTGGAAATTGTGTTTGGACGTCAGTCAAATAAGCTTTTTATTTGCTTCCAATGGTAATGACTTAAACCTTAAAAGAAGTGTCTTTATTGGATTAATTCAATAGAGGAATCAAAATATTTTTCAAGAAAATTTACTTTATCTGCAATTTCATTTACAGAATAGGATGCGCCTACATCTGAAACGACCCATTTCGTTTCGATGTCATCGTTTCTAGTAATAATTGCGATTAATTCACCTTCAAAAGTGTTTAAAGGCATCATTGCGTTTTTTGAAATGATATAAGCATCTTGTGCTTCGCCGTCTCCACCAATTATCCCGGAAATATAGCCATAATTAAGTGGATAACAATTATTGTAATCATCAATATAGCCAATTGGTCGATCAATAGTGACTTTAAGTTTTAATTTTTCTATGGTAATCAGTCCCTTCATAAGTTCTGAGAAATACAACCATCCTGATTTATTGACAATAATAAAATAGCCAATAATCGTCAACAATTTCTTTAAATTCTTTTGTGGGACATGTTCCTCTTAAATCAAATTCATGTCTTGTTCCATCTTCAAAAATCACTTGGTACTTATAAAGAATTTTTACTTTTTTATCTTGCTGTTTGAAACAGCCAACATCTGAAATATCAGCCCATTTTGTATGAGTGCGAAAGAAAAAAATCCCATAAAATATACTAAAAATGGTATACCGGTGATAGTTAGTGCAAAAAGTAACAAGCTAGAAGAAATAATATCATGAATACTTTTAATGGTAAAAAAAGGTATTATTAGCCAAACAACCATTCCAATTGTAAAGAAGAGTAGCAAAACGCCAATAAAAATACTTTTTCTTGCGTCATTGTAAGTAATTTTAAGCTCAAAAGGTTCTTTTCTTTCCATAATGAGACAATCCTCCCTAAAAAAATTTTTTTAAAGTTATCAATAATGTGTTAATCAACCATACAGACACAACTATTCAACAAGTTGATTTAATACTTGAAATAGTCTTTAAAGATGTTTATTGATCGTGTTATTGTCAAATCTCTAATTGTCTCTTTCAAATGTATAATGCATGAATCGTTGTGGATCTGTCATAAAGTGTTTCATAAAGGCAACATTTTCGATTTCTTCATATTCGATTAGTGAGATGTCATCGTGCTTTATATGATAGATATCAGCATTTGGATAGGCAGTTAAGATTGGTGAATGTGAGGCAATGATAAATTGAGAGCCTTGCTTTATTTGTTCGTCAATCATGTAAAGCAACGACAACTGGTTTTGTGGACTCAAAGGTGTTTCTGGTTCGTCTAGAATGTATAAACTATTAGGAGCTAACCTGCTTTTGAAAAGCGCTAAAAACGATTGACCGTGCGACAGTTTATCAAGTTCTTTTGGATAACTTCGCTTTAAGACGGTTAAAGAATTTTGAAAGGGTTGCCTCTCGAATGCCAATTTATCGATGCCTTTTTCGTCTAGTAAAGCTAACTCAGTTTCTAATTCTTTGCGTAATTTTTTGTTTTTTCGAACAAAGCTAATGAAATCATCGGCTCTAAAGAAAAAGCCACGTTTAGACTTCACGTCCCAATGTGATTTTAGACAATTTGCTAGTTGTGATATATTTTCATATTCAGGATCATTTTCATACATTTGATTGGTAAGTTGCGGGATTTGATTTGAAATGGCAATTGCTTGAATCAAGGTTGATTTTCCAACCCCGTTGTCTCCCACCATAAAAGTTAAGGGTCGATTAAATACAATCTCGTCTGTATTATGCAACCAAGTCAAATTAAATGGATAGTCATAATTATGTTTTGTTTGATCCTGTCGTATTATTTTTTAAGCATACGAATCGCCCTACTTCTCTCTAAATTTTATTAATTTCATACATCTACTATGACATTAAAGTGCTGATATATCAACTGTTACAGCGCTTTTTTGATGATGTTTATTATTTTGCTTTTTAAGCCGATTAGAGATGATTTAGAGGAAGTATTTTTCAAAGTTCAACAGAATAGAAGTCTGTTTTTTATATTTTTCTTAAACTCAGTCTAAAAGCTATTTAAGTACGTACTGATTCATTTGATAGTCATGGGAAATAAAAACGTAGAAAATGACAGTTTATTGTGTCAATTTCTACGTTTTATTTTTACGCTCTATTAATCAAGCGCTGATTAATTTTTAAATTTAAATGAAAGATCATCAATATTGGTCATTCTAGCAAATTTTTGGTCATATAAGCTGACGTCTAAATTGTATTCTTGATCTTTGTATAATTTATCGTATGATTCTTTATCCATCACGAAGACTAAATATTTAGTATCGGTTTTACCAGGTTCTAATTTCTCGTTTGCACCATCCACTTCAAGGTATTTTTCATTCATCATTTTGACTGAATCACCAACCGTTAAAGTTGCTGATGTTGTATTAAAGCTAATCGCTTCTTTGCTGTCGTTTTTGATTGTGACGCTGGTTGTCATTAAGATGATTCCCTTGTCCAATTTTTTAAAGCGCGGTTTTTGATCTTCGTTTGGTTCGAATTCAGTCACTTGGTAACCGTCAAATTTAACTTTAATATCTGAAAATGATTTTTCTTCGCCGACTTTCTTTTCGGAAATCATCTTCTTAGTGCCCCAATTGTCTGCGGTTGCTTTATCTTTATAAAATTCTGAAGCTTTTGCAAGCGTATCTTCACCTTCGCCTACTAAGGGAATTTCAACTTCTTTAAATTCAAGCAGAGCATCTTCTTTTTTAAAGCTGTCTTGCTTCTTAAAGATTCCTGGTAATTCTAATTTTGCAGTTTTGTGTTCATTGATTTTCGCCATCGCTTCGGGCTTAATTGCAGCTGCTACATATCCTGAAATTTCTTTTCCTGCTGGTAATTCATTTTTGACACTAACAAGTTCATCAACTAGATCTTTATCTAATAATCCTGGTTTTCTTGATATCGCTGGAGAATAGCCAGTGACATACATCGTAAATCCCGGTCCAACATACACAGGTTCTTTTGTATCATTTTTGATTGTAGTTGAGAATAAGACGACGTTTCCGGTTTCGTTTTGATTTCCAAATGGGATGTTAAGGTCATTTGAGAAGTTTTTAATTTCGACATTTTCATATCCATTTAAAGTAACGCTAACACCTTGATTTTCGTTTTTGATGGCTTCATTTTTTTCGTAAACCACTTTTAAGTCTTTGGCTTCGGTCGTTGATTTTAGTGTGTCGTTAATGGCACTCCAGTCGCCGCTGTCACTTTTTTCTTTTTTAGTTGTTGATTCAGTTGTCTTTTTCTCAAGTTTTTTAGAAGTAGCAGTTGATACAGCTGATTTTTTATCAGCTTCTTTTGGTTTGTTACATCCTCCTAAAGTAAGTGCAGTCAGTCCGATTGTTAGTAATACTAATTGTTTTTTCATTTGCTCCTAAATCTCCTTTTTTTATGTATCTTATTTGAACCCAAAACATGTATTAATCATAACATCAATATAGAAATCGTGCATATATTTTTTTTATGTTTATTATAGAGTGGGCTCTATATTTTTACTGGATGTGCGCCAAAAAAAGAGGTGCGTGCGACAAAAGGATGTCACACGTACCTAATGATGAACAAACGGTGTTACAGAAGTAGCTTTTACGGCAATATGCTGAAAACTTAGTCACAAATTCATTTGTCATTGATTTAAAAATAGTAAACCATCAAGCCAACGAGTCCAAATAAATAGAGGACCAATTCCTTTTTTTGGCTATTTTTTGATTTAGCAAAGAAGAAGAGGGCGATGATGTTTGCCACAATAAAGCTGGTGAATTTCCAAAGTGGCAAGATACTGTTAGAAAACTGCATGTATAGCAGATAGTAAATTGTAATCAAACAAACAACCGATAGTAACAAGAACCAGGCTTGTTTTGATAGAAATGAATACATGCCCTGTGTCAAAATCGTGATAAACAAGATTAAGAAGAAGGCAAAGATAAACGGAATCATCGCTTTAAAATCATAATTAAATGGATAACTGATGGTGAGTAGTTGATTAAAAACAAGCCCTTTAAAAATTGCATTTGTAATTGAGTACATAATGGAATCGATATAAAAGAAATGTTTGGATAAAATCAATAATTGGAAAATTTCATAGGCGATGAAAATTAAGACAAATTGATACGCAGTTTGAGAGGCGACAAAATAAATTAAGGCGCCACTTGCTAAAATCTTGATTGCATAGATTGCAAGTGATAACGAGCGCCCCTTCTTATAGAGTGCACGCGTAAAGACTTGGAAGAAATCACATAGTAATAGATAAACAAGCATATATGGTAAAATCATAGGTCCTTGGGGATTGTCTTGGTAGTAGAGATAGCCTGGCAACACTGATAGAACAGTTTGGAGCAGGGTAGTCAAGACAATAAACCCAAGTGAGAATGAAACGGATTGTTTTTTAGTCACAGCTTTTAGATCCTTTCTATTCGTATTCATTAATGATAGAAAAGAATAAAGGAAAGGTCAAGATTTTTCAGTGGTAATTGTAGCAATATCTGATATACTGACTTTGGTGCAAGATTCCCGATAGGATTTACATCACGTAAAGATGCCTTGTAACCGAAAAATGAAACCAGGGGGAATACAGGAAATGACAGAAAGAAAATTATTTACATCAGAATCAGTCTCAGAGGGACATCCAGATAAGGTTGCTGATCAAATTAGTGATGCAATTTTAGATGCCATCTTGGCTCAAGATCCAATGGCACGTGTGGCGTGTGAAACGTCAGTAACAACAGGTTTGGTTCTTGTTTTTGGTGAAATCACGACGACAGCTTATGTTGACATTCAAAAAGTTGTGCGTGAAAAAATTAAGGAAATTGGCTATACAGGCTTGAAAGATGGCTTTGATGGCGACACATGTGCTGTTATGGTGGCATTAGATGAACAATCACCAGATATCGCGCAAGGTGTTGACGAAGCCTTAGAGAAAAAAGAGGGCCAAAATGAAGCATCAGAAATCGGTGCAGGTGACCAAGGATTAATGTTTGGGTTTGCGATTGATGAAACACCAGAGTTAATGCCATTACCAATTGCTTTGAGCCATCGCATTATGGAAAAAGTTGCGGCTTTACGAAAAGAAGGCAAGCTAACTTATTTACGACCAGATGCTAAATCACAAGTGACAGTTGAGTATGATGAAGCTGGCAAACCAGCTCGCATTGATACAATTGTGATTAGTACACAACATGATGAAAAAGTAACATTAGAAACGATAAAAAAAGACATGCATGATTTAGTCATCCGAGAGGTTATTCCGGCTGAATTAATGGATAATAAAACACGCTATTTCATTAACCCAACAGGGCGTTTTGTCATTGGCGGACCTCAAGGAGACTCTGGTTTAACAGGACGTAAAATCATTGTTGATACGTATGGGGGTTATGCGCGTCATGGGGGTGGGGCATTCTCAGGGAAGGATGCAACTAAAGTTGACCGTTCTGCAAGTTATGCAGCCCGCTACATCGCGAAAAATATTGTGGCAGCTAAACTAGCAACAAAATGTGAAGTCCAATTGGCTTATGCGATTGGAGTGGCACAACCAGTTTCTATTTCAGTCGATACATTTGGGACAAGTGCACATACAGAAGCGCAATTAATTGCCGCTATTCGTGCTAATTTTGATTTATCACCACAGGGAATTATTGAAATGTTAGATTTACGACGTCCTATCTATCAAAAAACGGCTGCTTATGGTCATTTCGGTCGTGAAGATAGTGACTTTACTTGGGAAAAAACAGATAAAGTCTCTGATTTACGTGTCAGTTTAGCTTAAAAAATTACCAATGATCCTAACAAGCTATCATACTTGTTGGGGTCTTTGTTTATCTAGGGAGGAAATTATGGAAAAGAAAAAAACAACGAATGTAAAAATTGTGACGATGTGTATTTTTATTGCAACGTTTATGACAGCGATTGAAGGGACAATTATTTCAACTGCCTTACCGCGGATTGTAGGATCTTTAGAAGGTATTGAAATTATGAATTGGGTCGTCTCGATTTATCTGTTGACGAATGCAATGATGACACCCATTTATGGAAAATTGATTGATAAAATTGGTCGGAAACCAGTCTTCTTAGTAGGGATACTTATTTTTATTGTGGGTTCAGCACTATCTGGTATGAGTCAGAGTATGATTCAATTGATCATTTTCCGTGCCATTCAAGGAGCGGGTGCTGGGGCAATTGTGCCAGTGTCATTGACAATTATTGCCGATTTATATCCCGTTGAGAAACGCGCGAATATTTTAGGCTTGAATAGTGCAGCTTGGGGGATTGCAAGTATTGTGGGTCCTTTGGCAGGCGGTTTTATCGTTGATACTTTTAGTTGGCATTGGATTTTCTTAATCAATGTACCAATTGGTATTGTTTTAATGGGACTGTTTTGGGTTTATATGGTTGAAGAAGATTTTGAAGTCAATAAAGAGAAGATTGATTTTGTAGGTAGTTTTTTTATGCTGATTATGTTGATTTCATTATTATTAGGCGTTCAAACATTAAGTAAAGGTTTTAGTTTGTTCACATTAATCTCTCTAGCCATCTTCGTTGTAACACTATTTATGTTTATTCGCGTTGAAAAACGTGTGACAGATCCAATTATTTCATTGGATTTATTTAAAAATAAAACCTATGTAGCTGTGAATATTATGGCAGCGTTGATTGCGGGTTACTTAATGGCAGTTGAAGTCTATATTCCAACTTGGATGCAAACGGTTGTTGGTAAATCGGCGATGCTCGGTGGTATCGTCTTAGCACCGATGTCGGTGATTTGGATGGTGGGTTCATTTATCAGTGGTAAGAGTATGAAAAAATATAATAGTCGTCAAATTATTTTGATGGGCTTGATTCCACTTATCGCAGCAGGTATTGGTTTGATTTTTGTTACTCCTGAAACACCATATGCTGTCTTTTTAGGATATTCGCTGGTCTTTGGGATTGGATTTGGTATTTCGATGACCATTCTGACAGTGTTGGCTCAATCGACTGTTGATTCAAATCAAGTTGGGGTGGCAACCTCATTTTTTACTCTGTCGAGAACATTAGGACAAACAGTTATGATTTCTATTTTTGGATTGGTTGTCAACAGCACAATGCACAGTGCAATTGCCAACAAAAAAGATTTAGGCATTACCGAACAGATGATGAATGATGTGATTAATCCAGAAAAAATAGGCAGTATTCCAGAACATCTGATTGGCGAGATGCGTATTATTTTATCCGATGGCATTCATAACGTATTTTTGGTTGGTCTTTCTTTAGTGATAGTGACTCTAATTATCAATCAGTTTAAAAAGAGGGTTACATTTTAAGAAAAAAGTGTAAGAAAAATAACGTTTTTTCTTACACTTTTTTTGATATTTTAAATTTGTTTGTTTTATTTTATGATATACTGAAACAACAATGTGTTGTGCTAAAAATGGACATAAAAAAAAAAGCGCCGAAACAGCGCCACCGAAGTTGATTACGGTCAAAGCCTTATTTTAACTTGCTATGTTGATTTGAATGCTACCAACACAGTTATTATAACATGAATGTTCCAAAATACAATAGCAAAAATAGATTTGGAGGAAGAACGATGCGCAATAATTATACAATAGGTCTTGATATTGGAACCAATTCAGTGGGTTGGGCTGTTGTTAAGGATAATTTGGATTTAGTGAAGAGAAAGATGCCGATTCAAGGAAATACTGATCAAACAATTGTTAAGAAAAATTTTTGGGGCGTCCGTTTGTTTGATGAGGGTCAAACAGCTGAGGATCGTCGAATGAAGAGAGTCGCTAAAAGACGATACATTCGTCGAAGACAAAGAATTTTGTATTTACAAGATATTTTTACGCCAGAAATGAAAGCGTTTGACCCTGCGTTTTTCCACAGACTTGATGAAAGTTTTATCGTGTCTGTTGATAAAACAGAAGCACGTCATCCGATTTTTGGGACTTTAGAGGAAGAGGTAGCTTATCACAACGATTATCCGACAATTTATCATTTGCGTAAGACTCTAGCTGATTCTAAAGAAAAAGCTGATTTACGTCTTATTTATCTTGCCATTGCGCACATTATGAAGTTTCGTGGACACTTCTTAATTGAAGGAAACTTAAATGCTGAAAATTCTTCTGTTGAAGAAGCTTTTTCAAAATTTTTAAATATTTATAATGATACGTTTTTACTGATGGCTGATAATTTTGGGGAACAAGTCATCATAAATCAGGTGGATACATCAATAAAAATTGAAAAGATTACAAAATTAGCAATCAGTCGCGCCAAAAAAGCTGATTTAATCTTAAAGGAATTTGATGGCGAAAAATCCAATGGAACATTCGCTCAATTCATTAAACTAATTGTGGGAAATCAAGGGAATTTTAAGAAGACTTTTGGATTAGAAAATGATGTTAAATTACAATTGTCGAAAGAAACGTACGAAGAGGAACGAGATGAACTTCTCAGTTTGACATCTGATGTTTATGCCGATTTGTTTACCGCAGCTAAAAATGTTTACGATGCAATTGAATTGTCAAGTGTTTTAAAAACAGAAGATCGTCAAACGCGTGCAAAACTTTCGGCGAGCATGATTGAGCGATATACTACGCATAAAGAAGACTTGGCTGATTTAAAAAATATCGTAAAAAATAACGCGCCAGAAAAATATGGATCAATTTTTAATGATAGCACTATAAATGGATATGCAGGTTATATTGATGGTGAAAAAGTAACGCAAGAAATGTTCTACAAATATCTGAAGAAGGAATTGGGGGCTATTGATGATTTTCAATCTAGTCTTGAAAAAATTGATAAGGAAATCTATTTAAGAAAGCAACGAACTTTTGATAATGGTGTGATTCCGCATCAAATTCATTTAATCGAACTCGAAGCGATTTTAGAAAGACAAGGTGAATTTTATCCGTTCTTAAAAGAGAATACTGAGAAAATTTGTCAGATTTTCAAATTTAGAATTCCATACTATGTCGGGCCGTTAGCAAAAAATAGCGAACAGAGTCAGTTTGCTTGGTTGACGCGAAAATCAAATGAACCAATTAGACCATGGAATTTTAGTGAAGTTGTCGATGAGTTTGAATCTTCAAAGCAATTTATTGAACGAATGACTAATTTTGATATGTATCTGCCGACAGAAAAAGTTTTACCTAAGCATAGCTTATTATATCAAAAATATACAATATTCAATGAGTTAACTAAAGTAACTTATAAGAACGAGCAAAATATTGTTTTTAATTTTTCAGGTGATGAAAAACAAGAAATTTTTGAGAAGTTGTTTAAATACAATCGAAAAGTGTCTAAAAAAGCCTTATTGAATTTCTTAGAAAATGAGTATCAAATTTCGGGAGTATCGATTGCTTCAGGAATTGAAACGTCATTTAATGCTCACTTGGGAACGTATCACGATTTGTTGAAATTAAAAATTGACCGAGCATTCTTAGATGATCCTAAAAATGAAGATATCATTGAAGATATTGTTAAAATTTTGACTATTTTTGAAGATCGAAAAATGATTCGTGAACAATTGAAGTCATATGAAAATATTTTTTCTGCTGGTACATTAAAAGCTATGGAACGTCGACATTATACTGGTTGGGGACGTTTATCAAAAGAGCTAATCCATGGTATCATTGACCGAGAATCTGGAAAAACAATTCTAGACTTTCTAATGGAAGATGATGGTGTCAAAAAACATACCAACCGAAATTTAATGCAGTTGATCAATGATCCTTTATTATCATTTAAAGAAGAAATTATGAATCGACAACTAGATGTGAAACAGATAGGGCTTGAAGAAACAGTGCATAAATTACCTGGAAGCCCAGCGATTAAAAAAGGAATTCTGCAAAGTTTAAAAGTAGTTGATGAGCTTGTAAGCATTATGGGCTATGATCCAAAAGCGATTGTTGTTGAGATGGCTAGAGAAAATCAAAGAACAAATCGAAAATCATCAAGATTGAAACAGCTAGAAAAACTAATGGCGGACATGCAAAGCAGTCTCTTGAAAGACAATCCTACAACCAATGAAGCACTAAGAGATAATCGTCTATTCTTATATTACTTACAAAATGGAAAAGACATGTACACGGAAGACGATCTAAATATCTCAAGTTTATCTCAATATGATTTGGATCATATCATCCCACAAAGCTTTATTAAAGATGATTCTTTAGACAACCTTGTTTTGGTTAGCTCTTCTAAAAATCGTGGAAAATTAGATGATGTGCCGAGTGAAGACATTGTTCGGTCGAGAAAACGTTTTTGGCAAACTCTTAAAGATTCGGGCTTAATATCAGAACGCAAATTTATGAATTTAACAAAAGGTGAGCATGGTGGTTTGACTGAAGCTGACCGTGAGGGATTCATCAAACGACAACTTGTTGAAACTAGGCAAATCACAAAACATGTGGCGCAAATACTGGATCAACGTTTTAATCCTGAAAAAGATGAAAATGATCAAGTCATTCGAAACGTTGACATTTTATCACTTAAATCAGCATTGACCAGTCAATTTAGAAAAGATTTTAAGCTCTATAAGGTTAGAGATGTTAATGATTATCATCATGCTCATGATGCGTACTTGAACGTCGTGGTAGGGAATACTTTAGTTAATGTTTATCCGCAGTTAAAATCAGAGTTTGTCTATGGTGAATACAATAAAAAACGTATCATGGCTCGTTTTTCTGCGACAGAGAAGAGAGAGTTTTATGGAAATATTATGAAGTTCTTTAAGAGCAACGAACCTAGAAAAACTGACAGTGGCGAAGTTTTATGGTCACAACGAGATGTTGCACAAGTTAAGAAAGTTTTGAACTATCGTCAGATGAATATTGTCAAAAAAGTTGAAAGACAGAAGGGACAATTAACGAAAGAGTCAGTTTTTCCATCCAGTGATTCAAATAAGCTAATTCCGATTAAGAAGAATTTAGAAACAATTAAATATGGAGGATTTAAAGAAATAAAGATTTCATTTACAGTTCTGATATCTTCAATAGAAAAAAATGCTCGCTTATTAAGTTTAGTTGGGATTCCAATTCGTGATGTTATTGAATACGAGAAGGATAGAGTCGTCTACTTAAAAAATATCGGGCGAGTTAATCCTATAATAATTCGTGAACTCCCAAAATATTCATTGTTTGAACTGTCTGATGGTCGAAAACGATTTTTAGCTAGTGCAAATGAAATTCAAAGAGCAAATCAAATCGTTCTTTCAGATCATTTAAACAAACTTATGTACTATTCGGTTGCGTTTGTTTCTGGTGATACAAGTGTTATGAACGATTTGGAAAAATTAAGAGATAGTTATGCTGAATTACTTGATGTTATTTTAAATTTCGACAAAAAATACACTATGATATTGAAAGATGATATAAAAATAAGAAAAACGTTTGAAGCTAATAAGTATTGTGATATTGCAATACTTGCAAAAGCTTTTACCAATTTAATCAAATTAACTCAAGTAGGAGGATCAACTACTATTGAGTTTCTAGATGTTAAAATTCCTAGAAAGCAATATAGATCTGTTACGGATATTAGAGGAATAATTGACGGAGTGTTGATTGATCAGTCGATAACAGGATTATTTGAATCAAAATGGAAATTTGAGGGATAAAAATGGGATGGAGAACGGTAGTTGTAAATAATCATTCAAAGTTATCATATAAAAATAATCATCTTATCTATAAGGCAGTGCACCAACAAGAAATGATTCATTTATCAGAAATAGATGTCTTGTTATTGGAAACAACGGATATCTCTTTAACAACGATGTTAATTAAAAGATTGGTAGACGAAAATATTTTGGTTTTGTTTTGTGATGATAAAAGATTACCAATTGGCCGAATTTTACCGTTTTATGCAAGACATGACAGTAGTCTGCAACTGGGAAAACAGGTAAATTGGCAAGATGAGCGTAAGTCCTTTGTTTGGACGAATATTATTTCACAGAAAATATTAAATCAAAGTCGCCATCTTGAAGAACATCAGTTCACACCTAAATCGGAATCGATTTTAAAATTACACGATCAATTAGAAATTTTTGATCCAACAAATCGTGAAGGGCATGCTGCAAGAATTTATTTTAATACGCTTTTTGGTAATAAGTTTAGTCGAGACTTAGAAAATGACATCAATGCGGGACTGAATTATGGATATACATTATTAATGAGTTTATTTGCACGAGAGATTGTAAAAAATGGTTGTATGACACAATTTGGTTTGAAACATAATAATCAGTTTAATGACTTTAACTTAGCAAGTGATTTTATGGAACCGTTTCGACCGATTGTTGATCAAATCATTTACGAGCATCATTTAGAAAATTTTAAGATGATGAAATGTCACTTGTTTGAGATGTTCAGTAAAACATATCTTTACGAAAAGAAGGAGATGTTTTTGACAAATATCGTCAGTGATTACACTAAAAAAACCATTCAAGCATTGAATGGTGAAAGGGAAGGAGTTCCTATGTTTAGGATATGAGTTATCGATATATGAGAATGTTAGTGATGTTTGATATGCCTACGGAAACGGCCGATGAAAGACGAGCCTACCGAGTTTTTAGAACTTTTTTGTTGAATGAGGGTTTCATAATGCATCAGTTTTCAATATACAGTAAAATTTTATTAAATAACTCTGCAAGTAAAATGATGCTTTCTCGATTAAAAAAGAATAACCCAAAACATGGCTTGATTACTATTTTAACAATAACAGAAAAACAATTTGCAAAAATGTTATACTTAAATGGAGATAAAGATAAAAGTTTTGCAAATAGTGACGCACGCATTGTATTTTTAGGAGACAATTATGATGAAGATTAATTTTCCTTTGTTGGATGATCCGATTGAAATTGAAAATGCAACGGTTGTTGTAGTTGAGGAACAATCTTTATTTGCCAAGTTGATTAAACAATTTTATCAATTTAGCGAGAAAGAACAGCTCAAAGTTTACGATGATAGCTTTAAATCATTAAAATCGACAGAATTACTTGTCATTACAGATATTTTGGGATTTGATGTGAACGCTCCAAGTGTCGTCAAATTAATCTATGCTGATTTAGAAGATCAGTTGAATGAAAAACCAGAAGTAAAAACAAATATTGAACAGATGGCAAATAAAATTACAGAGATGATTAATTTGGAGTTACTAAGCCATGAGTTAGATTTAGAATCAGATGAAATAACTATTTTAGAGTTGTTTAAAGCATTGGGTATTAAAATTGAAACGCAAAGTGATACGATTTATGAAAAAATATATGAAATATTACAAATCTTCAAATATTTGTCTAGGAAAAAATTATTGGTATTTATCAATGTGTGTTCTTATTTTAGTATAGATGAATTTATTGAATTAAAGCATTATATTGCAATGGCGAATATTGATGTATTGTTTTTAGAACCACGTAAATTTTTTAATATTCAGCAATATGTAATTGATTCAAATTTTTATTTATCTCATTAAAATTTATTCTAACTATTAGCACGATTTCTTTTACAAATTTCTTAGCTCTTTGAAAATTTAATCGATTTAAATAAATTGAAGCATTCAGTCTGAAGTCTTGCTATGGACAAATAGTGCGATTACGAAACCTTGATTTAACGGCATTTCAAAAAAACGAAAATGGTCTACGAGGTTTTAGAGCTATGCTGATTTGAATGCTTCCAAAACTTTCTAAGTTCTATCCACTCTTTTGAGACAGTTTTAGAGCTATGCTGATTTGAATGCTTCCAAAACATTAAAACACGTTTCAGAAGCATGTACAGTGTTTTAGAGCTATGCTGATTTGAATGCTTCCAAAACAAAGGATTTTGAAAGAGTAAAAAAAGCGGTGTTTTAGAGCTATGCTGATTTGAATGCTTCCAAAACCAATTTTATTAGCGATATCTTCGGAGAGCCGTTTTAGAGCTATGCTGATTTGAATGCTTCCAAAACTACAGGTATTGGTATGATTACAAGCTCAGTGTTTTAGAGCTATGCTGATTTGAATGCTTCCAAAACCTTCTGCATCTTCATATGCCGGAAGTGATAGTTTTAGAGCTATGCTGATTTGAATGCTTCCAAAACTGAAGGTAACTACCTATAACGCTTTTATGGTTTTAGAGCTATGTTGATTTGAATGCTACCAAAACTTATAGAACTCCGGAAACTGGGAAGTGTCAATTAAAAAAATGAAAGTTGTGTGGCTAAAGAATAAACTTTGTTTTTTTCATCAGTTCGAAAATCCTTCTAAATTTTATGTACAAGTTATAGTATAATTGTGTTATAGTGATTTTTAATATTATGTAGAGTAGTGGGGGATTAAGATGAAATATTTCATAGGTGTTGTTTTTATATTAATAATGATTGTTGTCATAAATAAAACGCAAGATCAATTAAAAAATAATCGTATTTTTCAAAAAAAAATACAGGATTTTCAATTAAAGCATAAATTGTCTGATGCAGATCTCAATCTGTTTAAAAAAACAATGGGCGAAGCTAAGGATCAGATTATTGAATGGGAAATATTAGTCAATCAATCAAAACGTATGAGGCAAATTCCGAAAGTTTTAACCGCGATTAAGTCTGCAAAGGCAATCTTTCGGAGATTAATGGATAATCCTAAAAATATGACTGAAATGAACGATTTTCTTTATACAAAACTTCCAGGAATTTTAGATGCAACCAAGCGTTTTACAGATATTGAAAAATCTAAGATTGAAACAAGTGAGATTGGTCAATCTCTAAAAGTAATTACAAAAACGATTATGGTTGTGTCTGAGAGTATCATTGATGATTATGAAATAATTGTTCAAAAGGAAGCCGATGAAGTGACAGTTACCCAAAGAATAGTTGAGGATCAATAATGGCAAAAGATAATAAGAAGTTCTATGATTCATATGATGAATTATTTGAAAAACAAAATACAAAGAAAAATGTACAGAAAAATATTTTTTCTGATAAAAAAACAAAATCAAATCAAAGTCAGAATGCTCAAAACGAAAACAAACGACAAACTAAGAAGAAGAAAAAAAAGAAAGATGATTCTGCAATTGTGTATGTAATTATTGGTGTTGCAGTGGTCGTGTTTTTTGGTTATAAGTTGCTGGGAAGTGTCACAGACATTTTTCCAAGTTCTTCTTCAGATAGAGAATATGGAGATGTGACGCCGTTGCCTGATGCAGGAATCAAGAAAGCAGAAGCTGAAAATATTGATGTTGGAAATCCATTAGTTGTGGTTAGAGAGGATCGTCTGCTAAAAACAAATCGAAGTTGTGAGTTTGAAATTCAAGATAAAACTGAGATTAATAGTCAGACGTTGAATAAGTGGTCGGTGTTACCTACTACGAAGACATATGGCGATACAGTACCAGTACTGTCAATTCAATTATATGAAGACGGTCGTTCAACAGATTCGATCGATGTGAAGATTGCTAGTAATTTGATTAATGAGACAAATACCTATGTTGACCGAAAAGCAATTGTTAAGGCATTTCCATTGAAGGCGGTGGATGATGTCCAGACAGGCTATATTTTCGAAGCGAATCCTGATCGTTCAAGTTCGCGAGTAAAAAAATATTTTCTTTTTAAGGATGGTACAGGATTAATTTTAGATACTTATGAATATAAGGAAGACAAGGTTGAAGTGAATAAATTAAAGACATTAGTAGATTTCAAGAAGGAATTTAAAAAATCGATTGATAATCTTGAAAATAGTGTTAAATTCAAACCTGTGGATGATAAATTGAATGATGAAAAGGAATTTGAAGTGCAGACTTCTGAAGTAAAGAAGGAAGTAAAAAATTAAATGATTAAGATATAAAAGTTGTTGATCATGATCAACAACTTTTTGTTATTTAATTAGAAAATTTATTGATTACTATCGTTATATTTATTCGAGTCACAAACAATTATATAAAACAATCATTAAATAAATTGAAATAAACTATCTTTTGATAATAAATATTTTTTCATGGTAAGCTAGTGGTGTTTTTTACTTGAGAATGGTTCTCTTTTACTAGACGTAGTATGTAAAAATGTCGTAAAAACTTTGTTAACTAACAAACAGATTCAAGATTTGGTCACAGCGCTTATGAAGAAAACTTCACATTCTTAGAATTCTTTAAGAGTTTTATTAGGGAAAACTAAAAAAGTGTTTTAAAAAAAGAAAGCGGTTACTTAAAATGTTAATCTTAGGTTGTATAAAATTGATTGAGGAGGATTTGGAAAATGAAAAAAAGTACGTCACATTCAATGATTAAAAGTTTATTAGTCTGTGTTGCAATACTCGGAGTTGGACAAGTTTCAGTTCTTGCTGCAGATGGAAAAATCGAATTTTCAAACAAAGATGAAAAAGATTCGAAAGCAATTTCCTTAACAGATAAACAATCTTTCCAAGCAACAGTTGAACTGCCAGGTAAATCAAAAGCGGACTTAGAAAAAGTCGTTAAAAATGTTACTTGGAAGTTATCTCGTGAGAAGGGAGAGCAAGACCCTAAAGTATTCCCATATCAATATTTAGGTGGCGATTTAGAAAAATGGAAAACATTTCCAATTGCACTAGAAGAGGAAGTGACTTATCCAGCAGTACCGTTTTTCAAAGATATCAAAACAACAGTGGACAATGATAAAATTACATTAACATTTAACACTGAATATATGTATGGTGTAAATGGGATTGATGGACGTGCTCGTCCGCAAATCCGTAACTCAATTTTAGATTACACAGGTGAATATGAACTTGAAATGGTTGAAGATAAAGAAGTGTTAGCATCGACAACTGTCGAAGTAAAACCTTATGAACATTACCATTTATACAAAGGATTAGATGATTCATTAGTAGAATATGCAAAAATTGCAAATGAAAAAGGCATTTATGCAGAAGTAAAAGAATTTGGTAAATCAGCACAAGGCCGCCCTATGCAAGCCTTATTTGTTGCAGATTCTAAAAAAACAATCGAAAATTACCAAAAGATGAATGAAGAAGCAATGAAAGATCCTAAAAAAGTATTAGATGAAATTGAAGGTGGCAAAAAAGATTACCGCGTACCAATTTTATATAACAATATTCACTCAGATGAAAACCCTGGTGTGGATGCTGTAATGGAATTTACTAAAGAATTTGTAAATAATGCAGATGGCGAAATTCCATATCGTACTGTTAAAGATTTAACTGAAGACGGTAAAAAACAAGTAGAAAAAGAAAAAGAAGACCGTGGGATTAAATGGTCGGAATTGATTACGGATAAAGGTGTAACTGGTGTTGGTTATATTCGTGATGGTGTTAAGAGTGAAGAACATCCAGATGATCCAGATGCAGCTGCAAACCTTTCAGAAGGTCAATTGAAAAAATTCTATAATATTGAAAACACAACTGCAAATGTCAAAGATATGTTAGAAGATGTCTTCTTTATTTTAGTTCCTTCTGAAAACGTGGATGCTCATGCATTAAACGTTCGTACTAACGGAAATGGATTTGACTTAAACCGTGATAATACTTATCAAATTCAACCTGAAACACAAGCAATGACACAATTAATTGCTGAATGGAATCCAGTTAACTTATATGAAATTCATGGTTTCTACAATCAATTCCAAGTGGAACCAACTTCACCAACACATGATCCTAACGTAGAGTATGATTTATTTATTCAAAACTCTGTAAAACAAGGTGAAGCGTTCGGTGCGACAGCAATCGTTAATAATGATTCAATTAATAGTTTCCAAATGCCATTACGTGATTATTTGAAGAAAACTGAAAAAGGTGGATTCGAATGGGATCCATTTGATGGTATGTCAACAAGTTATACACCTCAATACTCTTATTTACATGGTACATTAGCATATACTGTTGAACTTCCTTATGGTAATGAAGATGCAACACAAGCAGCTAAATATGGTCTATTGAATAACGGTAAATATGTTGGGGAACGTAAAAAAGATTTCTATGGTAACCAATTAAAAGTTTGGATTCGTGGTGTTGAAAATGTGGATGCCGATGAAATTCGTCCTTACTACGTGAGTCAAAAAGATGAAATTGGTAAAGAAGCAGATGTCTTTAGAGAAAAACATGAAGAAAATAATAACTTCTTCCCAGAATATTATGTGATTCCAACTGATCCAGAACATCAACGTAACCGTCAAGCAACATCTGATTTGGTAACTTACTTACTACGTAATGATGTTAAAGTTGATGAGTTAAACAAAGAAACTAAAATTGGTAAAGCAACTTATCCAAAAGGCACAATTGTTGTGGATATGAAACAACCGAAACGTAACATGGCGAATGCCGCACTTTATGATAATATTGTAATTGAAAATTGGACATCACTTTACTCAGAACCTTTAACAGCTTTTGCTGATTTACGTGGCTTCTCAATGGATGTGATTACAACTAAAGATGCATTCAAGAAAGAAGAACTAACTGCTATTGAAGAATATAAACCATTAACTTCAGAAGTAACTGGTGAAGGTGATAATTTAGTTCTTAAAAACAACTCAATTCACGCGATTCAAGCAGTGAACGAATTAGTTAAAGGAAAAGAAAAAGTTGGTTTAATTGATTCAGGCGATTACGCAGGTAACTTTGCAATTTCAGAAGCAGAATTTAACAAAGTAAAAGATAAATATATCTTACAAGCAGTGAAAGTTAAAGAAGCACCAAAATCTAATGAAATTAAAAAATCTCCAAAAATCTATATTCCTGGTAAAGAAGAACCATTCATGGTTAAAGATGGTACTAAGGATGAAAAATTTGGTATGGATGGATACTTTAACCGTCTAAATACAAGCTTAAATTGGGATTTCTTCGCCTTTGAAAAACAAATGAACTTTGATTTAGTTGATAAAGTTGAAGATGCCGATGTCATTGTAGGTAACCAACCGTTATCAGAAGCAGAAGAAAAAGCAGTGAAAGATGGGAAACCATATATTGCTTTAGGTGCTTATGCATCTGATAGTGTTAAAAACTTAGACTTAGGTTTCGAATTCGAACGTGATGAAAACTTCGATTATGATGCATTAACAACAGTTGAATATGTAGATGACAGTATCATTACTGCGAACTACAAAAATGACAAAGATAACATCATGTATGGATTTGGTGGTAATATGATTACTAAAACACCAAAAGATGCTAAGGTTTTAGTTAAGACAACTAAAGATGATTTAATTGAAGGTTTCATGTCAGGCGATCATATCAAGAAATATAAAGGATCAACACAAGTCGTTGAACTTAAAAATGATAAAGTTGATGTGTTAGTATTTGCTAACTCAATTACAAATAAAGCACATCAACAAGATGATTATCGCTATGTTTCAAATGCACTATTCGCTATGGAACAAGGAGATAAAGTAGATCCTAAAGAACAAAGACAAAGCACTGGTAATCGTGCAATAATCTATGTGATTGCTGGTTTAGTAATTATTGGTGGTATTGGCTACTTCAAAAAACGTAATTCAGGTGAAACAGCTGAAAAAACAGCAGACACTACTACTACAACTGAAAAAGTTGTTGAAGAAGTGAAAGAAGAAACTAAAGAAGAAGTAAAATCTGAAGATATTGAAGAAGCTAAAGAAACGTCTGAAGAAGACAAAAAAGAATAATATAGAATGAACAAACCTCCCATACTTAAAAAGTACGGGAGGTTTTTTTAATTTATAAAATTATAAGACATCTTCTAAAGACCAAGTAATAATACCGTTATATTTTCCTTTCAAGTTTCCATCTGCAATGAGAATTTGTAAACCTTCATCAGAATTATTTAGTTTAACAGTATCAGTTGGAATTAAGCGATTAGATTTTTCCTGAATTGGCACACTTTCATTTGGATTTAGATTAATGTTGTTGTACGAAATAAAACCTCTAAATTTGACTAGTGTTTTTGGATCAGAAAAACCACTAAAATTACTTGATAAAGACCAATTGACTAAACAATCGGTTTCTCGTGATTCTTTTGTATTTTCGATGATAATTGAGGCATCATCGTTTAAAGAAATTTTATCATTCTTTTTCTTTAATTGATGTTTACCAAAGTTAACATTTGAAGGAACCGTCAATTCACTTTTAGGGAGATAATATAGATAAACTGTTGTTTCACCAGTGATTGGTTTTCCTGTGACATCCTCGTTTCCTTTTATAGCACGATAATCTGTATATGTATAACCAGGGCGATCTTTCATTTCTTGAACGAGTAATGTTTCGATATTTGTTCCTATCGGCACGTTTTCTTTAGTTGTTGGCGCCATTCGATCTTTGGAGTCCAATGCCTTAAATATCTGCTTATTAACTTCGCGGTTTAAATAATGAACAGTAACTGTTGTGTCACTTAAATCATAGTAAACTGCAATCTCATTTAAACTTGTTGAAACAGTTCTATTAATAGTATTTTCTGTTAAACCAGTTGTTTTTGTTCGATTTAAGTGATACTTATTGTTATTTAGTGTCGCTGGCACGTCGATAGAAATTTGCGTATTCAAGCGTTGATCAAATTCTTTTTTTGGAAGCTCAGGTTGAGGGTCCATTAATTTGTCGCCAAGATAGAAATTTACTTTCGTATTTTTTAGAACATGAACAGTGACCTCTTGACCAGCAATTGAATCGCCATTTTCTTTGCTTAATGAAAGATAAATAGGGTATGTACCAGGACCTTTAGCGGTAAAAAGTTTTGTATCAATTGCTTTACTTTCCCAGTTACTAAGATCAGTATTTTTAGGAATAACTTTATCTTCGATTGTTTCAGTGGCACTGTAAATGATTAAGCGAGCATTTGAATTTGACGGATTCTTAAATGTTCCGTTAATTTTAAATGTTGAATTTTCTTTTTCCTTCAATTCGAAGACTTTCTTATCGACTGTGAAGGAAGGTTTGGTACTTGGTTTGCGAATATAATTTACTTTAACTTGTTTGCTCTTTATATTTTGTGAAGTATAAGTTCCTTTAAGCTCATAATTTTCGGTGTTTGGTGTTGAACCATCGCTTGTTTCGACGACATAGTCAAAATCTGCTGCTTGGATAACTGAAGGAACACGGACACTATTTTTATTTTCAGCATAGCCATAGTATTCGTTAACCCAACCAAATGATTTGGAAGATTGACTTGAATCAATCTCTTGCCCAGTAATTTTATCATGGAAAGTAAATTTAATTTGTGGACGAACAATCACCTTCAATCCAGCGGTTCCCTTTTTACCTTGTTGGTCGACAATGGTGAAGAGAACATCGTTTTCTCCTATATTAAATTGAGTATGGTCGAGTGAAATATTTTCTATCACGCCGCTATCAGCATCGTTTTTTTTGATGTAATTGTCAACTTTATTCTGTTTGCCACCATTAACTTGAAAGTAAATGGTTCCTTTTCTAGAATTCGCTAGATAATCGTACCAAGAGATGGTTTCAAGTGTTATATCTTGTCCGTCATTGACTATAGCGTCATCAGTATCCAAGTAGATTTCAGGATTTTGATTAGAAGCAATTAATCCAGCAAGTAAACTAAATTGCGTTTTTTCACCTGGTTTTAGTTTGATTGGTTTTTGTTTGAAGAATACCCCTTGATCTCCTTTCCCAATCATTTTGTTATATAATGCTGTATCATTTTCAACACCGATACCATCTAAATCGTATTTAAATGGACTTAAAAATGAATCGTTGTATCCAGCTGTTCCATATTGAACTGCTGGAATTGTTTTAGATCTTGGAAATGAAAATGATAATCTTTGATTATTTTCACCCCGTTCTTCTTCAAAGTAAACACCGCGTCCTAAAGGCATACCTTTTATAGGAACACTTGGATCGTTTCTAAGATAAGCATCCATATAGTAATGAAGTGAAATATTTTGTTCGGTATTTTCGGTATTATACACATAGAAATCACTTCTAAATGCGGGCATATACGCGTCAGGGTAAATATGTGTTTCATAAACACTATTACCAATGGTCATAATAATATCATCATTGAATCTGGCTTTTTCTTTTGTGGAGTTACTTGCTTTTTTACTATCATCTTTTGCTAAGTCACTAGTGTTATTGACCGCAATCATGATTAGTTCTTCGCCTTTTTTTAAATATGTAATATTATTTGTTAGGCTAAATGTTGATTGAAAAGTTGAATTATTAATTGAAACATTATTTTTTTTGTTATATTCAACACTATTTGCCCATAAACCAGTTGAATTAAAATGAAAGCCGTTCCCACCATAATATTGAGTTTCAATCTTTTCTTGCCCTTCGTAGCCGACTAAATTAACAAGCGGTCGTGGGAAAACACCAGTTTCCTTATCGGAATTGGCAGTGTCAATTCCAGAAACGCGGTAACCGAGTTGTTTAGGTACTCCTTGATCGTTAAAAGAGTGCGTAATTGGTTTTCCTAAATCAGTTAAAGTTGGGCGCCATTCAGTCCACCCGTCTTCTAAATAATAATTAATGCGCTCTTGATATAATGTTCTAGTCCGTTGATTATGTTCAGGACTAAATTGGTTTGCTGCAGTGATTGTTTGAGGGAGAAAGAGTAACAATCCTATAATAAAAAAACATAATGTCGTGATGTATTTCTTCATTTAACCACTCCTTATTTATTTGAATTTAAAATAGCCTATCTTATTAATATACTATTGTAAATAAAATGTTCAAGTAATGGTTAAAAAATGATTATAAGTGTTTTTTTTTGTTTATTTGTCGCTTTAAGTGTGGTAATGAAACAAAATAGCGTTTCTCGTTTAATTTCACGATGTTTTCTTTCTCTCTATACATAGTAAAGCAGGAGGTTCATTTTTTTGATTAATAAACTGATACATAAGAACTGAAAATAGTTCTTGGGGTAAGTCGGTTACAAAATCAAGTACCTGTTGTTTTTCAAGTTTGCCGCCATCGTGGCCTGAATAGAGTACAACAATGATTCTTCCTTTTGGTGCAAGGTGTTCACATAAAATTTCAATCGAGCGAATAGTTGATTTACTTTGTGTAATAATGTTTTTATCTCCACTGGGTAAATAACCTAAATTAAAGACGGCAGCTTGAATCGTTTGGTTTGGTTGAAGCACAGTATTAACGAATTCGTGACTTTTGAGATGAAGTTGGACTTGCTTGTTGGCTTGTGCGCTTGTAAGGCGTTCTGAGGTGTTTTGGAGGGCCTGTTCCTGAATATCGAAGGCATCGACTTGTCCTTTAATGCCGACCAATTCGGCTAAGAATAAAGTGTCGTGTCCATTTCCCATGGTCGCATCAATCACATGATCACCTTCATGGACGACCTCTGTCAATAATTGGTGACTGAAATGTAAAGCAGATTTCAACATGATGATTAGACTCCTTTATTGGCAGCATAGATTCCTTGATAAGTACCGCGTTTTTTTAGTTCATGATCAATGGCATTTAAGACTTCCCATTTTTTTAAACTCCACATTGGTCCTATGATGGTGTCTCGTGGCGCATCTCCTGTCAAACGATGAATAATGATGTTTGGTGGAATTATTTCAAGTTGATCACAGATAAGATTTACATATTCCGTTTGTGATAGAAGTTGTAATCGTCTTTCTGTGTAATCACGCATCATTTTGGTATTGGTCATCAGATGAAGTAAGTGGAGTTTGATACCTTGAATATCAGAATCTTGAACAGTTCGTCGCACATTTTCAAGCATCATCTCATGTGTTTCACCAGGTAAACCATTGATTAAGTGTGTACAAACACGAATGTTTTTAGCGCGAAGTTTCGCGACACCTTCTAAATAAGTGTCATAATCATGTGCGCGGTTAATGAGTTGACTGGTTTTTTCATAAGTTGTTTGTAAGCCTAGTTCAACCCATAAATAAAAACGTTCATTTAATTCTGCTAAATAGTCAACAACATCATCAGGTAAACAGTCGGGTCGTGTACCAATTGAAACACCAACAATGCCTTCTTCATTTAGAACTTGTTCAAAACGATGGCGAATCACATCGACTGGTGCGTGTGTATTGGTAAAATTTTGAAAATAAACAATATATTGTTTACTGTGAGGCCATTTTTTATGCATTTGATCGACTTGCTTTTTGAATTGATCAGGTAACGGTTCAGTTGGCGCAATGATAAAATCCCCCGAACCAGATACACTACAGAATGTACAGCCACCATGGGCTACAGTTCCGTCACGATTGGGACAATCAAAGCCACCATCAATAGGGACTTTAAAAATTTTATCATGGAAATTATCTTGCAAGGCTTGATTCCAAGTGTAATAGCGCTTGTCTCGACCTTCTGTAAATGTAAACATTGACTTAAATTCCTTTCGTTAATTGTGCATGGTAGTATTTTAAAAAGAAAGGGTATGAAACGATTAACCATGTTAATCCAATTGACCACCCAGCAATAATATCCGTGGGATAATGGACACCCAAGTAAATCCGACTAATGCCAATTAAAAAAATAAACATAACTAGTATAGATTGTACTAAAATTTTTAAAGGTTTTTGTTTGATAAAGAATGGGACAAGTAAAAGAATGGTGCCATAAAAAATCATGCTACCCATGGCATGGCCGCTAGGAAAACTATAGCTTGTGGCATGAACCAGATGAAAATTTTTAGGAGGTCGCGGTCTTAAAAAGAGATGCTTTAAAACGACATTCCCAGCACCTTGAATCAGCACAACGTTAATAATTAACCACCAAGCACTAATTTGTTCTTTGAAGTAATAGAGTGCGGAAAAAACTGCTAAAGTAAGCACAATAATTGTTCCTGGATTACTTAGAGCCGTAATTGTCTTAAAAAAAATTGTCTTGGGTGGCGTGATCGTGCCACGAACTAGTTCGATTATTGGTTGATCAATTATTTGTAAGAAATTAGACTGAAGCAACACAAGCGCTGCGAGTACTATAAAAATAATGAAAGGTATGCTTGCAAGTGCCATGCTATTTTTTTTATTTGTAATCATTGTAATCCTCCTTGTAAATAAAGAAAAACTCTAAAGTTTAGAGTTTTTCAATTATAGCATATTTTATCTATAATGTTGGTCTAATCATATCCATAATGGGTGTCACCATCTTCTAATTGGACGACAGAAATGTTGCCATTTTGTGTTGTGACATCGAGTGCCGGTTTATCTTTTTTCTGTTCAAAGAGTTTCTGATTGTTTGCGTTAAGTGTTTCATCCATCACGTCAGTAATTACACCAGTTGAAGTTTTAAGAGTTGCGGTGGCATTCTTCCAGCCTTTATCATCAAGTTCGAGTGTGATATTGCCATGTGTTGTTTTTAATGTAACGTCATCATGTGTTAAAACAGTATGGAAGAAAATATCACTATTTTGCGTTTCGAGATTTGCTTTACCCGTATTGTGGTTGAGACTTAAGTTGCCATCACGAGTTTTTGCGTTAATCGTGCCACGAGTATTTCCTAAAAGAATATCGCCAGAAGTTGAATTTAAGTGATATTCTTTTGCTCGTGTGTCAAAAATAGAAAGGGCTCCATAGCTTGAATTAAGCGTAATTTTTTCGCTAATTTTCATGTCTCTTAATTCGATATTTCCAGTAGTTGATTCAATGTCGAGATTATTAGTATTAGCATCTTGAATGGCAACATCTCCATTGTTAGCTTTTATCTTTAGGGATTCTGAGTTGAAATCATACAAATTTAGGTTTAAGCGTTTTCCGTTAACTTCAATGTGTTTATATCCATTAGGCAACCGCAATTGAATCATGTCATTACTGACATCCGGACTAAAAATTGAAAAATTAAAATTATATTTCTTTTTAACGGTGTGATTGTTGATGGTTGCTGTTGTCTTATTACTATCTTTTTTGATTTCCCAATCTGTTTTGCCAACTGATTTTTGATCAAGGGGTAATCCAACCCGTTCCATGTGAACTTTGTTGTCATTAGATTTTGTAATTGTAACATTCGTATTTTGTTTAAAATCAAGGACTAAGGTATCGGATCCGTCAAAAGTAAAACTTTTTTTGATTTCATTTTTTTTGCGTATATCTTGCAGTTCTTGATAAAGATAAAAACTACCGACACCGCCAACAATAATAAATGCAACGGCTAAACTTAAAATGAGTTTTGTCATGCGCTTCATTAGCGACGGCCTCCCTTCATAACCAAGACATTCCATTTAAAGTATCCTTTTAATAGTTTGAATGAAATTTCAGTAACAGGTTTTAGGATCGTTAGCCCTATTAATCCGATACCACAAAGTATCAATGAATTTGTAAATTGGAATAGTGCATACGTACTAAAAGCTGTAATTAACCCAAAGCCAGCTAGAAATGGTGCTAAAGTAAAGCCAGCAACCATAATCCAACCACATAATAGTAATAACAGTAGGACGATGATCATCCACAACATGAAAAAGATGTTTAAAAAGAATAACCCAATGATTTGTGTGACGCGTAAAAAACCACTTGCGGGAGGTAATGGACTCTGTTGGGTTTGATTATATGGATGTGGTGAAGTTGGTGCTTCTTCAAAAAACTCTTGCCAACCTGTGTTAGTAGGTGGTGCATCTTCAAAAAAGAGATTTTTTGATTTCAAGATAGAAATGGCAATCTCTCGAGGATGTCCCAGTTCCTTGCTTATTTCGTATTCGGAAAGACCAAGAGCCTTCTTTTCTTCAAAGATGCTTTGATACAGATCAGAAATTTCTTGTTGTTCATCAAAAGATAATTGTTTGAGATGTAAACGTAATTCGATTAAGAAATGTTCTTGATTCATGACGGTCCTCCTTACTTTATAGTGTTGTTACTGTAAATATACAATCAAATAGTTCATTGAACAAGATGTAGAGCCAAAAATCAGTCTAAAGTATGAAGTAAAGAATTGATGATAAATTCTAAAAACGGTCGTTATTACTTGCTATCAATCCTGTCGCATGTTTTAATTAATTTGGACTACTTTTTTTAAATACCAACAGGGGAGGAAACAAATATTATGAAAAATGGGGAGTCAAACAGTTCTAAAACGAAACCAACGTTATTGAAAAGTGCATCATGGTTTGGTGTTACATTTATGCTATCATCTACATTTTTTGTATCAAGCTCAGCAACAGAGGTTCTTGCTATTGAAGGTGTTTCAAATGACCCAAACAAGGTAGCAGAACAAGAAAATAATAAAACAGATGTTAAACTTGCATCTTTTGATGTGAGTTCTAAAAAAGTTAACAAACAAGATATTATTAATTTAGACTTAAATTTTGTGACCGGTGTCGCGACTAATCTTGAACAAACAATTAGTTTATCACCAAATGTTTCAATCGTTACAGATAAAACAGAAGGTAAATTAGTTGATGATTTAGGCCAAGAAGTGGGCTCTTATCAAATTAATTTATCAATTAATCAACTAAAATTAGTATTTAATACTGTGAAAGATAGTAAAGTTCAATTACAAGTTCCTGTTGTTTTGAAAAATCAAGACATGAAAGAACAAACAATTGTTGTAAATATGAATGACCAGAAATATAATCAAACAATTTCTGTTAATGAAGATGTCGAAAAACCGACTGATGTTTCAACAGACAATCAAGAAACAACGTCAGGAGAAGTGCCAGTTGAAACGACAACTTCAACGTCAGAATTAGAAACGTCAAGTTCTGTTTTATCAACAACAACATCTACAACACAAACAGATCAATCTAAACTAACACAAAGTACAACAAATACGTCGACAAGTGCAACAAGTACTTCAACAAGTACAACAAAACCAACACAAAGCGCAACATCGTCGTCAACAACTCAGTCGACTGTGGTGAAACCTGCACCAAAACCAGTAGCACCACAAAAAGCAGCGGCAAAACCGGCAGCAGCACCTAAAAAACAAGCAGCTCCTGCTGTAGCGAAAACAGTTGTACCATCTGCGACACCAAGAGCAACATTACCAAAAACTGGTATTCCGCAAGATGATTTTGTGCTAACGGTAGCGCCTTATGCGCAACAAGTTGCAGGACGAAACAATTTATATGCATCAGTGATGATTGCCCAAGCAATATTGGAAAGTGGTTATGGTCAAAGTACGCTTTCTATGGCACCAAATCATAACTTATTTGGGATAAAAGGTTCTTACAATGGTCAATCGGTTACAATGCAAACTTGGGAACATCTTAATGGACGTGATGTTCAAATTTATGATAAATTTAGAAAATATCCTTCATATGAACAATCGTTCCAAGATAACGCCAATGTTTTAAAAACGACTTCATTTTCACCAGGTGTTTATTTCTACTCAGGCGCATGGAAATCAAATACGAATTCGTATCAAGATGCGACAGCTTGGTTAACAGGCCGTTATGCAACAGATCCAAATTATCAATATAAATTAAATGCTTTAATCGTCAAATATAATTTAACGCAATATGATACGCCCTATACAGGACAAACGCCAAATCCAATGCCGAACCCTGATAAAGGTACGAATGAGCCAAGCACGCCAAATCCATCTCAAAATGGTGGTACTTACCGCGTTCAAGCTGGTGATACGTTGTATGGCATTAGTTCACGTTTTGGTGTAACAGTTGCTGATATTAAACGTTGGAATGGTTTGTCGAGTGATTTAATTCTTGTGGGTCAAATGTTAAAAGTTGAAGCTCAAACTTCACAACCAAAACCAGATCCAACTCCGGAAGTAACGCCGACACCAGAAACTAAACCTAAGCCAAATCCAACAACACCAACCCAACCGACGACGCCTACGAATGAGTATGTTGTCCGTTCTGGTGATACATTATATGGAATTGGTAGCCGTTATGGTTTGTCTGTGTCACGTTTGAAACAATTAAATGGTCTAACGAGTGATTTAATTTTAGTTGGTCAAAGACTGAAAGTGACAGGATCGACCGGTCAGACTCAGCCAACAACCCCAACGCAACCATCGACAAACAATAATAACAATACAAAGAATTACTATGTGGTTCGTTCTGGCGATACATTGTATGGTATTAGTCGCCAATATGGTTTAAGTGTTCAACAATTAAAAAATCTGAATCAGTTGTCAGGAGATTTGATTTTCATTAATCAAAGATTGAAAGTAACAGGTTCAACAACAACAACTGTTAGATCAAATAACACATCAACAAACACAAATGCAGCAGATTATACTGTTCGTGCGGGTGATACATTGTATCAAATTGGTTTAAATAATCAATTAACTGTCAGTGAAATCAAACAATTAAATAATTTAACAAGTGACTTGATTTATGTTGGACAAAAGTTGAAATTGAAAAGTAATGCGGGAGCACCAAGTACGCAAGAAATCCAATTTAGTAGTAAAGGCTCAACACATCATGTACAACGTGGTGAATCGTTGTGGGCTTTATCGCAAAAATATGGCACAACAGTTGCCCACTTGAAACAGTTGAATCAATTATCTTCTGATATTATTTATGTGGGTCAAATTCTAAAAATTAAATAAGATATAAGAAAGATTGCAAAGTTTTTTTATATCTGATATGATGGCGTTAATATTAAGTTATGATGAAAAGAAGTAGTAAAAAGGAAAATTTTATAGAGAGTGCATGGTGCTGCAAATGCATAAATGGAACTTTTGAACTTGTCTGATCAACCATCATCTAACCGGAGCTTTTCCGTTATCAAGCATTTTGAGGTGTTTTATTATATATAAAACACAAACTTAGGTGGTACCACGTGAGATAATTTCGTCCTATAGACATATTACTATGTCTATAGGCTTTTTTTATTTTTTAAACATACAAAGGAGGATTATTAATGGTTTACAATCACAAAGATATTGAGAAGAAGTGGCAACGTTACTGGGAAAAAAATGAAACATTTAAAACAGAAGATTTTTCGGGAAAACCAAAATTTTATTGTTTGGATATGTTCCCATATCCATCAGGTCAAGGGTTACACGTTGGACATCCTAAAGGTTATACATCAACAGACGTTTTAGCTCGTTTGAAACGTGCCCAAGGCTTTAATGTGCTTCACCCAATGGGTTGGGATGCTTTTGGCTTACCTGCAGAACAATATGCGCTTGACACAGGAAATGACCCAGCTGAATTTACTGCTAAAAATATTGGCACATTCAAACGTCAATTTACTTCACTAGGATTTAGTTTTGACTGGAGCCGTGAAATAAATACCACAGATCCAGGTTATTACAAATGGACACAATGGATTTTTACAAAACTTTTTGAAAAAGGTTTGGCTTATGAAGCGGAAGTTCCAGTTAACTGGTGTCCAGCATTAGGAACTGTTTTGGCGAATGAAGAAGTCATTGATGGTAAGTCAGAACGTGGTGATCATCCTGTTTATCGTGTGCCAATGAAACAATGGATGTTAAAAATTACAGCTTACGCTGATCGCTTGATTGATGATTTAGAATTAGTGAATTGGCCAGATAGTATTAAAGAAATGCAACGTAATTGGATTGGACGTTCGGAAGGCGCAAATGTAACGTTTAAAATTAAAGATACTGACAAAGATTTCACTGTTTTCACAACTCGCCCTGATACATTATTTGGCTCAACTTATGCTGTTCTAGCTCCAGAGTTACCTTTAGTCCAAGAAATTGTAACGCCTGAACAAAAAGAAGCTATTCAAGCCTATATTGTTGCTTCTGAGAAAAAATCAGATTTAGATCGAACTGAATTATCAAAAGAAAAAACCGGCGTCTTCACAGGAGCGTATGCAATCAACCCTGCAAATGGAAAAGAAATGCCAATCTGGATTGCAGATTACGTACTATCAACTTATGGTACAGGTGCAATTATGGCAGTTCCAGGACATGACGAACGTGATCATGAATTTGCGAAAGCATTTGATTTACCAATTATTGAAGTCCTTGAAGGTGGTAATGTTGACGAAGCAGCCTACACTGAAGACGGTGCGCATGTTAACTCTGAATTCTTAAATGGTTTAAATAAAGAAGAAGCCATGGAAAAAATGATTTCTTGGTTAGAAAAAGAAAATGTTGGTAAAAAAGAAGTGAGCTATCGCTTACGTGACTGGTTATTCTCTCGTCAGCGTTATTGGGGTGAACCAATTCCAATTATTCATTGGGAAGATGGTACAATGACGGCTGTTCCAGAAGAAGAACTACCATTAATTTTACCAAAATCAAAAGATATTAAACCAAGTGGCACAGGCGAATCACCATTAGCTAATATGACTGACTGGATTAATGTTGTTGATGAAAAAACAGGTATGAAGGGTCGTCGTGAAACGAACACAATGCCACAGTGGGCTGGTAGTTCTTGGTATCATATTCGTTACATTGATCCAAATAATGATCAACAAATTGCTGATCCAGAAAAAATTAAAGAGTGGTTACCAGTTGATGTGTATCTTGGTGGTGCAGAACACGCGGTCCTTCATTTACTATATGCTCGTTTCTGGCATAAATTCTTATATGACATTGGTGTCGTAAACACTAAAGAACCATATCAAACGCTTTATAATCAAGGTATGATTTTAGGCGAAAACAATGAAAAAATGTCTAAATCAAAAGGTAATGTGGTTAATCCAGATGATATTGTTGAACAATTTGGTGCCGACACATTGAGATTCTACGAAATGTTCATGGGACCTTTAGATGCCTCTGTAGCATGGAGCGAAAAAGGTTTAGAAGGTAGCCGTAAATTCTTAGACCGCGTATGGCGTCTCTTTATTGATGAAAATGCAGTCGTTCGTGACCGTATTACAACATATAATGACGGTAAATTAACTAAAGTTTACAATCAAACTGTCAAAAAAGTAACAGAAGATTACGCCCAGCTTCATTTTAATACAGCTATTTCTCAATTAATGATTTTCATTAATGAAGCCTACAAAGCAGAAGTTCTACCAGTTGAGTATATGAAAGGTTTCTTACAATTATTAGCACCTGTTGCACCATTTATTACTGAAGAACTATGGGAACGTATGGGTGAAAAAGAAAGCATTAGTTTAACACCTTGGCCAATGTATGATGAAAACGAATTGGTTGAAGCTGAATTAGAAGTTATTATTCAAATCAATGGTAAAGTTAGAGCTAAAGTGATTGTGGCTCGTGATTTACCAAAAGAAGAACTAGAAGCAATCGCTATGGAAAATGAGCAAATTAAAGAGCAACTTTCAGGAAAAACAGTTCGTAAAGTAATTGTGGTTCCTAACAAATTAGTGAATATTGTAGCAAATTAAAAAAGGCTAAAAAAATAAACATAAAAGTGTTTGCATATCTGTCATAGAGTCGCTACAATTAAAGCAGTATGAGAAGAAGAAAGTTGGATATGTTCATGTCGAATCAAACAAACGCCTCAGTAGAGGAACAAGAGTTACACACGAAACAAAAAATGGTTCGTGGGTCACTCTGGATGACTTTGGGTAGTGTAATATCTCGCTTGTTAGGGGCCGTTTACATTATTCCATGGTATGCGTGGATGGGTGAAAATGCGAAGATTGCGAATGGCTTATTTGGAAAAGGATATAATGTTTACGCATTATTTTTAATGATAGCAACGGCGGGTATTCCCGGAGCCGTAGCCAAACAATTGTCTCACTATAATTCGTTAAATGAGTACGGTATTAGCCGTCGACTATTTAAGCGAACGTTAGTCATTATGGGCGTTTTTGGCCTTCTGTTTTCCGGGCTCATGTATTTTATTTCACCAATATTAGCTGCAGGTAATCAGGATTTAGTTCCGGTGATGCGCTCATTAAGTTGGGCAGTGCTGATTTTCCCTTGTATGAGTGTTATTAGAGGGTATTTCCAAGGAAATCAAAACATGATGCCATCAGCAGTTTCGCAAGTCGTAGAGCAAGTTGCGCGTGTCTTTTATATGTTGTTGATGACATTCATTATTATGAAAGTACAACAGGGTGATTATGTTGATGCTGTTGTTCAATCAACTTTTGCTGCTTTTATCGGAATGGTCGCTGCTTTTGCTGTGTTAATCTATTTCTATATGCGTCAAAAACCCGAAATGGACCGATTAATTGCCGCAAGTAATAATAAAATGTCGATCTCTGAAAATCACATGATTACAGAGATGATTAAACAAGCAATTCCTTTTACAATTGTAGGATCGGGTATTACTTTATTCAAATTGGTGGATCAATTTACATTTGAACCAATTATGGCAAGCTTTACTAATTATTCTGGCAAACAACTTGAAGCACTCTTCACATTATTTAGTGCCAATCCAGATAAATTAATTATGATTACTATTTCATTAGCGACAGGTGTAGCGGTGACTAGTTTGCCACTAGTAACTGAAGCCTTCACGTTAAAAAATGAACGTGGTTTAGCAAAATTAATTGAAGATAATATTCAGTTATTGTTGTTTATCATGATTCCAGCAACGTTGGGTATGATTACATTAGCAAAACCAATGTATGTATTGTTCTATGAACCAGATGTATTAGGAATCAATTTGTTGATTCAATCATCAGTTGTGGGGCTTGTGATGGGCTACTTTATTTTAGTCTCAACGACACTGCAAGGTTTATATAAAAATACGGATACGATTGTGATGTTGATGATTGGTTTAGGTATTAAATTAGTGGTTCAATATCCATTAATCAAAGTATTTGAAGTTTATGGCCCACTTATAGCAACGGCTATTGGACTTACTGTTTCAAGTATATTAATTACTAAAGGGATTCATAAAGTGGCTAAATTTGATTATTTCGTCATCCTAAGACGGACACTATTGATTACCATTTTTAGTGTTGTTATGAGTTTGGTTGTCCTAATTAGTCGTGCCGGATTAAGTTTGTTCTTAAATCCAGAACGAAAATTCCAAGCGATGATTATCGTTTTAGTTGCAGTCTGCATCGGTGTTTTAGTATATGCCTATCTAGCATTAAAGGTTCGCTTAATTGATCATTTAGTTGGTCCTAAGGCTGAAAAATATCGTGCAAAATTAAAAATTAAATAAAAATATCGAGCCAAGACGACGTAGAATATAGTTGTCTTGGTTTTTTTAAAAGGAGAGGCCGAAATTGCGTTTAGATAAGTTTTTGAGTCACACTGGTTTTGGTAGTCGCAAAGAAGTGAAAGAACTCTTAAAGAAAAAACAAGTTTCAGTGAATGGCAAACTCGTTAAAGATGGTAAGGTATCAATTGATGAGAACCATGATCAAATTTGTGTTGCAGATGAGAGTGTCTTTTATCGTAAAGATGTTTATCTCATGTTGAATAAACCTCAAGGTGTGGTTTCTGCTACACATGACGCTGAGCATCGAACGGTGATTGATTTATTATCATCGGACTATCATCATTTTGAGCTATTCCCAGTAGGACGTTTAGATAAAGATACGACGGGATTTTTGCTTTTAACAAATGATGGTGAATTAGCACATCAGTTATTATCGCCAAAGAAAAAAGTGCCTAAACTTTACCGAGCACTTGTTTCAGGTATCATGACGTCTGAAGATCAAGCTTTGTTTAAAGAAGGAATTGATATCGGGGAGCCAAAAATCTGTTTACCTGCAGAACTAAATATTTTGAGTATCGATCAAGAAACACAAGAGTCATTGATTGAACTTGAAATCGTGGAGGGTAAGTTTCATCAAGTGAAACGGATGGTCAAAGCTGTAGGGAAAGAAGTCAAGACACTCCATCGTCTTAGTATGGGTGGACTACCGCTAGATCCTACGTTAAAAGTTGGTCAATATCGAGAATTAACTGCGCTTGAAGAAAGCCAGTTATTAGCGAAATTATCAGACAAATCAGTAAAAAAATGATATTATAAATCTATATCAATCGAGGAGGATTTCTCTATGACAATTAATTGGAAAAAAGAAGTGGAAGCTCGCCGTGAAGATTTAATGGCAGATTTATTTACATTATTAAGCATTCCAAGTGTGAGAGAAGATGAAAAGGCGACAGCGGATGCTCCATTTGGTCCTGGACCAAAAGACGCTCTTTTAAAATTTTTAGAAATTGGTGAACGTGACGGGTTTGTGACTAAAAATGTGGATAACTACGCAGGTCACCTTGAATATGGTGAAGGCGATGAATTATTAGGTGTAATCGGTCACTTAGATGTGGTACCAGTAGGACCGGGTTGGGATTCAGAACCTTTTGCACCAGAAATTAGAGACGGACGTCTTTATGCGCGTGGTGCTAGTGATGATAAAGGACCTACAGTGGCAGCTTATTACGCGTTAAAAATTATTAAAGAATTAGAGTTACCTGTTTCAAAACGTACACGTTTAATCGTGGGTACTGATGAAGAGAGTAGCTGGCAATGTATGGACCACTACTTAGAAGTTGAAGAAAAACCTGATTTCGGTTTTTCACCAGATGCAGAGTTCCCAATTATTAATGGTGAAAAAGGGAATACAACAATTTTAATTGAAACTGGTGGGAAAAATGAAGGCACATTATCATTAATTTCTTTTGCATCAGGTATGCGTGCAAACATGGTACCTGAGAGTGCGGAAGCAGTTGTTGAAGTGAGTGGTGACATTGATGCCTTTGCTTCAGAATACCAAGCGTATTTGGAAGAACAACCAGTTACTGGTGAAATTAAGATTGATGATAAAACGGCAACGCTTATTTTAAATGGTAAAGCAGCACACGGTGCAATGCCAGAAAAAGGGATTAACGCAGGAACATTTTTAGCAACATTCTTGAGTGATTATGATTTTTCTGATGCGGCTAAAGATTATTTAACAATCATTGCTGACTTTGTCCACAATGATACAGAAGGTGTAAAATTTGGAATTGCTCATGAAGATGATATTATGGGTAAACTTTCAATGAATGCTGGTGTCTTTAACTTTGACCACAATAAAGATGTGAACACTGTGACGCTTAATTTCCGATATCCTAAAGGAATGGATGGCGCATCAATTGAAAAAGCAATTCAAGAAAAATTAGTTCATACAACTGCAAAAGCGGTAGAACAACCTGGCGGAAAAGCACCTCATTACGTGCCAATGTCAGATCCATTAGTGAAAACATTACTAGAAACATATGAAGATCATACTGGTCTTAAAGGCCATGAACAAGTGATTGGTGGCGGAACATTTGGTCGTTTACTTGAAAGAGGCGTAGCTTATGGAGCTATGTTCCCTGATAGTATTGATACAATGCATCAAGCCAATGAATTTATTTCAGTTGCTGACTTGATCAATGCAACAGTGATTTATGCTGATGCAATCTATCGTTTAATTAAATAAATCTAAAAAAATCGTCTGTGGATATTAAATGCTACAGACGATTTTTTTGACTAAAATGTGAGTTACCCACAAGGGGAACTGTGGATAACTCTGTGGACAATGTGGATAATTTGTTGAAAAGCAGGTATAAAAGAGTTTCTAATGTGTATAAGTGTGTGTGAAACTAATCAAGTTATACACAAGCCTTTGGTAAAACTTAAGTCTTTAACTTATTTATTTGCTTATATTTATTAAATGGAAAATAAATTAGAAAAAAATATGACAATTCTTATTTTTTTATGTTATACTATTAAACAAGAAAAAAGAACAAGACACTAAATATCTAGAGGTGCAATGAATCAAGAAGACTTTCGGAGTTTAAGGAAACGAAGAAGAAAGTTGGCGGGGTTGTTGCCGAAATGTTAGAAAGAGCCTTATCTTCCTAATGTTGGGTCTATGGTGAATAACTATGGAACTGTCTCAGTACATGATACTGGGTTGCGCTAGGATTTTGATAAACGGAAATGTTTCTTTCGTTGCAGTTATCTAACCCTAAGATTTTAGCAATCCTATCATACTATAGGATTGTTTTTTTTTACTTCAATCAATAGGGAGCGAGTAGTGATGGAAAGACATCAAAGACGTTTATTAGTTATGTTGTTTCTACTGGTAGGAACGATTATGAGTACAGTAGGAGCAACCACAGTAGAAGCAAAAGAAAAATTCGTAGTAGGGATGGAGGCGGGTTATCCACCATTCAACTGGACACAAGCTGACGATCGAGATGGCGGTGTTCCAATTCAAGGATCAAAAGATTTTGCCGGTGGCTATGATGTTGAAATCGCTAAACGTGTTGCCGATGGTTTGGACAAGGAACTTGTCATCTTTAAAACAGAGTGGGATGGTTTAGCACCAGCACTAACTTCTGGTAAGGTGGACGCAATTGTTGCAGGTATGTCACCAACGCCAGAAAGAAAGAAAACCATTGATTTTACAAACAACTATTATGATTCACATTTGGTCATGCTCGTTAAAAAAAATGGAGCGTTTGATCAGGCTAAAAGTTTAGCTGATTTTAAAAATGCTAAGATTACAGGTCAGTTAAATACGTTCCATTATTCAGTCATTGATCAAATTCCAGAAGTCGAAAAGCAAACAGCAATGGATAATTTTCCAGCGATGCGTGTTGCCTTGGAATCAGGAAAAATTGATGGCTATGTGACTGAACGACCAGAGGGTGTGACAGCTGAACGTTTGAATCCTAATTTCAAAATGGTTGAATTCAAAGAAGTAGATGGTTTTAAAACAGCACCAGAGGATACATCAATTGCGATTGGTTTAAGAAAAAATGAACCAGAGCAGTTAGCTAAGATTAATTCTATTTTGGAAGGTATCTCAGGATCAGAACGAACAAAAATTATGGATGCCGCAATTGCGCAACAACCGGATGGCGATACGAACGAGCCATGGATTGTAAGAATTGTGCGTGAAAATTGGAAAGCATTCTTGCGTGGTGCCGGTGTAACATTACTTATTTCATTAGTCGGTACAATCGTGGGAACGATTTTAGGTATGGCGATTGGTATTTTTAGAGCAATACCGAAACCTCGTAAAAAAGGACCACGTTTCTTCAATCAATTATTAAATATTATCTTCTCGATTTATGTTGAGATTTTTAGAGGTACGCCAATGATTGTGCAGGCAATGGTTATCTATTATGGGTCAGCTCAAGCATTTGGTATTAATGTTAATCCATTAGTTGCGGCACTATTTATTGTTTCAGTTAACACGGGTGCTTATATGACGGAAATTATTCGTGGTGGTATTTTTGCAGTGGATAAAGGTCAATTTGAAGCGGCTGAAGCTATTGGGATGACACATGCTCAAACAATGTGGAATGTGGTGGTACCACAAGTCTTCCGTAATACATTACCAGCAATCGGTAATGAATTTGTCATCAATATTAAAGATACATCCGTGTTAAATGTGATTGCAGTTTCTGAATTATTCTTTACTGCTAAGACTGTTGCAGGTAGTAACTTCCGTTTCTTTGATACGTTCTTTGTGGTATGTGTGATCTACTTTGTGATGACGTTTACAGTTACTCGTGTCTTACGTTGGGTAGAACGTAAAATTGATGGTAAAGATAGTGGCTCGCATGTATCTTATGCAAATCAAATGCAAGTTAAAAAAATTGGAAAAGTGGGTGAGTAACGATGGCTGATTTTGTACAAATTAAAAATTTAGAAAAAACATTTGGCGATCATCGTGTGCTTAAGGGAATCGATATTGAAATCCAAAAAGGAGAAATTGTGACCATTATTGGTTCATCAGGTTCAGGAAAATCAACGTTACTCCGTTGTATAAATTTACTTGAAACGCCAACGTCAGGTGCCATTTTATTTAAAGGTGAAAATATTTTAGATATTCAATATAATTTGCCTAAATATCGAGCTCAAGTTGGGATGGTTTTCCAACAATTTAATTTATTTGAAAATCATAATGTACTCTCGAATTGTACGGTTGGACAAGTCAAAGTCCTGAATCGCTCAAAAGAAGAGGCTGAAAAAATTGCCCTTGAAAATTTGGATAAAGTTGGCATGAAAGAATTTGCTTTTGCCAAACCAGCACAATTATCCGGTGGTCAAAAACAACGTGTTGCGATTGCTAGAGCAATTTCAATGGATCCGGAAGTGATGCTGTTTGATGAACCAACGTCAGCACTTGATCCGGAGATGGTGGGTGAAGTTTTAAATATTATGAGTGATTTAACTAAGACCGGTTTAACAATGATTATTGTTACTCATGAAATGAAATTTGCGCAAGAAGTATCTGATCGTGTCATCTTTATGGATCAAGGTGTAGTTGCTGAAGAGGGAGCACCAGAAGAATTATTCTCTAATCCAAAAGAAGAACGTACGAAAGAATTTTTACAACGTATTATTGAATAAACTTGTTCTTAAGGGAGTGTGACTTTTTTGTAGTCACACTCCCTTTTATTAATTTTAATGATGCGGATTTTGATGTTAAACTAAGAATAAAGATGAAAGTGAGGCAAATAAGAATGCATGATACTATTAATCAAGCTGTAAAAAAAATAAAGGCAAGTCGTTCTTTGGTGTTCTTAACTGGCGCGGGTGTGTCTGTCCCTTCAGGTATTCCTGATTATCGTTCATTATCAGGTGTTTATCAAGGAATTGCAGCGCCTGAGTATTTATTAAGTCATACTTGTTTGAAAGAGGAACCAGATAAGTTTTATGCGTTTGTTAAAAAACTATATCATCCGTCGGCTCGTCCTAATATTATTCATGAGCAAATCGCAGCGCTTGAAAAAGAAAAATACGTCACGGTTGTCAGTCAAAATATTGATGGTCTTCATCAAGCGGCTGGTAGTCAAAATATTGTTAATTTTCACGGAAGTTTGTATCATTGCTATTGTCAAAATTGTGGTGAAACTGTCCCTGTGGCTGAGTATCTAAAAAGTGACAAGCATTTTTGTGGTGGACAAATTCGACCAGATATTGTTTTGTATGAAGAGGCTCTAGATGAACAGAATGTATCAAAGTCAATCCAAGCGATTGCAACAGCGGATGCAATTGTGGTTGTAGGTACGAGTTTAAAAGTTTATCCATTTAGTGGTTTGATTCAGTATCAAGCACCCAATGCTGAATTGATAGTCATTAATCAAGAACCATTATATTTAAATTATCCGCATCTAATGGTGACGGAAAAAGCTGAAGTTGTCTTTAAAAAAATATCTAATAAGGAGAATCATTAATATGTTGGAATCAGTTAGAACAGAAATCAATCAAATTAATCGTGAAATCGTTGCTTTATATGAAAGACGAATGGCTTGTGTTGATGAGGTTGTCAGAATAAAAAAAGAACAAGGTTTACCGATTGAGGATTCAAAGCGAGAAGCCGAAGTGTTAGCGAAAATGGCGGCTTATTTAGAGAATGAAGAGTATGCTTCTGATATTGAAACACTCTTTGGATGCATTTTTGATTTATCAAAACAACATCAACAAGCAAAATTGCAAGAATAAAAAAAGTGGCGATTGACTTTTATTAAGTCAATCGTCACTTTTTAGATGACAATAACGGGTACGCCCACGCCAATCATATTGTATAGTTGTTTTGCAACAGTTGGTGGGGTATTGATACAACCGTGTGAACCTACTGTTGTATATGAAGTGCCGCCATAAGCGCCAGGGTTTTGCCATGCAGAATCATGAATGCCGACACCAGTCCAATCGATAGGCATCCAAAAATCAACAGGTTCGGCATAATCCTCACCTCTTAGAATTTCATTCTGCTTTTTATTCCAAACATAAAAAACGCCTTTTGGTGTTGGTGAACTAGGTTTACCTGTAATAACAGGTGTCTCTAGAGCGACTTTTCCATCTTTGTAATACCACATATGTTGTGCTTGTAAGTCGATTTCAATATAGGTATTGCCAATTAAATCAACACCAGGATTTGAACTTCCTTCAAAGTGAGGTACACGATCAGTAACGCCTTTGCCTTCAAGAAGTAGTTCAGATAATGCTTCGGTTTCAGAATTGGTTGCGATTGTCCAACTGTATGAACCAGCGGGAACAGAAACTTCACCTTGTTTTGTACTTTTGAATTTTGAAGGATTGGTACTAGTGTTGTATTTTTGGCCAAGTTCAGTGATATACGCAGTGACTTTTTCTTTATTAACAGCGACTTTATTGTCAGCGAATGTGAACCATGTTTGAGTGACTTCTTTTGGGACTTCAACCTTTTGGCCATTCACAATATAAGAAACACTTTGAGTACTTAAGCGCTCGATATCACCAATTGCAGCTACTAATTTTTCATCATTTGAATGTACTTTTGGCTTCACAATATATTCATTCAGGTTGAGTGATTGTTTACCACCTAGAACTGCCTCTTTGATTTTAGAAACGGTCTTATCAACATCCACTGTCGTACCTTCAACTTCTTTTACAATTTGATATTTACCATCTTTAAATTCAATTGCAGCGTCTTTAGAAGGTGTTTGTGATTTATTATATGTGTTTAAATCAGTTTTAATTTGCTCAAGTGACGCATCCAAACGTGCCACATCAGTTTCAGCTAGCTTTATAGGGTAGCTTTTTGGAGCTTTAAAGAATGCTAACGGCCAAGCAAATGGTTTTTGTTTATTAAAAATTTGATCGGTCGTTGCTTTAATATCATAAGAGATGCCTAACTCTTCACCAGGAATTGTTTTCCACTCATTTTTTTCATCTAAGATAGCAAAAGATGTTTTCTTTAGATTTTTTTGTAATTTTTCTTCTGTTCCTGTGCGTGTTAAACGTTCGACTGAAATATTATCTACCGTTGTTCGAGGTAGTGTATGTGATTGAAAATAGAACGCAAAAAACGCATATAGTCCAATCAAACCGATAATGAGGACTGTCGGGACTAACAACCATTTTTTTTGTTTCATAGATAATTCCTTTCTCTTTAAAAAATATTGTAATATAATTGTAACATACTATATTCTAAAATCCACTCCAAAAAAAATGAATCTGATATAAATCGATTTGAGCTTAATAAAAAACATTGTGAATTTTAATGTCTCATAAAGCCTATTAAGCTAGATTATAGCACCAGCAGTTGTACCTGTCACTTCTCATGTTTTGAAATCTATTATTAAGTGATAATTAATTTTTGTTAAGAATAACACAAAGTGAGTTTTTGCTTTTTGGTATTTTACAAGCTTAGAAAAATCCAAAGATTCTTTAAACTCTGGCTTGAATAAGTAGAATTATCTTAAAAATGATGTCATAATTAAGGATAATTGAAAATAAAGTGCTATAGACACTATTAAGAAGAATAAAGGGGTCGACGTTGTGAAGTTAATTATTGGATTAGGTAATCCAGGATCGAAATATCGTGCAACAAAGCATAATATTGGATTCATTACATTAGATGAAATTGCCTATCGTGAAAAAATAAAATTTAATAAAAATATGTTTGAAGCAGATTTAGCCGAATTTTTTGTTAACGACGAGAAGGTTGTGTTGGTTAAACCACAAACATTTATGAATGAATCAGGTCGTGCTGTGGGACCGTTGATGACATATTTTCAAGTCTCACCAGAAGATGTTGTTGTTGTCTATGATGATTTAGATTTACCGATTGGTAAGATTCGCTTACGTGAAAAAGGAAGTGCTGGGGGACATAATGGTATTAAGAGCCTGATTAGTCATTTGGGCACACAAAACTTTAACCGTGTTCGTGTTGGCATTGATCGACCAAAAGCACCACAAACAGTTGTTTCGTATGTCTTAAGTCCGTTTGGAAAAGAAACACGTGACGACATGCTCCAAGCAGTTAATGCTTCGGCTGATGCAATTGATTATTGGTTACAAGGACATACATTTGTTGACGCGATGAATCATTATAATGTTAAAAAATAGTGCAACAAGTGGTATGAGAAAGGAGGGAGTGCTTTGTATCAAACTCCCGGAATAATTAATGCGTTATTGGATCATCCAGAAGTTAAAACATGGTCCGATAATCTAACTGTTATGCCGATGCAATTAATCACTGGTCTGTCTGGTTCGGCCAAAACATTGCTTATGGCAAGTATGCTCAAGATGCAGAAAAAAATCTTGATTTTAACACCAAATTTATATTATGCGCATCGTTTAATTGATGATTTGAGTCAGGTCGTGCTGAACGACTATCTTTATTTGTTTCCGGTTGATGAAGTGGCAGCTGTTGAAATGTCATTTTCTTCACCTGAAGCACTGGTCGATAAAATCAACACTTTAAATTTTTTAAGTACAGATGGACCCGGAATTGTCGTGACGTCTTTAGCAGGCTTTCGTCACTATTTACCCTCACCCACGGTATGGCAAGATAATTGTTTAACCTTTGATTTTGAACATGAGGTTGACTTAGAGACATTACCACAAAAATTAGTTTTGTTAGGGTATGAACGCCAACAAATGATTGGCAAACCAGGTGAGTTTAGTGTGCGTGGTAGTATCATTGATATCTACCCCCTAACAAGTGAATATCCTGTTCGAATTGATCTTTTCGATACTGAAATTGATTCAATTCGTTTATTTGACGTGGAGACACAACGCTCACTTGAAACGATTGAGTCGATTATGGTTCCACCTGCAACAACACAAATCTTTAGTGAAGAGGAACTAGTGAATGGTGCAGAAGTGCTAGAAACCCGCTTTTCCGAAAAACTTGAAGTCATGACAAGTCATGACGATCAAGAACGAATTGTTGCCTATAGAGATAGCATTGTTTCAGAGTGGCGCAAAGGCCGTCCAACTGAAGAAGTGAAACTATATCCGAGTCTCCTTTATGGCAAAAAGCCTGCTACTTTAGGTGATTATTTTAAAGATGATGATTTAATGGTGGTGGACGACTATAGTCGTTTGGTCGAAAGTGAACGTGAATTATTACGTGAAGAAGCAGAATGGCTAACGATGAAGCTTGAAGAACAAGTTTTATTTGACGATCAAACATTTGGTGGTGACTTTAGAACATTATTGAAAGCAGCACCGCAAAATAAAACCCATTTTTCACTGTTCCAAAAAGGAATGGGTCGCATGAAATTTCAAGCCATCTATCCAATTCAATATCGTCCTATGCAACAATTTTTTGGTCAGATGGCCCTCTTTAAAACAGAATTAGATCGTTGGCATAAACAAGGTCAAACGATTGTTGTTTTGGCAGAAAATCAAGAACGTAGTCAAATTTTAGAAAAGCTATTGATTGATTTAGAAGTGTCGGCAGTTGTTAACGATACGAATACTTTATTGCAAGGTCAGACGCAAATTCTTGAAGGATCACTTTCAGCAGGATTCGAATTGCCTGAAAGCAAACTAGTTTTTGTCGTTGAAAAGGAAATTATTCATTCACGAACCAAAAAAAGAGCACGTAAACAAACCGTTTCGAATGCGGAACGTTTGAAAAGCTATAACGAATTAAAACCTGGCGATTTTGTGGTTCATGCGAATCATGGGATTGGGAAATATGTGGGCATGGAAACCTTAAAGAGTGGTGGTGTCCATCAGGATTACATCACGATTCTTTATAAGAACAATGATAAGCTCTTTATTCCAGTTACGCAGTTAGATATGATTCAAAAATATGTTTCTTCTGAATCTAAAACGCCAAAAGTTAATAAATTAGGTGGCACAGAGTGGGTCAAAACGAAAAGTAAAGTCTCTTCTCGTGTTGAAGATATCGCCGATGATTTAATAAAACTCTATGCAGAACGCGAAGCCGAGAAAGGATACGCATTTTCACCAGATGATGACTATCAACGTGAATTTGATGACCGGTTCCCATATTCGGAAACTGAAGATCAATTGCGTAGTATTCAAGAAATTAAAAAGGATATGGAGCGCGAACGCCCAATGGATCGTTTGTTGGTGGGTGATGTTGGTTATGGAAAAACAGAAGTTGCCCTAAGAGCGACTTTTAAAGCGATTAAAGATGGCAAACAGGTTGCCTTTTTAGTACCAACCACGATTTTAGCGCAACAACATTATGAAACAATGCTTGAACGTTTTGCCGATTTCCCAATTAATATTGGTTTGTTGAGCCGTTTTAGAACAAAAAAACAACAAACGGAAACATTGGAACAAGTAAAAAAAGGTCAAATTGATGTTGTAGTAGGTACACATCGTGTCTTATCAAAAGATGTTGAATTTTTAGATTTAGGTTTGTTGATTGTTGACGAGGAACAGCGTTTTGGCGTGAAACATAAAGAACGTTTGAAACAGTTGAAGTCACAAGTGGATGTACTAACATTGACAGCAACGCCAATTCCAAGAACGTTACACATGTCGATGTTAGGTGTTCGTGATTTATCAGTAATCGAAACCCCACCAGCCAATCGTTATCCCATTCAAACTTATGTCATGGAGAAAAATTTTGGGGCGATTCGCGAGGCTTGCGAACGCGAGATGTCACGTGGCGGTCAAATTTTTTATTTGTATAATCGTGTGGAGACAATCGAACAAAAAGTTGACGAGCTGCAACAAATATTACCAGAGGCGCGCATTGCTTATGCACACGGTCAGATGACGGAAGTTCAATTAGAGAATGTGCTCCTAGAATTTATTAATGGTGAATATGATTTACTAGTAACAACTACAATTATTGAAACCGGGGTGGATATTCCGAATGTGAATACCTTGTTTGTTGAAAATGCCGATTACATGGGTCTTTCTCAGTTGTATCAATTACGTGGTCGTGTTGGCCGTAGTAATCGTGTGGCGTATGCTTACTTTATGTATGAACCACAAAAAGTTTTAAACGAAGTCAGTGAAAAACGTCTCCAAGCGATTAAAGATTTTACTGAGCTTGGTTCAGGCTTTAAGATAGCCATGCGTGATTTATCCATTCGTGGTGCTGGTAATCTTTTAGGTGCGCAACAACATGGATTTATTGATTCAGTTGGTTTTGATATGTATACACAAATGTTAACCGAAGCAGTGAATCGTAAGCGTGGTTTAACTTCGAATGATAGTAAAATTATTACTGAAATTGATTTGGGTATCGATGCATACTTACCAACAACATATATAGAAGATGAGCGTCAAAAAATTGAAATTTATAAACGAATTCGCCAATTAGAAAGTGCGGAAATGTATGATGAATTATTGGATGATTTAATTGATCGTTTTGGGGAATACCCAGAGGAAGTATCTAATCTATTGACGATTGGTTTAATAAAAATGAATAGTGATTATGCTTTAATTGAAAAAATTAGTAAAAAAGGCTTAGCGATTGAGCTTCAATTAAGTAAAGAAGGAACCAATACATACACAGTCGAGCAACTGTTCAAAGCGTTAGCGAGCACAACCTTGAAGGCAGAAGTAAGACCAGAAGAAGGACAAATGCTGATTATCTTAAAAATCACACCACGAATTGCTGAATCGGATTGGTTACAAGAAATTTCTAATTTTGTTGAAGCGGTTCGGGAACAAAAATATTTAAAACGACGTGAGAAAAATGATCAAGACGAATAAAATAGACGAGGTAAAATCACCTAATCATCAAATGCTTCAAGGTACGATGATCTTAACAATCACATCTCTAATTGTTAAAATTTTGAGTGCTGTTTACAGGGTCCCTTTTCAAAATTTAGTAGGTGATGAAGGCTTCTATGTATATCAACAGGTTTATCCAATCTACGGTATTGGGATGACGTTGGCTTTGTCTGGTTTACCCGTTTATTTGTCTAAGCTGATAGCGGCAGAAGAAAAACCAAGCAAAGCCAGACAATATACCTATTTATTTTTTGTGATGGTGAGTGTGCTATCATTTATAGCATTTCTAGTTCTTTTCTTAGGCTCAAACCAGATGGCGTTATTAATGGGGGACGTCAAGTTGGCTTCTTCAATTCGTGCGGTATCATTTTTGTATCTTGTAGTGCCATTTTTAGCGAGTTATCGTGGTGGTTATCAAGGTCAATTGAATATGAGACCCACAGCCTTTTCACAATTAGTTGAGCAAGGTGTCCGTGTGATTATTATTCTTTTAGCGGGTGCAATTTATACGGTTGTTGAAATTTCAATTTATAAGGTAGGCATGCTTGCGATGCTGGGTTCAGTTTTTGGTGCTATTGGTGGCTTACTTGTATTAATTTTTATGAATCGCGAAGGCGTTAAATTGTTTGAAAAGCCGCAATTAACGAAGCAGGAAATTCAGCGGTTTTTCCGACGCTTGCTAAGTGAAGGAGGAACGTTATGTATTTTTAGTGCGTATCTTGTTTTCTTTCAACTTGTGGATTCATTTGCAGTAAAAAATGCACTTGAGATTAGTGGCGTCTCAGAGTTATTAGCTAAAACAACAAAAGGAATTTATGATCGAGGCCAACCACTTGTGCAAGTCGGTCTTGTCATTTCAGTTTCAATGACAACCACTTTTATCCCTTTGTTAACCCGTTATTTTGCTAATAACCAAGAAAAATCATATGAAAAATTAGTTCAATCATTTTTAAAACTATCATTTACCGTATCGAGTGCGGCAGGTGTTGGTTTAGCGTTGGTTTTACCCTATATTAATGTGACCCTTTTTAAAGATAATAAAGAGGGACTTTCATTAAGTTTATATGCTCTCTCAGTTTTCTTTGTTGCGATGATTCAAGCGTATCAAGCCATCTATCAAAGCCGCAATCGAGTAAAATTACCCTTTTTAGCAGCTATTGTGGGTTTATTTGTAAAATTAATGCTAACAGCTAACTTAACGATTGCTTATGGAACAGTCGGTACAAGTTTAAGTACGATAATAGGTCTTGCAACCTGTTTAATTGCGATGCATCTTAAATTGAAAAAAGACTTAGAGTTTTCTCTTTTCTCTTGGACATATTATGTTAAGATAGGAATAACATTGGGAAGCATGATTGCATTATTGTCGTTTTATCAACGTTTTCTAGCACAATGGCTGTGGATTGATTGGGGTAGGATGGTAACCTTATTATTGACTTTGGTCGGAGTAGGATTAGGAGTAGGGATCGTTATTATCTGTCTTATTCATTTGAAAATATTCACGACTGATGAATGGGATATGCTTCCAGGCGGTAAAAAAATGAAAGCTAAATTTAAAAGATAATGGAGTGAGTAAGATGCGTTTAGATAAATATTTGAAAGTATCACGTCTCATTAAAAGACGTACTGTAGCAAAAGAAATTGCAGATAAAGGACGTATTCAAGTAAATGGTCAAATAGCTAAGTCGTCAACGAACGTTAAAGAAGGCGATTTAATTAAGATTTTATTTGGTAATAAAATACTTGAAGTTCGCGTCGTAGCAATTAAAGAAACAACAAAAAAAGATGAAGCAAAAGATTTATACGAAATAATTAGTGAAACGCAAGGAAATACTTTAGAAACTTTATAATTAGATTAGACAATGGTTCTTGACCTTGGTATAATAAAGTATCTTTGAATTTATGAGAGGAGACTTTTTCTACTAATGAAGGACGAAATGAAGTTATTGACACTAAAAGAAAAAACAACAAGTTTGTCTTTAGGAGACACACAAAAAGAGACAAAAACTTTAATTTTAAAACGAAGACGTTTGATGGTCTTTTTTGTCATCATATTTTTAGTGTTTACAATTATTGGTCTGAATTTGTTTAAGAATAGTCAACGATTACTCTCTTTAGAAGAAACAAAACAAGAAGTTAATCGTGATTACGAAAAAGTGTCTGTTGCAAAAAAAGACCTCCAAGACGAGGTAGATTTATTGCATGATGAAGAGTATGTGGCAAAAGTTGCTCGTGCAAAATATTTTTATTCTAAAAAAGGCGAGCAAGTTTATAGTATTCCAGAGTTAAATAACTCAACTCAACCAAGTGGTAACAAATAAGTAAAAATATATTTTTAAGAAGGCCCAAGGAGGAAAAAGATTTTTATGTCAATTGAAGTAGGGGTAAAGCTACCTGGAAAAGTTTCAGGAATTACCAATTTCGGAGCATTTGTTGATTTAGGAGAAGGCAAAACAGGATTGGTGCATATTAGTGAAGTATCAAATAGTTTTGTCAAAGATATTAATGACTGCTTAACTGTTGGAGACGAAGTAGAAGTTAAAGTCATGTCTATTGGTGATGATGGAAAAATAGGGTTGTCAATCAAACGTGCAAACGAAGAAAAACAACCAGAACGTAAAAAAGAGTATAAACGTTCGAACTATAACAAATCAGATCGTGGTTCTGCTCCAAGAAAACCAGTAGCGCCTGCTCCAAAGAAAGAAAGCTTTGACACATTAATGAGTTCATTCCTAAAAGATAGTGATGATCGTTTGAGTTCATTACGTCGTAATACTGAAGGAAAACGTGGGGGCCGTGGCGGTCGTCGCAATTAATAAAATTAATTTGTAAAGGATAAGGTGACTTATCCTTTTTTCTCTTTTAACGATGAGGGAGGTTAACAAAGATGTCATTATTTCATCAATTTTATCAAAAAGTGTTGCAGAGTAAGTGGTGGGATACAGAAACTAAAGTTTTAGTTGCCGTTTCTGGTGGCGTGGATTCAATGGTATTGCTGCATTTGATGCAAGAACTACCTGACTCAGTTCGCCCGCAACTAGGCGTTGTTCATATTAACCACCAACTACGTGCAATTTCAGATGTTGAAGAGGCGTTTTTACGTGATTATTGCCAAGCGAATCATTTACCATTTTATCGTAGAAAATGGCAAGAAGGCCCTTTTGTTCTCAGTCATGTTGAACAAAAAGCCCGTGATTTCCGTTATAGTATGTTCGAAGAAGTTGTGAGAGAGCAAGGCTATGAGCAAGTTCTAACTGCTCATCACCTCGATGATCAAGCTGAGACAGTCTTGATGCGTCTAATGGGTGGTCATCGAATTGGTAGTCTCTCAGGAATGGTAGAATTTCAAGAACGTGACTATTTTGATTTGATTCGTCCGTTGTTATCGTTTAGGAAAGAGGCTTTATATCAGGAAGCATTGGCTGAAAACATCGCCTTTTTTGAAGACGAAACAAATCGAGATACCATTTATTATCGTAATCGTGTGCGTCATGAATTTTTACCACAAATGACACAAGAAAACCCCAAAATTACAATGCATTTAACTCAATTAGCCGAACAAATTTCTTATGGAAAAGAGATTGTTAGAAATGCGATTCGTCCGTTGTATGAACAAGTATTTAGTTTTGAAAATGGTGAGTGGCGCATTAATCAACCTCTTTTTGTGACTGCTCTTAAAAGCGAACAATTTTTTTTGCTTGAAGAATGGTCGTCAGAATTCTTAACTGAGACAGGTTTGGCACTAAGTCAACCGCTACAGAAGCAACTGTTAGCGTCGTTAAATAGTGAACAGCCGCATTGTTGTGTTTCGTTAAAAAAAGAATGGGTATTTGAACGTAGCTATGAAACGGTTAAAATTCATAAAAAAATAAAAAAAGAATTAACCCCTTTTCAAGTAAAAAATGTTAAACTGAATTCAGGAATGTACCTAAATGAAAGAGAATGGTTCGGCTTTTTTGAAATTGATCATGAATCCGAATTAACTAATCATTTAAATTGGCAAAAATTCGAAATAATGATAGGATTACCTGATACGAAAGAAATTCAAATTCGTAAGAAACAACCAGGTGATCGAATAAGATTTAATCAAAAAGGACAAAGTAAGCGTGTGTCTCGTTATTTTATTGATGAAAAAATAGCACAAGATGCACGTGAAGATAGTTGGATTGTCGCAACCCTTGAACAAGAGATAATTTGGCTGGTTCCATTTAGAGAATCTTATTTGAGTATTTATAACGAAACTGCTAAAATACAATATAAGCTTATCTACTATAAACAGTGGGATAAGTAAGTTTGGAAGGAGAAACTTATGTTAGAAAAAGACATAGAAAAAGTATTTTATTCAGAGGCACAAATTCAAGAACGCGTGAAGGTCTTAGGACAACAAATTAGTGAAGATTATCAGGATAAAAATCCATTAGTAGTAGGTGTTCTAAAAGGCGCGGTTCCGTTTTTGGCAGACCTTGTTCGTGCGATTAATGTGCACTTAGAGATGGATTTCATGGATGTTTCAAGCTATGGTTCTGCTTTTGTATCTTCAGGTGAAGTCAGAATTTTGAAAGATTTAGATACTGTAGTAGAAGGTCGTCATATCATCTTAGTTGAAGATATTATTGACAGTGGTCGTACGCTAAAATATTTAGTGGAATTATTAAAACATCGTAAGGCAGCATCTGTGAAGATTGTCACAATGCTAGACAAACCTGAAGGTCGTGTTGTTGATATGGAAGCAGACTACATTGGTTTCGATGTACCAAACGAATTCGTCGTAGGTTATGGCTTAGATTACATTGAAAACTATCGTAATCTACCTTATATTGGCGTGCTTAAACCTGCAGTTTATGAAAACGCTGATTAAAAAATTAAATAGAATGACTTTAAACCATTCCAGAAATAAGGAGGACATGTATGAATAAGAAAAATTCAGGCATGAAGAATTCCCTTTATTATATCATTGTCTTTTTATCAATGATTATGATTGTGTATTTCTTTTTTGGCCAGGGTGGCGATCAATCACCTAAGATTAATTATTCAACATTTTATTCACAGTTGAAGGGCGATCAAGTAAAAGAATTCTCAGTTCAACCTTCAAATGGTGTGTATCAAATTACCGGTGAGTATATTGACGAACAGAAAGTTACCGATGCGGGTGGACTCCCAGTATTTGGTAAAACTAAAGCCACAACTAAACGATTTACAACGACTGTATTACCTAATGATTCTACAATTAAGAACATCAGTGACGCAGCTAAAGAAAGTAAAACAAAATTTGTGGTGAAAGAACAATCCAATAGTGGCATGTGGATTTCATTGTTATTCACGTTCCTACCATTCCTATTCATTATTTTCATGATTTACATGATGATGGGTCAAGGTGGACAAAGTGGTGGCAATGGCCGTGTGATGAACTTTGGTAAAAGTAAGACTAAAGAAACTGACAAAAAAGATATCAAAGTACGTTTCTCTGACGTAGCAGGTGCTGAGGAAGAAAAACAAGAATTGGTTGAAGTTGTCGAGTTCCTTAAAGATCCTCGTCGTTTCGCAGAACTAGGTGCGCGTATTCCTGCAGGTGTGTTGTTAGAAGGACCTCCAGGAACTGGTAAAACATTATTAGCAAAAGCTGTTGCGGGTGAAGCGGGTGTTCCGTTCTATTCAATTTCCGGTTCAGACTTTGTTGAAATGTTTGTCGGTGTTGGTGCAAGTCGTGTTCGTGATTTATTTGAAACTGCTAAAAAAGCAGCACCAGCAATCATCTTTATTGATGAGATTGATGCTGTCGGTCGTCAACGTGGAGCAGGTATGGGTGGTGGACACGATGAACGTGAACAAACACTTAACCAATTACTTGTTGAAATGGATGGTTTTGGTGGCAACGAAGGAGTAATCGTCATTGCTGCAACTAACCGTTCTGATGTATTAGATCCTGCGTTGTTACGTCCAGGTCGTTTTGACCGTCAAATTTTAGTGGGAACACCAGATGTTAAAGGCCGTGAACAGATTCTTAAAGTTCATTCTCGTAACAAACCTTTAGCTTCAGATGTTGACTTAAAAGTGGTTGCTCAACAAACACCAGGTTTTGCTGGTGCAGATTTAGAAAATGTTTTAAACGAAGCAGCTCTTGTAGCGGCACGTCGTAATAAGAAGAAAATTGATGCTTCGGATATCGATGAAGCACAAGATCGTGTGATTGCTGGTCCTGCGAAGAAAGATCGTGTGATTAGTAAAAAAGAACGTGACATGGTTGCTTACCATGAAGCCGGTCATACGATTGTTGGTTTAGTCTTAAGTGATGCTCGTATTGTCCATAAAGTAACAATTGTACCGCGTGGACGTGCAGGCGGATATATGATTGCATTACCAAAAGAAGATCGTTTCTTAATGACTAAAGTAGAAATGTTTGAACAAATTGTTGGTCTTTTAGGTGGACGTGTATCAGAAGAAGTCTTCTTCGATTCACAATCTACCGGAGCAAGCAATGACTTTGAACAAGCAACTCGTCTTGCAAGAGCGATGGTTACTGAATATGGTATGAGTGATAAATTAGGTCCCGTACAATATGAAGGGAACCACCAAGTCTTTATTGGCCGTGACTATGGTCAAACTAAAGCTTACTCTGAGCAAGTTGCCTACCAAATCGATGAAGAAGTTCGTAATATCATGATGGACGCTCATCGTAAGGCGCATGAGATTATTGAAAGTCACCGTGCACAACATGAAATTATTGCCAAAGCATTGCTTGAACATGAAACACTTGATGCTAAGGAAATTAAATCATTGTTTGAAGAAGGTGTTATGCCGTCTAAAGAAGTGGCCGAAGAATTTCCAAGTGAAAAATCAGGTACTTTTGAAGAAGCCAAAGAAGCTTTAGAGAAAAAAGAAGCTGAAAAACAAACTTCAGAAGAAGGCACTGAAACAACAGCTCCAGAGGCTGAATCAGACGCTTCTAAGACTGACGAGTAAAAATAGTTTCAAGATTATTAAAAGTAAGTTATGATAAGTGGGATATACGAAAGTGTAACCCACTTTTTTCGTGTCTTAAGATAAATACGTAAAAGAAAGAGATGATAATGGTGAAAGACTATTTAATTAAAGCATTAAGTTTTGACGGACAAATTAGAGCGATGGCGGTTCGTTCGACAGAAGCTGTTAAAGAGGCTCAAGAAAGACAAGATACATGGCGTGCAGCAACAGCGGCACTAGGCCGTACAATGAGCGCTGGATTAATGCTAGGCGCGATGCATAAAAACGATGAAAAGTTGACGGTTAAAGTCCAAGGAAATGGTCCGATTGGGGCTATTATTGTTGATGTCGATGCGCATGGAAATGTTAAAGGATATCCTCAAAATCCACATGTTAATTTACCTGCAAATGAAAAAGGTAAAATTGATGTTCGCGGAGCAGTTGGAACAGAAGGATTTATTTCAGTTATTAAAGATTTAGGATTGAAAGAACCAGTATCCGGTCAAGTGCCATTAGTTTCAGGCGAGTTGGCTGAAGATTTCACTTATTATCTTGCGAATTCAGAACAAGTCCCTTCAGCAGTAGGTTTAAGTGTATTGGTTGATAATGAGCGCGAAGATTGTGTTAAAGCAGCTGGTGGCTTTATGATTCAAGTCATGCCGGGAGCGACTGAAGAAACGATTGCGGAAATTGAAAAAAGAATCGCTGATATTCCAATGGTTTCAAATCTATTGGATGAAGGTGAATCACCAGAAGAAATTTTATATCGTTTGTTAGGCGAAGAAAACGTTGAAATTCTTGAAAAAATGCCAGTTCAATTTAACTGTGATTGTTCTAAAGAACGTTTTGCGAGTGCGATTGTCACACTAGGAGAAAAGGAAATCCAACAAATGATAGATGAAGATCAAGGGGCAGAAGCTGTCTGTCACTTCTGTTGTGAAAAATACCATTATGACGCAAAAGAATTAGAAGAATTATTAACGCAAGCGAAAGAAAAATAGGGGGAAACCAGTTTTGTGGAAAATTGGCGAAGTTGAAATACCTAATCGAGTTGTCGTCGCGCCAATGGCAGGAATCAGTAATTCTGCTTTTCGGGTGACGGTCAAAGAATTTGGAGCGGGACTAGTAGTCTGTGAAATGATTAGTGATAAAGGAATCCAACAAAGAAACCGAAAAACACTAGAGATGTTACATATTGAGGAACAAGAGCATCCGCTCAGTTTGCAAATTTTTGGTGGTGTCAAAGAAACACTTGTTGAAGCGGCTAAATTTGTTGAAGAAAATACAACTGCCGATATCATCGATATTAATATGGGATGTCCAGTTAATAAAGTGATTAAAGCCGAAGCGGGTGCAAGATGGTTACTTGATCCTGATAAAGTTTATGAAATGGTTCAAGCTGTTTCAAGCGCGGTGAAGGTCCCTGTCACTGTGAAAATGCGAATTGGTTGGGATGAAGAGCACGTTTTTGCGATAGAAAACGCCTTAGCTGCTGAAGCGGCAGGTGCTTCTGCGATTGCAATGCATGGTAGAACGCGTGTGCAAATGTATGAAGGAACAGCCAATTGGGATGTTTTACGTGATGTCAAAAAAGAATTAAAGATACCGTTTATGGGTAATGGTGATGTCAGAACACCAGAAGATGCGAAACGTATGCTGGATCATGTCGGCTGTGATGGTGTGATGATTGGTCGAGCTGCACTTGGTAATCCATGGATGATTTATCGGACACAGCGATACTTAGAAACGGGAGAATTATTGGCTGAACCAGCTCCAAATGAAAAGATTGAAACAATTAAACTGCATTTAGCTCGTTTGGTTGCTTTAAAAGGTGAGCGAATTGCAGTTCCTGAGTTTAGGCAACACGCAGCGTACTATTTAAAAGGAATCCCGCGTGCTGCTAAGGCGAAAGTTGCGATTAATCAGGCGCGAAGTGAAGCAGAAATCATTCAAATATTAGATGATTTATTAGCAAATTTAGTTGCAAAAGGCTTAGCAAGCTAATAATATATGAAGAAAAGGCAAAAGCAACTTGCCTTTTTTTGATTTAATGTGCATTATAGAAGTAAATAATTATTAGGAGGATGTAACGTGTCAAAAGAAATTCAAGGTCATGAAGAAATGAACGACCAACTAATCGTTCGTAGAGAAAAATTAGCGGAGTTACGTTCTAAGGGATTAGATCCATTTGGTGGACGATTTGAACGCACAACCAATTCAAAAGAACTCCATGAAAATTATGATGATAAAACAAAAGAAGAATTACAAGAATTAGGTTTGACAGCAACTATTGCTGGTCGTATTATGACAAAACGTGGAAAAGGTAAAGTTGGGTTCGCTCATTTACAAGACCGCGAAGGCCAAATTCAAATTTATGTACGTAAAGATGCAATCGGTGAAGAAGAGTACGAATTATTTAAACAGGCCGATTTAGGTGACTTTATTGGTGTGACTGGTGAAATTATGAAAACTGATATGGGTGAAGTAACAATTAAACCGACAACACTAACTTTCCTATCTAAAGCGTTACGTCCTCTTCCAGATAAATATCATGGATTAACAAATATCGAACAAAAATATCGTCAACGTTACTTAGATTTAATTAGTAACCGTGATAGCTTTGATAAATTTGTAAAACGAAGTGAGATTATTCGCGAAATCCGTAACTACCTAAATGATTTAGGTTATTTGGAAGTAGAAACGCCAACGCTACATAACATGGCGGGAGGAGCAGCAGCTCGTCCGTTTACAACGCACCACAATGCCTTAGATATGGAATTATATTTACGTATTGCTTTAGAATTACATCTAAAACGATTAATTGTTGGTGGTATGGAAAAAGTTTATGAAATCGGTCGTGTTTTCCGTAACGAGGGTGTTGATACAACACATAACCCTGAGTTTACAATGATTGAAGTCTATACTGCTTATACTGACTATAATGATATTATGGACTTAACAGAAGGTATCATTACAAATGCTTGTCAAAAAGTATTGGGTACTCTTCAAATTACTTATGGTGACTACGATTTAGATTTAGGTCATCCATGGAAACGCGTGCACATGGTAGATGCAGTTAAAGAAGTGACAGGCGTTGATTTCTGGCAACAAATGACAGATGAAGAAGCGCGTGCAATTGCGAAAGAGCACAACGTTCATGTTGAAGATCATATGGATTATGGTCACGTTGTCAATGAATTCTTTGAAGAGTTTGTTGAAGAAACATTAATTCAACCAACATTTATCTATGGTCATCCAGTATCAATTTCACCATTAGCGAAGAAAAATCCTGATGATGAACGTTTTACTGATCGTTTTGAAGTCTTTATTGTAAAACATGAATATGGAAATGCGTTTACTGAGTTAAATGATCCGATTGATCAAAGAGAACGTTTTGAAGCGCAAGCGCGTGAAAAAGATTTAGGTAACGATGAAGCGCATGGTATTGATGATGATTTCATCGAAGCACTAGAATACGGTATGCCGCCAACAGGTGGGTTAGGAATTGGAATTGACCGTTTAGTCATGTTACTAACTAATTCTCAATCAATTCGTGACGTATTATTATTCCCAACAATGCGTTAAGCTTAATAAATAATTTTATTGAAAGCAGATATCTCAAATATCTGCTTTTTATTTTTTTATGAACGATAAATTTATTTGGTCTAATAAAGTATGGATAATAACATTCGATATTCGCAATAATTAGGCTTTAATCTTAGTTAAGTTCGTTTATTTTCTGATGTAAGCACAACTTTTGAGTTTTTACTAAAGACAGTTGTTTTTGTATAACGGGTAGTAATTTAAATAAATAAAAAAAAGCATTGACGATAAGCAAATTACTTGTTATATTTATCTACGTTGTCAACGAGATAACAAAAACTTAAAAAATATTTAATAGTTTTTCAAAAGAAAATGTTTGACAAGTTGATAAATATTTGATAAGATATAAAAGTTGCTAAAGCAACAAGAACTAGACCTTTGAAAACTGAACAAAGTAAGACGAACCAAATGTGTAGGGTGTTTTTACTATTAAGTAAAAGCAACTTCAATTTAGTGAATAAAATTCGCTAGCAATTTATAAATGAGCTAAACATCTTCGGATGTTATCATAACTTTTTATTGAGAGTTTGATCCTGGCTCAGGACGAACGCTGGCGGCGTGCCTAATACATGCAAGTCGAACGCACTTTCTTTCACCGGAGCTTGCTCCACCGAAAG
>NZ_SDGV01000030.1:1297-3381 GCF_004795745.1 Vagococcus silagei | reverse complement strand
ACTAGGCCTTCTTTTGAAAGTTTGGTTAAAATTTTTGATAAATAGGTAGGTGATACTTTTTGTTTGTCTGCTAACTCGACGACACTGATACTTGTTTCAGAGCCATCTTTAGCCATTAACAGCATGGTATGTAAAGCATAATCTGTTGCTTTTGAATATTTCATCGACTCATCTCCGATAATAAAAATTTTCCTTGCATTTCAGCAGAGGATTCTCCATAATCTAATTAATCTATTATAGATAAATAATATCTTTAAAAAGAGAGTGAGTCAACTGATAGACTCGTTTTTGTAATTATAGTTTTTCGATTTCGTCTAACATACGTGTTAAAGGGACATTCCCAAGTAAATCAAATTGTTCATTGATGATAATTTTAGGGACACCAGAGACTTGGTACTGAGAAGAGTAGTCAGCAAATAGTTGAGCATCTATCATTTCGGCGGTAATATTTTTATTAAGCATTGCGATTTTATGCGCATTATGAACAGCTTGAGGACAGTGGGGACAGCCAAGTGTAATGAATACTTTTAATGTTACCGGCTGATTAATGGACTCAATGCGTGTTAAAACATTGGGTGAGATAGTTAGTTTGTCTTCAGACATTGCAATAATTCCTTGAATAAATGAGCGAATTTCGTAGCCAGCTGGAAGACCGTAGTATTTTACACCAAGAAATTCTTTGTTTTTGTTTAGTAAAATGATTGCTGGTGTACGCTCAACTTGATAGGGATTGTTACTTTGCGTTAGGTCGTATTGATCTAAGACTTCCAAATGGATTAAGTCATGCAAATCGGCAATTTCTTGTGTAAAAGCAATCATTTCCAGTGCTTCGTGAGAGTTTTTTTCATCGAGGTAGAGTTGAATATAGACGGTGTTTTTTACAGCTTGTAATTCATTTTTGATGGTGCTTTTCATATTGCTATTCATGATAATCATCACTTTCTATGGTTATTTTTTCAACAAATTACTTACGGACCTCCTTTAATCGTAGTCATTAAAACGTAATAAATACGTTTTAATGATAGGAGCGTAACATATCCATAGTTTGACCGACAATAAATTTGCTTGTGAATAGGCAAGTACTTATTGATACAAAGAAAGATAATAAACGTTAGGAGCTTAAAGAAGATGATTGGTATGAGTGCATGTTTAGGTGGTATTGCTTGTCGTTATGATGGGCGTAATCAAGGAACAACAGAATTTATTCAACTAGTTGAGCAAGACAAAGTTGTTATTATTTGTCCTGAGGTTTTAGGTGGTCTACCTATTCCTAGAAAACCAGCTGAAATTATTGGTGGAGATGGTTATGATGTTTTAGCTGGTAAGGCTCGTGTCGTGGAAAACGATGGGACAGATGTGACCGATATTTATGTGGCTGGCGCAAGGAAAGCGTACGAAATAATTAAGGATAAAGGAATTACGGTCCTGCTTTTAAAAGAAAAAAGTCCAACTTGTGGCACGCATTATGTTTATGATGGAAATTTTATAGGCGTGATGAAACAAGGAGTTGGCGTTGCGACTGCATTATTTCGCAAAAAAGGGTTAATGGTTTACGCCGATACTGAATGGGAACTAGTCAAAAAAGAGTATGCAAATTTGTTGGTTTAAGTGTCTGGTTTTATTAAAGTGCGTAGCTCTTTTGGCGTTTGAATCCATTTAACTTTTTCCTTGTACGGTTCAAGCAATGTTAGAATTTCAGGTTTAGCTTCATTTTCAAAAATTGTATTGTACTGGTATAAAAAGCGTAAAGTTTTTAAAGTCGGTTGGTAATTTGCAGGTTCAATGTTTAATTTTTGTTTGATAAAACGCGTGAGGATGCGTCGTTTGCGTGTTGTAAGCTTAGTATCAAGAAAAATGATTAAGTCAGCTTTCTCAATTGAGGGTGCAATCCAAGTATGGTGTGCCCCCTCAATAATCCATGCTTCTTTTTGAATGGTCTTTTCAAGAAGTGCATTGCGTGCTGTAATGCTTCTTTTTTTATCTCCATCAGGATGACGTTCCCAAACGATGTTATCTAACTCGTAATGAGGAATTTTTAATTCTGTCGCAAGTTGTTTGGCGAGTGTTGTTTTACCACTTCCAAT
>NZ_SDGV01000030.1:0-1181 GCF_004795745.1 Vagococcus silagei | reverse complement strand
ACATAACATTTTTTTATTTGTTTTTTTATTTCCGTGCAGAGGTCGTCAAATTGTTTTTCCATCTCTTGTTCACTGGCGTCAGAGGGTGCGGTTAACCTCACAACAATTTGGACGTTTTTATCAGCAAATTGTTTGAATTCTTCAAATGAAGTTGAGCCATCAAACTGCTCCAAATTTCGACTGCTAAAACTTACTCTAAAGCGGTGTTCTGGAAATTTTTCTTTAATGAGCGGCGCCATTAATGTTTCATATTTAGGTTCCATAATCATAGGAAAATAGTCATCAGAAAAGGTAACATTCCATTTTTCATCAACGGTGCGATCAGCTGAAGCCGATTGATTAATATCGCTACCTTTGGGGTAAAATGAAACGGAGATACCACCACGTAAATATATCGGATAATAAATATGATATTCAAATTTTTTGTTATATTTCGTTTCGATATAATCAATAATTTGTGCCGCGCGTTGTTCATCGCTTAGTTTTTTTTCTTGTCGTTTTTTGGAATTATGGAGTAAGAACCCGCCAATTAATATAAGGACACAAGCAAGTGGTATGATTATTTTTTTCATCGTGTTCACTCTTTTCATGTGGTATTTACTTTAATTTTCCCATATTGCGATTCGTATCACAAGAGTGTAAATAAACAAAAATGTTTTTAATGTTTGGTTTATCAATTAATTTAAGATACATAAAATATTTTTTAGGGGTTAAACATTTTAGGAAGTTTTTCGCGTTGATAGGGTTGAAATTGTTGTAGTTGTCATGAATTTGGATACAATTATTGGGCTATACCATTCGTGGTTGTTCTCTTTTTTTACGGCTTTTTTGATAAAAAAACAAAAAATGATGATTGACACTAAAATTTTGTCATGTTAATATCGTCTCAATCAAATAAATAAACAAAATTATATGAAAAGAAGAGTACTTACCTAAGAGTACAATCAAAGAGAGTTCCGGTTGGTGAAAAGGAATATTGGAAATGGGTTTGGAAAATGGTCTTGGATATGGTAGCTCAATATGAGAGTTATTCGGGAGTGCCCGTTATAGCACTAGGGTCTAACAGAAGGATTGATTTAGAGAGTGTTGCACCCGAAGAGGTAAATATTGTGAGGTATTTATAAATTTAGGTGGTAACTTGACAGGGTCAACCTATTATTCGTTATGGATAATAGGTTGGC
>NZ_SDGV01000003.1 GCF_004795745.1 Vagococcus silagei | reverse complement strand
CCACTTCAAAAATGTCGTGAATGTCCACTATTTCATGAAAAAATATGTCAGAAAGTAATAAAAATCAAACAAAGTAGTGATATACGAAAATTTAATCATCCTGCACGCGGAACAAAAGCTTGGGAAAAACTATACGCTAAACGAAGTGCAGTTGAAAGAGTGAATGGCTATCTAAAAGAACATATGAAATTAAATGATACGACACACTATCAATCAGAAATTGTTCAAGTGGAACTATTATTGATTCAACTAGCTTATAATTTAAAGAATTTTGCAGCACAACGATTGTCACAAGAGAAATATAGAAAAGAACTAGTCGCTTAACTTCAAAAAACAATGATTTTGAAATTGGTCGAGTGTTTACTTTTCTAAAAAGTGAATTATGAAATTAGCTCAAACAGGTAAACAAAGCTTTAAAATCTAAAATAGGACTTGATGTTAGCCCTCCCGAAAGAAATACTATTGTTTTAGTTCCCTTACCTGTTTCATACACATTCATATAGCCATCATCAATCGTCACTACACTTTTTAAATTATTAATACGATACACCCCACTTTACTAACACCAATATCTAACGAGGATAATTGTTCCTCAACAAATGTCAGTGTCTTTTGACCAAGCCCCTGCTTATGAAATGCTTGATCAATATAAATACTTATTTCTGCGGTAATATCGTAAGCGGCACGATCTTTAAATGAGCTTAGACTCACCCAATCCGCAACTTCTTCATCAATTTTTATCAACCAAAGTGGAAATTTGTCGGTTGATGTTGTTCAAACCATTCATAGCGTGACTCAACAGAGATAGGGTCCAAGTCGGCAGTTGCCATGCGCGTTGATATTGTTTGATTATAAATGCGTACAATTTCTGGTAAATCATTAAATTCTGCAATTTTGAATGTTAGCATAAATCTGCTCCTTAATTTTTATATCTATTATGGTAATGGATTATTGGGAATATCGTAACCTTGTGTTGTTGAAATAAACTTGATTGTGATTGCTAAAAGAAGCACGCCTAGAATAAACAAAGTAATGCTATATTTTTCGACTTTTTTCCTATTAATCATTTCGTCCATCCCCATTTTTCGTAATTTAACCATCAAAATTAAACTAAGTAAAATCATCAGTGTGCCTAAAATCAAACCAATTATTAACCACATTTCTTTCAAACTCCTTCTGTCAAACTTTCCTCTCACTGTTGTCTTACACATTTACTATTTCTACCAATGATTATATAATGAACAAATAAACAACTTAACATCAAATAAGATAGATGTCACAGATAATGGAGGAAAATATGTATTATTTTTATTTTACCATAATTGTTTTAGCGCTTATTTTAATCTTATCCACAACTCAGATTTTAAAACTCAATCACTTAAAAGCTGAACAACGAAGTGCCGTTAGAGATTTTCAAAAACTACATAAAATGTCTGACTCGGAACTATTATTATTTAAGAATGAAATGACTGCAGCTAAAGGTCATATTGTTGCGATTGAAGAAATAATTCAAAAACAACCGAAGTTAAAACAAGATGAAGAACTGTTGACAGCTGTTGAAAAAGCTAAAAAAATATTTAAGCAACTTATGGCTGACCCCCGTGATTTAACGCATTTTGACAACTTTCTTTATCGTAATTTACCAACATTACAACTCCTACTTGAAAAATATAACGAAAATGGCGACAAACTTAATGAAGTACTCGCTTTAAGTTATCAAAATATTGATTTAGATTTTCAAAAATTACAATCAGAGGAACAAGAAAAAATTGAAGAAGCGGAGGCGTTTATTAAATGAAAAACGATGCTTCTTTCTCAAAAGAATTTGATACCTTATTCGAAAAAATTACGTTACGCGTTTTTGTTAGCCGGAAAATAAAACTATTATTTACGTTTGGTATTCTATTAATTAGCAGTATTCTTGTCCTGCAATTAATCATTGTACCAAAACAATTAGACAATACACTTACCAAGTTTAATAAAGACTGGGCAAAATTTGATGCTGAGCTCGACCGCATTGATGAAGAATCTCCATACAAAGATACACTTCCGCTAAAAAAAGAAGGTATCAAAAGTAAGTACAAACCAAATTACGATACTGTTAAGCCATATAAAATTGATGTCAGTGAAAGTAAAATTGATTTCAATAATGGCTATCTCCTAAAAATAAATGATCCAAATGCTGAACTTGTAAACAACCACGGTAATGACCTTAAAATTAAACCTGAAAAGAGTATCACTTCAAAACATCCTGTCCCAAGCGTAGATCAATTAGCCACCCATAAATTTAATGTGATTAATTATCAACAAGATTTCGATACAAAAACAATGAAGTTAACATACTTTGAAGATACTTCTCACTATTCAGATGAACTTGGTTCAGTTTATATCTCAGGAAATATTAGCGATAATTTAAACATTCAAGTCGAAAAAGAGTCAGATGCTTTCTATGCTGTTTTTCCCAAAGAAAAAGTTGGCGATACACAAACCGGTTTGATTATCTATGCGCAACCTTCCAAACAACTCTTAGATCATAATAAAAATGTGATTCCTCAAACTTATGTGGTTCTCTATAAGTACTGGGTGTTTCCAGATGGTGCTGGTATCTACACGCAACAAAATCATCATTTCTATGGTAACTTAACGATGGAAAAAGACAATAAAAATTCAGACAAAAATAACCTTAAAACCATCAACACTTTCACCCAACTTTTTGATGATAAACGTTCCATGCTAACCTGGATTGACGAAACATATACCATGGAAATAAAATAAAGAGCAAAGCCCCTTTAAATCGATACTTGATTTAGAAGGGCTTTTTATCTTTTTTTATCCTTTTTCAAAAAATGAATTGTGCGACTAACTTCTTTAAAGCCAATTTTTTGATGAAAACTAAGACTTGCTACATTATCAATCTCACAATCACTCGCGAATTCTGAACATCCGTTAACTTCAGTCCAATGTTGACCTTGCTGAACTAATTTTTTGGCAATCTTTTGATGACGATAGGTTTCTTTGACAAACACACCTTCTAAATAACCACAGGGACTTGAATGCGTCCCTTCAACATAATCAGTTCGAATACTAAACTGCGCAAAACCAACTATTTCAGTTACATCAGTCCACAATAATATTTGTTGATTACTCTGATTCAAATAACTTCTAAATTCTTCAATTAATTCATCCTTTGAACTATTATGATAGATTTCTTGTGCAAGAATTACTAATTCATGAATATCTTTCGTACTGCATTCTTTAATCATCGCCTACCTCCATTATCAATTCGTTCCTTCATCTCAATTTCTTTTATATACGTTTCTAAATCATCGACATATTGCTTTTGCATTGCCTTTAAATTCATTTTGAAAAAAGAAACACACCAAATAAAAGGATTTTTAATATTTAGTTTTTCTTTAAAGACAATTCTTGTTTCTTGTTCAGATATCATCTCAAAGGTGCCACACCAATTGCCATCAAAAAACTAGTTCTCCATATTAAAATGGTATCTCGTATATGGCGTCTTTTCAGTAATTGTGAAGATTGTCTCACCACCATTTTTAAAATACTCTTTAAAACTTGTTTCCGATAAGATTTCTGTTTTAATTAGATCACTCCGCCAATTTGTATCAGCACAATTGACAACAATATCCCAAATTTTTTTGATATTACATGAAATCTCTACTGTATAATTAGATTGTCGTTTCATATTCTCGCCTCCATCTCTCTAAATTTTATTGAACAATAAATAGACGAATGCTAAACTTATTATATAACATTTCAAAAAAATTGGATGATTTAATAAAATAGAAAGAGTGGTAAAAATGAAAATGCTTTTATCTCATATTGGCGTAATGCTTTTAACATCAAAGGGCGCACGGACTGTAATGAATTTTGGTTTGCGATATTAAGTCTTTCTTTAATGTGGACTTTCATTTATTTAATTTTATTTTTTATCTTTGGCAACTTAAATGAATTTGGTGCTAAAATTGGGATAGGCATTATTTCAGCTATCTTGATTGTCCCCAACTTTACACTCCTTGCACGAAGAATTCGTGATTGCGGATCTTCATGGGCCAATGCTTTTCTGCTTTATAGTGGGCTCCTAACCTTTCTTCTACCCAGCATTATCGTCATGATTATTTCATTATTATGTTACATTTGGCTTTTTCTATTGACAATTGCACCATCAAAAAAATAAATATTGAAAAAACTTCAAAACAAAGTGAGACACTATAGCATTATCGAACATTACTTAACGTAATAAAAGTAATCTTTTAATATAAAAAACATATAAAATCGATATCATGTACTTTATTCATGCACACATCTTCTGCTGTAAATAAGAATCAAACTTCGAATAGTAGAAAAGCAATGAAAAAAAGAAACAGAAGAAACAATTAAAAATAATTTTTATTGCTATTGCGGGAGTTTTAATTCTTTCAATGTTTATTCAGTATTCATAAAGAATAAACTAACTTCTGAAATAGAACAAAAAGCAACTCAGTTAAAAGAAAACAAAACTAAAGAGCAAAATAGATATCCATATCTCGTTAAAACTATTTCTCCTAAAAGTACTGAAGATGGCTTAAATAGCCAGTTCCAGAATTTGATATTTAATTACAACGATATTTTTTTGTTACGAGTTGCCTATTTAGGCGTGGAAAATAGATCATTTTGATCGCAGACTATAATCTATTAACTGAAAGAAACCAACTTGATAAGAAATTAATAACAGCTCAACTAAAGCTTGTTTTTGGATAGTATCTATGTCTTGTTTGGGTACACTAGTATTATTCCTTTTAATTAGGCAAATGACTTTTTACTGTTCTTATCGTGCTTCTTACACTGACTTTTATCATCCATTGCCCCAATATGTCACTAAAACCAGTCACTATTTCAAAGAAAAACACTGGGTAAATAAAATGTAGTTTACTCAAAATCATCTAAAAAACAAGTGTGCTAAAATGATTAATACAATTCTAGAATGCTTGTTTTTTAATTTTTTTCTCTATCATTCTCCATACTCTTTCTTAATTGCCTCAATCTTAGTACCACAAACGTAAATTTTAGTTTTTGTGTAGTTTTTTCCTTTTACAAAAAATAGATTAAACGGCAATTTAGACTTCAGGTTTTGGAGAGCCATCTCTACATCTATTTTTAGTTTATGCAAATCACGCAATTCTTCTTCTTTACAAAATCCTGATTGATTATATTAATTGTCTCATTTATCAAAGATTGATGGCTTTAAATTCTATTCTCTTAAAATTTTTTCTAATTTATGAAGGCTACCTTTTATTTCTTAAAAAATTCTCTGAAGGACCCTTTTAGTTGCCAAGAAATATGCCCTACTCTGTTTTTTTATTAAGTATTGACACCTTACTTATCGCTATCAACCTCACTTGTTCTTACTTTCAAAATATCAGTTGTTTTTTAATTTTAGCTAACTATCAAACCATAATTTATGCGCACTTCAATCATAATCGTCGCACCTCGTCAATGTGTCGCTGCACTTTTGATTTTACGATGATACTTTCGCCATGAAAGAAAGAGAGGTCAACATCGTAGATTTTTTATGCAATACAATTCAAAATAAAACACCAAAAATCATCATCTCAATTGGTCAAATGAGCGAGATATATTAACGTAAACTTTATATTTGCTATTAAAACAATAACCCATAAAGAACATCAAAAATTATAGTTGTTTTAGAAGATGATGGGCTTATGTCATCATTCTCATTTTGCCACTTACGATAGTCTGCTTCACTTGGAATTTCTTCTTGTTTTGGCAACTCTTTTTCTGAATATGCCTTCTCCAATAACGATATTGTTGAGACATTTTCATCTTCTTCAATTATTTTTTTCCATTGATTTGGATTTTCATTTTTCTCAATAGCAATGAGATCCAAGAGAATTCCTGCATAGCCACCAACACCATACCCTTCTGAAGTTAATCCAGTATTTCGATAAGCTGGATTATCATTGGCTAACAGTATCCCAAGTCCCTTATACACATCTGCTTGTGACTGTATTTGCTCTGGATACCCTGCATATAAAGATGAAACTAGCTCATAATAGTAAGCTGTCCCTTCTAAACGATCACCTAATTTCGATTGTTGAAAGTCTTCTTTGTTTTCTCTCTGATAAGTTTGATACGTGCGTAGTGCAGCAAGCGTGAATTCCTCACGTTGTTTTTCATCTGCTATTGCATTTTTTAGCTGTTGTTGGAGAAGCATTCTTGTGTGTCGTGCCTGACTGTCTTCAAACCTTTCATCCCGATCTGATTGCGCTTCGACAGTAAGTTTGGCACCAGCCCATCTTTCTTGCGTTATACTATGAAACAGCTCATGTGAATAAGATAAAAATTGGTCATATGTACCTAAATGTTCATATTTTTGAAAACTATAGTAATTCGATAAATTTTCTGGAATAACCCCAATGTACGCTCCAGAGATACCATTTGATTGAATTGGTGCCCACTGACCTTCAGTATTTAATCCGAAACCAACATTATATTTTTTAAATTCATTCTTACTTAAAGTTTGGATTTCACCCTTAGGCGTCACTAAAACCGATTGCTTATCCTTTAGATTTTGAATGAGTAAGTACTGATTTTTTTCTGGATTATTTGGCCAAAAAGACTCAATATGTTCTTGATAATTTTTTACTTGCTTCGCTGCAACTTGAACATACGCATCAAATGTAGATGGTTGTTTAATGCTTGCTGCCCCAAAAGTAAATCCTTCTTGTTCTATAGCTTTTACTGTTGGCACATCACTGTATGGCGCCTTAAAAATATAATGATGTCCCACAAATACACTGATATAAAGAATTGCAACTAATGATACTATCACAATTAAAATTCTGGTTAATACCTTTTTCATTCGATCATCTCTCCTATTATAAAAAAGTTTCTTGTATAAATAGTACCACTAATTCATAAAATGGCCAAAAACAACAAACTATACCTAATTAATAAAACAATTAATACATTATTTGTTGATAACTATCAAAGTTTCATTAAGGCGTGTTTTAACTTCAAAATCATCATTACATATTTACATCAAACACTGCATTTACATCTCACAGAAAGAACATTTAATTAACAAACAAATGTTTTACCCTTATCCAACAAATAAAAAAAAAGGCCATGACCGTAACAAGTCAGATGACCTTAATTATGAAGAAATAACGCACAGAAGTAACTTTCGCAAAATCAAACTGAATATTACAAAAACTCGAAAAAATTTTGGCACTTTCATGCTTATCTTTTAACTTTAGGCTCTTAATCATTCCTCATTCAAAATAACATCCAAGCCATGCTTCCAAAAACAATCAAATTTACACCAAAAACACAGCACAGAATAAAACCAATAATGACAAAAATAGATTGATGTGGTTTTATTAAAAAAACGACTGGATTATTTTGCCCAGAAAACCGACTATTTCGATAAAAAGTATCTTCAAGAGCATTCAGAGAACTACCTGTCACTTCCTCAAACAAATACTTTCCAGTAATGGCTATAAAATGAAACAGTTTTATAGAACCCTTTGAAAAACCTTGACTCGTTGTTTGAAACAACACCTTATGTAAAGGAACAACTTCATCTGATACCGCGTGTCGAATTTGTGGGATAACCTCACCTAGATTATTAACTCGCAAAACTTTACCGCGAGCCCAAATATCATATACACCGTCAGTCTCGATTCTAAAATAGTTGTCTTTTGAAGAATCAAAAATGATTGGCGTCCTAAACACTCGAATACCCAATGTTATTGCCACGCCAACTAGAACAACACCTAAAGTGATTAATACTAAATATAAAAAATGCATTTTAACCTCCTCCTCACGACTTATTCTAAATGTTCAACAATGTCTGTTACATCCTGATTAAATTTACTGGCCTCTTCCCACTGCGGAAAATGACCGGAGTTTTCATACCATATAATTGAAACTTTACTTTTGATAGTTCTCGCATATTCTTCGACCAATTGTGAAGAAACATGATGATCATGACGACCCTCAAAAAAATAAATTGGCATATCAAAAAATTGCTGGCTTTCAAAATCAACATCTAGCAACTCTTCCCAAAGTGCAAAAATTGATTGAGATGCCCCCTTTACCCTTCGAACTAAATCACTTACAGAGTACGTTCTAGACCAGACAAAAGGCATCACTAGTTTTAAGTAGTGACTTTTACCATAGAGTGACCCTTGATATTTCACAACTTTTTTATTTAACAGTAAACTTTTTTTATCACGTTTCTCTCAAAGTCCAAAGAGTCTAAGGATTTACCTTCTTTTTCTTCAACAAAAGCTTTTTGTAACAACTCGTTTTTTCTCATATTCACAACTTGTCCAATACCGATATATGTTTTAATTAATTGCGGATATTTTTCAACCAATTTCAGTCCCAAAACAGACCCCCACGAATGACCTATTAATATCAATTTTTCTTGATTGAAACGCGCCAATAAATATAAGACAAACTTGTAAGCATCATCAACAAAACTATCTAACGTCAGAATTTCCTCTGATGGAAATGGATAGTAAGATAAACCTGAACCTCGTTGTTCCAAATTAACAAAAATATATTTTTCTTCAAGTTGGTGATTAAACTTCTGGGTTAATGGTACACAACTATCCCCCGGTCCACCATGTAAATATAAAATAATCGGCGCATCCTGATTTTGATGACTCACAGAAAAAAATAATTTTTTGTGATTAATGGTGACACTCTCGATTTTAGAAACACGTTTCATTTGCTTCTCCTTGTCTTTGTTTTTATGAGAAATTTATTTTTAACTTCTGCGCTAAAAAACATCACATTATTATTTATATGACACTATAATTCGTTCAACTTCAAATAAGTATTTTAAAAATATACACTTTTTATGTTACTACTCTTTAAATATTTCGTTTGTCAAATTAAGCT
>NZ_SDGV01000029.1 GCF_004795745.1 Vagococcus silagei | reverse complement strand
GTAATTAATGGTAACTGGCGCGCCGACAGTATTCTCTTTTTGAAATAAAGCAATCAATGGCGTTAGCTCTAATGGGGAGAAAAACTCTTGATATTTTACTTCAATCTCAAGTTCTTGTAGAATTTGGATGTGAAAAAAGCGTTGGTTGTTGTATGATAGACATAGGAATCTTCCTTTCTGTTTAAGAGTCTGTCAGGACATCATAATTATAACAGATGGGGAGGTTCTTATTTTTATTGTTTTTAGAACGCTAATGTATCAAGGCATCATAATTATGAAATTAGCTCACCTACTAACACACCGCCTAAAGAAATTAATACAAAACTAATTCCCGCTTGAACAATTGAAAAAGTACCTGTTAAAAGTGCGGCAACCGCAAATTGAAATGAAACCAAACCAGATGCATCATTAATTAATGACTCACCTTCTAGCGTATGCATCATTTTATGTGGAATTTTCACCTTTTCTGCCAAGGCTGAAACAGCGACCGCATCAGTTGGTGCTAGCGCTGCGGCTAATGCAAAACTTCCAGCGATTGGCATTGCTGGAATTAGCCAATGAATAAATTCACCTAATAATCCAACTGTCACAAAAACTAAGACAATTGACAAGGTAAAAATAGCCTTCTTTTCTCGCCATAAGGCTTTTTTATCAACATTTACACCATCATTAAAAAGTAATGGTGCTAAAAATAAGAGCATAAAAAATTCCGAACTTAAATCGAAATAATCAAATGTCGTAAAAATTGATAACATCATTCCTAATACAACTTGAATCAATGGAATCGCAATTTGCGGAATAAATCGATTCAATACATTTGATAATAAAACCATACCTAACATGAGTAATACTGCTTCAAATGCGTGCATACTCAACCTCCCTCAATCAAACTGTTTGCCAAATTTACTATGAATTTGTACATCAGTTTGACATTATTTTTAGTAATCATTCTATCATTTTATTTAAATTGATACTATTCATAATAAAATATTATTTAGAACCTTTATTTTTCATAACAAAGATAAAACACGAGCAATCATTTAGTGATTGCCCGTGATATTAATTATAACTATCTTATTTTTTTGTATAACCTAGTTTTTCAAAAGTCTTGACTAACTTATCAAGTGATAAGTTATCTTTATCATCAAAGTTATTACCATAGAGTGTTTTTAAATCTTCTTTTGAAACGTCTTTGACAACAACATGAATCGTTTCTTTTGCTTCCGTGTCACCATATGAAACATCTCGCTTAACACCTTTCATATCTTTATACATTGTACTATTTGTGTCAATTGATTTTTTTAAATCCTCTTTTGTTCGATTCATATCCTTATATACATACGTATTATTTGCTGTTGTTTCTTGAATCGTTTTGTCTTTGTCATACTTCATTTCAAGTTGTAATGTCACGCCATTATTCTTTAATCCGTATGTAACTGTCTCCAATTTACTTTTCGAGCCACCACATGCTGATAAGACAAAGATAAATGCCAATGCCATAATACCCATTTTCAATTTTTTCATCTTAAAACTCCTTTTTATATCTTGTTTCTTTATTTATTAATTATATAATATTCACAACACACATCATTATAACCTAATATCATAAAAATTAAACCAATTATGTTAAAAAAACTTACTTTTCAAATCGGATTATTTATTTTCGTATTTTATGAAATCACTATATTTTTGAAGTCGTTCTTCAAAGATACCAGTGTATAATTCAAATATCTCAAATTAGCAGATCATTTTCTTACTATAATACATATCACTTGCATCATATATTTTTAAAAATTTTTGACAACAAAAGTCAGAGGAATAATTTTAGTAGTTTCCTTCACCTTGACTTAACGATACTAGAGATAACTTTTTAGGTACCGCTTTTTCCGAGTGATTACTTAAAACATATTCGTTAACCAAACCTGATTTTCCTTTAACTCTTTCTAATTTATCGAAGGAATAACGCTCAATTTCACCTGAACCAAATTTATCTTGTGACCCATCATGTGTATAATATAATTCTTTTGTATCATAAGAAAGATGTATTTTGATTGGGTCTCCTTCTATTGTAAAATGATTAAATGTCACGTCAAATGGATGTTTTTCCTCATACAATTGATAGAGATGAGCTAAATCTTCATCATATTTTTGATAATCTGATTGATTAAGAGTATTAACTGTTAATTCTTTTGAATATAATTTTGTTAATTCAATTGCATCAAGTTGTTCAGTAGCTCCATTTTTGTTTGGTCGAGATTGCACCATTTTAATTTTAGAATCATTGACAATAAAATGATAAAAATCCATTTTTTTTACCTGTTTCTTAGTATATACCGATAAGTTTTCGGTTGATGTAACATCTAAACGCTCAACCTTATTTCCTATTGTCATTTCTAATTGTTTGTTAGTTAATGCAAATCGATAATTCTTCTGATTTTCAGCATCATGCCATGGTCCAACCATCTTTTGAACTATCTTTTTATCAATATAAGTTGTACTTTGATTTTTTTCTCTCGGGATTTTCCTATTTACTTCGCACCCTGACAAACAAAAAACACTAAAAAACAAGAGAACTAGAATCCTTTTCTTCATCCTTAACCTCTTTACAAACTTTTTGATTTTTAAATCTACTATTTTTATTGTACCATTATTGTGCAAGCAAACCTATGTATTTTCATAGAATTTATTACACTTAGCTAAAAATGTTTGTTATTGTTTTCCTTGTATTAAATCATCTGATTTAGTAGAGTTATCTTAATTAAACAAATTAATTTAAGCTAGGAGGTCAAACATGACTGAGATTGATAAAGTATTTAGTGATGTTCGCGTCATTCATGATAAATTAAGCTGGTTAAATCGTTCCAAGATGGAGAACGCGCTTGCTGGCTATACAGCATCAGAAGTTCATTTACTTGAATATATTGGTAAAAATGAGAATATTAACGTTACAAAACTCGCAGAACATTTCTTTATGACCCGTGGCGCCATGAGTAAGTCTACCAAGAAGCTAATCAAAAAAGGTGCGCTTCAAAGTAAACAAAAAGAGGATAATAAGAAAGAAATCTACTTTACACTAACCGAAGAAGGACAACGTGTTTTTGATCTCCATGAACAATTACATCAAGAGTTTCGAGCGCGAGATCAAGACGTCCTAAACTCAATAACACCCGAAACCTTATCAGAAGTAGAATCATTCTTACAACGCTACAACGACCACCTATCAAAAGAAATCCAAAAGAAAAAATTAAAAACAAGGTGATTTTTGGTGCGGTTATGGGTGAACAGTAAGGTAGTAAAATCATTATTTTATCCTTGTAACATTTCCCACATTTCACCCCTATCATTATAATAATTAAAAAAACTAGTCATGATTAATCATTTTCTGATTTGTCATAGCTAGTTTTTTATTTCGAAGATTTCAAACCATAATATTCACTGTGGATAATTTTGTTGACAAAGAAACAATAATTCTGTATATTTTGTTTGCAAGGAAACAATAAATACAGAAAGGATGATCTTATGTCATTCAAAACAACATCTCAAAATAACTTCCGCTTTCAATTAATCTTTGGTTTACTCGTAACTTTTCTTAGTGGACTTGGCTTTAGCATTGTCATGCCAGTAACACCTTTTCTGGTCGGAACTTATACGTCAAACCAAAATACACAAGCAACCATTGTGACACTCTTAACTGCAACTTACGCTGGTTGTACCTTCTTCGCTGCACCAATTTTAGGTTCACTTAGCGATCGTTTTGGTCGTAGGCCAATTCTATTAATCTCTCTCTTAGGAGCTACAATTGGTTTTATCACCTTTGGTATTGGTGGTTCCTTAACCATTCTCTTTCTCGGTCGTATCATTGAAGGACTAACAGCTGGCAATATTGCCACGCTATTTGCATATTTTGCTGATATTACTCCTGAAGATAGTCGTACAAAATATTTTGGCTGGATTAGCGCTGCCGCCGGTTTTGGGACAATCATTGGTCCAACATTCGGAGGTATACTTACAAAATTTGGCTATTCAACACCACTATTCTTTGCTGCTCTATTATCATTTGCTAATTTTCTGCTTGGTTATTTCGTCATGCACGAATCATTACCAAAAGAAAAACGCATGACTGAAGTAAATATAAGAGCACTAAATCCAATTCGTCAGATTTCAATTCTATTTAAGCACTCACTTATTCGTTCATTATTGCTCTTAGGCATATTACTTTGGATTCCTAATGGTGCCTTTCAATCAATACTCTCTCAATTTTCGATTGATGTATTTTCTTTAAAACCCAGTGCAATTGGTTTGATTTTCTCTATTATTGGTATGCAAGATATCTTAGCCCAAATTTTTATTATGCCGCGTTTTATCAATAAATTAACGGATTGGCAAATTGCGACTTGGGGCATCTTCTTCCAATTTTCAAGCTACTTATTCATTACATTAGCCGTTTTATGCGGACAAATTTTTCTCTTTATTATCAGTCTCTTACTCTTTGGGTTTGGCGAATCCATCTTCAGTCCATCATTTAATGACATGCTATCAAAATCGGCAAATGCTGAAATGCAAGGTCAAATTCAAGGCGGCAGTCAAGCAATGCAGTCTCTCTCAAGAATTATCGGCCCCATCTTAGGTGGACAACTATATGTGCAATTAGGACATGCAGCACCCTTTACATTTGCAACGATTTTAGTTTGTATTGCCCTCTTTTTAATTCTCAGAGCCGGTAAACCTGTAAAAAACAAAAATTAAATAAAAAAGATTGAAGAAATAAAGATATAACTATCTCCTATTCTTCAATCTTTTCTATTAGATGTAACTTAAAGCTTGTTCAAAATCGGCAAGTAAATCATCAATATCTTCGATACCACAAGATAAACGTAAAAGTCCTGGTGTCACACCCTGTTCTAATCGTTCTTCTTCTGAAATACATGCATGCGACATCGTTCTAGGATAAGATACAATTGATTCAACACCACCTAAACTAACGGCAATAATTGGAATCTTTAAATGTTTCGTTAAGCAACTTACCTTATCTTCACTACCTAGTTCAAATGACAATACAGCACCACCATTTTTTGCTTGCGCTAAATGAATGTCTGAGTCTGGATGGCTACTTAAACCTGGATAGAAAACTTTCTCAACTTTCGCGTGTTGTTCTAAAAAGTTCGCTAACTGCATGGCATTCTCACAACTTTTCTCCATACGAATGCCCATTGTTTTCATCCCACGCAAGATAAGCCAAGCTTCTTCAACACCCAAAATTGCACCAAAAGCTTTTTGGTAAAGTTTTATTTTGTTTGCCATCTTTTCATCATTTAGACTCACTAAACCAGCAACAACATCACTGTGTCCATTTAAAAATTTCGTTGCACTCTCAATCACAATATCAACACCTAAATCTAATGGTTTTTGATAAAGTGGTGTCATAAAAGTATTGTCCATAATTGTTGTTAGATGATGGGCCTTTGCAAGTTGAACCAACGCTCTGATATCGCAAACTTTTAGTAATGGATTAGAAGGTGTTTCGAGATATAAAACTTTCGTCTTTGGTGTGATGGCAGCTTTTACTGCTTCAAGATCACTGTAATCTACAAAACTTGCATGAATATCAAAACTCGGTAAAATTTCTTTTGTAAATTGGCAGGTTCCGCCATACACTTCGTTTGGTACAATCAGATGATCACCCGCATCTAATTGCATTAAAACAGTCGCAATTGCAGACATCCCAGAAGAAAAAGCAAAGCCATATTTACCATTCTCTAATTCCGCAATCCCTTCTTCAAGTGCACTTACGGTTGGATTTCCAAAACGCGTATAACTATAATCCTGTTTTGCAAAAATATCAGTTTGGTTAAAAGTTGACGCTTGATATTTTGGGATTGAGGCAGCCCCAGTGTAGGGATCAACAACTGGATAGCCATGTAGTAATTTAGTATTATCTAACACTAGTCAAACTCCTTTTCAATTCATTCTTGTAAATCAAGCATACACTTGATTCTTGTGATGTACAACACCAATTTAGAAACAAAACATCAAACCATCGTCAAAAATGACAAGGTGAGCATCTTGGTTTTTACCTCTCATAAAGTAAAAATCTATATAAATAATAGATAACAAAAAACATGATGTACTATTTGTAGCACACCATGCTTTTAACATTCTTATCATAATTAATGAGCCAAACTATCTTTGCTTCGCTGTAAAGAGATTGCGATATTGCCATCAAATAGAAAACCAATTCGTTCTACTACTGGAACAGGTTCTTGTTTCATACCTGTTTCAATCCAACGCACAATCATTCCTGAAAGAGCTGATTGATAAAAACTTGCAATTAAGGCTGCATCTTTTTCAGGTGCCTTAATATTTTCATTTTCATATTTAACATATTCCGACATCATATTTCCCGAAATAGCAAAAATAAATTTAACCAATTCATCCTGTTGCATTGAATCATAAACGTGATAAATTGCCCGCTTATTTTCTAAAGCGAATTCTGCTGCTTTAATAAAAGTTTCTTCCCACGATTTTGATTGATTGTATTCTTCAATTACAAGTTCTAAGTTCATCTCAAAAATTTCAGATAACAGCTCATAAATATCGGCATAGTGATAATAGAATGCGTTTCGATTAATTTCACAAGCTAAAGCCAAATCTTTGACTGTTATACGTTTAAGTGGGCGCTCATTTAACATTTTAATAAAATTATCACGAATTAGTTTTTTTGTGTACTGTTTTGCCATTCTTTCACCACCTACTTGTTCAAAGTATAACATGAAAAAAATGATTAAAAAATATATTATTACTATTAATACGATTGATTCATTATTTTGCAAAATACTTTTCATAATGATGAAAAACTAATTCCTCCGATAAATCATCAAAAACCGAATCATTCGTTAAATAGCTCGTCACTGCACCACAATAGCCTAGCTCAACAATTTCCTTCATCTTATAATGTCCATTTAGCATCGCCCAAATCATTGTACTTGTTAAGACAGCTGTCGACCCGTTAATATTAAATTCTGGTGCCACTTTTTTATCTATCTGATACGACATCTCTATTGATTCAAAATAAACATTACCATTCTTTTTGACAATCACTAAATTCTGTACACCGCGATTGACTAAATTTCGCATTTTTTCAAAGAAATCTTGCTCATTATCACCTAAAGCTTTAATTAGCGATTCTAGTTCATCAACTGATAAAACTAACAATTCCAATTTCTCTAGTAAAGGAATTAATTTATGCACTTTATTCATCGAAACTGATTTTGCAATCATCGGTATCGACACTTGTTTTTTAAGATGCTCAATGGTTTCAAGTGGAAGATTGTCATCAATCACACAATATCTTGAACGATTAATTCGTTGGAGGTAGCGATTAATAAATTCTGGTGTCATTGTTTCTAAAATGCGCATATCATCAATTCCAACGCGAAAATTAGTGGTCGGATCTTCCAAATAAATAAAAGATGATGTATTATACCCACTAATTCTTTCACAACAATCAACATTAAAACCAATTTTTCTTGAATCTGAAATAAAGCGATCACCATTAACATCCGCACCATAAACAGAAATTAGATTAGTATTAATGTTTAATTTTGTTAAAGCCAAAGCAATATTTCGACCTGCCCCCCCTAAATAATAATTGATCTTCCCTGGATTGGAATTATTTATCAACAATTCATCAGAAGGCGAACCAACAATATCAATATTAATACCACCAATGACACTTATAAATTGTGGATTATTAATAATGTAACCTTTCCCTTTGATGTAACCTTTCTTCATTAAATTATGAATATGTGCTGCTACACCAGACCTCGAAATACCTAATTCAAAAGCCAATTCCTCTTGCGAAATCGTTGGATTTTCACGAATAATCGCTAATATTTCTTTTTCTCTTTCCGTCATTCCTCACACCTGCCTCCTATTTTTATAAACATTTGTTTATATACTATATAATAGTTTGACTAATAATGAAAGCCCGGATTATAATTAAGGCATAAATAAAGTAACGAGGTGATTACAGTGGAAGAAAAGTACATTGTAGTAATTGGTGGTTTAAATTTGGACATCGCAGGTTTGTCTGGTCAAAACTACCATGAACGAGATTCAAATATCGGAGACATTAGTCTCAATGTTGGTGGCGTTGGTCAGAACATCGCACAGAATTTAACCCGTCTAGAAGCACCCACTTATTTAATTACAGTATATGGAGATGATAGTTTCGGAGAAATTTTAGAAAAAGAATGTCAACGTAATGACATCAATCTAGATTATGCTGAAAAAATTAATGGGGAACACAGTTCAACTTACTTGTATGTTGCTGATAGTGACGGCGATATGCTGACAGCAATTAACGACATGAAAATTGTTGAACATATCAATCCCGCATTTCTAGAAAAAAGATTAGATTTTATTAATGGCGCTGAACTTTGCGTGATTGATGGCAACATCTCGCAAGAATCAATTGATTATATTGCAGAAAATGTTAATCGTCCGTTGTTTGTCGATCCAGTATCGATTGCTAAAGTTGAAAGATTTACCCATGTCCTTGATAAAATTGATACAATGAAACCCAACCACTTAGAAATTGAATTTCTAACTGGCGTTAAAGTCACTGATGTCGAATCAGCAAAAGATGCTGCCAAAGCGCTCAATAAACTAGGCGTTAAAAACGTCTTCATTTCCCTAGGTGCAAAAGGAATCCTCTGCTCGAGACATGATGAAGAACCTCAATTAATTAGTCCCATCGTTGAAAAGATTGTCAGTACAAATGGTGCTGGCGATTGTACAATGGCAACCATTACTTGGTCTAGGTTTTATTTTGGTGAAAGTTTACCAGTTAAAGAAGTTGGTCAACTCTCGCAAGCAGCCGCTAGTCTTACTCTAGAATCAAACTTAGCTGTATCAGATCGTCTTTCAATTCGGAATGTTGTCAAACGATCTTTAAGATATAATAAATAAAAATAACTTTAATTAAGAAGGAGAATATATAATGGTCAAAAAACAAATTTATTCAATCGTAAACTACAATGAGGCAGTTCAAACTATGGATGCAGGTGCAGATCATATCGGTTTAGTACCAATGCAATCTGGTGGTATCCCAAATCACCGTGTCCCTTTAGATGTTGTTGATAAGATTTATGCAGAATGTCGTCGTCGTGGGGTTAAATCAATCGCAATTATGTTAAACAAAGACATCGAAGAAATGTTCTTCCTAATTAAACGCGTTAATCCAGACATCGTTCACGTTGCTGGTATGGAATACACAGCCGACGAAGCATTTGCCGAACGTTTACATAAAGAATGTCCCGGCGTTGAATTAATGCAAGCTGTCTTAATCGATGACGAAACAGCAATCGAACGTGCTAAATATTATGCGACTTTCTGCGACTACCTATTAACTGACTCAGGTCTAGCAAAAGATACTGGTATTGGTGCTAGTGGTCAAACACATGACTGGAATATTGACAGAACAATTGTTGAAACAGTAAACATTCCGGTGATTATTGCTGGAGGGCTCGGACCAGATAACGTTGAAGCTTGCATTAAACAAATCAAGCCTTTCGGAGTAGATTCACTAACAAAAACTTCATTCAAATTTGAAGATGGCGTCACTGAAAAAGACATTCCAAAAGTCCGCGACTTCTGCGAACGCGCAGACAAAGCTGCAGCAGAAATCGGTTTAGCTTAATTAAAGGAGAATCCTATGTTAAATTATAAATTAGAACAAAATGTTAAAGTCCTAGTAACAAACGAGTTATCTGAAACTGTACTCGATGTTTTAAAAGACTTTAATTACCAAAAACCATTTATCGTCATTGATAGCTTTTTATTAAACAATGAAGCAATCAAAACTTTATTAGATACATTAACAAAAGCTAATAAAGCATATACAATTTACGATAAAGTAATACCAAACCCGCCAATCGAATCGATTGATACAGGGGTAGATTTCTTTAAGGCCGAAAAATGTGATTCTATCCTTGCCATTGGGGGCGGTAGTGTCATTGATGCTGCTAGAGGCATAAATATTGTTAGACATCTTGGCGGAAGTATCGCTGATTATGCCTATGACAAAGAAATCAAATCATTTTGTAACGGCTTAATTGCCATTCCAACAACTTCTGGAACTGGTAGTGAGTTATCAAACGCATTAATCGTTACTGATACTATCAATAATGAAAAAATTGCAGTCTTATCAAATTTGGCTGTTAGTGAAGTGGCCATTTTAAATCCGCAACTCGCTCTTTCTTTACCAGAGCAACTTACAATTTCAACAGGACTTGATGCATTCTCACATGCGGCTGAAGCCTATACGTCTACACTTTCAACACCTGTTGTTGATGCAATTTGCGAAAAAATTATGTTCTTAATCTATAACTACCTACCAAAAGCTGCAAAAGATGGGCAAAACCTCGAAGCACGCGAAAGAATGATGGTTGCGGCAGCTTTAGGTGGTTGGGTCTTAAATAACGGGGGAACACATATCGGCCACTCGCAAGCACATATCATTGGTGCAAAACTTGGTATAGCACATGGTCAAGCTTGTGCCTATGCTCTACCAGGTACATTAAAAGCAACCGCAGCAGTTAAAGCGAAAAAAATCAAAGAAATTGGTTATATTCTTGGTACTGAATTCCCAGAAAATGTGACGGATGATGAAATTGGTAACATCACAGCAGCACGTTACCGTGAATTCCGTGACGATATCTTAGGATTAACGCCGTTTGATTCATTAAATATCAAACGTGAAGATGTCATGGCACTAGCTAAAGAAGTTCAAACTGAACGTTTCGCTGGTAATACACCATTTGAACTAACAGATGATGTTATTGCACAATTAATGCATGACTTTGGTTAAATCGAAAGGTTGAGATTAATGTCTCAACCTTTTTTATGTTTGTACATATTTATTCATTAAATAATATAAAATACGATATAATAGAGATAGAAAAACAAATGAAAGTAGGCTGTTTTTATGAAAAAAATGAGTTATTTTAACCTAATTATTTCGGTCATCCTTATTTTTTTAACTTTTGTTTCTTTTAGTAGAGTTTTTTTGATAGGCTCACAATCAGGTGATATTGTCGTCTACACGCTATCAGTGATTTTGATTGTCACATCTATTATTGCGATTGTTAAATTTAAAAGTAAAAAAGATATTATCTTTTTAATTGTTGGGCTGAGTCCATACTTGTATATGCTAGTCATTTTTCTCCTATTAACATTAAAAATTATCCCTTTCGCTCCGTAATATAACTGGATTTGAGTCAATATCTTG
>NZ_SDGV01000028.1 GCF_004795745.1 Vagococcus silagei | reverse complement strand
CCACTTCAAAAATGTCGTGAATGTCCACTATTTCATGAAAAAATATGTCAGAAAGTAATAAAAATCAAACAAAGTAGTGATATACGAAAATTTAATCATCCTGCACGCGGAACAAAAGCTTGGGAAAAACTATACGCTAAACGAAGTGCAGTTGAAAGAGTGAATGGCTATCTAAAAGAACATATGAAATTAAATGATACGACACACTATCAATCAGAAATTGTTCAAGTGGAACTATTATTGATTCAACTAGCTTATAATTTAAAGAATTTTGCAGCACAACGATTGTCACAAGAGAAATATAGAAAAGAACTAGTCGCTTAACTTCAAAAAACAATGATTTTGAAATTGGTCGAGTGTTTACTTTTCTAAAAAGTGAATTATGAAATTAGCTCAAATACAAATAATGGGACTGGCGAATCAAATTATGATTCATCAGTCCCATAAATTATAGAGCCGATTTTAGTTGAAGTTTTTCTTATCGTCAGAAAAAATGCCATAAAAACTAGTAGTGTCTTACGCGGAATGATTGAATGAATGTGGATAAGAGGTTATAATAAAAGATGAATTTTTAAGAAAAGAGTGAACCAGATGATATATTTTGATAACAGTGCAACAACGGCAATCCATAAGGAATCCTTAGATACATACATGAAAACCAGTCAACGTTTTGTTGGTAATCCGTCAAGTTTACATCGTTTGGGTGAAAATGCACATCGTTTATTAAGCAAAGGACGCGAACAAGTTGCAGAACTTTTAGGTGTAGAACCGGCAGAAATATTTTTTACAAGTTGTGGAACTGAAGGAAATAATTGGGTAATCAAAGGAACAGCTATTGAAAAAGCGCCTTTTGGTAAACATATTATTTTGTCTTCAATTGAACATCCTTCTGTTGGTAAGACTTGTGAACAATTAGAACAACTTGGTTTTGAAGTGTCGCACGCACCAGTTGACGCAAACGGTATTATTGATGTTGACGCGTTAAAAGGACTTTTACGACCAGATACAATTTTAGTATCCACAATGGCTGTGAATAACGAAACAGGTAGTCGTCAACCTATTTTAGGAATCAGTCAAGTTTTAGCTGAATATCCAACGATTCATTATCATGTTGATGCTGTCCAAGCTGTTGGCAAGATACCAGTTGCGGAATGGTTAACAGAGCGTGTTGATTTTGTGACACTGTCAGCCCATAAATTCCACGGCCCACGTGGTGTCGGAATTTTATATCGCAAACATGGTACTAAATTGGCACCACTTTTAGCTGGTGGTGGGCAAGAAAATAATCAACGTAGTGGTACCGAGAATGTACCAGGGATTATTAGTACTGCTAAAGCTTTACGCATATCATTAACAGATGATGTGTATAAGGCAGAACGCGTGCGTCATTTGAAAAATAGTTTAATTGATGCTTTAAAAGAATTTCCAAAAGTGTCTGTTTATACAAATGAGGAAACCGAATTGTCGGCACCACATATTATTTGTTTTGGTTTACAGGGTATTCGTGGTGAAGTGATGGTACATGCTTTTGAAGAAAAAGATATTTACATTTCGACAACTAGTGCTTGTTCAAGTAAGAAAAAAATGAACAGTAGTACCTTGATTTCAATGGGTGTTGCCAAAAAAGATGCAGAGACGGCTGTGCGTATAAGTTTAGATGAAACGAATACGATGACAGAAGTCGAACAGTTTTTAACAGTTTTTAATCAACTATATAAAAAATTTGCAAAATTAAATGGATAAGAAGGAGTCATTATGAAATATACTGAAATAATGGTTAGATATGGGGAGTTATCCACAAAAGGAAAAAATCGTCGGATTTTTATCGGTCAACTTTCTAAAAATGTAAAAAATGCCTTGGAAGGCTATCCAAATGTTAAAGTTCGTGGTGAACGTGACCGCATGCATTTAATGTTAAATGGTGAAGATTATCAAGGTGTCATGGAACGCTTACAACCGATTTTTGGGATTCAAAGTTTTTCACCTGTGATTCGCATTGAAAAGACACAAGAATTAATTAAAGAAACAGCGCTTGAGATGATGAAAGAAGTTTGGACTGAAGGACAAACTTTTAAAGTTAAAAGCCGTCGTAGTGATAAAGATTTTGAGTGGGATACCAATGATTTAAACCGTGAAGTTGGCGCAGCTATTTTCCATGGTATTCCCGGAATTGAAGTCAAAATGGTTAAACCTGATATTCGCTTAGAAGTTGAGGTTCGCCAAGAAGCAGCCTATCTTTCATGCGAAACAATTTTTGGAGCGGGTGGCTTACCTGTTGGTTCAAGTGGAAAGGGTATGTTAATGCTTTCTGGTGGAATTGACTCACCGGTTGCAGGTTACCTTTCAATGAAACGTGGTGTTGAAATTGAGATGGTGCATTTTTATAGCCCACCTTATACTAGTGAACAATCATTACAAAAAGCGAAAGATTTAACAGTTAAGCTAACACCCTATGTTGGTAGTATTCAGTTTATCACAGTCCCTTTCTCAGAAATTCAAGAAGAAATTAAACGTAGTGTGCCTTCAGGCTATTGGATGACAGTCACACGTCGCTTTATGTTACGATTGACGGAATTAATTCGTCAACAACGTAAAGGATTAGTAATTATCAATGGTGAATCATTAGGACAAGTGGCTTCGCAAACACTTGAAAGTATGTTGGCTATTAATGAAGTGACAACGACACCAATCATTCGTCCAGTTGTGACACTTGATAAGAGTGAAATTATTCAAATTGCTGAAAAAATCGATACGTTCGAATTGGCTATTCAACCGTTTGAAGACTGTTGTACAGTTTTTGCACCACCTGAACCAAAAACTAAACCAAAACTAGAAAAAGTAATTGGTTTTGAAAATCGTTTAGATATCGATGGTTTAATTCAACGTGCGTTAGAAGGTATTATGATTGAAGAAATAAAAGTTGATGATCAATTCTTAAACCAAATGACCGAAGAAACAGATGATTTATTGTAAAATATAAATAATGTGAGCGATTCAACTCCATGAATGAGAGTTGGATCGCTTTTGCTATGTGTACCGCTGAGCGAATGAGAAGTAATTTGATATGTGAAATATATAATTGAAAATTACTATGGAACTTTAGGTATGATGTATGTTACGATATCAATTAATGTCATTGTTTTATTTGAGAATTATGAGAAAAACAAGAATATATTGCGGAAAAAAAGTCTTGTTTTTCACAAAGAATTGAAATCAAAAACAAAGCGTGATAAACTAAATGTGAAATTAGTCACAAAATGGGAGGTAAAATGATGGAAAGTAACAAAAAAGATAAAGCGATTCCAAAAGCGACAGCAAAACGTATACCGTTATACTTTCGCTATTTAAAAACATTAGATCAAAGTGGGATAAAACGTATCAAATCAAATGAATTTAGTCAGATGATTCAAATTCCATCGGCTACAATTCGTCGTGACTTTTCTCACTTTGGCGAGTTAGGCCGAAGTGGCTATGGATATGATGTACCATATTTGATTGAAGTGTTTTCTGAAATTTTGAATACAGATATTGAGAAAAGAATTGCCTTAATTGGGGTTGGAAATCTTGGTCGTGCATTGATGAAAAATAATTTTCGTCGTAATGCTAACTTGAATATTGTAGCAGCATTTGATGCGAATGCAATGATTGTTGGTGAGAAAGTTAATGATGTCGAAATTCAAGATATTGAAAACTTTGAAGAAGTAGCGCGTAAAGAAGGGATCACGACAGTTATCATGACTGTACCTAGTGATAAAGCACAACGTGTGATGGACAAGGTTGTGGCCTCTGGGATTACAGCTGTCTTAAACTTTGCACCAAAACGCTTGAAAGTGCCGCATAACGTTCAAGTTCAATATATTGATTTAACAACTGAATTACAGACATTGATTTATTATGATGAAAATTATAATGGTCAAGATATTGATGTGTCATAAAGTGTAGAGCTTGGGTTGAGAGACCTGAGCTTTTTTTCGTTAAAATATATGAGGGATACACGGGTTCCAAAGGCTGAGCTTCGGCACTAAGTCAATCATGATATTTTGACACAAACCGTCAAATTATTATGCTCGCCTTACTGCTCATCTCAAAGCGCCTTTTCCACCACTATGAGTGAGCAAATGATTAGGTATACCACTTTAAGTGTGAGATGATAATGGTGTAAATAAAATAAACTGAGACGAAAGGGGTCTTTTAGAGATGAACGTAACGTTACAAGGTAAACCAGTTGAATTGGAGGGCGTGCAACCTAAAGTTGGAACGCAAGCACCAGAATTTACATTAAATGATTTACAAGATCAGGCCCATTCTTTAAAAAATTTAATTCAAAAACCATTAATTATTAGTGTGGTTCCAGATATTAATACAAGCGTTTGTGCGCTTCAAACACGTCGTTTTAATGGCGAGGCTGCTTCAATTGATGAAGTCAATTTTGTGACTGTATCAAATAACACAAAAGAAGAACAAGCTGCATGGTGTGGGGCTGAAGGTGTTGAGATGACTATGTTAAGTGATGCTGAAGGAAACTTTGGTAAGAGCTATGGTCTATTAATTCCAGAAATGAATCGTTTGGCGCGTGCGATTTTTGTTGTGAATCAAGCAGGTGAAATTGTTTATGAGGAAATTGTTGCAGAAATTGCGACAGAACCAGATTATATAAAAGCACTTGAAGCTGCGAAAGCATTAGTTTAAAAAAATGTAAAAAACCCTTGAGTCAGAAAAAAACTCAAGGGTTTATTTTATGGTCCGAAAAGTAGTGTACCAATTATGTATGTATTAAACTTTATTATATTTCCTGTCGTTAAACTATTAATCATTTTAATTTATATCTTTAGAGATCAACTAAATAATTTATGGGATCATGATACTGGTTTAAATTTTTTTTCATTGCCTTATCTATATCCACTTTAGGTAGTACTTTTTCAATTGTTATTGAGCCAGACTCAGTTACAACAAAGGTTAATGAATCTCCTTCTTTTATTCCGAGTTTTTCTTTAATCATTGTAGGGATAGTCACAACGCTGTTATTTCCATATTTTCTCACTTTATATGCAGCTGATTTGTTTATATACTCATTCATAATGTTACCTCCTTGACTAGTATTTTCTGGAATATCTGATGTTTATTTCCCTTGAAGAGATATAAAATTTTCAAGGACCAATTCTTTCTCTGAGCTTATTAATTTGTTTATCCTCTAATGTTTCATTAATTTATAAATGTAATATTAGATTAAGATTACATATAGTATACAACAGAGGGCTCACTTTACCACTTTAGATATACGGGATTCAGTGTGCTGGAGCTCGGCATTAAGCTAATCATCCAAATCTGACACAAACCGTCAGTTTTGTATGCTTATCATACTGCTCAGCCCAAAACGCCTTTTCCACCACCTGAGATAGACGGGATTTTCTGTGCTGGAGCTCGGCATTAAGCTAATCATCCGAATCTGACACAAACCGTCAGTTTCGTATGCTTATCTTACTGCTCAATCCAAAGCGCCTTTTCCACCACCTGAGATAGACGGGATTTTCTGTGCTGGAGCTCGGCATTAAGCTAATCATCTGAATCTGACAAAAACCGTCAGTTTCGTATGCTTATCTTACTGCTCACTCCAAAGCGCACAGAAAATCACCTTGTGCTTGTATTTTTCTTTTGTTTCTTGTAGAATGAAAAAAGAAACACATACGCGATGATTAAGAGGAGTAGCATCTCATACAATGTGAAGAGAGAGGGTTCACCGGCTGAAAGACCTTCCGTTAGTAAGATGCGAAGGTTGCTTATGAGCGAGACTATATGTCCGATTTGTAATCGATACCTTACTACTGAGAGATAATGCTAATGCATTGTAATCTAGGTGGTACCGCGAACTATGATAATTCGTCCTAAAATAGAAATATTTTAGGACTTTTTTTATTTTCAAAAAAGAAAGGAAGACTGTTATGACAGAAAACGAAAAAAATTTAGCACCTAAATTTGATCCGAAACAAGTTGAAGCTGGTCGTTATGATAGCTGGGTGGAGCGTGGTTTATTTGAACCAAATGGTGACAAGAGTGCACCTGCCTATTCAATCGTTATCCCACCACCAAATGTAACTGGTAAACTTCACTTGGGACATGCTTGGGACACAACTTTACAAGACATGATTATCCGCCAAAAGAGAATGCAAGGTTTTGACACGTTATGGGTACCAGGTATGGACCATGCGGGGATTGCAACGCAAGCGAAAGTTGAAGAAAAACTTAGAAATGAAGGCTTAACACGTTATGATCTTGGCCGTGAAAAATTCATTGAAGAAACAAAAGTTTGGAAAGAAGAATACGCACAACACATTCGTGAACAATGGGGTAAAATCGGAATTTCTGTCGATTACTCACGCGAACGTTTCACATTAGATGATGGTTTATCTGATGCGGTTAAAAAAGTCTTCGTTGAATTATATAAAAAAGATTTAATTTACCGCGGTGAATACATTATCAACTGGGATCCAAAAGCGAAAACAGCTCTTTCTGATATTGAAGTTCTTCATGAAGATGTTGAAGGTGCTTTTTATCACATGTATTATCCATTAGCGGATGGTAGTGGTAAATTAGAAATCGCGACAACTCGTCCGGAAACAATGTTAGGGGATACTGCGATTGCAGTCCATCCTGACGACGAACGTTACCAAGCTTATATTGGTAAAACAGTTATCTTACCTTTAGTTAACAAAGAAATTCCGATTATTGCGGATGAATATGTTGAAATGGATTTTGGAACTGGAGTTGTTAAAATCACACCAGCACATGATCCAAATGACTTTGAGGTGGGTAATCGTCATGATCTTCCTCGTATTAATGTGATGAATGATGATGCATCAATGAATGATCTAGCAGGTAAATATGCTGGTATGGACCGTTTTGAAGCACGTAAGCAAATCGTCAAAGACTTAGAAGCGTTAGGTCTTTTAAAAGAAATCGAGAAAATGGTTCATAGTGTGGGGCATTCTGAACGGACGGGTGTTGTTGTTGAACCTCGTTTATCAACACAATGGTTTGTGCGCATGAAACCTCTTGCACAAAAAGCAATGGAAAATCAAGATACAGATAATGCTGTGGACTTTTATCCACCACGCTTTAATCAAACATTCTTAACTTGGATGGAAAATGTCCATGACTGGGTTATTTCACGTCAATTATGGTGGGGACATCAAATTCCAGCTTGGTATCACAAAGAAACTGGTGAAATGTATGTTGGGGAAACTGAACCAACTGATATTGAAAACTGGATTCAAGATGAAGATGTGTTAGATACTTGGTTTAGTTCTGCTTTGTGGCCTTTCTCAACAATGGGTTGGCCAAACGAAGCAGATCCAGACTTCCAACGTTATTTCCCAGTAAGTACTTTAGTGACGGGTTATGATATTATCTTCTTCTGGGTAAGTCGTATGATTTTCCAAAGTTTAGAATTTACGGGTCAAAAACCCTTTGAAAATGTCTTAATTCACGGTTTAATTCGTGCTGAGGACGGTCGTAAGATGAGTAAATCACTTGGCAACGGAATTGATCCAATGGACGTTATTGAAAAATACGGTGCGGATGCTTTACGTTGGTTCTTATCAAATGGTTCAACACCAGGTCAAGATATGCGTTTTAGTTATGAAAAAATGGATGCATCTTGGAACTTTATCAATAAAATCTGGAACGCATCTCGTTTTGTTTTAATGAATATTGAAGGTTTCACATATGATGATATTCAATTGGAAGGTCAGAAAACAGTTGCTGACGAATGGATTTTAACTCGCTTAAATGAAACAATTGAAAAAGTTACAACTTTCTTTGAACGTTTTGAATTTGGTGAAGCTGGTCGTCACTTATATAACTTCATTTGGGATGATTTCTGTGACTGGTACATTGAGATGAGTAAAGAAGTCTTATATGGCGAAGATGAAACACAAAAAAATATGACACGCAGCGTGTTAACGCACGTTTTAGATCAAATTTTACGCTTGTTGCATCCAATTATGCCATTTGTAACTGAAGAAATTTGGTCAAAAATCCCACATGAAGGTGAGTCATTAGTCATCGCGGCTTACCCAGTGGTGAATCCTGAATTTACCAATGAAAAATCCGCTAAAGGCATGGAAGTCTTAAAAGAATTGATTCGTTCAGTGCGTAATAGTCGTGCCGAAGTCAATACAGCACCTTCTAAACCAATTGCGATTTTAATTAAAACAAATGATACAAATGTTGAGAACTTTTTAAAAGCAAATGTTAATTACATCGAACGTTTCTGTAACCCGGAAGAATTAGTGATTGCTTCAGATGTGACAGCGCCTGATACAGCAATGACAAGTGTGATTACTGGAGCTGAAATTTATCTTCCGCTTGAAGGCTTAATCAACATTGATGAAGAAATTGCCCGTCTTGAAAAAGAACTCGCTAAATGGAACGACGAAGTTGCGCGTGTGCAAAAGAAACTTGCGAATGAACGTTTTGTCAACAGTGCACCAGAAGCAGTTGTTGCGGGTGAACGTGCGAAAGAAAAAGAATATAAAGAGCGTCAACTTGCAGTAACGGAACGTATTAATAGTCTAAAAAAATAAATTAAGAAAACAAAGGTGAGCAGCAATGAATTATGAAGAAACGGTGGAATGGATCCATGGTCGCTTGAAATTTGGCATTCGCCCTGGATTAACAAGAATTAGTTATATTTTAGATGAATTAGATAATCCGCAACACAGATTAAAGACAGTCCATATTGGAGGTACAAATGGAAAAGGGTCAACCACGACTTTTCTCCGTTGCCTTTTAGAAGAAACGGGCTTAACAGTTGGAACTTTTACGTCTCCGTATATTGAGCAATTCTCAGAACGTATTGCCATCAATGGTCAACCAATACCTGATCAAGATTTAGTAGACGTTTTCAATAAGGTTAAACCCATTGTTGATGCGATGGATCAAGATGAAGAATTGAAGAATACAGTTGAATTTGAAATCCTAACTGCGATGATGTATCAATATTTTTATGAACAAGGTGTTGATATTGTCTTAGTTGAAGTTGGTTTAGGTGGTTTAATGGATAGTACGAATGTGATCCATCCACTAGTTTCAACGATTACAACTATTGGAATGGATCATACTGATATTCTTGGGGACACAATTGAAGAAATTGCTTTCCAAAAAGCAGGTATTATAAAAATTAAAACGCCAGTTGTTGTTGGACGTGTCGAGGATAAAGCTTACGATGTCTTTGCTGCTTTCGCTGAAGAGTATGGTAGTCCCATTTATCGTTATGGTGTTGATTTCATGAGTGAGTATCTACAACCTTTAGATTCATGGGGGGAAAGTTTTAACTTTATGTCACGTGAATTAAATATGGACCGTGTCTCATCAAGTTTACTCGGTCATCATCAAGTTGATAATGCCTGCGTGGCAATTCAAACATATATCTTACTGTGTGAAAAACTTGGCCTTAGAGTACAAAGTAAAATAATCAAAGCAGGGTTGAAAAAGGCATCCTGGCCAGGCCGAATGGAAAAAATTTCTAATGAACCATTAATCATTTTAGATGGTGCTCACAATGAACACGCGATGAGTGTTTTAAAAGAAAACTTGTTGACAGAATTTAAAGGCAAAACAATTCATACAATTTTTGCTGCATTAAGTACTAAAGATATTAAAGGGATGTTACAAGACTTGGGTGAAGTTCCAAACTTGAACTTACGAGTGACAACTTTTGATTATCCGAAAGCTTTCACCAAAGAACAGTATGAAGCACTTGATTTAGAGCCTTATGACAATTGGGAAAGTGCTTTGTCTGATGTTCTACATGAATTATCAGGTGATGATGTGGTCTTAATTACGGGATCGCTTTACTTCATCTCACAAGTTCGTGCTAAATTACTAGGAGGTTCAGTTAGTGAAGAAAATTAAAGGTGTCCTATTTGATATGGATGGTCTGTTGTTAGATACTGAGTTAGTTTACTGTCGCACTAATATTGAATTATCTGAAAAGTGGGGTCTTGAAGGTTATGATGCTGCTCACTACTTATCCGAATTAGGTAAAGGTGAAGAACAAGTTTATCATAGTTACTTTGAAGATTTTCCGAATACACCAGCTGAAAATATTGAAGGCTTTTTTAAAGAAACAAGGGCCTCAATTGCACGTGAATTTTCAGAAATTGGCGTACCTGCCAAAAAAGGAGCGGTTGAATTACTCACTTATTTAAATGAACAGAATATTCCATGTCTGATCGTTTCAAGTAATAATCGTAAACCAATTGATGACTTATTGCGTAATGGAAATTTGACACACTTTTTCACAGATGTTATCTCTGCTGATGATGTGACACATGCAAAACCTCATCCAGAAATTGTTGAAAAAGCCATTGAACGCTTGGGTATTTTACCTGAAGAAGGTTTAATGTTAGAGGATTCATTAAATGGGATTCGTGCGAGTCATGCGGCAGGTGTCCCTGTGATGATGGTGCCTGATTTAATGCAACCTGAAGCAGAAGCCAAAGAAAAAACAATAGCTATCTATCCTTCGTTACTTGAAGTTTTAGATGCAATTAAAGCACAACAATAATAAAGAAGATCACAAATCTTGGGTAGAGATTTGTGGTCTTCTTTATTAGATTGCAATGGAACTTAAGCGAGATAAGAATTGTGACTATATTGGAAAGTCAATGGGTGTGATACTCACAAAGTATAGTTCCGAATTTGCAATTTGCTTGAAGTAGTTAGTTTCAAGCCGGAGAATAAAACAACAGGGGGAAGTAGAAATCTCGTGTTGGGAGGAGAATATCTAAACCTGTTGCTTAAATACAGTCTACAATCGTAAACAGTCTAAGTCAAGTTTTTGTTTACGATTATAGATTAAAGTTTAATGAGGTTATTTAAAATTTATTTCTTCTTTTCCATATCTTATAAATGAAAAAGGAGGGCTTAGAATGTCAGTCAAAAATATCAAAGAATTTCCAATTGAAATGCAACCGCGTGAACGCCTAGAAGAAAAAGGGGTGGATTACTTAACTAATCAAGAATTACTTGCAATCGCGCTTAGGACAGGCTCGAAAAATAAAAATGTGCTCACTTTATCACAAGAAGTGTTGAGCCACTTTGACAACTTATATGATTTAAAAATGGCAAGTTTAAATGAGTTAATGAATATATCTGGTATCGGACGTGTTAAAGCAATCGAAATTCAAGCGATTTTAGAATTAGGAAAGCGCATCTCAAATGCCTCACAAATTAAACACGGTCAAATTTATTCAAGCGCGTTTTTAGGCGAGCAATTGATTTTAGAGATGAAGGATTATGTGCAAGAACACTTGTTGGTTATCTATCTCAATGCCAAAAATGAAGTCATAAAAAAACAAACTATCTTCATTGGCACACTGAATCAATCAGTTGCACATCCAAGAGAAATTTTTAGAATTGCGGTCAAAGTTTCTGCTGCAAGATTGATTGTTGTACATAATCATCCGTCAGGAAATCCACAACCATCGGATCATGATCGGCTATTTACCAAACGTTTAACTGATTGTGGAAAACTCATTGGGATTGAAGTTCTTGATCATTTGGTCATTGGTTCTGATAGTTACGTAAGTTTTCAAGAAAGTAGTCAAATGTAAAATTGCCGTGTATTTACTTGCAATTAAGTAACAGTTGCGTTATGATTAAATTGTAATTTGATTTTGGATCTTATAGAAGTCGTTTCACACTAGATAGACACCTCTATCGACCGAAAGCAAGAATTACAAATATTATCATGTGCTTTTTATGGCACGAGGAGGAAAATATCATGGCTCAAGGAACAGTAAAATGGTTTAACGCAGAAAAAGGATTCGGATTTATCCAACAAGAAGAAGGAAACGACGTATTCGTACACTTCTCAGCAATCGAAGGTGACGGATTTAAAACTTTAGAAGAAGGCCAAGCAGTAAACTTCGAAATCGAAGAAACTGACCGTGGACCTCAAGCTGCTAACGTAACTAAAGCTTAATGACACGTAAACTTTCAACACTAACTATCTAAAGATAGTTAGTGTTTTTTTTTGCTCTATGCCAAAATAAAAAATCGTATGGGTAGAATTTAATCTATTAACACGATTTAGTGTACAGCCCTATTCTTGAATAACATTTTTTTAACCATACACTTTCTTAGATTGTTTTTTGATTAGTTCAAAAAATCTAATGAGAAACTGTAACTTTTAAAGAAAGGCTTAAAATAAAAAGAATTGTTTGTGAATGTCTATGCTATGGTTATAAGTTTTTAAGATACTATGATATATTGTGTTCAATAAATCATAAATATGATGAAGGAGGATATTCACTATGAAATACGTAAAATCTATTGTTTTATTCAGTGCTGTACTTGTTTTGTTTTCTGGGTGTTCAGTTGACAAAGAATCAACAAAAAAAACCAATCAACCGGAGGTCGAATCTACTGTTAAAAAGAAAGACACATCAGAAAAAAAATCACTGTCCAATTTAACAAAACCCGCAAAAAAAACAACTGATTCGAGTAATAAACAAGTGGATGATATTGAAAGTATTCAATATCGCGTTAGTAATGAGACAGGAGTCTTGCAAGGTGTAGATATAAATTTTAAAACAAATGAAAAAATAGTTTTTAAGAAAGAGAAAACAAAAGAAAATATAGCCGTTGAAAATGTGTCAGGTATTGCAGCAGAAGATTTAAAAACTGTTAAAATTGATAAAGGATTCAAAGAAAAATTATTTAAAACGAACTTTAATAATTGGGAAGAAAAATATGAAAATAAAGAAATTATGGATGGTACGATGTGGGAGATTGTTGTAAAGTATACTGACGGTACTGGGAAAGTATCATATGGTATAAATGCTAAACCGGATTCTTTTGCTACATTTGAAAGCTTAATTTTTGAAACATAAAAAAACTTGGAGGGTGAGAAAATTATTTGATAATTTTACTTTCCAAGTTTTTAAATTGTTTCATCATAATGTCTTCCTGACACATTCCCCCCTTTTAATTAAAAAGGAAAAGCTTATTTTTACAATGAAGTTATGTCAATAAATCGGAAGAAATATAGATTTTCAAAAAATGATTAATACATTGTTATTTCTGATACAGTGTATCTTACCAAATACATTTGCTTAAAAATAGATTAAGGACAATAAAAAGGCCATGAAAAAGGACACCGTTTTTCATGGCTTTTTTATTTATGCTAAACGTCCAAGATCATTGGTAAAATCATAGGATGTCGTTCTGTTTTTTCAATTAAGAAAGGTTGAACAGTACTGACGATAATGTCATTCAACATTGCTTCATCACAGTTTGGATTTTTTAATCCCTTGCGAATTGCATTGAAAAGCAGTCGTTGTGTTTCTTGGATTAAGTCACCAGACTCACGCATGTAGATAAAACCACGTGATAAAATATCAGGTCCAGCAACGATTTGTTGTGTTTTGTAGTTAACAGTCGCAACTGCTAAGACGATACCATCTTCAGAAAGAATGCGACGGTCTTTAAGGACCACGTTTCCGATGTCCCCGATGCCATTTCCGTCAACGTAAACATCATCCGCATGGAAGTGTCCCGCACGACGCGCTGAATCTTTTGATAAAGCTAAAACATCACCATTATTTAGGATAAAACAATTTTCTTTTGGAACACCAGTTGATTGTGCCGATTTTGCATGGACATTTAACATTCGGTATTCCCCATGAACTGGAATAAAGAATTGTGGTTTTAATAAGCGTAATAATAGTTTTTGTTCTTGTTGGCCACCGTGACCAGAAGTATGAATATTGTTAACTTTCCCGTGAATAACGTTAGCACCAGCTTCTGAAAGTAAGTTGATCAAGCGGTTAACACTTGTTGTATTACCTGGAATTGGTGAACTAGAGAAGATAACAGTATCGTCAGGTTGAATCGAAATTTGACGGTGTGTCCCGTTTGCGATTCGACTTAAAGCGGCCATTGGCTCACCTTGAGACCCTGTACATAAAATCATCACTTCTTCTGCAGGATATTGGTTGATTTCACGGCTATCGATGAAAGTATCATCAGGGGCTGTGATGTAACCTAAGTTACGACCATTAACCATTGCATTTTCCATACTACGTCCAAAGACAGCAACTTTACGATTCGTTTTGATTGCCGCTTGCACAGTTTGTTGGAGACGGAAAATATTTGAAGCGAATGTCGCGAAAATGACACGACCTTCAACTTTTTCAATAATTCTTAAAATGGACTCACCAATCACTTTTTCTGATTTTGTAAAATCAGGAATTTCAGCGTTGGTACTATCAGAAAGGAGACAAAGAACGCCTTCTTCACCAAGTCGTGCCATTTTGTGTAAGTTAGCGGGTTCGCCAACTGGTGTAAAGTCAAACTTAAAGTCACCAGAGTAGACAATATTTCCTGATGGTGTTTTTACAATGACACCATTTGCTTCAGGAATACTATGTGTCGTACGGTAGAAACTAATCGTTGTTTTTCTAAATTTAATGACCGAATCTTCATTTACTTCATGTAATTCAGCATCGCGAAGTAAACCATGTTCGTCAAGTTTGTTTCGAATTAAAGCCATTGCTAAAGGCCCAGCATAAATCGGTATATTACAACGCTTCAATAGGAACGGAATCCCACCGATGTGGTCCTCATGACCATGCGTAATGACTAATGCTTTGACTTTAGAAATATTTTTTTCGATGTATGAATAATCAGGGATGACATAATCAATTCCTAATAAATCATCCTCAGGAAATTTAATTCCTGAGTCGATGATAATGATCTCATCTTGAAACTGGACGCCGTACATGTTTTTACCTATCTCACCCATACCGCCGATGCCAAAGACGCCTGTCTCATTATTTTTTATTTGAACTTTCATAGCTAGTTAAACTCCACTAATTTGAAGTCCGCATTTTCTTTTTCATATTCTAAGTGATTGCCTTCTAACGGGGTGATCAGTTCAACGTTATATTCAGTTTCTTTTGCTAATAAACGTCTAACTGAGATAGAATCGTCACCTTCAATGTAAAGTGATTTAGTTTTTTCTCTCTGTGGGCTAAATTTTTTGTTTTCTTGATAAAATACTTTAAAAATCATAATATATATGCTCCTTTATCTCTAATTAATTAATAGTTGTTGTAAGAAATGAAATTAAACATAACAAATAGTAGTGTGTAAACGACTTGTTTAGACACCGTTTATAACACGAAGAAAATTGATTTTTTCTACCAAAATCGTTCGCTTCTTGTTAAAGTCATTCGATTGTTTCACCGTCTCGCTGAGGACACTTCCATATCCTAACATTTAATACATTCTATCATAATTAAAAGGGGATGTATAGAATCTTTAATCGCGAGAACGCTTCCAAATAATGTGTAATTTAAAAAGGAAACATTTCGATTTTTGTGAGATATGACTAAAAAACTTTTTCAAATGAAAGGATTGATAGAAGAATTTTACCTTTATTTTTGCTATACTAAGGGACAAGGGGGAATCAAAATATTCCTTCTTTTAAAATCGATAGGACACAAGAAAGGTTGTGCTTTGAAGTGTTAAATTTAGGAATTATTGGCACAAATTGGATTACACATCAGTTTGTAGAAGCGGCTCTAGAAAGCGAAGCTTACCAATTAAAGGGAGTCTACTCACGTTCGGAAAAAAAGGCGAAAAAATTTGCAGAGAAATATCAAGATGTTACAGACATGGTGATTACGGAAAACTTTTCTGAGTTTATTCGCTCGCCACAACTGGATGTTATTTATATTGCTTCTCCAAACAGTCTTCATTTTGATCAAGCGCAAGAAGCTATTCAAGCTGGTAAACATGTTATCGTTGAAAAACCAATTGTTTCAACTCCAAGCGAATTACGTGAACTCGTAGATTTTGCTGAAGAAAAAGAAGTTTTTGTGTTTGAAGCAGCTCGTCATATTCATGAAGTGAATTTCAATATTGTGAAGGATATGCTAAAAAAACGTGAAGATGTTTTAGGTGCGCAACTTAATTTTATGAAGTATTCATCTCGTTATGATGCTGTTTTGCGTGGTGAAGAACCAAATATTTTTTCACCAAAATATTCTGGTGGGGCATTGATGGATTTAGGTGTCTATCTGATTTATGCTGCAGTGAGTTGGTTTGGGACGCCAAAAGAAGTTTTTTATTTTGATCAAAAACTACCAACTGGTGTGGATGGCATTGGTACCATGATTTTCCGTTATGATACATTTGATATTACACTTCAAACTGGAAAAAATGCGGATTGTTACTTACCGTCAGAAATTTACTTGAGTGATGGGACGTTAACATTAGACGCTGTTAATTCAATTGAAGAAATTACCTTAAAAACACGTGGCAAAGATCAAGTCACAGCAACAGAACATGCTGTTAAAAGTGATGTTAACCCGATGATTGCTGAAGCTTTAGCTTTTAGTAATGTGATTCAAAATCCATTCGGTGTTGAAGAGCAAAAAAATTATCAAGAATGGATTCGTTTGGCAATTGACGTGCATGATATTATGTTTGAATTACGTGAAAAAAGCCAAATTGTGTTTGATGCGGATCAATAAAAGTTAGGAAGAAAACTATGATAAAACAATTACCAGAAATCTGGCAAAATGAATGGGAGAAACAAGGTTTTTCAAAACCGAGTCTCATTCAAGAGCAATTATTTACACAATTACAAAAAAAAGAATCGGTTCTAGGTGTTTCACCAACAGGATCAGGTAAAACATTAGCTTATCTGTTGCCATTATTAATGCAACTTGAACAAGGAGAGGGCACACAACTTTTAGTTGTATTACCTTCTCAGGAATTAGCATCGCAAGTCGCTAGCGTTGCACGCGAGTGGGCACCAGCTTTAGACTTGAAAGTTCAAACAATCATTGGTGGGGCCAATGTGCGACGTCAATTAGAAGGCTTGAAGAAACGTCCGGAAGTCGTTGTCGGTACTCCGGGTCGTCTTCTAGAATTAATTAAAGCACGTAAACTAAAAGTACATCTTTTAAAAGCTCTCGTTTTGGATGAAATTGACGATTTAGTTGCCGATACAGAATTTACGGCAGCAAAAGGGATTATTAAAAGTGTCCAAAAAGAAACACCGATTATTGGAATTTCAGCAACAGGACGTAGCGTCGAAGATAAATTAGACGATATTTTCCGTAATGAGGTGACAATTGTCGATGTGACTAAAGAAGATGACACAAAAGGTGAAATTTCACATCAATACATTTTAACCCCTTCACGTAAACGAAGTGATGTTTTGCGTCGATTGGCACATACGGAAGGCTTTAAAGCTTTAGTCTTTTTCAACTCCGTCAGTGAATTAGGTGCCGTTTCTGAGCGTTTAGAATTTTTAGAAGTACCTCATTTAACGTTAGCAAGTGATCAATCGCAGACGGAACGTAAACATAGTATGAGCATGTTCGATTCAGGTAAAGTGCCGTTACTATTAACGACAGATATTGGCGCAAGAGGACTTGATTTTAACGATTTATATTATGTGGTGCAATATGATGTGCCATTAATGACTGATGATTATGTTCATCGTTCAGGTCGTGTTGGTCGAATGGGTAAAAATGGAGCTGTGATTAGTTTAGTTAATGAGCGAGAGCTAAGAAATCTACGTCAGATTACACGCGAACTTGATCGCAATTTAATCGAACAATTTGCAGCTTTTGGTGAAATATTAGCCAATCGTCCAGTAGGTGAAAAAACAGAAAATGAATTAGCGCCTAAAAAGAAAAAAACGAAAGAACCACAAATAAATAAAGCAAATACTACCAATAAAATAATGAATGATTCAACAAAGCCTAAAAAGAAAAAAAATCGTACGAAAAAGCAAAAAAACAAAGGCGCAAAATGGAAACAATAGTTTTTATTGGTGGACATTCTATTCAAGAAGTGAGAAAATAGGAGAGTTGAAATTTAGTGTGAAAACTTAAATATTTGAATATTGGCTGATAATAATCAGCCAAACCTGTCCCAGTACCTCAGTAGGATAGAGGGTTCGCCTCCTAAGCGAAACGCCGCAGGTTCGATTCCTGTCTGGGACGTAAACAAAGGTGATTTTTCCAGCGTTTTGAGCTGAGCGTTAGCCAGACCTGATAATTTGGCGCTTTTTACCAAAATATCAGGTCTGACTTAATGCCGAAGCTCAACTGGAAAAATCTCGTCTACCACATCAACCAAATAAAAATACTGTGAAGCTGATAAAATATCAACTACACAGTATTTTTTTACGTATAGGCTACAAGTAAAATGAATTCGGTAATAATCATATTAAAAAAATAGTCACGCTTAAACAAAATGCCGGATTGGCCTTTTGTTTAGTGTGACTATTAATTAAATTATTGAATTAAACCCATTCGCCATCTTTGAAGATTTGCTTGCGAGAGCCATCTTTCTTAATACCTTCGACTGACATTTTGTTAGAACCAATCATAAAGTCAACGTGTGTTTGACTACGATTTAAGCCAGCTTCAGCTAACTCTTCTTCAGTCATTTCAGTTCCGCCTTGTAAATTAAAGGCATAAGCAGAGCCTAGTGCAAGGTGATTTGAAGCATTTTCGTCAAATAAAGTATTGAAGAAAACAATACCTGATTGAGAAATAGGCGAGCTATCTGGAACTAAAGCCACTTCACCTAAATGTTTTGCACCTTCATCAGTATCAAGTAACTTTTTAAGAACTTCTTCACCTTTTTCAGCTGAAACGTCAATTACTTTACCATCTTTGAAAGTAAATTTCATACCTTCAATTGTGTTTCCAGCATAACTTAAAGGTTTAGTGCTTGAAACAACCCCGTCAACGCGGCGAGAATCTGGCGCTGTAAAGACTTCTTCAGTTGGCATATTAGCGATAAATGATTCGCCGCGAGCATTCTTACTACCAGCACCTTCCCAAAGGTGATTTTTAGGTAAGCCGATGGTTAAATCAGTACCTGGAGCTGTATAGTGTAAGGCATCATATTGTTCAGCGTTCAATTCATTTGCTTTTGATTGTAATAAATCAGCATGAGCATACCAAGCATTAATTGGATCTTCGTCGTACATACGAGTTGCATTAAAAATGGCATCCCAAAGAGCGTCAACTTGTTCTTCTTTAGTATCTAAGTTAGGAAAGACTTTTGCTGACCAAGCTTCACCAGCAGCAGCGACAACTAACCAGCTCACTTTATTAGCTTGTGTTGCTTGACGTAATGGCATCATAGCTTTACCAGACGCATTTTGGAATTCTGAAATACGATGACTATCGACACCAGAAAAAGCATCAGGATTACTAGATACTAGCGCAATACGACTAGCACCTTGATCAACCCAATCAACAACTTCGTCAATTTTATATTGCGGAACGTTTGTTAGTACTTCCTCATCAGCATTGATAAACATTTGACGAGTCACAGCATCATCTGTCCATTGAACAATAACTTGTTTGGCACCTAAAGCATAAGCTTCTTCAACAATTAAACGAGCCAATGGGGCTTGTTCAACTTGTGCTTGTAATACAACTACATGAGATTTTTGTACATTAACCCCTACTTTAGTGATTAACTTTGCATATGTTTTTAATAATTTTTCAAAATTTGATAATGTCATAAAAAAACGGTCCTTTCAAAATTTTTTAATGAAAACATCATATCATACTAACAGTTATGTATCAATTCTAACAAATGTATTTCAATTTTATTATAACATTAAATTTTTTTTAAAAAGACAAATTTAATCTAAAAATGAATGGGAATCGCTTTGTTAAAAAACAGTTTAATGTTACAATGTGTACATAGTAAGAGGGTAACCAGTATTTACTATAAAATATTATGGGGGGAAACAAAAATGGCTAGAAAGAAAACAATTACAAGAGAGCATATTCTAGACGCAACTTATCAAGTGGTGGCTACTGAAGGATTCTCAGGATTCACGGCTCGTAATATCGCTAGCAAAATGCGTAGTTCTACTCAACCAATTTATTTAGAATTTAAAAATATGGAAGATTTACGTAATGCCTTTTTTAGAGAGGTAGAATCAGATTTAGAAAAAGACATTTTTTCAAAAGTTGTCACGGGGGATGCACTTGTTGATTTATGTCTGAACTATGTTGATTTTGCAAGAGAACAAAAAATGTTATATCGTGCGTTGTTCGTCGAAGATTTCGATGGTGGGGAAAACTTGACACAATTCTTACATCAATTAATTAGCGACAAAATGAAAACGGATGATAAATACAAATCACTCTCTGACACTAAAAAAGAATCATTATTAGTGAATTTTTGGATCGTTGCTACAGGATTAGCCTCTTTAGTTTCAGCAGATCGAATTCAACCGACGCAAACAGAGATTGCAACTTTAGTTTCTAATAGTGTAGAATTCTCAATGAATTCTGACATTAAGTTATCGGTAACAATGCCGCCGATCGTTTAGAAAAATTAAAAACAACAAAAAAATAAGGTCTTGCTGTTTTTTAGCGAGCCCTTATTTTTTTATTTGTTTTTAAGGTTTGTGAAAATGTAGTTTTGAAGACGTGGATTACGTTCGTGTGTAGTTTAAAGTGCTCACTCCTAAGTGCATTTTCCACCACTTTAGATAATTTGGGTTCTGAAGGCAGGCGTTCGGCATTAAGCTAATCATCCGAATCTGACATAAACCGTCAGTTTCGTATGCTTATCTTACTGCTTATCTTACTGTTCACTCCTAATCGCTTTCTTCACCACCTTGTGTAATCCGGGTTCCGAAGGCAGGGACTCAGCAATAAGCCAATCGTCTGATTATCGCAAAAAACGCCATTATCATACGCTTTTCTTATTGTTCATCACTAATCGCCTTCTCCACCACCTTGTGTAATCCGGGTTCCGAAGGCAGGGACTCAGCAATAAGCCAATCGTCTGATTATGGCAAAAAACGCCATTATCATACGCTTTTCTTATTGTTCATCTCAAAGCGCCTTTTCCACCACTTTTTTTGCAAATTCTTCTAATTTTACTATGTCATCTTCTTCGCAGGCTAGTTCGATTTTTACGTTTTCTGCTCCTTTTGTGGCGCCTATTTTGGCGAAGGCTTCGTCGAATTTGTCGACAGCGATGCAGTATAGGTCGTAAAAGCTATCTCCCGAGCCGACGACACCGTATGTTTTTCCGGTGAGGTCTAATTCTAGGAGTTCGTCATAAAAATCCATAATTTCGTCTGGCAGGTTACCGTCATCGTAGGTATAAGTTGCGACGATACAGATATCAGCCTCTTCAAAATCCATGGCGTCTACTTGGGTACATTCATTTATTTCAACAGTGATGTCTTGCTCTTCTAAAGCTTCAGCAACAACGTCTGCAATTTCTTCTGTATTGCCGGTTAAACTGGCATAAACAATCTTTGCGAGGGTCATTTTTTAAGTCCTTTCTGAATTAAATCTATTGAAATTATAGCAGACACGCTATTTTTTTCAAACAATTCAAATTGAAAGATGGTTGTTGGAGATGAGAAATCTTTATGCTAGAATATAAGTGCTATCTAGATAGAAGGAGAGAAGACAATGATTACATTAAAATCACCTAGAGAAATAGAAATGATGGATAAAAGTGGCGAGTTACTTGCAAGTGTGCATCGTGCGCTACGTACTTTTATTAAACCTGGTATTACAAGCTGGGACATCGAACTTTTTGTTAAAAAAATGATTGAAGATAATGGCGGTATTCCTGCGCAAATCGGTTTTGAAGGCTATAAATACGCGACGTGTTGTAGTATTAATGATGAAATCTGTCATGGATTTCCTCGTAAAGAAAAGCTTAAATCTGGCGATTTGATCAGTGTTGATATGTGTATCGATTTAAACGGTGCAATGTCAGATTCATGTTGGTCATACATTGTGGGCGAATCAACTGAAGAATTGGATCGCTTAATGGCGGTGACTGAAAAAGCGATGTACTTAGGTATTGAACAAGCGGTTGTCGGCAACCGTATTGGTGACATCGGTCATGCGATTCAAACTTATGTTGAGGCAGAAAACTTTGGTGTAGTACGCGACTTTATCGGACACGGCATAGGACCTACTATTCACGAAGCCCCAGCGATTCCACATTATGGTGAAGCGGGTAAAGGCTTACGTCTTAAAGAAGGTATGGTCATTACAATCGAACCGATGGTCACAACAGGTACATGGAAAATGAAGATGGATGACAATGGTTGGACTGCACGTACACGTGATGGCGGCATTTGTTGTCAATTTGAACATACATTAGCAATTACAAAAGATGGTCCCGTTATTTTGACCTCTCAAGATTTACCCGAAGCATAAAAGATATACAACTGAGCTAATTTCATAATTCACTTTTTAGAAAAGTAAACACTCGACCAATTTCAATATTCTTGTTTTTTGAAGTTAAGCGACTAGTTCTTTTCTATATTTCACTTGTGATAATCGTTGTGCTGCAAAATTCTTTAAATTATAAGCAAGTTGAATCAGTAATAGTTCCACTTGAACAATTTCTGATCGATAGTGTGTCGTATCATTTAATTTCATATGTTCTTTTAGATAACCATTCACTCTTTCAACTGCACTTCGTTTCGCGTATAGTTTTTCCCAAGCTTTTGT
>NZ_SDGV01000027.1:7058-8371 GCF_004795745.1 Vagococcus silagei | reverse complement strand
ATTATGAAATTTGCTCAATTACTAATCTTTTTTATACCAAACAAAAAAATTATACAAAGCAGTCACAAAAACAATCAAATAATTTAAAGGCATCATGAAAAGCAAGACAGATAGACTCGTATTACTTTGGAAAATAACTTGTATAAAAAGGCCTAAAAGATAAATCCCAGTTCCTATCATAACTGCTAATGAGACGGACAACATACTTTTTCTAACTTTTTCTTTCATGATTAACGCCCCCTTTTCTTACTTACATTATATAAAAAAAATGAAAAGGATTCAATTTTTTGCCTAAGATTTTAGTTTATAACGTAACAAAGTTTTTCTTTTATCCTCTGTGACACGTCTAAAATCCGAGAGATAGATTTCGCGATGCGCATACTTTTCCATTGTCCAATCTCGTTGAAAATCAGTACTGATTAATAAGTCATCCATTTTTTTAAAAGGATTCATTTCAGTATCAAAACTACCAGTATGAATAGCTTGAATAACCATCCCTTCTTCATACGTTTCAAATGTAATCAATTTTATGTAAGGATTCCCAACTTTTTTTGAGCTGCTGATGCAATAGCTTCATAAATCAAGCTGGCCGGTACATTATCTGGTTGACGGATCATTATCTTGAATACCAAAGCATCTTTATTCAAATTGTCATCCTTTGAACCATCCGAAGTCGTCCATACACCTTCTAGTGGATAAACCGTATATTCAAATGGCGCTCCACCACCCCCATTTTTCATTTGCATTCGGATTGTATACGCTACTGTAAATAACGCCTCAATCTTCTGAGAATTAGGATTACCTTGGCCTTCTAACACAATAAAATGTCGTTCAGGAATATTTAGTATTTCAACCTCCTTAGGAAAATATGTTAATTTTTCTTGTTTTCGCCATTCATATTTCATTTTATTTTTCCTCCGTCATTTCTAGTAACATGCCATTTTCTGTTGGGAAATAAGTGCCACTTCCCCTAACTAATTGAAAATCACCGTTCCAGTTCCTTCAATAATTTCAACACTTGCGGTGTACTGATTATTCAAAAACTGACCACAATCGCGAAGAACAAAACTTCCTGACCGACTTCCCATGTACCAGTAAATACAGAGAACCCTTCAAACCAACTACTTGAAGCATGTACATCGTTAGGGCAATATTTAAAATAAAGAATACTATAATTTGCTTTGATGACACCGTTTAGCTCTCCTACAATCATGTATGTTGCTTTTGCATGAGCACTTTTTTCTTCAATCTCAAAATCTTCTTCCTATTTTTTTACACTGAAAAGACTATTTTTCATTTTCACACCTTCACTA
>NZ_SDGV01000027.1:0-6870 GCF_004795745.1 Vagococcus silagei | reverse complement strand
AGATAAAGTAATTTCTTATCTTATACCATTAGAAGAAGTATCTTTAAAAAATCGTGCTAAAAAATCTTGATCAATGGCTTGATGCTTATCTTGTTTAAAATAAGTATCTAAAAATTGAATATTTCTGATTCGATTAATCCGAAATAAACGATTATCTTTCCGTATCCTACAATACGCATAAAGATACCAAACTTGTGCTTTAAAAACCAAGTTGATTGGTTCAATTTTCCTCATCGTTTGTTTATTATCATATGACGTGTATGTTATAGAGATAACTTGACCCGTCTCAATACTTTTCAATGCAGCCTGCTGGGCTTTCCATAAACTAAAGTCAAAAAAATAAGGGGATTTTTTTGTCACATCTTGTTTAAAATAATTCATTTTTTGATTTAGTTCTGCAACTTTAGGAAGCAGATAAGTTTCACTTAGTCCTCGCGTTAACTCTAAAATCAACTCTTTTTCGGATTCTTAAAAAAATAGCGTGTCTAATTTATAGTCTTCCATTAGATAGAAGCCACCATCATTTCCTTTCTTTTGAATAGATAGGAAAGCCTGCAAGACCTAGTGTTTTAATATCACGATAAATCGTACGAACGCTTACCTGATAAACTTCAGCTATTTCCTTAGTCAGAATACTATTTTGCGATAATAAAGGTACTAAAATATTGATTAGCCTTTCAATTTTCATATTTTTTGTGACTTCATTTTTATAATGTACGAATATCAGATGAAGAATACGTCTTAATTAAAGCGTTTCCAGAACAATAAAATGACATTTAATCTCACATATTTGAGTGTTATAACTCATGAAAAAATCATCTAAGAAAATTATGTTTTTCAGTTTACTAATCATTTCTATTAGTGCCTGTCTAGTATTCGCCATTATTTTCTTTAAACAATTTTCTTTAGATCAAACCATCAAAAGTGAAGCCAAACAAGTTGCTAAAGCAAACTATAAGTATGTCAATCAACAGTATGATGAAACAGATAAGTTTAATGATTCGAATTCCAATATTGATATCTTTTTTGATAAAGATACCTACTCCATTAAACTAGAAACCGTTGAAGAACATAGTTATTTCAATACACCCTCTGACAAATCAATTATCACAAATACATACACAGTTGAAAAGCAATCAAAAGAACCTATTCAATACAAGCAATTTAAAGTATACCTTAAACAAAGCATTGAGATTCCAGCTGATTTAGTTCTTAGAAAACATAATGTGGATCTATCATCGATAAAACAAGAATAGAAAAAAAGAAGGTGACTACAGAATCACTTTCCTTTTTACTAGCTGTTATCGTTCTTATGAATATTTTTAGTGTTAGGATCAACTTGATTGTTGGCCATTAAATTATTACTCGCATTATCTTTAATGCCAATATTAGCTTTATTCATGCCAACCATTCCTGTATTAACCATTGGGTGAGAGCCTTTCAACGGATCTTTTCCCTCTGCACGAAGCTTATCATTTTTGAGACGGATTTTTTCTGACTTTAATAATTTTTAAGCAATAAATTTTGTACTTTCACCACCCTTTGATAAACTTGATATATCCCCTTAAATATGCGACAAAGTCCACTGTCTATATTTAGGCAGTCACTTTGATGGATATGTATACGTATCATTTAAAGGAGCTGAATAAGATGAAGATAAAATTAAATAAAAAACANNAAATGTAAAAGACTTTAAAAAAATGTATAACCCTGAAAATGATCTAATCACTACTTTTTTTCAAGTCAATAAAACAAAAACAGTAAAGACAAAACAAATCATTCATGACAATCAAGATTATGATATGAATTATATTGTGGATAAAAAAACAGGTCTAAAACAGTTTTCTATCAAGTATGAGGGATTAAAGTATCTTTACACACTCTCAAACAAAGGCGAACAGATTAATGTTGAAGTTTTCATTCCCCATAAAGCAACAGCAGTTGGTACAATGAGTGGTGCAATTAAGCCTGGAAATAGACTTGATTTACTAAGTTTCGAGGCACGAGAAACCTTTGGCAGAAATCAAGCATTTTTTGAAGATCGCGCAATTGAAAACCTAAAATTAATTTTTGACTATTTATACCAACAGTCTTAATAAATACAACATAACGCTTGATTACTCTAAAGAACAGTATATTAAAATAGACCGCAAAAAAACTAAGACCCGCATCTCCACCTATGATATGGTGAAATGAAGGTCTTAGTTTTTTAAACCAATTTTTGNNGAAACACTTCTAACTCAAAAAATCCAAGTGACTTGTAAAAAGAAATGGTTTGATCGTAAGCACAATATCGTCCTTCTGCAACTGTTTTAACTTGAAGTAACTTATACTTACCCAAACAATAAGTTGTTAACTTTCTAATTAATTCACTTCCAACACCAATTCGTTGATACGCTTTTTTTACTCCCATACAATAAATTTCACCAGTATAGTGACTTGTTTCTTTTAAGCTAATAAATCCCATGATATTCTTTCCGTCTTTTGCGACCCATAAAGGATAGTTCATGCACTTTGATACATATTCGTCTGTCGACTCCGGTAAACCAAACCATTCAGGAAGATCCGCTAGTACCTCTTTTGCAATTAATTTCTTTGCAACACTATCTCTCTCATAGATGATCTCCATATCGTCGCCTCCTACTTTCATTCTCATTTTACGCCTTTTTTTCTTGAAAATTGGCAATTTTTCAGAAATTCAACTATGTCAATTGGTTTAGTCACGATTTTCCTATTTTTAGTGTTAGAAGAAACCGCAGGGCTATTGAGAGAAAGTAACATTATGAATCCGTCTTATTTTTTAAAAAGTCACCTTTTCATCATACCTGCATATTTATCCTGTATCCGATAATTTCACTTTTAGCTCCTGTGATCAAAAATACGATTAAGACACCGGTAAATAAAAAAAATGTGAATTGATTAGAGGAATACCCTCTTAGTCTCTCAATTAAATCAACTTTCAACTTGGTTATTTTCAACAATGTTTCTATTGTGACTAGTATTAAGCTGGCACATCATTATTTAGTTAATAACCATAATACAAATAAATATTATTTTAGGTTTAAGCAATCACCACAGGGTTGCTGCTATCCAATGAAAGATGGACGACCTAAAAAGTAGTCATCTAATTACCGAAAAAAAATAACTCTAGCGACTCATTTGGGTACACCATCGGTTGCAGTAAAAACTTGATAAAAATAATATGTATTACTTTAATTTTTCAAACCAACATTGCTTAATGTCAAGTCTTTTCCGACACTAAAATAATTACTTATTTAGATTTTGATATAAGCAGTGTGTCAAAACGATTAACTTTTCATAAAAAAACAAAACTTTTATATCTAACGATGCTCCCCCTAAATGCTCAAAGCCAAAAAAAGATAATCGCAAAAAAATATCAGAAAGCATCGCCCAGCTCACAGCACCTCATCTATCTTCAGTGCAACGCAATTTGATCTGTACCTCTAACTATCATTTCTACACTATTTCTCAAAAACAAACGACACAGCAGTTTCAGAATAATAATGTTCACCAATTTTTTCAAATCCAAGTTTTCGGTAGAAATAATGATTACCAATTGAATAAGATGGCGTTTCTACACGCCATCCCTCCTTACCATGTTTTTCTTCAATCATCTGCCAAATATTTGTACCATAACCTTGCCCAATAAATTCAGGTAAAAGACAAAAGTAATGAAGCTCACGTACTTCCAAACAATAGGAAATGAAGCCAATTAGATTTTGATTATCAAAAATAAAGAAAGATGTAAATGATGGGTTTGATAAGATTTTTTTGGCTAACAATCCATCATTATAACCAGGAGGACCATCCTGAACATTGTCACCAAAATAAAGGGCCGTGTCATAATTGAATGACTTTGTTAAAATTGATGTTAATTGATTTTGATCGTTCATCTTACAATTGACTAAATTCATAATATCCTACTCCTTTTAAAAAATATAATTAAAAATGACAGAATGAAGTTGATTGAGAATAATTTAAAAAAAGATAAAATCCACTAAGGCGTTGATTGCCATGCTTCGAAAATTCGTTTCCTTGTTAAGTTTTTCTATTGGTTTAATCTTAATTTTTGCTCTCCAAATTTTAAATACCTGTTACTCCATTCTGATTAATTCTGGAATACTAAATGGTGAAATCAATGATAAAATGTTCTTTAAATCTAACCTTTTATTAATCCCTATCATTTTTAATGTTATAGCAATTATTTTATTTTTCACCTCAGAAAATAGCATCGAAAATAACATTAAAAAAATAAGTAATCATTTGAAATTAAGATAAAAGTCTTTATCCTAAACCTTTCTTTATCGTCAATTTCTTTATTATGAGCTATTGAATTAACTTTCTTAAAAAATCATTTTCAAATAACAATCCTCTTGTTTTTGATTTGGAGAATTAATGGCTTGAAGAATCTTCTCTGATAACACATTAGCAAATTCAGTAAAAGGGGTTTGCAATGTTCTAATTTGTGGACGCACATGCTGTAACATTTCAATACCATCAAAACCAATAATTTCAATATCCTCATTTACTTTCAAACCTAAATCATAAATACCTTGATAACCTCCCAATGCTAACGTATCATCACAACAAAAAATAGCTGAGACATTTGGATTTTGAGCAATTTGTTTCGCAGCATGATAACCTGCGTCAATCGAAAAGTCAGTTTCAACAATAATACTCGGATCAACGACCAGATGATTTTCATTCAGCGCATCAAAATATGCCTTTGTACGATTCGGAAAAGTATAGCTCTCTTGATTTTCTTTTATTAGGCCAATGGTCTGATGTTTTTTTTGAATTAAATCATCCATTGCCTTACGCACTGTATCATACTCGTTTAAATAAACGTGACCATATTGGCTTTCATTAATTCCTTGATCAACAAAAACGATTGGAATACCGTGATAACAACTTTTTTCGATAAACTTTTCTGAAAATTTCGTTGCGGTAAAACAAAGAATCGCTTCAACTGAAATTTGACAATAGCGTTCAAATAATGCGATTTCTTCCCGTTCTTCACCTGATGATTCAATCGTCATTAAGTGAAAACCCGCTTCAGTAAGGTTCGCTTGAATTTTGGTAATTAAAGTTGACGCAAAAGGCTCCTTAATAGATGGGACGATAATGCCGATTAAACCCGATTTATTTTTCACTAAATTTGAAGCAAAATAATTAGGTGCGTAACGGTAATCTTCAACAATTTTCAAGACACGCTGCCGCGTTTCCTCACTAAAACGCTCGCCCTTATCATTTAAAATTTGAGATACCGTTGTTTTTGAGACTCCTGCTAAATCAGCAATTTCCTTCATTGTTAATTTCATCGATCGTCTCCCCTTCTAAATAATATTTAATATAGTTATTATACCATCAATAACAAACCTATATTTCAAAAAAAATATGACCTCTTATTTCACTGCAAGTGTAAATCTTTGCATCTCAAATTGAAGAGTCTATACTAATAATTGTACAGCTTATTGTCAATCAGAAAGAAGGAAACAAAGATGAAAAAAGTCTTAATTCTCGGTGCAAATGGTCAAATTGCAAAATTAGTCAGTGATAATCTATTGACTCAAAATATGAGCCAACGACTTTTTTTACGAGATTCCACTCGTTTAGCCGTTAAAAATCCTCAAAAACAAGAAATATTTGAAGGTGATGCTTTAAATATAGATCAACTTGTAAAAGCCATGACAGGTATTGATATTGTCTATGCTAATCTTGCCGGTAATGTGATTCAAGAAGCTAAGAATGTTGTCAAAGCAATGCATCAAAATGGAATCAAACGTTTGATTTGGATTTCAACTTTAGGTATTTATGACGAAGTTCCTGGTGCTTATGGAGAATGGAACCACCAACAACTGGATGGAGGTTATTTAGAAACTTACGCTGAAGCAGCTAAAATTATTGAAAATTCTGATCTCGATTTCACAATCATCCGCCCTGCTTGGTTAGATAATCAAGACGAAATAGACTATGAAACAACTGAAAAAAACGAATTATTTAAGGGAACTGAGGTATCGCGTAAAAGTGTGGCGCATCTTGTGACAACACTACTTTTAACACCAGAAAAATCAATTCGCTCTTCTTTAGGTGTCAATAAACCAAATACAGATGGGGATAAACCTGCATGGAAATAACCAAAAAAGTAGTTAACATTTTTTTGTTAACTACTTTTTTCTTTATTGAGCTTAATTGACACTACTTGGTTAAACCTACATTGTGATACCAAAGATAGCTTTCTGCTCTTTGATAGGCAGCATCAAAAAATTCATACAGCTCTTGCTTATTCATTTTACGTAGATCGTCAATTGATACTCTACCAGTTTGAGGATATTGTAACTTAATTCCCTCACTTAATATTTCCCTTTGACCAGTTGAAATTTCCATTAATCTTAGTCGAGTACTGGTTCGGTCCATTTGAACAACTAAATTTTGAGGTGTCACACTGCCTAAAATGGCTTGACTTACTACATTTGTATTAAAAGCATTAGGTATGTCTTCAGAAATCATTATCTGCTTAAAATCGATACTCTCAGATGTATTCGCTAAAAAATGCTCATCCATCCAGTTAAATCCTGCCACAGAATTAGTAATCTGCTCTCCTTCATCAATTTCCATACTGTAAAATAAGGTCGCATCCTTTTCATTACTCGACTTAGGTGTTAACAAATAAAATTTTTCATCTTGTGTTGAAAATAGTAACCAAGCATCAACATTCTTAAACTTAGAAAAATTTGGTTGATTATCTTTCACATAACGATGATCAAATTCAATTTGTTCTTGTTCTTTATATTCTTTAACTCCCGCTTTACTACTATAATCAATCGCTAATTGATGTTAGTATGAAAT
>NZ_SDGV01000026.1 GCF_004795745.1 Vagococcus silagei | reverse complement strand
GTAATTAATGGTAACTGGCGCGCCGACAGTATTCTCTTTTTGAAATAAAGCAATCAATGGCATTAGCTCTAATGGGGAGAAAAACTCTTGATATTTTACTTCAATCTCAAGTTCTTGTAGAATTTGGATGTCAAAAAGCGTTGGTTGTTGTATGATAGACATAGGAATCTTCCTTTCTGTTTAAGAGTCTGTCAGGACATCATAATTATAACAGATGGGGAGGTTCTTATTTTTATTGTTTTTAGAACGCTAATGTATCAAGGCATCATAATTATGAAATTAGCTCAGTTCATCACTGATTTGTCTTAATTTTTCAACGTCTAGTTCGTCATCTTCCGAACAAATTGAAGGAATAATTTGGTTTTCTACTAATTGTTGATAATAATCCTTTGATTTCTGTCTAAGTGATTCTTCATATCTTTGCGTACTTTTTTCCAAACAAATGTGTATTTATTTGCGTTGGCTTCTAATTTAGTTCCATCAATAAAAATTGCTTCTTCGTCGATTATATGTTGAGACACAAGTTGATTTCTAAACTGAATAAAACACTCTTGAAGAATAGGTTGTACCAATGGGTTTACTCGGAAACGATTAATGGTTCTAAAATTAGGAAATTGAGATTGTGTTAACCACATCGCGCGAACACTGTCTTTTGACATAGCTTCAATTTTTCTACCTGAAAAAATAGATTGAGTATAACCACACAAAATAAGCTTCAACATTATTTTGGGGTGGTAAGACGATGTTCCCATCTTATGTTCAAATTCTGAGAATATATCATCTGGAATGCTTTCAATTAATTCATCAATTGCGAAAGCACTGTCATTTTTTTCTAAATAAATCTCTAAATCTAATGATAAAGTCATCTGTTTTGTGTTATAATTTTTGAACATGAATAGCACCCCTTTTAATTTTTGTGTAGGTACTTTAATTATAAAGGAAAGTGCTATTTTTTTCGCTAAAAAAGGAACAAAATCAAAAAAGATTTTGTTCCTTTCGTGTTTTCTCAAGAGACTTTTGGGTCAGCCTCTGGCTTATCAAAAGTTACACGATTTAAACTTGCTTAAACACTGATACATATTTAGTTTTATAGATATTTTTCTAACTGATATTGATCTAAAACCACTTCAATCCCCGCAGCAATTAAGCCATAAACTTCCTTACTTTCGGCTGGTAGATTCACGCCCGCGATTGTGTCAATATCATGCACTAATTTTAGATGATTTAACAAAGCCGACACCTTTTCTTGCGCGAGAGATAATTGAAAGATTTGTAATATTTGTTCGCTCTTCTGACAAATCAACTGGCCAATTCTTTGATTATTTTCGACAATATAACATTGAGTAAGTCCATGGAACAAGCGATTTTGCCATGGAATCGTCAAATCTGCCTCATCATTTAAGTCTGTGGTTGCAACCAATTCAATCATCGAATCTTGTTGCACATCTTTAATCTTACCTTTCAAAAAGCTAACTTTTCTAGCAATATCATAACCTTGTCTTTGATATAGATTTAATGCCTTGTGATTTGTCGCAATTACCTCTAAGGTTATTAACTCAATACCTAACTTTAGCGATATTTCTTCACTAAATTTGAGCATCGCAATGGCAATTCCTTCTTTACGATAATCAGGATGAACAGCCAACCCACCAATCCAAGAGGTTTTCGTTCCATTAAGTTCCTTAAACCCGTATAACAGAATGCCTTTTGCCACTCCTGCTTCAAAAACCACAAAAGAGTACTCTTCTGATAAATTTAATGTTTTCAGACGATTATTCAATTGTTCTTTGGTCATATGAATTGGTCGTAAATAATCCGAAAAACCATCATTCCAGATTTGCGTTCTGATTGCTTCACTCACTTGATTGAACGGTCGATACTCTAACATATGATTTTCTCCTTTATTCTAAAGTTATTATCTAGTCTTCACCTTTATAAGTTCGATCCAGTTTATCTTTAGTTTTATTGTACTCTTTTTCAAGCGAGTCAAACTTCTCCGACTCCTGCTTATCTATTTTTCTGTTTTCAATATCGACATCATCTAGATCGTCGTCAGCTATTTTATCAAGATTTGGAATAAGACGATTCGCTTCGTCATCGTGAATTAATTTTTCATTGCCAAATTCAAATTTTTTAGCTGTTCGACCTTCCATCATCACTTTAAATGCACTGTTCATCAAATATAATCGACCTCGATTTGCCGTATCATGAGGAAAACTGGTTGGCGCATATTTGGCATCACGATAACCAGGACTACCAATCCATGTCGCAATCGAAATCTCAGGAGATGCCATTGCGAGTAATGCGTCTGGAGATTTATTACTACTATTCGGAACTGAACTTTCAAAGTTACTTAAACCAGATTTCATCACGTAAGTATCTTGGTCAAATCCTGTATATCGAGGGCCACCATAAGGTTCAGAACCATTTGAACCTGTCACTTCTTTCAACATACTTACCATCGTTTTAGCAGTTGAAGAACTCATAGCCCGTTTTCTTTCAGGTTCCGCCAGTTTTATCGGTCCTGAATCAATCTGAATACTTTTAATCGTTGTTGGTTCAACTCTAACTCCATCATTACCAAAAGTACTAAACGCTGATGATAAAGCAAACACATTAGTAGGATAATTAATAGACTGTTCAGCTGTATAACTAGCCCCATGCGGATTATAAGAATTTAATCCGAAAGGTTCCATCATACTATTTTTTTGTTGATCAGTCGTCATTTTAAACGCTTCTGCAGCAGCTGAGTTGATTGATAAACCTAGTGCATAAGAAGCTTTTACCTTGCCAAAATTTTGATTTCCATAATTTTTAACTTTCCAGTCAGCTATCGTAAAAGATGACCCATTTTGAATCGTATCCGGTGTCATCCCTGCATACTCAACAGCTGGCGCATAGTCTAGTAACGGTTTAATTGTGGAACCTGATGACCTTGTGGCAGTATATGGAATTAAAGGGTTATCCGAGTTAGTCGCCAACCCAATAATATGACCTGTTTGCGTATCAATGACAGAAATACCAGTTAAACTTTCTTTGTGTTCGATATAACCATTAGGCAGTCGCTCATCTTGAGGATATGTTCCCATGGCAATCTTATGCAATTCCTTCAATTGCTCGCCATCGGCATATGTTTTTACCGTAATGGTCATATTCTTAGGCAAATTCAATTGACTTAATTCATCTTTCACCTTTGAAATATAAGCTTGATATTCTTTTAAAGTCCCTTTTTGTTTATAGCTTTTTAAAGTAAACTCCTCTTTGTCACTATCGACAACAGCAAGAGCTTTCTTATACATGTCATTATTTATCAATTCATTCTCTTCCATGATGGATAGAATTGTTTTGGTACGGACTTTACCACTTTTACTAAAGTCTTGAATATAGGTCGATGGTGACTGACCCAGTCCAGCCATAAAAGCAACTTGCACCACTTGAGCAGGATCGTTTGTATCAATTTTTGACATATCATTCCCAAACAATTCAATCGAGGCTGCTTTTACTCCGACCGTATTAGGTGTAAGACGTAACTCATTCAAATAGGCTTTCAAAATATCATCTCGGTCATACTTCGTAGCAAGTTTTCGGGCATCGATTAATTGAATAATCTTATCAGATATTGAATTTTTATTATTTGAGCCAAAGACCATCAGTTTTACCAATTGTTGCTCAATCGTAGAACCACCTCTGGAGACCACATCTTTACCTAACTTTCTTTGTACCTGAGAAACAACAGCTCCCAAAGTTCCCTTAATGGAATAACCTTTTGTTTTTCTTGTATAAAAAGAATTATCTTCAACAGCGATAATTGTATCCAAATAGAGCTGATTGATATTCCATTTTGGTTTATCTTGAATCGGATCAAATTTAACAATCTCTGTATTTTCATCTAACGGTTTATCATTATTATCTAAAATAATGAAAGACTGTGTAATTTTTTGATCGATATCTTGAATTTCAAGAAGAGAGCTGTACGGGCTATATCGTTTACCAATAATATACCCGCCAATTGATATGGAAAGTACAATCAATAGCGCAATCATCAACAGTATATTTAAGATTATTCTTCGACGTCTTTTAGCTTTTATGCGTTTGATAGCTTTCAGGCTTTTCTGATTAACTCTTTTCTTTTTAGCCATCTGATAGCTCCTTTCATTTTTTTATTTATCAAAATTTACTGTAGTAGTACTAGTTGTATGAATGGTACTACTTGACGAATCAGATGACGTTGTACTACTTGAATCTGTTGATTCGATTGGTTTTTCAACAGCTTTATTCTCGACTGTTATTTTAATGGTAGTATCTTGAATAATGTAATCATAACTAGAACTCGAAGGGTCTTGGCGAATAATCCGATCTTTTTTATCATTATCCCAGTGTTCATTTCCGCGCTTACTTTCAGGAACTAGAGCACCATTTTTATACAATCTATTAGTAAAGCCGTAAACCGAATAATTTAGTTTAAGTTTCGTTAATTCCTGATGTGCTTCTTCAACAGTTAACCCCACCAAATCAGGAAGTTCAACTGATTTTTTTATTAACTCTCTATTGATTTCTAAATTATCTTGCAGTTCTTGATATTTTTTTTTAAACTCATTCACCATAAGATTGGATTGTAAATAATCATTTGCTTTATACACATAAGTATCCAATTCTCGTCCCAGCCTAGTTTGTGGATCTGGTATCGGTTCTGTTAATGCTGAATAACTCATAACCGATGACTTGATTTGATTCACCTCAATAAAATTTTTATTGATTTCATTCAAAAGGCTTGTCGCTTTTTTAAAATTAATATCATTTGTAACTATCAACATTCCCTTTTGAACGTATATTTTATTTAGTAAATCTAGTAAGGAAAAAATATCCTGATAGTAATCATCGGGGTGTGAGACTGTCATCTGTTGAAAAGCGTAATCTGCCTTTTCATAGTGTTTAGGTAGGATTGCTTTATAATATATGACATATAATTCTTCTACATCTGAGTCGTTAATCGTACCTACTTCTTTCTTTAGCCCCGTAATCACTTGATCTATATCTGAGACTTTAACTTTTCCGTCAGTTATACTTGAAATAATTTCTTGAATTTTAGGCAATTTTTTCACTTTATCACTATTGGCTTCATAAAGCCATGAATCGAAGGCATCATTTTTCAAAGCACGCACCAGTTTAATATCTGATTCTCCGATTTTAGTTAAATCATATATTTCTTCTTGCGTTATATTATTTGCTTTGGGGATATTACTAATATATTGATAAGCTCTAAAAAATAAAAAACAGCTCACAGCAATAATGATTAGATAAATGAGATAGACAATTTTTTGGGTGCGCCCAGTTTTCATTTTATTATATTTAGATTTTTTTCTTTTCATTTTTTAATAACCTCTAATAATCTCTTTAGTCGTATTTTGTACTATTTCTAATTAATCATATATCTAAGTATACACGATAACTTGTTGAACTTGACTATCACTTTTAATAAATTGAAGTTATTTGGAGTTTATCTTTGAAGATGCGTGGTATTATACAGAAAAATGTTTAAAATTTTTGATTCTAAAGATACTTCAGCAAACTAAAAAAGCCAATGATATTGTTATAGATAGGTTACACTTAGTTGAACAATAAAGATAAGGTGTCTATACTTAATAAAAAAACAGAGTAGGAGCTTATCTCATGACAACCAACAGAAAACCAAGGCAACCTTCAAAGAATCATTTAAGAAACAAATGGTAGAACTCCACAAATCAGGAAAACCTAGAAAAGATATCTTAAGAAAATATGATTTAACTCCATCAACTTTTGATAAATGGTCAAACAATACAATCAATCAGGTTCATTCAAAGAGAAAGATAATTTGACACCAGAAGAAAAAGAATTACATGAATTACGTAAACTAAATAAAGAGCTATTGATGGAGAACAATATTTTAACGCAAGCGGCGTTGATATTCGGACGAAAGTAGAAATCGTCAGAAAAAATAAAGAGAAATACAGTGTATCAGCGATGTGTCGAGAATTAGAGGTTTCTCGTGGGGCGTATTATTATGAAGTCAAAAGAAAAGAATCAGAGGCTATTTTAGAAAAAGCAGTCATTGAGTCCTTCACAAACAGTCGTAACTCCTACGGAGCAAGAAGAATTAAAGATGATTTAAACGATCAAGGTTTAATCGTTTCTAGAAGAAAAATTCGAAGAATTATGAATAAGTTCAATTTAATTTTAAGATATACAACACTGACATTCAAACCTCAAGTGATTAATAAGAACAAACAAGAAATCGCTAATGTCTTATCGCGTCAATTTGATAGAATGCTGCCTATGGAAGTATTGGTAACTGATTTGACGTATGTTAAAGTAGGTCAAAAGTGGCATTATGTTTGTTTTATTGTTGATTTATTTAATCGAGAAATAGTCGGTTATTCCAGGGGTCCGAATAAATCAGCGGATCTCGTGTTACAGGCAATCGGAACGATTGAACAACCATTAGATGTTGTTGAAATTTTTCATACAGATCGAGGAATTGAATTTGATAACCAAAGTATTGACAAATTATTAGATGTCTTTCAGATTAAACGTTCCTTATCACGTCCACGTTGTCCCTATGACAACGCCGTGGCAGAAGCAACTTATTGAGCGTTTAAGACTGAGTTTATTTACCAACAATTTTTTGACTCATTATTTGAACTACAGTATGAGTTAATGGATTATGTCAATTGGTGGAACAAATTTAGAAAGCATGGAAAGCTTGGGTATCAATCCTCGATTAATTATCGTTTAGACTGGGAATTGAAACAGGCTATTTAGTAGATTATAAAATAACTATTTGGAAAAAATATAGACCTTATAATTTTTGTACAGAAAAGTGTTGCCAATTCATCTTGATTTCTTTAAGCCCTTCATTGTACTCGTAATTCAAGGGATTGTATAATTCTTCAAAAAATACGCCTTATTATACTATTCTCTTATTAATGCGTTATACGAATCTATCGTTTTAATTTTGCTAAACAGATTTCAGATACAAAGAAACCTAACGAAATCAATCGCTAGGCTTAAATTTTTACTTAAATTGACTGTATACATGAAACGATAGCTGCAACACCTTTTTCTAAGGTTTCTCTTGGACATCCAATATTCACTCTGAAGTACAACTCATCCTCTTCAAAGAAATCTTCTCCTGTTTGAATTGCTACTCCATAGTCTACCATTTTTTGTCTTAACTCTGGTCCACTTAATGGCAGTTTAGAAGCATCTATCCAAACTAAATATGTAGCTTCCAAATTAGTTACTTCTAATTCAGGGCACTTTTGAGCTAATTCTGATTTCAAATAATTATAATTTGAATAAAGATATTCAGTTAATGTATCGACATACTCTCCACCATACTCATAAGATTTTTCCAAAGCAATGTAAGAAAATGAATTTAATAAATCAGTTGTTTTAGAGTATTCTTTAACTTTGTTTATTTTTTCTTGAAACTCTTTATTTTCTGTCATATAATATGCAACTTGTAATCCTGCCATATTAAATGTTTTTGTTGGAGCTGATAGCATTACCAGTCTTTGCTCATAATTGATTTTTCTAGCTACTTCCATAGCAGGTGTATATTTATTGCCTGGCATAATTAAATCTCCATGAATTTCATCCGAAATAATAATTACATTGTGTTTTTTACAAATTTCAAACATTTGTTTTAATTCAGATTTACTCCATACTCTACCAGTAGGATTATGAGGATTACATAGTATATAAGCCTTTACATCATTGTCTATTATTTTTTTCTCAAAATCTTCGAAATCAATCTTAAATACTTTACCCACTTTTTTCATTTTGGATACAACGGGTTTTCTTTCTGTAAAAATGGGTTGTTTTTCTAATGGTCCATAAGTCGGATTTAGTACTAATACTGTATCTCCTTGATTAGTTATAGCTCGTAATGTATTGTTCAAGGCAACAACTACATTAGGAACAAAAAAGATATTTTCCTTTTTATATTCAATATTATTTCTCTTTAAATGCCAATTTATAGGTGCATCCTTATAAAATTCCCCTGTTAAAGAATACCCAAACACACCATGCTCGGCACGTTTAATTATTGCATCGATTACTTCTTGAGGTGCTCTAAAATCGGTATCCGCTACCCACATCGGTACTATGCCACTTTTACCATAATATAGTTCTAAACCATCCCATTTAGCTGAACCACTTCCAACTCTATCTACCATTTTATCAAAATATGAGAAATCATAAGCCATTTTTATTTCCTCCTAAATTTTTATTTAATACTATTCATAGAATTTTCTTCAAAATTCGTAATTACTAATATAATTACTATAAATAAAGAAAAAACAAAAACTGATTTTAAAATAATTAGTTACTAGATCAAGTATAAATTTGGCCATTAAATTAACTACTAACGGTTCTAAAGCAAAACCTAAAACTTGTTAGAGCTCAAAAAGCGCTAATTCCAACAAGAATAGAAATTAAGTTTAGTAAAAAAGTCAACAAATATAGTAACTCTGTCATAACTGTTCCATAAACAAGACAAAATATCAAGGTACCTACAATAATCCCAATTTTAAGGTGAACTAACGAAATGATTAGGAACCCAGACGAAACCTACAATAAATACTACATTGTTTAAAAATCCCACCACTTTCTTAGCAATAAAAACAGGTACAACAAATAGAATATTAAAACTATTAAAAGCAACTACAGGTAAACTTAATAAAAATGGACTTGTTAAAATGATCTTTTTTGCGAAAGATAACTTTACATTTTCTTGCAACTAACGAAATCAAAAAACTCATTAATGCAACAAGTAAAATAATCATCTGTAGTTTAGATTGACTTACTCCTAAAAAGCTATTAAATAGTGGGGCCAATGCTGGCACTTTTCCTATTACATATGAGCAAACGAAAATTCATGTTGTAAGCCCTAATTGTATCTTTTTAATCGTTTTTCCCTCTTTCATTCTCTTCTCACTATTATTCTAAAGACTTGCAATCGCTTCTATTTCAACAGCTGCTCCCCCAACTATGCCACTTACTTCAAAAAGACTTCTTGTTGGATAAGCTGCTTCAAAAAAGTCATTGAATCCTTTATTGATATCAGCTAATCCAGATAATTCCGTTGTGAAAACGGTCACTTTAACGATATTATCTTTAGATAAATTATTTTCAATGAGAATTTTTTCTAAATTTTTTAAACATAACATAGTTTCTTCATAACAATCACTAATTTGTAAACTATTATCTTCATCGATTGGTAATTGCCCTGAAATAAACAATAAATCGTTACTTTTACGAGTGACTGAAAAGTTTTTCATTTGAGTATCTCCTCTCTATTTCTTAATTTATATATAATATATTATCATATCGAGAATATATTATCAACAAAACTTTTATTTATTATATAAATAATTCATTTTCATTCAGATAATTTATTATCAACTTCGTGAGTTTAATGTTATAATGTAAACTACAAACTATTGAAAGGGTTTTTAATAATGAAAAAAGAAAAGCTAGAGCGATACAAATCACTCACAATTTTTTTAGGTGAGACACTAGGTACTAACTATGAAATTGTACTCCACACTGTTGATCCTAATGGTAATGTAGAAATTGCTGCTATCCAAAATGGACATATTACCCAAAGAAAAGTTGGTGGACCTACTTCTGAGTTTGCTATTAATCTAATCAAAGATAAAACTTATGAAAATAAAGAATATCTTACTAGTTACAAAGCTTTTGCTAAAGACCACACAACATTAAAAGGATCTACTTTCTTTATAAAGGAGGAGGGCCAGTTAGTCGGATTACTTTGTATTAACTTTAATCCTGAAAAATATGTGAACTTGGCTGAAGATATCTTAGGATTAGTAAATCTCCCCGTGTCCTTTTTACAAAATAGTCCTCAATTAATAGAACTTGATAATGAATCCCCAGTTGAATTCTTCTCTGAGTCTATCGAAGAAATTATTTATTCTCTCATTGATCCAGTCTTGTTAGATGATCGAGTGACACTTAATCCAAAAGAAAAGCAAGCAATTGTTGAAGAACTTTATCTAAAAGGAGTATTTAATCTCAAAGATGCTGTTCCAGAAGTTGCCAAAATACTGAAAAGTTCAATACCTACAATTTATAGATACTTAAAAAAAATTCAAAATTAGATATATCGTTTACTCTTGTAATTTTCTAATTTAATACAAAAATTCTATTTATTATCAAATAAAATAAATAGAATTAACTACTAAATTATTCATACAATTAATATTTTAAGCAATGAAAGCAGTTAACTTTTATTGCTTATTTATTTTTCTCTAACATACTACTAGCATAAATTAAAATACATTTATTACATTTAATGCTTTTATCCAATTAACAACTAATATAATCATCCATTTATTTTTCAAGGTTGCGTCAAGAATTATGTGTAAATGGAAAATCCATTCCATTATTTTAAGTTAAAACATTGATTCTAATGTATCTTGAATTTCTTTAAACTCTTTATGAACTCTACCTAAAAATTTTTGGTTATATTCATTGAATTGAGAAACAAGGAATCTCTCTAGAGATTCTTCATTGGGAAATTGTTCTTTTCTTTTTGTATATTTTTTTAACTGTTTGTTAAATCCCTCAATCAAGTTAGTTGAGTAGATGGTTCTTCTAATTGATGGAGGAAAGTTATAAAAAGTTAATATAGCAGGGTTGAAGAGTAATTTAATGATTTTTGGATACTGACTTTTCCATTTTTCTGTCATAAAAGTTACTTGCTCAAGAGCTTCTTCTTTTGAAGTAGCTTGATAGACAGTTTTAAAATCATCACAGATTTCTTTTCTATCTTTAACGCGAACTTTATGAGCAATGTTTCTAGAGACATGAACACAACATTGTTGAAATTGAGCATTTGGATAGATACTATAAATACTATCGTGAATACCACTTAAACCATCAGTTACCACTAATAAAACCTCTTCTAAACCACGATCTTTTAGATCTTGAAGTATCTCTTTCCAAACATAAGCAGAATCGGTTGGAGCAATAGTAAATCCTAGAACCTCTTTGGTTCCATCTAATCGAATACCTATCACAATATAAACGGCTTCTTTTGATACAGTTTGTCTCTTTAAAGGAATATGAGTAGCATCCATAAAAATGACGGAGTATTTAGCTTCTAAAGTTCTTTCTTTAAAAGCTAAAACATCTTCAGATACCATTTTACTCATGTTGGAAATGGTTTGTGGCGTGTAATAATGACCATACATTTTTTCAATTAGATCAGAGATTTCAGACATAGTTATTCCTTTTTGAAATAGCTGAATAATAGTTTTTTCTAAGGAATCATTCGTTCTTTTGTAGGCAGGTAATGTTTGTTGAGAAAATTCACCATTCCTATCTCTAGGAATGACTAAATTGAGTTCTCCATATTCTGTTTTAAAAGAACGTGAGTAATTCCCATTACGGGAATTACCTGAATTAAATCCAGCTCTATCGTATTTTTCATAGTCAAGAAATGCTGTTAATTCAGCTTGTAGTAAAGTGTTAATAGCCATTTCTAAATGATGCCGGAACAAATCATTCAAATCACCTTTATTAATTAGTGTTTCCATTATTTCTGTAGTAAAATTGGTCATGAGAAAGTCCTCCTATAAAATTGTGGTTGTGGTAACTTTAATTTTACAGAATGGACTTTCTTTTTTTCTACTCTAAATTTCTATTTACACAAAATATTTTACGCTATTTTTTCAATCGAACTGTAAATAGCCTTTTAACCTTATAAAAAATAAAATATATACTATACACATTATCAGTTCCTGTAAAAGACACAATTATAAACAAATATTTTTTTATAGTATCTTTTTTATTAAAAACTATTGACTTATCATCTTTGAAATGATATTTTATTATCAAGATAATAAAAAAATATTATAAAGATAAAATAATATCGAAAGTGAAAGGAGGTATATTCTTAATTGAATAATTAAACTTTATAAAATATCCAAATCTAATCTTTATAATTTATATTCTATCCATTTTGGATGGAAAAGAAATCGCTTTTTTATCTAAATTTTATTAGAAAAAATTACATCTTTAATAATTTAATCTCACAGAGTTAATTGTAAGAAAACACTATTAGGAGGGTAAAAATATGATAACAAAAGAAGATATCATAAAAAAAACAAAAGAAATGGATGATTATTTAATTAAGACTCGTCGTTTCCTACATGAAAATCCTGAAGTATCATCTAAAGAATTTAAAACAAGCGAACTTCTAAAAAAGGAAATTGCAAGCATTGGTTTGGAAATACACCCTGTTCAAGGAACTGGTTTTTATGCAATCTTAGATACTGGAAATCCAGGTAAAACAGTTGCATTAAGAACAGATATTGATGCTCTCCCAATCCAGGAGCAAAAGAACAATTTAAAACAAGAACGTATTGTATACTCTAAAAATGATGGTATATCACACATGTGCGGTCATGATGGCCACATGGCGGTTACCTTAGCTGCTGCAAAAGTTTTAGTTGATTTAAAGGATCAATTAAAAGGAAAAATTATTTTTATCTTTGAAGAAGGCGAAGAAATCGGAAGCGGTATCCATGCTATGGTGGAAGCTTTAAAACCTCTTAATATTGATGCTATTTATGGTACACATTTAACCTCATTTATGGATACAGGTACCATTTGTTTAGATGGAGGACCACGAATGGCTGGAGCTGTTGAAATTGATTTTAACGTTATTGGAAAATCGGGTCATGGCTCGAGACCAGACTTATCGATTAACCCTCTTTTTGCAGGCGCTAATATTTTAAATAATATTACAAGTGCTTGGGCCAATCAACTTGATGTTGGAAAAACTGTGACGCTAGGAATTACACAATTTCATGCAGGTACAGTTAATAACGTTATTGCAGATAAAGCACATATCGGGGGGAGTCTAAGATATTTTGATGTATCCGAGGGGCTAAAGGCGCTTGATCTAATAAAAGATGTTGCTGAAAAAGTAGCTGCTGCTCATAAATGTCAAATTGAATACACTAAACATACTCGCATTGCAACAATACCTGTTGTTAATGATGCTAATCTAGCAGCAATTGCTCGAGATGGTGTTGCTGAAATATTTCCAAATTCTTTAATAACTGATGTCAAATGGTACGCATCTGAATCTTTTGCTCATTACGCGAAAGTGGCTCCTTCTGTTTTCTCTTTCGTCGGGATTAGAAATGAAGATCTAGGCAGTGGTGCGGAGCATCATAATGATTACTTTGATTTAGACGAAGCAGCTTTACCTTATAGTTTGGGAGCAACATTAAATTTTGTAAATAAATATTTAAATGATTAAAAAATTATTTTACAACGTGGTGGGAGATTAACTAATAGCTCAACACATTTAAAAAGGAGGAAATTATTATGGATTTATGGACCCCAGCTTTTTGTTTTGCAGTTGTTGCTTTTGCGATGCTTGCTGGAGAAATTGTCTCAAGTAAAACAAAAGGGACAGTTCCACAGATGTTAATTGTTGCAATTATTTTCTTGATTGGATTTTGGACAATTTTCCCTAAGGATATCTTAGATATTGGTCATATCACACCGATTTCTCAAGTTGTTATATCTTTTATTTTAATTCATGTTGGTACAATGTTTGATATTAAAAGTATTAAACAAGAATGGAAAGTCGTTGTGGTAGTACTTTGTGCAATTGTCGGAATTGTAGCTATAACAATTGGTGTAGGTACAATATTCTTTGGTAAAGAGATTGGATTTACTGCAGCTGCTCCTATGACAGGTGGAGGTATGGCGGCCCTAGTTATGGATCAAGCTGCAAGAGCCGCTGGAAAACCTGAACTAGGTATTTTAGCCATGATGATTTTTATTATGCACGGCTTCTTCGGTTTCCCTATAACAGCCTTTATTTTGAAGAAAGAATGTCAAAGATTGCTTGTAGGTTTTCGTGCCAACGATCAAGAAGTAGTAACTTCAGCAGTAAAAGAAGACAAGGAAGAAAAGGAGACACCAAAAAAATTAATTGATAGAATACCTAAGCAGTATCAGACTCCACTATTCTATATTGCTCAACTTGCTTTATGGGCAACTGTAGCTATAATTTTAGAAGAATTAACAGGGGTAAATAACGCTATCATACAGGTTCTTTTAGGAATTACTCTTAGTCATTTTGGACTTATATCAACTTCTCCACTAGTAAAAAGTGAATCAGGTGGTATTTTGACTATGGCGCTATTAGCTAGCTTTATGGGCTCATTTGCTTTTGCAACACCAAAGATGATTGCAACTAATGCCTTACAGATTGTTGTATTAATGACAGTAGCAACAATTGCTATCTTTATTTGTACAGTACCAATTGGTAAAAAGCTTGGTTATTCATCTTATATGTCAATTGCTATCGGTTTAAACTGTTTCCTTGGATTTCCTTTTAATTATGCCCTTACCAACGAAGCCATTAAAGGAGCGACAAATAACGAGGCTGAAGCAGCCTATCTTAATTCACAGCTAATGTCAAAAATGATTATCGCTGGAATTGTTTCAGTTTCGATAGTTTCTGCAGTTTTAGCCGGAATCATTGCTGGTGCAATCTTTTAATACTTTAAAGTATGAGTGTTAAAATAATATTTTTCATTTCTGATATAAGCTTTTACGTTCAAATCTAACTAATTAATTTCATAAATTCTTTAAACTCTATACATACTAAATCATGATAGTCGAATAAGTTTTAATGAAGAGGCTGACCAAAAAGTCTCTTAAAATAGAACAAGCGTTCAAAAATGATTAATGTCATTTCAGAATGCTTGTTTTTTCGTATTTTTTGGCTAGTATCCTTCCTATTCTTTCTTAATTTTCTCAAGTTTAGTGCCATAAACACAAATCCTAGTTCTTGTGTTACTTTATCTTTTCCTCTAACAGATAATCGATTGAACGCCACATTAGCCTTCAGATTTCCGAACGCTGGTTCCACATCTATTTTTCTCTGACGATAACTTTTCCCTGTCAGGTCGTCTTGTAATAACTCCCTTGCGCGAGCCTTAAAGTATTCCCAGTTTCATTTTTTTGAATGAGGCAATTTTTATTGCTTTTGGCACGAGTACACAGAATATTAACTGGAGAATCTAAATAAGATTCGCATTTATACATTTTAAGTTTTCTTTTAAATCCGTTCTTATCTGTTCGAGTAGAATAATTTTTAAATTTAACTTTTTGATCTTTTTGGCAATTATATGTATCTTCTAATTCGTTATAAGGCCAGTTGTCATATAATCCATATCTATTAAATAATCAATCAATAAAAATTAAACACAATGAATCAGTAAAAATTGTGACTGCATCAATGGGCGTGGATTTTGGAGTTGGATTTACACCGACTTCTGGGGTTGAGGCATCGATTATGATGGCATCTTAATCAGCGATGGTTACCAAAATAACCTCAATCTATGGAGCTGACATTGATAAGAAAAAAATGAAACTGCTCTTGTGGGTATGCTAGGCGTTTATATGGCTATGAATTCTGGAAAATCAATTGCGAGTGGAATCGCTAAAATGGTACCTGGTGTAGGTACTAGTGGTAGTTTAATTTCAGTTGAAGTTGGCATGGTGATCACTGGAGCATTAGGCTATGCGTATATTGAATTAATGGAAGGACAAGTTGATTTAAGTTCAACAGCTCCAGAAGCTTTGACAGTTCTTTTGGTAGGGTTGTTGTCTAATTTTTTACCTAATGGTCAGTAAACGGGTCTGCTTAAAGTTAATTTGTTATCATATTTTTCATTTTTCTTGTACTATAAAAATGAAAGGAATGATGACGTGAGTATAAAAGTGGGCGAGCATTATACTAACTACACTGCAAGTGAAATCGATAAATTATAAGTATTAAGTGATTTGATACTATCTGTTGCTGAAGAATTAGATTAAACAGTAGCTGTAAGCATTGAATGGGAGAAATTATCATTTGCCTCTCAATTCGGAACACCTATTAGAATTGACCGTTTCGATATTGAAAGAATTGCATTATTTGTTCATTGTCAATACGCACAAACTGTTACCAATAAACGAGTTTAAAATGTGTATTCAAATGTCATTAACCTACAAAAATAATTAAAATGAAAAAATTCCAATTAACATTGTTAGTTTTGGGATTTTTTTGTTCAAAATGAATAAAGTAGGGATGTATGCTAAGCGTCGTTAGTCAATTTTGTTTAGATAAGTTTGTTTTTAAGTTAATAAAACTCAACTGAAAGAAAACAATTTTCTTATTAACTGTATTGATAAAATTATTTTCATGTGGTATATTTTATTTGAAAGCGATGCCAAAAGTCAGGGAGATAAAAAAATGCTAGATAATATGACATTAAAAGAAATGGAAAAATATCATGGTCAGCGTTTTAGACCAGTTGATTTTGATTCCTTTTGGGCAAGTGAAATAGAAAAATTACCAAAAGATATTTCATACAAAATAGTAAAAAGAGAGTTCGAAACAAATTACGTTGATTGTTTTGATATTCGTTTTTCAACAGCAAATGGCTCAGTTGTTTATGCCAAATATTTGCGACCAGTGACAAAAGCTAAAGTACCTGTAATTTTTCATTTTCATGGATATCAAGGTCGAAGTAGTGATTGGTCCGAATATTTTAAATTTATTTTGGCTGGTTATGCTGTTGTTGCAATGGATGTTAGAGGACAAGCCGGTTTATCAAGAGATAATGGTCAGTTTTCTGGGACAACAGTCAAGGGACAAGTCATAAGAGGAATGCTTGATGGCCCACAAAATTTATTTTTTAAAGATATCTATTTAGATGTTTATCAATTAATTGAAATTGTATCAAAATTAGAAGGCATTGATTCAGAGCGAATGATAACTTATGGTGCTTCACAAGGTGGTGCCTTAGCATACGTAGGTGGTGCATTGAACAAAAAAATTAAGCAAATAATTTGTATTTATCCATTTTTAGCTGATTTTGGTCGTGTTTTAGATTTGCAGTTGACGTGTGAACCGTATGATGAATTATTCAGATATTTTAAGTATGTGGACCCATTTTATGAAACAAAGGAAAAAATGTTGGGCACATTCGACTATATTGACGTTAAAAACTTCAGTGACCTTATAGAGTGTAACGTAAAGCTTGTGACAGGTTTAAGAGATGAAATCTGCGTACCATCAACACAATATGCGATTATAAATGGTTTAAAAACAAATAAAGAGCATATGATTTTACCAGAGTATGGACACGAAGCATTAAATGTATTTATGAATGATCAAGTAATGAATTGGATAACTGGAGAAAGAATTGGAGCGAAGAAAGATGAATATTAAAGAAAAAATTAATAAGGGATTAATTGTTTCTTGTCAGGCATTAGAGGATGAGCCATTGCATAGTTCGTTTATCATGTCTCGCATGGCACGAGCAGCAAAAGAAGCTGGTGCAATTGGTATTAGAGCAAATTCAGTGGTTGATATTCAAGCAATTAAAGATACCGTTTCGTTACCGATAATTGGTATTATCAAAGAAGTTTATCCTGATAGTGACGTTTTTATCACACCAACCTTAAAGGAAGTTCGTGCAGTTTGTGCGACGGGAGTAGAAATCGTTGCGATGGATGCTACGACAAGAGTAAGACCTAATGGTGAGAAACTAGCAGAGATTGTAGCAACGATTAAAAATGAATATCCTGACACTTTGCTTATGGCCGATACTGCATCTCTAGAAGATGTCGCGTATGCAGAAAAACTAGGATTTGATTTCATTGGAACGACACTTTATGGCTATACCGAAAGTACTCGGAATGCCAATATCGCAGACCAAAATTTTGAACATCTTAAAGCTATTATTGCGCAAACAACATTGCCAGTAATTGTTGAAGGTAAAATAGATACACCAGAAAAAGCGCGTAAATCCTTAGAGTTAGGAGGTTTCAGTGTTGTTTGTGGTGGGGCTATTACGAGACCACAAGAAATAACAAAACGATTTATTGATGAAATTGAATTAGGAGTTGAAAGGAGTAGAGCATAGTTGGAACTTAAAAAAGATAAGAAAAAAGTCTTAGATAGCATCAAAGAGTCAATGACCGGCTATCTTTTCGTGGGACCACAATTAATTTTGTTTGTCGTCTTTATTGTCTATCCGGTATTAGAAGGTTTCAAAATGAGTATGTATCGTCAAACTTATACTGAAGATTTGTTTGTCGGATTTGATAATTATAAAGAATTATTTGCTGATCCAGTTTTTATTCGATCTGTTTTTAACACCGTCCTTTTTGTAGTTGCAATCGTCTTTTTAACAATTGTCTTTGGTTTGTTTGTCGCCACAACTGTTTACGATAAATCATCCAAATACATCTCGTTTATCCGCGGCAGTTTCTATTTGCCAGTAATGGTTTCAATGGTTGTCATGAGTATGGTGTGGAATTTCTTACTGAATCCAGCAAATGGCTTAATTAGTTATCTTTTAGGAAATGCTGGGGTTAAAGATGTGAATCTCCTTGGGAGTGTAACCTGGGTTATGCCAACTATCATTTTTGTAACGTTTGTTGGAAATGTAGGTCAATCGATTATTTTATATATTGCCTCTATGATTGGAATTCCTGAAGACTACTTTGAGGCGGCTCAAATTGATGGCGCGACGAGGTGGCAAAGAATGACAAAAATTCTAATTCCATTAGTTAGACCCACAACTTTATATTTAATTGTCATTAACATTATTGCCGTTCTGAAAATTTTTGTTGTGATTCAGTTGTTGACAGGTGGAGGACCAAACAATGCTTCTGTCACAATGATGTATTATCTTTACCAAAATGCTTTTGTTTATAATAATACCGGCGTTGCAGCAGCAGTTGGTGTAATCATGTTTATCGTTGCTTTAATGTTATCCATTCCACAGTTTAGAGCGTTTGGAAATAAAAAATAAGGAGAGGGAAATATGCGTTGGGTTAAGAAAATAAAGAGTATGGAATGCTATGATTTGATTACCAATATTATTGTGATTATTCTCGCGATTCTAAGTCTGTTTCCAATTTACTGGTTGATCACGAATGCCTTTAAGACGTCTGCAGATATTTATAAAATGCCGCCAGATATTTTGCCTAAGTCGCTTTATCTAGGTAATTTTAAAGAACTTTTTCAAAATCAACCTGCACTCAAATGGACGTTTAATAGTTTCTTTGTATCAATCGTGACGACAACACTGAGTGTGATTTTGTCATCGGCGGCCGCTTATGCTTTTGCCAAATTGAATTTCAAAGGTAAAAAAGTATTATATGCATTGTTTATCGCATCTTTAATGGTTCCGAAAGAAACGTTTATTGTACCACTTTTTAAAACAGTCGTTGCTTTTGGCTGGGTTGATACCTATCAATCACTGATTGTTCCAAACTTAGCAATGTGCTTTGGTGTCTTTATGTTGAAATCATTCTTTGAGTCCATTCCAGATTCTATTAGGGAATCAGCGAAATTAGATGGTGCCAGTGAATGGTATATTTTTTGGAAACTGATGTTACCGATTGCAAAACCTGGAATAGGTGCCTTATTCATTCTAAATTTTGTTACATTTTGGAATGATTACCTCTGGCAACTGTTAATGGCACGTAGCAAAGGTATGAACACCTTAACGGTTGGTGTCGCAGGTTTAATGCAAGAAATCAATCCAAATATAGGATTAAGAGTTGCTGGTGCGGCAGTTGCTGCATTACCAATGATTATCATATTTATTATGTTTCAAAAATACTTTACAAAAGGAATTGCAGCTGGTGCTGTCAAAGAATAGGGGAGAGATAAAAATGAAAAAAATGTATTTCGTTCGTTATTGGTATTAGGTGTGGCAGGTTTAGCGTTAACTGGATGTGGTAAAGGACAAGAAAAAGCGTCTGAAGCAGATTCAAAAGGTAAATCTGGTGAAGTTGAAGTGTGGTTAACACCACAATGGAAAGGCGTCCAAGATCCTTCTGAAGAAGGTGCTGACTATGATAGTTTCTTTAAAGAAGCTGCAAAACGTTACAATGAAAAAAATCCTGATGTGAAAATTAAAGTTCAAGTTATTCCAGGTGAACAACGTTCAGACAAATTAAGTGTTGCGATGCAAACTAAAACATTACCAGACGTCTTTTTTGACTCAAGTTTTGCATTAAGTGAGTATGCGCATATGGGCGTATTGGCTCCTTTAGACGATATTGTTGATGAAAAAGCGAAGAAAGATATTCCAAGCTCGATTTGGGAAAATGTCACAATTAAAGACAATGTTTACTTCTACCCATTTGGTCATAATCCTGGAACATTAGCTTACAATGCAGATATGTTTAAAGCAGCGGGTTTAGAAAAATATGTTAGTGGTGAACATGATATTGCAAACTGGAGTATTGATGAATTCACAACTATTTTAAAAACATTAAAAGAAAAAAATCCTGATGTAGCTCCATTTGGATTATATGCAAAAAACAATCAAGGTGATACATGGAATATGTCATATATGAGAATGTTTGATAATCCATTCTTTGATAAAGATGGAAAAATTGTTCTAAATGATGAATCTGGTGAAAAAGCATTAACTTATATTAATGATCTAAGAAAAAATGGTTATACAACTAAAGGTGCTGAGTCATTAACAAGTAATGATGTTAATGCAATGTTCCAAAACAAACAAACAGCTGTTAACTTTACAAACAGTGTTTTATTCTCAGGCATCCAAAAAGATATGAAAGATGGAAAAGTTGAGCCATTTGATATGCGTTTGGCAAATATTCCTGGTGAAAAAAATCCAATTTCATTTACATATGTCACAAGTTCAGTGGTTTTTAATACTGGTGATGAAAAACGTATGGCAGCAGCAAAAGATTTTGTGAAATTCTATTCAACAGACGCTGAATTGGTTAAAGCATCAAAAAATACGTTACCAGTCAGAGAAAGTGTCTCTAAAGAATTATCAGGTGAGTTACCATATTTAGAAGCCTATAATAAAAATTCTGAAAATGTTATTAACTTCTCAAATAATACACCTGGTTATGCAGAATTAAGAAATGCCTTCTTCCCTGAGTTGCAAGCAGTTTTTACTGATGCTAAAACACCAAAAGAAGCTTTAGGAAACTTTACAGAACAAGGAAACCGCATTATTGAAACAAATAAAAAGAAATCAGTAATTCTAAAATAGAGGTGAATTGAGCGATGATTAAAGGTGAGTTTAAATTAATTGAACAAGATCAAGTCTTATGCAAAAGTATGCCGATTATCTTAAAATTTATCGCTGAATTACCGGAATTTGAATGTCAGTCAGTCCAACTAAATGAGTGGATTACGGCAAACTTTTTAGAGTATGAAACGTCAACCAGAAAAGAGCGAGTTTGGGAAGCACATAAGGAACATTTTGATCTACACTATTTGTTGGTTGGTCAAGAGTGGATTGATTTAGACGCGTCAAATAGTTTGGAAAAAGGAGAGTATCATAGAGAAGATGACTATTACCTTCTTTATGGTTCTCATACTGAGTCATGTGAACTAAATGCGGGACAATTTATGTTGTTAGACTTAGAAGAAGCCCATCGGACTGCCATAAATGAGCATAAAACAGTCGTAAAAAAAATTGTATTTAAGATTAGGAAGACAGCTGATGAATAATTATTTATGTGTTGACATTGGTGGAACGACAATCAAATCGGGGATTTATGATGAGAATGGGCAGGTCGTCTTGAGGTACCCTTTATCTGAAACGAATAATAGTATTGCGGAATTAAATATTGTCACGCGTTTAAAATATTTAGTTGAAGAGAGCATTAAAGACTATCCATTATCTGGTGTCTGTATTTCAACCGCGGGTGTTGTTAATCCAGAAACTGGTGAAGTTATTTATGCCGGTTATACAATTCCAAATTATTCAAATACGCCACTTAAGCAAATCATCGAAACAAATTTTCAGATTCCTTGTGAAGTTGAAAATGATGTCAATGCTGCTTGTTTAGGTGAAAAATGGCGTGGTAGTCTTCAAGGAATTGATGATGCTGTATGTTTAACTGTCGGAACTGGCATCGGTGGTGCTATTTTACAAGGTGGCTGTATTCAACATGGGGTAGGTTTTACAGCTGGTGAAGTGGGATATCTGCAAATTGATGGGGAGAATTATCAAGATATTGCATCAACTTCAGCCTTAATTAAAAAAGTAGCACGTATAAAAAATAAACAATATGATGGCAAACAAATATTTGAAATGGCACTAAATGGAGACAATGAATGCATCCAAGCGATTGATGAATTGGTGACAGCTTTGACAACAGGGTTAGTCAATATTATTTATTTATTGAATCCAGAAGCTATCGTTTTAGGTGGTGGAATTATGAGTCAACAAGCCTATCTTGAACCACTCATTTTGAAAAAAATAGCTACTAAAATTGAAGATAAACGATTCAATCAAACAAAGATAACTTTTGCAGCCTTGAAAAATGATGCAGGAATGATAGGAGCGTTGTATAATTTTAAGAAAAGACAATAAGTGAGGCAATCAAATGACCATTTTAGAAGATATTCAAAATAAATTTCCGTCTTTTTCAGAGAAAGAAAAGAAAATCGCAACGTATTTACTTAAGAATAGCGACACGTTAACGAATATAAATATTTCAACGTTGGCAAAAGAAACGGATACTTCTCCGGCTACAATCACGCGCTTTGCTAAAAAGTTAAATCAAGATGGGTTCGTTGATTTAAAAATTCAAATCAGTTCTTTGAAACAGACAAATTCAAGAGATAAAGACTTACAAAGTGATGTCTATGATTATTATACAAAAGTGATTGAGAATACTGAGCAACTTGTAAATAAAGATGATGTTGAGATGATTGTAAATAAGATTAAAGATGCGCCACGAATCTTTATTTTTGGGGTGGGCAGTTCTGGGCTAACAGCATTAGAATTAACACAACGTCTTTTAAGAATGGGGTTAAACGTAACCTCAACCACTGATTCTCATATGATGTTAATTACAAGTTCAATGGCAGTTGAAGGAGATTTAATTATTGGAATATCAGCGTCAGGAGAGACAGTCGAAGTCAATGATGCTGTAACTTATGCAAAAGCAAATGGCGCTCAGGTAATTAGTATTACAAGTTTTCCAGAAAGTACATTGTCAAAGATTTCAGATTTATCTTTAATTGCTTATAGTAGTGTCTTTATTGGCAATAAAAGATTCGTGAACTCTCAATTTGCTATTATGTACCAAATTGATGTGATTTCAACAATGTTATTAGAAGATGACAAATTAAATGAACGAATGAGTCAGACAATCAAAGTGATTACAAGAAGTAATCAAAATGAGGAGCGAAACAAAAATGACAAAACTTGATAAATATAAAGGTATCATTCCGGCTTTTTATGCTTGTTATGATGAACAAGGTGAAATAAGTCCTGAACGTGTTCAGGCTTTAACGCAATATTTTGTTGATAAAAAAGTTAAAGGGCTATATGTAAATGGTTCTTCAGGCGAGTGTATCTATCAAAGTGTAGCAGACCGAAAAATAGTATTAGAAAATGTCATGAAAGTAGCAAAAGGCAAGCTAACTGTTATCGCTCATGTAGCTTGTAACAGTACTAAAGAAAGTGTTGAATTAGCAAAACATGCTGAAAGTCTTGGTGTGGATAGTATCGCAGCAATCCCTCCAATCTATTTCAGATTACCTGAATATTCAATTGCCGAATATTGGAATAAAATTAGTGACGCGGCTCCAAATACTGATTTTATTATTTACAATATTCCACAATTGGCTGGAGTCTCATTAACTCCTAGTCTTTATCAAGAGATGTTAAAAAATCCTCGTGTCATCGGCGTGAAAAATTCTTCAATGCCAGTTCAGGATATTCAAACTTTTGTCTCACTTGGTGGAAGTGATCATATTGTCTTCAACGGTCCGGATGAACAATTTATTGGTGGTCGTTTGATGGGAGCTGAGGCAGGTATTGGTGGTACATATGGTGTCATGCCAGAACTGTTTTTACAGCTAAATGCCCTTTTTGAAGCTAAAAAGCTTACAGAAGCTAAAGAACTTCAATACGCGATTAATGATATCATTGCTTTAATGGTTTCAGGACATGGCAATATGTATGCCGTGGCAAAAGAAATTCTCCGAATCAATGAAAATTTAGATCTTGGTTCAGTAGCGTCACCATTAGCTCCAATTATTGCAAGTGACATGGAAAATATTAACCAAGCCGCACAATTAATTCAAAAAACGAAACAAGTATTTTGTAAATAAATGAGATTAAGGGATAACTGAAAAAGTTGTCTCTTTTTTGAATAAGAGCCACCGGAAAAAATAAAGTTTTTATTAAATGTGATAACATTTTTTTTGACAAAAAAATAATTGTCTGCTATATTACGTGTAACAAATTAACTAATCAAAGAAATGAGTGAACTTTTTGAGTGCGAAGATTATCTAAAACGAAACAATTGAACAACGAGGTTACCAATATACAGTAAAGTGTATGGTCTATTTTGTTCTACCCATTATTTTAGTTTGAGATATCTGTTAAGATTGCACTTTTTAAAAGTCGGCATTTTTTAAATAAGGTTAGTTTAACTTACCTTTATTTAGGCTTGATTTTTATAAGCAATTTTTAGAATATTAAACGACAAGTTTTGGGAAATTAGATTTTCTCAAAACTTTTTTGTTTAGTTTAAAAGGTTGAAGGCATGGAATAAAGTGCTTTTGTAGCGTCTGAGATAGACGGGATTTTATGTGCTGGAGCTTGGCATTAAGTCAATCATGATATTTTGACACAAACCGTCAAATTATCATGCCCGCCTTACTGATCAGCTCAAAGCGCTCACGTCACCACCTTTTTGACGGGGTTCCGCTGGCTGGGATTCGGCACCAAGTCAATCCTGGTAATAAATCAAAAACCGATTTTTTCCCAGGCTTGTCTTGCTGCTCATCCCAAAGCGCCAGCGTCACCACCTTGGTTAATTTGTTACGGCAGGTATCTCTTTTGACATTAAAGAAAAAGAGAAAGAAAAATGAAAAAACAAGCAATTGAACAAACACAGTTCAACGAAATAAAAGAATTGATTAGTAACTACGCCATCAGCAAGACAGTGAAACAACAAATTACGGAAGAAGAACCAATGAGTAATATCGGAAAAGTTAGACATGCTCAAAAAGAAACTGGCGAAGCACTAAACATTTTAGAAACGAAACAAAGTATCCCATTTATGGCAAGCGAACAGATTGATCGTCTATTCCAAAAAATTGAAAAAGGGTATGTCTTAGAACCAAAAGAATTATTAGAAATCGCAGAATTCTTAAGAACAATCCGTAAATTAAAAGATTTCTTCAACCGCAACATCGAGTTAGCACCAACGCTATCTGGATATGCAAGTAAGCTACAATCGTTTCGCTCAATCGAAGAAACGATTACAATTTCAATTAAGAATAACCAAGTCAGCTCAGAAGCTTCACGTGACTTGAAAAAAGTGCGTCAAAATATTCAAAAACATAAAGCAGATATTAACGACCGTTTGCATAAATTCATTAATAATGCTAGCAACCGTTCGAAGATTCAAGAATCAATGGTTGTTGACCGTGACGGTACCTTAACAGTACCAATCAAGTGTTCATTCAAACATAGCGTGAAAGGTCGTATCGTGTCAGAGTCAGGCAATGGATCGACTGTTTACATCGAATTAGACAATACACGCGAACTTAATCAAAAACTTCAAATGGCGCAAGCTGAAGAAATGAGTATCGTATATCAAATCCTAGCCAATTTAACTGAAGAAATTGCAACGGAACTAAAAGCAATGGAAAAAACAATGAAGATTATCTTTTCACTAGAATTAATCGTGGCTAAAGCGAAATTCAGCGAAGAAATTGGTGGCCGAAAAGTTAAAATTAACGATTCAGGTTACATCAATTTAGTAAATGCGAAACACCCATTACTAGGCGAGTCAGCCGTTCCATTATCAATTGAACTTGGTCAAACAGAGCGCGGCCTAGTGATTACAGGTTCAAACTCTGGAGGTAAGACGGTTGTCTTAAAGACTGTTGGACTATTGACACTCATGACAATGATTGGCGTCTTCATTCCAGCAGATTCAGAAAGTAATATTAGCTTATTCGATCAGATTTTGGTCGATATCGGAGACTACCAAGATTTCGATAATGCCTTGAGCACATTTTCAGGTCACATCAACAATATGAGAGAAATCCTCTCAATCGCAAATGATCGCTCACTAGTTTTAGTTGATGAAATAGGTAGTGGTACCGAACCAACAGAAGGTGCAGCGCTCGCAACAGCAATGCTCGAAAGTTTAGTGACCAGAAATGCAGTTGTCCTCGCATCAACTCATTATGGTGAGATCAAAGACTTTGCAGTCAAAGATCAAAACTTTATTACCGCAGCGATGGCTTTCGACAAAGAAACTTTAAATCCACTGTACCAACTACTTATGAATGAAGTTGGCGCAAGTAACGGTTTCTGGCTTGCGAAGAAAATGAATATTGGTTCAGATATCTTAGAAAGAGCAGCTTACCATTTAGCGAAAACAAACTAGTTTTTCACTCTAAAGTGACATCTTTGTCATTTTAGAGTGAAATTAATGATTTATAATTGAAATCTATTTTTTTTCGTGTTAAAGTGACAATGTTGTCACTTTTGGGAAAACAACTAAAATACAAATAAATTGGAGCTCAAGATGAAAATTGACGAAACAAAACAAAAAATAATTGAAAATTCAAAACAAGTCTTCATTGAAAAAGGTTTAAAAGATGTCACAATGACTGATTTAATCAGTGTTAGTGGATATAGTCGTGGTGGTGTTTATCGCTATTTCAAAACACCAACAGATATTTTTAAAGAATTAATGAAACAAAATATTTTGGATCTAAAAGAATCGTATCAAATGATTAGTTTTGCTGAATACTTGGCACAAGAAAAAGTAGAACTTTTAGATATTAAAAATAGTCTAAGTTTAGCAGGCTATGAGTTTATGACCAGTCGAGAAGATAAGGATGAACTGGGTTCTCTTATTTTTGAGACCCATTTAGAGATCATAATGAACACAAAAAATTGCTCCAAAGTGGAGGCTCAGCACATCTTCTTAGTTCTTGAAGGTTTAAGAGTCATGGCACTAACGGGCATTATTACTGAGAAAATTATTGAGGAAGCATTCTCAAGCTTTAATTAATTTAAAAAAATAATCGGAAAGGAGGACATCTCGAAATGGAAACACTAGAAATCATTCGTCATGACATTGGCTTATCACAGTCACTTGAGAGTTTTAAACTAGGATTGATTTATAGCTATCTTTATCAGACTATTTCAACTAAAGAATTGGCAAAAAAAATGGAAGTACCTGTTCCAATTGCGACGGCTTTTAAGAAAGAGCTTGTCAAGCATGGCTGGATGCAGCGCGCAAGTTTTTATACTTTGACTGAAGTTAGTCGCAATTATGTTTTAGAAGAGTTACATTATAAAAATGTGGATAAAGATCAGTATCTTCAAATATTAACTGATGAAACAAGTCAGGTGCTATTTTTAGAATCGATGAAAATTAAGCTGACAGATATTTACGCAAAACGTCCAGTGGCCAAGCGTGAATTAGATCAAGCCCACGCCACGATTGAAACGGTATTGAAACGAGTGGCGCTTTTATTAAATGATCCGCTAATTTTTGCTAAAGAAATTGCCTTCGTAGGTGATGACGATCTTGTGTCAATATTTTTAGCTCACTCACTTGCAAGTCTTGGCTTTGAAAGTAAGTCTAACCTATCTGTCTATGATATTGATGCAGATTTATTATTATATATTTCAGAAAATCAACCAGAGCAAGTGGAAATTAAGGTGTACCAGCAAGATTTTAAGGAAGAAATCCAAGAAATTGATAATCAAGTCGATATTGTTTTTACAGATCCTCCTTATACATCTGAAGGCATCTTAACTTTCATTGACACGGGAGCTAATCTCCTAAGAAATCAAGGTAAAATGTACGCTTCTTTCAACAATAAAACACCAGCATTTCAAAGTTTTATCCAACAAGAAATTGCTAAAAAAGATTTTAATTTTGTTGAAATTATTCCGAAATTTAATCATTATTTAGGTGGCTCAATTATTGGTAACGTTAGTCATTTGTATGTCTTACAAAAAAACAATATGGCGCAAACAAGTCTTGCGACTGAAAGTATTTATACATATCATTTGAAACGAAATAAAATGAGTCAACGGCTTGGCTTTCATACCTTATATGATTTACGTGGTTGTAATCAAGATTTATTAACGGATGTTGAATCCGTGACAGAAAAGCTGACGATGTTATCAAAGCAATTTAAGTTAAATGTTGTCACAGAAAACTTCCATCAATTTATGCCTTATGGTGTCAGTGGCGTCATGGTTTTAAAAGAATCGCACTTCACGATTCATACTTGGCCGGAATATGGTTATGCAGCTGTTGATTTATTTGTTTGTGAGGATACTGTCGATGAGCAAGCATTCATGAATGAATTGCAAAATGCTTTTGAATCAACAATGTGCGAAGTCAAAAAAATATTTCGAGAAAGTTAATTAATAATGCAACATCCGAATGAGTTTAATTTTCGGATGTTGTTTTTTTATTATCCTGTTTATCGATATATGTCTAATAAGTATATTTTGATACCAGTGTTCGCATCAATAATATATGTTTGCTGTCTTGAGCGATTAACAGTTACTATGTTATTATTTAAGATGTTATGAATTAATTAATATTTTTGGGGAGATTAAATGGTGGGATTAATACCGATGGCACACCAGCTAAAAGTCATATGTTTAATGCTTACTATAATATTTCGACAGGTGAATATGGTCTGTTTTAATTAAATATCAATCGTCTTACTTAATTTATGTTGATTAAGTAGGACGATTTTTTTTGAGATGACACATTTTTGAAAAAAGGTATAATTGAGATATGAAAAATAGTTAGGTGGTATGAAAATGAAGAAAAAAATGGGAGTAGCTTTATTTTTATTAGTAACGCTATTTACTTTTTCAGCTTGTGGTGGTGAAGCTTATGACCAATCAATGAAAAAAGTGAATGATGCAATCAAGGAACGAAAATTTATTCAAGCCGATATTTACGTCGAGAAAGCATTGGAGAAAAAACCGAAAGATCTGACGGCTCAAAATTATCAAAAACAGTTAAGCTTTTATCGTAAGAGTTTAGATGAACTAGAGAAGAAAAATCAAGATTTAGCCTTATCAAATTTAAAACAAGTTGTTGAAATCAAAGGTGGTTCAGCAAAATTGGTTTCTTATGCTAAAAAGGATATGGAGAAATTAGGAACATCAACGACTAAAACGAGTGAGACATCTAAACCAAAAGAAGAAAACAAAAAAACTGAGACCGTTTGGAATGCTGATAAAGAGAAAAAATTAAAGCAATATATGTCTGATTTTAGTCGAACTATGAAGCAACAATACGAAGAATATACATCAAGTAATAGTGTCGATATGTATGGGGCAAAATTGCCAGAAGATGTCTTTAGTGGCAAACACAAAATGGCTGTTAACGAACAGCCCGTAGAGATTGAATGGTCTGATACAGGTGAAGGTAAATTGCCATATCAGTTAGTCGCAGTCTATTCAGATGCAGCGACACAAAGTTATGGCGCAAAACATGTTTATTTTTTTGTGATTAAAAATGGGCAACCCAAAGTGTTTATTACGCAACAAAATCAAGGAATGCCCAATAATTACATTCATTTTAGTGAAACCGAAAATCAAGATTTACAACAAAATTTTGCCCAAATTGTAGGTGGAAATTTTGTGGCGAAAGAAGATAAAGCAAGTGCAACAAAAGATTATCCAAATAGTAAACTGCTCGCAGCTAAGGCAATGATTAAAGCTTTTAATCAAAATCCTGCGGATACGGATAATATTGGTCAGGCGAATGTTTCGTATGATTTAAGTACTGATGCCTCATATGAAATTTGGACAACGGGTGTCCATCTTCCAGAAGAAGTTACAATTGTTGCGGGTAGTCCAACTGCTGCAGGGTTACTGATGTATCATAATAATAATGACGGAACAGTAACGGTTTATCCAGTGCCATCTCATTATCAAGATCATGATTGGGATGATCCAGTTAAAGGTAAAGCAATGGCGTATGATGTTATCAATCAGGCGAGACAAATTGATATTAGTGATGTTCCAGATGATGCGGCTCAAAAACTTGTTGCCGTTTTTAATGGCGATGTTTAATCATTTCAGTAGTTTGTCATCTATTTATCAAAAAAAGCCTATTTTACAAAAAAGTCCTATTATTTTGTGACATTAATCACTAAGGAAAGACAATGTAAAATGATCCCTAAAGAGCTAAACTATAGGCAATGGAAAAAGCACAATTAACTATAAAGGGATGGTAAACGATGAAAGAAAATTATGATTTTATGATGCCAAGTGTTAACTTTTTCGGACCAGGAGTCATTAATAAAATTGGTGACCGTGCAGAAATGTTAGACATGAAAAAAGTTTTAATTGTTACTGATAGCTTTTTAAGAAATATGGAAAATGGACCTGTTAAACAAACTGAAGCAAGTTTAAAAGCTGCAGGTGTTGATTATGTCATCTTTGATGAAGTTGAACCTAATCCAAAACTTAGAAATGTTAGAGCGGGTGTTGCTTTTTATAAAGAACATGGTTGTGACAGTATTATCTCTGTTGGTGGTGGTTCAGCGCATGACTGTGGTAAAGGAATTGGTATTGCCTTAACAAATGGCGAAGATGTGACGAAACTTGCCGGAATTGAAACATTGACTAATCCGTTACCCCCATTAATGGCTGTCAATACAACAGCAGGAACAGCATCAGAAATTACACGTCATGCCGTTTTAACAAATGAAGAAACCCACTTAAAATTTGTAGTGGTGTCTTGGCGTAATGTACCACTAGTTTCTTTCAATGATCCATTGTTAATGTTAGAAGTACCCACTAAATTAACGGCAGCAACAGGGATGGACGCTCTTTGTCACTGTGTGGAATCATATGTTTCCGAAAATAGTAACCCAATTACAGATGCGCAAGCCATTCAAGGAATTAAATTAATTGGCGAAAACTTACGTCGTGCTGTTGCCAATGGTCATGATATTGAAGCAAGAACAAATATGGCATACGCATCATTATTAGCTGGAATGGCTTTTAACAATGCTGATTTAGGTTATGTACATGCGATGGCTCACCAATTAGGTGGACAATACGACGCACCACATGGTGTATGTTGTGCTGTGTTAATGCCAACTGTTGAACGCTGGAACATGATTTCTAGCCCAGAACGCTTTAAAGATATTGCTATTTTATTAGGTGAAAATGTTGAAGGTTTATCTAAAATGGAAGCAGCTGAACGAGGCATCAAAGCTTTAGAACGTATTTCGGAAGATGTTGGTATTCCAACTAATATCAAATCAATCGGAGCGAAAGAAGAAGACTTTGAATTGATGGCAGAAAATGCACTTAGAGATGGTAATGCTTTCTCAAACCCTCGTAAAGGGAATAAAGAAGATATTATTGAGTTGTTTAAACAAGCTTATGAAGCGTAGTAAATAAAAAATTGAGAAGTCATCATCTTGTGTGTGACTTCTTTTTATCTCTTCACTTTTGGTAACATATCATTAAAATTCTAACCACAAAACAAACCACCTAAAACAACAACACTAACTCGTTTTAGGTGGTTGTTTTCTTTCTGCTTGGCGTTTATCTCTCTCAATCAGAACAATCAACAATGTGAAAACAAGTACACTTGCAATCAATACTAATGAGGTTTTGGTATGACCTTTAAATAAAGCATCACCTCCAAAGGCGTAGATAATTGAAGTTGGTAGGACACCGATTACAGTGATTTTGATAAAATCTCGCCATGGAATTTTTAATAAACTAGCGGTGTAATTTACTAAAATTGTAGGAATCATAGGAATCATATAGCCGAAAGTTAAACTGAGATAAGGATGTTTTGCCTCAGATATTATTTTCACCCAATGGTTCGATGCTTTACTTTTATCAATTAATTTAAATTTTGGAATCAAATAAAAGACTAGCGAGTTACCTAAGATATTTCCTAAGATATTGATCATACTACCGATCAAAGGTCCGTAACAAAGACCGACGAGGACACCAATTACAGCAACCGGAAAACCTGGAATGGCTGAAAATAAACAAAGGAGTAAGACTAATAGAATACCAGTACTGAATCCGTGCGAACGAACACTCTTCATGAGTAGTGCTTTTTCTTTTGCATTTTCGAGTTTAATAAAAGCTTGAATATCTGGTAAGAAATTTTGGACGAGCTGATAAACAATAAGTGCAATAATTACAAGTCCAATGGTAAGAAAGAAGTATTTAATTTTTTTATTCATTCGGGTAAGTCTCCTTTCTTTTATTTTAGTACTATTAGTATACTATAAAGCTTAACTTATTTATTATTTATCACGTGTCTTTCTACTGGAATTGTTATAATGAGTGTAAGAAAAGAGGCGGGTATTATGGCGGAAGATAATAAAGAGTTACTCCATACGTTTCAAAAATCGTGGGCCCAGAATAAATACTGGGTGATGTCTCGTTCGCAACAACAATATAATGCGATTCGTTTGCTGGCTAAGGGAAATGACTGGTCTGAGGAAAAACATAAGCAATATCAAGAAATTTTGCAGCGTTTAGAGCATGTTTCACCAACTGAAAAAACGTTGCGTGTCACTTATCAACATATTTGGGGTTACTTTAAACGAAGTGCCACCCTTGATGAAAAAAATAAATTTAAAGAATTAAGTACGAATTATCTGGTAAATCAACCGCAAATTGAACCATTTTTAAAGACATTGGCTGATAAGTACAAACAAGAATATTTGTTAAATATGAGATGGCTATTGTAAATGAAAACGACAGTATTGTTTTAATATGTATTTTTATTATTGTTGATTTTTTGAAATGATGAACTAAAATATCCTAAAAACGGAAAATATTACAGGAAAGTGCACCTTACGAGGTGCACTTTTTTGAGTGGAAGCGATTTACTAGTTGTTTTATAGTGTGGTCAAAGGGGGAGACGAGATGACACAAGAACAAAGTATGTTGGAAGTCATTCAAAACATTCCAAATCAAATTTTAAAACGATTGCAAGCTAGTGGCGAGTTTAGTCAAAAATTGACTGGCGTGACACAAGATAAAGTTTTAATCGTTGCTTCAGGAACTTCTTATAATGCGGCTTTTACCGTCAAAGATTTTACTGAGAAAAAATTAGGTTTGCCGGTGACTATTGACTATCCAAACCATTTTTATCATCACTTCAATGAAAGTCTTTATGACGAACGTACACTTTACGTATTTGTTTCGCAAGGGGGAACAACAAAAACAGTTTTAGAGACCATTGAAAAGGTTAACAACTTAGGTGGGGTAACAGTTAGTTTAACCGAAAGTTTGGCAACACCGATTGCGAAAGCAGCGAAAATTTCCTTTGAAATTGGTAGTGAGAAGGAACCGTTTATTTTTAGAACTGCGGGGTACAGTCTAACAGCGGTTACTTTATATTTAACATTACTAGCAGTTGCTTTAGAAAAAGGAAAAATCACTAAACCTGAATGGGCGGACTTTTACAATGAGTTAGTCGGTCTGAAAAAAGATTTACCTGAAGTGATGACATTAGCCGAAGAATGGTATCAAAAAAATCAGGATATTTTATTAAGTCGTAAAGCATTGTTTTTTGCTGGTGGTGGGTCACTTTGGCCGATTGCTCAAGAAGCAGATATAAAGTTCATGGAAATGATACCGATTTTCACGAATAGTTTTGAAATTGAAGAAATTATTCACGGACCGCAAAATTGTTTTAACGATAGTATGGGCTTCTTCTTCTTAGTCGAAAATAAAATGGATGAAGAAAAAGCAGTGAGTATTGATTCCTTTATTAAGAAAGAAGTAGGCGCATTTTCACAAATTCTAACAACAACAAAGACGGACAGTGAGATGCTCTATATTGCATCTAAGAGTTCAAATTTCCATTCACTTGTCTTCATGACATTCTTCCAAGTTGTTGGATTTAAACTTGCGACAGATAGTGGTCGCAATCTCACTCAAAAAATGTATCCACAAATTGATCATTACATTAACAAAACAGTGGAGGTGAAGTAAGTGAAAGTAATTTTAGCAAGTCATGGCCAATTGGCAAGTGGGTTAAAATCGTCAATTGAAATTATTTTGGGGCAACAAGAACATCTCTATGCTTTAGATATGTATATCGATGAAGAAACACTTGAAGAAAAAGTCCAAAGTATTCTAGCAAGAACGGATAAAGATGAAAAAGTAACCGTTTTAACTGATGTTTTTGGTGGAAGTGTAAATCAAAAAATGATTAAACTTTTTGATTTAAATAAAGTGAATATTCTGACAGGTATGAATTTACCGATGTTGTTAGAATTATTAACAGCTAATTTAGACGAATTAGACAGTACTAAGATAAATAGGATTATCGCAAGTACGAAAGATCAAGTGATTTATGTGAATGATTATCTGGCAACAGATGATGACGAAGATGATTTTTTAGATTAGGAGGAAGAAGAAATGATTCAATTAGTAAGAATAGATGATCGATTATTACATGGTCAAGTTGCCTATAGCTGGAAAGCTGAACTAGGTTATGAAGCAATCGTGATTGTTAGTAATAGTGCTGCTGAAGATAATATTCGTAAAGCAGCAATTAAAATGGCTAAACCTGATGGTGTGAAATTGGCAATTCGTAACGAAGAAGAAGCAGTTGCGTTACTAAAAAACAGCAAACTTGAAGCCTTAAATGTTTTTGTTGTGGTTGATTCAATTCAAACTGCTGACTACGTACTAAGAGCACTTGATCAAAAAGTGAAGCTTAATATTGGTGGTATTCAAAAAGCTGACAATAAAGAACCTTTAGCATCATTTGCTTATGTAACAAACGACGATAAACAAATGTTAAGAGACTTAGAAGCGGACGGTTTTGATATTGAATTCAAACTTGTACCTTCTGACAAACCGAAGAAGTTAACTGAATTAGATAAATAAAAAAATAGGAGGGGATTGAAAATGACAGAAGCACTATTAGTTGGTTTAGTTGTTGCTGTTGTATGGTTTTTAGAAAAAATGGGTGGTACGCCCATGGTCAACCGACCAATCATTATTTCAACATTAATTGGACTTGTTTTAGGTGATTTAAAAACGGGTTTAATGATTGGCGCAAGCTTAGAACTTGTCTTTATGGGGGCCATTCAAGTTGGAGCTGCGGTTCCACCTGATGTACTTGTCGGTGCAAGCTTGGGGACAGCATTTGCGATTATGACCGGACAAGGCGCAGAAATTGCTTTAACTTTAGCTTTACCAATCGCAATATTAGCACAATCATTGAAAGTTATTATTTTTATTGTTAGAAGTTGGTTTATGAACTTTGCGGTTTCTTTAGCTGAAGACGCAAATGTTAAAGGGATGTTTGCCCTAAATATGTTTGGCTTACTCTTACAATGTTTAATGTATTTCATCGTTGTTTTTGTAGCAGTTCTATTCGGTTCAAATGCAGTTGAAGCCTTTGTAAATAATATTCCAGAAATTATTATGAATGGTTTACAAGTTGCGGGTAACTTATTACCAGCAGTCGGTTTTGCATTGTTATTACAACCAATGATGACCAACAAAAATATCCTGTACTTTATTTTAGGTTTCATTATGATTTCTTACGGCAAGCTACCAATTATCGCCGTTACAATTATTGGCGTTGTGATTGCCTTTATTATTGTCTTTGAAATTGGCAGTGGCCCCAAAGCTGTTGCAGCAGTAAATGATGGAGATCAAGAATTGGAGGACTTATTTGATGAGTAAGAAAAATTATACAAAAGAAGAGAAAAAGTTCTTTCGTGAAATGTTTTGGTATTCGTTTCTATTAGAAAATTCATACAATTATGAACGTCAACAAGCCTTGGGTTATTCATTAGGGATGTGGCCAGCGATTAAACGTTTTTATGATACTAAAAAAGACCGTGCCGCCGCGCTAACACGTCATATGCAAATTTTTAATACCACACCTCACTTGGTGACAACCATTACTGGTATTTCATCTGCAATGGAAAAAGAAGCCAGCCAAAACGAAGACTTCCAAGTGGATACGATTAACAACATTAAAGTGAGTTTGATGGGACCCCTTGCAGGTATGGGGGACTCATTCTTCTGGGGGACGTTAAGAATTATCGCGGCTGCTGTTGGGTTGCCGTTGGCACAACAAGGAAATATTTTAGGCCCAATTTTATTCCTATTAGTATTTAATGTGCCACATATTTTAATGCGATATTATGGTGGTGTTTTTGGATATTCATTAGGAACATCAATTTTGACGGATATTTCCGAGTCGAATGTCTTCCATAAGATTTCAAAAGCTGCAACGATTGTTGGTTTAATGGTAATTGGTGCCATGAGTGCACAAATGGTTAAATTGGAAACTAAAATTTCTTTTAATTTTGATGAAACCGTCTTTAAACTACAAGATTACATTGATCAAATTTTCCCATTAATGTTACCATTAGCTTATACATTATTTATGTACTGGCTTTTAAAATCTAAGAAGAAAAATTCAATGTTCTTACTTGGTGTAACAATTGCCTTTGGTTTAATCGGGTCAATTATTAGCTTATTCTAAAGAATTATATGATAATATAGAAAAAAGTACGAGAATGTTTCTTGTACTTTTTTCGTATCTTTAAAAAGAGAAAGGATGTCGGGATGAGTCGCTATTTTTCGAATCGAGAGATGTTAATATTGGATTATTTAAAACGCCATGATCTTGTTACTTCAGATGAGTTGGCAAACTACTTGTCTGTTTCAAAAAGAACGGTAAAAAAGGATATTGCCTATATTCGTGAAGTGTTGAATCAAGAGCAGGAGATTCTACAGTCGGTTCATGGTAAAGGTTACGCACTTAGTAAATCCTATATGAGTGTGATTGATCATAACTTTTTGTCACGAGATAAAGATTTGATTTTGAATAATTATGACCGCATCGCCTACATTATTCAGCGTTTACTTTTGGCGGAGACCGAAATTCGCTACGAAACTTTAGCGGATGAATTATTCATCAGTCCTTCTAGTTTAAGTAAAGATATGAAAAAAGTACGCTCATTTTTACGTGAGTATCAATTAACAATTGAGCACAGACCTGCATATGGTGTGCGAATTAAGGGAAGCGAATTTAATCGACGAATGGCGATTTCTTACTTCTTTTATCACAGTTTCCTCGCTTATCTCACAACGTATCGTCAAACTGTTTATAAACAAGATGCGATTATTCTAACGTATATTGAAAAAATAATTCGTGAGGTCTGTACCGATTCGTATATCAAAGTATCGTCGAATACGATTAAAGATATTAGTATTCATATCTTTATTGCGTTTGAACGAATGGCTTACGAAGCAGAGCTTTCCGAGTTAGATGAAAAAATTGATTTTAGAAGTTATCAAGCTGCCTCTGAAATTGTTCAGCGAGTGTCAGGGTTTATTAAGAGTAAGGAAAGTTCTAAGGCAACCATTGATTATATCTACTTACATCTCAGTCATAAACGCATGCTGAGTACGCATATGAATACAGCTTCCGAAGAAATTAAGGCGACAATTAAAGAAATCAATTTTGAAATTAAACAGAATTTTGATATTGATTTTTCAGCGGATTGGCAATTAAACCATGCTTTGGAGCTACATCTACAACAGTTAATTAAGCGGGTAGAGAATGAAGTTTCGATTCCTAACCCCTATGTTTTTCAACATTTTCGTGACTATTTATTTGCGGCAAAAATCTGTATTTCGGCGATTCAAATCATCGAAAAAAATCTATTAACACATGACGTGCCACTTGATGAATATGGCTATTTGATCTTGTATTATCAATATGGATTGAACCAACAGAGTACGCAAAAGTATCGGATTGCTTTATATACAGGTAATAATCGAGCGGAAGAGATGATGTATGAAACCTATCTACAAACACTTTTGAATGAATCTTTATATCAAATAAAAGTGATCTCATCGTTGGAGCAATTTGATGATCGCTTTGATGCATTGATTTCAACTGTTGCCGATCGACAGTTGAAGAAATCATCTAAATTGACCATGACAAACGTCACCAAAAATGATTTATTAGATATCGAATCACATTTTCGGAGAAAAGTTGGTATTAAAACGTTGCTTAAGAAATATCTTTCTGAATCGAGCATTGTCCGTTTGAATGTAACTTCTAAAAACGAAGTTGAAGAACAAATTATTTGTCATCTTGAACAAAATGGCTTTTTGAAAGAGGATTATCCGAAACGTAAACTTGAATATCATGAAGTCGGCAATGGAATGGTGCATATTCAAGATTTAAATAAAATGATAAAGCATCGGATTTGTTTAATTGTCCACCTCACACATCCAATTCTTTGGGAAAAGACAGTGATTAAGTCACTCTTTTTAATTAAAACTAAAAAGGATGGCGATAAAGACTTAACTGACCTTTGCGATATTTTTTCTAATTGGGCTAATTTTCCTGATAAAATTCAAGAAGTGTATGAGACGCAGGACTACTTAGAAGTTATTCAAATCTTAGGACAACAATAAAATGATTATTATCCGAATAACGTTTCTTTTTTGAAGTTAATGGTATACTAAACATATCAAGAAAAAGGGACGTGAAAAGATGGATTATAAACTAGATGATAGTTTAAAGACACTAGGTATTGATACAATTGTCGTTGCAACTGTTCATGGCTTAGACACTTTGGCCGCTTTACCAGAACAACTTGAAACGGAGTTACAACAAATTGAAGCAGCCGTGTTAAAACAATCGCTTGAGAGCTTAGAAGATAATCAAGTGGTCCAAGGCTACTATGAGATGATTCAAAAAATTAAGCGTAGTAAGAAAAAATATCCCCCAACTGTTGAAGCTTTAATTAAAAACGTTCAACGCCGTGAGAGTTTGCCGCGTATTAACAGTGTCGTTGATTTGTATAATTTAGAAGCATTGACTTCTTATTTTTCAATTGGTGCCCATGATTTACGAAAAATTACCTTTCCGATTGAGTTTACCGTTTCAGGTCGCGAAGATGTCTTTCATCCGATTATGTCGTCTGAGAAAAAAGTCATGCCTTTTGATTACTTGTATCGAGATCAAAATGGCGTGTTAGCGTATCTTGACTGTCGTGATTCAGAAGACTACAAGTTGGATGAACAAACAACTGATGCTATTTTTGTGATCCAAGGTAATGAGTATACGTCAACTGAAAGCCGAGTAGAAGCATTGGAGCGCTTCATCAAGAAATTACAAGTAATGACACCCGAAATTACGTATCAAATTGAAATAATAACTTAAAAAAAATGCAGAACCCTTTGAATAAGAGTTTTGCATTTTTTAGAATAAACCATCTTATAGAAGTAAATTTATTTTGTGCCTTCACTAAAAACTTTAAAGACTTCAGCATCACCATAGTTTGCGATAGTGTCCATTTTTTTGAGTTGTTCAAGATCATCATGAGAAAGGTTAAAATCAAGTTGCGCGTTTGCTTCAATGTGTGCAGGATTACTTGATTTTGGTAGAGGTAAAAGGCCAAGTGCTAAACAATATTTAATACAAAGTTGCGGAACAGATACGTTGTATTTTTTAGCCATCGTTTGGATATCAGGATGATTTAAAATTTGACCATGCGCAATTGGAGAATACGCTTCAATTAAGATGTCATTGCTTTGACAGTAATGAATCACTTCGTGTGGTGTATTTGTAATATGCGCTAAAAATTGATTGATGACAGGTTTTGATTTGCTATGAGCGATGAGATGCTCTAAGTCACTAACTTTGAAGTTCGAAACGCCAATTGAACGGACTAAGCCTTCATTTTGAGCTTCTTCTAATGCTCGCCACACTGCGAGATTCTCTTCAAAATATGTTTTATTTGTTCTAAAATCGGCCCAAGGTTGTGGACTGTGGATTAAAATTAAATCTAAATAATCCAATTCCATGATTTTAAGTGAATGCTTAATTGAAGCAAGTGCGTCATCATAATTTTTGATTTCTGCTTCAACTTTGGTTGTTATAAATAATGCTTCACGTGGTACGCCGCTCTTACGAATACCTTCGCCAACGCCGCGTTCATTGCCGTAAGCTTGTGCTGTATCAATATGACGATAACCAAGTTCGATAGCCGATTTCACGACATCTGCAACTGCCTCGTCTGCGATTTCCCATGTCCCTAAACCAAGTTTTGGGATTGATTTTCCGTCTGCTAATAAAAATTGTTCTTGTAAAATCATAATGTGAAGACTCCTTTAATTATATTTTAAAACCATCTTTATTGTAGGTAAAAGATGAGTATAAAACAAGTGTTGTCTTCTTTAATATGACTGAATTCAACAAAACTTCCGCTTGGATGACAGTTGAGGAAGGTGATAAACATGATTCAGTTTAAATAAATTGAAGCTGATAATATCGAAGATGTCGTTGTAATTGAAGTTTCAATAGCACAACAACGCTATTTGGAGACAACAAATCTAAGAAATTTTGCATTTCTTCTTCACCATATCGATAATCAAGCAACACAAAAATTATATCAATCATTTGATTTTTTAAGACGGATGTTATCGAAGATCACTCAGTGTTCAAAGTTAAAGCACTCAATTGATTTATTGTGTCAATGCGATTTTTTAAAGTTTTCAAAAACTGTTGTATAATAGAAGCACGGGATAATTGAAGTAGAAATCCAGACTTCAACGGGGGAACAAAATATTAATAAAAATGAATGGACGTGGACAATATGAGTAAAACAAGTCACGATAATTTAGCTGTAAATTTAATGAATGAAGCTTTGAAGTTACCATGGATAAAAGTCAATCGTACAGAATTTTTAGTCAAACTTTTTGGGAATCAAGTCCTTGATTTAAATCAATTAATCGCAAAAGGGCCACAAGTTTATTTCTCACAAGATGAATTGGATCAATTGGTTCAAGAGCGGATTAATTTACTCACGACACAATCAAGTTTTGTTTCATTTGCGACAGGTATTCCTGGTGGCTTTGCGATTGCTGCAACTATTCCAGCCGATATCGCTCAATTTTATGCATATTGTTTGAAACTAGCACAGGAAATTGCTTATATTTATGGTTATGAAGATATCTGGCTGAATGAAAATCAACTGGATGAAAATGCTAAAAACACTTTGATTCTTTACATCGGAATTATGTTAAATGTTGATACAGCTGCATCTGCACTGAGAGTGTTATCAAGTAGGTTATCTGCTAAATCAATGAAAAAATTAAATAATGATACATTGAATCAAGCAATTTATCAGCCTGTGACAGAAAATGTGTTGGCTATTCTTAACGAGAAATTAGCTAAGGTTTCCGTAACGAAGGGTGTTGCAAAATTAATCCCTGTAGTTGGTGGTGTTATCTCTGGTGGGACAAATTATGTTGAAATGAAGAAAATGGCTGAGAGATTGAAAGTTGAGCTTGGCTTACTTCCATCATATAATGTCGTTGATTTAGAAAAAGATTTACAAATGTTAAATCGGAATGGGATTCATGTAGAAGCGAAGACCAAATCAAAAGAAAAAAAAGAACATTCAAAGAAACGTAAACATGATTTAGAAGCGTTAGAAAAAGCGTTCCATCTCATGAATAGTGGTGTGATTTCAGAGCATGATTTTAAAGAAATTAAACGTAATATTTTATCGAAAATGAAGTAAGCATAATCTTTTTTGAAGTAAGGGGAGGGTACTATGAAGAAAATTTTGTTAGTATTGAGTATGATGGTGGTTTTAGTTGGTTGTACTAAAAATGAAACCTATGAACAAACGATGTTAGAAGCTAAAGAAGCTATTTTTGAACGTAAATTTCCTCAAGCCGAAGAGTTAATTGAAGTTGCGATCAAAGAAAGCAAAAAGGATGATACTGCGAAATACATTCAAAAACAATTGAAATTGTATCAATCCGGGCTGAAGAATGTGGAAGGAAATAAGAAAGATATCGCACAAGGTGAATTTGAAGAAGTCATTGCGACAACTAATGGTTCTCCGCAATTGATTATTTTTGCGCAAGAAGATCTAAAAAAAATCACTGATGAAAAGAAAAATAGTGAGGAAGCAAAAAAGGAAGTAACACAAGATAAAAAAGCTGATGAAAATTCATTATGGAATGAACATAAAGATACTGAATTGGCAAATTATATGGTAACGTGGGGGCAAACAATGAACCAGCAGTATCAACAGTATAGCAATCAAAAAAATGTTGATTTGTACGGTGTTCAAGTCCCTGAAAATGTTTTAAAAGGTGAGTGGACAATGGCTGTTGATGAGTCACCAGTTACGGTTGAGTGGTCACAAGATGGTACTGGTACTAAAGACTACCAACTTGTTGCAGTTTTTTCTGATGCTGATACACAACCTTATATGGAAAAGCATGTGTACTTTTTTGTTATTCATCAAGGCACACCTCAAGTCTTGATTACCCAACAAAATCAAGGCAATGACCATAATTACTTGTATTTCCATGTGACCTCAAGAACCGATTTAATTTCTGCTTTTACTGAAATAGTAAAATCTCAAGCAGATGAATCAGCCCAATAGAAAAAACCAAGTAGATTCGCTTTTTTTACGCGTTTCTACTTGGTTTTTTTGATGTGCGATATGGAAAGTGAAATGGTCCAAATTACTTACGACTCAGGTCAAAGCGCTTTTCTTCGCACGTTTATAGTGGTATGGCTGCGTCAAGCTGTCCTTCGGTCCTAAGTTATCCTATCAATCAATTCAAAGAGCGAATTGTTTGTTAGGATAATCTTATGACTCAGGCCAAAGCGCTTTTCTTCGCACGTTTATTCTGCTTCATTCTGGAATTGACTATTGTATAGTTTTTCGTAGAAGCCTTTTTTGGCAATCAATGTTTCGTGATTACCTTGTTCAATAATTTGGCCTTGATCCATAACTAAGATTAAGTCTGCATTTCGAATGGTTGAGAGACGATGGGCGATGACAAAGCTTGTTCGGCCTTCCATGACTTTATCCATAGCTTTTTGAATTAAGCTTTCTAATCGCGTATCAACTGAACTGGTTGCCTCATCAAGAATTAAGATCTTAGGATCTGAGATAACGGCACGCGCAATCGTTAATAGTTGTTTTTGTCCAAGCGAGACGTTGTCGCCTTCCTCATTGATTTGCATGTTATAACCATCCGGCATTGTCCGAATAAAGTGATCAACATTGGCTGTTTTTGCAGCATCAACGACTTCATAATCAGTCGCGTCTAAGTTACCGAAACGAATGTTTTCGCCAATTGAGTCATTATACAACCAAGCATCTTGTAGCACCATGCCAAAGAGTGAGCGCACGTCACTACGATTCATTTTACGCGTATCAATACCATCAATCTTAATGGCGCCGTCTGTCACATCATAGAAACGCATTAACAAATTAATTAAAGTGGTTTTACCAGCTCCAGTTGGTCCTACGACAGCCACAGTTTGTCCCCGTTTTACTTCAACGGTAAAGTTCTGAATTAATGGTTTTTTAGGGTCATAACTAAATGACACATTTTCAAATGAAACATCACCATGAATCGTTTCCGGTAAAGGAATATCAACTTCATTTAGAATTTCTTCTGGTTCATCCAGAATTTCAAAAATACGTTCTGTTGCGGCAGAAGCACTTTGAATAACAGATGATAGCTGGGTAATTTGGCCCATTGGTTGGCTGACTTGCCAAACATATTGGATAAAGGCTTGTAAGTTACCTAACGTAAGAGCGCCTTGCATGATGAAGTATGAACCAGCAACAGCAACACCAATATAAGAACTATAAGCTGTTAAGTTGACAAGAGGCATCATCAACCCAGAAATTGCGGCGGCTCTAAAACCATTATGAGCTAAGCGATTGTTAACTTTACTAAAATCTTTAATGGTTTGTTCTTCACGACCATAAAGTTTTAACACGTTATAACCTGTTAAATTCTCTTGCACAAAACCATTCAAGTCGCCTAAAGAATCTTGTTGGGCTTTGAAGTATTTTTGCGAGATTGAGATGATTGTTTTTGAAATAATAATAGATAGTGGAATGATAATAATGACGATGATTGCTAATTTAGCATTCAATATTAACATCGCACTAATTGCTAGGACAATTCCAAGTAGCGCATTGACAATTGAAATAAAACTTTGTTGTAACGCATTGCTGACAGCATCTACGTCATTTGTCACACGTGATAAAACTTCACCAAATTGATTTTTATCAAAATAAGAAACAGGTAGTCGATTGATTTTTTGATCAATGTCACGGCGTAAATCACGCATTGAATGTTGGACAACATTTGTCATAAAGACTTGTGACAGGAAGTTTGTAATACAATAAATTGAGCCGACAATTAAGAGGATTAACAAGATTTTCCAAATGTAATCAAAATCTACAGTTTCGCCATTTTTCAGGTTTTCAGCTACTTTTGTTGTTGGTAAACCTGTGACATAAGGGAGAACAGCATTTACAACAAGCGTGATAATTGCCATTAAAAATGCCATGATAAAACTAATTTTATATGGTGCAATATAAGTAAAGATTCGTTTAAACGCTTTTAGTGATTTTTTCATGCTAATTCCTCCTCTGTCAATTGTGATGAGGCAATATCGTAATAAATAGAACATGATTGAAGTAGTTCGCGGTGGGTACCAGTTCCTACAACATTTCCTTCGTTTAAGACAATAATTTTATCGGCATGCATAATCGTGCTGACACGTTGCGCCACAATTAAAACGGTTGATTGTGTGGTTTCTTTTTTGAGACGTTTTCGTAAAGTTGCATCTGTTTTATAATCTAAAGCAGAGAAACTATCATCGAAAACATAAATCGCTGGCTTACGGATTAAAGCACGTGCTATGGCAAGACGTTGTTTTTGACCACCAGAGAAGTTTGAACCACCTTCAGAAATAGGTTCTTCTAAACCAAGTTCTTTTTGCGAAATAAACTCTGTGGCTTGTGCGATATCAAGAGCTTCTAGCATCTCTGCTTCAGTCGCATCTGACTTACCATATTTTAAGTTTTCTGCAATTGTACCTGAGAAAAGTAGTGCTTTTTGAGGAATATAGCCAATTTTTTCACGTAATGTTTTAAGTGGATAGTCACGAACGTCAAAGCCATCAATCTTAATTTCACCACGCGTTACATCATAGAATCTAGGAATCAATTGTACAAGCGTTGATTTACCACTACCTGTACTACCGATAAAAGCAACTGTTTCACCAGGATTAGCAGTAAATGAAATATCACGAATAACTGGACTTTCACTTTCGCCAGGGTAAGCAAAACAAACATTGTTAAATTCAAGGACACCGTTTGTTGCGGCTTCATCAATTTCCATTGTGCCATCTTTAATTGCAGGTTCAATATCTAAGACTTCTTGAATACGTCCAGCAGAAACAGCCGCACGTGGATACATCATGAAGACAGTTGAGAAGAGCATAAATGAAAAGAGTGCATGGAAAATATATTCAATAAAGGCAATGAGATTTCCGATTTCAAGTTGACTATTATCAATTTGAACAATACCAAACCAAATAACTAAAACAATCACGATATTAAATAGGAAGAAAAATGCTGGCTGTGCGACAGCCATTAATTTGAAAAGTTTTTTAGAACTCTCTGAGTAATCTGTATTGACTTTATCAAAACGTTTCTCTTCAAACTTCTCATTTACAAAGGCACGAATGACACGCAACCCAGTTAAATTTTCACGTAATATCATATTGATATTATCCAAATTACTTTGTTGTTTGCTTGATAACGGGCCTGATTTCTTTCCGATTAGAATAATCCCACCAAGTAAAAATGGCAGGGCACCTAAAACAAAATAGGTGAGTGAGGGACTGGTTCTAACAATCATGAATAAACTGAAGATAAACATGATTGGTGTAATAAATCCAATTCTAAGAATCATTCCCATAAAGAGCATGACTTGGTAGGCATCATTTGTAATTCTTGTAATTAAAGATGAGATGCCAAGTTTTTCATATTCTTGATGCGATAAATCTTGAATGCTATCCATCATATCAGTTCGCATATCACGGACGAGTCGAGTATTTAATCTCGCACCCACAACCGCTAGTCCTAAGTAAAGGACAATTCCAACTAAGATTGTCGCAATCATGATGAGACCTATTTGTTTTACATAATCAAAATCATTTTTTGCGACACCTTGGTCTAACATTTTAGCCAGTAACGTTGGCAAACCGAGCTCGATAATCACAAAACCGAATGCACAGACTAGATTAAGTACGAGCATACTTTTTTGTTTCATGACGTAATGCCACATAGTTTTCATAAATTTCTCTCCTTTTCTGTTAAAGTGCGCTTCTTATATTGATGAGTCGTACTTCTTTTTCGTAAAAAAGTGAAGACTAAAAAAGCTTGTTTCTCCATTATAACTACAATTGACGAAAGAATGCTACTAAAAGTTAAATAAAACCGTAAACGATGCAAAAATATTCTAAATAAACTAAAATACATAGTTAAGATTCGTGTTAATTCATGTATAATGTAAAGATGAAGGACTCATTTATTAGCAGTCATGAGGAAATGTTTGAGCCAAAATAGAAAAAGAGGGAATCAATAAAAAATGAATAATAAAAAATTAAAACTGATCAGTTTAAATGGAAATATACCGTTAGCTGAGAAAATTGCTGATCTATTAGAAATGGATCTATGTAAATGTAGTATTCAACAATTTAGTGATGGTGAGATTGCGATTAGTATTGAAGAAAGTATTCGTGGGGCAGATGTTTTCATCATTCAATCTACCAACCACCGAGCCAACGATTATTACATGGAATTAATTATTATGATTGATGCCTTAAAGAGAGCAAGTGCGAAATCAATTAATGTCGTCTTACCTTATTATGGGTATTCAAAATCTGATCACACAAGAAAACCGCATAATCCAATTACAGCTAAGGTCATTGCTAATATGATTGCTGATGCTGGAGCGACACGTGTGTTAACTTTTGATTTACATAATGCCCAAGTCCAAGGATTCTTTGATATTCCATCTGATAACTTATTTGCAGTTCCTCTTTTTGCAAAATACTTTCAAGATACTGGCAAATGTGGGGAAGATTTTGTAATTGTTGCGCCAAAATCAAGTGGGATTAAACGTGCACGTAGTTTATCTGAGTATCTTGACACAACATTAGCTATCGTTGATAAAGGTGAAAATCATCCTTATATTATCGGTAATGTGAAAGGTAAGAACTGTATCATTTTAGATGATATGATTACAACGGGAAACACATTCCTTGAAGTTTCAGAATTATTGAAAGAGAATGGTGCGAACGACATTTTTGGTTGTGCTTCTCACGGTTTGTTTGTCGAAGGTGCGAAAGAAAAATTAGAGAAATCACCAATCCAAGATATTTGTGTAACGGACTCTTGTTTGGTTGCTGAAGATCGGGTTGCGGATAACGTGACATATATCAGCTGTTCAGAATTATTAACTGAAGCGATTAGAGGCATTTACTTAGAAAAATCATTAAGTAAATTATTCCAATTAGAAGGCTTAGATGAAATTATTGATTTTGATAGATAAAAAATAAAAATTGTCAATTTTACGTAAAAACGTAGCGCCCCCCAAAAGTAAGACCAAAACTCTAACTTTTGGAGGTCGTTATTTTTTATTATGGATTTAATATTTCATAAAGTACAAAATGTTCCCAGTCAGAAATCGTGATGCGATAAAACTGTTCAAGGCCAGAGACAATATCTTTCATATTTTGATAAAAATACTTTTGATTGATTTTTAGTTCAGATAAATCGCAAGGAACAGGGTAATCTTGATCGCCTAACATCATCCGTTCGACCATTAAAGCGAGATGCATCGTTAAGTTGAATTTCATTTTTGCACTGAGTTGAAGATTGAAGCGTTTTTCTGTTTTTTCAGTAATGGCCTCAACTTGACGGATAATCACATCAGGGTTTAAGAACTCAAGTTTTTCTGATAAACCTTCTTTTGAGAAGAAATGAATAAACTCATTTAGAAAATTTGGAATATTATTAGGGTGAATCAAATTTTTAAAAATAGACTGCATTTGGTCTTCGGCATCAACATCTAGAACATCTAGTAAGTTAATACTTGGAACGTCAGATTGATTGTCTAAATACGATGTTGTTAAAATTAATGAGGTTTCCTTTAAATAATTCTGATCAGTTGTCGCCCGTTCAAGAATATTTCGAAGTTCATTGAAGTTTAGAACAATCAGTTTGATATCAGGGTTTAAATTCTTCTCACAAATTTCTTTTAGTTTCTTAGAAACATCAGAACCTGAAATACTTGAAATAATAATATTTTTTTCAACAGAAAATCCTTCAAAATATTGAACATTTGTGACAAAAGTTTTTTCAGCACTACGGGCAATTTCATAGAACATCTGTCCATTGACCAATTGATTACCAACTTCAAGAGCGTATGATGTGGTCAAGTTATTGATGACTAAAAGTTCACCCAAAATTTGAGGTTTTAAACTTTTATAAAGTTGTGTTAATGAACCCATATCAACCAACATGATAACACCTTCAGAGGTATCTCGTTCTGAGAGCCAAATTTTAACTTGGGTGATGACATCTCGAATGGATGAAGTCAGAGGCATATTGATTGCATCAAAAATATATTCCCCAGACAGTTTGTTGGCAACAGCTTGAATACTTGTCGCGGTGGTTTCACCATGTGCTACTAAGAGGGCATGATATTTGATATCCTCAGAAAATTTATCTACAAGTAAGATGCCCAAAATAACTTCGACAAATAAACGAACCTCTGGTGATAGACCATCTGTCACGTAATGAGCAAACAATGTAGTTCTAGGATAGCTTTGACTAAGTTTGTTTTTGACTTGTTTTAATAGCTGTAATGACACTGTGTTTTTGTTTACTTGAAGTAAACGAACAACGCTTGTGAGCGCACGTTTTGTTAAATCAAGATTATCAATCATTAGACGATTATTTTTTTCAATTAATGAAATAATTTGATTGGCGTAAACATCTTGCTGAGAATGAAAATTACCTTCCAAAAAATGGGCGTCAAATTGAAACAAATCTTCTTTTAACTCAGGAATACTATCATCAGAATCAAGAATTGAAATAAATGCGTCATTGAGCTGTTCTAAATAATTACTTTTGACTTTTGGAGTGGTTTTTTCAGATGTGATAAAAGTGTAGCCGTGGGCGTGGTCCGACCCGATAATCAAATGCTTTTCAGAATCGTCTTTTCGCAATGAATCAGCACAGTACATCTGAATTTTATTAACCAGACTGCCAACATTACCTGGAATTTGCACGTCAATCAGTTCTTTGAATATCTGATTATCGACTTCAAAGTCACGATTCAAACGAATTGCTTCACGCGCAAATAAATGGTGGAGCAGGGCAATTCTTTCTAATATTGGACGTTCATGTAAGGCAGGAAGGTTTACGGTTACTGAAATACGGCGATAAAAAGTTGGCAAAAGCACATCTTTGGGTTCTTCAGTTGTCGCAAACATCAGTCTGACTTTTGAAGAAATCACTTTCGCTTCTTCACCAATTGGTCTAAACTGACCACTATCCATAAATTGAAATAGTTTTTCTTGGTTTTCATGAGAAAGGCGATGGACTTCATCTAGAAATAAAACGCCACCGTCAGCCAATGCAAGTAGCCCTTTTTTTTCTGAATCCGCACCAGTAAAAGCGCCCTTGGTGTGTCCAAATAAGATTGAAGACAACAACTCAGGATTGTTGGCGTAATCCGCACAGTTAAAAACAATAAATGTTTGGGCTTCATCTTTACGTTTTTCTTTTAAATATTCAAAAATCAATTTGGCTAAATAGCTTTTACCAACACCACTAGGTCCAGATAAAAGCAAGGGTAGTCCTACAGGAGGATAGAGGATTGCGGCTTTGCACTTTTCAATAGCCTCTTGAGCACTCCCGTCGTATCCAATATACTGTTCAAAGACATCACTAATTTCTTTAATGTTACGATTGTCAATTGATGTCCAGTAAACGGGACGAATCCCCATTTGTTTGATTTCATTATTTTCTAAAAGTTCATTTAAGTATAAACTTGTCGCAGAACGACTCAGTTTTAATAGTTCTGCAACTTCAACAGTTGTTAAACCCTTATTTTTACTCTCACTTTCCAAGATATTTAAGATTAAATCGTGTGTTTCTTTTCTCAACGAAAATCACTCCTTATGCTCTTATGCGTGATCGTTTAATTTATGTATTATTTACTTTTATTATCGTCCAAAAAAACAACGCAACACCTCAAAAAAGATGGGAATGCGTTGTTTTTGGGACGAGACTCTTTATTATACTTGAAAAATTAAGTTATCCCTAATCAAGTTTATGCAATACCTAGTAATCCTAAGATAATACCTAAGAACATAATACCAAACATCACCACGTTAACATTGACTTTTTTACGTAATAACCAAAATGCGCCAAGTGTTACGAGTAAAGGTACAAGTCCTACAAATAATTGATCTAAGTAATCTTGCATTTTCATGACTTCTTTACTGCCTTTAACACTAACTTCTAAAATTGTTTTGAATTTAACATTAGAAGCAGTCATACTCCCCATCATCATTAATCCTAACATACTTGAAGCTTTTGTTAAAATTTTCATTCCGCCAGATTCGTACATACGCTCGATAAAGCTTGCGCCAACTGAGTAGCCGCTATATAACGCATAGTAGTGAATTAAGAAGGCAGGAATATTATACAATAGTAAGAAGACAATTGCGCCAAGTGGTGAACCTGTAGCAGCAAGTGAAATTCCAATTCCGGCAGCAACAACACGAAGGATACCCCAGAAGAACGAATCGCCAATACCAGAGATAGGTCCCATTAATGATGCTTTAACGGCTGTAATAGAACTATCGTCAAATGTTGGATCTTCACTATTTTGTTTTTCCATTGATGCAACAAGTCCCATAATAAAGTTGTTGATGTGCATTGTTGCGTTAAACCATGTTGTATGACGCACGATGGCATCAGCTTGTTCTTCTTTTGTTTTATAGAATCGGTTGATGACAGGTAGTAACGTGTAAATTACCCCAACCGCGTGATATTGTGTTGCTCCAGTTCGGCTGGCATTCATTGTCCATGATCGCCAAAAGACGGAACGCATCATTTTTTTCTCTTCTTTGTCTAAATTTTCTTGGAATTTCATGCGAAAAAGTCCTCCTCTTCATCCTCTTTTGTTGCTGGTGCAGCATTTGCAGTTTTAGTTGCGCCAGTTGAGATGTTTTGAATTTCAAAGTCACGTAATGCGCTAATGACACAAATTACCACACCTAGAACAGCTACAGCTACCGCTGGTAAGTTCAAGTAAGCAGTTAAAACAAAACCTAAAATATAGAAGACTGATAGTTTATTGTCCCACAGTAATTTCATTAGCATTGCAAACCCGACAGCTGGTAGTAAGCCACCTGCAGCACTTAATCCATTCATTAATCGTTCAGGAATGTGGTTTACGAATGATTCAACAGGTCCACTACCTGCTAAAACACCAATAAAGGTAATTGAGGCAATAATCAAGTAGTAAATTAGCCAAGTACCATAGTGCAAGGCAACAATCATTTTTTGATTATTTTCACGAGCTGCTTTATCAAGCATTGGCGCAAAGATATTCATAAAAACGTTTTTCAAAAACATTACAACGAAAGCAGCAAGCATACCAATTGGTACAGCAAGTGTTAAGGCTGCTTTTTGTTCAACATTAGAAATAATAGCAAAAGTTGTCGCCATTGTTGTTGCAGTAACAGGTTCTGCAGCAATGACGCCCCCAATATTTACGTTACCTAAGAAAATGGCTTCAAGAGCAGCACCCATTAAAACCCCAGTTTTCATATCTCCAAGTAAAAGACCTGTGACCAACCCAACGACAAGTGGTCTTTCCATCATGCTTTGGCCAGTTAAATAGTTACCTGCAAAACAGATAAATACTGCCAAAGCAGCCATTATTGCATTCATCAACATATTTTCTTACCTCCAATAATCCATTTTTTTATAATTTTTCAAGTGCTTCTTTTAAACTTTGTTGAGGGTTTGTTGGTAGAACTTGATTGTAACTATTGACACGATCAAGACTTGCTAATTCTTTTGCGGCTTCGATTTCTGCTGGTCCTAATTGAACACTAGGGAAGACCATTTTTTTATCAGCAGGATCAGTTTTATCAAAACGACCAGCATTTGCCACGTTCACAGTCTCAAGATCTTCAACTTTTTGAGCAATGCGATTTGCATCAGAAATGCAGTTTACAATTACAAAGATTCTTTTATCTTTGCCACGTGGATCATTAAATAGTTCGATTGAATCTTCAACTGAACGAATTAATAATTTCATGCCATTTGGGACAGCCATTTTTAAAGTCATTTGCATCACTTTGTTGTTTGCTGCTTCATCATTCGCAACGACCAATAGTGGTGCATTTAATTCTTTTGTCCATACAACTGCAACTTGACCATGAATTAAGCGGTCATCAACTCTAATTTGTGTAATCATTTTATTTCCTCCTAGAAAATGTCTTCTTCGTCTTCTTCAATAGTTGTTGGTACCAAACAAACTTGACTTTCATTAATTGTGTTTTCAAGTTGTTCTTTTGTGATCGGTTGATCCTCAGGCAAGAACATTGTTGAAAGCACAACAGCTAAGTTTGCGTTGGATACAACAAAAATATTTTCTTTACCAGCAGTTAGCACTTCGGTTACGACTTTTTGGTTGACACTTCCGCCGAATAAATCAGTAAAAATAATTGCTTGTTCATCGTCTTTAATGCTTGCGACAAATTCAGTAATAATAGGGGTGTAGTCTTCTTCAGTCATATAAGCGTTGATTGCTGTAATACTATCTCCTTTCTCTGCAAGAATGTTGAGTGAACTTTGAATCCCTTTTGCCAGTTCACCATGGGATGCCACTAAGTACTTCTTTTCCATATTTATTTCACCTCACTTATATATTAGCAATTAGCGTGCCAAGTTTTATTTTTGTGCGGAAAGTTGATACACTAAGCTATTTTTGACCAAAAATAGTGTTTAAACACTATGACTTTTAGATAGAATTGTTTAAACACTAATCATAAGTATGTGGAAAAAGCACCGATTTACATATGATAAGGCACACGATTGAGTAATGAGATGGAAATACGGATCAAGCAAAATTTTTTATAGGAAAAAATGATATAATAAAAATGGTAGGGAAAAAATACGGGTGATGTGAAAAGAGGATAATAATGAAAAAAAAGTGTTGTTAGTAATTGATATTCAAGCGGGAACAGCCAATTTTCTTGCAGGGAGGGATGCCTTTATTGAGAGAGTAAATCAAGTGATTCTATCTGCAAAAGAAAAAGAGATTCCTATTATATATGTCAAGCAAGCCATGAGAGGCAATTTGGTGAATAATCTCATTTCTGAGGAAGCTGATCCAGTCGTCACAAAAATGAGACCTAGTGCATTCACCTCACCTTCATTTTGCGAAATCGTTAAAAAATTGGAAGTTGATAGTTTTATCGTTGTAGGATTAATGAGTAATGCCTGCATTCAAAGTACTGTTAAAGCGGCGCTAGACAGACAATATCCTGTTACTTTAATTGAAGATGCGCATGATTCAGTCATCAAACCAATGCGTCAAATTTGGAATAAAAAATTGAACGCGCTAGGTTGTAACCTTGTTTCAACCAATCAGTTTATCAGTGAAAACTAATGGATGAAATATTGACGTTAAGAATGAATCATCATCAAAATATTAATTGTCAGACTACTGTTCAAATGATCGAAAAATCAAAGATAGTTAAAAAAATCACCTCTGAAACAGATTTAAATACATTGGGGAAGATTTATAAAATTCTTGCACTATCTGAAATTCCTTTTGCTGCTGAACTAGCCTACACGAAAAAACTGATCAACGAAATAAATACAGAAATATCTACTGTTGAAGGATTTTCTTATACTGGCAAGGTAGAAGATATTGTGCCTTGTTACAACGCAATGCTTTTGGGTGCGTATTGTCGATTAGGACTGGGGCACACTCAAGAGGCGCAAAAAGCTTTGAATTGGATCAAAAAGTATCAAGTATTTCAACGGAATCAACTAACAAGATGGTCTCATAAAGGCATTTGTAAGCATGGTGGTTGTCTAAATGCGGTTACCTGTTACATCGGTATTGGAAAATCAATCAAAGGTCTGCTTATTTATCGTGATTTGGTATCCCAAAATGATTGTGACGTGAATCAGTTGATTGATCAAGGCATTGACTATATGTTAAAACATCAAATGTATTTGAGATTATCGGAAAATGTTCCGATTAGCCCTCATATTACAGACAGCATTTTTCCAGAGACGTATCCATTATCATTGACTGACTTAGTTGAAATTGTTGGAAGGGCGCAATTAAAAAATAGAATAGAGGTGCAACCTTTATTAAATCTGATAGAAAGTAAAAAAACAGTAGACGGGGGATGGAAAGTCGATTATCGATACCATTATCAAGGCTATATGCCATTTGAAACAAGACGAAAAGATTCAGAATGGCTAGCTTATTTTTACAATAATTGGTTGGGGTAGGGTGTTATTCTTCTGTCTATTACTCATCATCAATCTTGCTATTTTATTTCAATCAAAACATCCTACTCTTGATAAATCGAAAAAAGCGAAGCATCCTAATTTTGAGGATGTTTCGCTTTTTATGTAAAATTATGAGTGTTGTTTTTCTGGTAAGAGTTCTTGAATTTTATGGAGCGCAGTAAAACCAAAACTACATAGAATACCAATAAAGAAGTTAATGACGCCGACTTTTATTAACAAGAAATTTAAACTGTGTTCTAAACTAGGGTAATAGAATGGTAATAGTGAAAAAATATATCTTGATAAAAAGATACCCATTACCTCAAATAGCACGATAAAATTAGCCTTCTTATGAATGTCATTATTTTGAAGTGTAAAGATATTTAAACTTTGATGTAAGTATTTGAAGAGAAGTAACGCAATAACAAAACCAATAACGCCACTCGCAATCACCAAAGGTATAGAGTTTGCAGTTTTGACACTGTAAATATTGATTCCAGCAACGACCATGGGAACATAAATTAAACGATGACCGAAGCCTTCATTTTCAATGATTCTTTCTTGGGATAAACGGTAGCCTAAAAATAGAAGTACAACTAAACCAATCCAAACTGTAACGGGTGTTCCAATAATAAATTTCATATTATTCATCTTCATTTTTGAAATTTCGAATCACTTTCATAATGACTTTCATTTTTGATTCGGCTCATTATATACCCGCAACTTTATTTTTTTCAAGCGAAAACATTGAAAAAGACAAACGATTGTTTAAGGAGTGGCTGTCATTTTTTTTAGCCCACAATGAATGCTTATAAATCCGAATCCTGTGACGATAATTCCAAAAATTAACAAAGGCGTTGGACTAATAAAAGTTCTTAAAAAGAAACTGCCAATTAAATTTCCTAGAACACCACCAATTGTCATTGTTGCTGTAATCAAAGATTGTCCAAGTGTGTTGTCAGAGGGATCTAAATACTGATTAAAAAGGTAAGCAGATGCAGGAATAAAGAGTGCAAAACTCGTTGATTGTAAGAATTGTGTGCTGATCATTAAGCTTGGTGTAAAGGCAAGAAAGAGTGCAATGCTTCTAATGAAAAAAAAGATTGCAGAAAAATTTACCCAATACTTACTGTCTTTGATTTTGATTAGACTTGAAAAGAAGAACATCGCTGGAAGTTCACAAAAACCAGCAATCATTAAAGCAATACCGAGGTTTGCAGATGTACCTCCTCTCCCAGTTAAAAGATGGCCAAGTAAAGAAGTGACAAAAGTATGGAAAATAAATAGTGAGGAGAAACCAATAAGTAATTCAAGTAAAAATGGGTATTTTGAAAATAATAGCGTCATCTTTGTTTTTTCAACGTCCTGACTTGATTCTTGATGATGTGATGAAGATTTTAATAGCAAAACTGGGACAAATAGTAACAGACTTAAGCATAAAACAATGAGAGGTAAATACTTAGGTGAATATCGTGAGAGTATTAGGCCAACAACAAATGATGATAATGCGAATCCTATCGAACCGGCACCTCTTGAAACACCAAAGTTAATTGGAATATTGTGATTGATAAAATCGAAGCCAAGTGCATTAATAAAAGGTTGCATTGTGAGAATTAACACGAGGCTGATACCAAACCCAAATAAAAGAAAAGCTCCAGAATTGAGGATGAAAGGTAAAATCAAGAGCGAGAGAGAAGTCAATGTATTTAAAATAATAATTATTTTAGTGAGCGAATAATGATACTTTTTGATAATGGCTTCACTAATATAGGGTTGTAAAAAAGCCGAAATGAGATTTGCAAGAGATAGCATGATACCAAAAGACAGAGTACCATTTGAGATGGGTTTGCCTTGATTTTTAACAGCGTAGATAAACAACATACCTGCAAAACTATAGATACTACAATTCATCGCCCAATAAATAAACTGTAATGTAGCATAAATAAAAGTCGTATGTTTGGTCTGTATCGTATTTTCCATTGATTTGTTCACTCCTAATCTTAATTGATGCTAAAAAACGCAATTTGTATTTTCATAGTACCATATAGGTAAAAAAATTGTGAAAGTGTTTTTAAGTTTTTTGCTTCTGAAAGTAAGATATCTTCTAAAACCTTAGGGTAATTTAAGAACCTTAAAGTAAAATATTTAAGTATTATTTGGTATAGTAGTGTTAATAGACCTTGCAAGGAGGAATGTCATGAATCAGCCAATGAAACCAAATCAAACGAATAAACAAATCAAGAAAAAAAGAGCGCAATTTATCATGATTATGATAGTCCTTGTTTTATTTATTTTTGGGGTTGTGAAAATTGTAAACAGTCAAAAGAAGTCGGCGCTTGACCATACAGAACCAAAGCAAATTCAGACGACAACATCAAAAATAAAAACAACTGAAAGTAGCGCAAATTTACCATATGAACTAACAACACCTGCCTTTAGTCAAAAAGCTGGGAAAAGGATTCAGGAACGTACTAAGAATAAGGATTTAAAATTGATTATTCAAACAGATGAGCGCTGGGGCACTAAATTTTACGGAACAGATGAAAAAAAAGATACAATTGCACAAAATGGCTGTGCAATTGCAGTTTTGGCAATGATTGATTCGTATTGGCAGAAAAAGAATACGTCTATCGATGATATATTGAAATGGTCTGGAAATCAGTATTTTCATCAAGATCAAGGCACAGATTGGATTATTTTCCCAATGTTTGCGGAAGAATTTGGTTATCAGGTGGAGCAAACGTTAGACTTTGATAAAATTGAAAAAAGTATATCCGATGGTATTCCAATCGTTGTATCTGTCTCACCAGGAACTTTCACGGATAATGGTCATTTTTTAATTCTATTTGCTGATTCTAACGGAAAATGGATGGTATTAGATCCTAATGATAGTCCGAAAAAGAAACACTATGAACAAAATTTTGACCGTGAATTATTTCAAAAAGAAGCACTAAATTTTTGGATATTTACAAAATAGAAAGCCACATGTCGAAAACGCCTATCTTTGGGAGTTTTTTTGACATGTGGTTTTTTTTAGTGTTGCAACGTAATCAAAGTCTTACGAAATAGCATAGTGATTAGACAAACGATAAGGGCAATTGACCAGCCTACTCGGATATAGTCTTCTTGATTGAGCGTTTGGATGATTTGTCCCCATATGAGTTGACCCAATGGCGTCGCAAGTGTTGAAAGTAAGAGAACAAAAGACATCATGCGCCCAACCATATTTGCGTGAACCTGAAGTTGAATGGCACTAATCAGATGTACTGAAATATAGGAAATTAAACAGAGGATAATACTAATTAAGCTTAAGATAAGATAAAAAGTTAGAGATGAATCAAGCTTAAATTTGAGAACATAGCCAAAAATGATAAAAATAAAACCAATTATAATCATAAATGTTATCAAAGGCTTATGTTTTATCTTGGCGAAAAGGCTGTAGAGAATGGCACCAAGCAATCCGCCAAATGCAAAAAAGGTTTGCAAGATGCCATATTGTTGATCAGTTACCGCTAAGATTACGCGTGCGAGATAAGGAATCACCACTTGTACAAATGAGGCTAGAATAACATTTAATAAGAATGCGAAAAGACAAATTTTTAAAATAATTGGTTGTTTTTTGAGTTGTTGAGTAACTTCAAGATAGTCTAAGCGAACGCTATCTCTAAACGAATGAATTTGTTTTTGTAACTTCTCAGGTATATTTAGAAATAGTTCGCAAATCCATGCTGCAATGAATAAAATGATACAGATCGAATAAGAGAAGTTTACAGCGTTAAAACGATAGATCAGACTTGCTAATATTGGTCCTATCAACGAACCAAACATACTGATTGCTGTCACAAAACCAGTCATTTTTTGAATGCTTTCTTCGTCATATAGAAGAGATAAACTGGCTTGTGATAAGGGTGTTTCAAACGCTGAAATTAGCCCGATAATAAATACAAATATCAGAAAAAACAGATTACTTTGTTTGTATTGATTAAGCAACATAAAAAGTGCTGTGATTAGAAAATAAGCACCATCTAATGCCATCATCATTTTTTTCTTAGACATCTGGTCAATCATGACACCTGCAAAAGGTAAACAAAGCACGCGCCCAAAAAAAGTAGCCGCAATAATTAAACTAAACATTTGAGCAGAGTGTGAGAGATCAAGAACGTAAAGTGCAATCACAAATTGTAGTATGGTTGTACCAATAACGGAGAAAAGTTGACTGAACAATAAGAGAATGGTGTTTAACGATTGTTTTGTCATATGCTAAGCCTTGATTTTTTTTATTTTTGAAAAGAGTCGTGATAATTGAATAATGGCAATTGTCGTTAAAGTCAATGTCACCAGACTTAAAACTAAGGGTCCAAGCGCTAGGAAATTACTTGGTATTGAAAAAATAAGAACGCCCATTGTAACGGTCAAAGCAATTGATTTTTTTCGCCAGCCAATAAACAGAGCGATTAACATGATACTACTGACCAAAATGGCGGCAATAAAAATCATGGGTATGGTTCGCAATACATATACAAAGTGCATTGGTTGTTGTAAGATTGGTCTGATTTTTTCGCTTGTAAAAAAGAGTAGCGTGGAAAAAAGACCACTGATGATGACACTGGACATACAAAATAGGATACAAGTCGCAAGTTTGGCTTTAAAGATTTTCGCTCTTGAAATGGGATAGCTTAATGTGAGATAGATGGTGTTTTCACGATAGGCATCAAGAACAATTCGGCCTAATAAAGCCGTTCCGATACAAACAAAGCCAGCGATGTTAATCATGAGTCCTAGTGCAAAGATAAATTGAGGATTTGTCAGTTCGAAATCAGCTGTAACAGAAGCGTCAAAGTGAGGTACAAAAGATAGAAAATACATAAAGCCAAGACTAACAATTGGCATCACAAGGCTTGCAATCAGATATGGGATAAAATTAATTTTTTTAATTTCTAATTTGATAAGTTTCATTTAGTGGATCTCCTTCCATTTCTTGAATTAAATAGTCTTCTAATTGTTCGCCGTATTGTTGTTGGAGTGATGTAAGTGGCGCACTAAATCTTAGGACACCGTGATTCATCACGCCGATTGTTGTGGCAACAGCTTCGACTTCCGAAAGAATATGACTTGACATTAAAATAGCGAGGCCTGATGCTGCAAGATTTTTCAGAAGGATGCGCATTTGACGAATGGCATTTGGGTCTAAACCATTAAGGGGTTCATCAATCACCAATAAATTCGGCTCATGAATGAGGCATCGTGCTAGCATTAAACGTTGTCTCATGCCAAGCGAAAAATTTTTAACGGATGTTTGATTTTCTGGAGCTAATCCTACTAATTTGAGAGTATCACTCAAATGTGATGTAGAGAGCGGATAGTCCATATAGGTACAATGAATGCGTAAATTATCTTCGGCAGTTAGGTCCTCATAAAAAACGGGTTGGTTGATACTCATGCCAATTTTCTTACGTGTTTGTTGGGTGATGGGATGGCCACCAATGCTTATTGTGCCATTTGTCGGCAAGGCTAATTCAGCAATCAACTTAAACAAAGTTGACTTTCCAGCGCCATTTTTCCCAAGAAGTACATAAATTTCACCTTTCGCAACAGATAATGAGAGGTGATGGATGACTTCCTTAGTGCCGTAGTTCTTTTCAAGGTGTGATAAGGTTAAATAATTTTCCAAAAAAATCCCTTCTTTCTCGATAGATACTCTCGGTATGTATCGCATAATAAAAATATACATACTATAGGTATGTATTATCTAAAAAAAATAATTAGAGTAGCTAATTATTTTTTAAATAATAAATTAAATGATTTGCCGTTTGAATTAGTTCGTCATTCAATAATGGAATACCAAGTCCCTCAAACGTTTTTTTTACAAATCTAACTTTTCGGTATAACTCTTCTTCAGGTAATGATGTAATTTGAATACCAATCCATAAATTGAGCGTGAGCATCATTAACTCGGCTACTTCTTTTGGATCATCAGTCGTGATTGAACCATCCTCAATCCCTTCTTCAACGACTTTAGTTAGTTCGGGAACGATTTGTTCAAATGTCATTAAATATTTTTCACCGAGAATGCGTGGGCTTTTTAGTGTCACGCCTGCTGAATAGCCAATTTCTTGTTTTCTGAGACTACTGAAAGAATCCATTAGTGAATTTTGGAGTTTTTCTAAACCAGTGTTACCACGCCAGTTTTGAAGATTTTCTTGTGTATCACTTTCTTCCATAACTGCATTCAGAATATCAATTTTTGAGTTGAAGTGATGATAGATAACGCCTTTTGTCATCCCTCCAAGACCTTTGACAATATCTTGAATAGTGGTTGCATCATAGCCTTTTTCCAAAAATAATTTTTCAGCAACTTCTAAAATTTTTTGACGACTTTCTTCAGGATATTTATTTCTTGCGATTTTAACAACCTCCCTCGAAACAATAATCTTAAAGACAGTATTACATACTGTTGGTATCTATGTCAAAGGAAAATTTAAAAAGGGGAAACCAATGAAACAGAAAATGTTGACTTTTAAAGTGAACCAACTTGATATATGATAAAAGAGTAAATGTTGTATAGAAACAGGGAACACGATCCTTGTTAATGAAATAAAAACCTATGTGATGTTGATTTATGAAGAACTTAACTGTTATCTTTAGTAAGAATGTGGAAAAGAATTAGTCGCGACACTTCAAAAAATGTTTAATGTGAAATTCAGCGATTGATAAGGTCAGTTAAGAAATCAGCATAAGTAGATTAACTATTTTGAAAGGAATGTTTTTATGGCAAAGTCAAAGTTATCCAGCTTTGAAAGTACGATACATGTTCAACGCGCGATACATCGGATGACCCAACAAGAACTTGCTGATAAAGTAGGGGTTTCACGGCAGACGATTATGCAACTTGAAAAAAATAAATACAATCCTTCCTTATTGTTGGCACATGACATTGCTTCACTTTTCGACGTGCCAATTGAAGAACTATTTATATTTAAAAAAATCGAGGAGGATAGATAAGAATGAAAGAATTTTTGGAGAATTTACCGGTAAATCATTGGTTATCGTATACTTTATTTTTTTTAACGATTTTTGCTATTATTTATAATTTCAAATTTTTCTTTAGTAGAGAAGGAAGAGACTAAAGAGGGCGACTAGTATTCGCGAGAGCAAGTATGTGTACCTTTTTTATCACTATTGTTTTGTTCAGTTACTATTGGTTTCATATAGGACTCTTTAGTATCAGTGATAAGGCGACCAGTTTCGTAATATTGTCAAGCATAGCGTTGATTTGTATTTCTCAGTCGTTAGCTATTATTATTTTTAAGCATATAGAAAACTAGAGACAATGATTTTTATTAAAGTAAAGAGAGTAAAGCAAAATTATAGATTTTTTTTGATTTTTTTACAGTGCTTTTTAAATTTATAAACTTAGAGAGGAGAAATGCTATGAAAGAATTCTTAGAAACGTTACCGGTAAATCATTGGGTAGTACTCACAATGCTTATTGTCGGTGCACTTGCATTTATTTATAGTGTTTACTATTTCTTTAGTAAAGAGGGACGTGATGAACGAGGGCGTTCGGTTTTTGCTAAAGCAAGTATGCTTACTTTTGTCAGTACAATTATCATTTTTTCTGTCTATAGCGCGTATCCTGAATTATTTGTAATAAGTATGAGAGCGTCTAGTTTTTTGATTGTTTTGGGACTAGCTATTGTTACAACGATTCAATTTATAGGAATCGTATTGTTTAATAAGTTTTTGTAGGAAAAATCGTGAGAAACCAATAAAATGTGCTTTATTAATAATTTTGGAGGAGAGATAAGGATGAAAGAATTCTTAGAAACGTTACCGGTAAATCATTGGGTATCAATCACGATGTTAATTGTGTGTTTACTTACATTTATATATAGTGTGTCCTTCTATTTTAGTAAAGAGGGACGTGATGAACGGGGGCGTTCAGTTTTTGCTAAGGCGAGTATGCTTACTTTTGTCAGTACAATTATTATTTTTATTTTGTTTAGTGCATATTCTGATTTATTTGTAATAAGTTCAAAATCAGCTAGTTTTTTGGTTCATTTGGGGCTAGCCCTTGTTACGACGATTCAATTTACAGGAATTGTGCTGTTTAATAAATTTTCTTAGGAAAGTCGTGAGGGTGTTCTAGAATGTATTTGATTATTGAAATAGTTTTTGTACTGGGATAAGGATCAAGACCTTTTCATCAAATAGACTGACAAATTATACTTCTTAGTCATCATTTTACTTACTGAGCAAATTTCATAATCGTAATGCCTTGATACATTAACGTTCTAAAAGCAATAAAAATAAGAACCTCCCCATCTGTTATAATTAAGATGTCACGACAGACCCTTAAACAGAAAGGAAGATTCCTATGTCTATCATACAACAACCAACGCTTTTTGACATCCAAATTCTACAAGAACTTGAGATTGAAGTAAAATATCAAGAGTTTTTCTCCCCGTTAGAGCTAACGCCATTGATTGCTTTATTTCAAAAAGAGAATACTGTCGGCGCGCCAGTTACCATTAATTACGAAGCAGCACTTCGTGCTGTTTTAGTGAGCTTTTTAGAAGGCATTCCAACAATTAAAGCTTTAGTTATGAGAATTAAGCAAGATGTTCGATTTAAGCTTAGTTTAGGATTTCTATTTGGCGATAGAGATCCATCTGAAGCCACATTTTCACGAATCTTACATGTATTATCCCAAAGAATT
>NZ_SDGV01000025.1:0-2952 GCF_004795745.1 Vagococcus silagei | reverse complement strand
AAAAAAACCGAGAACACCGCGTTGAACAGCTGTTTTAAAACAACTGTGAGATGTTTTCATGATTAAATATCGCTATTTGATCATTGAAAGAAAAATATTAACCGTAAGGTTAAGAAGGTTAAGTGAATAAGGGCGCACGGTGGATGCCTTGGCACTAGAAGCCGATGAAGGACGGGACTAACGCCGATATGCTTCGGGGAGCTGTAAGTAAGCTTTGATCCGGAGATTTCCGAATGGGGGAACCCAGCATCTTTGATAGGATGTTATCTATTTGTGAATACATAGCAAATAGAAGGTAGACGCAGAGAACTGAAACATCTAAGTACCTGCAGGAAGAGAAAGAAAAATCGATTTCCTTAGTAGCGGCGAGCGAAACGGAAACAGCCCAAACCAACGAGCTTGCTTGTTGGGGTTGTAGGACTCAGCTGTGGTAGCTGTTGTGAATAGTTGAATCGACCTGGAAAGGTCAGCTAAAGAGGGTAAAAGCCCCGTAAGCGAAATTGACAACACACCTATGAGTATCCTGAGTACGGCGGAACACGAGAAATTCCGTCGGAATCCGGGAGGACCATCTCCCAAGGCTAAATACTCTCTAGTGACCGATAGTGAACCAGTACCGTGAGGGAAAGGTGAAAAGCACCCCGGAAGGGGAGTGAAATAGAACCTGAAACCGTGTGCCTACAAAAAGTCAGAGCCCGTTAATGGGTGATGGCGTGCCTTTTGCAGAATGAACCGGCGAGTTACGATTGCATGCGAGGTTAAGCTGAAGAAGCGGAGCCGTAGCGAAAGCGAGTCTGAATAGGGCGAGTGAGTATGTAGTTGTAGACCCGAAACCATGTGACCTACCCATGTCCAGGTTGAAGGTGTGGTAAAACGCACTGGAGGACCGAACCCACGTACGTTGAAAAGTGCGGGGATGAGGTGTGGGTAGCGGAGAAATTCCAAACGAACTTGGAGATAGCTGGTTCTCTCCGAAATAGCTTTAGGGCTAGCCTCGGATTTGAGAATGATGGAGGTAGAGCACTGTTTGGACTAGGGGCCCGTCTTGGGTTACCGAATTCAGATAAACTCCGAATGCCATTCATTTATATCCGGGAGTCAGACAGTGAGTGATAAGATCCATTGTCGAAAGGGAAACAGCCCAGACCACCAGTTAAGGTCCCAAAATATATGTTAAGTGGAAAAGGATGTGAGGGTGCACAAACAACTAGGATGTTGGCTCAGAAGCAGCCACCATTTAAAGAGTGCGTAATAGCTCACTAGTCGAGTGCCCTTGCGCCGAAAATGTACCGGGGCTAAACATATTACCGAAACTGTGGATAGAACCTTTGGTTCTATGGTAGGAGAGCGTTCTAAGGGCGTTGAAGATGGACCGTGAGGACTGTTGGAGCGCTTAGAAGTGAGAATGCCGGTATGAGTAGCGAAAGACAGGTGAGAATCCTGTCCACCGAATGACTAAGGTTTCCTGGGGAAGGCTCGTCCTCCCAGGGTTAGTCGGGACCTAAGCTGAGGCCGATAGGCGTAGGCGATGGATAACAGGTTGAGATTCCTGTACTCGTTTGTTTTGTTTGAACAATGGAGGGACACAGGAGGTTACGGAATCGCACTGCTGGATATGTGCGTACAAGCAACAAGTCTTAGTATGAGTCAAATGCTTATACTTTTAAGGACAAGTTGTGACGTGGAGGGAAATTTAGTACCGAAGTTCCAATATCACACTGTCAAGAAAAGCTTCTAGTTAGAAACAAACGACCCGTACCGCAAACCGACACAGGTAGTCGAGGAGAGAATCCTAAGGTGAGCGAGAGAACTCTCGTTAAGGAACTCGGCAAAATGACCCCGTAACTTCGGGAGAAGGGGTGCTAAACGCAAGTTTAGCCGCAGTGAATAGGCCCAAGCGACTGTTTATCAAAAACACAGGTCTCTGCAAAATCGAAAGATGAAGTATAGGGGCTGACGCCTGCCCGGTGCTGGAAGGTTAAGAGGATGGGTTAGCAATAGCGAAGCTCAAAATTGAAGCCCCAGTAAACGGCGGCCGTAACTATAACGGTCCTAAGGTAGCGAAATTCCTTGTCGGGTAAGTTCCGACCCGCACGAAAGGCGTAACGATTTGGGCACTGTCTCAACGAGAGACTCGGTGAAATTTTAGTACCTGTGAAGATGCAGGTTACCCGCGACAGGACGGAAAGACCCCATGGAGCTTTACTGTAGTTTGATATTGAATGTTTGTGACACATGTACAGGATAGGTAGGAGCCGTAGAGATCGGAACGCTAGTTTCGATGGAGGCGCTGGTGGGATACTACCCTTGTGTTATGACCATTCTAACCCGCACCACTTATCGTGGTGGGAGACAGTGTCAGATGGACAGTTTGACTGGGGCGGTCGCCTCCTAAAGTGTAACGGAGGCGCCCAAAGGTTCCCTCAGAATGGTTGGAAATCATTCGAAGAGTGCAAAGGCAGAAGGGAGCTTGACTGCGAGAGCTACAACTCGAGCAGGGACGAAAGTCGGGCTTAGTGATCCGGTGGTTCCGCATGGAAGGGCCATCGCTCAACGGATAAAAGCTACCCTGGGGATAACAGGCTTATCTCCCCCAAGAGTTCACATCGACGGGGAGGTTTGGCACCTCGATGTCGGCTCGTCGCATCCTGGGGCTGTAGTCGGTCCCAAGGGTTGGGCTGTTCGCCCATTAAAGCGGCACGCGAGCTGGGTTCAGAACGTCGTGAGACAGTTCGGTCCCTATCCGTCGCGGGCGTTGGAAATTTGAGAGGAGCTGTCCTTAGTACGAGAGGACCGGGATGGACACACCTCTGGTGTACCAGTTGTTCTGCCAAGGGCATTGCTGGGTAGCTATGTGTGGAAGGGATAAACGCTGAAAGCATCTAAGCGTGAAGCCCCCCTCAAGATGAGATTTCCCATTTCTTTAAGAAAGTAAGAACCCTGAAAGATGAT
>NZ_SDGV01000024.1 GCF_004795745.1 Vagococcus silagei | reverse complement strand
ACAAAAGCTTGGGAAAAACTATACGCGAAACGAAGTGCAGTTGAAAGAGTGAATGGTTATCTAAAAGAACATATGAAATTAAATGATACGACACACTATCGATCAGAAATTGTTCAAGTGGAACTATTACTGATTCAACTTGCTTATAATTTAAAGAATTTTGCAGCACAACGATTATCACAAGTGAAATATAGAAAAGAACTAGTCGCTTAACTTCAAAAAACAAGAATATTGAAATTGGTCGAGTGTTTACTTTTCTAAAAAGTGAATTATGAAATTAGCTCACCTACTCCCTTTAAATGTTTCAACTTAAAAATGAAAAAGCGATAATTTTCCAATTAAAAAATCCCCTCTCGTGATTGATATCTTTAAGATACGTACGAAAGAGGAAAATATTTTAAATTAATTCTTTAATTGGTGAAAAACTTCTACGGTGAATCGGACAGATACCAATTTTATTAATCCCAGCTAAATGTTCTTTCGTACCGTAACCAGCATTTTTTGAAAAACCATAACCTGGGTACTGTTGATCGTACTCTTTCATCAAATCATCTCTGGTTTCTTTTGCGATGATACTCGCGCACGCAATTGAAATACTACGAGCATCACCTTTGATAATACTTTCTTGAGGAATATCTACAGGAAGCGTCATCGCATCAATTAATAAATATTCTGGGCTTATCGCAAGTTTGTCAATTGCTTGTTGCATGGCAAGTTTCGTCGCCTCGTAAATATTAACACTATCAATTGTTTTTTCGTCAATAATACCAACGCCAATTGCAAGTGCTTTTTCTTTTATTTCCTTAGCTAAATAGGCTCTTTTAGTCGCAGATAATTGTTTCGAATCATTGACTTCAATCAACTTAAAATCTACAGGTAAGATAACAGCACAAGCAACTACTGGTCCAGCAAGTGGTCCCCGACCAACTTCATCGATACCAGCAATAAATTGATAACCCTTATCACGACAATCATTTTCAAATTCTTGCATTTCAATGAAATGTTGACGCAACACAATTTGTCTTTTTAGGCGATTTTCTGCTGTCATTAGTACTGCTTGAACCCCTTTTCTTTCATCATTATATAACGACATAAAAAAAGGGTCATCCAATCTTGTTACTAATTTTAATTGCTCTTTAATTTGGTTAACTGTAAGTTCTTTACTCACTATTTCCCCTCCTGAAAATCACTCACTAGATCTAAAGTATAACGACCTAAGCGGCCATCTCTAATTTCTTGCACAATCATTTGACTGCCACGTTCATAATCATCTTTAAAACCGCGTTTTTTGGTAATTAAAAGTAAAATATCAACTGCAGAGAGTAATATTTCTTCGTCAGATAATTGATAACGATCTTGTAATTGAGATGGATAATGTTCCTTAAAAAAGTCGAGTCCAAACAAAGCTAAATCATCCATATTTAATAAAGTATCTTTTATCGCGCCCGTTAAAGCTAATTTTTTACCAATTTGTTCATCTTCAAATTTAGGCCAAAGAATTCCCGGTGTATCAAGCAACTCAAAATCTTTACTTGATTTAAGCCATTGTTGACCTTTTGTAACACCAGGCATATTCCCTGTTTTGGCCATGTTTTTATTAGCTAAGCGGTTTAACAATGTTGATTTACCTACATTAGGAATTCCAATACACATCGCTCTAATTGGGCGTGGTCTCATACCTCGCGCTTTTTGTCTTTCAATTTTTTCAGCTAGCATTTCTTTAGACTTGGTACTAATCGCTTTGATCCCTTTACCTTGATTTGCATTAATTTTTAAGCAAGCATAGCCTTTATTCTCGAAATACTTTTGCCAGTTGTCAGTTTGAATTGGATCAGCCAAATCTGCTTTATTTAACAGAACTAAACGTGGTTTTTGTTGGATCAATTGATCTAACATTGGATTACGACTTGACATTGGTAAACGCGCGTCGACAATTTCTAAGACGATATCAACTAGTTTTAGTTTTTCTGCAACTTCGCGACGAGCTTTTGCCATATGACCTGGAAACCATTGGATTGTCATCATCTTTCCCCCTCTTTTATTTTCATAGAAAATTTGCATAACCGATAGACAGCTTTCTAATTTTTCTTTCATCATTGTAACATAAATTAGACTGCACGCTAAAACTTGTTAGCACAAATTAAAAGCTGAGTCAAAAGTATAAAAAAACAGTTGTCTCAGCATATTTTAAGCATATTATATAACAAATTTTAGTCATATTGTTAAAAAATTTTGAAATCTTTTAGCGGATAATAGATTAGTCTGATTTTACCAATGATATCTTGTGAATTAATTGTTCCAAACGAGCGACTATCTTTACTTAAACGGCGATTATCACCTAATACAAAATAATTGTTTTTGGGAATTTTCTTAACACCCAACAATTCTTTTGAATTAAAATCAGTTGTATATAAGAAACCGTTCTTTTTCTTTTTAATGCCTTCTAAGTATTCTTCGTCAATCTTTTTCCCATTCACGTACAAAACATCATTTTTATATTCGATTGTTTCTCCTGGTAAACCAATCACCCTTTTGACGTAGGTATTTCCATCTAAGGAATGAAAAACAATCATATCAAAGCGTTTAATTTCAGAAAATTGTTCGGTAATCACAAAATCGCTCTGTTTTAATGTTGGTGCCATCGAATTTCCAGTCACTTCAATTGGTACAAAAACAAAGGCCCTACATATAATTACGATTACGTATGCAACAACAAACATTTTGATCCAGTACCAAAATAATTCTATTACTTTTTTTCCAAAATTGACACCACCTTATACTTGGAGCATCCGAAAAAACAAACTCGGAATTCCTAAGATTACTATTTTCAATGATATACAATATTAATCAAAAAAGCTAGGTGAATCACACTTTATTTGAATATTTTTTAATATTAATATCTCGCGCAAAAAAAGAGAGCGACCAGAATAATAGTCGACCTCTTTCTTAAATTAATGATGCGTCATATGAGTAATGGTTTGTTTTAAAATGTCACTTACGTGTTGATCATCAAGCGAATAATAAACCCCTTTACCTTCACGTCTTGTTTTAACAAGACGATTTGTTCGAAGGAGTTTTAATTGATGTGAGACTGCCGATTGTTCCATATTTAAACGTTCAACTAAAGTTGATACATTTAACTCTTCTTCCATCAGATTAATCAATATTTTCAAGCGCGTTGGATCACTCAACGCTTTGTAAAACTGGCTAACTTCTTTTAATTCTTCATCATTAATATCTTGTATTGTCATTCATTTCCAACCTTTTAGTTTACTTGTAATAATTTTGTGATTGCTTCTTCAAGTTGGCTGAATTTTGTTGCAGATGCTTCTTTGGTATCACCTTTGACACTTAAGTAGATTTTTACTTTAGGTTCTGTTCCTGAAGGACGAACTGCAAACCAACTGCCATCTTCCAAATAATATTTCAATACATTTGATTTTGGCAAGCCAATTGATGTCACTTCTCCAGATAATAGGTTTTCACAAACATCTGTATCATAGTCTTCTTGAATCGCAATCTTATAATCTCCAACTTTGGTGATTTTTTGTTCTCTTAATTGTAGCATAATATTTTTAATTTTTTCAATACCATCAATACCAGAGAACGTAAATGAAATTGTTTTTTCAGTATAGAATCCGTGCTCTTTGTAAATCTCAAGCAACACATCATAAAGCGTCAAGCCTTGTTCTTTGTAATAGGTTGTCATTTCAGCAATTAGTACTAATGCTTGGATGGCATCTTTATCACGTACAAACGGTTGTACTAAATAGCCATAACTTTCTTCAAAACCGAAAACAAAAGTATGACTACCTGTCGCTTCAAATTCTTTGATTTTTTCTGCAATAAATTTAAAACCAGTTAAAACATTGATCATTTCAACATCATATTTTGTTGCAATGCTAGTTGCCAGTTCACTTGAAACAATTGATTTTAATGCTGCAGAGTTTTGATTCAACGTACCTGTTCTCTTCTTCGCATCTAAAATGTATTGTAACATTAAACTACCAATTTGGTTACCAGAAAGCACTTGATATTCGCCATTTGGTAATTTTACCGCTGCACCTAATCGGTCTGCATCTGGATCTGTTGCAATTAACAAATCAGCATTTTTTTCTTTTCCTAATTTAATTGCATATTCAAAAGCTGCACTATCTTCAGGATTAGGAGATTTTACAGTTGTAAAATCAGGATCTGCAACCGCTTGCTCTGGAACAAATTCAAAACCAGTAAAACCAGCATTTAATAAGGCTTTTTCACCTAACATTTTACCTGTTCCGTGTAATGGCGTGAAAATAAGTTTTAAATCTTTAGCTGAACGATTTAAGAGTTCTTGATCAATTGTCACTGATTTTACTTTTTCAAGATATGGTTCATCAATATCTGCACCAATAATTGATACAAATTCTTTTTCTTGTTCCGCTGAAGGTACTGCAATAATTAAAGGGTTTTCAATACTTCTTACAAATTCAATGACAGCATCAGCATCTTTAGGTGGCATTTGGCCCCCGTCTTCACCATAAACTTTAAAACCGTTATAGTTTGAAGGATTGTGACTCGCGGTAATCATGATACCCGAAATACAATTTAATTCGCGAACAGCGTAAGATAGTTCAGGAGTTGGTCTTAAACTTTCGAAAACATATGATTTAATACCATGAGTTGCTAATGTTCCAGCAGAAACCATTGCAAATTCTTTCGATTGGTAACGACAATCGTAAGCAATCGCAACACCACGTTTTTTAGCTTCTTCCCCAAGTGATTCAATGAACAAAGCAAGACCCTTTGCTGCTTGTCTAATTGTATAAATATTCATACGATTAATTCCTGCGCCTAATACGCCACGCATTCCAGCAGTACCAAATTCAAGTGGCGCGAAAAAAGCGTCCTCAAGTTCGTGTTCGTCATTTTCAACTTCTTCTAAATCGGTTCTTACTTTTTGATCTAACTCATTAAAATCTGACCATTGTTTATAAATTTCTTTCCAAGACATTTCATCACCTCAATAATTTAATTAACTAAATTAAACATTTAATTACTTATAGTATACCACTAAGTTGAATCAAGTTGGAATAAATTTAGTAAATCATACCAATAATATATTCCCACACTTTTCCCAAACTATACCATTTTCACAAGAAAACCTTTTCAAAAACAAAAAGCGACGCCATTTAAGACGCCACTTCGTGTTTTTTTAATCTAAAGCGGATAAATAATTATAAACTTCTTGTCCAGCAATACTACCATCACCAACTGCAGTCGCAATTTGACGTAAGACAGTATTTCGTACATCTCCAATTGCATAAATACCCGGAATTGAAGTTTCCATTTTTTCGTTGGTTTCAATCCAGCCTTCTTGATTTGTGATGCCTAAGTTTTTGAACGGTTCGGTTAATGGGTCTAAACCAATATAAATAAATACACCATCTGCTTCAAGATTCGATATTTCACCAATTTGAGTATCTTTTAGCTCGATTGAATTTACCTTTATATCATCACCTTTTATTGCTAACGGTGTCTTATTCCAAATAAAGTCAATTTTTTCATTTTTAAAAGCACGATCCTGTAAGATTTTTTGTGCTCTTAATTGATCGCGACGATGGACAATCGTCACTTTACTAGCAAATTGGGTCAAGTACATTCCTTCTTCAACAGCTGAATCTCCCCCGCCAACTACAACTAAATGGCGATCTCTAAAGAATGCCCCGTCACAGACAGCACAGTACGATACACCACGGCCTGAGTATTCTTCTTCACCCGGAATCCCAATCTTACGATGGTCACTTCCTGTTGCAATGATGACAGTCTTAGCTTCATAGGTTTCATCATCACAAATCACTTTTTTAACTTCACCATGATCTTCAAGTGCTTGAATATTACCGTAAACATGTTCGGCACCAAATTTTAATGCATTATCATACATTTTTAGTGATAAGTCAGGACCTTCAATACTTGTAAAGCCTGGATAATTTTCGACCTCACTTGTATTCATCATCTGCCCACCCGGAGCACCTCGCTCAATAATTAAAACAGATAAGTCAGAACGTGAGGCATAAAGTGCAGCAGTCATTCCTGCAGGCCCGGCTCCTAAAATTATTACATCATACATAATAGAACCCTCCAAATAAATTTCTATTTAAACTGTAACCTTTTAAAAAATAAATGTCTATTCTTTTGTTTTGATTTAAATGATTGACATCTCAGTAATAACCTTTACAATACTCTTGATATCCATAAAACACCAAATTGAAAGAGGTGGATTAATGTCCAAATTAAAACTATGTTTTACAAAACACAAAGAATCTGATCAAGAGTTAATATTCCTTAGTTGGCCAATTTTTATTGAATTATTTTTAAGAGTCTTTATCGGTAATATTAACGTTTGGATGATTTCGCAATATTCCGAATCGGCAGTTGCTGCAGTCGGGGCTTCCAATCAACTATTAAATCTTTCTGTATTTATTTACGGATTTATCACGGTCGGCGCCCAAATTATTATCGCACAACTGATTGGGGCACAAAAACATCATAAAATTAAAGAAGTTATCACAACAGCACTTATTGGATCATTTGTTTTAGGCCTTATCATTAGTTTCGTTTTTATTTGTTTACCCGAACAACTTCTTTTCTTTATGAATTTACCTACGAATATAGTTGAAATTGGTGTTCCATATATTCAAATTTATGGAGCGAGTCTTTTTATTACTTCTATTTCAGCTGCGATAGTTGCCGTCTTAAGAAGCCACGGAAAAACGAAAGCCGCACTCATTATTCCTACGATAGCCATTATTTTTGCTGTTATTGGGAACTATGTCGCTTTATACGGGCCAATGGGTCTACCTCATTTAGGTGTCAAAGGTTTGGCAATTTCAACTGTTGTAAGTAATTTTATCGCGTTACTTATTGCTTTTATTATCTTAAATCGTGTCATTGGTTTTAATGTTCTCAAGCTTAGAATAAAAAATGCTTCGGTACCAATGTTAAGACAAATTCTTACCTATGGCCTACCTTCTTCAGGTGAAAACTTATCCTACACAGCTTCGCAAGTTGTTGTAACGATGATTGTTGCAAGTTTAGGTGAAAATATGTTAATTGCAAAATCGTATGTCACAGCCATTACCCAGTTTGTGTATCTGATTGCCGCCTCACTTAGTCAAGGGAACCAAATCATTATTGGGCGAAATATTGGTGCTAAGGCTTATAATCGAGCGTATGTCCGCGGTAAACGAACTGTCCAAATCGCAATGATTTGTACAGCATTAATTTCAATCTCTACTTGGATCGCGATAGAACCTATTATGCATATTTTTACTTACAATCAAGAGGTAATTGCCATTGCCAAAATTATTTTCCTTGTTGATATTTTCTTAGAACTAGGTAGAACGGTTAATATGGTCATGGTCGGATCACTTAACGCAACAGGAGATGTTAAATTTCCTTTGATCATCAGTTTAATTGTTCTGTGGCTGATTAGTTTACCTTTCTCATATGTTCTCGCTATTCCATTAAAAATGGGCCTTGTAGGCGTTTGGTTAGCTTACTCGATAGATGAGGGTTTGCGGGCAATTATGCTCTTAAAACGATGGAAATCAGGTATTTGGCGAACTAAATCAAAAATAAATTAAAAAAATTCTAGNNCTAGAATTTTTTTAATTTATTGATAATTTTCCATCAAGCGCATACCCATCATTAAATTTTGTTTTAACAAAAATAAGTAGCATCACTAAGCCTAAACCTAATGACTGAATCATTAACATTACTGTGATATCGTAGCTAATAAAACCAACGACCGTCGCAAGCAATGTTGGTATAAACATCGCATTTAACACAACATTTACAGATTCTTTATAGGTCTTAATGGTTGACATTTGGTTTTTCTTAGTTAGCAAAATAAAGAAACTAGCACCAAAAACTAAGAATAGAACAGTCACAACAACTAACAAACTGACTAAAATAATCATACTAAAATAACGATAAACCGAATTTTGATTATTCCACTCTTTATTAATCATGGTTAAGAAATCTTGATTTGAATTAAAATCACTTCCATTGATTGATTTAGGATATGCAATCGTCAAATCAGTATCACCTTTCAATTTAATCTCAATTGTTTTATTTGTAAACATAACACCATTCTTCATGGTAGCATGTTCTTTTCCATTGAGATTAACAATTAAAAAGTCTTCTTTAATTGGCTCTTGTGGTTGAACCAATTGATGATTTTCAACTTTTATCTGCTGTAAATCCGTCAATGAAATTTTTTCAACAGTTTTGGTTAAATCAGGTAAAAATTCATTCAAGTCATATTCAGGAACATTTTTCGAATGATAAACCACAGGATTTAACAGTAGAAAGACTAAAAAAATACTTACAAAAATCATTTGAATTGCATTTAAATCTCTACGTCCTAAAAACATTTTTTTGAAACTACAACTATTTACAAAATAAGAAATTGGAAATGATTTTTTCTTCATGATTGAAAACTCCTATCCTTTTGTACCACCTGATAAAAGTCCAGATACAAAGTTCTTTTGTAAGAAAAAGAACAGAACGGAAATAGGTAACGCAATCAAAATTGCTCCAGCAGCGAATAACGCAATTTTTTGGTCACGAGCATTTGATAAGAATGTTTGTAAACCAACTGCAACTGTAATTTTTTCTGGAGAACGAAGCAAGAATTTTGCTAACATGAAATCTCCAAAAGGTCCCATAAACGCCCAAAGTGCCTGAACCGCAATCATCGGTTTAACTAGTGGTAACACAATTTGCCAAAATATTCTAAAATGACCCGCGCCATCAAGTTTTGCAGATTCATCTAAATCAATTGGAACAGTATCGAAGTATCCTTTCATTAACCATGTGTTCATTGGAATCCCACCACCAATATAAATGATAGTTAAGAACCAAGGTTGATCTAAGGCATTTAACAATAGTGCCATAACAAAGAATGCTGTTAAGGCAGCCATTGTTGGTACCATTTGAATGATTAAGAAAAGTTTCAAACTTTGTTTACGACCAATAAAACGATATCTTGAGTATGTGTACCCAGCTAATGTTACAATAATCACCTGACAAATCATAGTGAATGTTGCAATAATTAAGGTATTCTTATACCAACTTAAATACAGTGTTTCGTCAAACAATCGCTTGAAGTTATTGAGTGTCCAATCACCTTTTAAATCAAGTGAGAATGCACCCACGTTACCTGTTTTAAAAGCAGTACTAACAGTGATCAACAATGGATAAATGATGACAATTGATAACACAATTAAAAACAAATACGTAAATAAATGAGATAAAAATCGCTCTCTTTTAACGGAGTGTGTTCGTTTCATTTTACATGCCCTCCATATCAAATGCTTTAGTTTTCTTAAAGACAATTAGCGAAATACCGATAACAATAAATGAGATAATTAACGTTACAGCTGCGGCTATCGAGTACTGAGGCGCATTTCCAGTCGTTAATTTAAAAATCCAAGAAATTAAGATATCCGTTGAACCAGCACCACCGCCGACACTACCCGGACCACCATCGTTGAATAAGTAAATCATTGAGAAATTGTTAAAGTTACCTGTGTATTGTGTGACAAAAATAGGTGCCGCCACAAATAGAATCATTGGTAACGTAATTGTGTTAAAACGTTGTAAAACGCCCGCACCGTCAATTTTAGCAGCTTCATATAACTCTTCTGGAATCGATTGTAAAATACCAGTTGTCATAACATAAATATATGGGAAGCCTAACCAACCTTGAATCATGATAATCGCAACTTTTGTCCAGAAAGGATCAGTCTTCCATGCGATTGGTGCAATATCTACCAATGGTAAATGATTAAAGAATGGAATAACTTGTGTGTTAATCGCACCGATACTATCATTGAAAATATTTGAGAAACTCATAATCGTAATAAATGCTGGAACTGCCCAAGGTAATAGGAAGATTACCCCAAACCATCTTTTTCCTTTGATAAATGATTGGTTTGCAATTACGGCAGTTAAGACACCTAAAACAATTTGTAAAGTTGTCGCACAAACTGTCCAAATGACTGTCCAGCTAAGTACAGCACCAAACGTTGCACGATAACTACTTAAGAAGAAAATACTGAAGAAGTTTTTAAAGCCAACCCAGTCTATTAGGTTTGCTGGTGGAATATGTTGGAAATCATAGTTTGTAAAAGCCATAAATAATGTGACAAGTACTGGGAAAATAATAGCAACAGTCATAACCAAGTATGCTGGTAATGTAAGTAAATATGGAAAACCGTGATCTAAAACATTATCAAGTGTTTCTTTCGGTGTCACTGTAACTTTGACACCGTTATTGATTTTTTTAGCAATGTTTTTCGCATCAAGAATATTTACAACATAAAAAATTAAGAAGATAACTGTGATAATAATTTGCATTGTACCTTGAATTAAAAGAAACAATGAATGATCTTGTCCAGCTACACTACCTAGTGAAATGAAATTTTCTAAGGCGGTCGCCCCAAAAGTCGCAAGCTCAAAAATGAATAAGGCAAAAATAACTAAAAAGATTGAACCTTTAAATTTTTGACCGTTATAAAACTGACCAGCCCCTGGAATCAGTGACAAGAGTGAAGCTTTTTTAACATCTTTTTTATTAGTGGAAGTTGTCATGATTTTTCTCCTATTCTTTAAAAAAAACAGCAGAGAGTCTTTTTTATTCTCCGCTGTTTTAATCTAATTAGTTTTTACCGTATTTTTGGGCAATGTTTTCGTCAATAATTTTAACAGCGTTATCTGCCGCTTCTTTAGGTGTTTGTTTTCCAGATGCAGCGTCAAACATTAAGTTTTCGCCACCAGTCCAAACTTCAGCCATTTCTGGGATGTTAGGCATTGGAACAGCACTTTCATATTGCTCGATTACAGCTTTAGTTAAATCATCGTCACCTTTAGATGCGAATTCTTTAGCTTTACCATTTGCGGGAACTTCATTTGTCATTTCATACAATACTTTTTGGTTTGCTTCGTTTGTTAAGTAATCAATTAATTTTTGAGCCATATCTTTATCTTTAGTGTAGTTACTGATTACCCACGCTTTGCCGCCACCAAATGCTTCGTATTTTTTACCATTATTTAGTGTAGGGATTTTAGCAGTACCAAAGTTTACGCCACCATCTTTATATCCAGCAGCAGCCCAAGGTCCATTGATAATTGCAGCGGTTTTACCACCTAAGAATTGGTTATCAATAAATTCTTGTGATTTTTTGATATCCATCATACCTTTTGGCCAAACATCTTTGAACCATTCAGTAGCATAAGTAATACCTTCGATAGAACCTTTGTTGTTTAAACCAACATCTTTAGGATCTGTTCCTTCTTTACCAAATACATAACCACCATAACCAGATAATAATCCGTATGTACTATAGAAGTCAGTCCATTTAGCTAAGAATCCAACATTTTTACCTTTTTCATCTGCAAAAGCAAATTTATCATCTTTCGAAATTGCTTCTAAATCAGCAAATGTTTCAGGCGCTTTATCAATTAGGTCTTTATTATAGTAAAGAATTAATGTTTCAATAATCGCTGGCGCTCCATATTGTTTGCCATCCACTGTAACTTGACGTTTGTCACGATCATCATAGATTGATGTATCTGTAAGCTTAACTTCTGATAAATGACCTTGTTGTCCTAAAGGTCCTAATCTATCGTAAGCTGACATCATTACATCTGGTGCTTTTCCAGCAGGACCATCTAATGAAAGTGCATCTAGTTGGTCAAACATATCTTTTTCAACTAACTTAACTTTAACTTTATTTTCTTTTTCAAAGTCACCTTTGATTTTTTCTAAATATTTGATGTAACCTTTATCTACAGAAACTGTAAGAGTGTTGCTATCTTCTTTAGATGCTTCTTTTTTATCTTTGCTTCCGCCACAAGCTACTAAAGTTAATGCTACACCCGCTGTTAGTAAACCTAGACCAAATCTTTTTAAACCTTTTTTCATTGTTTAAAACCTCCTAAAGTATTGTTGTTTACAACATAAGATTAGTTTGTTACGGCTTTCATTGCAACCGTTTTTACAATGTTACCGATAACAGGTTACCCTTTTGTAATTAAGAATCCATTCTTTTTGATGACCGCTTTCTTTCCTACTATGTCAACATTTTGACTAAGTGCTACTTCACCAAAAAATTCACGTTCAACTTCATTATTCCCTGCGTTAAACAAACCAGCAATGGTCTGACCTTCAAATGAACGAGAACATTGAATAAATTGATTTTCGTTGTCTAATTCTTCAAAAGTCAAAGTGCCATATGACAGTACCTTTTGTTGTTCCTTACGAAACGCAATTAAATCTTTCATAAAATCTAAGAAGACCAAATCTTGTTTTTCTTCATCCCAAATCATACATTTACGGCAATCTGGATCCATTGCACCATCCATGCCGATTTCAGTTCCATAATAGATACATGGTGAACCTTGTTGAATGAAGGTAAAGGCAAGTGTTTGTTTCGCTAGCTCTTTATCACCACCACATGTTGTTAATAATCGTGGCGTGTCATGAGAGTCGAGACAATTGAACATGACTTGATTCGTTTGTTCGCGATAAAGCATCAACTGTTCATGTAAACCACTAGCTAACTTAGTTGCTTTAATCTCTTTTTTAACAAAGAAGTTTTCAATTGTTTCTGTAAAAGCATAATTCATGACCGCGTGGAATTCATGCCCATCTAACCAACTTTGAGATGAATGCCAAATTTCACCTAAAATATATAAATCTTCTTTAACACCTGTCGTTGCATCATAGAATTTTCTCCAAAAACGATGATCTACTTCGTTAGCAACATCTAAACGCCATGCATCAATATCAAATTCTTCAATCCAATAAGTTGCAATTGCTAATAAGTAATCAATAACTTCTGGATTAGCTGTGTTTAATTTTGGCATACGAGGTGTAAATGCAAATGTATCAAAATTTAAATCTAAACGACTATCCTCATCACTTGCTTGAACAGGAAACTCTTTAATTTGGAACCAATCTTTAAAACGTGATTTTTCTTCATTTTCAAGAACATCTTGCCATTGTGGTGATTTATTACCAAAGTGGTTAAAGACCGCATCAAGCATAATCTTAATACCACGTTCATGTGCTTTTTCTACTAATTCTTTAAATTTGGCTTTATCGCCAAATGCTGGATCAATTTCAAAATAGTCGATTGTATCATATTTATGATTAGATGTTGCTTTAAAAATTGGGCAGAAATATAATCCATTAATTCCTAATTCTTGGATATAGTCTAAATGGTCAATCACACCTTGTAAATCGCCACCGAAGAAATCAGTTGTTGATGGGTCTTTACTTGCCCATGGTAATGTTCCCTCTGGATCATTGCTTTGATCACCATTATCAAATCGTTCTGGAAAAATCTGATACCAAACAGTTTCCTTGACCCATTCAGGTTCTTTGAAGCGATCTGCTTCATGGAAGTAAGGCATACGGAAATAGTTTTCCGCTTTAGCTCTTGCTTGATCACTCAGCTCAAAAATGCCACGATCACCATAAAATAAATCCTCACCGTCGTAGCCATGAATTGCAAAGGCGTATTGAACACGACGGTATTTCGCTCCTCTTTCAATCAACCAATAATCATAATCTTCGGTTTGCGCAACACGCTTCATTGGGCGAGATTCTTTGTGCCATTTTTCTTCATTAATTAAATATGGATCGCCACTAATTAATTCAACGCGTTCCGCATCGTTTCTTTTTGTTCTTAAACGGATATGCATTAAATCCTTTGTATATAAATATGCATATTCGCTATCTGGTCTATGTAAAAATGCTGCTCTTTCCATCTGTTTTCGTTCCCCTTATTCTTAAAATTTTATTTTACAAAACAGTAATAATCATATGGAGCCAATTCTTTACCATTCCAATTTTCTTGGCTGCCTAGAATCTGATTCCAATTTGAGTCATCAAAAAATGTTTGATCTAACTCAATTCGATTGTCTGTTAAGTTACAAATAATAAATGCTTCTTGATCTTTGTATTCTCTGTAATAACTGATTGTATCATCATGACTCTCTACAAAGGTGACAGTTCCTTTAGTAAAAAGTGGTGTTTTTTTCAAACTTAATAACTCTTGATAAAATGCTAACACTGATGAATCGTCAGCACTTTCTGTCTCAACTGAAAATTCAGTTTCAACATTAACACCCATCCATGGTGTCGTCGTAGAAAATCCTCCGTTTTCTTGACCATTCCACTGCATTGAACCACGACTTGCTTCTTTATTAATGTTCGTCAGTCTTTCTAACGCCTCTTCCCGAGAGATGCCATTTTCTAACAACTGAACATAATACCCCATTGCTTTTGGTTCACTGAATGTTTCAATATTATCAATTCTTAAATTCTTCATGCCAATCTCTTCTCCATAAAGAATGACTGGTATTCCACGTAACAAATACATTGCACAAGCAAGTGATTTACTACTTTCTTTTCGATAAGTTGTATCGTTTCCAAAACGAGAAACAACACGTGGCATATCGTGGTTGTTCCAATATAATGAAGGCAATTCATCTTCATCTAAGGTTGTTTGCCAATCAATCATCTTATGTTTAAACACCCTAAAATCTAACTGACGATGAAGCAATTCTTCTGGTACGAGTTCATTTACCTCAACTCTTCTTTCAGGAAAATGATCAAATGAGATAACTGTCTGACAAAGGTCATCACCAATATAAGTTTTTGCTAATTCTGGTGTAGCTGACGCTGCCTCACCAATGACTAATAAATCCGGTTTCACTTTTTTCAGTTCTGAAATAAACTCAGATAAATATGTCACAACTTCTGGTAAGTTTGCGTAATATGGTTCAGCTAAGGAAATCTCACCTTCTGGAATATTCGCAACATTTAATGAAAAATCAGCTTTGGCCATATGAATAAAGGCATCCAATCTAAAACCGTCAATTCCCTTGTCTAACCAAAATAATGCGATATCTAACATTGCTCTTCGCACTTCACGATTTTTCCAATTCAAGTCAGGCATTTCCTTATCAAATAAATGGAAATAATACTCTTCGTATTTTGGATCTTTTTCCCAAACAGATCCTCCAAAAAATGATCCCCAGTTATTCGGTGCACTCCCATCCTCTTTAGCTGGTTCAAAAAGATAATAATCACGGTAAAGATTATCAGGTCCTTTAATTGCCTCTTTAAACCATGGATGTTGGCTTGATGTATGATTTAGCACGAGATCAAATAAAATTTTAATATTGCGTTTATGTGCTTCTTCAATCAATTCTTCTACATCATCCAATGAACCAAAGATTGGATCAATTGCATAGTAATTCGAAACATCGTAACCGTTATCAATTTGTGGTGATATAAAAATCGGGTTTAACCAAAGCGTATTAACACCAATTGATTGAATATAATCTAGTGAATCAATAATGCCACGAATGTCACCAATACCATCATGATTAGTATCTTTAAAGCTTTTTGGATAGATTTGATAGACAACCGAATTATCCCACCATAAATCCTGCATATATTTTCCTCCTTTTCATTCCTACTTCACTCATAGTTTAGGTAATGTATGCGCATATAACAACTGAAATATCTTTGTTAGCGATAACATAATCAAATTGTCTGTCTAACTAAAAAAAAACAACCAAGATCTAGTGTCTAACACTCTATCTTGGTTGTATTTGGATATCTTTGCTATTCTTTACTTTTAGTACTTTCTCTAATCACTAACTCAGGTTCAAAAAGTTGATTACCTTGCGGTGCACCTTGCTGTTTAATTTTGTTTAACAGCATTCTTGCACACGCGCGTCCCATCTCAATGACATGCTGTTTTACAGTTGTTAATCTTGGATAAGCAATTTGGTCTAAAAAGACACCGTCAAATCCAACGACACCGTATTCAGTTGGGATTTTCCCTTCCAATTCATGGATGCCTCGTTGAACGCCGATTGCAAGACGATCACTGCTACAAATAAACGCCGTTCTTTTCTTAAAATTATGTAATTCACGTACAATATATTCATAAGAATATCGCGAACGATTCTTGAAACGATAGATTTCAGGAACACGTTGTTCCTTTTGCATTGTATTAATGTAACCTGCTTCTCTCGAATACTCAAAAGGTTCTTTAACATCGATGCCAATAAAAACAATTTGTTCGTAACCCATCGCTAAAGCGTGCTCAGTTGCTAACTCTGTGCCAAGAGAATTATCAGTATCAACAAAATCATAACCATAACGATTCTCACCAAATAAGACAAAAGGTTTTTCCAATCGATCTATCCATTCATAATCTTCTTCACGCATGCCAGTAATAATATAACCATCACTCTGGCCAACATCAAAACTATTTTCCGTCACTAATTGTAACGAATATTGGTGCTGATCCAATTCTTTCGAAATTCCCATCAAAAGATTCATATAATAGGGCTCAGTTGTATCAATTTCTTCTAAAATGAAGAATTTAATGACTTGAGTTCGATTATTTGCCAACGCTTTTGCTGCGACATTTGGTTTGTAGTTTAAATCCTTCATTGCCTTAAAAACTAGTTCTTTTAGCTCATCCGTTACTTTTTCTGGATGATTGATGACTCGTGAAACTGTCATTTTTGATACATTTGCTTTTTTAGCAACATCTGATAAAGTTGGCATTCATTACCCTCCAAAAAAATATTCACTTATGCTTCATATTATACTTAATTTTTTTTCTTTTGCTAGTCTTTGCCTATCAAACATGAATTTTGTTACATTGTAACATCGATAAATATTTTATTTCTAATTGAATCAATCATTTGTTGCATAAAAATACGCTCTCCCTTATATGGGATAATCACAATTAAGTTCTCGGCTTCATCAAGTTTTTCAAGTGCAGAAACAGGATTAAGTTCTTTAATCCAAATTTTAGTTGCCTCAATCATCTTGTTTTCAGCAGATTTTTCTCGCATATAATTTTCTAACTGTTTATCTTGATTCAACATATCCAAACGCTCTGACTGCTCTCTTAGAAGTGTAGCCAAAAACAAATAATATTTTTTATAATTCAAATAATACGGAAGAATTAGGAGTTGCTTTCGGTCCCATTCTTGATTCATTAGTCCCAGAGCTTGTTCGTATTTTTCTTCTTGAAATAAACGCGATATTAACAGAAAAAATTGGAATTGAGTAAGATAATTTTCATTCAATGCTTCGATTTCAACATCAAAAAAAGTAGCTGGGAAATCAGTGAATGTTTTCCCTTCCGCAAGTAAACTCACGCTATTTAATTGATTTGTTAAGTAATCTTTATTTCTTTGATTTTGACCGAGTAACTTCAAAGTCATCCCATCGTTAAACCCATGAGGAATTCCTTGCGTCAAGATCATTAAAATACCTACCATGAAAAATGCAAAGATAAAAACAGGAAACTGATTAATCAGTAGTAATGATAGAATACTAAGAATAAAATTCATTAGTATTCCACCTAAAAGGTAAAATGTAAATGACACATGACTACTTTCCGGAATTGTCATAATACATTGACCTAATGTACCAGAAACACGATGCTCTTTAACCTTAATTTTGCTATCTTCTTTAATTAACGTCCATTTGAAAATTCGAAAGCTATAAAAATCAAGACCTGATATTTTCCCAAAAACTAAATGACCTAGTTCATGAATAAAAAGGTGCAGGATAAAAGCAATCGGAAAACTAAGTAAGAATAACAGTAAATCAGACATACCTAAGCTCGTTAAAACTTCCGATTTACCGAAAATATAACCCATTAGTAGACTTGCTATGATTAATAAAATAAATGTTAATATTGATTTTAATTTAATACGCACAATTGTTTCCCCCTAAAAAAAAGACCTATTTTCATAATAACAAAATTGTTATCTTAAAAATAGGTCTATCGTCCTTAAATAACTAAAGACGTTTCATTTTTTATAATTGTGTTTACATCTTCAATAAAAGTATCACTTCCATAAAAATCACGGTCGACAAGCTCAGGATAAATTGTTTTAAAGAAATATTGAACGCTTACTAAATGTTCAAAAGAACCTATTGTTCGAATTGATTCAATAAACATCTCTTTATACACAGGTTCAGGATTGTTCTTAACAATTTCCTCAAATGATTCGTACAGCAAATCAACTTTATCTGCTACTGCTAGGATTTGGCCTTCAATAGATTCATCCTTACCTTCTTGTAAACGACGTTCATAAATTGTTTGAAATTCTGACGGAATCTCTTGTGAGATAAATTCTGCCGTCATTTTTTCTTCAACTGTTTGTAACATACCTCTTAATTCTTTATTTGCATACTTAACAGGTGTTTTAATGTCACCAATGAAACGTTCAGTATAATCGTGATTCAACGCTTTTTCATAAAGACTTTTCCAATTAATGTCCTGAGAACCATGCATGACTTCAATATCAGCCAACACTTGTGCAATTGACGCAACACGATACGAATGAGCAGCTACTGTATGTTCAGTATACTTAAAGAATCCTGGTGCTCTAGTAATTTTTTCTAAGTTGCTTAATCCAAGAATAAATTCATTTAATCCCATAAAAATCCCTCCTAAGTTTTTCTAAACATCATACCACACTATCAAAATCTGTCAAAGAAAAGAATAATCAATCATCCACATTCGACACCATAAAAACATTTTAAAATACTCTATATTTGAACGACGTTTCTGTTACAATAGAATAAATTGGACATTCCCCAATTGAATAACTGTATATTTTTATTATTTTTGTAAAATATTACATATAAAAGATTACCTATCCAACATTTTTTGCTATAATAGATACATTAGCATAACAGAAAAGAGGAAACATAATGAAATATGCGTTGTTTGGAGTGTTGTTTTTCCCACTTGGCCTTTCAATTTTTTTAATTATTTTTTCAATTTCAAAAAGTAATTACGAGATCTTGGCGTTTAGTTCTAGCTTATTCTTAATTGTTATTGCTTTAGAGGTATTATTATTTGAAAGTTTATATACGCCAAAAACAAAGCCAATTAAAAAAGAAGTAAAAGAAATTGAAAAAAATAGACCTAGTCGTCCAAAAGCAAGAAAAAAAACAGTTGTAGAAAATTCAAGTGTTCGTTCTTTAGAGTCTACTCGTTTTTTCCCATCTGAAACACTACCTGAATTATTGCACGACGAGTTCCCAGAACCACCACTACCTTTATTTGATATTTTTAATACTTACGTTATCGGTAGTAAAGAAGAGCGACGAAATCAGTATCTAGAACAGTACATCGATCATTTAAAACAAGACGACTATTTCCTTTTTGCATTCGACGGTATGAACGATGAGGAAATTTGTCATCAATTGAATTATGTTGAAAAGATTTGGAAACTATCAGATGAACTACTTCCTTGGGCAACAGTGAAAAAAGAAAATGTTAACAATCCAGAATCAAATATCTTATCTGTGTATATTGGTGATAATGAGAAAGATAATTTTAAAGTTGGATATGTCCCAAGAGAACATTGTGAAGAGTTGAATCAAATGTTAGAAACATTTGATATTTCAGATGTTGAAGCTACCGTTTCTGGCGGAACATATCGAACATTAAATGATGACGGCAAGATGATTCAAAGAAGAAGCCCTTATCATTTAGAACTTACTATTCGACTTAAGAGAAAAAATTAAAAAGCAGCACAATTATTGATCATCACTATTGATCGTTATAATTGTGGTGCTTTTATTATACTTTAAAACAATACTCCAAATGATCATTCACAACTCCTGTTGCTTGTAAAAAAGCATACACTGTCGTCGTTCCTAAAAATTTAAAACCGTGTTTTTTTAAATCTTTGCTTATTTTATCAGATAACTCTGTCGACGCTGGCACCTCTTGAATTGTTGCCCAGTGGTTAACTTGTGGTTGCCCCTCGACGTATTGCCATAGATACTGATTGAAACTGCCGAATTCATCTTGTATTTTAAGATATGCTTTTGCATTATTAATTGTTGCTTTAATTTTTAAAGAATGTCTTATTACTCCAGGGTCTGCGAGTAAATTTTCAATTTTTTGCTCGTCATAATTAGCAATAAGTTGGTAATCAAAATTATCATACGCTATTCTAAGTGTTTCTCTCTTTTTTAGAATTGTTGTCCAACTTAATCCCGCCTGCATGCTTTCTAAGACTAACATTTCAAACAGTTGTTGTTCATCATGAACAGGAATCCCCCACTCTTCATCATGATAAATCTTTTCAAGTTCATTCGTCTCTGCCCAATCACATCTCTTAATCATTTGATTCTCTCCTTAAAAAATGATAAAAAAAGAGACGACCTAGTGATCGCCTCAAAACACAACAAAAGCGCAAGTGACCATATCAAAATGGAAAAATAACACTCCGCAACCAAAATAACACAACCGTAGATTGACTTAATTAACAATCCCGAAATCAATTCTATAATACCTTTAATTCATTCATTTGTCAATGATTTGGTATTGAAACCATTCCAAAAGACTTCGCATCATTTAACTGTCCATCATATAATTGCTGTTCTAAAATATCCGAAATATTAATAGCATGATTTTTTAAACCGACTCTTTTCCGAGCAAAACCATTTGGAACAAAATCAGCTAGCTGCAAGCCATAATTATTTTCTTTTTTAGTGATAAATTCGATACCCGTTAGACGACTCTGAATATCTGTAGCCGGAATCATTGATGTTCCCATAGCCATAACAAAATAATACTTTGTTTGAACAAGTACATCACTTGAAGTATCACTAAAAGAATCCGAACTACGTGCCTCTAAAATAATCTTACCTTTAGCATTATTAACAAGCAAAAACTGAGTAAAATTCTCCATCAATAATTCAATTGCAGAACGATAACCATCAATTTTTTGCGAGGTTTTATACTTTGTTTTTATTTCTTCAGTATCGATACAAACCCCCATCACCTTTAAATCATTTTCTTCAAAAATATTTCCTAAACGTTTATACAACTCACGACAGTTCCCATTACTACGATAATACATAAACTCTTTAACTTTTGGGTCTTTCGTTCGTCTATTATTTACTTCTCGAATTTCTTGTTCATGAAATGGAATATCGACATTTTTTAAGTGATCTTTTTTGATTTGATTGATCTCTGTTTTAATTTTAAACGTTAAATTATCTGGGATAATGACACCAGCTACACAAAGCACATTATCTTTCGTCTTTGCATTATAAGCATTACTTTCATCAAGATATAATGTATATTTTTTCATTTTATTCTCCTATCACTGTCTCCACTATATTTTAATGAATTTTTACCAATTTAGCAATTTAATCGAAAGGTTGATTCATCTAAAAAATATCTTATTTTCACTACTTATTTTTTGACGAGTCCTTTTTTTATCAAAAAAGAAAATAAAAAAGATACAATGGCCAATAAAAACACACCCCAAAACTAATCTCATCCAAGTATTAGGAACTGCTATAAATGGAATTGCTAACAAGACAAATAAAATTAGTAATATCTGAATCCGTTGCCTTACCGTCATTTTTCTTTTTACCAGCCATTCAGTTACATATTGTTGATACCACTTATTTGAAAGTAAAAATTGATAGGCTTGATCACTACTTCTTACCCAAAAGAAACCACTAGCTAAGTAAAAAGGAACCGTTGGCAAGATTGGTAAAAAAATACCAATTGTTCCTAAGATAAATGTAACCCCACCGAAAATAAAATAAATAAATTTTTTCATGCTCAACCCCCTCTGTTTCAGTTCATATACTAGTTTAAATGAAAAAAATTCTCATTGCAAATCACGTTAAATTATTAAATAATAGATTTTTCGCTTGCAATATTAAAAAAATGACCTTATACTAACACTATCAAATTTTCGAGGAGGAACAATCTATTGAACAACTAAGTCGTTTATATACCTTGCACTTTTTAATAATTCATTTATCAAAAAAGATGCAACCTTTATAAAATGGCTTATGACAGTAGGTAATGTGACTCAATCAATTTTATGTTTATTTAATTTTGACACAATACTGCAATTTTAGGCCATTACTGTAAAGGTAGTGGTCTTTTTAATTACTGGAGGAATCACTCATGTCAAAAATTGAAATTAAAAACTTATGCTTTGGATTTAGCCAATTGCAAGAAAATCTATTTGAAAATGTATCATTACATATTGATGATCAATGGAAACTTGGATTAGTTGGTCGTAACGGACGTGGAAAAACCACCTTTTTCAACTTATTATTAAATGAATTTGACTATACTGGATCAATCATACACCAAAAACAATTCGCATACTTTCCTGCAAAAATTTCGAATCCTGATAATTTAGCAATCTACTGTATTGACGAAATAGAAGAATTTGAACAATGGGAAATTGAAAAAGAATGTCAATTACTTTCACTGGATCCTGAAGTTTTATGGCGCCCATTCTCGTCCCTTTCTGGTGGAGAACAAACAAAACTATTATTAGCGCTAGTTTTCCTTAAAACCGATGCCTTTCCTTTAATTGATGAACCAACTAATCATTTAGATATCACTAGTCGACAACATATTGCAAATTATTTAAAACAAAAAAAAGAAGGATTCATCGTCATTAGTCACGATCGACAATTCTTAAATGAAGTCACTGACCATACGTTAGCAATTGAACGCGAGCAGGTTAATTTATATCAAGGAAAATACGAAATCTATGAAGAACAAAAAGAGCTTCAGGATCGTTTGGAACAAAAACAAGACCAAAAATTAAAAAAGGAAATTACAAGACTAAGTCAAACCGCCAAAGAAAAACAAGATTGGGGAAACTTACGAGAAGAAAATGCTCACGGCCGTAATATTTCAGCTCGTTTAATGAAACGCTCAAAAGCAATTTCACAACGACAAGAAAAACACGCTGAAGAAAAAAAGGCACTTTTAAATAATCAAGAAAGTACGACACCAATAGGGATGAACCCCATCTTTAATCATAAAAACCCAATTTTAAAAGTTGAAGATTTCAGTTTAGGTTTCACAGAAGGAAACTATCTATTTGAGCCAATAAGTTTTGAACTGCAACAAGGTGAACGGGTTTGTTTAACCAGTGCAAACGGCATTGGAAAATCTACATTTTTTGACTATCTCTTAAATCCAGAAAAATATTTTACAACTGGAACTATGACATTAGCAAATAATACGATACTTGATTTATTAACACAAAATTTCCAAATTCATACTGGTTTTTTAAAAGATTTTGCTGTTGAGAAAAAAATCGACTATACAAATTTATTAACTGCTCTAAAAAAGCTAGGCATTGAAAGGCAAAGTTTTGAAACACCCATTGAACAATTGAGTTTGGGGCAACAAAAAAAAGTCGAACTCTCTCGTTCAATGCTAACAGCTGCAGAATTATACCTTTGGGATGAACCACTCAATTATCTAGATATCTTCAATCAAGAACAAATCATGCAAAGTATCGAAACCTATAATCCAACCTTGCTTTTTATCGAACACGACCAATACTTCTCAGAAAAAATCGCCACCAAAACAGTAGCACTAAAAAAGGTGGTGCTAGGCGGCTTGAGATGAACAATAAGATAAGCGGGCGAAACTGACGGGTTTTGTCAGATTCGAGCGATTAGCTTATTGCTGAATCTCAGTCTACGGAACCCGTCTATCAAGGTGGTGCTTTGAGCGGTTTGGGCTGAGCATTATCAAAAATATCAACTTATACAAAATACAAGCCCGATTTATCGATAATAATTCGATAAATTGGGCTTGTTTTAATAATAATAGGATTGAAATATTAGTTTAAGTTTCCTAATGTCTTAGTCTAATTCAACGTTATGGAAAATATGTTGAACGTCATCCAATTCATCTAAAACATCAATTAATTTTTCAAATTGAGCTAGATCATCACCAGTCAATGTGATTTCGCTTTGCGGTAACATTTGAATTTCAGCTACAGAGAATTCTGTAATTCCTTTAGACTTCAATGCTTCTTGAATATTGTGAAATTCAGTTGATTCACCATAGACAATGATTTGACCTTCTTCTTCAACAACATCTCGCACATCAATATCTTCTTCCATTAAATATTCAAGATATGCGTCTGCGTCTTCACCAGCAAAGCCAAAGATTGCAGTGTTATCAAATAAATAAGATACTGCGCCAGAAACACCCATGTTTCCGCCGTTTTTTCCATATGCAGCCCGAACATCTGATGCTGTACGGTTCACGTTGTTTGTTAAAGTATCAACGATAATCATTGACCCATTTGGTCCAAAACCTTCATATCTATTTTCAGTATAAGTTTCATCGCCAGAACCTTTTGCTTTATCAATTGCACGGTCGATAATATGTTTCGGCACGTTATATGTTTTAGCACGTTCAATTACGAAACGAAGTTTTTGATTTGAGTGCGGGTCAGGCTCACCTGATTTTGCTGCTGCATAAATTTCAATTCCGAATTTCGCATAAATACGGCTGTTGTTTGCGTCTTTCGCTGTTTTTTTAGCGACAATATTTGCCCATTTACGTCCCATAGTCTCACTTCACTTTCAATTTTCTTTTTATCATTAAAATATCCTGCTTAATTATACTCGTCAAACACAAGAATGTGAAGAATTATTTTTAACTTTGCTCAATAATAAGCAATTAACTAAAAAAACATAGTAAATAATCTTTTTACTCGATTTCCTTCTCATAACTTGCGATAAATAAATCATAAAATGTTTGCATTGCAACTGTCATTTGCTTATTTTGATGCTTAATCAATTGTACTTTGATCGTAGAAGCAGGTACTTCATAATCTATCCAATCAATTCCTTCCATATTTTGACTAATCGTTACCAAAAATTTGGGTAGAAATGAAAAACCAAAGCCCCGGTCTAATAAGTTTAGAATTGTTTCAGGATTAGAAATTTCTAATTGAGGAATGATTGTTAAGTTTTGCGATGCTAAAAGAAGTTCTAATTCTTTCCGATAACTCGCACCACCTTGAGTTAAAATAAATGGCTTAGAAATAATTTCGGATAACGTTGGCTCCTCGGAGAGTTGACTAATCCAAGATTTTGACCCAATAAAAATACTTTCCTCTTCTTTTTCAAAAAGTTTTATCCATTCTTGACCATAAATTGGATAATCAAGTGTCAATAATAAATCAATTTCATGATTTTTTAATTGTTTCTCTAATTGAGGGGTTGTTCCATTTGAAATGATAGTCTTAATCTTTGGATACCGCTGATGTAGTTCCAATAAAATTGGTGGCAAAATGACAGTTGACAATGACTCCACAGTCCCAATTCTTAAAGTACCAGATGGGCTTTCAGGTTCCTTAATTTTTAACTTTGCTTGTTCAACCGAATTGACAATCATTAACGCATCATTCAAAAAAACATGTCCTGATTCTGATAGATGTACCTTTCTTCCAATTCGATCAAATAAACTCACACCTAATTCTTTTTCCAATAATTGGATATGAATAGTAACTGCTGATTGCGAATAACCCAATTCTTCAGCGGCATTAGAAAAACTTAAAAGTTGTGCGACTTTAATAAATGTTTTTATCTGATTTAATTCCATTTGATACCACTTTACTCCTTTATTAAAAATATTAATACATTCAATGAAAATGTTGAATTTTTTTAATCTCAAATCCATGCTACAATATGTGATAGAAAATTTCAATTATATATTAGGGGGAACATCATGGAAATTAAGGATTATATGACACAGTTTATTGAAGATTATTATCGTGAGGATCACAATTATGAAGAAATGCCTGCCATCCAATTGGTAGAGCAAAATACATTTGTGGAACTTTCAAATCTTGATTTTCCGGAAGAAGGAAAACCAGTTGAAGAGATGATTGATGTGTTAAGACACAAAGTATATCCAAACAGAAGTGTCGGGGAACACCCTCGCAATTTCGCATTTATTCCAGCACCAATTGAAGAAGTCTCAAAATTAGGTGATTTAGTCAATTTATTTTACAATCCAAATGCATGTGGTTGGTATCCAAGTTCTGGAACTGCAAGTATTGAACATGCTCTAATTAATTGGCTTTGTGAACAAGCAGGATATTCTGAAGAATCTAGTGGAATCTTTGTTTCTGGCGGTTCAAGTGCCAACTTAACTGCTGCCATCGCCGCACGCGATAGTAAATTAAAAGCAGATGATATTAATAAAGGAATTGCCTATATATCAAATCAAGCACATCACAGTGTGAATAAGGCACTCCATGTTATCGGTATTCCAGAAGAACGCATCCGTCGCTTAAAAACAGATGAAAACTTAAAAATAATTCCCGAAGACTTAACTACACAAGTCAACAAAGATCTTGCTAACGGTTTAAAACCATTCCTAATTATCGGAACTGCTGGTACTACAAATGCTGGTGTAATTGATCCACTAAAAGAACTTGCAGAGTTAGCTGAAGAATATAATCTTTGGCTACATATTGATGGTGCGTTCGGAGCGTCACTCCTACTTTCTAATGAAAATCGCCATTTAGTTGATGGCTTAGAATTGGCAGATAGTATTACTTGGGATGCTCATAAATGGTTATTCCAAACTTATTCTTGTGCCATGCTACTTGTAAAAAATCGTTCATCCTTGTTACATAGTTTTAGCGACCAACCAGAATATTTAGATGACGCACATCAAGCTGATCGTACTGATTTTTGGGATTTAGGAATCGAACTTTCGCGCCCAGCCCGTGGTGTAAAACTTTGGTTAACGATACAAACATTAGGAACTAAAAAAATTGGCGAACAAATTGATTATGGAATTGAACTTGCTGAATATACTGAGGTACAAGTGAAAAAAGCAAACCATTGGCAAATTGTTACCCCAGCTCAAACAGCAATAATTAACTTTAGATATTTTGATGACAAACATACTGAAGAAGAATTAAATGCGATCAATACCATGCTTTCTGAAAAAATGACTAGCACTGGCTATGCACAAGTACTCACAACAAAATTAAATGGTGTTACTGTTTTAAGAATGTGTACGCTCTCACCATTAACTAAACACCAAGACATTGAAAAAACAATTAATGATTTAAATCAAATTGTTTTAGATCAAGTTAAATAGTATACGGATTGGATAAGTTGCCTTATGATAATAAGAGCAACTTATTTTTTTAGGAGGATTTGATTATGCCTGATTTTAGAACAACAATTGGAGATACTTCTGTCGATATTCGTGCCTGTGGGATTTTAAAATATCATAACAAGTATTATGTTTCTATTGAAGAGGATGGTACTCAAACCTTAACCGGAGGAGCAATAAAAACCAATGAAACTTCGGCTGATGCAGTGATTCGTGAATTCCGTGAAGAAACTAATTTGAGGGTTAAAATTAATAAATTTATTGGGACTGTTGAAAATATTTTTATGTTTAAAGAAAAACCCTACCATCAAATCATCTTCATTTATTCGGTAGATTTTGATGGTGATTCTCTTATTAACTTTGAAACTGAAGAACAATTGGATTATAAATGGTTAGCGGCTTCTGAACTTAAAGATCTAAAACCTAAAGTTTTAAATGACATTATTTTAAACGAACAAGATTCAATTAGTCATAGTATCTGTAAAGAATAAATTCACATGAAAATAACTGAGGACATCTAAAAACCCTTTAAGCTAGTATTAAAAACTAGGTTAAAGGGTTGAAATATCTTGTCTGTTTTATTTAATATACTTCCTCAGTTTTTAACACCCTAAAAAAGTAATTCATCTGGTTTTCAATTTCGTCTGAAATTAACGGTACACCAATCGTATCAAGTGTTAATCTAATAAAGGATACACGTCGACAAAGTTCAAGTTCTGTTCGATCATTTACTTCACTGCTTAACCAAATCTTTATTAATAATACTGATAATTCCGCTACTTCATTTGGATAATCCGTGTTGATAGAGCCATCTTGAACGCCCTCAATAACTAAATTATTAATAATTGGTTCAAAATAATTAAAATGATAATGAAAGCGGTTGCCTAAAACTTCTGCGCTACCTGAAGTAATTCTCGCCATAAAACAAAAATCCTGACATTCATTATTGCCAAACGAGTTTTTCAAGAGATTCTGAATTTTATCAAACCCGTTCTGCCCTTCAATTTCATACTTCTTCACGTTATCACTATTTTCATTCAAAATTGTTGCTAAAATGTCAGCTTTTGAATCAAAATAATGATAGATGACACCTTTTGTTAATCCACCAAGCTCATCAATAATATCTTGAATTGATGTTTCATCAAAACCCTTTTCTAAAAATAGAGTTCTTGATACATCTAAGATTAATTGCTTTGACTTTTCAGGATTTCTTTTTCGTCCCATTTCGATCCCCTCTCTAACAAATGTTATTTTGTTAGTTAATAAAAATCTAAAATTCTCAATAAAAAGAATTTTATATCTTTACTTATATCAGAAAAAGTGTTTGTTTACAATAGAACAAACCGTATAAATGGTCTATTTATATAAAAACGTCCAATAAATAAATAGTGTTACGAAACACTAGCAAAATTATGCTAATAGTTTATTTAATAACGATTTTAAATAAAGATATCCTTTTATAAACAAAAGTTATTATTCAGACTAAATAAAAAAATGGACAAGACCAATTTTTTAATGATAAAAACTTAGCGTTTTATAATCACTAAATTTATCATTTATAATTAGACTTAATCCAAGACTCATCGTTCTATTAAAATATCATCTCTTTTGAACATCCTAATAGAAATATACACCCACACTCAAATAAAATCAAGAAAACTTTCACAAACTTACCTAATGTTAAATTATATCTATCATACTCATTTTGATCCCGTTTTCTTTTGTATTAACGACATCGTTTCAGTAATCATTTCTAATTCATCAATCGAAAAATCACAAAACATCTCGTAAATATTTTTATCACTCTCTTTGTTAATTTTTGCTAATTCTTCGGCTCCTTTTTTGGTTAGTGCCAGTAACCCTCTTCTTTGGTCTTGTGGATCATTTTTTCTTACAACCAATTCGAGTTCGATTAATTTTTTTATGATACGACTTAAATATCCCCTATCAATTCTCAATCTTGTCGCAATCTCACTAGCAACACAGTTTTCTTTTGCATCAATTTCAAATAAAATTCGAGCTTCAAGTAAACTATATGAAGAATTTTTAAGTGATGTATTTAAGAGTCCAAGTATTAGAACATACTGACGATTAAATTCACGTATTGCTTGAATAATTTGTTGGTTCATTTTCCTACTCCTAGTTAGTTGACAAAATCAATTATTTAGATTAAATTAAACTTATACTAATTAGTTGCTTATGTCAACTATTAAGGAGGATACCATGCGAATAAGAAAAATCGAACCTCATGATAACCCTGAGGTTGCAAAAATTATTAGAACTAGTCTTGAAGAGTTAGGCTTTAATCAACCTGGCACAGCATATTTTGATCCTCAATTGGATTATTTATTTGAATATTACCAAAACAGAAAACATAGTCAATATTGGGTAATGCTAAAAGGCAAAGAAATCATCGGCGGGATTGGAATTGATACACTAAACGATGTTCCGGAAACATGCGAACTTCAAAAATTATATCTCAAAAAAGAGTTTCAAGGACAAGGTTTGTCAAAAAAATTGATGACCTACGCCCTCTCCTACGCAAAAGAATATTATTTAAGCTGTTATCTTGAAACACACACTGAACTTGAAGCCGCCCATAAATTATATGAACAGTTTGGATTCAAGCAGTTGGAGCAACCATTAGTTGATACTTCGCATGGCTCAATGAATCTTTGGATGGTTAAACGACTTGACCGATTTTAAGCAAAAAAATTGAATTTCAAATTTTGTCAGTTGACAAATCAAATTTATCTGTGTACTATAATTTCAACATCTAAAAGAGGAGGAAAAACAATGAATATCCAAAATCAAGTAAAAAATATTGCCTTTAATAACTATTATTATGCTTTTTATAGATAGTGTTTGCATTTTAAAATAGATGCAAACCGGGAACGTGTTTGTATCTATGGAGAGCAATTTTTACAATGCCTACATAGATGACTAAATCTAATGTAGGTAATGATTATGGATAGATATATTGTTTTTCTTTCTTTCACATTGATACGACGACATTAGGTTTAGTAAATCTATTGTCGTCGTTTTTTTATATAATTTTTTATGAGGTGAATAAAATGGAAAAGTTAAAGCAGTCAAAATTTAAATCAATACTCATCAGTTTAAGTATCATTTTTTGTACGTTAGCCATCTTGTTAAGCCAACAAACAATTCAAGTTGAAGCTAAAGAGACTATTGTTGTTGGAACATCTGGTCAAACTAAACCTTTGAATTACTTCGATGGTCAGAATAAATTAACCGGTTTTGAAATTGAACTATTAAATAAAATTGAACAAGATCTTGGTGATATAGAATTCAAATATGAAATCACCGAGTTTGCATCCCTCTTTGCTGGTCTCGATTCAAATAAATTTGACCTTGTTGCAAATAATCTTGGCGAGGCAAAAGAACGCCGAGAAAAATATCTCTTTTCAAAATATCCATATGTGATGACTCATAATGTGTTAATCACAAAACAAGGTCATAAAAAAGATTTGACGCTTGCAGATTTAAAAGAAAAAACGTTTGGTGTAGTGCCCTCTTCTCCACAATCACAATTTTTAGAAGCATGGAACAAAGATCATCCTAATGAAAAAGTTGTCATTAAATACGTCGATTCAGATCCATCACAAATTATTAGAGATGTCCATTCAGGCAAATTTGACGCGACGATTTATGCTACTACATACTTAAACGATGTGCAAAAAACTTTTGGAATTGAATTACAATCACACCCAATTCAAGATGAGGAAGCGATTCGACCTCCTGGTTCATATTTCATTTTCGCTAAAGATAATTTAGCTTTGCGAGATCGGTTAGATCGACAAATTGAAAAATATCGCCAAGATGGCTCCTTAAAAACGTTGAGTATTGAATTTTTAGGTGAAGATAATACAAAATTAACACCAGAAATAATTAAACAAAATGATTTCGTTGATCAAAAATTACGTGGGACAGAAAAAGAAACAAAAACAAAGTCACAAAATAGTAAAGATGGTAAACTTTTTGCTCCTGAAATTATTCCTGGAATTATTAAGGACTTATTAAAAAAATTACCCATTACAATTATTATCACTGTTATTTCAGCTATTATTGGTCTTATATTAGGCTTCTTAATTTCACTAGCCAAAATCAAAAAAATTCCGGTGCTATCTCAAATATTAACACTCTTTGTTTCATTCATGCGCGGCACACCGCAATTGATCCAATTATTTCTAGCTTTCTACGGTTTACCACTAGTCATGGAAAGCATTAGTCAACATTTTACCCTAGCAATTAATGTAAATAATATTCCGGCAATCTTGTATGTTTTTATTGCTCTTGGTTTAAACGAAGCTGCTTATACTTCAGAAACATTCCGAGCTGCTATATTATCTGTCGATAAGAAAGAAATTGAAGCTGCTCGCTCAATTGGTATGACGGGTGGACAAATCATGCGTAGAATTATTCTTCCATCGGCACTTCTTGTCGCTACACCAAGTTTAGGAAATAGTATTATTAGTTTGCTAAAAGGGACATCACTGGCCTTCACGGTTACTGTCATCGAAATTATGGGACAAGCCCGAATTATTGGTGGGGCAAATTTACGTTTCTTTGAAGCTTATATAGCTGTTGCCTTAATTTACTGGGTTATTTGTATCGCTATTGAACATCTAGTAAATCGGTTAGAAAAAAAATTAAGTAAAGGTTTAACTTTAGACCACCACAAATAAAGGAGCAAAACGATGTTAAAAATTACAAACTGGTCAAAATCATATAAAGATAATCAAGTACTACAAAATATCAATTTTGAAATAAAAACTGGTGATGTCCTTTCAATCATTGGCTCAAGTGGTTCGGGAAAGTCGACTTTACTTAGATCGATTAATTTTCTTGAACCTGCTGATAAAGGAATTATTCAATTTGATAATGAAGAATTCGATGTTGAAACAATCACAAAAAAAGATATTCTATCCATTCGAAAAAAAACAGCCATGGTCTTTCAAAATTATGCTCTTTTCTCACGGAAAACAGCATTAGAAAATGTCACTGAAGCCTTAACTCAAGTCCAAAAAATGAGTAATTCTGAGGCAAAACGACAGGCTGAAAAATTCTTAAAGCTTGTGGGCATGGAAGAAAGAATGGACTACTACCCTTCTCAATTATCTGGTGGACAACAACAACGTGTCGGTATTGCTCGCGCGCTTGCAATTGAACCTGATGTAATTCTCTTTGATGAACCTACTTCAGCGCTCGATCCGGAAATGGTTTCTGGAATTTTAGATTTAATTCAACAAATTGCTCACCAAAAAACAACACTTATTCTCGTCACTCATGAGATGAAATTTGCCAAACAAGTCTCAGATCAAGTTCTCTTTATTGATCAAGGTACTATTTTGGAATCCGGCTCAGCTGACGAAATTTTTAATCATCCCAAACACGAAAGAACAAAACAATTTATAAACGTATTTAACTAGAACATCTGTTTTCAATCTTATCACAGGGCGTTTTTAACGTTCTGTGTTTTTTTGTTTAGGCAAATAATCAAAATCAATAACAGAAAATCTAAATTTATAGTATACTAGGAATGATGATAAAAAGGAGGTATCTCTCAAATGGGGTTATTTGATAAAGTTAAGGAGCTTTCTCAACTTAATGAAACGATTGAAAATGAATCTAGGGATTTTAAACAAAAGAAATACCGCCATCAAGATGAACTTAGAAAGCTTAAGTTGGAATTACTCAATAAAAAACAAGCACTGCATGCTTTAAATAAATTAATCGAGGATCGCGAAGAAACGATTCAGAATATCCGTGAAAATTTAGATCAAGAAACTAAAGCTGCTAAAGATTTTTACCTAAATGAAGCTGAGCAAGCAGCACTAAATTTAAAAAATAAAAGTACACTTGAATTAAGTGAACTACTTGAATCAATTTCTGAGTCTAAAAACGAGCTTGAACGTTTAGATAAAGAAAAAATTTTTCTTAAAGAAGAAGTGGATGAATATTTAACCCAAGCAAGGCGTTTTAAAGGTGACATTGTCGGCCTGACCCGTTTTAAAGAAAAATTCGAAACAACAGATTTTCACTCGTTAGAAGAACAAATCGAACACGCTGCTTTCTTTATGCGTTTAGATGGTGCTTTAGATACGATTATCAAGTTGCCTTTACATGCTTATCAATCAAAAGAACTAAAAAATCTTGCGAATTTAACGAGACAAGAAATTAATCATACTGTGGAACACTACAAGGTTAACTACACCAACTTAAATCAACTTACCCTCTACCGTTTAATGATTATCGGCCTACAAGCTGAATTACAACTGATACTTTATAATTTAACCGAGTTAACTTTAAATGAAACAAAAGGAAAAATTAAAGAAGTCTTTCGAAAATACCAAATCATTACTGGAGAGAATAACCAAAGATTAGTTCCGATATTAACTCGGTTTACTGCTGAGCTTGAACCTTTATATTTAGAACTTGTCGAAATAGAATACAAGTATTATCTAAAATTAAAACAAGAAAAAGCTGAAAATAAATTCTTGAAAAAACAAATCCAAGAAGAAGCTGCAGAACAAGAAGCGATTGATTTAGAACGAAAAGCTTTAGACCGAGATGAGGCACGTTATCTCTTAGAAATGGATCGCATTAAAGAAAGACGCGAACATGAACACGATTCAGAAAAATTGGCAAAACTTGAAGAAAATCTTCGATTAAACGGGCGTCAATTAAATCTTATTCTCCAAAAAAGAGAAGAATTACGTATCCTATCTCGCGGACAAGCCGGCTATGTTTATGTCATCTCAAATGTTGGTTCATTTGGCGAGAATATCTTTAAAATTGGCGTTACCCGCTCGCTCGATCCTAGACAATACATTGAACAATTAGAAAATGATTCGTTGCCATTTGGATTTGATATACATGCTATTATTTTTAGTGAAAATGCTGTAAAGTTAGAACGCGCATTGCATGAACGTCTTAAAAACCAACGGGTCAATCAAATCAATTCACAAAAAAATTTCTTCCACGCAACGATTGAAGAAATGGAAGATTTAGTCAATGCAATTGATCCAACGGCGTTTTTTACAAGAACCATGTTTGCCGAGGACTTCAAACAATCGATCTCAATCCTTGAAAATCAAAACTTAAAATAATGAGAGACTGACTCATAAGTAGTTTTGTTAGTCGAAAATAACAGTTTAATAAAAAAGAAAACGCATCAAATCGGCATTTTTGAAAATGGATTTGATACGTTTTTCTTTATTTTTAGGCTTAAGGGTCAGCGTATCTTTTATTATAAAAAAACTAAATCATTCTTATAGCCGTAAGAACTTCTTGGAACTCTTTTTCTAATCGTTCTTTAGTTTCGACAGATTGAGGTAACGACAATTGTGAAATAAGTTCTGTTTTTCGTAACTCCAGTATGAGCAATTGTTCGTTAAGTTGGCTATCGTTCTCTCTCTTCTCAACAAGTTGACCATCAATAAATTCAAAGACACGATTTGCAACTTGTTTTACAAAATAATCGTCATGACTGACGAATATGATGCTACCTTGATACGCTTTTAATGCCGATTCAAGAACTTCTAAAGTTTCAATATCTAAATGGTTAGTAGGTTCATCTAAAACTAAACAATTATTTTCACTAAGAATCATCATCGCAATCACAAGTTTGGTCCGCTCGCCACCACTTAAAACACTAATTTTTTTATAAACAGCACTTCCCTTAAATAGCAAATGAGCTAATAAATCACGACTCGTTTGCTCATCATAGATGGACGCTTCTATCACCGTATCCATGATTGTATCTTGTTCATTTAATTCAGAAAACGATTGGCTTAAAAAAGTAAATCGAGCCGTTTGCCTAACTTCAATATTTTCATTTCCATTCATAATTTCTTCTAGTAACGTGGTTTTACCACAACCATTTTTCCCTATAATCGCAGTTCTTTCACCTGTTTTAAATTCAAAATTCGCCTGAGTTAGCAATGACTTATTACCGCGTGATAAGGTTAAATCGTTGCCTTTTACCAAAATCGGATGATGAACTACATTCCCTTCTGCAAAGGGGATGTGTAACGGTTTTTCCTCATAAATTTTCTCAACTTTTTCTAATTGTGAAATTCTTTTTTCTATTGTTTTTGCTTGACGCGCTAGAGTTGCTTTAGCAATCGTCCCTTTTCCGCGCTTGTGGAGCCTTGCTTCAGAATTACCCATCCGTGAAGGAGCTTTCTTTGTTTGAGCGCTTTTATCCATCGTGACAGCAACAGATTCTTCTAAACGACTTTTCTCATTTTGATATTGAGCGTATAAGTCTTTTTGCCTTTGTTTTCTTAGTTCTTTTTCTTGTAAATATTGGTCATAATTACCTGTATATAAAACTAGTTCACTTGATTCAATTGCCAAAATCTCTTGACAAACATCATTTAAAAATGAACGATTATGGGACACAATTAAGATTGTTCCACTGTAACGTTTCATCTTATTTTTCAGAAATTTTATACCGTCTTCATCCAAATGGTTCGTTGGCTCATCCGCAAGTAAAATAGTTGTCTGTTCCGAGAAGGCGGTTCTTATTTTTTCTTTTGTTTGTTCACCGCCACTTCTACTTGTTTCGGTATCAATAAATTGTGAGATTTCACTAACAGCTCCCTGAACTTCTAGACTCCCATTATCTAGCTCAATTCTTCCTGCAATCAAATTTAAAAGTGTTGTTTTACCACTTCCGTTCGGGCCAACGATACCAATTACTTTTCCAGGCTCCAATTTCACCTCTTTACTTGAAAGAAGTAACCGATCGCTCACATAATATTTTATATTTTTAAATTGAATCAAAAAAATCATCCTTCCTGTTTAGGAGAGGATGAATATATTTTATATCAAAACAAATAAACCTTATATAAGGACAGACTATTATTCTGATAAATGACACACTCATCCACTACTATTTATTTTTATTATTAAAAAATTAGTTAGTAGTTGATTTCCACATGTACACTTACCTGTCCCTTTCTTAATTTCAAAAACAGTGTATCAGATAAAGATAAATGACGCAACTATTTATTGGGCTAACAATTTGATATATTCAAAAAATGGATCATGTTGGACATCATATACAAGATTCACATCACGTCCATTTGAATCTAAAACAGTTTTACCTTGACTTACACCTTGAGCAATCACTGAAGATTTTACTATTTTTGTAGATACAAGGTCATTGTTACCAAACGTTAAAGTCGTTAATACATCCCATAAAAAGTAAGTTGAATTTGTCTGAAAGTGGACTAACGGTGGAACAATTGCATAGCATTGGCCTAAAAAGTCTAACCCTTCAACAGACCGTTCGCGCGCCCATTCTTGTCTAATATCCGTCGTGAGTGGCACTTTGTTTGTGCTTTCTAAAGCTACTAATTCAATTGAAATATTACTTTCCCAAACAGTTTTCACAGCTTCTGGGTCCCAAAACGCATTCCATTCAGCAGTCCCATCGTGCTCGGGTTCCTCGACATTCCCTTTTTCTAGAAACGTGCCCCCCATCCAATAGAGTTTACCAATTTTCGATTCAATTGATGCATCTTTTTCAAGTGCTCTTGCTAAATCTGTCAGCGGTCCAACAAAAATTAAATCGATTTTTTCTTCCGAATCATTCAGAATATTAATCAAATCTAAATGCGCTGGTACATCAGATATTTCAGTGTTGATTGTTCCGGATTCGTTTAAAATTGGTAAAGCATCAATGGTAAATGCATGCATGCGCCAATCTTTTGGAAATGGATTGACTGGTCTTGAGTCCGATGCTGCAACTGAAATTGGATTATCTTGGATGGCAAATTTATCAATTATTTTTCTAGAAGCTGAAACTGCGGGTTCCAAATAACAATCCGCTGGAATTACCCCAACCCCTACTACTTCGACATCTTTCATTTTTAATAATAAGAACAATGACACTAAATCATCCACGCCACCATCATGATTAAGATAAACTTTTCTACTCATTATTATTACTCCTTCTCGCTCGGTATTTTAAGTTCACCGTTAACGATTTTTTTATGTGCATCTTTGACAGCTAAAATTACTTCTTGCTCCATATTACCATCAATCAAAGCTAAACCATCATTTTCTAGTCCGTAAACCAGATGTTCACCTCCAGGAAATTTACCTTGATTTGCTTTGTCTGCTATGTCTTTCACTGCCGCTCCAACTCGCTTAACCGCGGAAGTCAACGTCAGATTTTGCTCTTTTCCCGAACTATCACGATAATTTCCGTCTTCAGTTTGATCCTTGTCGGCTCCAATCACCCAAACTTTATGTTTTGGTTTAGCTTCGTTTAATGCTTTAGCTTCCTGAAAAACACCAGCTCCTGTCCCACCAGACGCATGATAAATAATATCTGAACCATCATGGTAAATTCTTGCAGCTAGCATTTTACCTTTAGCAGGATCACTAAATGACGCAGCATATTTAATATCAACTTTGATATCCTTACCCAATTTAGCAGCAGTATCTTTCACGCCTTTTTCATAACCGACTTCAAAGCGATCAATAATCGCGCCTTCCTCACCACCAATAAAGCCAACTTTATCAGTTTTTGTCGTCATCGCAGCAGCGACTCCAGCTAGATAAGCAACTTCATTTTCACGAAAAGAAGCAGATACTACATTTGGTTGATTTTCAATTACCGAATCAATAATTGCAAATTGTTGCTCAGGATTTTGTTTGGCAGATTGTTCAATTGCATCTCGGATTAAAAATCCGACACCAACGATTGTATTAAAGTTCGAAGAAAGAGCTTGATCGATATTTGTCGTAAATTCTGAGGGATCATTTGATTGAATATAATCATAGCCTTGTTGACCCTTATTAACTCCTTCAGCTTTTCCCCACTCAACCAATCCTTCCCAAGCTGATTGATTAAATGATTTATCATCGACACCATTTGCATCTGTCACCATCACTACTGATTTGACATCCTGGCTTTTTTTATCCAAATTTTTCGCAGACGTTTGATTGCATCCTGTTAAAACGATAATCGGACTAGCTAGTAATAATAAAAAAGATAATTTTGTTGAATTTTTCACGTTAACTCTCCTTTGGTAAAACACGAACATTTTATCCTGTTTAAGTGTTTTTCGTTTGATTTACACTTTGATTATAGCTCAGTAAAAAATAATAGCAACATTTTCAACTCAATTTATTAATAATATCCATATTTGTAATACTAATCGTTCGTATAAATAAAAAAGAGCAATTCATGTTTTTCCATGAATTGCTCATTGCTTCTATACTGTATTACAGTGTTTCTGAAAAAATGACTTGATTACGCTCTTTTAAACTTTGATGATGAGATGACACCATTTCCGAACTATCCGCTTTTGGATCTATGTATTGTTTAATTTGATTTACAGCGTGAACTGCATCTTGATAACAACCTGCAATTAAATGTAGCTTTCCTTCATAGTTTAATGCATCACCAGCTGCAAAAACACCTGGTTCTGAAGTCACACCAAACACATTACCTAAAATACCGTGTTGTTCGTGCATCTCTAAAGAAATCGAACTATTTTCAATAACCTTAAGATTTTTTTCATAACCGTGATTAATAATAACTGCATCTGCATCTAACAATTGTTCTTTACCAGTTTGCTCTTCAACAACACGAATTTGTTCAATATTCGACGTCCCAATTAATTCTTGGATAGTTGATCCTAATAAAACCGTTGCTTTACTTGCTTGTAGTTGCTTAATATCAGATTCATGACCTGTCATTTCATCTCGTCGATAAACAATCGTTACAGAATCTGTAACGTGTAGCAAAGTATTTGCCCAATCAACTGCAGAATGACCGCCACCTGATAACACAACTTTTTTCCCTTTGAATTGTTTAATTGTTGGTACGGTATAAAAAAGATTAGCTTTATTAAATTTATCTTCGACTGCCAAACCAATTTTTTTAGGTTTAACAATGCCCGATCCAGCTGTAATTAAAACTGTTTTACTGATATGTTTAACTCCTTCAGTCGTTGTCAATACAAATTGGTCTGCACTATTTTTATCAATTGATGCTACTTCTTCACTACAACAAACTGTTGGATCAAAACTTAATCCTTGTTTAATTGTATTTTCAATAAAATCTGCACCAAGAATAGGTGGTTGTCCCCCAATATCCCAAATTAGTTTTTCTGGATAGACATGAACTTTTCCTCCTAAAACTGGTTTGGCTTCAATAATTTTAACTTTCATATCTCTTAAACCAGCATAAAAAGCAGCAAATAATCCCGCTGGACCGCCGCCGATAATTGTAACATCATATAATTCTTCCATCCATAATTTCCTTTCGTAATGCCTATTTTTAACGATCATATGATAAACAGATTGGATTGCCACTAAATGGACAATCTGCAATAATAGCTTGAATATCAAAAATGGAAGCTAAATTAGGGGCTGTCATGACCTCTTTTGGTGAGCCTTGAACTAGCATTTTCCCTTCTTTAATTCCAATTAAGTAATTTGAAAATCTTGAGGCATGATTCAAGTCATGCAAAACCATAATAATTGTCTTTTTTTGTTCGTGATTTAATTTTTCCAAAAGTTTTAAAATATCTAACTGATGCGCTAAGTCTAGATATGTCGTCGGTTCATCTAAAATAACAATTTCAGTATCTTGTGCTAAGGCCATCGCAATCCAAACGCGCTGTCTTTGACCACCTGAAAGAGTTTCTAGTTGACGATGTTCTATCTCCTTTAATTGTGTCACTTCAAGCGCCCAATTGATTGCATCATGATCAACAGAAGATAAACCTTTAAATTTGTTTTGATGCGGATAGCGACCATATGTCACTAATTCTCGAATCGTTAACCCCTCTGGTCCTGTGGCAGTCTGTGGTAAAATTGCTAATTTTTTTGCAACTGCCTTCGATTTCATTTCATGGATTATTTCTTCGTTGAGATAAATCGCACCTTTCTCAGGTTTTAAGACTCGGGCGATTGTTTGAAGCACGGTAGATTTCCCACAACCATTCGGACCAATAATTGTTGTGATTTCACCACGTGGAATTTTAACATTCAACTCAGACACAACCAAATGAGAAGAGTAACCAATGTTGACATCTTTAATATCGATAATTGTTTCTGACATTAGTGCTCCACGTCCTTCCATAAAAATCTTAACGCACGACTCATTGTTGTTGGCACTATCGACATGTGATTTTCGTCTTGCGGATTATCAAAAACCGTTTCTACATAATGTGCAAGTAATTTTTGATAGTATTTATATGCCAGATCATGCATATCGTGCTTATCTTGCTGTTCTACTGCTATGTAGATTTTCTGACTTGATTTCGTCAAATTAAACTTCTGTTTTAATAACCATTGCTGATTCCACCACAATGATGGACTTGCAATATAATAATGACTAAATAAATCAGCATCATTTAATAAGACATAACTCGTAAACAGGCCTCCCAATGAGTGACCAAACAGGATACTTTCGTTAAAGTTAATCTTATATCTCGCATTTATTTCTTTTTTTACATCTTTTAATAATTTAATTGTATAGTCAGCGCCACCATGTTCTGGCCAATCTGTACCATCAGGTCTCTTTGGCCAAATACACGGATTAATATTTGGTGTAAAATCATATATTCTTCGTTTCGGAAAAGGTGCTTCGCCTTCTGCACAAATCCCAACGACAATTGCTGCAGGAATACCAGTTTTTTCCGTTCGGCGTGATTGTAATGAAATCAGATCACAAAACATTGAAAAATATGCTGAGCCATCTAAGATAAAGATAACCGGAAAGCCTTCTTTTGGAACTTTTGTTTCAGGGCAAAATACTTTAATCGTTGCAGATTGCTCCTCACCTAATTCTTGTTGATATGTAAATATTTCAGTTGCCATTAGAATTACCTTCCTAGCTTTTTATTTTTTCGTAATAATTGATAAATAAAACATGGTACGCCGATAATTGAAATCACTATTCCAACCGGTAATTCGGCAGGAGCAAAAATAGTTCGACCAATTAGATCACCCAAGACAACCAGATTCATACCCACAATGCCACTTATCGGTAAAACGTAAGCGTAATTAGAACCCACTAGCTTTCTAGCAATATGTGGCGCTAGAAGCCCAACAAAAACAATTGCTCCAGATACCATTACAGATGCACTAATTAATCCAACTGCTCCCAGTAAGAAAAGAAAACGTGTTAAATTGGCATTAACCCCAAAACTCTTGATCGTCGTTTCATGGAATTGCAATACATTCAAAATTGGTGCAAACACAAAGAAAAATGGCACAATAATCACAACCCAAACTAAGACAGAAATCACTTGTTCCCATGAGGCACTATAGATACTCCCAGATAACCAAACCGTCGCCATCTCAAAATCACTTGGATTCATTTTTAATGATGTAAACAATGTTAATGCCGAAAAACCTGAATTTAGAGCTATGCCGACTAAAATCAATCGTTTGGGGTCAAGTGTACCTTGTTGCGTTGCTAAACTAAACAGTAGTAAACAAGCTACGATACCACCAATCCATCCCCAAGTACTCATTGAAAACAGACCGCCTGTTGATTGTTCAACCGCTGATTGTTGGACAAATAGAAGATAACAAACAACAACAAATCCAACTGCTGATTGAATACCCAAAATTCCAGGATCAGCAAGTTCGTTTTTAGTAATTGCTTGTAAAACACCACCAACCACTCCTAATGCTAAACCTACTAAGAGGCCTAAAATTATTCTTGGTAAACGAAAAGTAAAAATGACCAGTTGTTGTTGTGGGTCTTGATCTATAAAAAATAGTGTTCTTAACGTTTCGTTGAAAGTTAGGGCGTATGTACCACTTGTTAAACTATAATAAAACAAAACGATAGCCAAAATAATGCCGATAAGTAAAGTATAGATAAAACGCTTTTGCTGAGTTTTATGCACGCTGTTGTCCTCCATTTCGACGAATTAAATATAAGAAGTATGGAACACCAACAAGTGCGGTTACGACACCGACAGGCATTTCAAATGGTGGATTAACCACACGGCTGATGACATCAGCCAATGCTAAAAAGATTGCACCAGCTAAAGCAGACATAGGCACAATTTTTTTATAATCTTCACCAATCAAATATCGAACAACGTGTGGAATGACAAGCCCAATGAATGTTACTTTACCAACAAGTGCGACTGAGATTCCTGTTAAAAGTGCCACCGAAATAATTGTCACAATCTTCATTCTAATCACGGGAACACCTAATCCTAATGCAACATCATCACCTAATGAGATAGCAGTAATCGAACGCGTTACATAGAAAACACCAATCAAACCAATCAATACGACCGGAAAAGCAATTTTTAACATGACTGGATCAATTTGATGTAAACGTGTGTTATACCAAAAACTAATCGATTGAGATACTTGAAAATATGTTGACAGTGCTTGTGAAACGCCACTTAGAAACATCCCTAAAACAGTTCCCAAAATAGCCAAGGAAATAGGCGACATGCCGCCAGGTATTAAAGTTGCGAGAACATATACCAAGGTCATGCCAAATAACGAGCCTAGAAATGATAAAAAAATAAGCGTAATCGAACTCGCTTGGGGTAAAAAAATCATGCTTAAAGTTATCGCAAAAATAGAACCATCAGAAACACCCATAATGCTAGGTGACGCGAGATAATTCCGCGTCATACCTTGCATTAAAGAACCAGACATTGAAATAGCAGCACCAACAAGTAGTGCTCCCAATGCGCGAGGTACTCTTGAATTCAAAAGAATCTGATGTTCCATATTTTCAGGATCAAAATGAAACGCTGCATCGACAATCGTCTGAAACGAATAATTTGTTGATCCAATCATCAGTGATAAAAAAATCGTCACTGATATTAATCCACTCAGTATTAAAGCGATTAGCCATTTTTTTTGACGCTTCATTCTAGTTAACTCCTATTTCTTATCTAAATTTTGTACTGCTTCTAAAAATTGTTCTTTACTAAATAAAGTACCACCTTCAAGTAATGAATCGACTGCATTCACATAAACATGATCATTTTTGAAAGCTGTAATTTGTTGCATAATTGGATTTTTCTTTAATTCTTCGTATGCTTTTTCATTTTCTTGTTTGTCGCCAGTTGATTGCACTTGAATAAAGAGATGTTCTGGATTAACTTTAGCTAATTGTTCAACTGTAATTTCTTCTTGTGCTTTTGCTTGTTTTACTACTTCTGGAACCGCTAAACCAATTTCATTGTATAATGATGGGTTAAAGAAAACATTTTCAGGATAAATAAACATTTGTCCACCACGAATTCGTAACATTAAAACATTATCAGTCCCAAATTTTTTCTTCAAAGTATCTTGATTTTTTTCAACATCTGCTTCATAAGCTGCTAGCTTTTTATCAGCTGCTGCACGTTTACCAGATAAATCACCCATCAATTGTAAATTATCCTTCCAATCTGACGAAATATGAGAAACTAAAATTGTTGGAGCAATTTCTTCAAGTTTTTTTACTACTTCTTCCGGGAATTTTGTTGTTCCTAAGATAACATCAGGTTTTAAAGAAAGAATTGTTTCAAAGTTAGGTTGTTGTTTTTCACCAATTGATTCTGATTTAGCAATTGATTTCCCGTAAATTTCTGGAAATTTTCCTGCTACTGTAATTGCCCCTACTGGTGTTACGTCAAGTGCTGCTGCATCTTCCATGGCTTCCATAGCCCCAGTTACAACGATACGCTCTGTACCATTTTTAAATTCATATTCTTTATCTAAGTACTTAATTTTTTTAACTTCTTGTTGCTCTTCCTTAGCAACTTCCTTTTTTGTTTCCTTTTTACTTTCTTGACCACACGCTGTTAATGTTACAACTGAAACTAAAATCAAGGCTATGCCCATCCATTTTTTTCTCACTAATTTTTCCTACTTTCTTTTATTATTTTCTATTGATGAATTCCACGTTGCGAACGCTCAAACTTTCACAACAGGAAATAAAAAATTCTGTTACTGTCTTGATTCACTCCATTTCAACTAAAAATTATATTAAAAAATTCAACTTTAACGATAATGATAATCATTATCAGTTAAATAGTCAATGAGATTCGCTATTTTTGTGAAAATAACCCCATATATATAGATTGAAAATAAAAAAAGGACTGTGACATAAGTACGTCACAGTCACTTTTTACAAACTAAACGGTTTCACAGAAGTAGCTTCTTCGGAAATAAGCCGAACACTTCTGTCACAACCTCGCAGAAAAATACTGTAAAATTGACAATAGCCACCTAAAAAATAGGTGGCTATCTAATTAATTCTATTTATAATTTAGTTGTACCGTACTTCTACTCAATTGTTACTTATTTCTCGCTTAAACAATGCAATCCCTACCTCTAAAGCATCTATTGTAGCTCTTTAGCTACGCCTATAATGGATAAACTTCCTAAAAATAAATCTTAAATCTTTTGTATATAAATAAATCTTAACATGTTGATTAGCGTATCACATATTTCAAAAAACACAAGTTTAATGGATAAACAATGACATAAATAGTCGCTTTCTTTAAGAAATCTTAAGAGATATCGTTTTCATAAAATTTGCCATATGAAAAAGTTAAATCATTTATGGTATAGTATTAGTTTAAATGAATACTGTTAGGGGGAATTCTTTTGCTTAAACGATTTATCAATTACTATAAACCATATCGTTCACTTTTTATTCTTGATTTTGGCTGTGCGACAATTGCTGCGATTCTGGAATTATCATTTCCAGTTATTGTAAACCAAGTGATTGACAAAATTATGCCTTCAAAAAACTTGAAGTTGATTTTACTAGTCTGTGCTGGACTTTTTGGTTTCTATATAATCAATACCGCTTTACAATATATCGTAGTTTATTTTGGTCATAAATTAGGTGTTAACATTGAGACCGATATGCGTGATGATCTCTTTCAACATCTGCAAAAACAACCTTTTGAGTACTATGACAATCAAAAGACTGGAAAATTAATGACTAGATTAACAACTGATTTGTTTGAAATATCAGAGCTTGCTCATCATGGTCCAGAGGACGTATTCATCACGTTGATGACGCTGATAGGCTCATTTTTATTAATGTATAACATTCACCCGCAACTTGCTTTAATTACTGCTATTATGGTGCCATTTATAACTGTCGCGATGGTTTTCTTCAATAGCCGTATGACGAAAGTTAATACCACCATTTACGAAAATCTTGGCGAGTTTAATGCTGGAATTGAAGCCAGTGTAAGTGGCATTCGTGTCACACAAGCCTTTGCTAATGAAGAGTTTGAAAATAATAAATTTAGCCGTTTAAATCAACTTTATCGTCAATCTAAGTTAGCTTTCTACAAAACAATGGCTGTTAGTTCATCATATAACTACCTACTAATTCGATTAATTAGTCTTTTCGCGTTACTATTTGGAGCGTACTTTACCATTAAAGGTGAAATTACCGAAGGAAACTTTGTTGGTTTTATTCTTTTATCAAATGTATTCGCACGCCCAATTGAAAAAATTAATGTAATGATTGAAAGCTATCCAAAAGGATTTGCCGGTTTTAAACGTTTTATTGAAGAAATTGATAAAAAAATTACGATTCAAGATAAACCTGATGCAATTGATGTTGATCATTTAGAAGGCAATATCAATTACGAAAACATCGATTTCAGTTACAGCGATGGGACTAGCGTTATCAATGACCTGTCTTTAAAAATTGATGCTGGCGAAATTGTTGCTTTTGTTGGACCTAGCGGAGCCGGAAAAACCACTCTTTGCCACTTACTGCCACGATTTTATGAAGTAGATGCTGGTAATATTACCGTGGATGGTGTAAATATCAAAGATATGACCATGTCTTCATTACGTAAGCAAATTGGGATTGTTCAACAAGATGTTTTCCTCTTTCCTGGTACGATTCGTGAGAACATTGCCTACGGAAAACTTGGTGCAACAGAATCTGAAATTGAAAAGGCTGTTCAATTAGCTCATCTTGAAAAAGTGATTCACGATATGCCAGAAGGCCTAGATACAGTGATTGGTGAACGTGGCGTTAAACTTTCAGGTGGTCAAAAACAACGCGTAGCGATTGCAAGAATGTTCTTAAAAAATCCGCCCATCTTAATTTTAGACGAAGCCACTTCTGCTCTTGATACTGAAACAGAAACAATTATTCAAGAATCATTAATGTCTCTTTCAGAAGGCAGAACAACTCTGATGATTGCCCACCGTTTAGCTACGATAAAACATGCCACACGAATCGTTGTTGTTAACGAAAACGGAATCGCAGAAGAAGGTACACACGAAGAATTAATGGCCAAAAACGGCGCGTACAAAGCATTATACAACGCACAATTCAGAGATTAAACAAAGTGATGTTCTGTGCGTTATGGTGCTCGTCTTATTGCCGAAGCTCAGTCAAAAAAATTCCGACTATCATAGGTGGTGATATGAGCGTTTTGGAGTGAGCAGTAAGGTAAGCGTATGATACTGACGATTTTTGTCAGAATCAGACGATTAACTTAATGCCGAACTCCAGCTCACAGAACCCCGTTAAACAAGGTTATATGAGCATTTTTGAATTCGACTCCTGGATTAAATCCTCATCCAAAAAAATGAGATTGACTAAAAAAGTCAGTCTCATTTTTTATATCTAACGATAGCTCTCTAATTTTGATAGTTGTTGTTCAATTTGACTTCTTTTTTCTTCTAAAAAACCAGGTAGATACAAAGGTACATCATCAATCGATTCAGCCTTACTAAAATTTGGTAGTCCAAAAGTTTTTGTAGCCACTTCAAATAGTAAGCCGTTAGGTTCTCTAAAATACGTCGCGTTGATAAACTCACGTGGAACAATTCCCGAATTTTCAAAATTTTTATCTTCAATCGCTGCCTGGATTTCTTTTAATTGTTCGTCTGTTTCAGCATATAACGCTAAATGATGGATTCCGCCGATTCCTTGTTCTTCCAATTGATTAATTTTATCGTCAATCAAATAAATTTTATGTTTAAAAAGCCCATTGTCATTCTGTATCACTGTAATTGGAAATCGTTCATCTTCATACTGTGCAGTTTCTTTAAATTCAAACCAATCTTCTAAAATATTTTGGGTTGCTTTAGGATAACGCACACGCAAATGAACCGAATGAATGCCTAAAATTGCATGTTCTACTGGAACTGATCCGGATTGATTTGGAAAAAATTTGCCTTCTGGATTATTTACAACAGCAAAAGCTAACCTGAGTCCATCAGGATCTTCAAAACGAAGCATTTTATCTTGACCATAGATTTCAATCCCATAGTGTTCAATTTGATAGTCATCTAAACGTTGTAGCCAGTAACGCATAGCATCCTCATCTGGTAATGCAAAAACTATTCGATCAATCGAATTTGTTCCAAATGAATTTTGTTTAAAAGTATTGATTTGAAATAGTGTAAACTCAGTCCCTCCTTGTCCAGTTTCATCGCTGAAAAACAAGTGATACATTGAAGTATCATCTTGATTAATCGTTTTTATTAAGAGTTTTAAGCCTAATATGTTATGATAAAAATCATACGAGGTATGGATATCAGAAACAAGTGAGGATACATGGTGAATACCTAAATTTGTCATTTTTTCTCAATCCTATCTACTATATTATTGGAGGGATTCAATTGAAACATTTTATTTCAAAAACGTCGTCAGATGAAGCATTTGTTCTTTTTCACGGAACAGGTGGAAATGAATTTAGTTTACTATTCTTAACTGGAGAATTAAACCCTCATGCTAATATTATAAGTTTTATAGGTTCAGTTGCAACTGGAACGCATCGACGATACTTTGCACCTCTTATCGATGGTAAAATACAAATTGAGGATTTCAACGCTCGCGTGGATGAATTTTTGAACGATTGGCATTCACTTGATCTAAACTATAATAAAATTACTTTTATCGGCTATTCAAATGGTGCCAACTTTATTCAAGGAATCATTGAAAAAGACCCAGATATTGCAAATGAAATCATACTCCTTCATCCACAAAACTCTGGATTTAATATCAAGAATCCTGGTAGAATCAATAGAATTTTAATAACTACTGGAGCCAATGACCCATTAGTTGTTCCAGGAAATATTTTATCGTTAAAAAATAATTTGTCGCAAACATTTCATAATGTAAAGCTAATCATTACTGATGGTCAACACGGTGTTGATGACGAAGAAGTACTAGCAATTAAGAATTGGTATGATAATAAATAAAATAGATAGCACTCGACATTATTTGTCGAGTGCTATCTATTCATATTTTCCCCAAAATTATTTTTTAATCTTATGTAACGAAAAACACGTATTCCAAATTATTAATGTAAGTTTTATATATTAAATTTTTTTCTTAATTATTAGAAGTACCACGCTAGTCGTAATCATTGTAATACCAAGAATAAATAGACTCAAATCGAATTTTTCGCCTGTCTTTGGTAATGATTTAATCTTTTCTTCTTTTAAAATCACCTTAATTGTCGCATCCTCACTTTTATCATTATAAGTATACGTCACTTTATATTCTCCAGGCTTATTTACATTTACATCATTGTTTCCAGACACAATGATTTTTTTAGAAACTTCATTCCAATTGAGTTTCTTTCCGTCTTCCAGACCTACATAATTGAAGCTATCTTGAGGACTCCATTTCGAGCCAACCACGATGGTTAAATTTTTGGTAGAAATCTCTTTAACAACTTCTTTTGGCATACTTTTCACATTAATTGTGGCTGTCTTCTCTTTATCTTGATAAGAATAGAGTACTTGATACGTTCCTGAAACTTTAGTATCTACATGTCCTTTGATTTTTATTTCATTTTTTATGTTTTCCCAAGATAATTTTGTACCATCTTGTAATAATACATAGTCAAAATTATCCTTCACGTTCCATAATCCGCCAAGTGACACACAAGAATCTTTAAGGATAATATCTTGCACTTTCACTGGTTCCATATCTTTAACTGTAATTTTTGCCACAACCACTTTATCTTGATAAAGATAGGTAACTTCATAGACACCAATAACGCCATCATTTACAGTACCTTTAATTTTTATATGTTTTTCAACGTCAATCCAATTTAATTTGACACCATTAGACATTAAAATGTAGTTAAAATTATCAGATGCCTTCCACTTTGAACCAACTGGAATAGTTGAATTCTTAACAGAAATTTCTTGAACTGTAGCTACATCCAACTCTTTAATCGTCACAGTCGCTGTAGATTCCATTCCTTGATATTTATAAGTTAGTAAATACGTTCCCGCTTTGTTTGGATCAACTGATCCACTAACAATAATTTCAGAATCTATATCATTCCACTCGAGTTTCGTTCCATCAGTTAATTCAATAAAACTAAAATTATCGGATGCTTTCCATTCCGTTCCAAGCGGTAGATTTGTGTTCGTGAGTTCAATATTTTTTACAAGTATTTCAGGTGAGAGACTATCTTTTGTTAGCTGATTACTGATTTGTTTTTTATCATGTGCTGCCATCGCGACTATCGGATTTGCTGCAAATAGCAATAAAAACACCGTTAAAATTTTGATTATTTTTTTCATCACCCTCACCCTTTCTTGCATAATATTCTATCTTCCTAACTTAATTATAAAACTAATTGTTACATTTGTATATCAATAATGTATTTTTTGTCATTAAATAGTAATATTATAAAAATAAAGAACGAAAATTACTTTGAATTTATCCATAAAATGTATTATATTCAATATTAAAGTGATAAAACACTTTCAATAAAAAACATTAAGATTAAATTAAGACCTTCAAATTTCAAATGAGATATGAATATTTCACTTGAAAGTATAATTAAGGTATAATGACCACAAGATAAAAAATGGAGGGCAAAATAATGAATCAATTCGATTCCTTAACTCGTGCATTATTAAATGATCAAGAATTAATGGCACAATTAAATGATTATCATTTAACGGAAGAAGAGCGCAATAACTTAATTCTACAAATTTTAAGAAAAGCTGATCAGAAAAAAAAGGAACCAAAGTATCTTAATCTAATCCAAACTCTGCCTAATGATTACATCTCTTTTGATATCGAAACGACTGGCTTTTCTTATACTGATAAAATGACACAAATTGCCGCTGTCAAATATATCAATCGCCAACCCATAGAAGAATTTACAACTTATGTAAATACAGAAGGCCTATTTATACCTGCTAATATTACGCGTCTAACTGGAATTACGAATCAAGAGACGGACACCGCTCCCACACTTCGAATCGCTACTTCATTATTTATGGATTTTATTGAAGATTTTCAACTGATTGGACACAATATTAACTCTTTCGAAATTCCAAGATTTAGGAAATGGGCCGATATAGATTTAAAACCACGAGTTGCAATTGATACTTACAACCTTGCTAAAATAGTACCTTTAAATATTGAAAACTATAAACTAGAAACACTAAAAGAATTCTATAATATTGATTTAGAAAGTCACAATGCATTATCCGATAGTAAAACGACAGCTATTGTATTTGAAAATATTAGGAATTTAAAATTCGATCATTTTTAATTAATAGCTTTCTCAATTTATAAAAATACTGTGAGACTAATATCAGCCTCACAGTATTTTTTTATTTTCTTCTTAATAAAATTCCATAACCTATAGTAATTAAACTTAAACCTAACAATGTCGAAATAATTTGTTTTTTCTCATTTGTTTTCGGCAACTCTTTCGTCTTTTTAGGATAAGTTGGTTTCTTAGGTTTCTTAGGTTTCTTAGGTTCTTTAGGTTCTTTAGGTTCTTCTGGTTTGTTAGGTGTATTTTCAAAAGTCAATGTCAATGGTACTAATGTGTTTTGATTTTTAAAAATTGAAAATTTTAAAAGTTTATGATCGATTTGGTAACCGATTGGTGCTTTAATTTCTTTAAAATAATAATCACCAGGTTCTAAATGATCAACTGAAAGATAACCTTCTGAATTTGTAGTTAAACCTTCTCTAAAAATTTTTCCTTGATAATATAAATCAAAAACAGCACCACTTAGTCGTTTTTTAGAGTCTTGACTATCGACTTTTTTCAAACGAACACTAGCTAAAAATTCCGGTGTTTTTTGATTAACAAAAACCAATTCTTTCGTAATCTCAGTATTTTCATCATTTGAAATTGTAAAATGCAGAGGTTTTTCATCTAATTGATAACCGGTTGGCGCTTTTGTTTCGATAAAATAATAATCACCGGGGACTAAATCTGAAACTTTAAGGTACCCTTGTGCATTCGTGGTTAGACCAGTTTTTATTAATTGATTATTTAAATATAACGAAAATTCTGCTCCAGCCAACCCCATATTTTTATTATCTGACCCAACTTTTTTCAGTTGAACACTCTTTAATTGTTTTGTTTTCTTTTCATTTTCAAATGTTAATTTTAATATTTGATGCGTATTAATACCAATTGTAAATTTCAATTCTTTATTTGATAATTGGTAACCATTCGGAGCTTCAACTTCTTTAAATGAATAATTACCTAATTTTAAATCGACAACTTTTAAATAACCATCTTTATCTGTTTCCAAGTTTTCTTTGATCAATTGACCTTCATGATACAAATCAAATTTCGCACCAGCTAAGCCTTTACTTTTCTCAATACTATCAATTTTTCTTAATTCGACACTACCTAATGTTTCGGGTGTTTTTGTATTCTTCGCTAATAAAGAAATATTTTCATTTGAGTCGGAAGTAATTGTAAATTTAAGTTCTTGAACACTTAATTCATACCCTGTTGGTGCCGATATTTCCTTAAAGTAATAATTACCAGCTGTTAAATCCGTAACTTTTATTAAGCCGTCTCTGTCTGTTGTGTATGTTCCAACTTTGGTTCCTGACTCAGTATATAGTTCAAATTTAGCTCCTGATAGTACTTTTGTTGAATCTGTACTATCTACTTTTTTCAGTTGAACTTTCCCTTTTTCGACTGGAGTTTTAGTATTTTTTGCTGTTAACTCAATTAACTGTGTATCATTTTCTTTGATTGTGAACGGGAGCTTTTCGGAACTTAGTTGATACCCATCTGGTGCAGTAAGTTCTTTAAAATAATACTTACCAACCTCTAAATCTGATACCTTAATTAAGCCTTCGCTATTTGTTGAATATGTTCCAACTTTAATTCCTGACTCAGTGTAGAGCTCAAATTTAGCTCCTGATAGTACTTTTGTTACATCCGTACTATCCACTTTTTTCAGTTGAACTTTCCCTTTTTCGACTGGAGTTATAGTATTTTTTGCTGTTAACTCAATTAGCTGTGTATCATTTTCTTTGATTGTAAATGGGATTTTTTCAGAGCTTAATTGATATCCATTTGGTGCAGTAAGTTCTTTAAAATAATACTTACCAACCTCTAAATCTGATAACTTAATTAAGCCGTCTCTGTCTGTTGTGTAGGTTCCAACTTTGGTTCCTGACTCAGTGTAGAGCTCAAATTTGGCTCCTGATAATACTTTTGTTGCATCTGTACTATCCACTTTTTTCAGTTGAACTTTTCCTTTTTCGACTGGCGTTTTAGTATTTTTTGCGGTTAACTCAATTAACTGTGTATCGTTTGCTTTGATTGTAAACAGGATTTTTTCAGAGCTTAATTGATACCCATCTGGTGCAGTAAGTTCTTTAAAATAATAATCACCTACAGCCAAATCCGTTACCTCAATTACGCCGTCACTGTTGGTTGTATAAGTGTCTATTTTCGTCCCATCTTTTTTATATAGTCCAAATTCTGTACCTGGTAATACTTTAGTTGCATCTGAACTATCTACTTTTTTTAGCTTAACCCTGCCAACATTTTCAGGTAACTTCTCATTGATTGCTTCCACTTCTAGAGTTTGCTTGCTATGCTCTGAGATAGTAAATGAAATTTTTTCTGGGCTAATTTTGTATCCATCTGGAGCTTTATCTTCTTTAAAATAATAGCTACCCGGTTTTAAATCAGACACCTCAATTACACCATTTTCATCTGAAATTAAATTTGAAGCTACCAATACATCTGCTGTAGTGTACAGACTAAAGACTGCTCCCTCAAGAAATGTTTTCTTATCCTGATCGCCATATTTAATTAAGCGAACGCCACCTTTATTTTTATGCCAGTCCCAACGATGTGTTTCTCCTTGCCCTTCATAAGTGTTCACTATAATCGAACCATCGATGTTCTTACTTCCAGTTAAGTTTACCTTAGGTGCTAGAATAGTCCCTTGCCAAGTTGAATCTAAATAGATATCTCCCTCGAATGGATTAACTCCATTAATAAAAGTCCAAAGTAACGTTCCATCACTAAAATCAGTTGCTTCATGATTATCACGTTCACTTCCATCAACATAACGTAATTTTATTTGTGATTTTGCGGTAAAAGCAGTGTAATGTTTAAAATCGACTATTAGATAAACATTTTTAACATTTGACCCATATCCTGATTCTAATCCAGAAATATAAAGAGGTGTTTCTAATGTTAATATTTCAGCATCAATCCGGATAAAGACATCTTTTTTATCAATTTGACTTACATCAATATTTCGATTGTTTCGATCTGGAAAATCTGATTCTGAGTAAGATTTATCAGGGGTAATCGCAGCAAGTTCTTGACTACGTTGGTTAAGCTTTACAAATTCTTGCTCAAAGTTTATATACTCATCGTCATTATCTTGAAAAACTTCATTTTTGGTCAGACGATCTAGTGGTGTATTCTTAACAAAAACTCGATTTGGATTTGATACGTCTACATCAACATTCTTTCCAAACACAACCTTAGTTTGTGGACCTGTTGGAAATGAACCAGAAACGATCGTCTTAAAATCTTGAATATAGTGGTACTCTTTTTCTGTAAAATTCTTAGTACCTAAATCAGCATTACCATCTAGGTATTTAGTTGCTATATTTCCATTCGTATGACTACCAGGATACACTCGATTAGCAAAAATATGAAAATATTGTGCGGCTCCTAAATAACTATCCTGTGCTTCTGGTACATCTTGATAAAAATTTCCCCCATCTTGAACATTAGGAGAAGATGCCTCTACAACTGGCATAGGTAAGAACATAAAAACTAAACCTAAAACCAGCAAATATAAAACGTTTTTGCGTTTCATTTATGCCACATCCTTTCAACTATTGTTATTTTAAAATCCCCTGTATCTAAAACACTACACCTGTAACTGTACAAAATCAACATTTGTGCAACAAAAAATGAATATGTGCAAATAACTATACATTAATTGAATAAACCGTCGTTATTTAATTATAAACTATGCGTTCACAGACTAAAATCACTAAACAGTTCAGAAAACTTTCAGCTCAGAAGAAAAAGAATCATTTGTAAATTTACATTTTGTTTAATAAAAATAAAAAAGCACTCTTTTTAGAGTACTTTATGTTATTAGATTTTTATTCATTTAAGCGCCAAATTATTTTGGGTTCATACTTTTTATTCGATTCCGCCATTTTTCCGCATACAAAATTTACAACTTCCTCACCAATTTTTTGCGGCGTGAAATCAATTGTTGAAAAATCGAGCACTTCACTAAAAGTAGTGTTACCTTCACCGATCAGAAGAAAATCATGATTATGCTGATAACCCAAATGTTCTAATCCCTTTAGTACACCAGCAGCAGTATCGTCTCCGTTAATATAAAACACTTCCGGAATCTTTTTATTTGAAAATGTTTTTAAAACCCATTCTTTACCAATTTCGTAACCTGAAATATTCGTATAGTAGTCTCTACCTTCAATCGCTTTTCCAAAATACATCTCAAAAGCCTTCACTTTATCAAAAGTACTTTGACTTCGGGCAACTCCTCTTTGAACAGTAAATACAATATCTGTATCATGTGCATTTTTTAATTCTGCAAATAATAGTTCATAGCATCTTTGTCGGTCAGAATATATCATTGGAATTTTGTCACTGATTAGCTTTTCCGTGGAAATGATTTTGCCTTTCATATTTAAAGCTTCCCAAGCTTCAATGTTACTAGTTCTGGTAGTTAAAATTAAACTATCGATTGTTTTTTGTTCCAATAATGAGAAATAATCAAATTCAATCTTTTCTTCGTGATAAGTCGGTAGTAATAACACCTTTTGTCCATTTAAATTGGCTTGATCAAGAATACTATTTATCAATGATTGATAACAAAGATTATTATACGGTAGTGTCACTCCAATTGTATTACTTTTACCTTTGCTCAAATTTATTGCATTACCATTTGGCACATAACCTGTTTCCTCAATCACCCTTAATACTTTTTCACGAATTTCACTAGAAACGTATTTTTCTTGGTTAATTACCCTTGAAACTGTCGTTTTAGAGACACCTGTCATATCAGCAATTTTTTGGATATTCATTTTAGTCATAACCAGTTCCTCCATATCCTTTGTTGAGTCCAGTCTCCGCTCATCAAAAATCTGTTAAATCATTTTCTCTGTTATAGTCGATAATCTTTTCTTTTATAAATTTGCCAACCTAATAAAAGAAAGAGAACGGAAAGGCCCAACATGACACCAAACTCTGTTACATTTAAATTCTCATTTAACATTTTTGATGGTGTTGCCAATTGAATTGGTGAAAGATTCTCAGCCCAAGAAAATTTATCGCTTAGACCAGCTAAAATTCCCAACATAAAAGTACCAAATACCAGTGCCATCGCAAAAGAAGTAACTTGTTTTGCGGATTTAATAAACGTTGAAATCAGTATACCCAAATTGTAAAACAATATTAATACAACTACTTCATTTAAAAATATTAGACTGCTTTTCTCTATAAATGTTTGAATATGATAATCATCAGGTTTAACTGCATAGCCAAAAGTGATGGTTACAAGCCAAAGTAACAGCCATAACATGATTAATAAAACTAAACGCGCGAAATACTTTCCAAAAAAGAGTGAGCTACGATTTAAGGGTTGCGAATACAAAAACTCAATCGTACCATCTGTTTCCTCTTCGATTAATGCATTACCGCCACTCATACTTGCGTAAATACAAACAGCAATAAAAATATACTGAAAAACATAAGCAAAATATCCCGGCAGTTCCAACAAACTCTTACCGTCTTCCAAATGGAACATCTTAAGCATATTTGAAGGTAAAGCATTCATTTTATCAACCACAATACTTTCCATTGCGCTATCTTGCATCATGGGGAAAAAATACATAAACATACCTAAAATTATCCCAACAATCAAAAACCACATCAGCATTTTTTTCCATTCCTTGTGCCATTCAAATTGCATTAATATCATGTTAGTTCTCCCCCTTTACATATAGTGATAAAAATTTATCTTCCAATTCTTGGGGGCGAATAGTAAAGTCGATAATTCTTTCATCATAAAAAAGTGGGAAAAGCTGTCTCACATCATGTTGGACATGAAACGTTAGTGAATTCATATCACTTTGTAATAATCGACAACCTTGATTTTCAAAAGATTCTTTTGGTAAATCATTGCCATATAAGACCAATACTTTTTCTTTTAGATGAGACTCTTTTAATTTTTCTTCCGCAATAATCTTACCTTCTTTTATAAATGCAGCTTTTTCACAATGAGTTTGTACCTCTTTTAGATCATGACTTGAGAGGATGATTGTCATTCCTTGTTTATTTTTTTCTTCCAATATTTCAAATAAGCGAAATTGAATGAGTGGATCCAACCCGTTAGTGGGTTCGTCTAAAATCAACAGTTTTGGTTGGGGCAAAAGTCCGCAAATAATCGCAACTTTTCTTTTATTCCCTAAAGATAATTCTCGAAATTTTTTGTTTAATTGTAAATCAAATAGTTCTGTATAATATGCCATTTGTTGATTAAAATCAACAACATGATGAAATTTTGCCACTAATCGGAAAATATCTTTCACTTTCATACTATCGTAGTAAGAAACATCACTAGAAACATAACTTGTCATTTTCTTGATCTCGGCACTCTCTTTTGCACAATCCAAATTAAAGATAGCTGCTTCGCCACTTGTCGCAAAAATCATATTTAATAAAATTCTTATTAGAGTTGATTTTCCAGCACCATTGGGACCAATCAAGCCAAAGAATTCACCTTCATTAATTGATAGATTTAGGTCTTTTAATGCAAAATGAGAACCATATTTCTTGGATAAATCAAACACATCAATTGCTTTATTCATACGAACCACCTCCAGAGTTTTGATACCTACATTATATCATTATCTAACGAATACAAAATAATTGAAATAAATAAAACATTTGTTTAATTCGCTTTTTTAATTTATGAAATAAAAAAATGCATCTCGACATAATTCGAAATGCATTACTTTTCCATCTATTATTTTCGATATTTTTTAACTAAAATTAATGTTGTGATTGCAAGTGAAGCATTTAAGATTTGAGTAATTTCATTGATTAAACCTAATGTTGAAAACGCAATACCATTAATAATATTCATCCCAATCATCGCAATCGCTGCGAATGTAATCCCAAAAGAAATAATCGTCCAAAATGTAATACTGTGGCCTGCTGAATCTTTTGTTTCAATCAATAGTTTAATTTGAGGTATAAAAGAATAAACTATGAAAACTCCTCCAACCATACCTAATGCTGTTAATATTGTTTTAATTACCATAACTGTTAATCTCCTTCTCCCTATCTGAATAACAAAAATTATACCCTAATACTTATACCAATAACATAAACAATTGTTTATTTCAAATATATCACTATTCATGAACTAATTATACATCACTATCTGTGTGAACGTCTACACAAAGTTGCTAAAAAAAAGAAGAGTAGTCTCTGCTACTCTTCGTATTAAAATGTTAACGTTGTTTTGCTGAACCATTTCCATGGCCTGGTTCAAATTTTTGACCATCTACTTCACTAATAATCAAATAATGAGTGGGATTTTTGACTTGTCGATAAGTCAAACCACTATCTACTTTTAAGAACACATAGCCATCAGGAGGACGGTTCCAACCACCACCCGTAGGAATCACTCCACCTGCTTGTTCATTATCAGATATTACCTCTGAGTCATCTTTTATCGTTTCTACTTCTGTCACTTCGCGTTTTTTCTCATCTTCTTTAGCTTTATGCTCAGTTTCTTTTTTACGATCCTCACTTTTCTTAGATAAGTCATCATATGTTTCTTGGTGCTCACCATAATACTTTGTTAAATCGCCTGTTTCATATTTCGTTAAAGCTAGGGCATCCTTTGTTTTTTTAGATTGATTTTCAAGTTTTTTCTTTTCGTCAGCTTCCAAATTCCCCTCTAAAAGAAGCTTGTCTGAAGAAGTAACAAGCTTTTTAGCTTTTTCTTCTGATGCAGAAAATTCTTTTTCAATTTCACTTTTCTTCGTTTCAACTTCTTTATTAAATGCTTGCGATGCTTCTTTACATTCCTTGACTGTTTCAATATTATTAGCGTTGTCAAAGAATTTTATATTTTCCGTTTGTTTTGTTGCTAGCGTCTTTTTATCTTGCTCAGAAACAAAACGATTTTTTTCTAACTTTTCAGATACACTATTTTCTTTCTTTAAATCATTAACCAATCCAGTTAGAACTGTTTGATTACCTTTCATCTGTTCAGATAAATTTTCAATCTTAGTTGCCAAACTTCTAACTGGTTTAACTTTTTTCGGTGTTTGAAGCTCTTTCAATTCATTATCTAAATCTTTAACTTTTAAAAGATCAGTTTCAACAATATACTTTTCCTGACTTACTTCCTCTAACTTCTTGAATTGGCTAGCCAATTTTGTTTGTTCATTTTGAGCAACTTCTGTTTCTTTTTTTTCGATTCTTTCGTCAACTTCAACCAAAAATGAATCTTCTTTAGACATCATTTCATCTAATTGACGTCTAGTTTTTTTATTTTTACTATCTTTTATTTCAGTTAAATCTTGTTCTAAACGTTGTTGGTCATCTTTAGAAACAAACTCCGAAGCTATTTTCTTTTGTATTCGAATTTCTTGCTTTGATTGGCGTTCCATCACTCCTTTATATGAAGCAGCGTCAACACCAGTTGCAACAGCTCCTACCAAAGAGAATGATAAAATAATCCCCACAATATCTTTTCTTAGTTTCATTGTTCTTTCCCTCCCATTGAATCTCGATAACGACGTTGGTTCAATAAAATACGATAATCCTGAAACGAAATTTCTTTACGATTCTTATGACTAGCATATCTTTGAAGGAATTGATAATAGCCATCTAACTCTCGAATGCATTTTTCTAGTGCTCTCGCGGCACGATTTTTTTTCAATTCAGAACTATCGTTCAATTCTTGAAACCATACCTCTGATTTTCGATTAAGATGACTCGAAAGTTGATAGTCCAAGAAGAACAAAAATTCTTTATCGTCTAAAATATCAGGTTGATAATCTTTTAAAAACTTCTTCAATTGATCATAATTTGAACTCTCAACTCGATTAAACAATGCATAAAAGGTTACAATTCCCATACCAACAGCATAAAAGATTAATGGGTTTATGCGGACTACGTCAACCGCTACAAAAATACTAATCGAAACAATTAAAATTCCTGATATAAGGAAAATATTGCGATGATAATGCGTATGTTTTTTATAGAGGGATTTAATCTGTTTAAACTCATTCATCAAAAACACTCCTTTTTTAATTTTACCCATACGTATATGATAGCCTTTTCTTTCTTCGGTGACAACAGCTTTAATGAACTATTTCACATAATCAGATTGATTTCCATTCAAAATAGAACGTTAGTTACCTAACTATCATTATTATGCAGATTTTCTTCCCATTGAATTTTTTTCACTTTAAATAACCGTGTTATTATATAAATATAAGTAAGTATACTAGATGCAAGGAGAATATATTATGAAAGGTATTAGATATATTGATACACATGCTCACCTTTAGTTTAAGGACTACTTAGTGGATTTGAACGTTGCTGGTTCTCCTAATGCTACCCGTTTTTACAATTTATAAATAAAATGCAAAAAGAGCTGTGAATCAAAGCAAAATTCACAGCTCTTTTTTTGAAGTCTTATTCTGTTAGAAAATGAATCATCTGTTCCGGATTATTTATAAAGAGTGACATATCAAGATAAGCTTCAGTTTCTTCATATTCAATTTCCTGCAAAATATCATGAGAAATATTATATATTGTTGCATTCGGTGCTGCTAGTAGGACTGGTGAATGTGTAGCAATTATAAATTGACAGCCCTCACGACTTAAATCCATAATTTTTTTTAGCAATGTTAATTGTCTTGATACTGACAAGCCTGATTCCGGTTCGTCCAAGATATAGAGCCCGTTTGCTATAAAACGATTTGTGATAATCGATAGCATTCCCTCACCATGTGACATCTCATGTAATCCACGTGAGCCATAATAATCAGATACGAGTAAATTTTCAATTTCTGAGGCAATATTATAGTAATTCTCTGCTCTTAAAAAAAATGAAAAATCTGGGATTTGTCCTTTTCTTACTAAAGTCACCGAATCTGCTAAGTTAGAATGACTATCAAAAGTTGAAAAATTAAAATTCTTCGAACCACCTTCTGGATTAATGCCAAATTGAATTGCGATAGCTTCTAATAATGTAGATTTTCCGGAGCCATTTTCACCTGCAAAAAAGGTGATACTAGAATTGAATTCCAGACCGTCTTCTAAGTGTATAATTGACTCAACAATCGGCAAATTAAAAGGATACGTATTTGTATCTGGCTTACAAATTTTCATTCCATTAATAAACATTGACTTCTCCTTCATAGAGTTATTACATGTTTTAAACATACTTCAATGCTGAATTGCTTATTTTAATCATCATATCACGATACTAACAAAAAAACAGTACGACTCATAAGCAAGCAATACTGTCACCGAAACAAAATTTAATCTTTATCAATTACCTGACTAACAGGTGAAAATTCTTTTTTATTAAGTAAGCAAGTCTTTTTTGGTAATGCCCAATTATTATTAACTCCAACAACCCTTAAGACTACAGTTAATGCGATAATGATCAAATAAAATACTGGCTGCATTGGTACAGTGTAATAAATTACGACTGCAATCAAGATGGACCAACTTCCGTAAACTTCTGCACATAAAACACTTGGCTTCTTGCCTGCAAGAAGATCTCGAATGACACCACCACCAGTACCAGTTAAGATGGCTGCTGCAATCACTGGTCCAATTTGACCATTAATATCTAAACCATACAGCGCACCAGAAATACTGAAAGCAGCTAAACCAATTGCATCAGAAACAATCTCAAATTTTTTCCATGCCTTGAATTTTTTAGGAAAAAGGTAAACAAAAAATATCGTGGCAAATGACACATAAAATAGATTTGTCTGACTCCAAAAAATCGACATGGGTAAGTCCAAGACAATATTTCTAAGTACACCACCACCAAAGGCCGTCACAAAGCCCAAAACAGTAATACCTAAAATATCATAGTCCTCTTCCATTGCGACCATTGCGCCTGATAATGAAAAAGCGATTGTACCTATGACACTAGTCACATACAAGATATCCATTGATTTTACCTTCCTAACCATCGCAACACACATACAGTTGCACATTATAATATTAATCCGCTTACATTTTAAACAATAGGCATCTAATTTTCGTCAGATTCCATCAACACGATAGCTAAAATTTTAGTTTTTGTCTAATATTTTGCTTTTATTTAAAAATAAAAGAAGTTGGTAATTCACCAACTTCAAAATTTATTATGACAGTAATTTTTTGATGTCTTCTTCTAGTGCTTCTGGTGTCGTTTTTGGTGCAAATCGAGAAACTACTTTTCCTTCTTGATTAATTAAGAATTTTGTAAAGTTCCACTCAATCTTTGTACCTCCAGTTTCCTGAATCAAATAATCATAAAGTGGTGCTTTATTCTTACCGTTTACCTTTATTTTGGCAAACATTGGAAACGTGACACCATAATTCAATTGACAAAATGATAAGATATCATCATTTGATTTTGGATCTTGATTTAAAAATTGATTACAAGGAAAACCTAAAATCACAAGTCCTTCATCTTTATATTTAGTATAAAGCTTTTCTAATCCCTCAAACTGTTTGGTAAAACCACACTTACTTGCAGTATTCACAATCAAGACAACTTTTCCTGCATAATTTTGTAATGACTCTGTTGTACTATCCATTTTTTCCATTTCAAATTGATAAATTGACATACTAGTCACCATCCTTATTGTGTATATTTAGTTTATCATGGAAGTGGAAAATATTTAAATGAGAGGACTTACAATCTTTTTAACACACGTATGTTGATTAAACATAATTGCTAACTAAAAATTCAAGGTATCATTCTCTAAATTTCAATTTATACTGATTTTCAATTCTTAATCGTTCTTTGTAGATAAATTCTTCATTTATCATCTTTACATAATACGTATAGCGAAAACTTTCCTGATACGTAGCTTCTTTGGTATTTTTTATTCGCGCCTGTTCCTTTTGAATTGGAGAGGGTTTATATAACGAAGAATAATTGTTAATTACTTTATCCCTATTCTTTTGAATATCCATAATACATTTATCTGATTCTAAAAATTGATAGCCTTTTTTGATTGATATTGATTTTTTTATTGTTTCATTATCTTTTATTGAATAATCGTTTCTATTAATAAAGATACTTAATTCATCCCGTTCTAAGTCCACCGGAAAAAGAAATACTTCATTCTTTATGTCTAAATAATTTAATATTGAAATTAAAATATTAGAAAATCCTATTTCTTTAGCGTAAGTTTCAAAAGAATCTAAAATGTTAAAATATAAGGCATAAAATTCATTAAGATCATCTTTTTCTGATGATGGATTCCAATCAAAATCAAAATCGATGCATTCTGTATTTATCCTGATATTTCCATTTAAAAACATTTTCTTAAATTTTATACTACTTCGAAAATTAAGGCTTTGATTGCTATTGTAAGAACTAAATTTTAATTTGACCTTGGTACCACATTTTAAGTTTATTATTTGTTTTAACTTCTTGATATTTTCTTCATTAAACGATAATTCACTCAGTTTTTCTTGAAGATAATCAAAATGTGAATAAACAGATCCAAAATCATAATAATTTATTTCTAGTAAAGTTAACAATTGAGTTAAAATATTTGAAGATATATCATAGAATTTATTATCTCTTATCTTGCAAAGAGTTTGTCGACTTATCCCAGTATCCTCAGATAATTTATTGATACTCATATTATTCGTTGCCAATATTTCCTTAAAATTATTTTTATATATTTTCCTAACATCAATTAAATTATATCAATCGGAGAGTGTAAAATAGTGTAACTTGAATACTAAAAATCTTTAATACTATTGATTTAATCATATTTGTTTATTATTTTGCCAATAAACAAATAGTTTCGGCTCTTCTCTTTTTTGTACTTTTTGCGTCCCTTGATCGATAAAATAGTAACGTTTATAGGTAAGCATCTCTATTAATACATCTTTCACATTCTTTTTAGTAGCAAGATATTCATCACCGTTATAGACTGATTCTTTTTTTTCAACAAAATCGGTTAATTCATAGTAAGCAACAATTGGACGATACGTATTAATCACTGGGCTCTCTTCTCTGATAATCCAGCACATATCATCTAAACTTAGATAATCTAACCTCACACTTGTCGCTAGACAAATAAATACTTCTTCAAACTCTTGTTCATAACTCATAATAAAACTCCTCTTTTTTATTATTTAGAAATTGATATTTTGATATCGATTTTAAATACGCAAAAGAAAAGGAGAATTTTTATTTTTCCATTTAAATTTTAGTGTTAATGATATATCATTTGAAATATAAAAGAGGTGAGGCTGACCCAAAAGTCTCTTAAAATAAAACAAGCATTCAAAAATGACTAATGTAGTGCATGTAATGGCAACCCTTTTTTTGACAAAAATTATAAGGTGTCAAAATTTTATAGCTGTTATCCGATTACCCTTGACCATGAGCCTCTCCAACTGTAAGTAATTTGCGAGGAATTGACTTTAAAAATCAACTCGCTATCTCACGATTATCACAGTTGGACTCATCCTCAAGGGAAGCTATCGCTAATCTCTGCGCTCTGACTCCAAGAGGCGTTGAATATGCCAGTGCACCGTGTAATCGAAAATGATTCCACCAATGCACATAATCATATAATGCAACTGATAATTCTTTCATTGTCGAAAATTGATTTTGGTAAACAAATTCTGCTTTAAACGATTTATACGTAGACTCTGCAACTGCATTTTCCCATAGATTTCCCTTTCTACTTAAAGAGCGTTCAATCCCAAAGGTTTGTAGTAATGAGTCAATTGTGTAGTTATCAAATTCTTTCCCTCTATCTGTATGGAATAATTGAATATTAGATAAAGCATATGGAATTGAGTAAAAAGCTTGTTTGATGAGTTCAACATCCTTGTTTAGTCCACAACTAAATCCAATAATTTCTCGATTAAATAGATCAAGAATGAGACAGACATAATGCCAATGATTGCCGACCCTAACATAAGTTTAATCAGTCACAATTTTTTCCAGTGGTATATGAGAAACAAAGTTTCGATTTAGTTGATTTTTTATCTGTGCCTCATTTGTTTTAGGTGCCAAAACTTTAAATTTAGCCTTCGTATAGACTGAAACCAAATGTCGCTGTCTCATGATTCTTCTGATTTTTCTTCTACTTAAAATGATGCCATCTAGACTTAATACTTTTTTTATTTTTCTAGCACCGTAAGCTTTTTTATTTTGTTGAAAAATTTTTTCGACTCTTTCTTCAACTTCACTTTCAAGTAACGGCTTTTTTTCTTTATAGTAATAGGTCTGTCTAGAAATATTAAGGACTCGACACATTGCTGATATAGAATACTTATGTTTATTGGCAGAGATTACTTGCCTTTTCGTCCGAATATCAGCGCCGTTTGCTTTAAAATATCATTTTCCATTTCAAGATTTTTTAGTTCTTTTCGAAGTTTAATCAACTCTTTTTGTTCAGGCGTTAAATTGTCTTTTTCAGAAAATGACCCTGACGTTTTACTTTGTTTTACCCATTTGTCAAAGGTTGAAGGGGTTAACTCATATTCATGAATAATATCTACTCGTGACTTTCCTGATTGATAAAGATCCACCACTTGTTGTTTGAATTCTTTTGAAAATGTTCTTCTAGGCTTACGTTCTGACATGACTATTCCTCCAGTGTGTTTTCTTATGTTTATCACACCTTATTTTTTCTGTCTAGTCAAGTGTAGCCTATCCACTATAGGCAAAACACTAGCAATAGATGAAAACATTCAGACACCAAAAACAAGCTCTAGCGTGCGTGAAATAAGCCTAGATGATGAAACAATCAAGATATTGTCTAGGTGGCGTAGTATTCAACGTGAGGAATATTTTCAAATGGGATTTAACACAACAAGCGATAAACAATTTGTATTTACTAACGTACGCAATGAATTGTACTATCCTCAAATTGTTAATGACTAGTTAAAATACTTAATAAAAAAGTATAAGCTCCCTAAAATTACACCTCACAACTTTAGACACACGCATGCTAGTTTGTTATTACAAGCTGGTATACCAGTAAAAGAAGTAAGTGAGCGACTAGGACACAAGGATATTAAGATTACTTTAGAAATCTATAGCCATGTCATGCCTGAAGAAGCAGAAAAAACAGCCAATAAGTTTGCTAACTTTGTTGGATTTTAGAAAGGAATGAGAAGATGAACCTACCACAAGATTATTTAGATGATGTTTTAGTCCGTATGGCGTACCATTCAAGTGCGATTGAAGGAAATACCATTTCGTTAGCTGAAACAGTTTCAATCATCTTAGAAGATACGATCATATCACCTGAAAAGGGTATGAAAACGAGAGAGTTTTATGAAGTAGCCAACCATAAACAAGCATTTGATTATATTATCAGTGCTTTAAACAATGATGAGCCATTCTCTGAACTAGTTATCAAGAAAATACATGAGCTATTACTTGATCGTATTCAATTCGACAAAGGACAGTATAAAGCAACACAGAGCGCCATCATTGGTGCAACGTTCAATACTGCTAAACCTCATGAAGTACCTAACCTTATTTTACAATGGGTTGATAATACTTTGTATCGTTTAGAGATAGCGGAAAATATTGATGATGTAGCAGAAGTATTGGCAGATAGTCACATTCAATTTGAGCGTATTCATCCATTTAGTGACGGTAACGGACGTACTGGACGTATGATTAATATTTACCTGGCACTTATGACTGGTTATGCTCCTGTAGTTGTTAAAGTAGATGATAGAGCTTTATATATTAATCTATTATCAAAAGAAGATTCTCATGGATTAGCTAAACTTTTTAAAGAATCAATGGAGTTTGAAGCTGAACGAATGACACAATTTTCTTAATGCACAGACCTTTTCACAGACCCCACCTATTTAAGACAAAATAAAAAGGCAAGGAATGCTGATACAACAACGTTCCTAGCACATCTTATTAACTTATCCAACAGACCCTTCCATATAGGAAACGGCTTCTCAACCAGTGTCATTAACTATCAAACCAAGTTTTTAAGAGTTCTTATAGTAGTTTAGAGACTCAATATTTATCATTGATTGTCAAATTAAGATGGTCAAAATCTGGTCAATTTTGTATATGTTATTGGGAGCAATTTAAAAAGCTGTTTTGTTAAAAAATTCAGCTTTTTTATTCGCAATTTTCTTCAATAAAATCAGTTACATTTTTCTTGGTATTTTCAATGTTTATTTATAATAGTAACCATTACCTGAACAAAAATGTAACATGCTCTTCTCAAGCTTTCAGAAGTCTCATATCATTGTCAGGCAGAAATGTTTTCCCAATTTATACATAAGTATTTATATATTTGCCAATTTAAGGCATATTATTGAAACAAAGAAGAGAAACATTAAAGCCTCTCTCCTCACAATTAAATTTCGTTTAAATTGCATTTGTAGATATCATAGAAGCCAACACACTTAAACTTCTAAATTCTCTATTAGTATTAGAAGCAAGTATAAAACTTGGAAAGTCTGGGTCATACACATACAGAGCTAAATTTTCTATATCTATCTTATGAGTCTGACACATAGTGTTTATATATAGACTATCAGGATTTGTCCTTATATATTTTCCCAACATTTCAACATATTCAAAAAGTTGTTCTTTAGATAGTCCACGTATAGAATTACTAAAAAAAGCTTGTGGTAGATAAATAGTCGCTTTAACATTTTCAAACACAACTTGTATAGAAGCAGATGATTGTTCTTTGTTAAGAACTACATTTTTAATTAAGCCAACAGTCGACAGATTCTTATTGGAATCTCTCTCTGATATTTGGTGAAGAAGAACCGATATAAACGCTGGTTCTCTTGTTTTTGTACCATTTTGATCTAATTCTTCTTTACTTACTATACTATTGGGATCATACTTTATTCTAACCCCTGTCTTGACATCTTTGGAGTTAGGATCATCTGAATCCTTTTTAGACCTAGTAGTCTTTTTCTTATCTGACTTGGCTACTTTTTTTTCCTCTGGAGGATTTAAAAAATCTCTTAGCTTTTTACCCATGTTTTTATTTCTACGAGAAATACCATCATCTGATATATTTCCATTAATCTCAATATATACAGTTTCAGGTACAACCCTAATTGAGTCATCAGCATAATTACACTCTTCATTATGTTCAAAACCTTGTGGTTTTTTCAAGTAACCGCCTTCACGAGTTCTAACATAAATTAATTTCGCATCACAATTTTCATCTGGACAAAACAAGTGGTTCACGAAATCATCATAATTATTTTGATGCGGAATCCTTTTGACTTCGATAAATCTAGATTCACCATCCTTTGAATACAAAGCTTGACTAAATTTTACCATTACATCATTCCCTATCTATAATATTTTATAGAAAAGGTCGAAATTAATTCTAGTTTTGGATACTCTAAGCAAAAAAGCTTTACATTTTCAAAAACATTTGATAAACTTATAAGAGTTAACATTTTAGTTAGGTAATTGATTTTTGTGTTGTGTCTGCAACTAGTTCAACTAATATCAACCACGGGGATAGACTGCAATCTATGCCCTTTTTTTCTATTACTTGATAATATCACAATGTATTTATACAGTCAAATCTATAACACTATATATTGTGTCTCATTCTTTTATATAGATTGTAAACAAACTATATATTGAATACGAAAAACTAATTGTAGAACGCTACCAAATCCTCTGAACATAAAAATTAAAGATCATCCAACCCCTACATATAGTATGTAAAAAAATGTACTAAGATTTCAATTGATCTATTATCCCTTCTATATTCACTATTTTCCATTCTCCTCCCTCTATCAGCCTGTTTTCAACTTCTCCTTGTTTTTCATATATCATCCTAAAATCTAATTCTTTATTTTTGCATACACTATCAAGTCTATAAACCATAGAAATATATACATGAGTCACTGACGCACCTTTATCATCTATTTTAGTTATAGAATAACTATCCAATCTGATATCCTCATATTCTTTTCTAAATAGTCCAGCTTTTTCTTTCACTGAAACTTTTCCAAATATATTTTCAAAGTACAAACTAACTGGTGTACCAAAGTTTCCTTTTCTAATGCATTCTAAAAATTTAATAGCATTTGCTTCTGGTGTCCCATCTTTAATAGTAAAGTGCTCATAACCATTTTCAAATTTTCTTGGTTGCCATTCTTCAAGTAGCTTATCCATTTTTCGTAACTTCTTTTTGTGATCAGTGTATTTCCTAGCTATATCAAAAAAACTTGTTTCTTTACTTTTCTTTTTCTCTTCTAGATACTCTTCTCTTCTTTTTTCTTCACTTTCTAAAGACTGAATCCAGTCATTCACATAAAATAAAATGGCAAATGTCTTAATAGCAACTATCTTATTATTATATTTCAATTCCCTACCATGTAGTATACCGTTTCTATAAGGTAAATAAATCGGTTCGATATTAGTTTTTGTTCTATTTTTCTTTAAAATATCTACAAGAGAATTTAGTCCTGTAGAATGACCTGCAATACTATCCCATACGTCTAAGTCTGTCGCATCAGCAAATAACCCTGTTGGTTTAATGTCATTAACTATACCATCAACCAACATTAACACAATTGGGATACAGCTATGATATCTTTCTTCAAAATAGTCTTTTTTAGCCAAATTTAGTAACTCAGCTCTTTCTTTGAATATAGGTCTATAAGATAATATGTTAATTAGCCATTCTAGTTTTCCTTCATAATAATTCATAAGAAGACTTTCCCCATCTATTCCCTGTTCCACACATTCTTTCATTACTTTAACATCTAAAGAATCATGCGCAATCCATCCTCTAGAAGAAAATATTTCATTAAACTTATCTGGTAATTCTTTAATTTCTAATATCCTTTTTTCTAGCAAATCAAAATCTTCATCAATTTTAATACCAAACAATGAGGAAATACTGCTTAGAAGTTTAGCTCCTTGTATACTTTCTTCTAAATCACGTATAGTTTCATTTTTAGCTATCTTATCTCCCATTCAATCACCTCGTTTCTTATTATATCATCCTTCTTTAGCCAATGATAACCAATAGAAGCTATATGAAACATTTGTAGGTCTGTTTCATCTGCAATAACTCCCACAAGTATGTAGTACTTTTTAAGGATTTTCAGCTAAAAACTATTTTTCGTTTCATTTGCATATGAAACATAGAAATGATGTTAGTATGAAATCTT
>NZ_SDGV01000023.1 GCF_004795745.1 Vagococcus silagei | reverse complement strand
TATTGACTCAAATCCAAATAAAAAAAGCACACCACAAGCAACTGTGACAATGGAAATAATGAAGAACGCAAATATTAAACTTATTCTTTTAGTCAATTTAATCATGCTTTATTCCTCCTTTAGCTTTCGAAGGAATCAAAAATTCATCATAAGTTAAATCAATTACACCATTCTCTTTTTCTTGTTGTAATTGAACGCCTAATTCTTCAGCAATTTCTTTTTGTTCATAATTATTTTTTTCAATTATATCTTTTACTTTATCTAACTTGTAATACGCAACTCTTCCTAATCGGTAAGATAATGTTTCTGGTAAATAATGTGCAAAATACAGTGCTTGTTTTTTACAATCTGAAATTAAAATAAAATCTTTAGCTACTGTCGAATATGTTTTTGATGGTGAATACTTTGTTCCCACAATATTTCCTGTGACGCTATGCTTTAGATAGTAGTTCTCTACTTGCATAAGTCTAAACGTATCCACTTCTCTTTTAATATCAGCTTTTAAAAGCTCATCAAAAGAGTATTCACCATTTACAATCGGCATCATATTCTTTTTGTCATCAACCATCATTTCAGTGACACGATAAAAATCAGATTCGCTACTCTCATCCTTTTCAATCACTGCAAATCCAACTGATTGTGCCTTTTCATGCACATATACTAATATTTCATGACTAAAATCATCTAAAGATAATTCGTTAGTCCTTACTTCGTTTTCACGTTTTTCTTCTGCTTCGCGATAAGTCATTTTCTTAACGCCATCACCAATCCAAATCCCCGCAACTAAAAAGGTAACTGCGATTATTAATATAATCATCAGCAATGTTTTTAGTTTAATTCTCCCCTTTTTTTTCAAGCTTGATCCTCCTTACTTTTTGTACAGAATTAATTATAGCGAGTGTTCATAGTGAATGCCATTCCAAAATACCGTACTATAGTATAAAAAAATCACTTTTAAAACGCCAAAAAATTAACGTTTTAAAAGTGACTCATTTCTTTAAATTATTTTGGCTCAATATTATATATTATTAAAGATATGGATTTCCATATTTTTCACAATATGCGTAGTAACCAAAGCGATACATATAGATTGTTTTCTCAATATTATCCGCAGTATCAAATTCAACAGCAGATAAAACTAATTCTGTAAAATCAAGTGCCGCTGTTCCATTTGCTGTAATCAAATTCTTATCTCGGATAGCTTGTACTTCAACAAATTCCTCACTATTCTGATACATAGTGAAATCTTGCCAAAGATAAACAGAATTACCAGTGTGTTTATATTGCGCTAGCAAGCCATTTTTTGCTAGAAAATCTACTGCACCACAAATAGCACCAACCGTAACGTTTTGACTCAAAAATTCATTAATTTTATCGACAAGTACTTGGTTTTCGAGATGCCACGCATTTCCCCCAATCATCACAAACAAATCAATATTGGCTGGTATCTCACTTAAGAGGTAATCAACTTTTGTTCTCAGGCCACCAATTGACTTGATTTCTTTTTTTAAGGAAGCTGTCTTAACTTCCCATGCAGGGTTTTGATTGAGTTGCGACATTAAGTAAGCACCTTCCCAATCCGCGTAATTCTCTAAGATAAAGATAATTGCAGTCTTCATAGTAACTCCTTCTACTAAATTATTTAAAATCATAATCCAATGTTAATTACATCCCATTTTCACATGGTTGATAAGTACCTGTTCCAATCATTCCGGCAAAATCACCAGTTTCGGTAATAATTTCGACAGATGCATGATAATTTGAATCTATAAAACTTCCAAAATCACGGTAGGTAAAACTACCCTTTCGTCCTTGGCACTCACCTGTGAAGACTGCAAAGCCTTCAAACTGACTTTCAGAGGCATGTATGTCTTCTTTATTATATGAAAAGTAGTGAATCGTATACGCCGCGTGAATCTCTCCTTCAAAACCACCCGTCATTTGATAAACTGTTTTAGCTTGAGCTAATTTTTCTTGATAGACAAATTGTTCTTGCCAGTCTACGACGTTAAAATTCCTTTTTTTCATTCCCAATACCTCACTTTCTATAATTATTTTAGCAAGGTGCTGTGACTACATTATGTCATATTGGTCAATAATTTTTTGAGCTTCATTGCGAATTTCTTCTCGCAACCATGCTGGTGAAATTACTTTTACGCCACTACCAAAACTTAAAATGAGTTCAATTAACCATGGCTCTTTTGCAAATTCGCGCGAGACAACTAAATAGTTTTCTTCATCTAGAATGACTTCTTCTGAAAAAACATCAAAAACACGACTTTTTACTTCCTTTTTAAAAGATAAACAGACATGTACCATCTCAACAGAAGCCACAAGATCAGCAAAAAAGTCGTCCAATAAATCTTGAGACATAAACAAATGATTTTCAGATATAAATTTATCATCTATTACTTCTAAATTTTGAATACGACTCATTCGAAAAAGACGAGTATCTTCTCTCAATAAACAAAAACCATATAAATACCAAACATTCCCTTTACAAACAAGATTAATGGGCTCCACAAAACGTCTTGTATCATGACCTTTGTAGTCCGTATAATCAAAATGAACAATATTACATTGATCAATTGCTTTATCTAATAGATTTAACTTCTGATCTTTAGTGCTCCATTGTGTAAAATCAAAAAAATATGGTGACGGTTTTTCATTTGAAGTCATAAAAGTACTCATCTTATGTTGTAATTCTTTCAACTGGGGTCGCTTCACAGATTTTGAAAGACTACGACTAAAATCGTAAATTAGCTTCTTCTCTGCTTCCGAAAACAGCAACGAATTCAACTTATAATTTTCATCAATATAAAAGCCACCGTCTGTTCCTTGTTGCGAATAAATTGGAATTCCAGCAAGACTTAACGTATCAATATCACGATAAATCGTTCGAGTGGATACCTGATAAATCTCAGCAATTTCTTTTGCTTTGATAAATTTTTTTGATAAAAGAGCGATTAATATAAACATCAAGCGTTCAATTTTCATAATGATCCTTTCTAGACATTATCTTTTATTTCAGTGTAAAAAATTTACTTCTATCCAAAAAGAAACTAAGGCTACAATTAAATATATAACCGGAGCATACATTAACCCTAGTAATATTCAAGATTCTTTAGGCTGTTCCTTCTTGATAATTTGTCTAATCTATACGAAGCTATTGACGATTAACAATACGGGAACAACACTCGCCATAATATTTTAAATAGCAACATTGAAATACAAAAAATTGAAATATAATAACCTATTAATAGAATCAGAGACAAAATAAATACTGATTTTTAGCTATAATTAAACTTCTCTTTATATAATTATACTTAAATCTGAGAAGAATAACTAACATAATAAATTTCTTGGATTTATATCAAAAAAATCGTATCGATAGAATTTAATCCATCAACACGATTTGATATAGAACTTCTTAGAATAATAATTACCAAAAGTTTATGATTATTTTCAATACTCTAGTCATTCCAATTAAAAAAATATTTTTTAAGGTTTGTAGTTCATAGGTGAATTAAGGGGTTTGACTATCTTGTAAAGTCCAAATGATTTTACCTTGATATGTACCGCTTAAATTTCCTGCGTCTTGTTGTAATAACAAGCCAGAATTACCTGTTTTTAAATCAATTTCACTAAACAAGTTATTATTTTCTTGAGATTCAATATTAATAGCTGACGTTCCAAGTGTTTGAGGAAGCCCTGCTTTATTTTTGTAAATTACTTTTCCGTTGAATGTTTCTTTTTTTCCTTCATTTCTAGTAATTTTATTCGGCATGGTTGCTTTCAAAGTCCAAGAACTATTTTGCATTGTGCTAATGATAGAGAATAATTTATCACTTGAATCACTCAGCGGAGAAGTTGAACTTGTTTTTGTAATTGGAATTGAACCAAACTGTAAGTTTTCTGCTGTATCTTTAAATCTTAACTGACCAGAGTATTCGTAAACAATTGTAAAATCACCACTTGGAACCTTTGTTGGTGTAGGTGTAATCTCGTGACCATCTTGATAAATTTTATAATTCGTAAGAGTTGTAGTGTCGTAACCATCATAGTTTAAGTTGAATTTACCATCAAAAATAAGTTTTCTCATGACACCTTGTAAATCATCATTGATAACTTCTTCATAAGTTTGCGAATTATCAACGGGTATTTTGTTTGCTAAATCACGATAAATTGGATCATCCGTCCCTTTATAAACTTGTTTCACTCCCATTTTTGATAAGACGTATTTTAATTTAATAGTAATATCTTGTGGCGCCTTATCTGTGTTGCTTCCTTTATTATCAGTGTAATCAAAGGTAAACATACCTTCTTCAGGCTGTGATCCTTGTTGTGTGATTTTCCCTTCAAGTAAATCTTTGTAGCTTATTTCTAAGCCTGAATACCCATCAACGTAAATTGGGGATGTTTGATTGACAAGAGGTGTCCCATCACTATTTTCTAGCGTCACTTTAACAGTCTGCTTGTCTGGATAAACATAGATTGTTGTCAATACAGGCTCTGTACCAACATTCGTTTGTTTCGGCTGCGTTTTATCGCCGAGCTCACTAGCATTTGCGTAATGATACCCATCAGGAATAACGGTGTTCGTATAATATGAACTAGTCCAATCAATTTTATTAGCATAATTAGCAGGTGCTAACGCCGTACCACTCTTCTCTTGTTCTGAATTTGGAAATTCACTTTTCAATAATTGATCCGACTTCAAATCTTTGTATTGATACTGAATACCACTTGTCGGTTTTCCGTATACATAAATGTTATAGGTGTATTCTGTCCCTTCCATTGGTACAATCGCAACAGTCGCTTGACCGAACTTGTCACCGTTATCTGCCGTTGTAGTGGAGTCTCCACCACTTTGACCATCAGCAATAGCTGAACTTTTTACCTGACTGTCTATAGCCCACATATAGTTTTCTGGCATATATGTCTTTACATATTCTTCAGTTCTGAGTTGTAAGAATTGGCCAATATAGTTATCTTGTTTATTAATTGGATACTGTTTCGACCCTAATTTTTTACCATTTTGATCAATATAGTTTACTTTAATTGTTCCTGGTGCAATCGCAGTTGTTTTTAATTCGCGTGTTTTGGTATCAATAATATCCGAATCAATTTCAATTCCATTTGGTGGTGTAACTTTAGTTTTTCCACCAATTACAGTCATTTTAGCAAATTTCTGATTGCGATTTCCTGCTGGAACTGATGTCGAACTATCACTATCTTGCCAAGTACTAATTTGCGAATTATTCATTGAAAAAGTTCCAGCTCCAGTAAATAAGGCCCCGCTACTAGGTGAGCCATCCCTGCTATTTCGAGATAAGTGGAGAGATTTTGGTGAAATGAAAGTAATCGTTGATCCTACAGTTGTGTTTACAACGGTACTTGGGTTCCATTGTTCCAAATTCAAAATAGTTCCTGCATTAAACGTAATAGTAGATTTATTTGCGGCGTAGAGCGAATTATTACCAACCGTCCTAGTTGCCGTCATATTTAAACCTTGTCCAAAAGTTACCTCACGATTTTCTCTTTTGGTTCCTGAATATCGATATAAATCTAATAACATTTGAAAACCATCTTGGCTCCACGTCACATTATCACCAATAGTCATAGAATTAAATCCCCAATAAACCAACGGATAATTATTTCCGCTAGAGGAAGCAAGCTCTTTACCAATGACTGTTGCACCATCTCCTACTTTGAAAGTATGGGCAAAACCTGTATCATCATCTTTATCTGCACTTATAGACATAAAGTAAAACATTGAAAATCCTGATGTTCCTGGCGTTCGATTTAACTCAACATGAGCATTATTTGCAATATCAACCTGACCAATTTGCATCAACTCACCTTTGGCTTCAACAATAATTTTTCCTGATAAAGTAACTTGACTGTCTTCAGCATCCAAAAGACGTCGTGGTTGAGAATTTGCTGCCCCATCCATACCTTCTGGTCCTTTTAATGTAACGTTATCGATGTTAAAATTCCAATAACCATAGCCTGCATTGACTCCAGTACCACTATCAATTACACCATCAGCGTATCCTGCATAATTTCCAGATGGAATAGCAGTTTCCCAATGAATTAAATCAATATTAGTTATTGTAAAAATTTCGCCTTTTTTATTACTTTTTCCAATATTAAAGGGAGAATCTTGCATATTGACCGTATTTCCACCACCATCAATAATAACACTTGTTTCTCGCCAACCTAGATCACGTTTCGCAACTCCTTTAGGTGCAGAAAAACTACCTAGTATTTCGATGTAAGTTATTGATTGATTTGAATATGCTTTTTTTAAGCTTTCCCAGCTAATCGCAGAAGCATATGTTCCATTATTCATCGCTTCTTTTTTGTACTTTTCTAAATTGGATATTTGATCTGATACTTTAACTGTTACTGATGAAGGCGTTTTCTGCTCAGTTGGATTATTGATACTTTGTTCAAAATCCGACCGCCCTTTATCAGGATCAGTCGCTACGTTTATCCTATTTGTGACATTGTTTGCTAAATTCTCCGGAAAAATATTTGTAAAAGAATTTGATTCTGCTTGAACCGGAACTCCACAGAGTGTAATAAGCAGAAATAGAAATAGTTCTGTTAAATAATTCCTATATCGGTTCATTCCACTTCACCTTATCTCTTATATTTTTAAACAATTAACATTAGCTATTAGAAATCAAAAGAATGTTTTGTGATTATCAGATGTAAAAACAGCTAAAATCAACCATTTATTAACATAATTTTATCAAACAACTATTAATTAATCAAACCATCAATCAAAAAAACATCTTTTTTGATTGATGGTTTTCCCTTTTCGCATTCTTTGATTAGAAATATAAAACACCATTATGCGATAGCTAAAATTACTAACCCAACCAAAAAATCATTCTCCATTAACTACTTTTTTATTTAGTCGTTTAAATTTCATACTCTTATGGCAATTTATCCTCAAATTTCGTCTCATTGTTATTAAAAAAATTTTAAAATAAATTTGACTGTGGATAGGCTACACTTGACTAGACAAGACAAGGTAAATATATCCTGTCCATTCTTAATACTTGTCTTGGCAAAATAATGTCTTAATGTATGCGGACTACATCTGATATCAGTAACACCCTCTATTTCCATACTAGCATCACTGATAATCTTTGCAATAGCAACATTTGATTTAATAGTCTCACCTGATCTAGTCAATAAAAATGTATCATCTTTAATAGCAATCTACCTAGAAGTAAAGTAGGTATTCTTCATTCTGTCATACTTCAACAATTGCTCCTGTAGATATGAACTGATAAGTACGACACGCCATTTGTTGCCCTTCCCATGAAGTTTAATGTAATTATCAAAGACAAAGTCTGTTTTGATCTGTCGTAGCTCTGTGCATCGTATACCTGTATCTACGAACAACATGACAATCAACTTGTTTCTCACACCCAAATAATCAGATTTATTGTAGTATCGAATCAATTCTTTTACCTGCTTGTCTGAGAAGGTATCAATCACTTTTTGTTCTTCCTTCAACACTTTGATTTGTTTTGGATAATTCACTGGGACATACTCTTCCTCCACCAAAGCAAAAAAAAACCCTCTAGCACAAGCTAGAGGGTGTTACGTCCGATCAGTTTTAATTCCCGTAGAATAAGCTTTATTTAAATTTTAAATTATTTGTCAGCTAAGTTGTAGAAAGCTTGAACACCTTTGTATTCAGCTACTTCACCTAATTGATCTTCAATACGTAATAATTGGTTGTATTTAGCAATACGGTCAGTACGGCTAGCAGAACCAGTTTTGATTTGACCAGCGTTAGTTGCAACAGCGATGTCAGAGATTGTAGAATCTTCTGTTTCACCTGAACGGTGAGAGATAACTGCTGTGTAACCAGCTTCTTTAGCCATTTCGATAGCTTCAAAAGTTTCAGTTAAAGTACCAATTTGGTTAACTTTGATTAAAATTGAGTTAGCGATACCTTCTTCGATACCACGTTTTAATTTTTCAGTGTTAGTTACGAATAAATCGTCACCAACTAATTGGATTTTCTTACCTAATTTTTCAGTTAAGTGTTTGAATCCTTCCCAGTCGTTTTCATCTAATCCATCTTCGATTGAGATGATTGGGTATTTAGCTACTAAGTCTTCATAAAGAGCAACCATTTCTTCTGATGTTAAAGAACGGCCTTCTGAAGTTAAGTCATACATACCAGTTTCTTTGTTGTAGAATTCTGATGATGCAACGTCCATTGCTAAACGAACATCTTTACCAGGAACATATCCAGCAGCTTCGATAGCTTCGATGATTACTTCTAAAGCTTCTTCGTTAGAACCTAAGTCAGGAGCAAATCCACCTTCGTCACCAACTGAAGTATTTAAGCCTTTGCCTTTTAATACTTTAGCTAAGTTATGGAAGATTTCAGCACCCATACGGATAGCTTCTTTAAAGTTAGCAGCGCCTACAGGCATGATCATGAATTCTTGGAAGTCAACGCTGTTGTCAGCATGTGATCCACCATTAATGATGTTCATCATTGGAGTAGGGATAACTTTAGTATTGAATCCACCTAAGTAGTGATATAAAGGAATTTCTAAGAAGTCAGCAGCTGCACGAGCACAAGCAATTGACACGCCTAAGATAGCGTTAGCGCCTAGTTTACCTTTGTTTGGTGTTCCGTCTAATTCGATCATTTTTTTGTCGATTGACATTTGGTCTCTTACATCAAAACCAATGATTTCTTCAGCGATGATGTTGTTAACATTATCAACAGCTTTTAAAACACCTTTACCTAAATAACGAGATTTATCTCCATCACGTAATTCAACTGCTTCGTATTCACCAGTTGATGCTCCAGAAGGAACCATACCGCGACCAAAAGCACCGCTTTCTGTATAAACTTCTACCTCGATAGTTGGGTTTCCACGTGAGTCTAGGACTTCGCGAGCATAAACATCAGTAATAATTGACATTGTTTTTTTCTCTCCTTTAGGTTGTTGTATTTATAGCTAAAGAATGCTGCATTTTCATGAACGCACTCTATAGTTTTATTCTAACATTTTCAAATAAAGATGCAATTAAAAACACAAGTATTTCTTGTTATTTTTTAATTAGCGATTCACCAGTCATTTCGGCTGGTTTTTCAATTCCAAGTAAATCTAACATTGTTGGTGCCACATCAGCAAGACGACCACCGTCACGTAGTGTTACACCATCTTTTGTAACGATCACAGGTACTGGCACAGTTGTATGTGCAGTATGTGGGTTACCTTCTGGTGTCACCATTGTTTCAGAGTTACCATGGTCCGCAAAAATAATTGCTGAACCACCTTTTGCTAAGATTGCGTCAACCACTCGGCCTAAACATTCATCAACAGCTTCAATTGCTTTGATAGCTGCTTCTAAAATGCCAGAGTGACCTACCATATCAGGGTTAGCAAAATTTAAGATGATTGCATCTTGTTTGTCTGCTTCAATGTCTGCTACAAGTGCGTCTGTTACTTCATAAGCACTCATTTCAGGTTTTAAGTCATATGTTTCAACTTTAGGTGAATTGATTAAGATACGGCTTTCTCCTGGGAATTCTTCATTACGGCCACCATTCATAAAGAAGGTAACGTGAGGATATTTCTCAGTTTCAGCGATTCTTAATTGTTTCAAGCCTTTGTTTGAAAGGACTTCACCAATTACATTAGTCATTGGAATTGGTTTGAAGGCAACTTCAGCATCGATACTTGGATTGTAAAGTGTCATCGTTACAAATTTAACATTTTTCGGATGATTTTTACGGGCAAAATGTTCCCATTCCAAGTCTGTAAATGCATTTGATAATTGAATAGCACGGTCAGGACGGAAGTTGAAGAAAATGATAGCATCATTGTCTTTAACTGAACCAACTGGCTGGCCATCTTTTTCGATGACGATTGGTAATACAAATTCATCCATCACTTCATTTGCATAAGATGCTTTAATTGCTTCGACTGGATCTGTAGCTGAAACGCCTTCGCCGCTCACTAGAGCTTGATAAGCTTTTTCAACACGTTCCCAGCGTTTGTCACGGTCCATTGCGTAGAAACGGCCAGAAACCGTTGCAACTTCACCGTAATTAATTTTATCCATGTAAGCAACTAATTCTGTCATATATTTAACAGCGGAATCAGGTGCTACGTCACGACCATCAAGGAAAGCATGTACATGTGTATGTTTAATTCCTTTTGCTTTAGCCATATCAAGTAATGCGTATAAATGGTTTTGATGACTATGCACACCACCATCAGATAATAATCCGAATAAGTGTAAGCTTGAGTCTTTGTCGACTGAATAAGCCATTGCATTATTTAATGGTTCATTTGTTTGGAATTCGCCATCTTCAATTGCTTTGTCGATACGAGTTAAACTTTGATACACAATACGACCAGCACCAATATTAGTGTGTCCTACTTCTGAGTTACCCATTTGGCCATCAGGTAGTCCAACATCTAGTCCAGATGCTTTTAATTGATTGTGTGGAAATTGATCCCAGTAACGATCAAAATTTGGTTTGTTTGCTTGTGCTACTGCATTCCCTGTAATTTCATCACGTTTACCAAAACCATCTAAAATAATAATAGCAACAGGTGCTTTACTCATTATTTTACAGCCTCCAATAATGCTAAGAATGATTCTGCTTCTAAGCTTGCGCCTCCAACTAAGGCACCGTCAACGTTTTCTTTTGCCATGTATTCTGCGATGTTTTCTGGTTTAACAGAACCACCGTATTGGATACGTACTTTGCCAGCAACTTCATCGTTGTAAAGTTTAGCTACAGTTTGACGTACAACGCCACAAATTTCGTCAGCGATTGTTGCATCAGCTGATTTACCAGTTCCGATTGCCCAGATTGGTTCATAAGCAATCACTAAGTTTGAAACTTGTTCAGGTGTTAAATCTTTTAAGGCACCAGTGATTTGTCCTTCGATCCATTCAGCTGTTTTACCAGCTTCGTAAGTTTCTAAAGATTCACCACAACATACGATTGGTGTCATACCATTAGCAATGATTGCTTTAGCTTTTTTGTTAATGTCTTCGTCTGTTTCATGGAAATATTCACGACGTTCTGAATGGCCGATGATAACAAAGTCCATTGCTAAGTCTGCTAATGCAGCTGGAGAAGTTTCCCCAGTAAACGCTCCTGAATTTTCAAAGTAGCAGTTTTGTGCTGCAATTTTTAAGTCAGTTCCTTTAGCAACATTTTTTAAATCTGCTAAGAATAAAGTTGGAGCTCCAATCACTGAATCCACTTTATCATTTGAAGGAATCGCTGTTTTGACTGCTTCAGCAAAAGCATGAGCTTCAGAAGCTGTTTTATTTAATTTCCAGTTACCTGCAATAATTGGTTTACGCATGTTTTTATTTCTCCTTTGTTGGTGCAATTTATTTATCTGAAATAGATTCGACACCTGGTAATTTTTTACCTTCTAAGTATTCTAATGACGCACCGCCACCAGTTGAAATGTGAGTGAATTTGTCAGCAAAACCTAATTGAATAGCTGCTGCTGCAGAGTCCCCACCACCGATGATTGTTGTTGCATCGTCTAAGTTAGCGATTGCTTCACAAACTCCGATTGTTCCTTTTGCAAAAGTTGGTAATTCAAAGACACCCATTGGTCCGTTCCAAACTACTGTTTTTGCACCTTGTAATTCTTTAGTGAATAAATCTAATGTTTTAGGACCAATATCTAATCCTTCTAAATCATCAGGAATATCACCTGAAAGAATTGTAGTTGGTGCATCATTATCAAAGTCAGGCGCACATACTGTGTCGACTGGTAAGATTAATTTATCGCCAGCTTTTTCTAAAATAGTTTTAGCTAAGTCAACTTTATCCATTTCAACGATTGATTTACCAATTTCACGGCCTTGAGCCACGCTAAATGTATAAGTCATACCGCCACCGATTAAAATTTTATCAGCTTTTTCGATTAAGTTTTCGATTACGCCAATTTTATCAGACACTTTCGCGCCACCTAAAATTGCAACGAATGGACGTTTTGGTTCATCAACAGCGCCACCAATGAATTTAATTTCTTTTTCCATTAAGTAACCAGCTGCTGATGGTAAGTTAGAAGCCACGCCTACGTTAGAAGCATGTGCACGGTGAGCAGTACCAAACGCATCGTTGACAAATACGTCACCTAATGAAGCCCAGTATTTACCTAATTCTGGATCATTTTTGCTTTCTTTTTTACCATCAATGTCTTCGAAACGAGTGTTTTCAAAAACAAGGATTTCACCAGGGTCCATTTCGTCGATTGCTTTTTCTAATTCAGCGCCACGAGTTTCTGGAACAAAAGTAACTGGTTTGTTTAATAATTCAGATAAACGTTTAGCAACTGGAGCTAAAGATTTGCCTGCTTTATCTTCTTCTGTTTTGACACGGCCTAAATGTGAAAATAGAATAGCTTTTCCGCCTTCATTTAATATGTATTGAATAGTTGGCAATGCAGCAACGATACGATTATCGTTCGTAATTTCGCCATCTTTTAAAGGAACATTAAAATCCACACGAACTAATACTTTTTTACCTTTTAAATCTAAATCTTCTACAGTTTTTTTAGCCATACTAAAACCCTCCTAAGGTATTCTTTCAATTAGAAAAAGCGGAGAAGCGTGATAGCTTCCCCGCTTCGATTAGTTTAATTCAAGACTTGTAGTTAAAATTAAGCTAATTTTGCAAAATATTGTAAAGTACGGATTAATTGAGCAGTGTATGACATTTCGTTATCATACCAACAAACAGTTTTCACTAATTGTTTTCCACCAACAGTCATTACTTTAGTTTGAGTTGCATCAAATAATGATCCGTAAGAAATACCTACGATATCAGAAGAAACGATTGGATCTTCAGTATATCCGTAAGATTCGTTAGCAGCTTTAGCCATAACAGCGTTGATTTCTTCAACAGTTGTTTCTTTTTCTAAAACTGTAACTAATTCAGTTAATGAACCAGTTGCAACAGGAACACGTTGAGCAGCTCCGTCTAATTTTCCGTTTAAGTCAGGAATTACTAAACCGATTGCTTTAGCAGCACCAGTTGTGTTAGGTACAATGTTAGCTGCAGCAGCACGAGCACGACGGAAGTCGCCTTTAGCATGTGGTGCATCTAATGTATTTTGGTCTCCAGTATAAGCGTGGATAGTTGTCATTAAACCTTCAACAACACCAAAGTTTTTGTTTAATGCATCTGCCATTGGCGCAAGACAGTTAGTTGTACATGAAGCACCAGAGATAACAGTTTCTGAACCATCTAAAATTTCGTGATTTGTGTTGAATACCACAGTCTTAACGTCATTTCCACCAGGAGCAGAAAGAACAACACGTTTAGCTCCTGCTTCAATATGTTTTTCAGCTTTGTCTTTAGAGTTAAAGAATCCAGTACATTCTAAAACGATATCTACACCTAAATCTCCCCATGGTAATTCAGCTGGGTTAGCATTCGCAAAAACCTTAACGTCTTTTCCATTTACTTTAAAGAATCCATCATGAACTTCTACTTCACCATTGAAACGACCTTGAGTTGTATCGTATTTTAATAAGTGTGCTAGCATATTGCCATCTGTTAAGTCATTGATTGCTACTACTTCTAATCCTTCAACTTCTTGAATACGGCGGAATGCTAAACGTCCGATACGTCCAAATCCATTAATTGCTACTTTAACTGTCATGTGAGATTTCCTCCTTTAGAAAATCGAAACTATATTTATTTATTTTAAAGAGTCGCCTCTTTTAAAATCTGATCACAAGCACCTTCATCGGTGATTAACCAAGTTTGCGAAGGAGCGTTTTTCACGTAGGCTTGAATTGCTTTGGCCTTACTTTTGCCACCAGCAACAGCTACTACATGTTGTACTTCTTTAAGATCTTTCAATTGAAGACCAATGCGAGGTATTTTATAAACAACTTCACCCTCTGCATTAAAAAAATATCCAAATGACTCTGCTACCGCTTTTTTGTTGGTTAACATCGCCATGTCCGTATCTTTCATCCCGCGTCGTTTCGCCATATGTAAGGCACGACCGATACTGTGAATCACACAGTCCGCATTTGAGATAAGGCCTAAAACTTTTTGGACAGTAGGTTCTTGTAAGAGAATGTCATATGTTTCCGGACTCACTTGTTCTGGAACATAGAGTACTCTAAAATCACCACCGGTTTTTTCTGCCATCATGGCACAGATTGAATTGGCCTGAATATTAATCATCTCACCAATCCCACCTCTTGCAGGAACAAATAAATTGTGTCGTGCTTCAGTTTCAAGATTGTCCATGTTTTTAGCAACAGTTGCCATTGTAGTCCCACCCATTACGGCGACGACATTTTCTCTTTCAGGTAACTCTTCTTTTAAAACATCGGTTACAATTGAACCAAATTCTTCAAGCACTTTACGATCCTGATCACTATCACCAGAAACGACAATACAATGATCAATTCCTAACGTTCGAGCTAGTGTTCGCTCTTTTTTACGCATCCCAGCATGAGCATCAATAAAGGTCTCTAATCCTCGGTAAACTGATAGACCTTCGTCTGTTAAACTCATCCCACTTTTCGACGTATCTATTAGTTGGATTTGTTTTAAGTAGTCTGTTTCAGTTCGTAAAACACGCTCTGTCACATCTAACTTCAAAGCTAACGTGCGCCGACCGACCGGCTGCATCCAATAGATATTTCTTAGGATCCGAAACCTTTCCTCAACCACTTGGATGATATCAGGAGCAATACGTTCAATCATTTCAATTTCCTGACTCATTCGCTTATTTCCTCCTCGTTGGTCATTTTGTGTCCAACGTAGACTTTTTACGACCCAAGTACTTTAAAAAGTAAAGGGAATCAAACATTATTTTGTTTATCTTTTCCCTATGCCTCTATATTAGCAGTGTTGTACTTTTTTTTCAAGTGATTTCTTGAATATTTTTTCGTTTTTACATTTAATTTTCATCATAACGCTTTCTTTTAGCAGAAGATGCGATACCAAGGGCTTCACGGTACTTAGCAACCGTTCGCCTAGATAGGTTAAATGAATTTTCTTTCAATTGTTCGACGATTTTTTGGTCAGATAATGGTTTTCTTTTATTTTCATTTTCAATTATTTTCATAATTTCACGTTTGATTTCAGCAGTGGCAATTTCTTCATCTGAATGAGCCGGTTGTTTCATGCCTGTTGGGAAAAACGATTTTAACTCGTACACACCAAAAGGACACTGTAAATATTTACCATTCACACTTCGACTGACAGTTGATTCATGAACGCCCACTTCTTTAGCGATTTGTTTCATTTGTAGTGGCACCAATGGTCGCTTGGTATCAAAAAAGAAGTTCTGTTGGTGACGTAGAATCGCTTCACCAATTTTTAAAATCGTATCACCACGTTGCAAAAGGCTTTTATGTAACCACTCATACTCTTCTTTACGGTCTTTTAAATATTTTTTAACTTCATAATCATCTGCTTGTTTCATTTGTTCAAAGTAATGTTTTTGAAATGTAAGACGCGGTTGTGCTTCTTTTGTCCGTCGTAGACTGAGCTGATCTTCCTGAATCATGACCAGTAAATCTGGAATAATGAATTGCTCATCTGTTTTTGAAAAGTGCGCACCAGGGAAAGGACTTAAATGTTGGACATAATCAAAAACTATTTGAACATCACTTAATGAAATCTGATAGGCTTTGGCAATTTTCTCCCACTTACGATTTGCAAATTCATCGAAGTATTCTTCTATTATAAGATAAGCTAGATTGGGAGATGTTTCATCGCGTTCAATTTGAAGCAAAAGACATTCTTGTAGAGAACGTGCACCAACACCCGCTGGTTCTAAAATTTGAATCAAACGTAGAGCATCTAATAGTTTTGTTTCATTTGTTTGGCTAAGGCGAACAGCATCTTCAACGCTGATTGAAAGATAACCATTTGAATCTAAGTACTCGATCAAAAAAAGGGCTAAATCACGTAAGTCTGTTTGTCTATAATTCAAATGAATCTGTTGAATTAAGAAATCAAAGAGTGAGTCATCTTGATCTGGGATTTGATTCACCCAATCTACTTCACCCGATGAATCTGTCTGGTTGGATTTAGTTGTTGAAATTGAGGTGGTCTCTAAAGGTAGTTCTACTTCAATAAGAGGATTCTCTAAGGCTTTTTGTTCCAAAAAAGAAAACAAATCGACGGTGTTAAACTGTAACATCTGAATCGATTGTTGAAGTTGGGTTGTCATGACAAGTTTTTGAGTTTGTTTTTGAGTTTGAGAAATCTGCTGTCCGAATTTCATTAGCGACTCCCTTTCCGATAATGTTAACCTTGCATATTTCTAAAAATTTGTTAAAATAGTATGGTATTGCGCCCTTAGTGTAGTGGATATCACGTAAGATTCCGGTTCTTGAGACAGGGGTTCGATTCCCTTAGGGCGCGTCTTTACACTTGATTATAGCATACAATTTGTTACAAAAAACCGGCACAATACTTATTTTGTGGCGGTTTTATTTTGTTAATCGTAAATTCAAAAATCATTTACCTACTATATTCTATTTTGCTATAATATTGTAAGGGAGTTTTTGATTATGAGTAATAAAATATCTAAGCAAGCATCTTATGTCTCATTAGGATTAATTTTTGGTGCCGCTTTTGGTATTATTTTCGATAGCATTCCAATCGGAGTTGGGTTAGGTCTCTGCTTTGGTGCTACACTTGATATGCAACAAAAGGATTCTAAACTGAAAAGGAGCTGGTATTTTGCTCGCTTTTACAATTTATATTTTGTTTAATTGTTTTGTCCTATTCCTACTTTACCAAGACTACAAAGCTAAAGTTTGGAATAGACAATCTTTAGCCTTACTTTTCATATTATTTATGTCTTTACTTAGCATTAGTGTTTACATCTTTAACTAGTAGTTACCAATTCACTAAATGTACGTATCACTTATATAAAAGAAAAAGATATTTTTGGAGGAGTAATTCATGAAAAAAGTGAAATTAATTTTGATTTCAAGTATTGCTCTGCTTGCACTTGCAGGATGTAATTCAAAAAAAGAAACAACTGTTGAATCTAAAGTAAAGAAAGATGATAAAGCGACAAAAGAATCAACAACGACTTCTGCAATTGAAGATGAAAAAGATGTCTTTGTAAAAAATGCGAAAGACGCAAGCTTTGACGGTAAAATTTTGAGAGGAAATACTTATTCAGTTCGAATCACTGATCATAAGATCATCCAACCTGGTGAACCTGGAAATGACAATGGTGAAAAAACTGTCGTTGCCTTTTGGTATGATACATTGGTGGCTCCTGATTATGACAATTCCAAACCAATAAATCCAACAATTGCTTGGATGTTTAATTTTGAAGTGGTCCAAGATAACGATCCGAATGCCGTTAACAAACTTAAAGAAACTACAACACCAGATGAAAAATTCCGCGACACGATGTCTTCTGAAATAAAACTTGGAGGCACAGTTGCTAATGAATTAACAGATGATAAAAGACCAGTCAAATTAACTGCAAAAAGCCTTCTTGGAGACGAATTTGGCAGTGCTGAATTTAAAGTTAAATAATTAATCTTGCACTTAGAGTCACACATCATGTGGCTCTTTTTTCACGAACAAAACATTTGACCTTTATTGACCAACGAGTTAAACTTCATGGTAGGTACTTTATTCAATTTATGTTAAAATAGATGAAGTAAACAGCCTTATATCACTAGGAGGAAATAAATATGAACCTTATACCTACTGTCATTGAACAGTCATCTCGAGGAGAACGTGCTTATGACATTTATTCTCGACTATTAAAAGATCGCATCATTATGTTAAGTGGGCCCATTGATGATAATGTAGCAAACTCAGTGATTGCACAATTATTATTCTTAGATGCTCAAGACCCAGAAAAAGATATCTTCTTATATATAAACTCTCCAGGTGGAAGTGTTTCTGCTGGCTTAGCAATTTATGACACAATGAACTTTATTAAATCAGATATCCAAACAATTGTTCTTGGAATGGCAGCTTCAATGGGAAGTTTCCTATTATCATCTGGTACAAAAGGCAAACGTTTTGCTTTACCAAATGCTGAAATCATGATTCACCAACCATTGGGCGGCGCTCAAGGTCAAGCATCTGAAATTGAAATTGCAGCACGTCACATCTTAAATACGCGTGACCGCTTAAACAAAATTTTAGCTGATAATACTGGGCAACCACTTGAAATCATTGAAAAAGATACTGATCGTGATAACTTTATGTCTGCTGAAGAAGCAAAAGAATATGGTTTAATTGATGACGTAATGGTTAACAGCACGCGTTTACCTAAATAAGGACATGAATTGAAAGGACGTTTCAAATGACTGATATTAACACACAAAAAATTGATTTCAAAAACGGCATTATCTTAGGTCGTGATGATGCACCTGTTAAGCTCGTTGAATTTACAAATTTAAGATGTCCTTACTGTCGCCAATGGTGGCAAAAACGTCATAACTTAATTGCAGAGTATGTCGCAGCTGGTAGAGTCCAACATGTCATTAAATTATTTGATAAAGAAAAACCAAGTTTAGCTGCTGGTGACGTGATGCATCACCATGTCCCTCAAGATGAATCTGCACCGGATGTGATTTCTTCAATTTTTGAAACACAAGATGATTGGGGAAACTTAGACACTCTTGAAGACGTTGCTGATTACGCAGTAAATACTTTAGGTCTAACTTTACAAAATTACAAAGAAATGTCGACTAAAATCAAAAACGAAACACTTGAATCTGGGGTCTTCTTCATTCCAACAATGATTGTGAATGATCAAGTCTTTGATCAAAAAATCGCTCTTGAAGATTTAAAAGCTTTGCTCAATTAAACAAACCTTAAAAGCCTGTGAAAGGGATTCGCTCTTTCACAGGCTTATTTTTTTACAAACTAAACGGTGTCACAGAAGTAGCTTCTTCGGAAATAAACCGAAAGTCACAAAAATTTGAAAAGCAATTTTCGTGATTTCCTTCTTATTTCTTGAAGCTGAACAATTCTGTCACAACCTCTTATTTTTATGTTAAATCTAGACAATTAATGAATATGGAGATTCTAAGTAATTTACAATTGATGCTAAGAATTCTGCCGCTGGGGCACCATCTATTACTGCATGATCAAAGGTTAAACTTAGCGGTAATTCTTGGACTTCAACGATTTCACGGTCATCATTGAATGCTAATTTTGTTTGCGTTGCACCAACACCAAGGATACCAACTTCTGGACTATTTAAAATTGGTGTGAAGTATTCTATACCAGCGCTGCCCAAGTTTGTAATTGTGAATGTTGAACCAGAATATAAAGCACCAGGCAAGGTACCGTCAACTGCTTGAGAGGTCGTAGTACCAAAAACTTCGCCAATTTGCGTGAGTGATTTCCCTTGCACATCTTTAATAACTGGGACAACTAGACCATCATCGACTGAAACAGCAACGCCAATTGAAACAGCGTCATGTTGTGTTAAAGTTTGTAAATCATACCATGCATTCATCTCAGGATGATCTGCCAATGCTAAACTGACAGCTTTAATCAGTAATGTATTGATACTCATCGCGCGACGGTTCAATTGACCGTTTGTCTTAACTTTTAGGTCTTTTCTAAATTCAAGTAAAGCACTAATGTTAGCTTTACGATGTAATGTTAATTGCGCACTTTGGTCTAAACTTTGATGCATACGTTGTGCAATCACTTTACGCATACCGTCTAATCCTTCGCCCACTTCAACTTTTGTCACATTTGTCGCGACAGTATTAAGTGGAATAAAACGCTCGACATCTCGTTTCGTAATCCGATTATTGCCTCCTGTGCCAATGATATCCGCTAGATCATAATTTTTGTCATTCGCCATTTTGCGCGCTAAAGGTGTTGCAAAAATGCGTTCACCAACTTGACGAATTGGTTTTTCTTGTGGTTGTTCAGCTTGAGAAGTTTCAACCGCAACAACTTCAAGCTCTTCCACCGCTGCTGGGGCACTTTCGTCATTAATTTCTTCACCAGCCGCCCCAACGTATCCAATTTCTTCCTGACAAGGAATGTCCATTCCTTCTGATGCAATAATTTTTAAAAGGACACCATCAATCGGTGACTCGACGTCATGGGTTAATTTTTCTGAACTAATGGTGACGATTGCTTCACCTTTTGCAACTGTATCACCTTCTTGTTTATACCATTGATCAATTGTGCCCTCAGTCATTGTTAAGCCTAATGTCGGCATTGTTAATTTTTCTGCCATTCTTCTTCACCTACTTTTCTATTTTAAGTCATTAATTAATTCTTGCGCTTCTTTCAACACTTTATCTTTATTTGGAAGGTATAATGCTTCTAAATTACTTGCAAATGGGACCGGCGTATTTGGTGCACAGATACATTTAATTGGTCCGTCTAAATAATCAAATGCTTTGTCACCAATAACTGATGATATATCAGTCCCTGTATTGTTGTGTGGATTTGCTTCATCAATCACAATCAAGCGACCCGTTTTCTTAACAGATTGAATAATTGTTTCTTGATCCCATGGTGCTACTGTAATTAGGTCGATAACTTCAACAGAAATACCATCTTTTGCTAATTCTTTAGCAACATCCAAAGCAACATATAACATTTTACCAATCGTGACAATCGTTAAATCAGTACCTTCTTGTTTAATTTTTGCTTTACCAATTTCAACTTTATAGTATTCTTCTGGCACTTCATCTTTCATGCCATATAATGTTTTATCTTCTGAGAAAATAACGATATTATCATCTTCAATTGCTGAAAGTAATAAGCCTTTAGCATCATATGGATTTGACGGTACAACGACTTTCAAACCTGGTACAGAGCCGAACATCCCGTAATATGAACCTGAATGTTGCGCTGCAGCTGAAGCTCCTGCACCGTGACACGTTCTAACTGTCATTGGGATTTTAGCCTTGCCACCAAACATGTAACGCATTTTTGATCCTTGTGCTAATAATGTATCAAAACAAAAACCTAAAAAATCGTTAAACATTAACTCAGGTACAGGTCTTAAGCCGGTCGCTGCCGCACCAACTGACGCACCCATATATCCCATCTCTGAAATCGGTGTATCAATCACACGATCACGACCATGTTTTTCAACTAAACCTTTAGTGACGCCAAAAACGCCGCCCCAAGCTCCTTCGTCATTTAAATGTTCAACGCCTGCGCCACCCGCAATGTCTTCACCTAATAAAATGACGCGATCATCTTTCTCCATTGCTAAATCTAAACCTTCGTTAACTGCTTGCATAAATGATATTCTTCTACTCATTTTGTTCACTCCTCATTTCACTTTTAAATTAAGCATTGACATCTGCGTACAATGCTTCTGGTTCTGGTAATGGACTTTCACTCGCAAATTTAACAGCATGCTCTGTATCTTGAATCGATTGTTTTTCAATTTCATCGGCTTTTTTAGCTGTTAACCATTTATTCTTAATTGCAACTTCTCTAAATGCTGGAATATTATCGATTGCTGCTAATTCTTTTTCTGGACCATCTTGAGCTTTATATTTTTGTTCATCACCTTCAAAGTGACCATAGTTACGATAAGTCATACATTCTAAAATAGTTGGTCCCTCGCCGCGACGCGCACGATCAATTGCTTCACCAGCTGCCTCGTAAACTGCAACAAGATCTTTACCATCAACTGTCACGCCAGGAATATTATAGGCTTGACTACGTTCAGCAATTGTTTTAGAACCTGAGGCATAATTTTGTGGTGTCGCTTCACCAAAGTGATTATTTTCGCAAACAAAAACAACAGGTAAGTTCCAAATCGCAGCCATGTTGATTCCTTCATGGAAAGTTCCTTCATTTGACGCTCCGTCACCAAAGAAACAAACCGCAACATCATCTGTTTTCAAATATTTATTTCTTAAACCAGCACCGACTGCGATTGGGAAACCTCCACCAACCATACCGTTTGCCCCTAACATGCCTTTATCAATGTCGGCAATATGCATTGACCCGCCTTTACCTTTACAAAGACCAGTTGCTTTACCGAAAATTTCGGCCATCATGCCGTCTAGGTCACAACCTTTAGCGATACAGTGTCCATGTCCGCGGTGCGTACTTGTAATATAATCTTTTGCGGTTAAATGTGCACAAACACCAGTTGCGACTGCTTCTTCACCTGCATATAAATGGACGAAACCTGGAATTTCACCCGTTGTAAAAATACGATGAACCTCATCTTCAAAGTTACGAATATCGTTCATTGTTTTGTAAATCCACTCTGCTTTTTCTTTTGATATTTTTTCCATTTGTAAATCCTCCTTATGAATTGTGAGATGTGATATAATCAGACGTCTGTTCAAACTGACATCAACAATCTTCTCAAACATCTAAATCATTTCGTTTGCTAATTCACCCATCATTTCAGACAATGTTGGATGGGCAAAGGTCATTTTCTCAATCTCTGAAAGTGTTCCTTCTGACTCTTTAATTGCTAATAATGTGTGGATCATTTCGGTAGCATTTGCACCGACAATCACAACACCTAGAATTTCATCATATTGTTTGTCAGCAATAATTTTGATAAAACCTGAAGTTTCATTCCCAGAAATGGCACGTCCATTGTTACCATAGGGAATTTTTGAAACTAAAACATCTGTGGATCTTTCTTTTGCTTCAGTTTCAGTCAAACCAAAACTTGCGATTTCTGGATGTGTATAGACACATTTTGGAATCACTTCATTTTTAAGCGGTGCTTCTGCTTTACCAAACATATGACGCACTGCCTTAATCCCTTCTTTACTTGCAGCATGAGCTAACATATAAGTATCAATTAAATCACCAATCGCATATACATTTGGTATCGATGTTTGATAATGGCGATTGACCGCAACAAATTTTTGACTGTCAACTTTTTCTAAACCTAAAGCTTCCGGTAAAGTCATATTTGCTCTACGTCCAGTTACCACTAACAATTGATCAAAGACAATTTTTTCTGAAGCTAAACAAACTTCGTGTGCCTTAACTTCTTTAATCGTTGCTTTCTCAATAACCTTTACATTCATTTGATTTAATTTTTTCCGAATCAGTTGACGCGCCTCAACGTCTTCGGTTAATAAAATTTCTGGTGCAACTTCTATGACCGTCACATCAACCCCAAGTGGAGCCATTGCAAAAGCAAGTTCAATCCCAATCACGCCACCACCGATAATTGCTAATTTTTCAGGCAATTCACGTAAATCGAAAAATGTATCTGTGGTTAAATAATCAACTGTATTAATTCCTTTAATGGGTGGTACAAAAGGTGTACTACCTGTTGCAAGTAATATTTTTTCAGCCTCAAGAATCTCTCCATTTACGCAAACTTCATTGGCATTTTTTAAAGTCGCATCACCTTCGAAATAGTCAATTTGATTAGATTTAAATAAATAGTGAATCCCTTGTTGTAATTGCGTCACAACTTGATCTTTGCGATAAACTAATTTCTCAAAATCAATATGGTTCACAGTTGTGTCAATTCCAAAATGATTTGCTTCTGAAACCGTCTCTAGCCAGTCAGCATGTTTTAGATAAGCTTTTGATGGAATACACCCGACATTTAAGCAAGTACCTCCTATACTTTTTCTTTCAATGACAGCGACTTTTTTACCTAGTTTAGTTGCTTCAACAGCTGAAACATAACCACCCGGACCAGCACCAATCACGATTAAATCATAAAACTTCATTTTTTCACCTTCCTTATTTTGTGGTTCACTTTACTATTAGCAACTAGCGTGCCAACTTTAAATATCAGTGGATTGTAAAGGCTTACTTTTTTAGTTTGTACCATTCAAACGATTTCGTATCATATTGTTGCAACAATATTTAAAAATCTTTCACAGAATAAATAAATAAAAAAATATCGCTAAGAATAATCATCTTAACGATATTTTTTAATTATTTTTCAATTGTAATTTGATATTTATCAAGTTTTCGATAAAGTGTACTACGCGCAATGCCTAATTTCTCAGCAGTTTGACTTAAATGATTATTGGTTTCTTGCAAGACTAGTAGTATTTGGTCACGCTCTGACAGCTCACCAGCTTGTTGTTTGACATAAGCTTCATTTGGTTTTACTGAACCTTGATTAATTAATTCATCAATCTCATCTGATGTTGGTGCATGGTCATGATAAAACAGGTGGAGACGTTCAACAAAATTATAGAATTCTCGGATATTTCCCGGCCACTTGTAATGTGGTACCTTACGTTTAACATCACATATCCATTCTGGGTACCAACTGTTTTTCTCACAAAATGAATCAATAAACAAATCGAAATCTTCTTCGCGTTCACGTAATGGTGGTAATCGAAGGGGTAATACAAACAAACGATAAAATAAATCAGCTCTAAATTCACCCGCTAAAACTAGTTTACGTAAATCCTTATTACTTGCTGTGACAATCCGAAAATCGACATCAATAGCAGACTCACCACCAAGAGGGACAACTTTTTTCTCTTCTAAAACACGCAACAATGAGACTTGCATACGCGGTGACATACTGTCTACTTCATCTAAGAAAAGTGTGCCTTTATCCGCTTGTCTAATTTTCCCTTGGTAACCTGATTGATTTGCCCCAGTAAAAGCACCAGAAGCATATCCAAATAATTCACTCTCTAATAAGTTTTCACTTAATGCACCACAGTTAACTGAAATCAACGGGCCTTGATTTCGCGGACTATTGTAATGAATTGTTTTTGCCGATATTTCCTTCCCACTTCCCGTTTCACCACAAATATGAATCGGTAAATCAGAATTAGCTGATTTTAATAATTGTGCGAGGAAGCGACGATAATGCGCATTTCTTGAAGGCACCCCAAAAGAAGTAAACCCTGTTGATTGCACTAACTCTGGTATTTCAAAAAGGTAAGCCAAGCCGATTTTTTCAGTTCGATTAAATAGTTGTTTCACAGTATAATTTAAGCCTTTTTGAGCGATAAACTCTTCGGCAATTCTACCTAGCCAATCTTTTTCTTGTTCCTCAAAGTCATTAGAAATTGCCATGATTTTACCAGCTTCATTACATAAAATGCAAGCATGAAAAGGTTGCTTCAACACAGTTTTCATTTGAGCTGCTTGTTCATGATAGCTTTCTTCTAACAATTTGATATGAATGCTCTTGGTAATCATTTGCAAAGCTATTTGGGTATAATTTGTTTCAAAATCTTCTTCTGTTGTCGAAACATTCAAACAAGCAATCAATTGATTTTCAGCATCTAGGACTGGCGCAGAACTACAAATAAAAGGATGAGATGCTTTAGCATAATGCTCATATTTCTTAACTGTATTGGTTTGTTTTGTTCTAAGTGTAATACCGATTGCATTTGTCCCAACTGCTTTTTCAGTCCAAACACTACCTTCACTAAAGAGAATATCATTCGCTAATTCTTTTGTCTGACGATGACCATCACGCCAAATAATCGCCCCATTTTCATCTGTTAAAATGAACAGTGGACGTTTCATATAGAAAAATTCACTATATTTTTGAATTTCGTCTTGCACCATACGGATAAGTCGGGCAAGCTTTGTACGTTGTTCTTGTAATAAATAAACACTGATTCTTTCAATTCCACGATCTGAATAAGGATTTACCTCTAACTTGGAGCAATATTGCCATGAATCTAAAATATGATGAGGTACACGGACAGATTGTGTATCATGAGATTGTACAAAATTGTACCAAACGTCTTTCGTTGTCATTTTAGAATCCTCTCCTGTGTTCTTATTTTCATGCCTTGATTATAACAGTTTTTTTGGAAAAATGTAAAAAAAGACAACGATTAATATAAAATTAACGTTGTCTTCTTATAATGTTTTATTTTCAACATGACACAGAGAATTATTATTCAGCACTTATTGGTGAATTTTTTCAGGTGTAAGTTGAATTTTTAGGGGGGGGCGGATTGAGTACCGGCCGTTGTATAGACGGGGTTCCGTAGGCAGGGATTCGGCACTAAGTATATTCTGATATTCAGGCAAAAACCGTCAGATTATCACGCTCGCCTTACTGCTCAGCCCAAACCGCTCACTACACCACCTAGATTATCGGGATTTTTGGAGCAGAGGTTCGGTCTCAAGCCGAGCTTGTGAATAAATTAAAAACCAATTTACTCACAAGCTCGCCTTGCGACTCACCTCTAAACGCTCCAAAAATCACCTATCTTTACCCTAATGTTTGTGCGAATTCGTTTAGTTTTCGCATACGGTGGTTGATGCCTGATTTGGTGATTGCTCCGGAGGGTAAGGTTTCGCCTAGTTCTTTGAGGCTAATTTCTGGATATTCTAGTCTCAATTCTGCGACTTCTCTTAGTTTTTCCGGTAGCGCATCTAAACCGACTGTTCGTTCAATATGCTGAATGGCTTCTATTTGTTTTTTGGCTGCATCTGCTGTTTTGTTCATATTGGCATTTTCGCAGTTCATTAATCGATTCACTGAATTGCGTAAGTCACGAACAATTCGCACATCTTCAAATTTCAACATCGCATTCGTCGCACCAATTAAAATTAAAAAATCAGCGATTTCTTCGGCACCTTTTAAATAGGTAATATACCCATTTCTGCGTTCAGAAATACGACCATTCAAATCATACATTTGTAACATATCACATAAATCTTGACACTGATCTTCATACATTGAATAAATCTCTAAATGATAACGGCTGGTTTCCGGATTATTGACCGAACCGCCCGCTAAAAAAGCGCCTCGTAGATACGAGCGCACTTTTTGCTCATTATTTTTAATCGTATCGGAAACACGTGTATTAAACATTAAACCATCCAAAATCTCTAAATCTGTTAATACTTCTTGTGTTTCTTGTTTTAATCTTACAATGTAAACATTGTTTTTCTTTAGCTTCATTTTACGACGGACCAATAACTCACTATTCACTTGATAATGATCCTTTAACAGCGTATAAATTCTACGTGCAATCGCAGCATTTTCAGTCTGTACATTTAAAACAAATTTTCGATTGACCAGTGAAACAGCACCATTCATTCGAATTAAGGCAGCCAATTCAGCTTTTGCATGTTCACGATGAACTTCTAGCGTTGTTAATTCTTTCTTTACTTCCGAGGCAAAAGACAAGATAAGTTCCCCCTCTTCACCTAATATTTTACATCAAAAACCAATCTAAATAATTCTTCAACTACTTTATCGCCATCGTGGAAAGCTCCACCATCACGAAGTTCTAGAAAATCAGCCGAAATTACACGACAGTCTTCATCACGCAAGCCTTGGAAATCATGCGTGACTTGAATTAAGTACTCGTCAAACTTATCAGAATTCATATATTCTTGTGGCACTTCTTCCGTATTTACAAGTACTGTATCAATAAATTTTGTTTGCAAATGACGGTGAAGCACTTGAATATGGTTCGCATCCGTAAATTGCTCTGTTTCACCTTTTTGCGTCATAATATTACAAATATAAACGACTTCAGCTGCAGACTTGATGACTGCATCTCCTAATTTTGTAATCATGAGATTCGGTAAAATACTTGTATACAGACTTCCTGGTCCTAAAACAATCATATCCGCATCTTCAATAGCACGTAATACTTTGCGCGAAGGTTCTGGGCATTCGCCGTTTTCAGCATTTGTCACATAAACGTATTCAATATTTTTGCGACATTTACCAATATTAGATTCACCAGAAATCTCTGTGCCATCTTCAAATTTAGCATGCAATGTTAATGACTCCTCTGAAGCTGGATAAACATGACCATTCACATGCATAAATTTTGCAAGTAATTGAATGGCTTCATATGTACTATTTCGCATCTCAGATAACGCGGCAATTATTAAGTTTCCAATCGTATGGTTTGCTAAAAAATCGTCTTCAGCTTTAAATCGATATTGAAAAATATCTTCAACGAGTTGTGGCATGTCAGATAATGACACTAACACATTCCGCAAATCCCCGGGCGGACTCATTTTAACGCTCTCTCGTAATAAACCGCTGCTTCCCCCATCATCAGCAACGGTTACAATTGCTGTAATATCAGCGCTTTGATCACGAAGAGCTTTCAAAATTACGGGTAGACCTGTTCCTCCACCGATAACCACTATTTTAGGTTTTCGGATCCGATACGTTTTCATGATCTGTTTACCGTTTCCTTACGTTTATGCATATCACGATGGGTAATATTAGTACGATAATCTTGTTCTAATCGATGTCCTAAGCGCTCTGTTAAAGCAACTGAGCGGTGTTGGCCTCCCGTACAGCCAATTGCAATCGTTAAACTCATTTTCCCTTCTTTTTCATAACCAGGTAAAATGCATAAAATTAGATCTTCGTATTTCGTATAAAATTCTTCCGTTAAATCTGACTCCATCACGTAGTCATAAACTTCTTTATTCGTCCCATTTAAAGGGCGTAGTTCTGCAACATAGTGTGGATTTGGTAAAAAGCGGACATCCATGACAATATCAGCATCAATTGGAAGACCATATTTAAAACCAAATGACACCATCTCAACTCTAAATGATGTACTATCTGTTCTATTGAAGTTGCCCATGATTTGTTCTCTTAATTGGCGCGGCGTTAAGTTTGTCGTATCAATGACTAATTGGGATTCAGCTTTAATTGCTGCTAACATTGAGCGTTCTTTCTTAATTCCTTCAGTCACCATACCATCCATTGCTAACGGATGCGTACGACGTGTTTCCTTATAACGTGACACTAATTCTTTGTCAGAAGCATCTAAAAATAGAATTGACGTATCGACTAACTTAGTATTTTCAAGTTCAATTAACATACTTTGAATTTCCTCAAAAAAGCCACGTGAGCGTAAATCAATTACTAACGCAATTTTTGAAATTTTTCCTGATTCTTTAATCAATTCCCAAAACTTTGGGATTAATGTAGGAGGTAAGTTATCGATACAAAAATAGCCCATGTCTTCAAAACTTTGAATAGCTACAGTTTTACCCGCACCACTCATTCCAGTAATGATGACTAATTGTAAACTATCGATTTCTTTTTCTGCCATTAAAATCACTCCCTATACTTTATTCTTCAAAATATAAATTTTAAAGGTTTATGTAGATTTATTTTAAATTTATTTCTTATATTACCCCACAATTATAACATACCTGGCGTGCCGTAAGATAGTCATTTTACGGGTCTTAAATGATTATTGGTGAAAAAGACTTAAATAGCAAGCTATATTTATGTTAAAAGGCAAAATAAAAATCTATCACTCTAAAAACGTATCATTTTAAGAGTGATAGATTTATTAAATTTTATGCTTTTGGACTATTCTTAAGCACATCTTTCAAATAGTATCCAGTAAAACTTTCTTCAACTGTTGCAACTTCTTCAGGTGTGCCTATCGTGACGATTTGACCCCCACCATCGCCGCCTTCCGGTCCTAAGTCAATAATGGTATCCGCTGTTTTAATCACATCTAAATTATGTTCAATTACAAGGACAGTGTTACCTGCATCAACTAAACGATTTAAAACACCAAGCAAACGTTTAATATCGTCTGCGTGTAATCCTGTCGTTGGTTCATCTAAAATATAGAAACTTTTACCTGAAGAACGTTTATGTAATTCACTAGCTAGCTTCATCCGCTGAGCCTCACCACCAGATAACGTTGTCGCTGACTGTCCCAACTGAACATAACCTAATCCTACATCGAGGATCGTTTCTAACTTACGACTAATTTTAGGAATGGATTTAAAAAAAGGCACCGCTTCTTCAACACGCATTTCTAAAATATCAGCAATATTTTTACCTTTATAGGTTACTTCTAAAGTTTCAGAATTATAACGTTTGCCATGACAAACTTCACATGGCACGTAAACATCAGGAAGGAAGTGCATTTCAATCTTGATAATACCGTCACCACGACAAGCCTCACAACGTCCGCCTTTAACATTAAAACTAAAACGTCCTTTTTTATACCCACGAATTTTAGCTTCATTCGTTTTAGCAAACAAATCACGTACATCATCAAAAACACTTGTATAGGTTGCTGGGTTACTTCGAGGCGTCCGACCGATTGGACTTTGATCAATATCTATGATTTTTTCAATTTGTTCATAACCGGTAATCTTCTTATGCTTACCTGGTTTGTCTGAATTTCGATTGATTTTTTGAGCTAAAGCTTTTTTAAGAATACTATTAACCAAAGTACTCTTACCAGAACCTGAGACGCCTGTCACCGCAATAAATTTGCCTAAAGGAAACGCCACATCAAGATTTTTCAAATTATTTTCAGCAGCACCAAAAACTTTAATCTCTTGGCCGTTGCCCTTGCGTCGTTCACTTGGAACAGGAATCGCTTTTTGACCTGACAAATATTGTCCCGTCAGCGAATTAGGATCTTTCTCGATTTCTTCAGGCGTCCCTGCAGCCATAATTTCACCACCAGCATCTCCTGCACCTGGTCCAATATCAATTAAATAATCTGCGGCACGCATTGTATCTTCATCGTGTTCTACAACGATTAAAGTATTGCCTAAATCCCGCATTTTTTTCATTGAATCAATTAAACGATTATTATCACGTTGATGTAAACCAATTGAAGGTTCATCTAAAATATACAAAACACCTGATAAGTTTGATCCAATTTGAGTAGCCAAACGAATACGTTGGGCCTCACCACCCGATAATGTACCGGAAGAACGACTCAGAGTTAAGTAATTCAAGCCAACATTATTTAAGAAGGTCAAGCGATCAATTACTTCTTTTAAAATTGGATGAGCGATGGCCGTTTCTTGTTCTGAAAGTGTTAATTCTTCAAAATAATGTAACGAGTCTTTAATGGCAAAATCACTAATCTCACCAATATGTTTACCTTCGACTTTGACAGATAAAGCCTGTTCATTCAAACGATAACCATGACATGTTTCACACGTTAGTTCCCGCATATACAAACGCATTTGGTCGCGGGTGTAATCACTACTTGTTTCTTTATAACGGCGTTTGATATTGATTAAGACACCTTCGAATGGAATATCAACATCACGGACACCACCAAACTCATTTTGATAATGGAAATGGAAAACCTCTTCATTAGATCCGTTCAAAACTAAATTTTGCGCTTCTTCCGCTAATTCTTCAAATGGTGTATCCATGTCAATGCCAAATTGCGTACAGGCTTGTTCTAACATTTGAGGATAATAGTTAGAACTGATTGGATTCCACGGAATCAAAGCCCCTTCGCGTAAGGTTTTAGTAGTATCCGGAATGACTAAATCAATGTCGAGTTCAAGCTTAACACTTAAACCATCACAGTCTGGACAAGCACCGAATGGCGTATTGAAAGAAAACAAACGAGGTTCAATTTCACCCACGGTAAAGCCACAATAAGGACAGGCATAATGTTCACTAAATAGGAATTCTTCGCCATCAATCACGTCAGCTATCGCATAGCCATTCGCAAGATGTAACGCAACTTCAAATGAATCAAATAAACGTGAACGAATGCCTTCTTTAATGACGATCCGGTCAATGACAATCTGAATATCATGTTTCTTATTCTTAGAAAGTTCTGGCACTTCTGAAACATCATAGATTTCGCCATCGACTTTAACACGGACAAAACCTTCTTTTTTAACTTGCTCAAAAACTTTTTTATGTTGACCTTTTTTTCCGGTAACAACTGGAGCCAAAATTTGCAACTTTGTTCGTTCTGGTAATTCCAGCACACGATTCACCATTTGCTCAACAGATTGACTAGCAATAGGCGTCCCATCATTTGGACAAATGGGATGGCCAATTCGGGCAAACAATAGACGCAAATAATCATTAATTTCAGTAACCGTTCCGACCGTTGAACGTGGATTTTTACTGGTTGTCTTTTGATCAATTGAAATGGCGGGACTTAACCCATCAATACTATCAACATCAGGCTTATCCATTTGGCCTAAAAATTGTCGTGCGTATGAAGATAAACTTTCAACATAACGACGTTGACCTTCTGCATATAACGTATCAAAAGCCAGTGAACTTTTTCCTGAGCCAGAAAGTCCTGTAATGACGACCAATTGATCCCTTGGAATTGTGACATCTATATCTTTTAAATTATGAGCTCGCGCTCCCTTAATGACGATTTTATCGTTTGCCATTCTATCCCTACTTTCCTGCTTTTAGTTCTAATAAGGTATCGCGCAGAGTTGCAGCTTTCTCGAAGTCGAGATCTTTGGCAGCTGCCTTCATTGCCAATTCCATTTCGCTTAAAAATTGTTCTTTTTCGATGCGATTCATCTTTTGATATTGTTCTAACAATGAATTGTCTTCCTCTTGCTCCGCTTCTTTAGTGATACTAATTAAGTCGCGAACCTCTTTAATAATTGTTTTTGGTGTAATACCGTGTTCTTCGTTATAAGCCATCTGAATTTCACGACGACGTTCTGTTTCTGAAATAGCATAATTCATTGAATCCGTCATTTTATCCGCATACATGATTACTTTACCATCAGAGTTACGAGCAGCACGACCAATGGTTTGCACTAATGAGCGTTCGCTTCTTAAGAAACCTTCTTTATCGGCATCTAAAATCGCCACTAATGATACTTCTGGTACATCAATCCCCTCACGTAAGAGATTAATCCCGATTAAGACATCAAAAATCCCTAGACGTAAGTCACGAATGATCTCAGTTCGCTCAAGTGTCTTAACATCACTATGAAGATACTTGACTTTTAATCCTAATTCTTTGAAGTAATCGGTCAAATCTTCTGACATTTTTTTCGTTAAGGTCGTGATGAAAACACGTTCGTTACGGTCAATACGCAGATTAATCTCACCGACTAAATCATCAATTTGACCCATAATTGGACGGACTTCAATCGTCGGATCCAGTAACCCTGTTGGACGGATGATTTGTTCAACGACAATATCCGTTTGTTCTTTTTCATACGGGCCTGGCGTTGCAGACACATAGACAATTTGATTCACATGAGACTCGAACTCATTTAATTGTAGCGGACGATTGTCTAAAGCACTTGGTAAACGGAACCCATAATCAACAAGCATTTGCTTACGCGCCCTGTCACCATTGTACATCCCTCGAATTTGTGGCATTGTGACGTGTGATTCATCAATCATAATAAGTGAATCTTCAGGGAAAAAGTCAATTAATGTATATGGCGGTTCGCCTTCATTACGGCCATCCATATGACGAGAATAGTTTTCAATCCCTGAACAATAACCCATCTCACGCATCATCTCAATATCATAATTGGTACGTTGCTCTAAACGTTGTGCTTCAATTAATTTATCATCTTCACGTAATTCTTTTAAGCGCACTTCCAGCTCTGTTTGAATTTTTTCAATCCCTTCTTCCATATAGTCTTCATTGGTCACAAAGTGAGTGGCAGGGAAAATAGCAACATGTTCACGGTCAGCAATAATTTCACCTGTTAACGCATCAACTTCTCGGATACGTTCAATTTCATCACCAAAGAATTCTACACGCAAAGCATGTTCATCTTTCGAAGCTGGAAAAATCTCAATCACATCACCACGAACACGAAAACGTCCCCGTTGGAAATCAATATCATTGCGATCAAATTGAATATCAACCAATTTTCGCAAGACTTCTTCACGCGAAATCTCCATGCCTTCACGCAACGAAAGAACTTGATCTTGATATTCTTCCGGATCTCCTAATCCATAAATACAGGAAACTGAGGCTACGACAATCACATCATTGCGCTCAAGTAATGAACTTGTTGCTGAGTGACGTAGTTTATCAATCTCATCATTAATGCTGGCATCTTTTTCAATATACGTGTCACTGGAAGGGACATATGCTTCTGGTTGATAATAATCATAGTAACTGACAAAATACTCAACAGCATTTTTAGGAAAGAACTCTTTAAATTCACTGTACAATTGTCCTGCTAAAGTTTTATTATGCGCAATAATCAAGGTCGGTTTATTAACCTCTTTGATTACATTGGACATCGTAAATGTTTTTCCAGAACCTGTCACACCAAGAAGAATTTGAGCCTTTTTTTGATCTTGAATATTTTTAACTAATGTTTCAATGGCTTCTGGTTGATCACCCGCTGGTTCATACTTTGAGACTAATTCAAAAACATTTGATGTATTTTTTTCAATCACATGTGTCACTCCCTGTCTAATAAATCGGTGATTACATTTTAACATAGCGAACATATTTTCGCCATCAAAAGATATTCTAGAATTTTATATGAACAATCATTCATATGTCTTTTCTTTTTCTAAAAAAAAGAGTACAATACGATTAGAAACTAATTAAATTATAGGAAGGTTGATTATTTTTATGAGCAAAACAATTTCAAAAGAACAAATCAAAAAGTTTAACCAGCATTTTCAGTCAAGCCAACAATTATTAAATGCCCAAAATGCAGTCATGAAAAATGGTATTTTAGCGGCATCTTCCAATCAACAAGCCTTGATTGATAACACACCAGTTTTTTCAATTGACTTAGACACTGGTAAAGTAGCAAACCAAAAACAAAGTGGTCGTTGTTGGATGTTTGCAGCGTTAAATACGTTTAGACATACTATCCAACACGATTTCAATATCAAAAATTTTGAATTGTCACAAAACTACACTTTCTTCTGGGATAAATTTGAAAAAGCAAATTACTTCTACGAAAATATCATTAACACATCAAACGACGACTTAAATAGCCGTAAAGTAGCCTTTTTATTACAAACACCTCAACAAGATGGTGGCCAATGGGATATGTTAGTGGCGATTATTCAAAAATACGGTATCGTTCCAAAAAGCGTCATGCCAGAATCATTTAACAGTTCAATGAGTCGTGAACTAAATACATACTTAGATAAAAAACTTAGAAAAGATGCGATTATTTTACGTGACCTTGTGGCAGAAAATGCATCTGAAAGTAAAATCGCTGAAACGAAAGAAAAAATGTTGAGTGACATTTATCAATTACTTTGTCTAACTTTAGGCACACCACCTACTGAATTTGATTTTTCATTCCGAGACAAAGATGATAATTTCCATGCCTATGAGAACCTAACACCACAATCATTTTACGACCAATTTATTGGTGCTGATCTATCAGAATATGTCAGCATTATCAATGCACCAACAGCTGATAAACCTTATAACGAAGTTTACACTGTTGAAATGTTAGGTAACGTGGTTGGTGGTAAAGAAGTCCGTCACTTAAACGTTGATATTAAAACATTTAAAGACCTTGCGATTGCACAATTAAAAGCAGGCGAAGCAGTTTGGTACGGTTGTGATGTCGGTCAATCTTCAACACGTGACTCTGGTATTATGGCAACCAATGCCTATAATATCGACGCCGTTTTAGATATGGACTTCCAAATGTCAAAAGCAGAACGCTTAGACTATGGTGAAAGTTTAATGACACATGCAATGGTCTTAACTGGCGTAAACTTAGTGAACGAGCAACCAACAAAATGGAAAGTTGAAAATAGCTGGGGCGATAAAGTAGGTACAAAAGGCTACTTCGTCATGAGTGACGAATGGTTGGATGAATACACTTACCAAATCGTTGTAAATAAAAAATACTTACCAAAAGAATTACAAGAGGTTGTTGCCAAAGACAACGTCACAATGCTTGACCCTTGGGATCCAATGGGTGCCTTAGCATAATAAATGAAAAGAGCCAAAATTTATTTTGTAGATAAATTTCAGGCTCTTTTCATTTTTTGGTAATGCGAATTCGTTTAAAGACTAAATATCCCGTAACACTTCCTAAAACAAGTAATGCAACAACATATAGCCAAAACCGTAGTGGATGCTCGATTGACACTTTATCCTTTTGAGAAATTATAAAAAATATCACTGCCGAACAAATAACCATCCAACGATCTAAAGATTTAGCTTTGTCTTTCATAAGTCCACCTCTTACCAAAATAATTTACTATTCTGAATTATAACATATTAAAATAAGCGTTGACTAATCACTAGTCAACGCTTGGTTTAGTTTTTAGGTTTATTTCAATTGCGATTTTAATAGATTCTGAACACGGGTTAGTTCAGCTTCTGGAATTTCTTGATATGAAACGCCATCAATCATCACGCCATCACCTTGAAGTGTTTCGTCTTCAATATGATAGAAGCTTTGACGATAGTCAGTTGCGATTTTAAACATATCATCCCATTCAAGGTCAGTTTTCATATTTTTCTCAATTGCTTTTAAGATTTGTTGATATTTAGTGATACCATTAAAACTTAACGCTTGATCTGCAATCGCTGATACAACTTGACGTTGACGATCTTGGCGACCGTAGTCACCTTTTGGATCTTCATAACGCATTCTAGTATATGCTAAAGCTTGTTTACCATTTAAAAAGTTCGGTCCTTTTTTAAAAAGATAACCATCTTGTTTGAATTCAAACGGATTATCCACTTGCACCCCACCTACAGCATCAACTAACTCTTCAAAACCTTCCATATTAATCCATACATAATGGTCTAATGGAATATCCAGTAATTTTTCAGTTGTAGCTAGTGCCATACCTTCCTTACCGAAGGCATAAGCGTGGTTAATTTTATCGACAGTTCCATGACCGACAATATCTGTACGAGTATCACGTGGAATACTCACCAATGTTGTTTTCTTTTCTTTTGGATTGACTGTTGCCACCATTAAAGTATCTGAGCGACCAGTATCAGTTCGTCCAAAATCACCAGTATCAAGACCTAATAATAAAACTGAAAAAGCTTCCCCGTCATTAATTTTATCATCACTTGATTTACCTAAAGGATATTCACGCTTTCCTTTAACTGGTTGACTTACATTGTTTGCAACTTGTTTTACATCATAGTATGTTTTTGCTAGAAATCCCCCGACTCCGACAATAAACACTACGATCAGTGCAACTAACGAAATCACTATTTTTTGAAAAATAGATTTTTTTTGTTTTCTTCTTTTTTTCCCCATATGACATCTCCTACTTAGTGATATATGAATTCTATCACAATTTAATTAAAAATGATGCCACAAAATTGGAACTTTATAAAAACATAAATTTTTTAACTTAGTGCACTAATAATGCGTTCTGCCGCTTCAGCAATATTTTCTGGTTTTGTTGCTAAATTAATCCGCACAAATCCAGCGCCAGACTGACCAAACCAATCGCCATGATTCACAGCAATTTTAGCGTCTTTTTCCATGACTTCTTCAAGTGAGCGTCCATTTAAATAAGGACTAAAGTCAGCCCAAGCTAAATATGTCGCAGATTTATCGACTACTTTAGCTAATGGTAAAGCTGCAGCCAGTTTTTCTTTTAATAATTCGTAGTTATATTCTATTACATCCAATAAGCTATCTAGCCAATCACCTGCATCTCGGTAACATGCTTCAGCTGCAACTAACCCAAAAACACTGAGCGGATAATGCGCAACTGTCTCCGCAAATTCATCATATTCAGCACGATTAGCTGCATTAGGAATCACAAGATGAGAATGCACAAGTGCTGCAATATTAAATGTTTTCGACGTTGAATTCAATACATAAAGAAATGGATAGTATTTCTCAGATAAAGCTAACGCACTGGTAAAGTTTTCCCCTTTACGAATAAAATCTTGATGAATTTCATCGACAATAATTTTCACTTGATGTTTCACCAAAATATCAAACATTTGTTCCAGTTCCTCTTTGGTCCAAATTTTTCCAACTGGATTTTGAGGCGAACAATGTAGAAAAACTTTAACATTATCACGAACAATTTGTTCTTCAAATTTTGTAAAGTCAAATTCATAGGTATTATCGACTTGTTCAAGTTCCACAACTGAAATTGGACGACCATTTTTAAGTGCCGCATCAAAAAATGGCGGATAAACAGGCGCAAAATTCATCACATGATCTGAAGTCGTCGTCAACATTTGAATTAAATAATTAAAAGAGTTCACGACACCTGAATTAAAGCGAATCCAGTCTCGATTGACTGTCACATTGTGTCGCGTTTTTTGCCAATTTTCATAAGCTTCAAAATAACTATCAGAGGCAAACGTATAGCCAAAGACTCCATGGTCAACTCTTTCATGCATTTTCTCTAAGACACTGTCTGGAACTCTAAAATCCATGTCTGCAACCCAAAGTGGTAATAAGTCATTGGAACCAAACTTCGCTTCCATCCCACTTAACCGAATTCGTGCCCTTACGATCAACATAATATTTATTACAAAATTCTGTAACTGTCATCATTTATTCGTCTCCTCTTTGATTCTAATTTATTTTTTACTATAACTTAATCTAAGCAAAACTTCTAATAATAGAAAAAGAGACCGACTTAAATCGTCGATCTCTTTTTCCAACCTAAACGGTGTCACAGAAGTAGCTTCTTCGTAAATAAGCCGGACACTTCTGTCACAACCTCTTTTTCCTATCTATAGTACGATCATTAATTTTCAACTTGATAGCCTAACTCATTAATTGTCGTACTGATTGTATCAATAGATTGAAGTGTGTCATCAAAATTAACTTTGACTTCATTCTTCTTTAATTTAACTTTGACTTTGTTGACACCAGCTAAAGCTGAAACAGCCTCTTCTACTCGTCCAGCACAGTGCTCACAGCTCATTCCTGATACATTTAAAACTTGTTTCATTTTACCCCTCCTCAATAAAGTCTCAATTTCTGTTCTCTCTATGGGTAAATACGGTGTAATAAACGAGGGAACGGACTTGCTTCACGAATATGTTCAATTCCACAAACCCAAGTTACAGTACGTTCTAAGCCAAGACCAAAGCCTGAGTGAGGAACTGCACCATATTTTTGTAAATCTAAGTACCATTCATAATCTTTACGGTCTAAACCGTCTTTTTCAATTTGTTCTAATAAGTAATCAAAACCAACCGCACGCTCACTACCACCAATAATTTCACCATAACCTTCAGGCGCAATTAAGTCGGCACGAATCACAACATCATCACGAGTTGGATGTGGCTTCATGTAGAATGGACTCATTGATTTTGGATAATTCAAGATAAAGACTGGTTTTTCAAAGTGGTTAGCGATAAACGTTTCATGTGGTGAACCAAAATCATCACCCCAAGTAATATCATCAAATCCATTTTGTTGTAACAATTCTACCGCTTCATCGTAAGAAATACGAGGGAATGGTAATTGCGTATATTTTTTCAAGATTTCTGTATCACGTTCTAAAACATCTAATGCATAGGCACAGTTTTCTAGAACATTTTCAATCATAAACGCAACATATTGTTCTTGAATTTCTAAACTTTCATCTTGATGAACAAAAGCCATCTCTGGTTCCATCATCCAGAACTCAGTTAAGTGACGACGTGTTTTCGATTTTTCAGCTCTAAATGTTGGACCAAATGAGAACACTTTACCAAACGCCATTGCTGCCGCTTCTAAATAAAGTTGTCCTGTTTGCGAAAGGTATGCTGGGTCTCCAAAATAATCCGTTTCAAACAATTCAGTTGTCCCTTCAGGGGCACTACTTGTTAAGATTGGTGGATCAATTTTAATAAAGTCACGGTCGTTAAAGAATTCGTAAGTTGCACGAATTAATTCGTTACGAACTTGCATAACAGCATGTTGTTTTGATGAACGTAACCATAAATGACGGTGATCCATCAAGAAGTCAGTTCCATGTTCTTTTGGCGTAATTGGATAATTTTGACTTTCACCAATCACTTCAAGGCCAGTAATGCCAATTTCATAACCAAATTTTGAACGTGTATCTTCACGAATTTCACCAGTAACTAAAACTGATGTTTCTTGAGAAAGATTTTTTGCTACATCAAAAAGTTCCTCCCCTACTTCATTTTTTACTAATACACCTTGAAAAAAAGCACTCCCGTCACGAAGTTGTAAGAAAGCAATCTTACCACTTGAACGTTTGTTAGCAACCCATGCACCAATTTGGACTGTTTCTCCAACATGATTTTTTGAATCGATAATATTAATTGTTTTCATATTCTATGCTCCATCCAGTTTGTTCTATTTTGATTCTATTTTTTTATTGATAAACGTTTCAATGCGTTTCACCGCAGAAAGAATTGTATCCATATCTGTTGCATAACTCATGCGAATATGTGAAGAGGTACCAAAACCTTTTCCACTTACAACCGCTACGAGTTCTTCTTCAAGTAAATCATTCACCCACGCGTCAACATCAGTATAGCCACATAATGTTAGTGTTTCCGAAATATCAGGATATAGATAAAAAGCACCTTGTGGCTTTGTAATCACAACTCCTGGTAAAGCTTCAACAAGAGGAAAAGCGGTATTTAAGCGTTCCTCGAAAACTTGTCGCATTTCTTCAACACAAGATTGATCACCTGATAAAGCTTCAACTGCTGCATATTGACTGACTGCTGTTGGATTGCTTATTGATTGTGAGGTTAATTTTGTCATCTGCTTAATAATAGCTGCATCGCCAAGTGCGTAGCCAATACGCCAACCTGTCATAGAGTATGATTTTGAAACACCATTAATGACAATTGTTTGCTTCTTAATTGCCTCAGACAAGCTACAAATTGGAGTAAATGTATGACCATTGTATACTAATTTACCATAGATATCATCTGAAACAATTAGACAATTATTTTTAACCGCCCATTCACCAATCGCTCTTAATTCAGCCTCACTATAAATCATCCCTGTTGGATTTGAAGGTGTATTTAGTACAAGTGCTTTAGTACGACTTGTTTTTGCATTCTCTAAATCCTTTACAGTAACTTTATGATGATTTTTTTCATCCGTTTCAATGATGATCGATTTACCACCAGCAAGTTCAACCTGTGCCCCATAACTTACCCAATAAGGCGTAGGAATTAAAACCTCGTCGCCTTCATTAAGTACTGCTTGGAATAAAGCATATAATAAAAATTTAGCACCTGTCCCAACAGTTACCTCATCTGCTTGATAACTTACACCTGTGTCGGCTTGTGTACGCTCAATAATTGCTTGGATTAATTCAGGAATACCTGCTGAGGCGGTATAAAAACTTGCAGAGCCATTATCAATGGAACGTTTTGCCGCTTCTTTAATATGTTGTGGCGTCTCAAAATCTGGTTCGCCAAGTGTCAAACTTAGCACATCTTTTCCAGCCTGCTTCAAGCTTTTAGCTTTAGCTGCGGCCGCCAGTGTTGCTGATGGTTTTAAATTTAGAACTCTATTAGCTAGCTCCATCTAGTAACCTCCTTAGACATTTTTTAAAGTTTGTTCGATTTTTCCAGTTTCAAAATCCAATAAATAGTAATCTATTTGATTATGTTGATTTGTCGCAACTACTTCCCAAACCGGATTCCCTTTATAAACACCTAATGTTAATTTTCGGAGTCTTTTCACTTCCTTAACATCAAGCATGAGTTGAATGGCTTCATCTTCAGTGATGCCCGCACTCCAATCCATAATTAAAGCTTCCGAACCATCTTGGGGTATGAAGACCACTTTTTCTTGGTTTTTAGAATCTCGACCAACGACTGTATAATAATTTTTTTCACGATTAAACCAATAGAACTCATCAACCTTTTGGATATCCGCTACCTCACGGGCAATTTTAGTTGATTCTTTTTTTACTTTATTAACTGGTTTAAGTCCTTGAGAAATAATTAAGACAATTAAAATAATTAACAGCATTAAAAATATCGAAAACATTTTTAAGCCTTTATTATGATTTTTACGCAATTCTTCACCCCATTCTGCTCATTCATTATATCAGCATTTGTTTCGGTTTTCATTTTTTTTTATAAAATTCTGCTATTTCTTCTACCATTTCAGAAATGCTACACAATTCGATAGGCAACTCTTGTGGCAAATATTTTTGGAGTTCAGCACCATATTTAGCTTCTGTCAACCGTTGATCCAAGACAATCATCACACCATGATCCGTTTCTTTTCGAAGTAAGCGGCCTAAACCTTGGCGCATTCGCATACCTGCTTGTGGTAAAGCTTCTTCGTAAAACGGATTTTTACCTTCGGCTTCCAAATAATCATAATATGCTTTCACCATCGGTCGTGTTGGAGGATCAAATGGAATTTTAGTCATCACAACTAATTTATAATGTTGGTTAGGAATTTCAATGCCATCCCAAAAACTCGCCGCACCTAAAATGATGCATTTTTCATTTTGTGACGCACGCTTAATAATTTTTTCATTACTTCCGGTAATATCTTGTGCTAGCAGCTCCACATCTGTTGATCTCAGTGCTGCATTTAAAGTATGATAAGTTCCTTTTAAGATATCATGTGAAGTAAAAAGTACCAACACTGATTTTTCAACTGCTCGATAAGTTTTTTCGACTGTCTCCGCAATTTTCTTGATATATTTTTTTTCATTTCCAAAATCAATTTTCTCATCCAACAACAGTAATTTAGCCTGCTTCTTGTAATCAAATAAATCTAAAGCTTGAGACTTATTCAATTGGGATAATCCAAGTCTTTTTTCAAAAAAGTTTGAATCACTATCAATTTGCAATGTGCCACCTGTGAAAAGAACTTTATCAAAATTTTGATACCAACTTGTTTGTTCAATACTAAACGCATTGAAGTTAAAGTAGTTAAGAACCAAGTTTTGATTCACTTGACTAAACCAACGTGCTTCTCCTTCAGCCATATAATTGAAAAAGTGAGCTGTCATTTGAAGTTTAGCAAGTAAGCGTTCAATTGTATCTTGATGTTCAATTTTAACTAATTGCAATTTACTATTTTTCTGAAACTGAAACTCACTCATTTCAAATTTCTTCAGTAATGATTGAAATTCATTTAACCAAAGATTAAAAGTTTTAATTGCTAGTTTCAGTTCAGGTGAAAATTGATCCTCAATTTCAGATAAATGAATATCTTGGCCTTTGTGCTTCGCTATAAACTGATTTAAGATGACATTCTCTAAATCTTCATACCACTCTTTAAATTCTTCAGCAAACAGTTGAAAATAATTCAATTGTTCACATGTCCCACGGTGATCATTTGATCTTGCTAGCTGTGCACTTGTCTCTTTTAATACTTTTACCAAATAATATATTTCAGTTAAACTGATTTGTTTTTGATTTTTTTGCTCCAGAGTTGTCATCAACTTATGTGCTTCATCAATCACCAGTACCTTACTTTGAGTTAAAAGCGACTCACGACGATGATCTTCTTCACATAAAAAAGCATGGTTCACAATGATGCAATCACTCACGGCTTTTTTCTTCATTAAATAAAACCAAAAATCATGCTCCACATAGGGGCTCGAATCCTGATACTCTTGATGTCCATCATGATGGACATGATGATAAAAGAGATGTTTTTTATTAATCTGAATTTCTTCTAAATCACCTGTTTCAGTTTCAAGTAACCAGACTAGTACCGCCATTTGGTACAATGCATATTGTTTTTGAAGTACTGGATTTTTTAAAGTTAAGACAAATTTATCTAAATCCAAATAATGACGATAACTTTTCAGTACTAAGCCTTTAAATGGATAACCTAATAATTTTTGTGCCATTGGCAAAGTATCAAGTAACATTTGATTTTGTAAAATCAAAGTCGATGTCGAAATCACAACCGGTTCACGCGATGTTTTATTTTTCAATAATGGCAATAGATAGCCTAACGTTTTTCCAGCGCCAGTTGGCATTTCAATTAACTCATTCTTATAGTCAGCTTCATTTAGGAAATATGTCACACTATCCATCATTTGAACTTGTGGCGCTCTTAATTGTAATCCTTGTGCTTCAAAAAAGGTTGTCTTCTCAGCTAGCGTTCGTGGGTAATCTTTAACTATCTGTGAACTTTTTTCAAGATAGCGATCATCCTTAACTCTTAATGCCAAATCACCAACCACTTCAATCTCATAATCAAAACTTTTAACTTTTTTTGGCGTGTCGCAACGTTCTCTTAGGGCCGCTGCTAAAAATTTTGAATTTTGAACGCCTAGTTCACATGATAATTTTACAATCTGCTCTAACGTTATCAATGGAATAGCGTTTATTTTTGCTATAATATTTAAAAAGATATCCCCCGTAGCTAAGGCATCGCTCAACGCTTCATGAGGATTCTCATGGGAAATGTTAAGGTATTGAGATAAATCTTGAACGCGGTAGCCATTTGAAAGCGGGAAAAAAACTTGTGCCAGTTCGACAGTATCTAAAACATCCGATGCTAATGGGGTTATTCCTAAACGTGAAAATTCACTATTTAAAAATGAAAAATCAAAATAAGCATTGTGCGCAACAAAAACACAATCTGATAAAAGGTTCTTTATCATTAATGCCACTTCTTCAAAAAATGGCGCTTTTACTACTTGCTCATTTGTGATACCAGTCAGTTTTTGAATCGGTAAAGGAATCACTTGACCGGGATTAACATCAATCGAAATTTGATTCACAACTTTTCCCTTTTCAATGATGACACAGGCAAATTGAATTATTTTATCCTTAGTTAGGCTTGTTCCAGTTGTTTCCAAATCAACAACTGCAAATGTCGAATTAATCATTCAGTGGACAATCTCCTTTCCTAAGACTCAATCCTTTCCATTATACTATAATATTATTTTTTTTCATTGTATTTGATAACAAAAATATGAATAATGGTAGATTGTTTTAACACACAATTTATGGTTAAATATAAGATAGGATAATAAAAAAAATGGAGTTAAACTCATGAAAAACACTAAAATAATAATAGGAAGCGTTACACTTGTTTGGTTAATCGTCTTAGCGATTACATTTTCGAACACTTTTTATTGGTATGCTTATTTAATATTAACGGGTACTGCTCTTGTTTTGAGCTTTCTTTTGTTGGTGTATTTACTAAATAATAATCATCATATTATTGAAAAAGATGAGCAAAGAAAAATTGCAAATGATGAACCTTTATCAATTCCCCATCTTTTTAACCGCATTAAAAAGAAGAAGAAAAAGCGAAAACCAAAACAACCTCCGTTAAAAATAACGACAGATCGTAACCAAGTAAAAAGCGTTGCCGATAATAATACCTTTATGACAACTAAGACAAAAATATCTTCGGTCAAAAACAAACGATACTTACATACTAAAATTCCGCAATTGTTTCAAGGTGAAACGCAAAAAACACTTTTCGAAACAATTCAACGCTTAAAAGGGCAACACTTCTTCTCGAATTTTTACGGTGATGTCACCAATGAAGAATTAGTTGATCACTTTGAGACCTATGAAAATCGATCAATTTTTGAATTATATGATCAAACTTTACCTAACACGTTTGCAAAAACATTGTATGATCCTGACACAGAAACAAATCGCATAGCAATCTTCTTATCGAGTCATGATCAGAATTCTGACGATATCATGTTAGGCTTTATCGAAATGGAAGATACTTATAAAGCAAATCTACTCATGCAGCGCTATGAAAATATTCAAGTTTTCACAACAATCTTAGGTGGAACCTACAAAAAAGTTTATCGCAATTCAAGAAATGAAGTCAAAATTATTAAAGACTTCATCAATTATGACCTAACAATTTCATTAGCTTTTTACAATTAAAAAGAAGCAAATGCTGATTACTCAGCACTTGCTTCTTCTTTTTTCGCAAAAACAGCTTTCTTAGAAATAATATAGTTGATAACAATTGCCAAAACTTGAACAAATAGGGTGAAAATAAACTCATTTAATAAGCGTTCGTTACCAATAAACATTTTTGTTAAGGGATTACTAAAAATAAACCAGTTATAATTAATGTGATCTAAGAAGAATAACTGAATGAAAAATTCAGGAAACTTCTTCACGCAAATATATGTGATAGATAAATCTAACCCAAAGACAAATAATCGTCCCACAATAAAACCGAAAAGTTGTTTCATAACTGCGATGAAACCCCATTTAGTATCTTTGAAAACAAAAATTTTATTCGTAAAATAAGCAAATAGAATTGCTGCAATTTGAGCAAGAACAACACCCAACATCGAGTTACCTGTCATTTTAATCACTGAAAAGCGTGTCACAAAATAGACAACTGTTGTCAGAACACCAAAAAAGATGTAACTGATTGTTTCACGATTTACTAATTTATTCATGCTTATGGTCCTCTTCATTCATAGGATACTCATCATTATAGGATTGAATAAAGTATAGTGGACGATCTTTCGTTTCCATAAAGATTTTACCTAAATACTCTCCCAAAATTCCTAAAGATAAAAGTTGGAAGCCACCTAAAAAAAGAATCAAGATGACAAGTGTCGGATAACCAGGAATTGGGTTACCAAAAACTAAAGTTGAAATTAGAACAACTAACATATAAATAAATGAAATAAATGAAATCAACAGACCTAAAAATGTTGAAATTCTAAGCGGAAAAGTTGAATTTGATGTAATACCGTCAATTGCTAACCCGACTAACGAAGAAAATTTCCATTTTGTCTCACCAGCAAAACGTTCTTCAGCATCAAAAAATACTTCTTTCTTACGATAACCAACCCACATATAAAGGCCTTTTGTATATCTTTGTGATTCACGTAATTTTTTAATACCTTCAATACAGACACGGTCCAGTAAGCGATAATCACCTACACCAGAAAGAACTGGAATTTTAGAAAATTTGCGTAAGATTTTGTAATAGGTCTCGGACGCTTTCTTTTTAAACCAAGACTCTCCTTTACGCTCGTTTCGTTTACCATAAACATCTTGGTAACCTTCTTCCCAATACTTAATCATTTCAAAAATGGTATGAGGTGGATGCTGTAAGTCTGCATCCATCGTGATTACAGCGTCTCCTTTGGCATAATCAAAACCAGCTGCCATAGCAACTTCTTTACCATAATTGCGGGATAAATCAATAAACTTAACACGTTCGTCCTTTTTCCGTAATTCGCGAACACGGTCTAATGAGTCATCGACACTACCATCATTAATAAATAAGAATTCAAAGTTATATTTTGGATAAAGAGGTTCCAAAGTTTGATTGATTTGTTCATAAAATGCATAAATATTTTCGCCCTCATTATACATCGGGACACAGATTGATATTAATTTCATGTTTATTCTCCTTTAAATCATAACACGTAAAATTATAGTGTATATTACCCTAAAAAACAATGTTTATCAAAAAGCTTTACGCTTTATTTTATTATTTATAGTATAGGATAAGCATCTTTCTAGCTGATCTTTTTCAAACATGCTATCCTAAAATTATAACAGATTGAAAGGATTGACTATTTTATGAAAATGGCACACACTTGTGTACGAGTTAAAGATTTAGATGCCTCGCTTAAGTTTTATAAAGACGCATTTAATTTTGAGGAAAGCCGTCGACGTGAATTCCCAGAAAATAAATTTACACTTGTTTATCTCACTTTACCAGGAGACGATTACGAATTAGAATTAACTTATAACTATGATCATCCTGGCTATGAACTTGGAGATGGATATGGACATATCGCCATTTCAACAGATGATTTAGAAGGCTTACATAAAAAACATGTTAGCGCAGGATTTAATGTCACCGAATTAAAACACCTTCCTAATGTTCCCCCTTCTTATTATTTCATCATCGATCCTGATGGCTATAAAATTGAAGTCATTCGACCTAAATAAACGACATAGCTTGGGCAAAAATTTACAATAATAAAACAAACACAAATACTGAAAAATTTGTGTTTGTTTTTTTCTCAACATTTAAAAAAAACCCTTTTTTTAAATCTCAGCCCTTAGGCGTATATAAATATCAGACAATTTATTTTATAATGAATGAAAAAGGAAAAAGGAGTATTTATATGACACGTTCTGATAAGCAAAAAATGAGTAAAAAGAAAAAAGTTTTTATTATTTTAGGGGTTGTAGTGGTTGTCCTAGCTATCCTCTACTTCGTATTATTTGGAGGAAGTAAAAAACCTAAAGAAGTTGCCCAAGAAGATTTAGGTATTGACTATTATACGGTTGAAGACGTTGAACAAGTCTTTATTAATGGTGTTGTGACACCAGTTAAATCAAAAGAATTCATTAAGGATGCCACACTAGGAAAACTTGGTGATCTCCAAGTAAAAAATGGTGATGTTGTCGATGAGGGTACTGTTTTATATCAATACGTTGACGATCAAACAAGTACACAAATAACAGAATTAAAATTTCAAATTGAGTCAACGCAAGCTGAAAAAGATAAAGCAGCTCGTCAAATGCAACTTGACTTAAATGAACTAGGCAACGCTAGTGCGCCTACTGGAGACGCAAAAGCAGGTGCTGAGGAAGGAGAAATGGCTGTTGCTCCCCAAATGTCACGTGAAAGTATTGAACTTAAATATGACTTACCTAGTTTTGATGCTAAAATCAATCAACTACAAAGTCAAATTACTGAATTAAATGAAAAACAAATCAACCAAGTTAAAGCACCTTTTAAAGGACAAGTCACAATTCCACAAGAACAAAATCGTGACAGTGCTATTCTTACTTTAAAATCAAACGATTTTTATGTTGAAGGAGAAGTTAACGAAAAAGATTTAAGTAAAATTAAAGTGAAACAACCAGCTGACGTGCGTACTATTGCCAATGATAAATTATACAAAGGAGAAATCTCTTACGTCTCTAATTCCCCAAGTTCAAAAGCGCAACCTGCAGAAGGTGGTGGCGGCATGATGGGTGGCGGCGGAGGCACAAGTAGCCTTTCAAACTACACAGTCAAATTAACACTTAAAGATGCAGATAATATTACAGATGGTTTCCACGTGCAAGCGTCAATTAAATTAGAAGATAAAAAAATTGAATTACCTCTTGCAGCGCTTAAAAAAGATAAAGAACAACAATATGTTTTAGTTGATGATTTTGGTACTGTTGTCCGTAAAGATATTCAAACTACTGATAAAGGTGCCAAAAAAGACCATGTTGTCGTTATCAGCGGCTTAGATGCATTAGATAAAGTAATTTTAAAATCAAAAAATGAATTAAAAAATGGGGATATCATTGATCCAAATCAAGCTGAAGAAGGAACGGAGGTCAAAGAATAAATGACGGATAAACAATTATCCACTTCCACTCCCCTAATTGAGCTTAAAGGTATAAACAAGTATTTTAAAATGGGCCAAGGTGAATTACATGTCTTAAAAGATTTGGATTTAACTATTCACCGAGGCGAGTTTTTAATGATTATGGGTAAATCCGGAAGTGGGAAAACCACATTAATGAATATTATCGGATTTCTAGATCAATCCAACAATGGCGAATATATTTTTGATGAACAAGATGCTTCTAAATTAACAGAAAATCAAAAGTCAGAATTACGAAATAAGTACATTGGCTTTATTTTCCAACAATTCTTCTTAATTCAATCATTGAACGTTTCTCAAAATGTTGAGTTACCAATGGTTTATGAAGGTCTAAAAAAAGAAGCACGACGACGTGAAATTGCACATGATTATCTTTCACTTGTTGGTTTAGAAGGCAAGGAACATTCAAAAGCAACTGAATTATCAGGTGGACAACAACAGCGTGTAGCAATCGCACGAGCTCTGGTTAATGAACCCTTACTAATTATGGCAGATGAGCCCACTGGTGCACTAGATAGTGAAACTAGTTCAGATATTATGAATATCTTAGCTAAACTAAATGACGAAGGAAAAACCATCGTCATGGTAACTCATGATCCAGATATGCGAAAATACGCAACTCGCGTCGTTTATATGAAAGACGGTGTTTTCTTAGAGGAGGAGGAGTTTCTAAATGGTTAAAAATTTACTACTTAGTACCTTCCTTAGCTTAAGAGCACACAAATTACGTGTCTTCTTAACGATGGTGGGTATTATTATCGGGATCACGGCAGTTGTAACAGTTTCTGCGATTGGTGAAGGTATGAAACGTTCAACAATGAAGATGTTAGACTCGACAGATGCCAATACTGTTCGTTTGATCTATAAAGAACATTCTGAAGAAGATGAAGACGACAATATGTATCAACCACCAAGTATGGATAGTTTTGCCTATTCGTCAACAGATTTAAAAATGTTACGACGATTAGAAAATGTGCAAAATATCTCCGCTGATTACAGCATGGGTATGATGGGTATGGGAAGCGAAGAAAACATTGATGCTAACTTTAAATATTTTGAGACTAGTACAAGTGGCCAATTAATTTCTTTTACAAAAGAAAACAGTAAAGTTAAGTACGGTCGGAGCTTTACACCTAATGACTTAAACCAAAATAAAATTGTCTTAACTTATGAAACTATGAAAGAATCACTAGGTATCAAAGAGCCTAAACAAATTATTGGAAAAGCAATCGATGTGGATGGGATGAAATTCCAAGTAATTGGTATTAAGGAAAAAATTGACTACGAAAGTATGACATTTGAAAGTTCACAATATTTTAGTGTTGTACCTAAAAAGTCCTTTAATGAACTGTCCAAAAATAAACCGATTAATGCTATTAAACTAAAACTTGATCCTTCAGTTGATCGAGAAATGGTTGTTGCTCAAGCAAGTGAAATGTTAAAAGAGTATCATCCAGAACTAGTAGGTAATTTTGAAGAAGACAAGAGCAACGAAAAAATGAAACAAGATATTGAGAATAGTATGCAATCTGTGATGACAGGCTTACTTTTCATTACAGCAATTTCACTTCTAGTTGGTGGGATTGGCGTTATGAATATCATGTACGTTTCTGTTTCTGAGCGTAAACGTGAAATTGGGATTCGTCGTGCAATTGGGGCGAAACCATCAAATATCCTGATTCAATTCCTATTGGAAGCTGCCTTTATCACATTACTTGGAGGTATATTAGGTATTTTACTTGGCTGGGGTATTTCAAGTCTAATCTCAGCTTTCAGCCCAATGGAAGCCTTTGTAAGTGCAAAAGCGGCTCTTATGTCCGCAAGCGTTTCTGCTGCAATTGGCTTGTTCTTCGGTGTTATCCCTGCGATTAATGCTGCAAAACTTGATCCTATTAAAGCAATCTATCAATAACGACAAAACAGTTGAGTCCAAAATGCTCAACTGTTTTTTTAACAAAAAAATCATCCGCTCGCACGGATGGTTTTTTGTTTATTTAGTGTTGCTTAACTGCCATGTTAAAGTCCCACTATATTTTCCTTTTAAGTTTGAATTAAAGATATTCATAAAAATACCTTGCTTGTTGGTCTCCGTATTTAAGGCTAATTGATGTAAAATCCGATTTGATTCAGATTTTAATACTGGTTGATAACCGCGATCAATACGTAAGGCCTCTTGATTATCATCAAAAGCAAAGAATAATTCTTTATTTAACAATAAATCATCCTGATTCATTGCCGTCGATTCTTTTACCTCTAATTTCCAAGCATTACTTTCACCAGTTGTATCAATTACCCTAACTTCATGCTCTTGATTTGGCCGAACGTCCTCAATTTTTTTAGCTCTTAGCTGCTCCGAACCAAAATTTAATTCCTCCGGTACTACCGTTAACATTTTTCCTGAATAATTCAAATATATATCAACATCTTTACCAGGAATCTTAGTAACATCAGTTACTGTAGTTGTATTTCCGTCAACCTTTAATTCGATACCATTTGGTTTTAAGTCATAACCTGTATAGATTTGTTTGATGGTACTTAAAATTTCTTTAACAAAAGTTTCGGGTTTAACAGCTTTTGTTACTGGATCGACTATCACTAACTTGTTATCCGAAGATGGTAAATTATTTAAGTCAACTTTTTTAATTGGTACTTTTTTGCCATTCTCCTCGATAATAAAATGAATTGTCGCATTCACTTCATTTTGAACATAAGCTTCTCCTTTAATCATATTTGATTGATTAAAGGTCTCACTTGTCAATTCAACATCAAATGGTACTTTTACATTATTACCTTCAAATTTATCCGGAGAAGTGATTTTTGACGTTACTGTGGGGTTGTCCCATGCAAAGTCATTATTCCTAAGATTTGAAATAAAATCATCACTATTCAATGGCTCAGTTTCAGTATTGTTTGGGAATTTTAATTCAGGTTTAATATCATCAGCTAAGTTGACATGATATTGATAGATTTGTTCCCCTTTTGTTTTCTTATTTTGAACAAGATTTTCAATATAGACAGAACCATCTTTTTTTGTCAAACCAATTTCCGCTTCATTATGAGCCTCATTTTTAAAATCAAAATAACTATCTTTCGGTACTAAATTTGTCCCTTGATAATCACTTGCTTTAAAATGATAATCTGCCATATTTTTCTCTTTATTTGTCGTATTTAAATCTGTAATCTGTTCTATTTCTAAATAATCAGCTCGAATTTGATCATTCCCTTTATGGAAGTTCCACATATCTTGCGAATTTCTCTCGCCAAAAATGATGTCCGTTGTACCCGAGTCATTATTTTCAGCTATTCGATAGTATTGATTTCCAACTGATTCTCTTTGTTCACGTCCATTTTTCGTATAAATCCGATAAACCTTATACTCAAAATGACTATAATTTGGATTAGGTTTAGTTTTAATGGTTAATTTTCGTGGTGCATATTCAGGTATGGTAACATCGACATTTTTCAAGTTTTGTCGGTATGTAACAACCTGTTTATCCTTTGTGTTTAAGTCAGGATATTTTCCGGTTTCTCGATCACCGATACGTGTGTTTTAACTTCAACATTTGGATATTTAATGTCAGGTATATCTGTCGATTTAACTGTCAATCCAAAAGAGACATTGTCTCCAGGTTCAATTGTCATATTATCATACCCAAACATCCATGCAGGATGACTATTTTTGACACCATCTATGTATCTTTGTGTTTTCGGATCTTTAAACGGTAGTATTTCTCCACGCTCTTTTTCATCTTCACCGTATAACTCTCGATTCTTATGCTGATTTAAACCGTCATATATAGGGCCATACTCATACCATATTGGTGGAAATAAGTTTTTTCGATTTCCTTCTTTTATTTCGAAAACATCAATATAATCGGGTTCTTTTACTTTTGAACTTTTTGTATCTGTTTGAAAACTTACAAAATACGGTACATTATTTGTTTTACTATTTTTTTCTGTAAAATAGATACCTTCATTATTTCCTAAAGTTCTCATTGGTGTGCTGTAGTGCATGCCAGCAACATCCATATGAACACTATAGCCTCCCATAAGATTTAAGGTAGTTCGATCTGTATTACCTACAGTAAACGTAATTCGCCCATTTCCTCGTTTTACTGGTTCATCTAATGATTCAATCTTAACTTTTAGAGAAACTGTAGAACCATCTGAGAAACTATACGTACCATAAGCAATACTTGCAGTTGGATAATGTCGATCATTAACCCAATATTCTTCTAAACTTACCGCATCTGGTACATTTCCTTTTACTGGAGTCGTAACTTGATTATTATTTGCATCAACTTTTACAAGTCCCATTCCTGAATACCTATAATGGTAATTATTACCGTCACTAGTAGCTACATAACTATATTGTAGTGGTTTTCCTTTATCTACATTTTTTTCATAAGAAACGATACGTGGAAATCCAATAGAATTCATTACATCTTTTGAATTTACAGATGCTCCAAATGTTCCCGTAGCTTTTTTAACGGTTGAAATATCTTGGATAATATCTCGATATCTAATAGATGATGCATGATTTCCAAATGTAAAATAATTTATTAAACTTGAATAATCTTCAAAATCTGTATTATCCAATTTCACTGGAAAATACTTATCCATTCTGTAATATCCCTCTAATTCTTCTTTTTCATCTAAACTAGCAAAATTTATATCTGTACCATTTTTACGCAACATACTGTGTCGATCTACAGCTTCTACTTGTTAACTACTTGATACCAGGGCTAGTCCGAAAAACAAACTCACTAGAAGTCCACTCTTAAGTCCTGATTTCATTTTTTATCCTCCCTAATTTTTATTACATAAATAACAACTTACTTAATCTACAAAAATCAAGATAAACGAACTCATTAAAATACTCATATCTGGTTTATGTATAATTAAAGTAAATAATCTACACTTAACATATAAATAGTATGTTTTCAACAAGACAATTTAGCTAGAACTTGATTCTCATATAAATATAATAAAAAGCAGAGGTTGTTGTTCGTTTAACTACCAGTAACCGAAAACATAAATTTGCTTAGTATAGCTTTTATCATAGTACATATTTCAAAGTTTAAAATAGATGAATATAAAATAACATTTTACTATCGTTATTATAATTCATACAAAAAAAACCTAATGAGACTGCAGTAAACAACAGAAGTCTCATTAGATTTTTACTTATTATTTTATTAGCAAAAGTTTTTTTATGCCCCTTACCAGAATCGAACTGATGTTACCGGGTTACGAATCCGATGTTCTACCACTAAACTAAAGGGGCTTTTAAATAACACAAAAAAGGTAAAATATACATTTTACCTTAACTGGGCTAGCTGGATTCGAACCAACGAGTGACGGAGTCAAAGTCCGTTGCCTTACCGCTTGGCTATAGCCCAATAGAATAGGCGACTGATGGGAATCGAACCCACGAATGCCGGAACCACAATCCGGTGCGTTAACCACTTCGCCACAATCGCCGTGTTATTTAATTAATTTTTAACAAAAAAATAGGCGACTGATGGGAATCGAACCCACGAGTGCCGGAACCACAATCCGGTGCGTTAACCACTTCGCCACAATCGCCATATTATTAAATTAAAAATCCCTTAGATCTAACAAGTAGATCTATACCGGCGGCCGGGGTCGAACCGGCACGCCCGTGAGGGCACTGGATTTTGAGTCCAGCGCGTCTGCCAATTCCGCCACGCCGGCATTTTATAAAAGGCGGTAACCGGATTTGAACCGATGATAAAGGTGTTGCAGACCTCTGCCTTACCACTTGGCTATACCGCCTTAATAAAAAAACTGGGCTAGCTGGATTCGAACCAACGAGTGACGGAGTCAAAGTCCGTTGCCTTACCGCTTGGCTATAGCCCAATAAAAAAATAGGCGACTGATGGGAATCGAACCCACGAGTGCCGGAACCACAATCCGGTGCGTTAACCACTTCGCCACAATCGCCATATCATAAAAAAACAGGGGTAGTAGGAATCGAACCCACGCTGACGGTTTTGGAGACCGTAGTTCTACCGCTAAACTATACCCCTATTAAAATATGGAGGGAGGCAGATTCGAACTGCCGAACCCGAAGGAGCGGATTTACAGTCCGCCGCGTTTAGCCACTTCGCTATCCCTCCAAATGGCGCAAGACAGAATCGAACTGCCGACACACGGAGCTTCAATCCGTTGCTCTACCAACTGAGCTACTGCGCCAAATACAAACGGTCCCGACGGGATTTGAACCCGCGATCTCCTGCGTGACAGGCAGGCATGTTAACCCCTACACCACGGAACCTAATATTTTTATGACCCGTACGGGACTCGAACCCGTGTTACCGCCGTGAAAGGGCGGTGTCTTAACCGCTTGACCAACGGGCCTAACAAATTAATTATATAAAATTACTTACGGAGAGTAAGGGATTCGAACCCTTGAGACAGTTATTACCGCCTACATGATTTCCAATCATGCTCCTTCGGCCAACTCGGACAACTCTCCAGATTCTTTACTCTCAAGTATTTTATAGACTCCGGCAGTAGGACTCGAACCTACGACATCATGATTAACAGTCATGCGCTACTACCAACTGAGCTATGCCGGAAAAATACAAAGCGTGGCAACGTCCTACTCTCACAAGGAGAAACCCCTCACTACCCTCGGCGCTAAAAAGCTTAACTTCTGTGTTCGGCATGGTTACAGGTGTATCCTTTTTGCCATCATTACCACACTTATTTGTATTTTCTGAGTGATCATACACTCAAAACTGGAATTGAAGTTATTCATTACATAAAATATAAACACCATTTTTGGTTAAGTCCTCGAACGATTAGTACTAGTCCGCTCCATATATCACTATACTTCCACTCCTAGCCTATCTACCTGATCATCTTTCAGGGTTCTTAC
>NZ_SDGV01000022.1 GCF_004795745.1 Vagococcus silagei | reverse complement strand
AGTAGGACGTTGCCACGCTTTTGTATTTTTTTGTTTTTGTCGGGGGTTTAGCTCAGCTGGGAGAGCACCTGCCTTACAAGCAGGGGGTCAGCGGTTCGAACCCGTTAACCCCCATTTTTTTTAGACTCGTTAGCTCAGTTGGTAGAGCATCTGACTTTTAATCAGAGGGTCACTGGTTCGAGCCCAGTACGGGTCATTTTTTTACTTTGCGGGTGTGGCGGAATTGGCAGACGCACTAGATTTAGGATCTAGCGCCTAACGGCGTGGGGGTTCAAGTCCCTTCACCCGCATTAGAAGATTTTAGCGGCCGGCTTAGCTCAGTTGGTAGAGCATCTGATTTGTAATCAGAGGGTCGAGGGTTCAAGTCCTTTAGCCGGCATTTTTTTGCGGAAGTAGTTCAGTGGTAGAACACCACCTTGCCAAGGTGGGGGTCGCGGGTTCGAACCCCGTCTTCCGCTTTTTAGTTCTAGCCGGGGTGGCGGAACTGGCAGACGCACAGGACTTAAAATCCTGCGGAGAGTTTTCTCCGTACCGGTTCGATTCCGGTCCTCGGCATTAGCAATATCCTAGTAGACTTAGGTCTAAATAATTTTAAGTTCTCTTAGAATGGAAAAACACCAACCTGAAATGGTTGGTGTTTTTTGTTCTGTTTTGGTTATTTTGGGTACTCTTACCAAATAGTTCCGCTTCTGAATTAAAACAAATTGTTAAGCTTACTGGAAACTTCTTTTTGTTTACTCGGATATAAATGTCCGTAAATGTCGTACGTTATTTTGATTGTTGAATGACCTAGTCGCTCTTTAATGACAAACTCTTTCTCTTCGTTATGAATTAAGAAAGCTACGTGTGAGTGTCTGAGGTCATGGATTCTAATTTGCTTTAATGTTGAATCACGTTTACAGATATTGTTGTATTTTCTTCTGACGTTATCATAGTTAATGAAAGAAGGAACATATTGGAAAATCTGTAAGTCTTCTGTATCTTTAAAGTAAGGTGCTAGTAGTTGTTGTTGATTTTCTTTCCATTTGGTTAAGGTTCTTACTAAGCTAGTTTGAATCGCTATTCTTCGCACACTGCTGTCTGTTTTAGGTGAGCTACTCCGAAATTTAGTACCCCTGATGAGAGTTTTAGTGACATGGATCGATTCATCTTCTAAGTCAATGTCTTTCCATGTAAGTGCAAGTATTTCACCAATACGCATACCAGTAGAAAAAGCAATTAGAAAAATGAGTCTATAGGCTTCTTCTTCCTCTTTAAAGAGAGTTAAAAACTGTTTGAATTCGTCTACTGTCCAAAAATCAATGACAGGTGCTTTTTGTATTAACTTTTTAATATTGTGACAAGGATTTTCTGCTATGCATTGTTTTTTTACAGCTACGTTCATCAACTTTTTGAGTAGTATCATTTGCTTGTTGACAGTGTTATTACTTAACCCTTTCTTCAATAGCACATCACGAAAGACAATCATGTCTGAATGTGTTAATTTACTGATGTTGGCTTTTTCAAAGTACTTTTTAAAGTGCTTGTTGTAACTATATTCTTGAGACTTAATGTAGCTCTCTTTCTTTTCTTCTGTAATATCAGTCTGTTTCATCATTTCATATAACATATCAAAAGTAATACTTTTTGAGCTAATCGCTTTATTACAGTGGGTAGCTATGTAAAGCTCTTCAGCTTTTAGTGCATCTTGTTTTGTTCTAAATCCTCTTCTAATAATCCGATTTCTTTCATTTGTTACAGGGTTAACACCATCTGAAATATCAAATAGCCACTTATTTGTTTTTTTGTCTTTTCTTTGTACCATCTTATAGTCCTCCGTTTTCTTGTAATGGTTGTTTTAATGTGATTTCGACACCAAGGATGTCCTCAACAGTCTTTATAGGTACTCTTCCTAGTCGTGTGTTTTCGTAGTACTCAAAACCTCTGTTCACCATTAGTTGTTTTGCTTTTTTAATAATTTCTGCCGAACTAGATGTTCCATATCCTAATTCGATTAATTCATTTTTAGTGATTGTTGGATTATTCATTGTATCCAACCTCCTTCATTTGATTTTTAGTTATTTGTAATAACTTGAAATCATTATTTCCAACATCTAATTTTTTGTAAATCCCCTTTACCCTAAAATTTCTCGTTACTAGAGTACCCCAATCGAGGTCATGCATACTAAGAAATATCTAGCCTAATATCTAGGTAGGTAATAAAAGTATCTAGGGTAAAGTTTGGGATATATGGAAAATACCAAATGTTTAAAGGATATTTTTTGATACTTATTACTTTAAGTTACAGGGTTAAAAATGTAGTAACTAATTTCTTAATAAATCTTCTCTAAGGTGAGTTCAGATAGCTCTATCCGTATTAAGTGAGTGAGAACTCTCACTCACAGTGATAGCTAATAGAAAAGCTCAATAGTAGAGAAGATAGGAGTCAAATATCTCACCTTAATAGGGAGTGTTGAATCTTTTTTGTCTTATGGCTTATATAAGGAGTTACTTGAATTTTCTCTAGCTTCTTGTAATTCATCTGTGCAGAGGTGTAAGTATTTTAGTGTTATTTTTACTGAAACACACTTTATGACGTTATCAATTTCTTTTTCTGGCATCTGTGATAAGTCATAGTGGTGTTCGATTGCTAGTAGTATACAGTCAAATATCTCGTCTTGATCTGTCTCGATAATTTTAGCAACATCTCTAAAATTTTTAGATAAAGCTTCAATTATAAAAGAGATAGTATTTGTAACTTTTGTTTTAATTTTTTTATTGTTATTCATAATTCTAATTTCCTTCTTTCTGACTTCTATCTAGAATATGAAATCTTTTAATTTTTTGTAGTTGCGCTAGCTACAATCACATCATAATCTGTTCTTTTAAAAAATACAAATCTGCTAAAACATTGATTAAATAACTTTTATGAAAACTATTGACTGTTATTTTAATTGTTTTTGTCCCTTTTGTTTTTGTATCTATATGGGTTGATTTTTCATATAGAGTTTTCTAAATCTAATATAGGTTTTCATTACCAAATAAAGAAATTTGTCAAATAAAACAGATATTGCCTATTTAGGTTCTAAAATGAGAAAAATCTTATCTAAAAAAAAAAAATGGATAAAAGTACTAGTTTTATCCAAAATTAATTTTATCAAGCCTTTCTTCTTTATCAATTTCATCAAGCCCTAAGTATTTAAGTGTCGAGTTTTGGTCAGAATGATTTAACAGTTTCATGACCAGTCCGATGTTGTAGCCAGACTGTTCATAAACGAGATAAGCACCTGTCTTTCGCATGGTGTGAGTTCCCAAGTAATTAATGCTTAATAAATCACCTGTTTGCTTCATTACTTTGTAGTATTGTTTGGTTGTGATGTGTTTGTCTGGAGAGGTGGAAGAAGGGAAGAGCCATTTACTTTCAATCTGATTGTCTTGTCGCCATTGTTGATATACGAGTAGGTCTTCTTTGGCTGGATTGAGATAAAGGTTGTTTGGTTTTCCTGTTTTCTTATCCTTAATGTAGGCATTTTTCTTTAGTACCCCATCCTCAGTGAAAACATCTAAATATTCCAGGGAAAGAACGTCGCTTGCTCGTAAGAGGGTGGCTTTTCCTAGTTGGAAAATAGTGTAATTTCTTCTACCTGCTTTGAAACTGTCTAAGAGGGTATCCTTTACTTGTTTTAGGATAACTGAATCTTTGATAGGTTGTACGTTGTGAAGTTGTCTTTTTGTCATGTTGTTATTCTCCTTTGACTCGTCTTATTTAGGGATTACTGAAAAATCACCCCTAATTGTTTACATCAAAGAACGAACGCCTTTTTTATCAAGGTTTGCGAGGGGGCATTATCGTATAAAGACTCCTGTCTAACTAATAAATGGATTACTACAATAAGAAAAGCGTTATTTAAACAGATAGAACTTGCTTATGATAATGACGATTGAAAAAGGTAGCTATATAAGTATCGTAAGAAGTTTGAACAATAAAAAACAGCTATGCAGACGATTAAAAAGTCAGAGCATGGCTGTTTTTTATTGGTTTAAAGTCTGAATGAGTTGAGCTTGATATCAGGAAAATTTGAAAATATGAAGGATCATCATTTGTTGCTACGTGTTTCGGAAAAAGTCGAAATCGGTCTTTTAAGGAGATTTTCTTGTTATAAGGGATTAATGCTGAAAAACGGATGAAATCTCACTGGGAGAGTTTTTTGCGTGTTTTCAGTGAAGTATGATGTAGGAGGGAACTGAATAATGAAATCCTAACTGCGATGCGTCTTTATACGATAAAGACTCCTGCATGTGAGGAAAGTGAATTGGTTTTTATTAGTTAAAGGGGTTGCTGGCATCTTCACCTTCGCCAGTATCACCTTGTAGAGTGTTGTTACCTGTTGGGTCATCTGTTTCCTTGTTTAACTCATCTAAATACTTATCTACATCTTCTTTAGTCTTCATTTTAGAAGTTTGTGGTGACTCTCTAGTCTTTTTAATTTCTTCAGAATGAGCAATGATTTTTTGAATATCACTTTGATAATTAATGTATGTCTTAGTTAATTCTTTATTTACGTATTGTTTTTCGTATTTTAACTGGTTACCATTGAAATTTTTACTTGAGATATTGTCATCACTGATAGTTATCTCACTAGAAAGTACCCCATTGCTTAAATGAGTTGATTGATTTACCATAAAAATGCCATTAGTTGGGGTAGCGATTACGAAATCAGGTTGACCTAATGTATCAACAAGGGCATCTTCAATCGTTTTATTAGGAAATTGATTGAGAAAATTGTCTAAATAAATCGCAACAGCAATCTCTTCTGGTGAAAAAAGTTTTTCAGAAGTTGAAGAGTTACCTTTTTTAGTAGATACTTTTGACTTCTTGGTATAAGTATTGTTAAGTCTCCCTATAGGAGTGTCTCCCTCAATACGATACGAGTCATTTTCTGAACTATCGATAATAATATCAAATGATTTCTTTGTCTTTTCATCCGTCATATTGAATGATGCAATACTTTTATCAAGATCAATAACGTCATTTAAATGATTAAAAGATGCTTTAAGGACTACTTCATTCTTATCTAGTAAAATCCAAGAAGCATTTTGACTAGGTGTTAAGACACTTGTTATGGATGGATTTTTATCTTGCAAAGCTTTTTCATAGTAAGCAGAGCCTAAAGAGTCAATGACACCATTACTAAGTTCTTCTTTAGACATATCATTTGGATTTTTATATTCTATATCTTTCTTTTTAGTATCCATACCTGACAAGATATCTTTAAACCCTGAACTCATATTTAAAGAGTTAGATATTTGGCTCATTGAGTCGTCACCAGTTAAGTCTACAATATATGCTGTTAATCCAGCTTTCCACGATAGAATGCCGTACGCACCATCTTCCCAAGGTTGATTCTCTCTAATATCAAGCCGATTATCATCTTCATCATACCCCATGGAACTCTCTTCCCACTTAGCTTTATCTGCAAGAGTCGAAATAGAATCACGATACTCTTCAGCAACTTTTGTGTCTAATGGAAATCTAGATTGTGTAGGAATTAGATGAGATTTCTCTATTGGTACATAGTACGAATTTGAATAATCTTTTATTATATCAAGGGATTCTTGGATTGTTTCAATTGTATATTTAACAGAAGCGAACTGTTTCTTGCTATCACTATTTAAGGTATCAAATAATACATTCATCCTTTTGATTCTTGCTTGTTCTTCTTCGATGGAGAACTCACTTGAGTCAACAGAATTACTTTCCTTGAACTCATCAAAGATATTCTTTAAAACATCTTCGTCATGTTTCATATTGTTAGCTAATTTTTTGTACTTAGCTCGAGAAGGAAGGATGTTATTTTTGTTAGCTATCCAAATTCGTTGATTGTAGAATAGGTGTATATCAGAACGAGGATCATTAAAATCGATATAACTTTCTTTTCCTAGTTCTTTCCATTGCTGGTTAAATTTTTTCTGATAGGTCTGAATGTCTTTCTGAGCTTCTAGGCTCTTAGTAACTGAAAAACCAATAGTTCCTAAAACTATTAGAGTTATTACTATGATCTTTGTGTTCTTGTCCATGTTAGTCATGTATAACTTAAGTTTATTAATTGTTCTTCTCTCCTTAACACCTCTCTTTCCTCACGACAATATTTTCCCATGAAGATAAGTTAAAAGCAAACCATTTCTGTTCTCTATTCAGCGACCAAAAGAACCTAGCTATAGTTTCTCCCCCTTGTTTCAAGTGTATCAAACAAGTAAGATTTGAATAGTGTTATACGTCGTTACATCTTGCTTGTGTCAAAGTCTATCTGTTGTTTTTAATGGATTAAAGAAATTTTCCTTGAATATTGTTATACGTTCTCACAAAGAAGTTAGTTCAAATGACGTAAGTCTTATATGTAATCACTTTTACCTGTACTCTTTCATGGAGTAGGTTATCTCAAATGATATCAAGGAAGCAAAATGAAAAATAGCCGGAATATTGCTTAACCGATTACCTTAATTAATGATTAGATTAAATAAATCCCTCTGAAATTAATAAAGCCTATTCCTACCTCTATAACCTTGTTAGTTGTTGTATAGGTCTGAATTAAAGTAAATAAGTGATTTTTCGAGGTCATCTGTTTGTCAAAGAGGTCACTAAAAAAGATAAAGCACGATATTTTCTTAGTAAATCAACTCAAACGCTTGGTACAACTGTAGTACAGGGAATAATAAGTGTGACCAGTGACCCTAAAGGGGGTCGTAGTACAATTGGCTCATTTGTTACTATATCTAGTGCTTTCAATGTACTTATTGATAGAGTATGTCTGACTATTAATAACACTGCTCCAATCAGGACGGTGTTTGTCTGTATAGGCATACAAAGACACAAGCTCAGTAATGTGATTTTCTGTAATAAATTGTCTAATCTCTCTCTGTGCGTTATGCTTTTCTGCAACGGTTGCTTGCAAGTAATAGGTCGTATCAAATCCAAAATAACCAACTATTTGGTTTACGTCGTATTGCTGTTTTTCTGGGTGGTCTAAGTGTGCAAAGTATCGAATTAGCCCTTTAACGTTCTCACATTGTTTTGGGTTTGGTGCAGAAAGTTTCTTAGCAATAGAGAGAACTTGTTGATAGGATTTTTTATTGGTGAATGCTAACAAACAATGGTAATGTGGTTTCTTTAATTCCCCGTTATCATCAGTATCTTTGTCATGTAGAGGGCTACAAGCCCAAGGAATCATCAAATCATTAAGAGTCTCTTTCCAATCTTCTCGTGTGCTTTCAGGATAAACTAATATCATCCAATTTCTGTTTCTTGTATCTTTTCTAGGTGCTTTTGTTGTCATAGTATTTCCTTCTTTCTTTTTAGTTTAATGGTGCAACTTTGCTGTATACTCATTCTTTATTGATAGTAGGTTTTTGTCAACGTACCTCTAAGGTGTCTGTATCAAGGTTTTGATAAGCTTTAAAACATCTGAAACACCTCGTTTTAGAAGAAGGTATGTGTAAATAATCTAGGTTGCTATAAGTGGTATCAGCAAAATAAGTTTAATTTTTAGGTATGAAAATTTTCTTTCGAAGTATCAAGCATCTAAAAAAGTTAGAGCTAAACATTTAACTTCTTTTTTGAATATGAGTAATAAGAATAGCGTATTTAAGAAATGATAATATAAAATAATTTACAAATGTGTTTATTATTAGTGTAAAATTGTAATAAAAGGTAGGTTAAAAAATGGATAAAACTGTACTTGAAAAAGCAATACTTCTTATGGAATTGTATAAATCTGGGGAACTTGGTGGAGAGTGGATGCCAGAAGATAAAAACCCTAAATATGATATTAGCAGTAAAGAAAATTATTTGTATTTCACATTACCCATGGCTCTAAACTATCAAAGGAATTCTTATAAATTGTGGGAAAGTGCATATGAAACAGCTAAAGACAAAGATACACGAGATGTTTTTGATCCATATCAAGTTATTGATATGAGTGAAGAGCAACTTAGAGAATCTCTATTGAAATATAAGGTTGCCCTTCAAAAGAATAAGCAACCCGAAATTTGGAGAAGGTTATGCATGACATTTGTTGAAAGCTTTGATGGAGATGTTAGGAATATTTTTAAAGAAAATAATGATTCAGCTAAACAAGTAAAAGAGTACATGTTAAATCATAAAAAGGAGTTTCCTTATTTATCTGGCAATAAGATAATGAACTATTGGTTATATGTTATGGGGCAATACACTGATTTATTAATTGTTGATAAAGAGAATATTTCTGTAGCACCAGATACTAATGTCATTCAAGCTAGTTTGAAGTTGAACTTAATTAATGAAAGCGAGTATAACAGTTCTAAAGTTCAAGAAATTGTTGCTAATAGATGGGAAGAAGTTTTTAAAAACACAGAATATAAACCAATAGATATTCATACACCACTATGGTTGTGGAATAGAGGCGATTTTAAAGACTTAACTATATGAAGAATTATTATGTAATAAAGGAGAGAAGAACTATGAAGCAAAAAATAGCTCTATTTTCAGATATCCATGGAAATCTTACTGCATTAGAAGCAGTTATTGCGGATTCTAAAGGATTAGAAGCCACGGATTATTGGGTATTAGGAGATGTTTTAATGCATGGAGGAGGAGCTTCAGAAATATTTGAATTACTTAATTCACTGAACCCTTCTGTTTGGGTGAAAGGAAATTGGGATGATTTATTATTAGTTGTTCTAAATCAAAAAGACGATATTGATGTAGAGGATGCTTCGGATGTCTATGTTACTAGATTAGGTATGAATTTACTTAGTAGGTTAACAGAAGAAAATCTTAAACAACTTGAAATGAGACCAATGTGTGAAACGAAGACGGTTAATGGTTTGAAATTTAGTATCTCTCATAACCTACCTGACAAGAACTTTGGTGGAGCGCTATACCCAACAGCCGAACAAGAAGGATTTGATAGTTTGTTTGTATCTGAAACGACAGATGTTGCAGTGTATGGTCATATTCACCATCAGTTAATGAGATATAGTAGTTCTGAACAGTTGATAATTAATCCAGGATCAATAGGATATCCTTTTAATCATAGAAAGAGTTTGAGACAAGCAGGTTATGCTCATTATGCAATCTTAGAGATAGATGTTGATGGTGCTTTAGAAGTGAATTTCAAACAAGTTAAGTATGATGTAGCGAAAGAATTAAAAAGATCAAAAGAAATTAATTTACCTTATCTTCAAGTCTATAAAGAGACACTTGCTAAAGGAACAACTCGAACTCATGATTTAGAGTTTCTTTCAAAGATAAATAAAGAGTATGGGTATAAGGAAGAGGTCATTACTTATTTACAATACGAACAATCAAATGGGTAAGTTTATTCAAGATAAGGAGTAGAATTTTATTATCTAAGTTACTATTGAATAGTTAGGATTAAAAATTGAATTAAGTAGAAAAGTTTTATTTGTACAGATTTATTTTATTTGAAAAGAACTTAAAAAAGTACATTCAAATTAATAAAATGAAAATATCAAGATAATATTAAGTCACTTTGTGATGAGATCAGCTTAGCTAATGTACTGTGAGCTGATTATTAATTAGAAATCAGATTAGATAGCCAGTGTGATTGTAAGACAGTTGATTTTTCTTTAGAAGTGTATGGATTCTCTATTTATGCTTGATAGTACTATCTAACTTTAAATTTTATAGAGATGGATAGTTTTAATGTCTTAGTTAACTTATTTAGGTTAAAGAGAGTAATTAAATTTCATTTTATTTGAAGTGTAAGATGAAAAATATCGTGAGGAACATAATTGATAAAATATGAGCTAACCACACACATTTTTTCTGAAATGTAGCAATCTGATAAGGAAAGTGAATAAAAAGTGTGTGTGGTTGGTCAAAATTTCATCTTTAAAAAGATGATTTTGTAGTTTGTATTTTTCATCATAGAACTGATGAAGATGAAAAACAGATGAAATAGGAAGAGCTTGAAAATGTATATGAGTAGTGTCGAACTGATAAGAGGATACAAATAGAGAAGATATTTTTTAGGTGGCTATCTATGGGTAATTGTAGGCAGTTTAAGTGAATACTATGAAATAAAGAGAGATTCCTACTATAATATATAGTAAAAAGTGACTTGCTAAGATAAAAGTAGTCATTTGATAATAAGTACCCCAATGTAATCAAAGTCTAATGAATAATCTAGATAATGGAAAAACCTATCTAATAAGATTATGATGGTGGAGAAAAATACTGTTTACTATTTATTACTACAACTAGATAGGGTCTGAAAACATCTGAATAAAATAAATGTATATGTATGTTAATTTTAACTAGACAAGGTCTGTGCAAAGTGGTATGATTCATTAGTAGTAATTGAGTGTCTGTGAAATGATTTAAGCAGACAATAATGGTATAAGGCTTTTATTTACTAGGGATATCCTTGCGATAACCAAAATAGTAGAGTTTAAAGCTGTTGAAATTGCATAAAACTAGTTTAATCTATTTTTTTTGCTCTAAAACAATACCAAACATAGATAAAACCTAGGACTTAAAATCCTGCGGAGAGTGATCTCCGTACCGGTTCGATTCCGGTCCTCGGCATAATTCAAGTCAAGTAATGAAACGAATACAAAAAGTATTCGTTTTTTTATGTTTCAAATCTAATCTGTTGTACTGGTCCACTTTTATATATATAATATGATGAATAATTGCATATTTTTAGTCAAATAATGAATATTATGTAATTTTATCCAGGATTAATGGTAAAATTTACATATTTTTGCATTTTTAAAAATAAATATGTAGACAATACTTAAGAGAAGTGATATGATTTATTGGTAGTCATCAATAGCGCCCATAGCTCAACTGGATAGAGTGTCTGACTACGGATCAGAAGGTTAGGGGTTCGACTCCTCTTGGGCGCGTAAATAAAAGATAGTGAGTTAGAGTAAATCTCTAACTCATTTTTTTATTTGGCCGATAATTCGTATTACTGTATTTATCTTTAGTATATCTGTTATAATTAAGGTCAGATATAGTCAATAAGAGGTGGTGTGATAATGGATAATCGGAATATGTCTGATATTATCGAATCCTATCTAAAAGAGATTCTAGATCAGAAAAACCAAATTGAAATTCGACGATCTGAAATGGCGGATTTATTTAATTGTGTGCCATCCCAAATTAATTATGTAATCAATACACGGTTTACGATACACAAAGGATATAAAGTTGAAAGTAAACGTGGGGGTGGAGGCTATATCCGAATTTTAAAAATAAATTTATTAACTAGTAATGATTATTTAGAAACAATGTCAGAAGTTATCGAGTCTGATTTAACTGAAAGTGAAGCCCATGCGATTCTAGAGCAGCTTTACGGAAATAATTTAATTTCAGCTCGTGAATTTAGATTGTTGGTGACAATCTTTGATACAAAAAATTTATCAACCTGTGAAGATTTAAATAAATTACGTTCTCAAATGATGATGGGGCTTTTAGAAAGACTGGCCTACGAAGAACTGGAGTGAAATGTATGAAAGAATTATTTAGTACACGTACAAAAAGTGCTTTGAAATATGCACAAGAAGAAGCAATTTCCTTTAAGCAAGATATGATTGGTACAGAACATATCTTATTGGGATTAATGAGAGAGAATAAAGGCATTGCTGGCAAGATATTTGAAGAGTTGGAAATTGATCCAAATACAGTTCGTGATGAGTTAATTATCATGACAAATTATGAACAAACTTTTAGAATTAAAAAAGATCAACAATTACCGTTTTCCCCTAGAGCAAAACGTTTAATTAAGTTAGCTGGCGATGAAGCAAAAAAACTTGGTAATCCAAGTATTGGTACAGAGCATATTTTATTAGCAATTATTCGTGATGATGAATCATTAGCGGGTAAATTGATATCTGACAGTATGAATGTTGATTTAAGTGAGTTAAAACAAGTTGTGTTGGAAAGAATGGGATTAATTGATCCCTCTGTTAAACCTGGAATGAAAAAGGTACCAGGTAACAAGCAACCTGCAGCATCTATGGAGCAGACACCAACATTGAACTCTTTGGCTCGCGATTTAACAGAGTTAGCGCGTGAAAAAAAATTAGATCCTTTAGTGGGTCGAGAAGTTGAAGTGAATCGTTTAATCCAAATTTTGAGTCGTCGAACAAAAAATAATCCTGTTTTAGTTGGAGATCCAGGTGTGGGGAAAACTGCGATTGCTGAAGGACTGGCTCAAAAGATTATTTCGGGAACAGTTCCAGAAGACTTAGCTAAAAAAAGATTAATGATGCTTGATATGGGAGCAGTGATTGCCGGAACTAAGTATCGTGGTGAATTTGAAGGACGTATGAAAAAATTATTAGATGAAATTTATCATGATGGCGAAGTTATCTTATTTATTGATGAATTGCATACTTTAATTGGTGCTGGTGGTGCAGAAGGTGCGATAGATGCGTCAAATATATTGAAACCAGCTTTAGCACGTGGTGAGCTACAAACTATTGGAGCAACAACGCTTGACGAATACCAAAAGTATATCGAAAAAGATGCTGCTTTAGAACGTCGTTTTGCAAAAGTTCAAGTTGATGAACCTAATGCTGAGGAAACAGAAGCAATCCTTTATGGTTTACGTCAACGTTATGAAGATCATCATCATGTTGATATTACGGATGAAGCGATTGTTAGTGCTGTTAATTTATCAATGCGCTATATTTCTGACCGTAAACTGCCAGATAAAGCGATTGATTTAATTGATGAAGCATCTGCGCGAGTTCGTTTAGATGCTGCAAATCAAGAGACACCCATTTCAATCCAAAAACAAAAATTAGCGAGATTAACTGATGAGAAAGAACAAGCTATTCTAGATCAAGATTTTATGAGTGCAGCTGCAATTCGTAAAAAAGAAAAAGAAGCTGTACGCCGTTTACGCCGCTTGATTGATAAGGAAGCTGAGAGTGGCAAACAAATTCAAGTGACTGAACAGGCGATTACATCAATTGTTGCCCAATGGACGGGTATTCCGCTAGATAAATTAGCTAAAAAAGAAAGTGAACGCTTATTAGACTTAGAGAAAACCTTGCATGAACGTGTGATTGGACAAGATGAAGCAGTAGTTGCTGTTTCTAAAGCGATTCGCCGTGCGCGAAGTGGTTTGAAAGATCCAAATCGACCAATTGGTTCATTTATGTTCTTAGGACCAACAGGTGTTGGTAAAACAGAATTAGCTAAGACAATTGCTGAAATCATGTTTGGTTCTGAAGATGCTTTAATTCGAATTGATATGTCTGAATTTATGGAAAAACATAGCACGAGTCGTTTGGTAGGGTCTCCTCCAGGATATGTTGGCTATGATGAAGGTGGTCAATTAACTGAAAAGATTCGTCAAAAACCTTATTCAGTGATTCTTTTAGATGAAGTTGAAAAAGCTCATCCAGATGTTTTCAATATATTATTACAAGTTTTAGATGACGGTCATCTGACTGACTCTAAAGGTCGTAAAGTTGATTTTAAAAATACAATTTTAATTATGACGTCAAATATTGGTGCAACGGCTTTACGTGATGAAAAAACAGTTGGTTTTGCTTCAGTTGATGAGACTAAGAACTATGATGCAATGAAAAAACGTATTTTAGAGGAATTGAAAAAATCGTTCCGACCTGAATTTTTAAACCGTGTGGATGAAACAATTGTCTTCCATTCATTGTCTAAGAAAGAAATCAATGAAATTGTGAAACTAATGAGTGTTTCTTTAGTCAAACGACTGGAAGAACAAGACATTACGCTGAAATTTACACCAGCTGCAATTGAAGTGATTAGTAAAGTTGGCTTTGATCCAGAATATGGTGCGCGTCCAATTCGTCGTGCTTTGCAAAAAGAAGCGGAAGATTTATTGAGTGAGGCTTTATTAAGTCAGGAAATAAAATCTGGCGACAAAGTCACTCTGGGTGCAACGAAAGGTAAAATTACATTAATTGTTAAATAGTCTATCTATAATAGTATTCATTAATAATAAGTTGAAACCTGCGGATGATCAAATACCTGATTATTCGTGGGTTTATCTTATGATGGAAGTCTAATAAAAATAGATTAGATTCTTTATAAATAAGGTAGGCTGTGTTAGGATTATGAATGTCAAAGGACATGTGAAATGAATGATTTGGAGGAAACTAAGTGTGATTGAAATTATTGCAACAATAGAATCAACTGAACAAGCAAAACAATTATTAGATTTGGGTATCGACGGCTTGTATTTTGGTGAAGAACGATACGGATTACGTTTACCTCGTTATTTTTCTCGAGAAGAAATGCATGATTTGGTGACGTTAATTCACGAATATGGTAAGAAAGCACGTGTCTCGGTTAATGCGATTATGCACCCTGAGGATATGGAAGGGATGCCTGAATATTTAGCTTTTCTTGAAGAAATTGGTGTCGATGAAATTATCGTGGGTGATGCAGGCGTGATTTTTGTCTTACAACGAGATGGTTATCATTTACCATATATTTATGATACTGGGACAACTGTGACTAGTTCGCGTCAAATTAATTTTTGGGCGAAACGTGGTGCAAGCGGAGCCGTTTTAGCACGTGAAATTCCTTTTAAAGAGCTTGAATTATTAAGTCGTGATGCGACGATTCCAACTGAATTTTTAGTTTATGGAGCAACTTGTATTCATCAATCGAAACGTCCGTTGCTAGAAAATTACTTTTCATTTATCAAAACGGATCAACCAGTTGATAAAGAGCAAAATCTATTTATTACGGAACCTAAAGATGAAGATAGCCATTATTCAATTTTTGAGGATCGTCAAGGTACACATATTTTCCAAACGAATGATATTAATATGATGTTAGAGTTAGCTGAAGTGCATTCTGTCGGCTTAAATACTTGGAAATTAGATGGTATTTATACGCCAGGTGATGATTTTGTTAAGATTGCGGAGCAGTTTATCATCGCCAAGAATAAAATTATGAATAATGAGTGGTCAGTAGTTGATGCTGAAAAAGCAAATGAAGTAATTCATGCTTTACATCCGAAAAACAGAGGACTCGATCAAGGATTTTATTATTTAAATCCGGATGAAATTAGATAGGAGATACAAGATGACAACATTAAAAAGACCAGAAATATTAGCACCAGCTGGTACCTTGGAAAAATTAAAAGTTGCAATTCGTTATGGTGCCGATGCTGTTTACATTGGTGGAAATGCATTTGGACTTCGTAGTCGTGCTGGAAATTTTACTTATGAAGAAATGGAAGAAGCCGTGGCTTTTGCGCGCGAATATGGTGCGCATATCCATGTGGCTGCAAATATGGTAACACATGAAGGAGATGCAAAAGGGGCTGGCGAATTTTTCCGTCAGTTAAGAGATGTCGGCATCAATGCTGTTATTGTGTCAGACCCAGCATTGATTGAAATTTGTATTACAGAGGCGCCAGGCTTGCCTGTTCACTTATCAACTCAATCATCAGCGACTAACTTTGAAACACTAGAATTTTGGAAAAAAGAAGGGCTTGAACGCGTTGTATTGGGTCGTGAAGTTTCAATGGAAGAGGTTGCCGTTATTAGAGAAAATACTGATATTGAAATTGAAGCCTTTATCCATGGCGCGATGTGTATCTCTTACTCTGGCCGTTGTACTTTGTCGAATCATATGTCACAACGAGATGCTAACCGTGGCGGCTGTTCACAATCTTGTCGTTGGAAATATGGTTTGTTTGACTTACCTTTTGGTGAGGAAGCGCGTAGCTTAACTGATACGGGTGAAGTAAGTGAACCATTTTCAATGAGTGCTGTCGATATGTCAATGATTGAGCATATCCCGGATTTGATTCAAAATGGTGTGGATAGCTTTAAAATTGAGGGTCGCATGAAGTCAATTCACTATGTTTCAACGGTAGCAAATGTATATAAGGCCGCTGTTGATAGTTATATGGAAGATCCAGAAAACTATGTTTGCAAACAAGAATGGATTGATGAATTGTGGAAAGTAGCGCAACGTGAGTTAGCGACAGGTTTTTATTATCAAACGCCTTCAGAGGAAGAACAACTTTTTGGTAAGCGTCGTAAAATTCCAGTCTTTAAATTTATTGGCGAAGTCTTGGCTTATGATGCTGAGACTAAAATTGCTACCATTCAACAACGTAATCATTTCCGTTTAGGTGATGAAGTTGAATTTTATGGGCCTGGATTTAAACATTTTAATCAGACGTTGACTGAAATGTGGAATGAAGATGATGAGGCAATTGAGAAAGCACCAAATGCGATGATGATTGTTAAAATGCCTGTAGAACAACCAGTAGAACCTGGAGATATGATGCGTAAGAAAAAATAATAGGGAGCGTGTTAATAGTGCAACTATTTGATTATATTGTAATAGGCGGTGGCAGCGGCGGGATTGCCTCAGCTAATCGCGCTGGAATGCACGGTGCTAAAGTATTACTTATTGAAGGAAAAGAATTAGGTGGAACCTGTGTCAATGTGGGTTGTGTGCCTAAAAAAGTGATGTGGCAAGCGGCAGAAATGAAGCAAATGATTACTCGCGATGCAGCGGCATATGGACTTGAGGTAGAAGGTGTAAACGAAGACTTTACGAGTTTTAAAAAACGTCGTGACACATATATTGATCGCTTGCACGGTCTATATCAAAATGGCTTAGATTCAAATGGCGTGACGGTCATCAAAGGTTTTGCAAAATTTGTTGGCGAACATGAAGTAGAAGTGAATGGAAAAACTTATCAAGCACCACATATTTTGATTGCGAGTGGTGGTCGTATTGTCCGTCCGGAAATTGAAGGCAATCAATATGGTTTAGACTCAAATGGTTTCTTTGAAATGGAAACATTGCCTAAATCGGTAGCAGTCATTGGTGCTGGCTATATTGCGGTTGAAATTGCTGGTGTGATGAATGGCTTGGGTGTTGAGACTCATTTAGCATACCGGAAAGAAACTGTTTTGCGTAGTTTTGATGAGATGCTGTCGGAAGCTGTTGTTTCGATGTATACGAAACAAGGTATACAAATGCATTCAAATTCAATTCCTAAAAAAGTTGAAAAAGAAACTGATGGCTATGTTCTAACTTTTGAAAATGGTCAAAAATTAGTAGTTGAAGAAATTATTTGGGCGATTGGCCGCGAACCTTTTGTCGATCATTTAAATTTAGCTGCAACAACAGTCGAATTAACTGAATGTGGTGCAATTAAAGTTGATGCTTATCAAAATACGACACAAAAAGGTATTTATGCTGTTGGTGATGTGATTGATAAAGTGAATTTAACACCGGTTGCGATTGCTGCTGGACGTCGCCTATCTGAAAGATTATTTAATGGTCAAACAGATTTAAAACTAGAGTATCAATATATCCCAACGGTCGTTTTCTCTCATCCGACAATCGGAACAATTGGTTTAACGGAAAAAGAAGCGCGTGAAGAATTCGGTGACGAGGTTAAAATTTACACGTCTCGCTTCACACCAATGTACTATGCGATTACGGAAGAACGTGGTAAATGTGAGATGAAGTTAGTTTGTATTGGTAAGGATGAAAAAATTGTTGGTCTACACGGGATTGGTTTAGGGATGGATGAAATGTTACAAGGTTTTGCTGTCGCAATCAAAATGGGTGCAACAAAAGCTGATTTTGATAATACGGTCGCGATCCACCCAACGAGTGCGGAAGAGTTTGTGACAATGCGCTAATAACAATAATGATTATCAACTGATAATTATTAATTAGTTTTTGAAACAGAAGTCCGATTGGGGTATAATTAGTTTGTTAATATAATAATAAAGGAGGAAATACAATGGATATTTTATCACTTGCTAGATTTCAATTTGGTATGACAACAGTTTTTCACTTTTTCTTTGTGCCATTATCAATTGGTTTAGGTATTGCTATTGCCATTATGGAAACATTGTACGTCGTTAAAAAAGATGAAATCTACAAAGATATGACCAAGTTTTGGAGCAAAATCTTTTTACTAAGTTTTGCTGTTGGTGTTGTAACAGGGATTATTCAAGAGTTTCAATTTGGAATGAACTGGTCTGAGTACTCTCGTTTTATGGGAGATATTTTTGGTGCACCATTAGCGGTTGAAGCGTTGTTGGCCTTTTTCCTTGAATCAACTTTTATTGGTTTATGGATGTTTGGTTGGGACAAATTTAGTAAAAAATTACATTTGCTTTGTATTTGGTTAGTTGCAATTGGTTCAACAATTTCAGCACTATGGATTTTAGCAGCAAATGCATTTATGCAAAATCCAGTGGCTTACGAAATTGACGTTGAAGGTAATCGTGCCATTTTAACTAGTTTTTCAGGCTTACTAAAAAATCATCAATTATGGGCAGAGTTCCCACACGTGATTTTTGGTGCACTTGTAACAGGAGGATTTGTGATTGCAGGTTCTTCAGCATGGATGATGATGAAGAAAAAAGATTTACCGTTCTTCAGAAAATCAATTAAATTTGGTTTGATTTTAGGGTTAGTAGGTTCAATCTTAACTATGGGTGCAGGTCACTATCAAATGAACATGGTTGCTAAAGATCATCCAATGAAATTTGCGGCAATGGAAGGTATTTATGAAGATACCGAATCTCCTGCTCCGTGGACGATTATTTCAGGAATTGATACTAAGAATAAGAAAACAGATTGGGCAATTGAAGTGCCATATTTGCTGACTTTACTTGGTGGACAAGATAGTTATAAAGGAATGGACAATGTAAATAAAGATTTACACAAAGAACATGATAAACAATTTGGTAAGGACATGGACTATTATGTACCAGTTAAAACATTATTCTGGGGCTTCCGTTTTATGGCTGGCTTTGGAACTTTAATGGCACTTATGGCTGTGGTCGGCTTGTTCTTACTGAAAAATAATAAATTAGAAAAAATGAATTGGCTGCTTATTCTGTTTACAGCAGGAATTTTCTTCCCATTCATTTCAAATACAACAGGTTGGTTGATTACAGAACTAGGGCGTGCACCTTGGACTGTATATGGTCTGTTTACAATTGCAGATAGTGTATCTCCAGGTGTAACAGCTGGAAACTTACTATTTAGTAATATTATTTACTTCGGTTTATTCGCTGTCTTAGGCTTTGTAATGGTTGTAAAATCTAAACGAGCTATAGCCAAAGGCCCTTACTATGTGGATCAATCTGAAGCTAAAAAAGATGGTATCGATCCATTTGCGAAGGAGGTTTTCTAAAATGTCAACCTTAGAACTTTTATGGTTTATCATCATTGGTGTTTTATTCTCAGGATTCTTCTTTTTAGAAGGATTTGACTTTGGTGTTGGAATGGCAGTTAAGTTAATCGCGCGTAACAAACGTGAACGTGATCAAGTCATTGAATCAATTGGACCCGTTTGGGACGGTAATGAAGTGTGGTTGATTACAGCAGGTGGTGCGATGTTTGCATCATTTCCACACTGGTATGCGACACTGTTTAGTGGATTCTACATTATGTTATTAATGGTATTAGTTGGTTTGATTTTACGTGGTGTCTCATTCGAATTTAGAGCACATGCTAAAAATGCGCGTGAACGTAATATTTGGGAATGGACAATGTTTGTGGGTAGTATTTTACCGCCATTCTTTTTCGGTATGATTTTTATTGACGTCATTCAAGGTATGCCAATTGCTGAAAATAAAAATATTTTAACAGCTGGTTTTGGCGACTATGTCAACCTCTTCTCAATTGTTGGAGGAGTTGCTGTAACATTAATTTGTTTCTTGCATGGTTTGAATTATCTTCGTCTTAAAACAGCTGGTAATGTTCGCGAACGTTCACAAGCTTTGGCTAAAAAATTATATCCAGTATTGTTTGCTGGTTTAATTGTTTTTGCAATCCTTGCCTTCATTAAAACTGATTTCTTTGAATTAAGATTTGTAAGTTCATTGATTATCTTAATTTTAATTGTTGCCTTTGCAGGATTGTCTGCGTATGGTGCCTATAAAGATAAGGAATTACTTTCTTTCTTAGCGACAGGATTAGTTCTAGTTGGCATTGTTGTCTTTATCTTTAATGGACTATTTCCACGAGTGATGATTGCAAACGATGCGTCAATGAGCATTTTAATTGAACAAGCTGCAAACTCACCATATACACTTAAAACAATGACTATTGTAACGATCTGTATTTTACCATTTGTCTTGGCTTACCAAGGCTGGAGTTATTACGTCTTCTCAAAACGTATTCATGTTAGTAGATAAGGAGATGACCTAATTGATTGATAAGAAATTATTTCGAATTAATAAAATTAGGCCAATCTTAATAGGGCTTGCAGGGTTAGGTATCCTGCAAGCTTTATTAATTATTGGACAGGCCTATTTCCTCTCAAGAGGAATAAGTGCAGTTTGGAATGGTGCAACAGTATCTTCTCAATTAAAGAGAGTGGTATTGTTTTTTGTTTGCTTCTTTTTAAGGCAAGTACTCATCTTTATGAGAGATAAACTTTTAGATTCGTATGCTTACGAACAAGCGAAAATTTTAAGGCAAGAATTGTTAGCGAAAGTATTTAGACTAGGCCCTAATTTTGTCCAAAAGCAGGGTACTGGTAATATGGTGACAATGGCTATCGAGGGCGTCGCTCAAATTGAAAATTATTTAACCTTAATTTTGCCTAAATTAACAAACATGATGGTCATCCCCTGGGTGATTTTACTTTTTGTTTTTTTTGAAGATGTTCGGTCAGGTGTAGTCTTACTTTTAGTTTTTCCAATTATCATTATTTTTATGATTATTTTAGGCTACGCAGCACGCGCTAAAGCAGACCGCCAATATGAGGGTTATCAACGCTTAAGTAATCATTTTTTAGATTCTTTAAGGGGCATTGAAACATTAAAATTTCTAGGCCTAAGTAAACGTTATGAAAAAAATGTTTTTGAAGTGAGCGAAGACTATCGTAAAGCGACAATGAGTACATTGAAGGTGGCCATTTTATCAACTTTTGCTTTAGATTTTTTTACAACACTTTCAGTAGCAGTTGTTGCTGTATTTTTAGGTCTAAAATTATTGGAAGGTGACATTTTACTTGCTCCAGCTTTAACAGTTTTAGTTTTGGCTCCCGATTTCTTCTTACCATTACGTGACTTTTCGAGTGACTATCATGCAACATTAGATGGTGGTAATACGCTAAAATCAATTTTCAGTATTTTAGATGAGGAAGAATTTGTGGCACAAGAAGGACTTTCGCTAGAAAAAAATTGGCGTGAGTCAGACTCACTAACTTTAAAGCAAACTTCAGTTAAGTATGATTCAACAGCAACTCATCCGACACTAGATCAACTTGATTTTAGGTGGCAGGGCTCAGGAAAAATTGGCGTCGTCGGTTTATCAGGATCGGGTAAATCAACATTGATTAAATTGTTAGGCGGTTTCCTAGAGAGTACAACACCTTCAATGATGATTAACGAGCAACAAGTCTCTCATTTAAATTCAAAAGATTGGCAAGATAAAGTCTTATATGTCCCTCAGGATCCATATGTTTTCCATGCTAGTTTGCGAGAAAATGTCTCATTTTATCAACCTAATGCAAGCTTAGAGTTGGTAGAACGAGCAATTGAACGAGCGGGGTTAACTGAATTAGTTGCCGAACTTCCTAATGGTATTGAGACACTTATTGGTGAAGGCGGGCATAATTTAAGTGGTGGCCAATTCCAAAGAATTGCATTGGCACGGGCCTTTTTAGATGATGAACGTAATATTTTATTATTTGATGAACCAACAGCTCACTTGGATGTTGAAACAGAAGCTGAGCTTAAAGAAACAATGTTACCACTTTTTGACAATCGTTTAGTCTTTTTTGCAACACATCGTTTACATTGGATGCGTGAGATGGACTATATCATTGTGATGGAAGAAGGTAGAATTGTTGAACAAGGTACTTATGCAGAATTAAGAGCGAAACAAGGTGCTTACATGGCCTTCGTTAATGAGCTGAAGGGAGAGGGCTAATGAAACAATCACATTTACTACTTTCAAAAAATGATTATTGGGTGCGCCCGTATTTTAAAAAGTACAAAAAATTATTAGCATTAGTTTTATTTTTAGGTGTCCTAACTTTCTTCTCTGCTGGTGCATTAATGTTTACTTCAGGCTATTTAATTAGTAAATCCGCTACCAAACCCGAAAGTATTCTTTTAGTCTATGTGCCAATCGTTTTAACGCGTGCATTCGGAATCGCAAGGCCTACTTTTCGTTATATTGAGCGTTTAGGTAGCCATAACTGGGTATTGAGGATGACTTCGGATATCCGTTTAAAATTGTACCAAGCGCTTGAAAAAGATACGCAAAAACAAACTAAAGGTTATCAAAGCGGCAGCCTACTAGGAATGTTAGCTGAGGATATTGATCATATTCAAAATCTATACTTGCGGACAATTTTCCCAACCGTTATTTCATTTTTATTATATACAATAATCGTGATTGCACTAGGTTTCTTCTCGTTGCCTTTTGCTTTAATAATGTTGCTTCTAATGAGTAGTTTTTTAATCTTTCTACCATTGTTATCGTTAACTGTAAATCGTGCGCGCGTGTATCGTCGTAAAGAGTTACGCCATACTTTGTACAACGATTTAACAGATGCTGTGTTAGGAGTTGGCGATTGGCAATATAGTGGTCGCGAAGGAGAGTTTTTAACGCAATATAATGCAGCAGAACAAAAAGTTAGAACTGAAGATGAGCGTTTAAATCGTTATACGCGTTTTGAAAGTCTGGTTAAACAGTTTCTATTTGGTTTAGTCGTGGTCGCTCTTTTTGTTTGGGCAGGAAATTATTTTGCTGGTTTTGGTAATCAAGCGGCGTTGAATTGGATAGCAGCGTTTGTATTGTCTTTCTTCCCATTGATTGATGCTTTTGCGCCAATCAGTGATTCAATGCGTGAATTACCAATGTACGAGGATACTGTGCGTCGCTTAGATCAACTACCAAGAATTGAAGACAATGTAAACCAAAGTGGTGAAGAATTACTTAGTCCCAAAAATACGATTATTCAATTTAAGGATGTCAATTTTCAATATCATGAAGGACAACGTTTTATTTTGAACGATTTTTCTCTTACAATTCCAGAAGGTCAAATTTTGGCGATTCTAGGCAAGAGTGGCATGGGAAAAACAACACTGACTCAATTACTTCGTGGCGATTTAACAGCTACAAAAGGCTCAATTGAAATTGGAGAGATGTCAATTTATGATTTTGTGGGACGTCAATCTGAATTTATTGGTGTCTTAAATCAAAAACCACATTTATTTAACACCAATATGCTAAATAATATTCGCTTAGGGAACCTTGAAGCAACGGATGAAGAAGTTTATCATGCTGCTTGTTTAGCAGGCTTAAAAGAAGTAATTGATCGCTTACCAGAAGGACTGGAAACGTTAGTTGAAGAAAACGGCAAGCGATTCTCTGGTGGCGAACAGCAACGGATAGCGCTTGCAAGAATTTTACTACAAAATGTGCCAATTGTTATCATTGATGAACCGACAATCGGACTAGATCCGATCACTGAAAAAAAATTATTAGAGACAATCTTTGTTACCTTAAAAGGAAAAACAATTATTTGGATTACGCATCATTTAGTTGGAATTGATCATGCAGATCGAGTAATTTTTCTAGAAAATGGAAAAATAAAAATTGATGGAAAACCAGCAGAATTGAAGCGTGAGAACCATTATTATCAACATTTGTATCAATTAGACACGTATGAATAAAAGTTTTTTATAGACATCGTTATTGAATGGTGTCTTTTTTGTTTGTTTATAAACTTTACATATTAAGTAAAAAAGAGTATCATTAATATGATTGAAGATAAAATAGACTTGTTTACTGTTATTTTGATGAATAAAAATAGAAATAAGAGGGTTGGTTTGTTATTCAATAATTGAACTATTGGAGTTAGTTTAACGACCGCTTATGTATATATTGTGGAGTAAAAAATGAGAAATCAGATAAAATTTTAAGTAATGAATCTGGTTGAGATGGAGGCTTTAAAAAGATGGATTTAGATTGGAAAAATCAATTAGATAAACTACAATTAGAAACTGACGAATTACAATCTCAACTGAATAATAATCTAGTTGATGAGACAAGTAAAAAACAGCGATTGACTGAGACGCAATTTAATCAACCTTATGAATTTAGGGACACAAATTTTGACTCCATGTCAACTACACTTGAACCAAAGTCAGTTCTTAGTGAAAAAGAGGAATTACAAGAACAGATTTCGCATTTATTAAGACAAATGCGAAAAATGGACGAAGAACTAGCAAAACGTGAAATTGCGATTACTGGTCTTCAAAATGAAAAAACACAGCAAGAAACGAGTTACCGTCAATTGATGACTGAAACAGGTGAATTGCGCTCAACAATCGGAAGATATCAAGATTCAGAGTATCAAATGAAACAAAAGGCGGATTCAACGCAAGCAGAATTACAAAAATTACAATCTCAATTGAGTAAAATGAAATTAACTGATGTGGATGATTTATTATTCCAATTGAATAAAGTTGAAGAACAATTGTATCAACGTGAAAATGCTGTTCAACAATTACAATATAAATTATCAACACAAGAACAATATATGGAAAGTTTAAAAGCTGATTATCAACAATTGCAACAAAACTTTTCAGTTCAGTTGGACCAATTAACGGCTGAAAATAATAACCTTAAGAATAATATTATTCACTATCAAGAAAATGATTTGAAACTTCAACAAGAAAGACAAATTAGTCAAAATGAAATTCTTCAATTAAGAAATGAAGTGAGTCATTTATCTTCTGAAAATAAAGAAATTCAAAGTGCTTTTGAACAAAGTCAAGCATTGTTGGATCAATTAAAATCAGAATTGAATGCTGCAAATCAACAGGTTTCACGTCAATTGACAAAAGTGAAACAACTTGAAACAGAGAAAAAATTATTTGAAACTGAAACACGTGCTACCATTCAAGCTCTAATGAATGATAAAGAAGCATTGGAAATTGAAATTAAACGTCAACAAAAAGGCGAATCTGGCTATCAAGCTGAACAATTGAAGTTACGCAGTAAAATTAACGATTTGGAAGGCGAATTACGCGAGTCTAAATTGGAAAAACAACAACTTCAAAGTAAATGGCAAGAGCGCTTAGATTGGTTAGAACAAGAGAAAAAACAAGCAAAATTACAAGCTCAACAAGAAAGTTCAACATTTGTTTTTGAAAAACAAAAAGAAATCGAACAATTATCGGATCGTTTGACGCAACAACAAGAACTTGTAAACAGTATGTTAAGAACTCAAAAAGAAACGCAAACAAGCTGGCGTAATAATTATGAACAGTTAGAAGAAAACTATCGTAAAGCACGTCAACAAACTATGAAGTATGAAGAAGAATTGACAACATTGAAACGTTTGAATCAAAAACTTTCACGTCAACAAACAATGGAACATTTAAATACTGAAGATCCATCGCTATACCATACATCACTAACAAGTTTTGATAGTATTGAACCATCATATCTATCATCTGTTCAAATGCCACAACAAAATGTGGCACCGGTGATTCCTGAAGCACCAGTTGTACCGCCTACACCTCAAGTAGCGGTCCAACCACAAGTTCAAGTGGAACCAGAACCTGTTGTAGAACAAGTTGTTCAACAACCTGTCCAACAAGAAGTCCCTCAAGTTCCGGTTAAAGAACAACCAGCACCAAAAGAAGAAGTACAAGATGATTACGATGACTATGATGATTACGATGATGATGATAGTTACGATTATGACTATGATTATGACTATGACTACGATTATGATTACGACTATGATTATGATTATGACTATGATTATGACTACGATTATGACTATGATTATGGATACGATGAAGTCGACGATATCTTAGAATATCATTCTGATGGTATTGAAGATGAAATTGATGATTTATTAGATGACTTAGACAGCACGAAACGTGTCAAAGTTGCGCAAGAAATCTATGAAGTTTATGAAGATCAATTAGATGTCTTCAAGGATCGTTGGGACAATGCTGAATTTGAAACTGAAGAACAAAAAGAATTCAAAAAATGGGCAGAGCCAAAAGTTCGTCGTTTCGGACGCTTCTATCGCAATCTAGATGAAATGGTGACACCACCGAAATTATTCTCTAGAAAATATAAGATGGGCGAAGATGTGTACAATCGAGTGAAAGCTTATGCATTATTAAGCCGTCATATCGAAGAGTTAACAGGTAGTGACGATTAAAATTTATAATAAAAGACTTGATATGGAACACACATATCAAGTCTTTTTTGGCGTTTTTGTATAGGTCATTAATTTGGTTGTGATTGGCACAGTTAAGGTGATGCTAATGCCACTAATGAGGAGGCTCACCCACTCTGTCACAATCAGTTTGCTATTAATTAATTGTACGAACGAGTAATTGAGGTCAGAAATCCACATTAAAACAGCAAGCTGCCCACCGACGATGGTGAAAATAAGTGTGTTAAGTGTTGCACTTAGGACGTCTTTCCCAATAGTGATTCCAGAATTGTACCATTGTGTATTTGTTAGTTCTGGAGCATTTCTTTTCACTTCATCCATGGCAGATGTTATAGAGATGGCGACATCATTAACAGCCCCGATAACGCTCATAATGAGGACAGCGACACTAATCGAAATATAAGAGGTGCCAATTTCTAAAGAGTATATATCCATTTCGGTTAATTCCTCGAGTGGTAAACCCTGTAAATGCATTTTATAAACAGCAAAGAAAAGTAGTCCGACAAGTAATGCTGTTACAAAAGTACTACTTATAAAAGCAACTTTGGTGTTTTTTGAAACACCATTGATGAAAAATAGATTAATGCTACTAATCGCTAAACTCGTTATAAAAGTTAGCGCTAAAACGGAATAACCTTTACGAATCAAGATCACACTAACAAACATAATAAAGATATTGATAGCGAGTGCACAGAGAGCACTGATACCACGTGCTCCGCCAATTTTATACATTAAAGCTGTGAAAACAACGAGGAGTGCAAAATTAACGGTCATTACTGAATCCTCCTTATAGTTCAATTATTGTAGTTAATACATAAATCGTGAGTGGAATCGTCAAGATGATACCTATACAGCCAACGAGAGCACGTGTGATTTCAAGGGATAGTGTAATTGAAAAGGTGTAAGTGAAGGACATATTGTTTTTCAAAAAGATAATAATCAAAGGAATTGCGCCACTTAAATAAGAAAAAACCATGATATTTGTCATTGGCCCTAATATTTCTTGTCCAATTGTTTGTCCAGCTTGTGTAAGTTCTTTCTTTGAAATCAGTGGTTTTTGTTCTTTGATTTCAAAAAGAGCGGATGAGATTGTCATCGCAATATCCATCACACCTCCAAGAGACCCAATGAGTAAACTGGTCAAGAAAATGAGGTGTGGTGGCCTTGTTACAAGTTCCATCTCTTCATAATGTAAACCACGATGATTTAATAGTGTGATGACTAACCAGCCTACGAAAAAAGTTGCGTAGGTGCAAATGATACTGGTTAAAATAGTGACTTTTGTTTTTGAATGATATCCATTTGAGATGATCATACTTAAAGCAATCATTAAAGGAATCATTACAATAAAGATTGGGAGTAATAATCCATCCGCTAATTTTTCAGATGTTAGTAGTATCCCTGTTAGAATAATGCCGTTGATGACCGTACTTGTGAACATTCTAATGCCACTAGTGTGGGCAACGAGTAATAATAAAATCATAAAACTAAAGGTTAAAACTATTAAGAGGGTATCACGTTTAAAGTCGATTATTGTGAGATCTGATTCAGATAGTTTTACAAATAGGACATCATTCTTATTGATTTTTTGATGTGTGATTTGAGATTCTGAGTATTGATAATCAGTCTGAATGATTTGTCCCTTTTTCGTCCCGTTTTTAATTAGCAGTTCTAACTTTTGAGAAAAGTGCTTTTCCGTATTTGAATGAGCATCGTTTTTTTCGTCTATTTGCTTTGTTTGCACTGTTTGAACAGTGGCGATCGTTTGCTGATAAAGTGAGTAGTTCAAGGAGCAGAACGTTAAAATACTAGCAATAGCGAGTAAAAAAATGGCTCCGAATAATTTTTGCTTTGACATTTGTTTCATCGTTAACCTCCTAACGTATCTGGTTCATATTATAAGGAAGTGTGAACGAAGGTGCAACTTGTGCTAAGTTCTCAGTTTGACATTTAGCGCTTTCAATGCAATAATGGGCGCTGACAGTGAAAATAAAATTTAGTCATCATCATAAAGGGGAGCTTTAACCGGCTGAGAATGAACGTAAAGGTTCTAAACCCTCCAACCTGATCTCGTTAGGACGAGCGTAGGGATTGTGATGGAATGATTTAACATTCCTCTTTATTTTTGATTTCTAAATAAAAATAAAAGGGGGATTTTTTTATGTCATCATCATTAACAAAAATTTGGATTGAAGGTGCAATTGCAGCTTCACTTGCAATGGTTTTATCATTTGTGCCAGTAAAATTTGGCCCTGGTTTTTCGGTTTCTTTAGGTATGATTGCCTTAGTATTATTTGCTTTAAGACGTGGTTTAGGCCCAGGACTAGTGGCTGGCCTTTCGTGGGGGCTCCTACATTTTCTGTTAGGTAAAGTCACGATTTTATCAATACCTCAAGCCTTAATTGAATATGTATTTGCTTATTTAGCAGCTGGATTGGCTGGGGTTTACAGTTCAAAAATTAAAACAGCTTTGCAAAATGATAAAGCTAAACAATTATACTTCTATTTAGTACAAGCAGTCCTGCTCGGTACACTTGCCCGTTATATTTTCCATTTTATTGCCGGCTTTGTATTCTGGGGGCAATATGCGATCGCAGGATTATCACCAGTTGCCTATTCGCTTTTGATAAATGGTACTAATGCTATCTTAACAGGAATTGTGACCATTATTGCGATGATTTTATTAATGAAGAAAAGCCCAGCATTATTTTTACCAAGAGATTAGATCAAAAAAACAGCTCTCCTATATCCGTGAAGGAATATAAGAGAGCTGTTTTCTATTTGGGTAAAATAGTTGTCGTAAGCTTATAAATACTTGGAGTTTTAAGTGTTAAGTCAGTTGAGCTGTTCTTAACTTATGCATTAAGTATACTGAAGTATTCAAAGTTTGACATCAGTCTTAAGCATTATTTTTATGCTCCAACTTAAGCAGGACTTTTGTAACAGCGCTTGTCGCGATACCGGCAATTAAAGCTTCAGGGACGCCATTTATCAAGATAATCATTAAAATGGCTTTATAAAGTGCTAAGCCGGCAGGGACTCCTTGTAGATTTGCGTAAGCACCTTGGAAAAGAAAGAAAATTAAGTTCATCACTAAAATAGTATTAATTAATGAGCCAGTAAGCCCGGTCATGAATAATGAGAGTTTGTCTTTTTTGTTTCCGAATTTTCGTTGCAAGAAGTGATAAATAAAGAAAGGTAGGATGCCCACTAAGATACGTGGTACAAAGACAATGACTAAAGCCCACAAACTCCCATGATCAGTACCATAGACTGGATAAAAAGGAGAAAAGACGAAAGAAAGTGGTGAAGGAGTCATTGTGTTTGTCACTAAACTGAATAATCCAAATGAAAATCCAAGAAAACCACCAATTTTAGGTCCTAATATAATGGAGCCTATAATGACAGGAATGTGTAATAACGTAGCTTTGATTGGTCCAATTTGAATAAAGCCAAGCGGTGTCAGGGCAAATAAAAGCATGATTGCAAAAAACATTGCCGCTAAAACGGATTGTTTGGTTTTCAATCTTGTTCCTCCTTTTTATTAAGATTTAGTGTCGTTAGAATCGTTGCGACAATTTGATCAACATCAGCTAAGGCACCTTTTCCGTAATCACCACAAGCTAATAGACTTATCTTAGGTTCGATGATGTTGTAGCCAAAACGCTGTAATCTTTCAAGATTTGCTTGTACTGCTGGATGTGCGTACATATACGTATTCATAGCAGGTGCAATCAGTAAAGGCATATCATGGACAGCAAGTGCCGTGGTTGAGAGCATATCATCAGCAATACCATTGGCAATTTTACCAATAATATTAGCGGTTGCCGGTGCAATAATAAATAAATCAGCACGTTTAACTAAATCAATATGATTAATATCTGTTGGCACCGCTTCAGTCATGACGTCAAGATGGACACTGTTCTTTGAAAGAACTTGTAAAGTTAATGGTGGAATGATCTTGGTGCTATTTTGTGTCATGATCACTTCAACATTAAGATCATGTTTTTTTAATTGACTAATCAAGTCAGCTGCTTTGTAGGCTGAAATACTAGCCGAAACACCTAATAAAACAGTTTTCATATCTATTCTCCTCTATGCAAGATTTGCGTGTATAAGTGATTGTAAACCGGATGCAATGTCTTGTCTAGTTTCGAATCTCTCGATGATGCCAGTTGGATCGACAAGGATTGCATGATGTTCGGTGTCATTGATTTTTTCTAAGTCATTCGCAAGGATTAAATCAGCTTGATTTTTTTGGATACTTTGTAGTGCAACTTGCGTTAAATGTTCTTCTGAAACACCAACAAGTAATTTAAAGCCAATCAATGTTGTTGCGGGTTGCCATTTTTTGATTGATTGAATAACTTTTGGCGCCTTATTAAGTCGAATGAAGAGTTGCTCCGTATCTGAACTTAGTTTTTTATCCGTTTGTTCCGGATAAAAATGATTTGTTTTTAAAATAGTGTCGATTTGTTGCTCCAATGATTCTACTGCATGATGATCAATTTGAGTAGCGATCATGTGAGCTAACTGCTCACTAGCAATAGAATTTTTTACGTAGTAATCGCTAACCGCCATGCTGTGAATGACGTAATCTATTTTTTTAGTGGTTAACAGCTGTTCCATTTGATGATACAGATCATTAACAGATTGGATTGGATAAAACAGTAAAGTTCCGTTTGCTGGTGATTTGGGTAATACGGCATTTGGTCCATAAACATAGTGGATGGTTACTTGTTCATGTTGTAGTCTTTCAGCAATCACTTTACCAAGGCGTCCGGTCGCTTGGTTGGTAATTTTACGAACGTCATCGATTTTTTCATCAGTACCACCGGCTGTAATTAAAATATGCATACTAATAAAGCTCCTTTAATGAGTTATCTTTGGTCATCATGTAAGTTCCAGTTTTCTTGTTAATGATGAGTTTGAGAATATTTTTTGCTAATAGGGTTCGTTCAATTGGATAGCCTTTTTTGGCCCAAGGTCCAATGAACGGCAGGTAACTTGCACAACGAATCATCCACCCTTGAAGATGACTCCCTTTTTTTATTGAGCTCACAACTAGTCCTGATTGAAGGACAATTATGGGGTTTTTCAATTTTTGTAGTTCCTGCTCCGCGAGATGTTTGGCAGCAAGATATTTTTTGGGCCCAATTTGTGCAGATAAAAAGAAGTAAACTTGATTACAATCGGCAGCAAATTGACTAATAATATGGTTGGTTGCCACAATTAAATCAGTGTACGTTTTATTTTTTGATTCAAATAAAATACCAATTAAATTAAGGTAGGAAGCATCTTTGGGAATTTGCGTTTGCCAAGCGAAATTTTGGAGAATATCTGCTTGGAGCCATGTCATGCTAGGATGATGCATCCAATCTGCTTGTTTTGTCGGTTTACCGTGTTTCGAGATACTATAAACTATAAAACCTTGTGCTAATGCTTCTTGACAGACTGCTTGTCCAATATACCCACTTCCACCAAAAATCACAAGTTTGCGCATTTTTTGTTTCGCTCCTATTATTGTATTGATTTTCAATTTATTTTAACATATCTTAGACAATAATCGCTTAATTAAGCGTTCTGACTAATCGGATGACTTTAATTTGCGGATAAAACTTGTTAAAATGAAAGAAGTAGTTAAATTAGAAAAGAGGCCAATTCATGCAAATATTATTTGTTGGAGATGTTGTTGGATCAGTGGGTCGCGATGCGATCTCTTATTATTTACCAAAATTAAAGAAAAAGTATCGTCCGCAGGTGACGATTGTGAACGGAGAAAATTCTGCCTCAGGTCGAGGAATTACAGAAAAAATATATAAAAAATTTTTACAAGATGGAGCCGATGTTGTCACATTAGGTAATCATGCGTGGGACAATCGTCAAATTTTTGAATTTATTGGGAAAGCAAAAAAGATGGTTCGACCGGCTAATTTTCCAGATGCAACTACGCCAGGACAAGGTATGGTCTTTGTTAAAGTCAATCAAGTTGAACTAGCTGTGATTAATTTACAAGCACGAAGTTTTATGGTGGCTTTGGATGATCCTTTTGCTAAAATGGACGAATTGTTAGTTGAAGCTCATGCACGCACGCCATTAGTATTTGTTGATTTTCATGGTGAAACAACGAGTGAAAAATTAGCCATGTCATGGTATTTGGATGGCAAAGTATCAGCCGTAATTGGCACACATACGCACGTTCAAACCAATGATGCACGTATTTTACCACAAGGCACGGCTCATTTAACAGATGTCGGCATGACAGGTCCTTATGATGGTATTTTAGGGATGCAAAAAGAAGCAGTCATTGATAAATTTAGAACGGCACTGCCACATCGTTTTGAAGTGGTGACAGAAGGTCGCGAACAATTGTCATATTGTGTGATTGAAATTGATGACAAGACGGGTAAAGCTAAAAAAATTGAGGCGGCAGTCATTAATGCCGATCATCCTTTCCGAGAATAGAAGAAGAGGACAACGAGATGGAAAATCAAGAAGAAAAACGCCGAGCAGAATATAGTCCAGAGCTTCAGGTAGCAATGGATCAGTTATTGCAAAATGTGCAGCAACATGAAGCCATTCAAGATTATCAAAAAATTGCCCTGAAGATCGAAAAAAACGAAGTGTTACGTCAATTAGTTGAAGATATTAAGCAACATCAAAAAGATGCGGTCAATTTTGCTCATTATGATAAACCACAAGCTGAACAAGAAGCGATTCGTTTGGCAAACCAAAAACAAAAAGAATTTGATGAACATCCACTTGTCATCGTATATCGTGAGAAATTAATTGAAGCAAATGATATTTTACAACATTTAACGCATGTCTTAGAACATGAATTTAATCAACGACTAGAAGAGCATAAAACAAACGAACAGTAGAAAGGATGGGTAGCGTGCCTCAAAAAACAAAACATACACCAATGATGGTGCAGTATTTCGGAATCAAAGAACAATATCCAGATGCCTTTTTATTTTACCGTTTAGGTGATTTTTATGAGATGTTTTACGACGATGCTGAAAAAGCGGCGCAAATTTTAGAGTTAACTTTAACGTGTCGTAATAAAAATGCAGATGATCCGATTCCAATGTGTGGCGTGCCACATCATTCGGCACAAGGTTATATCGATATTTTAATTGAAAAAGGTTATAAAGTAGCAATTTGTGAGCAAGTGGAGGACCCAAAATTAACCAAAGGCATGGTTAAACGGGAAGTGGTCCAATTGATTACACCAGGTACAAAAGTTGATGGTAAAGAAGTAGCTGCAAAAGAAAATAATTATCTGACGGCTTTAATTGTTGAAGAAACAGGTTTTGGCTTTGCTTATACAGATTTAAGTACTGGTGAGCTTAAAGCAAGCCGTTTGCAAGATGAGGAAAGTGTCCTAAACGAGTGCAGCAGTCTGCAAACGAAAGAGATTGTGCTAGGAAGTGGCATCCCGGATGCATTAACACAGCAATTTGAGACGCGTCATATTTTAGTGTCAGAACAAATTGAGATTGATCAAAACGCAGAGCTTAGTTATTTGACGGCAGATTTAACAGATTCATTAGCAAAAAAAGCAACATTAGTTTTGTTAGCGTATCTAGATCGGACGCAAAAACGTTCATTGGGTCATATTCAACCAGCGATTGCGTATGAACCAAGTCATTTCTTAAAAATGGATTATTATTCTAAATACAACTTAGAACTATCACGTTCAATTCGAACGGGTGAGAAACAAGGCACATTATTATGGTTATTGGATGAAACGAATACGGCGATGGGTGGTCGTTTGCTGAAACAATGGCTCGATCGTCCTTTAATTCAAGAACGCTTGATTCAAGAGCGCCAAGACCGAGTTGAGAGTCTTTTGACGGCTTACTTTGAACGCATGGATATTAAAGACTATTTGAAAAAAGTTTATGATTTAGAACGTCTAGTTGGACGTGTGTCATTGGGAAGTGCCAATGGCCGTGATTTGTTGCAATTAAAGCAGTCTTTAGACCAAATGCCGTATATTCATGCAATTTTATCAGGAATTGATGAAGGTCAATGGCAAAGTTTATTGGCGGACTTAGATCCAGTTGCAGAAGTATCGGATTTAATTGGTCGGGCAATTCATGAGGAAGCACCGTTATCGATTACTGAAGGGCAAGTCATTCGTGATGGTTATCATGAACGTTTAGATCAGTATCGGGAAGCGATGCATAATGGAAAGCAATGGTTAGCAGAGTTAGAAGCAAAAGAACGCGAAATCACAGGTATTAAAAATTTGAAAATTAAATTTAATCGCGTGTTTGGTTACTTTATCGAAGTCACAAAAAGTAATATCGGCGCGTTACCTGAAGGTCGCTATGAACGTAAACAAACCTTAGCGAATGCTGAACGCTATGTCACGCCAGAATTAAAAGAAAAAGAAGCACTGCTACTTGAAGCAGAAGAAAAATCGCAAGATTTGGAATACGAATTATTTATCGGTGTTCGTGATCAAATTAAGGAGCAAATTCAAACGCTGCAACGTGTAGCGAAAGCTGTTGCTTCACTGGATGTTTTGCAAAGTTTTGCGTCTGTCAGTGAACGCTATCATTATGTGAGACCAGAATTGACTAAGGGGAGCCATCGTCTAGAATTAATTGAAGGCCGTCATCCAGTTGTTGAAAAAGTAGTGGGTGCGAAAGAATATGTACCGAACTCCGTCTTAATGGATCCGGAGACAGATATTTTACTTATTACAGGGCCGAATATGTCAGGTAAGAGTACTTATATGCGTCAATTGGCATTAATTGTTGTGATGGCGCAGATGGGTTGCTTTGTACCTGCTGAAGCGGCAATATTACCTATTTTTGATCAGATTTTTACACGAATTGGAGCATCAGATGATTTAATTTCTGGTCAAAGTACCTTTATGGTGGAAATGATGGAAGCGAATCAAGCGTTGCAGTATGCTACGCCAGATAGTTTAATTTTATTTGATGAGTTGGGACGTGGAACAGCAACCTATGATGGGATGGCGTTGGCTCAAGCAATCATCGAACACATCCATGAGTATGTTAAGGCGAAAACGCTCTTTTCAACCCATTATCATGAAATTACAGCTTTAGAAACCACGTTGAGTGGGCTTAAAAATACCCATGTGGGTGCTGTTGAACAAGATGGAGAAGTTGTCTTTTTACATAAGATGATGGATGGAGCAGCTGATAAAAGTTATGGGATTCATGTGGCTAAATTGGCGGGCTTACCAGATGAACTATTAAAACGTGCGACGTTGATTTTAGCTTCGTTAGAAGACAATCCTGTTAAAACTGTTTTTGGAGAAGAACCACTACTGAAAGAGATGTTAGCTGTTGCTGAAACAGAGATAGCTCCTACATTAGCTGAACCAGATCAATTGTCGTTATTTGGTGAAACCTCGGCCCAGGATAATCAAGTCCTAGCAAAATTAAAAGAAGTTAATTTGATGACCATGACACCGATGGAAGCAATGACGGTTCTTTATGATTTACAAATGACATTAACAAAAGAGTAAGGGAGTGAAACGAATGGCAGAAATTTTAGAACTTTCAACAACTTTAGCCAACCAGATTGCAGCAGGTGAGGTAGTAGAGCGCCCGGCATCAGTGGTTAAAGAATTAGTTGAGAATGCGATTGATGCCAATAGTACCCAAATTGATATTTTTCTTGAAGAAGCAGGTTTACGTAAAATTCAAGTTATTGACAATGGCGATGGAATTGGACCGGGTGATGTCTTAAATGCATTTAAGCGACATGCGACAAGTAAAATTCATACACGTGATGATTTATTTAGAATTCGTTCACTGGGATTTCGAGGTGAAGCCTTACCTAGTATTGCTTCTGTTTCGAAAATTACCATTGAAACATCGACTGGTACTGGACAGGGAACCGCTCTTTATTTAGAAGGAGGCCAAGTTGAGAAAAACCAACCTCATTCGTTAAGAAAAGGAACCAATATTTCAGTCGAGGATTTATTCTTTAATACACCAGCACGGCTTAAATATGTGAAAACATTGCAAACAGAATTAGCGAATATTGGTGACATTGTTAATCGTTTAGCGATGAGTCACCCTGATATTGCCTTTCGTTTAATGCATGATGGTAATCGTATGACTGTGACAAGCGGTAGTGGTGATTTACGTCAAACGATTGCGGGTATTTACGGGGTAGCAACGGCGAAGAAGATGTTACCTATTTCAGGTGAAGATTTAGATTTTAAAATAAGTGGCTATATTTCGTTACCTGAAGTGACACGAGCGAGTCGCAATTATCTATCTATAATCATTAATGGTCGTTATATTCGTAATTTTATTTTAAATAAAGCAATTGTCACAGGATATGGTTCTAAATTAATGGTGGGTCGTTTCCCACTCGTTGTGTTACATATTGAGATGGATCCATTACTTGTGGATGTTAATGTTCATCCGACAAAACAAGAAGTTCGTTTGAGTAAGGAACAAGAATTGATGCAACTTATTAGTAAGGCTATTAGCGAGACGTTAGCTAAAGAAAACTTAATTCCTGGTGTGGGTGATTCTAGTGCGTATCGTCAAAAAATACAAGCAGAAGAACGTGTGGAACAATTATCATTACAGCCAGAGAATAAACTGCAAGGACAAGAACAACAAGTGCCGTTTACAACGAACACTGAAACGAATTTAAATTATGATCCTCAAACGGGTGACTTTTTTGTTAATCCGACGGTGTCTGAATCGCAACCTAACCGAAGTCTAAACACTGAATCTGTTGATACGATTACGTCATTAGAACCAGAGATTGATTTGGCAGTCGACGAATTAGTGACAGCTGAACCGCCTGAGCGTGTTGCTCCTCTTGAAGCATTTCCAACACTTGAGTATTTTGGTCAAATGCATGGGACTTATTTATTTGCTCAAAGTGAAAAGGGATTATACATCGTTGATCAACATGCGGCTCAGGAAAGAATTAAGTATGAGTATTACCGCCAAAAAATAGGTGAAGTAACAGATGATTATCAAGAATTACTTTTACCATTAGTATTGGAATATACTATTGATGATTTTATGAAAATAAAAGAGCAATTGGAAATTTTAGAACAAGTAGGCATTTTCTTAGAAGCTTTTGGCTCACGCAGTTTTATTGTTCGTCAACATCCAACTTGGTATCCTCGTGGTGAAGAAGAGAGTATTATTCGTGAGATGATTGATTTGGTATTAGAAAATGGTCAGGTGAGTGTTGCGGCCTTTAGAGAAAGTACGGCTATTATGATGAGCTGTAAAAAATCAATTAAAGCCAATCATCATCTCGATGAACCGCAAGCGCGCCAATTATTAGTCGATTTAGCAAAATGCGAGAATCCGTATAACTGTCCACATGGACGTCCTGTTTTAATTCATTTTACAAATTATGAGATGGAACGATTATTCAAACGTGTTCAAGATGCACATTAATTGAGGAGGACTCAAAATGAAACCAACAGAACAAGAGCTACGTCAACGTTTAACGCCATTACAATATCAAGTAACGCAAGAAAATGGGACTGAACATCCATTTTCGAGTGAATATGATCGTATGTTTGAAGAGGGCATTTATGTCGATATCGTAAGTGGTGAACCTTTATTCTCTTCAAAAGATAAATATGATGCGGGATGTGGATGGCCTTCTTTTACTAAACCGATTGCGATTTTAAAAGAGTTAGAAGATTTAAGTTTGAGTCGTGCACGAGTTGAAGTCCGTAGCCAATCAGCGAATTCTCATTTGGGTCATGTCTTTACCGATGGTCCGGCTGATCAAGGAGGGTTGCGTTACTGTATTAATGGTGCAGCCTTACGCTTTGTACCTGTTCGGGAGATGAGACAAGAAGGATATGGTCCGTACCTAACCTTGTTTAAATAATGAAAAGCCTAATCTTCATCAAAGGTCATAACTGAAGATTAGGCTTTTTATCTTTCAGGGCATAAAAAAAAACCTAAGCGATGAACTTAGGTCAAAAAAGGAGTTGTTTATTTACTTTGGAGGAGTAAATAAAATGAAAAGTTTGTTAGGGTTGTTTTGTTGGTATACACATATAATAGCTAAGAAATATGAATAAAATGTGTCCAAACTGGTCTAGTTTTATGATTAATTTTTTAAGAAAAAGTAAAGAATGCTATTAAGTCCTATAAGGAGGAATTTATCATGGTAAAAGTAAAGCTACGTCCTTATACTGAGCAAGATATTTATCTTTTGTGGGAGTTAGCCTATCAAAAAGATTTAGAGTGGAGAAAATGGAATGGACCATATTTTAATGAACCTGTGATGACATTTGAACACTACCAAGCGGTGGCATTAGAAAATTTTGTCGCTTCTGAGATGATGGCAGTGATTGAAGTGGATCAAGAGGTTGTCGGTCAAGTTTTTTCATATTGGGATGATGGTGAGCTTAAACATTGGTTAGAGATGGGGATTTGTTTATATGATTCTACTTATTGGGGCAAAGGAATCGGAACGGTGTGTTTTAAATTATGGTTAAATTATTTGTTCAATCATTTTAAATATCTACCAAGAATTGGTTTTACAACGTGGTCGGGCAATATTGGCATGATGTCAGTTGGTGAAAAGTTAGGTATGACTAAAGAAGGGCAAATGCGTCAAGTTCGTTATTATAATGGCCGGTACTATGATTCGATTCGTTATGGAATTCTACGAGATGAATGGTTTGGTGATAGTAGGGCGTAATGTTCACAACAAGGCGCCGGCTTCACCACTTGAGATAGCCGGGATTTTTGGAGCAGAGGTTCGGTCACAAGCCAATCTTGCGATTAAATTATCAACCAATTTATTCGCAAGATTGGCTTGTGACTTACCTCTAAACGCTCCAAAAATCACCTTGGGTAACGGGGTTCAGTGAGCTGAGCTTCACCACCGGGTTATTGACGGGGTTCAGAAAGCTGGAGTTCGGCATTAAGCTAATCGCCTGAATTTGACACAAACCGTCAGCTTCATCCGCTTATCTTACTGCTCACTCCAAAACGCTTTCTTCACCACCGGGTTATTCTATGTTATAATTTAGGGAACATGTGTACGGAGGTAATGGTGTGTACGAATATATGAAAGGGATTATCACTTTTGTGAGTCCTTATTACATTGTTTTAGAAGTGAATCAGGTTGGTTACAAAATTGCGGTAGCTAATCCATTTAAATATTCTAGTTATTTTCAAAAAGAAGTTCTGGTCTATCTTCATCAAGTGGTGCGTGAGGATACGCAGTTACTCTATGGTTTTGGATCTTTAGAAGAAAAAGAACTCTTTTTGAAGTTGATTAGTGTGTCGGGCATTGGGCCTAAGAGTGGTCTAGCAATCATGGCTTCTGATGACCACGGCGGTCTTGTTTATGCGATTGAAACAAATGATGATGCTTACTTGACGAAGTTTCCAGGTGTTGGTAAAAAAACAGCACGCCAAATTGTGCTTGATTTGCAAGGAAAACTTGATGGTCTTGAAATGAGTCCGGATGCGGTAGCTGCTGCAGGAAAACAGGAAACACTCTTTAATCAATCAACGCAAAGTACGCTAAATGAAGCACTTGAAGCACTAAGAGCGTTAGGTTATACTGAGCGAGAATTGAAGCGCATCACGAAGGAATTAGAAAAAGAAGTCTTGGCTACAACGGATGATTATTTACGCCAAGGCTTGAAATTATTAATGAAAAAATAAGGAGGCTTGTAAATGTCTGATGAAGAGAATCGTATCCTTTCGAGTGAGATAATCGAAGAAAATGAAGAAATGATTGAAAAATCATTGAGACCGCAATATTTATCACAATATATTGGTCAGGATAAAGTGAAAGAAGAACTCTCTATCTACATTCAAGCAGCACGCCAAAGGAATGAAACATTGGACCATGTTTTATTATATGGTCCTCCGGGATTAGGTAAAACAACGATGGCAATGGTGATTGCGAATGAAATGAATGTTTCAATTAAAACGACAAGTGGCCCTGCAATTGAACGACCTGGTGATTTAGTCGCTATGCTTAATGAATTAGAGCCAGGCGATGTCTTGTTTATTGATGAGATTCATCGCTTACCACGTGTTGCTGAAGAATTACTCTATTCTGCGATGGAAGACTTTTATGTCGATATTATTGTGGGGCAAGGGCCAACCGCGCATCCCGTTCATTTTCCTTTACCCCCATTCACGTTGATTGGGGCAACAACACGGGCAGGAATGCTATCAGCTCCCTTGCGAGATCGTTTTGGGATTATTTCGCATATGCAATACTACGAGGAAACGGATTTACAAGAGATTGTTTTGCGTTCAGCTGAAATCTTCGCGACTGATATCTTAGATTTAGGTGCACTCGAAATTGCACGTCGTTCGAGAGGGACACCTCGAATAGCCAATCGTTTACTAAAACGTGTACGTGATGTAGCACAAGTTGAAGGCAATGGTCAGATTGATGTTAAAATTGCTGACCGAGCGCTTCAACTACTCCAAGTCGATGACAAAGGCCTCGATTATGTTGATCAAAAATTATTAAAAACAATGATTGAACTTTATCAAGGAGGTCCTGTTGGGCTTTCAACGATTGCGGTTAATATAAGCGAAGAGATGGAAACTGTTGAAGACATGTATGAACCTTATTTGATTCAAAAAGGTTTTCTGAAACGTACACCACGTGGTCGGATGGTCACGGATTTAGCCTATGATCATCTGGGATATATTAATCCAAATAACACTTAAGGAATACTTATTAATCTTTATAAGGGTTATGATGAGCCTTTTTGTCAATGTTTCGCTATAATGGATAGTATAACGAACACATGAAAGGCGATGCATATTATGAAAAAAACAGGTTTAATTTTAGGCTCTCTAGGAGCAGTTGCAGCATTTGCGATTTGGAAGAAGAATCGCAAGCCTTCTTTAAATCCTTTAGTCATTAAGGGCAAAGTCAAAGAAGCAACAGGTTCGATTATAGGCAACGATGAATTGAAAGCAGAAGGAAAAGTTGATCAATTTGTTGGGAATTCTAAAGATGTGCTACATGATGTAGCAATTCAAACTTCAAAAATTGTCGATCAAGTAGCCAGTTCGGGCGTGGGTGACGATTTAAAAGGTAAAACAAAAGAGTTTATGGACCGTGTGACAAGCACAAATGATTTGAAGGACAAACTACAAAATAAGACAAATTAATGAAAGATACATACGAGATTATAATTAAGTGTTCGGCTTATTTTTACCGAAGCTATTTTTGTAGCACCGTTTGTTTGAAATTAAGGAAGTATGGCTTACTTTTAAAGTCACACTTCCTTTTCCTTTGTTGAGATTGAAACAGCTGCTAACGAAAAGTAGGGCTAGATGTTTTTATTTTGGACTAAAGATGATAGAATACAACAGAAAGACTTGAAAAGAAAAGGTGACAAGAGATGACATTAAGTACATCAGATTTTGATTTTGATTTACCAGAAGAATTAATTGCGCAGACGCCCTTAAAAGAAAGAGCAACGTCTCGCTTGTTAATTTTAGATAAAGAAACAGGTCAAACTGAAGATAAATATTTTTTTGATATTATTGATGAACTTCATGAGGGCGATGCACTTGTGATGAACAATACGCGCGTTTTACCAGCACGTCTGCATGGTGAAAAACCTGAAACAGGCGGACATTTAGAAGTCCTATTATTAACCAATACTGAAGGCGATCGTTGGGAAACTTTAGTTAAACCAGCGAAACGTGCTAAAATTGGGACAGAAATTTCTTTTGGTGATGGACGCTTAAAAGCGACTGTTGTTGAAGAACTTGAACACGGTGGACGAATGATTGATTTTAGCTATGAAGGTGTCTTTTTGGAGATTTTAGAGTCGTTAGGTGAAATGCCTTTACCACCATATATTAAAGAAACGTTGCAAGATAACGAGCGATATCAAACAGTGTATGCGAAAGAAAATGGTTCAGCTGCAGCACCAACAGCAGGCTTACATTTTACCAATGAATTATTAGAAAAGATTCAAGCTAAAGGGGTTAAATTGGTTTATTTAACCTTACATGTAGGTTTAGGAACATTTCGTCCAGTGAGCGTTGATGATGTTGATAATCATGAGATGCATAGTGAATTCTATGAATTATCCGAAGAATCAGCTGCGAAATTACGAGCAATTAAAGCAGCAGGTGGCCGTATTGTAGCGGTAGGTACAACATCAATTCGCACGCTTGAAACGATTGGAACTAAATTCAGTGGCGACATTCAAGCCGATAGTGGTTGGACTGATATTTTTATCAAACCAGGCTATGAATTTACATTAGTTGATGCTTTTTCAACAAATTTCCATTTGCCAAAATCAACATTAATTATGCTAGTCAGTGCCTTTGCCGGTAAAGACAATGTTCTAAACGCATACCAACATGCCGTAGACGAAAAATACCGTTTCTTCAGCTTCGGTGACGCCATGTTCGTTAAATAAAGTGAATGAAAGGGCGTTTTGGGACGAGCAGTAAGGTAATCCATGTGATCAGACGTTTTTTGTCTGAATAGATGGATGGACTTAATGCCGAGTCTCAGCACTTGAATTCCAGATTAAATAAAGGGGGTGAGTGGTCGCTTAGAAATGAACAGCAAGGCAATCCTGTAAAAAAATCGATTTTTGATTTATTTACAGGATTGACTTGGTGCTGAATTTCTGACCACGAACCCCGGATTAAATAAAGCAAAAGCATCACACCAAATAAAAACAATGAAAGAAGGGTCATAGATGTCAGAACCAGCTATTAAATATCGATTGATTAAAACAGAAAAACATACAGGTGCTCGATTAGGTGAAATCATTACCCCATACGGCACGTTTCCTACACCAATGTTTATGCCCGTAGGCACACTTGCAACAGTAAAAACAATGGCGCCGGAAGAATTAAAAGAAATGGGCTCAGGTATTATTTTAAGTAACACTTATCACCTTTGGTTACGTCCAGGTGCAGATATTGTTGAGGAGGCTGGTGGTCTTCATAAGTTTATGAACTGGGACCAAGGTATTTTAACAGACTCAGGTGGATTCCAAGTTTGGTCACTGGCGGATATGCGTCAAATTGAGGAAAAAGGAGTTCATTTTAAAAATCATTTAAATGGTTCTAAAATGTTTTTATCACCAGAAAAAGCAATTCAAATCCAAAACCAATTAGGTCCAGACATTATGATGAGTTTTGACGAATGTCCACCATTCTACGAAAGTCATGACTATGTAAAACGCTCAATCGAAAGAACGTCTCGTTGGGCCGAACGTGGGTTAAAAGCACATCAAAAACCAGATCAACAAGGTTTATTTGGTATTATTCAAGGTGCTGGCTATAAAGATTTACGTCAACAAAGTGCACGTGATTTAGTTGCGATGGACTTCCCCGGTTATTCAATTGGTGGCTTGTCTGTTGGTGAAACTAAAAAAGAAATGAATGAGATGCTTGAATATACAACACCACTAATTCCAGATCATAAACCACGTTACTTAATGGGAGTTGGTACTGCTGACTCATTAATTGATGGTGTCATTCGTGGTGTCGATATGTTTGACTGTGTCTTACCAACACGTATTGCACGTAATGGAACATGTATGACAAGTCAAGGTCGCTTAGTTGTTAAGAATGCTAAATATACAAATGATTTCCGACCATTAGATGAAAAATGTAACTGTTATACTTGTCGTAACTATAGCCGTGCATACATTCGTCACTTAATTAAATGCGATGAAACATTTGGCTTACGTTTAACAAGTTACCATAATTTATACTTCTTACATGATGTGATGCGTCAAGTTCGTCAAGCTATTATGGATGATAATTTACTTGAATTCCGTGAAGCTTTCTTTGAAGAATATGGTTTTAATGACAAAAATGCGAAGAATTTTTAAAATTAATGAATTAAAACTAGTGTATTAAGATAAAATTTGTTAAAGTGTTTTATGTAGACAAGAGAGAATAGAGGTGGAAATATGAATCAAATGGCAAGTTTATTACTTCCGATTGTTGTTTTAGGTGGGATGATGTTTTTCATGACTCGTACACAAAGAAAACAACAAAAAGAACGTCAAGAGTTGTTAAACAGCATGAAATCTGGCGACGAAGTTGTAACAATCGGTGGTTTATACGGTGTAATCAGTGAAGTCAACGAAGATAAAGGCACAATTACTTTAGACTGTGAAGGTATTTACTTAGAATTTGAACGTGGTGCAATCAAGACTGTAAGAAGTTCTCAACCAACTCAAACAGAAGAAGAAGCTCCAGTTGAAGTTGTTGAAACAGTCATCGAAGAAACTGAAGAAGAAAATAAAGATGCTTAATTTAAGCAAGGGCTTTAACCAAACATTTGGTTAGGGTCTTTTTTTTCGTACAATATTATCAATCGTTAAAAATATTCTCAATTCTGATAGGATTGGAATGAATAAAATTATTATTAGAATTGAGAAAAAGTAACAAAAAAAATTTTCAAAAACAAATGTAAACGCTATCTAAAACCTTTGTTTTTAAGGAAACATGAAAAAATTGTTTGTGAAAACGTATTCTTTTGATTTTTAGTGAAATATATCACAAAAACACTTTACAAGACAGCTAAAATGGTTTATATTTTATTTGTGAAATACATAACGAAGTGCGGAGGGATATTATGGCAAAAGAAAATAAAGCAAAAAAAGAAGTAGAAAACGTCCAAGAGTTTATCAATGAAATGGTGGCTAAAGGTCAAAATGCCTTATCAGAATTAAAAGCATTTGAACAAGAAGATGTGGATAAAATGGTTCACCACATGGCGATGTCAGCTCTAGATAAACACATGCTTTTAGCTAAAATGGCTGTTGAAGAAACTGGCCGTGGGATTGTTGAAGATAAAGCAATTAAAAATATGTTTGCCTCTGAAAACATTTGGAATAGTATTAAATATAATAAAACTGTCGGTGTCATCAATGAAGATGAACAAAAAGGTATCATGGAAATTGCCGATCCTGTCGGAGTTGTCTGTGGTGTGACACCAACAACTAACCCAACATCAACAACAATTTTTAAAGCGATTATTGCTTTGAAAACAAGAAACCCAATTATTTTTGCTTTCCATCCAAGCGCTCAAAAATGTTCTGCTGAAGCTGCCCGTATCGTACGTGACGCAGCGATTGAAGCTGGAGCTCCTAAAGATTGTATTCAATGGATTGAACACCCATCATTAGAAGCAACAAATGCTTTAATGAATCATGATGGTGTGGCAATTGTTTTAGCAACAGGTGGATCAGCGATGGTCAAAGCTGCTTACTCAACTGGTAAACCAGCATTAGGCGTGGGCCCTGGTAACACACCTGCATATATTGAAAAAACAGCTAAAGTTAAACGTGCTGTTAATGATTTAATTGTTTCAAAATCATTTGATAATGGTATGATCTGTGCGTCAGAACAAGGTATTATCGTTGATAAAGAAATCTATGATGAAGTGAAAGCAGAATTCCAAGCGCATCAAGTTTATATTGTAAAACCTGAAGAGTTAGAAAAACTTGAAGGTGCTGTAATGAATGAAGCAAAAACAGCAGTTAATCCAAAAATCGTTGGTCACTCTGCAGTATCGATTGCAAAACTTGCAGGAATCAAAGTGCCAGCGGGAACTAAGATTCTGATTGCTGAATTACCAGATGCTGGTGAAAAATATCCATTATCTCGTGAAAAATTATCGCCAGTCTTAGCAATGTTCAAAGCAAATCATACTGAACATGGCTTACAATTATGTGAGAGAATGCTGAAATTAAGTGGTGAAGGACATACAGCAGTGCTGCATTCAGAAGATGAAGATTTACAACTTGAATATGGTATTCGTATGAACGCATGTCGTATCTTAATCAACTGTCCAGCTGCTCAAGGTGGGATTGGTGATATTTACAATGAGATGATTCCATCATTAACATTAGGTTGTGGTTCTTATGGTAAGAACTCAGTTTCAAAAAATGTAACAGCGATTAACTTGATTAATACAAAAACATTAACGAAACGGAGAAATAATATGCAATGGTTTAAATTACCTGAAAAAATCTACTTTGAAAAGAACTCAATTCAATACTTACAAAAAATGCAAAATGTTGAACGTGTCTTTATCGTTTGTGACCCTGGTATGGTTAAATTTGGCTATGCCGATAAAGTAATTCGTGAACTATACAAACGTAGTAACAAAGTTGTTTTCGAAATGTTCTCTGATGTTGAACCTAACCCTTCAACAAAAACAGTTGAAGCAGGAACAAGAAAAATGCGCGAATTCGAACCTGACACAGTAATTGCAATCGGTGGTGGATCAGCAATTGATGCGGCTAAAGGTATGTGGTTATTCTACGAACATCCAGAAACAGACTTCTTTGGCGCTAAACAAAAATTCTTAGACATTCGTAAACGTGCGTATCGTTTACCAATTGCCAATAAAGCGAAAATGGTATGTATCCCAACAACATCAGGTACTGGTGCAGAAGTGACACCATTTGCCGTTATCACTGATAGTGAAACACACGTGAAATATCCATTAGCAGATTATGCCTTAACACCAGATGTAGCAATCGTTGACGTACAATTTGTAATGAGTGTCCCAGCTTCAGTAACTGCTGATACAGGAATGGACGTTTTAACTCATGCGATTGAATCTTATGTATCTGTAATGGCATCAGATTATACACGCGGTTTAAGTTTACAAGCGATTCGTTTAGTCTTTGATTATCTTGAAGATTCAGTTAAAAATCCTAACTTAGAAAATAGAGAAAAAATGCATAATGCTTCAACAATGGCCGGTATGGCGTTTGCCAATGCATTCTTAGGAATTAGTCACTCAATTGCCCATAAAATTGGTGGCGAGTATGATATTCCACATGGTCGTACAAATGCGATTCTGTTACCACACGTGGTACGTTATAATGCAAAAGATCCATCTAAACATGCATTATTCCCTAAATATGACTTCTTTAGAGCTGATACAGACTATGCTGATATTGCCCGCTTCTTAGGACTAAAAGGTAATACAACAGCAGAATTAGTAGAAGCTTTAGCGAAAGAAATCACTGAATTAGGACGTCGTTGTGGTATTGAAATGAACTTGAAAGCTCAAGGTGTGACACAAGAAATTCTTGATAGCACTGTCGACCGTATGGCTGAACTTGCTTATGAAGATCAATGTACAACAGCTAATCCTAAAGAACCATTAATTAGCGAACTAAAACAAATTATTATTGATGCGTATAAAGGTTAATTATAGAGATGAGTTTAAGAAGAAGAGGGCAGCTGCTTTCTTCTTCTTTTTTGGCAAATAATAGTAGGATTAATAGCATCCTACTTCAATTAATGATAAAATGAAGAATGTGTATTCAACTTAAAATATTGCCGAGGTGTTAAGGTGAAAAAATTTAATTCAAGTAAAAATATTATTATTGCATTGATCATTTTAATTGCTGTTGTGTCATTAGTTAGCGTTAGTGCAATGCAGCGAGATAAGAAAAAGCAAAGTTTGCCTGGTCAATCGCAAGTCAATGGTGCCATTACAACAATTGACCATATTATTTTAGCTCCAGTAAAAGGGGTTGAAAATAGTGTGAAAGCAGTTGTTAATTTATTTAGTACCTATACAGAAAATGATCGTTTGAAAAAGAGAATCGATCACAACGCGATGCTAGAAACTGAAATTGCGAATTATAAACGTGAAAACGAAAAATTAAAACAGCAATTGGAACTAAACTCAACACTTTCAAATTATGAAGCGGTAAATGCGAGTGTTGTCAATCGTTCGCCGGATTCTTGGCAAGATGTTTTAGTCATTAATAAGGGAACAAAAGATGGCGTAGCAGTTAATATGGCAGTGATGGGCGATAAGGGTTTGATTGGACGCGTCATTATTGCAGAAAAAAACAGTTCAAAAGTAGAATTATTAACAACTGTTAATCAAAATACTAATCATTTTCCAGTCATGATTACCTCTGAAGGGAATAAAGCAGCTTATGGTTTGATGAATGCTTACAATAGTAAAACACATACATTAACGGTCACACAGCTCACAACAACTAAAGATATTAAAAAAGGCGATCGAGTATCAACATCGGGCCTTGGTAGTAACTCACCTAAAGGATTACTTGTTGGTGAAGTTAAAGAAATTAAGAAAAGTAAAACAGGTCTCCACGATGAAATTTTGGTCACACCAATTGCAGATATTTATGATGTAGGGACAGTGACTGTAATTAAAAAAATGGCAGGTAACGACTAATGAAAAGTAGTAAAGCGTATGTGCCGTATGTGTTGCCAATTCTGCTCTTTTTCTTGATGCTTCTAGATGGTCATATCAGTAATGCAATTCTGTCAATGTTGAGTGTGCCGATGTCTTTTACAAGCTGTTTATTATTAATGGTTATGATGTTTGCAACGTTTCAAATGGATAAAGCTTATATGGTATCACTCGCAACAATTATTGGTTTATTGTACGATTCTTACTATTATAATGTCTTAGGAATCAACCTTATTTTATTTCCATTAATTATTTGGGTAATGTATTTTGTCTTTGAAAATGTCATCCCAAATACACTAACAATCATCTTGAGTTTCATTATTTTTGTGACTTTTTTATCGTTAGGACGCGTGTTCTTATTAAGTGTTTTTGGTTTAACAGTCACAACAATCTTAGATGTGTTTACGCGAAATTTAGCGCCAACGCTACTGTTAAATCTCATTTTGATCTTGATCTGCATGGCACCACTAAAAAAACTGTTTAACGTAAAAAAATAAAGTTTTGAAATATGATTGTAACATTCTCATTATATGGCTGACATCTGACTATGTTACAATCATTTTGTCGTAAAGAAAAACTTAAAAAATATTTAAAACTCTTGGAGGAAGAATACGTGAAGAAGAAAGTTTTACAAGCACTTTTAATTAGTACAATTACATTATCTGCAACAGCTCTTCCTATGGTAGCTAGTGCAGACACAGTTGACAATAAAGTCTCAGTTCAAGATAAAAAAATTAACGAACTTAAAGAAAAAGAAAATGCAGCAGCTAAAGAATTAGCTGGCATTCAATCATCAATTTCTTCAATTAAGGCAGAAGCTTCTCAATTACAAACTGAACAAGCTTCATTAGGAAAAGAAATTACTAAACTTTCTGGAGAAATCAAAAACTTAGAACAACGTATTGCAAAACGTGACGCTGCTATTAAAGAGCAAGCTCGTTCAGCACAAGTTGATTCTGCAAACTCAACTATGTTAGACGTTGTAATGGAATCAGATTCTATTTCTGATGCTGTAACACGTGTGATGGCTGCTTCTAAATTAGTTAGTGCTAACAATGATTTAATGGCACAACAAAAAGAAGACATGACAGCTGTTGAAACTAAAAAAGATCAAACTGAAACTAAATCAGCTTCATTACAAAAAAATGCAGTTGAATTAGAAGCTAAAAAAGGCGAACTTGAAGATCAAGAATTACAACAAACAATTGTTGTAAGTGGCATTTCTGCTGAAAAAGAAACAGAACAAAGCAAAAAAGATGCATTCTTGAAAGAAAAACAAGAAGCTGAGAAAAAACGTGAAGAACAAACTAAAGCTGCTGAAAAAGCTGCTAAACCTGTAGAATCTATCAGTAAAGATACTAAATCTACAACTGGTTCTACAAGTACTGGTGAAGGAACAGCTTCAACAACTACTCCAGTACAACCAACACCAGCTCCTGACCAAGGAGATCAAGGACAACAACCAAGTAATCCAACACCGGCTCCAAACCCAACACCAGCACAACCGTCTAACCCAGCTCCATCGGCTAACGGAAATGCAATTGTTGCAGAAGCTTACAAACATATTGGTAAACCATATGTATGGGGAGCTAAAGGACCAGGATCATTTGACTGTTCTGGATTCACATCTTATGTATATCGTAATGCAGCCGGAAGAGAAATCGGTGGCTGGACTGTACCTCAAGAGAGTGCAGGTTCTCGTGTATCATTCTCAAGCTTACAAGCTGGAGACTTACTATTCTGGGGTGGCGCAGGTTCAACTTACCACGTAGCAATTTACGTTGGCGGTGGACAATATATCCACGCTCCATCACCTGGTCAAAGCGTTATGGTTCAAAGCATGTCAGCATGGTCACCAGACTTTGCAGTACGTGTTAACTAATTAAACTTATAAAAAGTAGAGCATATGAGCTCTACTTTTTTTGTGTCTTAAAGTCGAATTTAGGCATTAAAAAGAGGACTGTGACATAAGTACGTCACAGTCCTCTTTTTAGAAACTAAACTGTGTCGCAGAAATAGATTCTTCGGAAATAAGCCGAAAATCACAAAAATTTGAAAAGCAATTTTCGTGATTTCCTTCTCATTTCTTGAAGATGAACACTTCTGTCACAACCTCTTTCATAATCAATAGATTAGATATATTTTTCTGTTAAGCGCATAAATTCAGCAACGTCTTTTTCAATAATGCTGATTCCAGCTTGCCAGAAATCAGGTTTAGTTAAGTCGACACCTAAGTGTTTGCTTGCTAATTCTTCTGTTGTCATTGAAGCTGTGTCTCTAAGAAGTGCAATATAGTCATCTTCAAAGTTCGTGCCTTTTTCTTGTGCATAAGCATAGATTCCTAAACTAAATAGGTAGCCAAATGTGTATGGGAAGTTATAGAATGGCACACTATCAATATAGAAATGCAATTTACTAGCCCAGAAGTGAGGATGATAAGTAGCTAAAGATCCAGCATATGCTTCTTCTTGAGCAGCAACCATTAATTCAGTAATATCTTCATCACTTAAAAGTTGTTCTTTTCGTTTAACATGATAGTTATTTTCAAAAATAAAACGTGTATGAATGTTTAAGAACATTGCAATCGCATTTTGAATTTTAATATCTAATAAGTTGATTTTTTCTTCTTCAGTTGTTGCTTGTTTTAAAGTTGCATCAGCAACAATTAATTCCGCAAAAGTACTTGCAGTTTCGGCAACGTTCATTGCGTAATCCTGACTCATTGTTGGTAAATCCCACATAACGTGTGAATGGAAAGCATGTCCAAGCTCGTGAGCAAGTGTTGCCACTTCATTGATTGACTCACCGTAAGTCATGAAAATACGAGACTCTTGGCTTTCAGGTAAACCAGTACAATAACCGCCAGGGCGTTTTCCAGGACGATCTTCAGCTTCAATCCAGCTTTTTTCGAAGGCCATTTTAGCAAAGTCGGACATTTTAGGACTAAATTGATTGAAATTTTCAATAATAAAATCAGCTGCATCATCGAATGGGAAGCGGCGTTCTTTAAAGTCACCTAAAATAACAGGAGCGTCTTGATCTTGCCATTCCATTTTTTCTTTCCCAAAAAGATTTGCCTTACGGATTAAGAAGTCAGCGAATGGTTTCTTGTTATCATTAATGCTACCCCACATTGCATCTAAAGTAGCTTGCTGCATGCGGTTGTATTCTAGTGGAATGGTTAAATGGTTATCAATGCCATGTAAAGTATTATTATTTAAGCGGAAGCCATCTAAGTGATTTAAAGTATCTGCAAATAAGGGTGCGTTCTCTGCCCAAGTTTCTTCCCATTTTGCAAATAAATCCTGACGAACTTTAGCATCGGCATCACCCATCATACGGTTGAAGGCTTGACCAGCTGAAAGTTCAACCGTTGTACCATCTGCTTCAGTAAATGGGATTTTTAATTGAGCAACTAATGTGTCGTAGTGTTCGCTCCAAGCTGTAAAACCATCAATTGTCAGTTGATTGATAATCGCTTCTTCATTTTCATTCAATAAACGGCGACCTTTATCACGATTTTCGTTTAAGTTGAAACGAATACCTTGTGCATCTAATAAAGGTGAAGCTAATAATTTTTCCCATTCTTCATTAGAAAGAGCAGTGATTTTTTTAGTTAAAATAACATCAATGTTATCGTAAATTGTCATTTTTTTGTATAGTTCAGCTAAAAGTGCAACGGCTTTTTTATTTGTTGTATCCGCAGATTGAATAGCTGTAATGAAGCTGATTGTTTGTGAAATACCTTTACTGATTGTTTCTTCTTGGTCAATTAGTGCTTTAAAGGCGGCAACATTTTCCGCACCTGGTTCCCAAGCAATTACGTTTTTAGAATAAGCATCAATTTCTTCGTCAAGTTTTGATAAACGTGCTTGTAATTTTGGAGAGTCAATGCCTCCTTCAAATAATGAATCTAAATCCCAAATTAATGAATATGTCATATTCTTAACTCCTTCCTTAATATAATCTCATTATACATGAATTAAGAAAGAAAAAATAAATTCAATTGAAATAAATAATAATTAACGGTAAGATGAATAAATCAAGGAGAGAAATTATGAAAAAAATGATGAAAAATGGCAATTTTTATTTAATCATTGCCTTATTAGTAATGGCTATCTTGTTTATTAGTTCATCACAAACTTATGAACAACAATCAGCAGTCCCAATATTACAAAAAGTATTAAAAAATCAACCCTTTCACGCCTTTTTAAGTCAATTTGAATTTAGTTATGCTGGGGGGCCTATTAGCATTAAGGAAAAAGGCTACTTTTATTTTATTGAATTTTTTATTCGTAAAGGGGCGCATTTCTTTACCTATTTTGTTTTAGGTGGTTCTTTGTTTCTGTTATTATTTAAAAAAACTAAAAGTGCTTTTATTAGCTTTTTGACAGCTTGGATGAGCGCGACGGGTTATGCAACGTTAGATGAAACGCATCAATTGTTTACTGGTGGTAGAAGTCCTTTATTTCAAGATGTTTTATTAGACAGCATCGGTGCTCTAACAGCCTGTGTGATTTGTCTAGTGATTGTCCTTTGGAAAGGTCACAAAAAACGGAAAAAATAATGCTAGGTTACCTTTACTTGTGAACTATGGTAAAATGCGAGTGTAGAAGAAACTTAGAAAGAAGGGATTTAGAATGGCAGGACATTCGAAATGGAATAACATTAAGGGTCGTAAAGGCGCACAAGATGCTAAGCGCGGTAAGATTTTTCAAAAGTTATCTCGTGAAATATATATGGCAGCAAAAAGCGGTGGCCCTGATCCATCTACTAATCCTTCATTACGTATGGTATTAGATAAAGCACGCTCTGCGAATATGCCAAATGATAATATTCAAAGAGCAATCAAAAAAGCCAGCGCAGCAGGCGAAGGTGAGAACTACGATGAAATTGTTTATGAAGGCTATGGACCAGCAGGAGTAGCTATTTTAGTTCATACACTTACAGATAACAAGAATCGTACTGCAACAAACGTACGTGTTGCCATTAATAAGAATGGCGGTTCACTCGGTGAAACGGGTTCAGTAGCGTATATGTTTGACCGTAAAGGCTATCTTGCGATTGAACGAGAAGGCTTGGATGTTGATGAAGATACAATGATGATGTCAGTTTTAGAAGCTGGTGGCGAAGACTTGGAATCTTCTGATGAAGTCTTTGAAATTTTTACAGAGCCAACTGATTTTCCTGATGTTCGCGATGCACTTGAGGCAGAAGGGTATGTGTTAGCCCAAGCTGAATTAACGATGGTACCGCAAACTTTAATTGAATTATCAGAAGAACAACGAGAAGTTCTTGAGACAATCGTCACAGCTTTAGAAGATGACGATGATGTGTCTGAAGTCTTCACATCTGCAAGTTAAAATTTTTAAACTCTAATAGTCTCGCTTTTACAGGAAGACTATTAGAGTTTTTTGTTTTAATTGATATGAATGCGAAGTCTAAATAGACATATTTGCTTAAACGTACTATAATTTATAAAAAACGAACGTGTTTTCAGCGGAAGTTGAGAAATAGGGTGATAATGATGAGACTCATGAGTGTTAGATTTTTAGATGCGGCATTCTGGTTTACTTACACACTACTTTGGTGGCAAACAATGTTTTCACATCCAGTTTGGTATATTCGCCTGTTACTATTGTTTATGATGTCGTTGTTCCTGGCATTAATTCCAGAAGAATATCGCAATAGTTATGCTATTCAAAGTAAGAAAAAAAATATTTGGCTTGTTGGGAAAAAGAAAAGTTCAGAAGCAATTTTATTTGTTCTGCTTATTTTTGGTGTACCAATAGTCTTTTTCGTTATCAAAGTAATCACCTGGACTAGAATTTAAGCAATATTTATAGATATGAAAAACAGATTGAGTACCCTCTATAAAAGAGGAAGTAAAACTCAATCTGTTTTTTTGTGGTTATTTATCATTTTTTTTGTTTTTATTTGCCGTATAAAGTTTTAAAAGATAACCTAAAGCGACAATAAATCCAGACACTGCAATCACAGTAATAAGTAGTGTTTTCATTAATACCCCTTCTTTCTTTTTTGATGAGCTTACGAACGATAAGCATAATACTAGAACAACGTTTCATTTGTAAGTGATGTTAAATGGAACATCCCAACATGCACTCTAACAATAATAACACTCGAACGAATAACTGCAAGACTATTTTTTAAAAAAGTCTTTTTTTGGTTTATTTGGGTAGTTTATTAATTCGTAAAGGTTTTTTTGTGTTTTTTCAGAAAGAATCTCCAAGCATATCCTTTCGATTCAACCTAATTATAGCACTGCTTAAACAATAAAGCGCTTACTAATGTGTTTTAAAAATAAATGACTGTATTTAACTTACCTTAAGCATGAAAGGAGGTTGCGATGAAAATAAAAGGAACAGCGTATCACTTATTAAAGAAGGGGGTGAAAATATCAGCAAGTGATTTATACATTTTTCCAATTGACTGTAATCAGTATGAACTATCATTTCGTTATCATGACCAGATTATTTCGGAGCGAAAAATTAGCATTGAAGAAGCAGAAAAATTAATTTTATTCTTTAAATATTTAGGTGGCATGGACGTTTCTGAACGACGTAAAGTTCAAGTTGGTAGTGCGACTATCAAACGAAAAGAATGGCAAACAAGATTTAGGTTATCAACAGTTGCTGATTATCGTAACCGAGAGACTTTGGTTTTACGTTTTTTATATCAAACTAAAGGTAATACGGGGCTAACATTTTGTTTACCTGAGCAGTGGGATTTGTTAAAGGGAACAATTCAAGATAAAGGGCTGTATTTGTTTTCAGGGCCGACGGTTGCAGGGAAAACAACCACGATGTATTGCTTGGCAAAGTATTTATTGGATAAGAAACGTCGGCAAATTATCACTATTGAAGATCCGGTGGAAATTGAAGATGCACAGTTTTTACAATTTCAAGTGAATGAAAAAATAGGTTTAACTTATGAATCGTTAAGTAAGGTATGTTTACGTCATCGTCCCGATGTTTTGATAGTCGGCGAAATTCGTGATCAAGAAACAGCTCAGATTGTGATGAGAGCAGCTTTAACAGGACATTTGGTTTTTTCGACGATTCATGCTCGGAGTAAAAACCAGATTGAAGAACGATTATTCGACTTAGGGATTACGAGAGATGAATTTTCTCAGTCTGTGTCAGGCTTAATTTATCAAGAGATTCTTCCTTTGACAACAGCTGCAAATGACTACGGCGTTTTATATGATTTAACATTGCAAAAAAGAGAGGTGAGTACATGGCAAAAAAGTCTTGAAACAGCCTACCAGACTAAAATTATTTCTCAATCAACCTATCAAAACTTTTCGCAAACAAACACTTAATGCGAAAGAACGTTATCAAGTTTTGTTGTTGCTATCGCAATTGCTAGAACATGGCTTTAGCTTTCAACAAAGTATGGCCTTTTTATGTTTAGTGGAAACACAACATAAGCAACTGCTACAAAAAATTGTTTTGTCAATGGAAAATGGTGAACCACTGAATCGTTGTTTAAAAATGTTAGGCTTGAGTGATATCCAGTTAGCGCAAATTCAGTTTGCAGAGATTCATGGTGACTTTGCGCAAACATTGCTGTTAATGACAAAACAAATGAAGCAGCGTGAAAAAAATAAGGAGAAATTACGTAAAATGCTGATTTATCCGCTGTTTCTTGTTTTATTTATTGGCATGTTACTGATTGGTATGAAAGTATTTTTAACACCAAAAATAGAAGAATTATCAATGGACCAACCTCAATCAAAAGAAATGTGGTTGTTAAAGCTAATGCCATGGCTGGCTTTAGGATTTTTAGTGACTCTTGTCGTTTTTTTATTTTTCTTTTGGTGTCACATCAAAAGAAAATCAGCAATTGATCGCGCATTAATCCTTACAAGAACGCCCATTTTAGGTAGCTATTTGAAGCACTACTATACCTCACTATTTGGAGTGGAATGGGGCCATTTGTTGGCTCAAGGTATGGAAATACGTGACGTTATTTTTGTTATGAGTCGTTCGGGTTATACGCCGTTGATGCAAGAGATGTCAGGAGTCACAAAAAGGAAAATTGAAAGAGGGTTTGCAATGAGTCGAATTGTTCAAGATTGGCAATTTTTAAATGCGCCGTTACTGTTAATTATTCAAAAAGGGGAAGTCAGTGGGGCATTAGGTGAGGAATTAGTTATTTATGGTATGGAAGAATGGCGTCAGTTAACTTTGAAGATGGAGCGTTTAATCGAATGTTTGCAGCCGTTTGTTTTTATGTTGATTGCCTGTTTGATTATTTATTTGTATGCTTCATTATTATTACCCGTCTATCAAGGAATGGAAGGAATGATCTAAATGTTAAAAGTTATTAAAGATAAAAAAGGTTTTACATTAATCGAAATGTTAGTCGTTTTATTTATTATTTCAATTTTGTTGGTTCTGTTTGTACCTAATATATCAAAACATCGTGAGAGTGCTTTGGAACAGGAAAAAGAAGGTATCGTCAAAGTGGTAGAGACACAACTTGAACTTTATATGCTTGAACATGAAGATTTGGATGTACAGCCTTCTGTTAAAACATTAAAAGATGAAAAATACATCACAGATAAGCAATATAAACAATATCAAAAATTTACTAAGAATGAATAAACAGGGGTTTACGCTGATTGAAACATTGATTACTTTGAGCATCACAATGTTTTTTATTCTACTACCCATGTTATCCTTTCGTGATTTGAAAGAAAAATGGTTGGTTGAATGTACTTTTGCCGAGTTCTCACAATACTATCAACATATTCAGCAAAGTGCTGTTGTTGAAAGAAGGCAATCCGATATAGTACCTGATGTATCGCAACAAACCATTTCGTTTTCTTATTATTATCACGGAGAGGTACGAGTTGAGCTATTTAAATTGCCGAAAGAAGTCGAACTCATAAGTAGTACACGTGTGAGTTTGAAAGGTGAGACAGGGGTAAATCGTGAAAGTTTAGGTCGTTTTAAATTTATTGATCATCATCATAATAAAAAAATTGAATATATTTGTCAGATGGGGAGTGCCAAACTTGTTAAAAAAGAAACCAAACTTTAATTGTAGGGGGTATTTATTAAGTGAAAGCCTATTCGCACTTAGTATTCTCTGTACGACAATATTATTAATTCTTAAATTATTAATTTCGCAAATCTGTCTAATTGAGCAAGCAAAAAAAGATGTCGAGGCAGCGATGATCTGCTATGAGTTGAGTCATTTAAAAACGGAGGAAGTTTATCAAAGTCAGCATTATCAAGAATATTTAGCAGAAAATGGCGTAACTATTTTAAAGAAAAATACAAACCAGATTCAATTAAAATATCAAGGGAAAATATTACATGTCTATCAAGAATAGTTTTAATAAAGCTGGTTTTTCTTTAATTGAATGTTTGGTGTCACTTGCCGTTTTAATGAGTTGTCTCTTATTATTTCAACCGGCCTTAAAAGTGCTAATTCAAGTGAAAGAAAAATATACTCATCAGACTGAACTTGAGTTTCAGGTGGGGAAGATTCAACTTGAGAATATAATTAAAGAGTTAGTGCTGATTCGTTGTGAAGAGTCAAAATTAGTATTTGAAGATCGGAGACGCTCTGATGAAATTGATCGTATAACTATTGAACATTATCAACAAATGATTCGAAAAAAACCAGGTCATCATCCTTTAATGTTAAGCGTTAAATCGGTAAAATTTTATGAATTTGATGAAGCAATTGAAGTCGAGGTGATTATGATTGATGAAGAAAAACATGTTTTCTTGTTATTTCCCCAAAAAGAATGAAGGCGGTATTCTATTCTCGGTCCTAGGATTGTTAAGTTTAACAACGATTCTGACAATTTATGTTTGTGATAGCTTAAAGATGACTTTAGAGTTTTATCTGCAGACCAAAGACTACTATATTGCACAGACAGTGCAGGAGTTGGCGTATCAAGAAGTCTCTCAGAACCCTGAAAGTAAAAAAGTAACGCTCTATTATAATCATGGAAACGTGCGTATGAATAGAACTAGGACCAAACTGGAGCTTAAAACAACACTAAAAAATGGTTTTCAACTGTATAATAATCAATTTATCGAAGAAAAGGAGTAAACTTTATTGTTTACTTCTCTTTTTTATCAATAATGTACCTTGAATTATTTAAATTTCTTCGCTAAAATAAACAGTACATGGATTTTTCTAATCATGAAGGAAGAGGTGTTTTTAATTGTCACAACGAGATATTGAACGAGGATTTCAACTGATGAGTGAAGCTGTCGTAAAATTACAAGAAGAACTAGGCACATCTTTCTATGATGCCTATATTGAAAACTTAGAAAACTTCTTAGATGGCCAACAAGCTCGTGTAATTGAGGGTGTGCCTAATCAAGAAACAGTTGCTTATCTGAATGAACGTTATCAAGAACTGTCACAATTGTCGTTGTCGAGCGAAGAAAAACGTAAGGTGGAACAATTGCTGCTTTTACAAGGGATCAGAAAAGAACCCGTTCAAGCCAATCATCAATTGACACCAGATAGTTTAGGTTATTTGTTTGTTTACATGATTGAATCTTTGATGCATAATCAAAAAGATATTCGCATTGCTGATTTAATGGTTGGAACAGGAAACTTGTTGGCAACAGTCTTAGCCAACCTTGAAACACCAGAGGACGGTTTAAAAGGTTACGGCGTTGATGTGGATGAGACACTTCTTAGTATTAGTGCTGTGAATCAGGAATGGTTAGATTTAGATGTCCAATTATTCCATCAGGATAGTTTACAACCTTTGTTGATGGATCCGGTTGACGTGGCAATTGGGGATTTACCAATCGGGTATTATCCGCATGATGAACGCGTAAAAGAGTTTAAAGTTAGTGTTGCAGAAGGTCATACATATGCGCATCATTTGTTATTAGAGCAAAGTATGAAATATGTACGTGACTCAGGTTATGGCGTCTTTTTAATGCCAACCAACTTTTTAGAGACCGAACAAGCAGGTCAGATAAAAACATGGTTAATGTCAGATGTGTATTTACAAGCAATTGTTAAATTACCTGATGCGTTATTCAGTCAAAAAAGTTTAAGTAAATCGATTGTTATTTTCCAAAATCATGGTGCTGCTGCCGAGCAAGCAAAAGAAATTTTCGTTGCCGACCTAGTATCAATGAAGGACAATGACATTGTGTTAAATTTTATCAAAGAGTTTAAATCTTGGCGAGAAGCCAATATTAAATAAATAGTAAAGAAGGAGTCTTAAAAATGGCAAAGACAATTGCAGTAAATGCGGGAAGTTCTAGTTTAAAATGGCAACTTTATTCAATGCCTGAAGAAGTTGTAATTGCAAAAGGGATTGTAGAAAGAATTGGTTTAAATGATTCGATTTTTACAATTAAATATGGGGACGGTCAAAAATTTGAGTTAGTTCAAGATATTGAGAATCATGAAGTAGCTATCCACATGTTATTAGAGCAATTAATTAAATTAAACATTATTGATAAATTAGAAGAAATTACAGGTGCTGGACATCGTATTGTTGCTGGTGGCGAACATTTTAAAGTATCAACAATCATTGATGATGCTGCGTTAAAATTAGTCGACGACTTAGCAGAATTCGCACCATTACATAATCCTGCAGAAGCAACCGTTATTCGTGTATTCCAAAAATTATTACCAGAAACACTAAATGTAGGTGTTTTTGATACGTCTTTCCATACTTCTATGCCAGCTGTTAATTATTTATACAGCTTACCAAAACAATATTATAATGATTTTGCAGCACGTAAATATGGTGCTCATGGTACAAGCCATCGTTACGTTTCAGAACGTGCCGCTGAGTTATTAGGTAAACCAATTGAAGAAACAAAAATTATTACTTGCCATTTAGGTAATGGTGCATCAATTACAGCTGTTGATGGCGGTAAATCAATCGATACTTCAATGGGATTCACACCATTAGCAGGTCTTACAATGGGGACTCGCTCAGGTGACATTGATCCATCAATCTTACCTTACTTAATGGATAAATTAGGTTTAACTGATATTAAAGATATGATCAATATTTTAAATAAAGAATCAGGTTTACTAGGTATTTCAGGCGTATCTAGTGACATGCGTGACTTATTAGAAGCTTCAGAAGAAAATCCAGATGCTGGTTTAGCAATTGAAATCTTTGAAGACCGTGTACGTAAATATATCGGTAGCTACATTGCAACCATGAACGGTGTTGATGCAATTGTCTTTACAGCCGGAATCGGTGAAAATGATGCTGATATGCGTCGTAATGTTATTAATGGTTTAACTTGGTTAGGTTGTGACATTGATGAAAGTAAAAACAATGTTCGCGGTGAAGAAACCGTTCTTTCAACTGAAAATGCTAAAGTTAAAGTCTTCTTAATTCCAACAGATGAAGAATTAATGATTGCTCGTGACGTTGAAGCATTAAAAAAATAACTGAAAAATAAAAAGAGTGTCAAGATTGGTTCAAAGTAACCCAATTCTTGACGCTCTTTTTTTGATTTATTTAATATTTATTTTTTCTTTTTTTCAAAGCGTTTGTTTTCTAAATCAGTTCTGACAATTAGAACATCACAATGTGCGTGACGCGCAACATAACTTGAAACAGAGCCAATTAAGATACGTTCCATTGCATTAAGACCAGTCGCACCTAATAGGATAAGGTCAATATTTTTACTACGTTGTAATTCTTTGGCAATGACAGTTTTAGGAGCGCCGTACTCGATTAGATATTCTGCATTTGTGACGCCGTTATTTTCAGCATATTCTAAATAAGAGTCTAACGTTTCTTTTGCTGCTTTTTCAGCTTCTTCGGCCATGGTTTCATCAAAAGAAGAGATGGATTCAAAAGCACGTACATCAATAATATGTGCTACAAAAAGTTTTGCATTATTACGCTTTGTAACTTGAACCGCTTTTTTAAAGGCTAATTCAGATTCTTTCGAACCATCAACAGCGACAAGTATATTTTTGTATTCTTCAAACATAATCAAACACCCTTTCTGAAATTACTTTGCCGTATCTTTAAGATAAAAGACAAAGTTTGTCTTTATCTAATAATAACACAATTTCTAAAACACGTCTGATTTTGAGCAAAAAAAAGAAGCATTTCGCTTCAAAAATAGAGACATCCGTTAATGCCGGTTTGAGCACCAGATGGTTGAACCCGCTGAATATGCAGGTGGGAATCTCTTTCACAACGCCAAACTACCAAGTGATAAGGCCTGTTTTTTATTGCGATTCGTTGACTCCCAATGTAAAACGATTTGTTCGGTCAACACTTATGTGTGCTCCGCGTACATCACAGATATCTATAGATTAATAGTAACATAAGAAAAAAGAATGAGCAATTTTAATTGATTGCCTACTTCGGTTTTTTAGATAAAGTTTTTGCTTTTTTTATTTTGCTTAATTGCTCATCTAGACCACGTTCATACTTGCCATTAGTTATCGGTGAATAATATTCTTTTTGGCGTAATTTTTCAGGTAGATAATCTTGCTGAACCCAATTACCTGGATAATCATGGGGATAGAGGTATCCTACACCACGATCTAGTTTTTCAGCTCCGGCATAGTGACTGTCTTTTAAATGATTGGGTACGCCACCGAAAAAACCATGATTAATATCAGCAATCGCGCGATCAATTGCAAGCAGACTGGAATTTGATTTAGGCGAAAGTGCGAGATCGATAACAGCCTCTGCTAAAGGGATTCTAGCTTCAGGGAAACCTAATTTTTCTGCTGCCTGAACAGCACTTACCGTTCGTTGACAAGCGCCCGGATTGGCTAAGCCAATATCTTCATAGGCAATGACAAGTAATCTCCGACAAATAGTAGGCAGTTCTCCTGCTAAAACTAAACGACCTAGATAGTGTAAAGCTGCGTCAACATCACTCCCGCGAATGGATTTTTGGAATGCAGAGATGACATCATAATGGGCGTCACCATCTTTGTCATGCGAGAGAGCTCTTTTTTGAATGCATTCTTCTAAAATTGGTAATGTGAGTTGAATAATGCCTTCTTCATCAGGAGTTGTCGACATTACAGCAAGTTCAAGTCCATTTAAAGCACTTCTTAAATCACCGTGTGTCGCACGTGTAAGGTGTGTCAGGGCTTCTGGTTGGATATTAATGTGATAGTTACCCAATCCTTTTTCTTTATCTTCTAGGGCAGCTGAGACCGCTTTTTCAATATCTTCAGGCTGTAAAGGGAAAATCTCAAAAATTTGTGTACGGCTTCGAATCGCTGGATTAATGGTAATATACGGGTTTTCAGTAGTTGCTCCAATAAGAACAATACGACCATTTTCAAGGTGAGGCAGAAGAAAATCTTGTTTAGGTTTATCTAAACGGTGAATTTCATCGAGTAATAAAATGACTGAACCACTCATTTTAGCTTCTTCAACGACAACTTGTAAGTCTTTTTTTGTATCAGTTGCTGCATTTAAAATGCGGAATGCATAGTGTGTTGAACCAGCAATTGCACTGGCAATACTTGTTTTTCCAGTCCCTGGAGGACCATACAAAATCATTGATGACAATCTTGTTGCATCCACCATTCGACGAATGATTTTTCCGGGCCCGACCAAGTGTGATTGTCCGACAACTTCATCAATTGTAGTTGGTCGCATTTTATAAGCTAATGGTTTTTGCATCTCAGATGTCCTCCTAAAGTTATAGTGATAGTATACCATATGTCGTGAACCCTCTTAAAAGTTCTCTGCTTGTTGTTGCATTCTTTTTAATAGTGCTTGATAGGCTATTTTTACTTCTGGTGTCTCAATTGAAAGGATATTTTCTCCAAATTGTAAGAGATAATTGGTAAGGAAATCAAGTTCACTAGGATTAATACTTCCTGTTAATAAATAGTGCTGATTTTTAAGCGATACTTTTAGGTTGGGATAATGATTTTGTTGATAAAGATGGTAAGCTTTTTGATTAATTTCAACTTTAAATTCAAGGGTTCGAAATTGATTGTTTTGTTCTTGGAGTGCTGCCTCAATCTCTTCATTTGAAAGGGTAAGCGGTTGTTTGTCTAACAGTTTAATTTCTTGCATAAAGTCACAACGAAAAGTACGATATTCATCTTTTTTTAAATCAAATCCTATACAATACCAATGTCCATTGCGATGGACTAAGCGAACAGGATAGAGTAAACGTGTTTCTATTTCTTTTCGATGATATGAAAAAGTTAAAACTTGCTGTTTTAAGATGGCTTCAAAAACTTGATCAAGATACGGTGTATCCATGGTTTGCATAATGCCATCATAACGGACGCAGTCTATGGTTTGTTCGATTTTCTGTTGTGTTTGTTCCGGAAAAGTTTGGAGAAGTTTGTCTGTAATTTGATTGTAGACATGTCCAAACGGAGAATTAGCCATGAGTTCTAAAAGTTGGAGTGTAAAAAAAATTGAATAGATTTCATTTTCACTAAAGTAAACTGGTGGTAAAAGATTTGTTTCAAGTAAATGATATTTACCATAACGTCCGGGCTCGACGTAAAGGGGTAATCCTAAGCTTTCCAGTTCACTAATATCGCGCAGTGCGGTGCTTTTTGAAATGTTAAAAGTGGTCATGAGATCTTTTAAATTAAAACTTTTTTTGTCGTGCAAGAAGAATAATTCTTGATTGATGCGCTCTGTTTTTTGCATATTTCCCTCCAATGGTATCATGGATTGACACCTTTGATTGTTATACTAAACTTATCAAAGAAAGTGAGGGAACACAAGATGACACAATTAAATTTTGCAATATTTCTAACTCTAAATGGTAAAGCTGAAGAAGCAATTACCTTTTATCAAGAGGTCTTTAATGGTGAGCTGCTTTTTAAGATTACAAATCAAGAATTTAAAAATCAACTCAATCCAGAACTTGAATTAAAAAAGGGAACTGAGCATTTTATTTCACATTCGATACTTAAGATTGGGGAAACTGAGTTACAAATTGCCGATAATCCTTTTTATGAGAACATGGAATTTAGTGCGGGTACACAAATATCTTTTAGTATGTTAACGAAAGATTTACAAGAAGCAAAATCAATCTACAATAAAATTATGCGTTATTCCGATGTAGTGGTGTATCAAGCCCCTAGTGAAAATGAATTTGCTGATTTTTATGCCATTGTTAAAGATCCGTTTGGCCAAATGATTCAATTGACACATGAACGTGAAAAAGATCCAAGTAAAAAAGGTTCAAAATAAATAAGCGTATCAAACTCCTTCTTAATAAAACGAGTTTGATACGCTTATTTTATTGTTTGATTAAAAAATTAGTTATGCTTCACATTCGCTAACATTGTAGGTTTGTTCGGATACTTCTTCTGTTTTGGAAGCATGTTTTGAAATCGTGAATTTTAATAGAATTGGAGCGACAACTGTCGTAAAGATAATCACAAGAACAAGTGCAGCATACATCGATTGATCGATAAAACCATCACTTAAACCAAGCGCGATTAAAATTAAAGCCATTTCTCCTCTGGAAACGAGACTTGCGCCAATAATTGCACTACTTGAATTGTTAAATTTATCAGCTTTCCCACCAAGGAAGCCACCAACAAATTTAGAAAGTACTGCTAAAATACTGAAAATAATAATGAGTGAAAGATTTGAGCTTAAGCCATCTAAAACAAGATTTAAGCCAATACTTACGAAGAAAATAGGTGCGAACATGGATAAAGTAATACTGGTGACTTTATGTTCCACGTTTTCTGCAAATGTAGTTTGAGAAATAAGAATACCTGCAAAGAATGCGCCAATGATATCAGACATACCAATGACATCTGCAAGGTAGCTAAGGAAGAATACTAGTATTAGTGAGAATGCGACATCTTTTTCTGGAATATCGATATAATCTAATACTTTAACGAGAAGTGGCACAATAAATTTGCCGAATAGATAAATAAAAATGAAGAATAAAACATTTTTTAATAAGAATGGGAGTATATCAGCAGTTGTTGTATCAGGATTGACAATGTTTAAAATTAAATTCAACATGATGACAACGATAATATCATCTAAGATTGCTGCCCCAATGATGATGGAACCTTCTTTTGTTTGCATAAAATTAAGTTCTTTTAAGACTTGGATGGTGATACTCAGTGAAGTAGCCCCGAAAATCAGCCCAATAAAGAGTGCTGTTTCTAAAGAATGTTGGAAAAGTCTTGAAGCAACAAAGAATGTCGCAAAGGGTACGAGGACACCTAATAAGCCGGTGATAAGCGAAGGCTTGAAGTATTTTTTTAAGATGCGTAAATCACTTTCAACTCCAGCGATAAACATTAAAAGAAGGACGCCGAGATGGGCAAGTAATTCAATTGATAAATCATTTTGAATGAGGTTGAAAACGGATGGTCCAACGAGAATTCCGATAATTAAACTTCCGACAACCGAGGGTAACCCCATTTTAATTGCAATACTGTCTGCAACTTTTGTAAGCAAAATAATTAACCCTAAAGTTAATAAAATATCCATAATTTTTGATCCTTTCGTGATTCAGTTTTTTAGGTTTTGTGATCGAAATCAGCAGTTAAATAATTTCCAGTGAATACCATACTCATGACACCTCCATTTTGTATACAAGATATTATTAGTTTATGTTAAATTGGAAACATTTTCAAATAAAAAAGCATAAAAATTGAATATTAATATGAAGGAAGATGATAAAAAAGAGTGCTGAGGACTGATATCATGGGCCGAATCAATAATTTAAAAAAATCAAAAAAGTTATGAAAATGTTGATTGTTAAAGCGGATATTCTCTTGTATGATAGAGTAAACTAATAGAAAAAGAGTGGAAACATGAAAAAAGAAAATATGTTAACGTATCTAGAATCAGCAATTGAAAAGAATGTTGCAGATATCGATTTTGCAATGGATTGGAACAAACGTAATCACACTGTTGAAATTATTTTAGCGTTTTATGCTGAAAATAAAAGCCAAGAAGCCATTGAAGATGGTGAAGGAATCGTTTCGGAAGAAGAAATTATTGAATTCCAAGATGGTATACTATTTTTTGTTGAAGGACATGAAACGGAATTTGATGCAGAGGATTATTTAACGATGATTTCTTTTGATAAAAAACGAGGTCTATCAAAAGAATTTATTGATATTTTTGCTAGTTATTTGGGCGAAGTCGTGGTGCAAGGTGAAGATGATTTATTAGACTTTTTAACCGATGAAACGCAAGAATTTTTTGAATTACACTGGGATGAAGAAGCTTTTGCAGCAAAAGTTGCTAATATTGAGGCGACTATTTCTTATCCGTACCCAAGTTACTAGGAGGAATGTAAACTGATGAAATGGAATCAAGTATCCGTGTTGACATCGAGTGAAGCAATTGATGCAATTTCAAATATTATGATGGAAGCTGGCGCAAATGGTGTGGCCATTGAAGATGCGTTAGATTTAGAAAACTTTAAAAGTGATCCTTATGGCGAATTGTTAGACATTGAAACCATAGATCATATTCGTGAAGGGGCAGAAGTAACGGCTTATTTCCCTGAAACAATTTTCTTACCAGAAATTTTACCAACGATTAAACATAAGATTGCCGAATTGACAAGTTTTGGCTTGGACATTGGCAAGAATGAACTGTCATTAAGTGAAGTTGTCGAAAGTGACTGGGCGACAGCTTGGAAAAAATATTATCATCCAGTGATGATTAGTCGGTATTTAACGATTGTACCTGATTGGCAAGAATACACACCTCATTCGGAGGATGAACATATCATCACGTTGGACCCAGGCATGGCTTTTGGGACGGGAACACATCCAACAACACGTTTAACTCTACAAGCTTTAGAAGTTGTTTTACGTGGCGGAGAGACCGTTTTAGACGTAGGGACAGGTTCAGGTGTTTTAAGTATTGCAAGTAAATACTTAGGTGCGAAGGAAGTTTATGCTTATGATTTAGATGAAGTCGCTGTCCAAGCAGCACAAGAAAATATGGCATTAAATCCTGTAGCTCAAGATGTTCATGTTGCTGCGAATAACTTGCTTGTTGGTATCGATACCCAAGCAGATGTTATTGTAGCGAATATTTTAGCTGATATTATTATTGAACTCGTGCCAGATGCTTATCGTAATTTGAAAGATACTGGAAGCTTTATTATTTCAGGGATTATTGAAGATAAAGTTGACATCGTTTTAGAGGCTGTTTATGCAGCTGGATTTGAAGTGGATCAAACGTTCAAACAAAAAGATTGGTTTGCCTTTATTTTGAATAAAAAGATTGAGGAGTAAGAATTATGCAACGCTATTTTATCAATCAAGCTTATGATGAGCAGTTACCATTAAAACTTGTCGACAATGATTATCATCATGCTGTCCGGGTGATGCGCATGACGATTGGCGAGCAATGTTTTGTTTCGTTCACCAATCAAATCACGTTTTTAACAGAAGTTGTGGCAATTACTGAGACGCATGTTGAACTAAAAAAAATTCAGCAAGAAGCAATGTTAAAAGAGATGCCATACCACGTCTCAATTTGTTGTGGCTATACAAAAGGTGACAAAATGGAGTGGGTAGCGCAAAAAGGTACTGAACTGGGCATGAATGAATTGATTGGTTTTCCCGCGCAAAGTTCAGTTGTGAAATGGGATGCTAAAAAATTAGCCAAAAAAGCCGACCGTTTGACTAAGATTTGTAAAGAAGCAGCGGAACAGTCACATCGTCAAAGCTTGCCAAGTGTTCAACTGTTAGCGAGTTATAAAGAATTACTTGCTCAGACCGCTCAATTTGATGCTATTTTGGTTGCATACGAAGAGTCTGCTAAAGAAGGTGAACAAGCAACCTTTACCAAAATGATTACGCAATTAGCGCCTGGAAGTCGTGTCCTGGTTGTTTTTGGACCAGAAGGGGGCTTACACCCTAAAGAAATTGCCGATTTAGAAGCACATGGTGCTAAACTTTGTGGTTTAGGTCCTCGTATATTAAGAGCTGAAACGGCACCATTATACTGCTTAGCCGCAATGAGCTATGCTTGGGAACTTCAAGGATAAAAAATGTTACACTAAGATTGAAAAGCTATTTTAAAGTGAGTATAATGAATACAATATTAAAATAAGTTAAAAAAGTACTCATCAAAGTACTTTTTTTTATAAGGAGTGTTGGGACATGCCTAAGGAAGAGATTTTATCGGCTCAAGATGTCATTAATATGGTATCTGAATATATGAGTCCAGAGCATGTAGCGTTTGTCCAAAAGGCGTGTGAGTATGCGACAGAATCACATGAAGGACAGTTTAGAAAATCAGGAGAACCTTATATTATACATCCGGTTCAAGTTGCGGGGATTCTAGCGGAACTTAGAATGGATCCGCATACTGTTGCAACGGGATTTTTACATGATGTGGTTGAAGATACTGAGGTAACCAATGATGATTTAAAAGCTGAATTTGGTGAAGATGTTGCCATGTTGGTGGATGGTGTAACAAAATTAGGTAAAATTAAGTATAAGTCTCATGAAGAACAATTAGCTGAAAATCACCGTAAAATGTTATTGGCAATGGCCCAAGATTTACGCGTGATTATGGTTAAATTAGCTGACCGCGTGCACAATATGCGGACGTTGAAACATTTACGCGATGATAAACAACGCCGTATTGCAAAAGAAACCCTTGAAATTTATGCACCGCTTGCGCATCGCTTGGGGATTAGTTTGATTAAGTGGGAATTAGAAGACCGTTCGTTACGGTATTTAAATCCTCGTCAATACTATCGCATTGTGAATTTGATGAAGTCAAAACGTGTCGAGCGTGAAGCGTATATTCAAGAAACAATTGACGAAATTGGAAAATCAGCCCAAGAATTAGACATTGAAGCTGATATTTATGGTCGTCCAAAACATATTTATTCGATTTATCGTAAAATGAAAGATAAGAAAAAAGATTTTGATGAAATCTATGATTTACTCGCGATTCGGGTAATTGTGGATAGTATTAAGGATTGTTATGCTGTTTTAGGCGCGATTCATACAAAATGGAAACCATTACCCGGTCGTTTTAAAGACTACATTGCCGTTCCTAAAGCTAATATGTATCAATCATTACATACAACTGTAATTGGACCGAATGGCAATCCAATTGAAATTCAAATTAGAACCAAGGATATGCACCGTATTGCTGAATTTGGGGTTGCCGCTCACTGGGCTTATAAAGAAGGTAAAACAGAAAAACAAGATGATAAAAACGCCAATGAAATTAGTTTATTGCGTGAAATTATCGAACTTCAGGATGAAAGCTACAATGCCTCTGACTTCATGGAAAGTGTAAAGGGTGATATTTTTAGTGACAAAGTCTTTGTGTTTACACCAAAGGGTGATGTAACTGAGTTACCAAAAGGTGCTGGGCCGCTTGACTTTGCATACAATATCCATACGGAAGTTGGAAATAAAACAACAGGGGCTAAAGTTAACGGTAAAATGGTGCCACTTGATTATAAACTAAAAAATGGTGACATTATTGAGGTTTTAACGTCATCTAATTCCTTTGGACCTAGTCGTGATTGGGTAAATATTGTCGCGACAAGTCGTGCGCGAAATAAAATTAAGCGTTTCTTCAAGATTAAAGATCGTGAAGAGAATGTTGAAAAAGGTAAAATGGCACTGGAGCGTCATTTACAAGAAAATAGTTTCGTACCAAAAGATTTCTTAACCAAAGAGAAATTAGCTGATGCCTTGGAAAGATTTAATTTTCAATCAAGTGATGATTTATACGCTGCTTTAGGTTTTGGTGAAGTGACCGTTCAAAGTGTCTACAATCGAATCACTGAAAAAGAACGTAAAGAACGTGGGATTAAGAAACAACAAGAAGAAGTCGACGATTTACTTCGTCAGCCAAAACAAATTAAAGATCCTAACAAAATGACTATTCGTCACGAAGGTGGCGTAGTAATTCAAGGTGCAGATAATTTATTAGTCCGTTTAAGCCGTTGTTGTAATCCAGTTCCAGGTGATAAAATTGTAGGCTATATTACCAAAGGTCGCGGTATTTCAATTCACCGTGCGGATTGTGCTAATATGTTAAATTCACCAGATGCAGAACAGCGTTTGATTGAAGTGGATTGGGAAGATTCTGCTGTTCAAGGCAGTCAAGAATATAATGCAAACTTAGAAATTTATGGTTTCAACCGTACTGGGTTATTAAATGATATTCTGTTAGTTGTTAATGCCCATTCTAAAAAGTTATTAGGTGTGGATGCGCGACCGACAAAAGATATGGCTGTCATTCATATCACAGTTTCAACATTTAATCTGTCTCATTTGGAAAAAATTGTGGATAAAATCCGTATGATTCCAGATGTTTACAGTGTGAAACGAACAAATAGTTAAGAGGAGTGGCAATGTGAGAGCAGTAGTTCAAAAAGTGTCAAAAGCGAGTGTTTCAATTGCAGGTGTTGAAAAGTCCTCAATTCAAACTGGATATATGATTCTTCTAGGTGTCAAAGATGGTGATACGAAAGAAGATGCGGATTACTTAGTCCGTAAAGTGAGTAAGCTGCGCGTTTTTGAAGATGATGAAGGCAAAATGAATTTAGATCTTCATCAAGTGGGCGGACAAATTTTATCTATTTCACAATTTACGCTTTTGGCGGATACTAAAAAAGGTAACCGACCAAGTTTTACTAAATCGGCTCATCCTGATGAAGCATTAGAGTTGTATCAATATTTTAATGACGGACTTCGTGCTGAAGAGTTAGAAGTCTTTGAAGGCGAATTTGGGGAGCATATGGAAGTAAGTTTAGTCAATGATGGTCCAGTAACGATTGTTTTTGATACAGAAAATAAATAAAAATAGTAAGAGTTTAAAACGACAAAAATTAATTCGTTTTAGACTCTTTTTCTGTAATTAAATCCCTCTTAGAAAACTAGTTTTTTAAAATAAAATAAGGTATGATAGTTGTAATTTATAAGAGAAAACGTTTTAAAGGGTAGTGGGAGGAAACAATATGGCAGAAAAAGAATATATAATAGCAATTGATCAAGGGACAACAAGCTCACGGGCTATTTTTTTTGATAAAAACGGTAAAAATGCAGGGAGCTCACAAAAAGAATTTACCCAATATTTCCCTGAATCAGGCTGGGTGGAACATGATGCCAATGAAATTTGGAATTCGGTCCAATCTGTGATTGCAGGGGCATTTATTGAGTCCGGTATTCGTCCGTCACAAGTTAAAGGAATTGGGATTACCAATCAAAGAGAGACGACTGTGATATGGGACCGTAAAACTGGGATACCGATTTATCACGCTATTGTTTGGCAATCACGTCAGTCAGCGCCAATTGCGGATGAATTAAAAGAAAAAGGTCATGCTGAATTGATTCATAAAAAAACTGGCTTAATTGTGGATGCCTATTTTTCTGCTACCAAAGTCCGTTGGTTACTGGATCATGTGGAAGGTGCGCAAGAACGAGCTGAAAACGGTGAGTTAGCTTTTGGAACAATTGATTCTTGGATTTTATGGAAATTGACCAATGGTGACGTTCACGTGACTGATTATACAAATGCTGCACGGACCATGATGTACAATATTCATGAATTGAAGTGGGATCAAGAAATTTTAGATTTATTAAATATTCCAACCGCACTTTTACCGGAAGTTAAAAGTAATTCCGAAGTTTACGGCTATACGAAAAGCTACCATTTTTATGGTGGTGAGGTACCAATTTCTGGAATGGCTGGTGATCAACAAGCGGCTTTATTTGGACAGTTGGCTTTTGAACCAGGCATGATCAAAAATACATATGGCACGGGTGCTTTTATTGTCATGAATACAGGTGAAACACCGCAACTCTCTAAAAATAATCTTTTAACAACAATCGGATATGGTATGAACGGAAAAGTTTATTATGCACTTGAGGGTAGCATTTTTGTTGCTGGGTCTGCAATTCAATGGTTGCGTGATGGGTTGAGAATGATTGAAACATCACCAGAATCGGAAGAACTTGCCAATGCTTCAACTGGAGATAATAGTGTCTATGTTGTGCCGGCATTTACTGGTTTGGGTGCACCGTACTGGGATTCAGATGCTAGAGGCGCTGTTTTTGGTTTAACGCGAGGTACAACCAAAGAAGATTTTGTTAAGGCGACGCTAGAGTCTATCGCCTATCAATCTAAAGCAGTGATTGAAACAATGAAAGAAGATGCAGGGATTGAGATGCCACTCTTAAAAGTGGATGGAGGCGCAGCTAAGAATAATCATTTAATGCAATTTCAAGCAGATATCTTAAATATTGATGTGCAAAGAGCGCCCAATTTAGAGACGACAGCACTTGGCGCTGCATATCTTGCCGGCTTGGCAGTTGGTTTTTGGAAAGATCAAACGGAATTACATCATTTCCAAAAAAATGGTGATATTTTCACACCGCAAATGTCAGTAACAGAACGCGATTATTTATATGAAGGTTGGCAAGAAGCCGTTTTAGCAACAAAACAATTTAAACATTTGGGTAAAAGATTTAGATAATATTTATGAAGTGATTGACGAATGTAGTCTATCCCTAAAATTAAATCATTTCAAATTAAAAGTGCGAGCTATCTTTCATATGGTGAAAAGACAGGGGGTTCATAATTTAAAGAACTGTGTAGACAAAAATTATTCCACCAATGAACGCAATCAAATAACTGAATCTCTAATTCTTTTAAGGTTTGGAAATGATTAGGATAAACAAATTCTACTTTCGTAGACTTATAGGTAGATTCGGCTACGGCATTGTCATGCGGACTGCCTTTTCTACTAAGTGACCGTTCAATATCAAAAGTTTCAAGAATTTGATCTATTGTTTGGTTATCAAATTCTTTTCCTCTATTCGTATGAAATATTTCAACATGTTTTAAAGAATATCGAATACGCGCAAAAGCCTGTCGAACAAGGTGCGCATCTGTTTTATTTCCGTAAGTATATCCGATAATTTCTCGATTATATAAATCTAATAGCAGACAAATATAATGCCAAGCTTTTCCTATTCGAACATAAGTTAAATCTGTAACGATAGCTTCTAAAGGTCTTTTGTTTGAAAAATTACGATTTAGTATATTCTTATTTGGTGAGTCATTGACAGTTGTTTTCACTGCTCTAAAATGTACTTTTGTATAGTTGGAAACTAATTTTCGAGTGCCATAATTTTTTCGACTTTTATTAAGGATTGATTCAATAAACTCTTCTAATTTTGCCTCAGAAGGCATTGCTTTTTCTTTATAATAGTAAGTTTGTCTAGAAATACCAAGTACTTTGCACATAGCTGATATTGAGTGTTTTTGGTAATTATTTTTCGTTTCGTCCGAATATCAGCGCTGCTTGCTTTAAAATATCATTCTCCATCATCAATTCTTTATTTAGTTTACGTAATTCACGCAACTCTTTTTCTTCTGGCGTCAAATTATCTTTCTCTTTGAATGATCCTGACTGATTGTATTGTTTGACCCAATTGTCAAAAGTTGATGGCGTTAAATCATATTCTCTTAAAATATCTTTTCTAGGTTTTCCTGATTTATGGAGTTCCACCATTTGTTTCTTAAACGATTCTTTAAAGGTCCGTCTTGGTTTTCTGTTAGTTGTCATGAGATAAGCTTCTAATCTGTTTTTTATTAAGTATAGGCACCTTATTTTTTCTGTCTAGTCAAGTGTAGCCTATCCAAAGTGTAACCTATTCATTATAGAAAAGTTATAAAGGTAATTTGTAATATAGTTAAAGTTGTAAAAAATAATTATAATATGAATTAATATAAAACGTTAATTCTATTGTCGTTTAGTTTCTGACAAAGTAAGCGCTTTAAAAAACAAAGAAACTTATTGTGTTTGATTTTAAAACGTGGTAATATTATAATATAAAATAAAACAGATTGGAGGGAGTAAAAGATGAAAAAGTTAAATTTAGGTGAAAAGAAGAAGGTATCTGGTGGATTATGTTATCATTATTATTGTTCAAAGTGTAGATATACATCTAATCATATGAGAAATAAAAGTGATGCTATATATAATGCTGGAGCACATTCTGAAAGAAAAGGTCATTATTATAATTATATTTCTTATAGTGGCATTTCTGGACCAGGGCATCCATACTAATAATTTTAAGAACTCTTCCATACAAAGAAGAGTTCTTCTTTTGTTAAAAATGTTGAAAGATAAAATTATTATATAGGAATAAGCTCTTTCAAAATTGAAAGAGCTTATTTTAGGGATGGTGTCATGAGAATGAATGGAGTGAAACAACACAATAAACAAGATTGTGGTATAGCTTGTCTTGCCACTATATTTAAATATTATGGTGTTAATATAAGTATGGTTGAATTAAGAGAAGAAGCAAAAGTTGATCAAAATGGTAGTAATATTTTGTCATTAATTGAAACAGCAAAAAAGTATAATTTTGAAGCAGATGCTTTTAAAGGAAATTATGTGGATCTTTTGGATTTTATGAATTCATCTACGAATGTAGGACCGTTTATTGCTCATGTGATTACAAAAAATTTAGAGGCGCACTATATTGTGATAAATAAGGTTGAAGCAAATAGAGTATCTATTTTTGATCCTGGTGATGGAAATAAAATAATTAGTGTAGAAGAATTTAAAGAATTGTGGACGGGATATATTATAACTGTATTTCCTGGAATGAATTTTAATAAAATTAATAACAATAAAAAAAGTAAAGTAAAGTATTATAAACTTATTATTGAAAATAGAAATAAGGTATTTGTAATATTAACTGTTTCTATTATTATGGCGTTTTTTTCTATTTTTACTTCTTTTGTTTATAGAAAAATTATTGATGAGTTCATAATTGGAAAGTCTTTAGGTTCAAGTGGGATTCAAATAGATGGTTTTAGAGAACAGTTTAATTTGTTATTCAATAGTATGAATCGATTGTTTATACTATTTTTGTTGGTAACATTAGTTAATATTATTTTTAATCTTATTAAAAATTTTTTTATTTTAAAATTATCTTTAAATATTGATAAATATTTAATTTCAAATTTTTTTAATAAACTTGTTAAATTACCACTTTCTTTTTTTTATAGTATTGATACTGGGGAAATTGTCTCTAGATTTCAGGATATTACGGATATTAGGATGTTACTTTCAAGTTCAGGTATATCTATGATTATTAATTCTTTATTACTTGTGGTTGCTAGTTTGATTCTTATTAATATAAATGTTCAATTATTTCTTTTAACAATGGTTATGGTTATATTGTATTTAGTTATTATTTTTTTATATAAAAATTCAATTCGAACAGAAAGTATTAATTTAAAAAAGAATTATACAGAAGTTATCTCTCAAATTAAGGAATCTTCTGATGGAATTATTACAATTAAATCTACTTCAAGTGAGGAGAAAAAAATATCAAAATTTTCTAAAATTTTATCGGACTTTTTGAAGAGTAATTATCGGTTGGGAAAATTGCAAGTTACTTTAAATGTTAAGGTAGATGCTATTGATACTATTGGAACATTACTTATTCTTTGGATAGGTAGTAATTTAGTTATTAGTGGTGTAATGACTTTAGGAGATTTAATTTTGTTTGAAATGTTATTAACTTATTTTATGTCACCAATTAAAAGTATTATTGCAATTGTTCCGCAATTTCAACAAGTTATTGTTTCGATAGACAGAATAAATGATGTTTTAGATGCTAATACAGAATTTAACAATCAAAATGTTATAAAATGTAAAGATAAATTAATAGAGAACTTATTTTATACTATTTCTATTGAAAATGTTTCTTTTGCATATGGTTATAGAAATAATATTTTAGATAATATAAATTTTCAGTTTACAAGAGGAAAAAGTTTTGGCATTGTTGGAGACAGTGGTAGTGGTAAAAGTACTTTTATAAAGCTTTTAACGGCACTAGAAGTTCCAACAAGTGGGGAAATAAAATGTAATACTGTTGATATTAAAGATGTTCCCTTGGACTATTTAAGAAAGAAAATTATTTATGTATCACAGGATACATTTTTATTTAAAGGATCGATTCAGTCGAATTTAACTATAGGTTGTGATGAAGTAAAACAAGAAGAACTTGATATTATTTGTTATGAATGTGGTTTGTTTGACATGTTCGGTGGTGGAGAATCAATTTATGACTTTATTGTTGGTGAAAATGCTCAAAATTTATCAGGTGGCCAAAAACAGCGAATTGCAATTGTAAGAGCTTTAATTATGAAACCAAGTGTATTAATTTTAGATGAAGCATTTAGTCAATTAGATGCATATAGTACTAATAAAATTATGAATTATATTTCAGATGTAATGAATGAAAAAATAGTTATCCATATTTCACATAATAAAAATTTATTGGAAAAATGTGATGAAATACTATCAATTAATGGAGGGTCACTTGTATCCATTAAAAATTGAATGGAGTGTTGAAAATAATGAAAAAATTTGAATGGTTAATGTTGAGTTTTCTATCGATTATACTTATATTTGGGACAGGCTGTAGTTCAAAAAAAGAAGATAAGATTGATAAAAAAAATGATGAGAAAACTGAAAAAGTATCTGTTTTTAAAGAATCAGAGATTGAGTTGCCAAAGGATGCTGGTCATGTTTTGGATATTTTACCAAATAATAATGGCCAATTAATGATTGTGATGAAAACAAAAGATGAAAAAACAATTAAGACTATGACATCGGAAAATAACGGAAAATCATGGGAAGACCAGGTTGATATTGGTACGCAGTTAACAGGTACACAAAAGGAATATGCGGATGTTCGTCTTGCAGAGGATGGAAGAGGTTTAATTAGAACCGTTATTGCAGATGGTCCAGACGAGTCAAATTTACGACAAGAAATTTTTGAATTGACAAAAGATAAAAAAATAGAAAAATTATCAAATGAAATAAATACAATGATTACAGAACAAAAGATTCAAACTTTGTTTTGGGTAGATGAGAAGCAGGCTGTTGGTTTAGGTGAAAAAGGATCGTTTCTTTTTGATATGACATCAGGGAATGCCCAACAAATTTTATCTGAAAAAGAACTCGTATTGTCTTTTGAACAGTATAAAAATAATTTATATTTTTTAACATTAAATGGGTTTAAAAAGATTAATCTGGAAAATGCTAAAGTTGAGTCACTGAGTAAAGCTTTTACAGAAGCCAATAAAATAGTATTGAAAGAAAAAAATATTGAAAATATTGTTTTTGCTTTTGATGGTAAAGATGATCAATCGCTACTCTTGTCATTAACTGATGATATTGTAAAGGTATCAGACAAAGGGCAACAAAAATTCATGGAGAAGCGTGCAACACAATTGTCAAATCCTAAAAATAAACTTTTGAATGTAATACCAGGGGGTAAAAAAAATATTCTAGCCTTTCTTGAAACGCCAGACGGAAATAAATTATTTAATTATAACCCAGAAGGTCAGAAGGAAGTTAAAAATACAGAAGCTAATACCTTGAAAATTTATGCTTTGACAGAAAATGAACTTCGTCAAAATGAAGCAGTACGTGTAGCTAGCAATGATTATGAAAATAAACACACAGATATTAAAGTGTCGCTTGAAATTGGAGTAGAGGATGGTGTGACATTTAATGATGCGTTGAAGAAATTAAATACACAGCTTGCGAGTGGTGATGGCCCAGACATTTTATTATTGGATGGAGTGCGTGCTCAAAATTATATTGATCAAAACTTATTATTAGATTTAGCTGAGATAATAAAAGAACAACAATCAGATAAGATATTTACGAATGTTTTGTCAGCATATAAACAGGGAGATAAATATTATGGATTACCAATGACCTTTGCCGGAATGAGTGCGTACGGAGACTCAGACTTGGCAAAACATACAAACAGCCTAAAGGAATTAACGGATTATCTAGTCAAACTTAGTCAGAAAAGTAAAACACCTGTTTTTGAAAATTATAATTTTGATAATATGATGTTGGTATTTTATAGAATTTATTATAGTAATGTTAAACAAGAGTGGACAAAACAAGATGTGACCGATTTTTATACATCAATTAAAAGATTATATGATTTAGTTTATATGAAAAATATTAAAGAATGGGATTTATCAGAATCAACAACACTTGTTGTTGGTAGAGGTGTACTTTATAATGTTGCACTAGGAGAGGTTCAGACGGCATTTGATTATGTTGATAATTATTTTGTAATTGAAGAAACTGAAATTAGTAAAAAAATAGATAAATCATTTTCAGAGTCTATATTAAAAGATAATAAGATGCAATACTATATACCTCAAAATATTTTAGCAATTTCTTCTAAAAGTGATAAGCAAGACCAAGCGTACGAATTTCTTAAAAATGCACTATCTGAAGATGTACAATCACAGCTTTCAATTTCAGGAATTCCAGTGAGTAAGCAGTCCTTTAAACAGATGATAAAGGAACAGTCATTTCCTGAAGTGAAAAAAATTCAACTAGATTCAGGTAAGAAGAAAGAGGTACAATTTGAAGGTATTAGTGAAACAACGATCAATCAATGGACAGAAAAATTTGAGGGTTTAAATAAACCGTCATCTTTTGACGATACTATTTTTTCAATTTTGATGGAGAACATAGATGAGGTTGTTTCAGGAAAAATGAGTCCAAAATCTGCATCGAAAAAAGCGTATCGTAAAATTGAATTATACATGGCTGAGTAATAAGGGGGATTTGAAGATGTGGAAAAAGGTGAACTGGATTCAATTGATTGGACTTCCTAGTCTAGTTGGCGTTTCTCTATTTTACCTGATACCTCTATTTAACATAGTCATAATGGTTGTGTTAGATTCGGGTTCTAAAAAAGCAGGCCCCTTTCAAAGCTTAATTGAGGTATTAAAAAATGATGCATTTTTGTTGGCGTCAAAAAATACGATTTTATTTTTACTGGTGTCAATTCCACTTTTAATGGTTCTAACACTTTTATTTTCATATGTCATGTATGAAACAATCGCTTATTTTGATACATTTAAAGTTTGGTATATTATTCCGCTTTCAATACCTGCAGCAGCAATGTCTTTATTTTGGCGATTTCTATTTGGTCAGTCAGGTATGTTAAATAGTTTAATTCATCAACCAATTGACTGGCTGAATACAAATCTATCATTTGGTGTTATTGTTACAATTTTTCTTTGGAAAAATTTTGGCTATATGATGATTTTATGGTTAGGTGGTATTTCTAAGATATCAAAACAAATGATTGAAGCTGCAAGGGTTGATGGTGCAAGTGGTTTTCAAGTTTTTTTTCATGTTGTACTGCCACAACTAAAATCAACAGCCTTTGTGGTGTACTTGTTTTCAATTATTAACGCTTTTAAAATTTTTCGTGATATTTATGGAATAGCTGGAAATTATCCGCATGAAAAAATGTATTTATTGCAGCACTTATTTAATAATTGGTTTGCGGGAATGGCGTTACAAAAAATGGCTGCGGGTGGTGTTCTGTATTTAATGGCCATCTTAGTTATTGTATTGCCAGCTCAAAAATATTTAAACACAAATGAGGAGCGAGTATTATGATAAAAAAAAGTATCGCAATTTCAGTCCTTATTTTAACGATTTATCCAATTCTCTTTATTTGTTTAGGATCATTTATGGGAAATGAAGAGGTACTAGAGTATATTTCGAAATTAAATGATGTGTCAGGTCATGACTATATTTCATTTTTGTTTATTCCTCAATTCCCAACACTTAGAGGTTATGTTGCCCTTCTTTTTGATACGCCTGCTTTTTTCATCGCTTTTTGGAATTCAGTAAAAGTCACGTCGTTAATTTTGGTGGGGCAAGTGGTAGTTAATGTACCAGCAACATGGTGGTTTGCGCAAGGGAAATTCAAGTATCGGAAGGTACTTTATAATTTTTATATTATTTTAATGGTTTTACCCTTTGTTGTTACGATGTTACCACAGTACATTGTCTTAAAAAAAATGGGTCTGTTAGATACACATGCCGCTTTAATTTTACCCGCTATTTTTAATACACTCTCTATATTTGTTATTTATCCTTACTTTAAAAGTATCCCTAAACATATTATTGAGTCTGCAAAAATTGATGGGGCTTCAGATGTTCAAATTTTTTGGAAAATAGGCGTCCCAATGTGTCTACCCGCAATTATCATTTCTGTAATGCTTAACTTATTTGACTACTGGGGAAGTTTAGAACAAATATTAATATTCATAAAATCAAAGCAACTTTGGACTTTGCCTGTGTTTATATCAGGGATTGAGTTAAATCAAGCCAACCTTGCATTTGTAACGTCTGTGATTTCGATTATTTTACCAATCTTATTTATGAAGGTAACCAAGAAGTATTTATTGAGTGATTCATTAAATCAAGCGGAGGAAAAGTGAGTGAGAAGCGATAAAAGAAAAAAAATTAAGAAAAATAAATATTGGTTCATCATCTTATTCTTATTTGTGATGCTTGTATTTACTTTCATATCTAGAGCAACAAAGAGTTTTACGGTTCCTAAAATAGCGACTTCTGAAGTGAGTAGTCAGCGATTAGAAGAAGAATTTACTTCTATAGGAACGGTTAGAAAAAAACAAAACACACCAATTTTTTCAGAAGAAAATCTAAGAATTACTGGGGTTAATGCGTATCTTGGACAAAAAGTAGAAAAAGGTAGTCCATTGTTTCAAGTTGACCAAAATTTGTTAGATGAACAAATAAATGCGTTAGAAAAAAATATGGCGATTCAATCTTTACGTGTAGATCAAGCAAACGAGACCTACCAGCAAGTGGTTAAGGATGAAGAACGTAAAGTTGCGATTATTTCTGGAAAACTGGAAAAGGCAAAAGCGAGTGGTGAATCTGAATCACTTTCAGATTTAGAAAGCCAGCTAGAACAAGCAAAAACTCAAAAAGAAAGCAACGTATTAGTTGCTAGTCAAGCTCTAAAATTAGCTGAAAGTGAAGCAGAGGTTAATAAAAATGCGGAAATGTCTCGTGATAGTGCCAATCGTTTACAAGCTTTACAGACACTAAAAAATAATAAGGGTATCATACAGTCACCTATTACAGGTTATGTTTCAACAATAAAAAATCAAGTAGGTGATACAGTGACGAGCCAAGCTTTAATGACCATTGAAAATGAAACAGCAACAGATATTTTGACATTGCAAGTGGATAAAGAAAGTCAAAAGTATTTTATGAATGGTTCAAAAGGTAAAGTTATCGGTGTTGATAAAGCAAATGTTGAAAAATTAAAAGAAAATGCTCAAGTGATTGAAGTTAAACCTAATGTAGAAAATAATTTAAAATTGGATGTTGTAGTTGAATTAGGCGAATCACAATTAAAATATGGGTCAGAGGCAAGTTTTTCAATTGAAAAGAGCTCAAAAGAATATAAATACTGTGTGCCAAGTGACGCTGTTCATGAAGATAAGGGTGGTACTTATGTTTTAATTGTTGAGGATCAAAAAGGTATACTAGGCTCAGAAAAAATTGCAAAAAAAGTTAGAATAAAAATACTAGCAAAAACTGAAACAGTTGTCGCAATTGATGAAAACAATCAATTAATTGATAAAAAAATAGTTTTAGAGTTAAACAAAACTGTGAGTGATGGCGATCAAATTCGAATCATGAAAGCACAAGAACATGAAGAAAGTTAGATTGAATATTAACGGAATAATGGCATGTTTGTTGTTTATGTTGGCATTAGTTTGTTTTTATCGATTAAATAGCCTGTTTGCGGTCAATCGCTTTTACTCTCAGACCATATCAATTTATGATTCTCATCAATCATTTGCCCAGGAACAAGTAGATGCTTTACTTTTACCAAGTCAAAAAATAGGAGATGTTGTTGTTTGGAGGGAAAAATCTGGAGAAAATGTTCAAAACGAAACACTAAATAAGCAAACTGATACCGATGTTTTATTAACCAACGGACATACAAATCTTCTTTTTGATAGTGACATTCGTTTATTGGACTTTGATTACCAATCATGTGCGATCTCTCAACCTCTTGCGGAGGAATTATTTGGAGATACAAATGTTGTTGGTAAATCTGTAAAATATAATAATCAGAATTTTAAAGTTGTTTCGATAGTGCCGAAGATAATCTCTAAACTCTTAATCATTCATCCGCAAAAAAATCAAAGTGAAACGTTTGATACTGTGACAATTGTGCCAAAGGATATGAATGTCTCTCCTAAAACGATTCAAAATAAATTGAATAACCATTATCAAATTAAAGGGAAAATTGTAGCATATGACATTTTTAACGCTTTGGTTGCAGTAATTATCCTAAGTTTATTTGGTTACTTATTAATGATGGTATTTAGAGAATATATTTCTTCTAAACCATTCGATCTACCGAATAAGCATCCTGCATTAAAATATGGTCCTATGATAATGTTATTTGTCGTGTTATTGGCATTGTGGCTGATTATTCTAAATCGGGTTGTTCTTATTTCCGCTGATTGGATACCCTCAAAATGGTCAGATTTTGAATTTTATGGCCAACTATGGGAAAAGGAAAAACAATCGATATATGACTTTATGCGAATGCCAAAAAGAACTTATGAATTTATTTATGAAAAAAATTTTCTTAGTATTTTATTTTACAGTGTCTTAGTATTTATTTTGACAAAGATTTCAGCACGTTGTATTAGGAAAATTAAGTAGTCATAAATTGTAAACAATGAAGACATCACCCTATACCCTGTTGTCTTGAATATTCAAGGCACATCAATTTAAATAATAATCAGCTTAAATGACTGTGATACCAGTTGTTTAAGCTGATTTTTTTATTCATAATGAAGAGAGAAAATAAGAAGACATTTAAGTTGCGCATTTGGATATTTTAAAAAAGACAATAAGGAGACTGTTTATGAGTAAAATTGGGTATGCACGTGTCAGTACAAGAGATCAAAATCTAGATAGACAGATTGAGTTGCTTCAGGGCACGTCTAAAATTTTTGCGGATAAAGTGAGTGGGCAATCAGTGGAGAGGCCTGAATTAAAAGCTATGTTGGCGTATATTCGTGAAGGGGATATTGTGGTCGTAACAGAATTGGATCGTTTGGGGAGAAATAATCAGGATTTGACAAGTATCATGAATCAAATTCAACAAAAAGGCGCGACTTTGGAGGTTTTAAATTTACCGTCAATGTCTGGAATTGAAGATGAAAATTTAAGACGGTTGATTAATAATTTGGTGATTGAATTGTATAAATATCAAGCAGAGTCTGAACGTATGAGAATTCGTGAACGGCAGCAACAGGGGATTGAGATAGCAAAAAAGAAAGGCAAGTTTAAAGGTGGACAACTAAAATACCAGGAGAATGATCCAAAGCTTCAGCACGCCTTTTTGTTGTATCGTGAGGGGAATACTGAGAAAGAGATTGAACAGTTGACAGGGATTAATCGGAGGACATTTAAGCGGTATCGGGAGCGGTTTGGGATTGAAAGAGGAGCGAAATAAAAAAACAAAAAGTTTATTTACTGACTTTTAAAATTCACAAGGGAATAATGTTTAGAAAATAGTCAAATAAGCTTTTTGTCCTTTATTTTTTAAGTAGCCCTTTTAGGATTCACAATGTAGGTTGCTGAATCCGTTGGTAACTCTACAACTTGGTATAATAAATGATTATGTCTACTGAAGGGTTAAATAACTAAATTTAGCAACACGATTTCTTTTTAATTGTTTTTCGCTACAACCATGAATCTATGTTCCTGATTGTATATATAACCAGTTCTAAGCAGCTCTTCTTGTAAAGACATTAACTCATCCATATGGGTTTCAACAGAAAAATTTGGAAATTCCCAAGAAATTGTTCTAACATAATAAATCAGTGCATCCATGCTAAAAAATTTTTGGATAGGATATGCTTCAAATTGTTCAAATACATCAAATTGATTTTCTCTTAATTCTCTAACTACTGAAGATAAATGTAAAGTAAAGTCATCCTTCTGATAGTTTGGAATTAAACGAGAAGCAAGATTTACACCATTCATATCTCCGACCTGTTGTGTAATAAATATACCTTTTGGTTTTAAAACTCTCTTTACTTCAGATATCAAAAATGACTCATGAGAATTTAATACAATATCAAAAGAATTATCAGGAAAATCTAAAAAATCATCTTCTTGGACAAATTTTACTATTATACCTTTTGGAGTTAATCTTTTTTGTAATAACTCAAAATTAGTTACCCACCCTTCAGTTACACTGGTTTTTAATGGTGGATGCTTAAAAGTCATAAGTAATTCACCTCCGCCTGTCCCCATATCCAATAGCGACATATTAGGTTGCAGATATTCATTTACTATCTTGAAGTAGTCCCAATCAGTTGATTCTTGCCAAAAATCTTTTGAAATACTTGAAAAGTCCCATCCCTTAAAATATTTTTGTCTGTCTTCACTTATTAACCATTCATTTTTTAATTGTTTTTTATTCATTGCTATATCTCCTTAATTTTTTTATTTGTTAAGTTATCGATATAGCTAACTTGATAGAATTAATATACTCGATATAGTGTCTATCACACTTAGCTATATCGAGTTGATACCTCGTCGCATCATCTATTTCACTCCTTAGTATTTTCATTTTCTTAATTATAACCCATGCTTTAGTTAATCAACAATTTCATTTTAAATTTTTAACTCAGTATAATGCCACATTATGTAAACTATGAAGCTATTAAAAGAAAAACATGGAGAATTATCTTATAAAATATTTAAAGCCCTCAGAATCATTCTGAGGGCTTTTTAGCTAGTAGTAATAGAGATTATGTTAATCAATCAGTTAAATAACTAATTTTTAAATCATCCATTGCTTCTTTTAACCACGGATGAAATACAATAATATCACTTAATGCCCATTTAATATATACTTTACAACCTTCATCCAAAGAATTTCGTAATGCTTTATTGAGATCATCCAAATAAGGTGCGTTATCCGTTCTATCCCACTTTACTTTATCTGCAATAAATATAAGTTTATCTAACTCCGTTGCATTCTTTTTAAGTGTTGTATGGCTTTCAATTGCCGATAATATTTGTTCATCAGTTATTCCAAATACTTCTCTTGAGATAAAAACAGATTGTTTTTGATGAAGTATCATTGGCAGTTCCTTTTCTTCTTCAAAGACTTTTTCATTTAATGATATATGTAATGGAACCCTATCTTCTTGAGGTATTACTATACCTGTATCATGAAGTAACCCAGCAATAAAAGCTTTTTCTTCTGGCAAACCGAATGTTTTTGCCATTTTTCGAGCTTCATTAGCAACTTCAATAGAATGTGTAGCTACTTCTTCTTTGTTGTACGATTCAAAAAATTCTTGAACTTGGTTTTCTAATTCAGCATCTTTAAATTTCATTTTATAATCAACTATCGTCTTCATAATAAACCTCTTTCTTCTTTTTAAAATTATTATACCTAAATTTAACTTGGTATAATGCTACATTATGCTTACCGAATAGTTAAAAAATTACTTTTCAAAAAGAGATATTTATAGTCTTTTGGTAGTTATTAGTTACATTTGGTATAATTGTAAAAAAATTAATCGGAGGTAGATATATGGTAAAAGTATTATTGACTGGAATGTCTGGAGTTGGAAAATCAACTGTTCTTAAACAAATAAGTAAATCTTATAGCAATAGTATAGATTTAGATTATGATGGTTGGATTCATATGGATAATTTGAGTAATGATCGCAAAATGGATACAAGTAGAATCATTAGCTATATTCAGGAATATAACGATAAAGATATTTTCTTTTCTGGAACAACTATTAATCAAAAAGAAATCTATCCATACCTAGATTTTATTATTACACTCACTGCACCAATAGAAATAATGCGTGAACGTATTTTAAGTAGAGAAAATAACTCTTTCGGTAAAAGTAATCATGATTGGGAAAAAATAAAAAATGATAAAAGAGATTTTGAACAGTTAATCATTAAAAGTAGTGATTTTGTAATTTCCACGGAGCAAACAGTAAATAATATAGTTGTTGAAATTTATAGTCTTGTTGGATTAAGTAGTAATCATTTATAACTCAATATAACATCAGATTATGTTAAGCAACGAGTTAAATAACTATTTTAATCTTCTTCATATTCTAAAATATTTCCCGGCTGGCATTTTAATGCTTTACAAATAGCATCTAAAGTTTGAAAACGAATAGCTGAAACATTAGCATTTTTTAGCTTAGATAAATTAACATTTGTTATACCTACTTCATCAGCTAAATCTTTTAATGATACTTTTTTAATTGCTTACTAAAATTGGAATGGCAACACTTTTTTTGACAAAAATTATAAGGTGTCAAAATTTTATAGCTGTTATCCGGTTACCCTTGACCATGAGCCTCTCCAACTGTGAGTAATTTGCGAGGAATTGACTGTGAAAATCAACTCGCTATCTCACGATTATCACAGTTGGACTCATCCTCAAGGGAAGCTATCGCTAATCTCTGCGCTCTGACTCCAAGTGGCGTTGAATAATCCAGTGCACCGTGTAACCGAAAATGATTCCACCAATGAACATAGTCATATAACGCAACTGATAATTCTTTCATTGTCGAAAAGTGATTTTGGTAAACAAACTCTGCTTTAAATGATTTGTACGTGGACTCTGCGACTGCATTGTCCCATGGATTTCCCTTTCTACTTAAAGAACGTTCAATTCCAAAGGTTTGTAATAATGAGTCAATTGTATAATTATCAAATTCTTTCCCTCTATCTGTATGAAATAATTGAATATGAGATAAAGCATATGGGATTGAGTAAAAAGCTTGTTTGACGAGTTCAACATCTTTATTTGGTCCACAACTAAATCCAATAATTTCTCGATTAAACAGATCAAGGATGAGACAAACATAATGCCAATGATTGCCGACCCTAACATAAGTTAAATCCGTCACAATTTTTTCCAGCGGTATATGAGAAACAAAGTTTCGATTAAGTTGATTTTTTATCGGTGACTCATTTGTTTTAGATGCCATAACTTTAAATCTGGCCTTCGTATAGACTGAAACCAAATGTCGCTGTCTCATAATTCTTCTGATTTTTCTTCTACTTAAATTGATACCATCTAGACTTAATGCCTTTTTAATTTTTCTGGCACCGTAAGCTTTTTTATTTTGTTGAAAAATTTTTTCAACTCTTTCTTCAATCTCACTTTCAATTAACGGCTTCTTTTCTTTATAGTAATAGGTTTGTCTGGAAATATTAAGGACTCGACACATTGCAGATATAGAATACTTATGTTTATTGGCAGATATTACTTGCCTTTTCGTCCGAATATCAGCGCCGCTTGCTTTAAAATATCATTTTCCATTTCAAGATTTTTTAATTCTTTTCGAAGTTGAATCAACTCTTTTTGTTCAGGCGTTAAATTGTCTTTTTCGGAAAACGACCCTGACGTTTTACTTTGTTTTACCCATTTATCAAAGGTTGAAGGGGTTAAATCATACTCACGAATAATATCTACTCGTGACTTACCGGATTGATAAAGATCCACCATTTGTTGTTTGAATTCTTTTGAAAATGTTCATCTAGGCTTACGTTCTGACATGACTATTCCTTCAGTGTGTTTTCTTATGTTTATCACACCTTATTTTTTCTGTCTAGTCAAGTGTAGCCTATCCAGTTTAAAGTGTGCCATTTCAAAGTAAATAGAGAAAGTTGAGGCGACTTATATCATGCCTACCAACTTTCTCTATTTGTATTTTATTTATCATCACTTAATGATTAGTAAACAGTATAATAATATTGTCGTAATTCAATTTTACTATCAATTCGCTTATCAGTTTCAGATAATGTCACTATTGTTGTAGAAATGATTCTATATGTTTTTTTTGTAACCGTTATCATAGCGCAATTCTCGCAAAGATTTTACTCTTAGTCCCTGATAGGTATAGTAATTGTTTGGATAGTATGAAAAATGGGCTGTTGCTGTGTTTACTACATCTACAATGAAAAACGGGGCTCTCAGAGATTGAGGTGTATCATCTTCATATACTTGATCGTCATTTGAAATAATAACATCTGAAACATATTTCAATTTGCCATTAATCATCACATAATCGCCTACTTTTGCTTCAGAAATATCCTTCACTCCTTGATCTGCATAAGATATTTGACCCATAGAAACTAAAAACACTTCTCATGATTAAAACCTCCTTTATTTTAAAAATCTTCAACAGTCAAAGTAATATCACGAAGTTCATATGTATTTTTTTTGATATCATCATAAATTCTATGTGCTTCATCGTTATTTTTTGCTTTGAAATTAAAGGAAATAAAAATAGTTTCATTTTTAAAACGTCTAAATTTGTTATATTATATTTTTTTTTAATTCTGTTCAAAGTTTCCTCTAAACCATCATCAGATATGTTTTTATCGATTGAAAGAGCGATACCATAGACATATGTTTTATTATTTGAGCTAATTTCATAATTCACTTTTTAGAAAAGTAAACACTCGACCAATTTCAAAATCATTGTTTTTTGAAGTTAAGCGACTAGTTCTTTTCTATATTTCTCTTGTGACAATCGTTGTGCTGCAAAATTCTTTAAATTATAAGCTAGTTGAATCAATAATAGTTCCACTTGAACAATTTCTGATTGATAGTGTGTCGTATCATTTAATTTCATATGTTCTTTTAGATAGCCATTCACTCTTTCAACTGCACTTCGTTTAGCGTATAGTTTTTCCCAAGCTTTTGTTCCGCGTGCAGGATGATTAAATTTTCGTATATCACTACTTTGTTTGATTTTTATTACTTTCTGACATATTTTTTCATGAAATAGTGGACATTCACGACATTTTTGAAGTGG
>NZ_SDGV01000021.1 GCF_004795745.1 Vagococcus silagei | reverse complement strand
TAATTCTGCTTCCATAGCATTTGCTAACCAATAGCCAATACTACCTTGAGTCATTGCCACACAAGTATCTAATGGCATTGCAGGATTTTTTTCAGAGTTTGCAGCTTGTTGTTGTAATAAAAGGTTACCTACTTGAGGGCCATTTCCGTGAGAAATGATTAATTTATAACCACTCTTAACTAAGTTTACTAAGTGTTTTGATGTTTGGATTAATGCTTCTTGTTGTGCTTGTGCACTTGCATCATCTGATAAAATTGCGTTTCCGCCTAAAGCTACAACGACTTTCTTTTCCATTCTTATTCCTCATTTCATGAATTAATTCCATATAAAAAGCAGCATGTTATGTACATACATATCATGCTGCTTAAATCCTTTACTTCTATACGCGAGGTATAAATAAGTTTCCTAACGTAGCAGCCATAATTGCTTTAATAGAATGCATTCTATTTTCAGCTTCTTCAAACTGACGTCCATACTTACTTCTGAATACTTCATCTGTAATTTCCATTTCAGAAACGCCAAATTTTTCTTCTACCATTTTTCCGTATTCTGTTTCAGTGTCATGGAAAGCTGGTAAACAGTGAAGAACGATTAAGTCGCCTTCTGTGTTACCTGTTTTTTGAAGCATATCCATATTAATTTGGTAAGGTTTTAATAAGTTAACACGTTCTTCGAACTTGTCTTCTTCACCCATTGATACCCAAACGTCTGTGTAAAGAACATTTGCATCTTTAACGCCTTCAGCTACGTCATCAGTAATCATTAACTTGCTTCCTGATTCTTTAGCAAATTTTTCAGCATAAGCTACAACTTCTTCTGTTGGGAATAATTCTTTAGGAGAGCAAATACGAACATTTACACCTAAAATAGCGCCAGTTACTAATAAACTGTTTGCCATGTTGTTACGTCCGTCTCCAACATAAACTAAAGTGATTCCTTCTAAACGACCAAAGTTTTCTTTAACAGTCATGAAGTCAGCAATCATTTGTGTTGGATGCCATTCGTCAGTTAAACCATTCCATACAGGTACGCCTGAGTATTTAGCTAATCCTTCAACAACTTCTTGGCTAAATCCACGGAATTCGATTCCGTCAAACATACTACCTAAAACAATAGCAGTATCTTCAACTGATTCTTTTTTACCTAATTGGATGTCATTTTTACCTAAGAATTCAGGATGAGCACCTAAATCGATTGCTGCTGTTGTAAATGCAGCTCTTGTTCTAGTTGAATTTTTTTCAAATAATAAAGCAATGTTTTTACCTGCTAAATATTTGTGTGGAACACCACGTTTTTTAAGATCTTTTAAATGAATACTGAAGTCTACTAAGTATTCTAATTCTGCTCTTGTAAAATCTTTTTCAGCTAATAAACTACGTCCTTGAAATACTGATGTCATGTTACTATCACTCCTAAATTATAATTAAATTAAATGTCTTCACGAACTAAAGGCATACTCATACATCTTGGACCACCACGGCCACGAACTAATTCACTACCTGGGATGTAGTTTAATTTAACGCCCGCTTCTTCCATTAACTTGTTAGTAATTGGGTTACGGTCATATACTACAACTTCGCCTGGAGCGATTGTTAAAGTGTTAGATCCATCGTTCCATTGTTCTCTAGCTGCAGCAGTAATGTTTGCTCCACCACAACGAACTAATTGAACTTTGTCTAAGTTTAAATATTTACATAAAATATGTTCTAATGTATCTTCTTCACGAACGATGTTTAATCCGTCAGTTCCTTTAGTAATTGAGTAAACTTCTAAGTCTCCTTCAATTTCTGGGTGAATTGAGAATTTATCGTAATCGATCATTGTGAATACTGTATCCAAGTGCATGAATTTACGGTATTCACCGATATTGAAGCCTAAAACAGTCTTGAAGTCTAAACCAGCATCAAAAATATTTTGTGCTAATTTTTCGATTGATGCAGCATCAGTACGTTGAGAAATACCAACAGCTAATACATCTTTAGATAATACTAATTCATCTCCACCTTCAATACGAGTAGTATCTTCACGTGTGTATAATACTGGAACATCTTGTCCGCCAAAACGTGGATGGTGAGCAAAGATATATTCACCATAAATAGTTTCACGGTTACGTGTTTCTGCATACATACGGTTTAATGTTACACCATGTCCCATAGTTGCGAATGGGTCACGTGTGAAGTAAAGGTTAGGCATTGGATCAATTACGAATGGATAGTCAGTTTCTACCATGTCTGTTAAACTATTCATTTCGTATTGAGGTAATTCAACTTTTTGCATTCCTGCCATAGTTTTGTCGATCATTTCACGGTTATCTTTCATACCTAATAACATTTCACGTACTTTTGCTTTAGCAGTTGTACTTCTGATGTTTGCTTCTTCTAAGTATTGATCGATAAATTTAACGCGGATTTCTTCAGTTACTAAAGATTCAGCAGCTAAATCTTCTAAATAAAGAACTTCGATATCTTTTGATCTTAATAGATCTGTAAAACCATCATGTTCTTTTTGTGCTTGTTCAAGATATGGAATATCATCAAACAATAATCTTTCTAGATAATCTGGCATTAAATTTTCTAGTTCTGCACCTGGACGGTGAACTAAAACCGTTTTCAATTTACCAATTTCCGAATTTACATTAATAGGGCGACTCATAATATAAAAAACCTCCTAAAATATTTTATTTACAGACATAGAATAACAAAAATCTAACATCTTATAGCGTGCTAATTAACATAATATATGATAAGTATTCAGCATTATTCTGTTTAGTGAATAAAATACTCATGATTTTGAATGAAAGGTTCATTTAATTAGCTATTACACTAATATATATACCGTTTTCATAAAAAATATTCACATTTTTATATTGTCTGTTACTCAGTGAACAAGAACGGACGAATATATTTGTTCACATCATCAGCCCTTTCCTTACTATCAGATAAGATTAAAATAGTGTCATCCCCGGCAATACAACCAACTATATCCGTATTACGGCTGCGAACACTATCAAGTAAAACACCTATCACTTGTCCATTACCAGGAAGAACTGTTAACACATTTATAAATTCAATTTGCGTTAATCCCACACCTGTCTCAGATATTGCTTTAATTAATCTTTCCTCATCTGTAATTTGTTTCATACCTAATACAGAATTATTTAATGTTCGATAAAATGACTTACCTTGACTATCGTGATGTTTAATAATATTTAGTTCACGAATATCTCTCGATACAGTCGCTTGTGTCGCATCCACACCTTCTGCTTTCAATAACTCTAATAATTCACTTTGTCTCGTAATTTCATTTTCTAAAATTAATCTTTTAATAATTGCCTGTCTCTTTTTTTTATTCATTTTATTTTCCTCCATTATTCAATAAAATTTAATGATTCATCTTTCAACCAATTGTACAAAGGAATATGAGGTAACTTTTTATTATTTTCCTTCTCTTTAAAATAAAACTCAATTCGATCAATTCGATTCCCTTTTTTAGCTTTTACCTTCTTTATTATAAATGGATCAAAATACTGAGATAATTCTTTTTCTATCGGTTGTAATATTTTTTGAGTAATATGTGTCATTCGATAACTCTTTGGAACATCTAACAATTCTCTAAATTCTGTAACCTTAACTGTGTAAAAACCAGTATTTTTAAATTGCTTCAATAAACGATACATTGTTTTAGAATAACTTGAAGATAACCTTGTAAACTCTCTCAATTCAAACTGAGTAAATTCATTAGTTAATTCATTTAATATATACTCCAGTTCTGGTTGTACAGATATTTCAACATATTTTTTTTTAGGATTAATTCTAAATTTTGTAAATAGAACAAATTTATCTATCGTACCATCGTCATCTTCAACTCTATATTTTAATTCCAACATTTTGTCATAGACACTCTCTAAATCTTTAACAAAATGTTGTGTCGCAGTCATTCGATAATCACTTAACCCTTTCAAATCTTCAAAACTAAAACGAACAATAGAAGTATTCGTATTTTTCATCTTTGCACAAATTGAAAAAAAAAGATCCATTTCTTTAGCGTTAAACTTACGCATAGATACAGTATTTAATTCATTTTTATATTTTACGGTTAACTCATTCATTCACTCATTAACCCCCTTCAAAAAAAGAATATCAAAGATAGTATCTATAGGCAACAAATATTACAGACAGTGTCTATATACAGATAAAATAGTGTCCTTACCCAGATAAAATGGTGTCCTTACTCAGATAAAACAGTGTCCTTACCCCATTGCAGCTCTTACTCTCCCAAGGGATACAAGCCACCTAAAAGGGTTTGAAAAAGGTTTAAAAAGATTTTAAAAATAAATATATATACCTAAATTATTCATATTCAGATAAAAAATATACATAGAATCAATCATTATACATGATTTTTTATCAAAAGAGGTTTGTTAACATAATGAAAGATTATACCGACTTAAAAAATAAAAAAGCTTTCAATCGATTGAAAGCTTTTAATAGTAGTCTTTAGCTGAATAAAAATAGATAGTTTCATTTTCTACTTTATAGATTAATCGATGTTCGTCTGTAATTCTACGCGACCATTTACCTGATAAATCATGTTTCAAAGGTTCTGGTTTTCCTATACCTGAAAAAGGGGTACGATCAATATCTTTAATCAATTTATTGATTTTTTTGATATTACTTTTGTTATCTTGTTCATGCCAGTAGATGTAATCATTCCAAGCATCATCTGACCATTCTTTAATCATCTAATTCAACCTCAATTAATTCACGATTAGTAAAGTTACCTTCTGAAAATTGTCTGTCTCCTCTACGAATCTTATCCATAACATAGTCATTTGATAATACTCTAAGTGTTTCTTGCATAGAGTCATAATCTCTTTTGGATAACACAACTACTGTATCCTCAACGTCTGTTGTAGTTACAATCAATGCATCAGCATCATCATTAACTTGTTTCATATAACTTCTTAAATTTTTTCTGAAATTAGAATAAGCAACAGCTTCCATAATGATTCCCCCCCTTTATTAATCTTCTATATTTATTGTACAATAAATATAGTGTTGAGGTTTTGTTAACATAAATCAAATTATACTAAGCCGATTTATTGAATTTTATTAAATAGTATTAAGGCTATTTTTTATTAATAGAAAAAGATAATCCTGTTCCTAAAAAGACGGCTAGATAAATAAAAACCCAATAAAAAATTTTTAGTGTAGATGAGGTGATAAATTTAAAAATTCGTTCCACTAAAAAAGGTAAAAAGCACAATAGAATTCCTAAAAATACCTGAAAGCATAGAAACCATTTATTATTTGGTGAAACATTTTGTGTTAATGCCTGTACAATTAATAATATTGAAAAAAATAGTCCAAAAAAAATAGTAAAGAAAAAAATTCTTTTGTCTCTTTTATTTAAATTTTTTATAATGAACACCTCTTTCTTTAATAACTTAATTATACTTGAATTTTTAATTAATTTGGTTATAGACAGATATTTAGTTATTAGTATTAACATAATGTGGCATTACGATATGCTAAATAATCATGATATGATTAGAAATAAAAGGCTAAAATATGAAAATAACCTTAGAGAATAGACCTAAAAATAGGCAAATAATTGTATCAGAAATTTTAAAAGACTTACCAGAATGATTTGGTATGGACGATTCTATTGCTGAATATATATAATTCAGCAAAATATCCACTATGGGTAGCAAAAAAAGACTTCAAATTTTGAGGTCTTTTATTTATATATTTCGCTACGATGACCAATTTCTAAAATTAGGATAGTTATAGTTTTATCATCTATGTTTGCTAATAAACGATAATCACCGATTCTATATCGCCATTGACCACTTTTATTTCCTACTAAACTTTTTCCGTGAACTCTAGGAGAATCAGTTCCTTCTAAGTTTTTAGAAATCCAAGATAGTATAAGTCTAACTTGATGTTTATCCATTTTTTTTAATGATTTTTGTGCATTTTTTTCATATCGAACAGTATATTTTTTATCCATTATAATCCTAATTCTAGAAGCATATCTTGATGTGAGATACTTTCGTCATTTAATTCATGGGCTCTCATTGCTTTTTCATATAAAACCATATCAATTTGATCTTCTAATCCTTCTAATAATTTAGTTCTAGCTAGTTCTGATAAACTTAAACCATTTAAATCAGCCATAGATTGAATGAATGACTTTTCCTCATCAGTAACTCTAAATGTAACGGTACTCATATGAAAACCTCCTTGTATACATTTGTTTTACAATCTTATTGTATTACAAATGTATACAAGGAGTCAAATTTATAATACTTGGCATATATTAAGTTAATTTTAAATATTTAGGTAGCATAATAGCCAAAGTTATATAAATAAGCAATGCACCAGGTAAAAAGAAAAGAATTCTAAAAATATTTGAAGATATTTCCCCAAATTTATCTAACCCACCATATACTCCAGTAATCATTTTGTCAGTAATTGATTTTCTTAGAAAGCGTATTTAAATCATCCTTCCTACTTACTTTGTTTAATATAATGTGGCATTATGCTTGATTGAATCCAAAAGTTGATATAGTCATGATATACTTATAAATAAAAAATCAAGGAGGAATAACATGAGTAAAAAAATTCCAAAATTAAATTCAAATCTCAGAAAAGATATTGTTCGTGGACCTAAAGTAATAGAAGAGGCATCAGGAATAGAACTATTTGGTAAAAATATTAAAAAAATAATTTTTACTACTGATGTTGCAGTAATTGCTAATTGTGATGCAGATGCCGTACTTGCTGTATATCCTTGGACTCCCAACACTCGTATTTTAGAAGCAATTAGTTCTGTTGCACCAATACCTATTTTAGCGGGAATTGGAGGAGGTACTACTAAAGGGCTTAGGTCTGTTACAGTAGGACGTTTTGCTGAAGAAATGGGAGTAAATGGAGTTATATTAAATTCTCCTACAACATATGAAACTATAGGTGTTGTTAGAAAAGGTCTAGATGTTCCTATATTTTATACTGTAGTTAATAAAAAAGTTGATTTAAGAAAATTAATCAAGTTTGGAGTAAATGCTTTTAATGTTGCTGCAGGAGCTAAAACGAGTGATGTAGTATTATGGATACGAAAAGAATTAGAAGAAGATCACCCTGACTTTCCAATTATTGCTTCAGGAGGAAAAACTGAAGAATCTATATTTAATACAATTCAATCAGGAGCTAATGCAATTACATATTCTGCTAATAATTTGACTGCTAATATTTTCAGAGAAAAGATGAAAAGTTATCGAGAAGAGTGCTAAATAGTGTTTTGTCTGATAATTTAATATTCTTATGTTATAACAAATTTTAAAGCTCCCGGAATAATTCTGAGAGCTTTAAATATTTTGTAAGGTAAAATTATCTGTTTTTTCTCTTAAAAGCGTAAAAGTTAACAAAAACCACGTTATACAAAGTGTTTTTTTTAAATCTGGAAGCATAATAGCCAAGATTATGTAAATAAGTAGCGCGCCAGGTAAAAAGAAAAGAACTCTAAAAATATTTGAAGATATTCCGAAAAATTCACCTAATCCGCCACATACTCCAGCAATCATTTTGTCAGTGTTTGATTTTCTTAGACTTCCCATTTAAATCACCTTTCCTACTTAGCTTATTTAACACTCATATTTTAACATGAACTTAATTTAAGATAAAAGTTTAACATAATGTGGCATTATACCAAGTTGAAAATACCTTTAGAAATGTATCTGAAGGTGTTTTATTATTTTGCAAAAAAATTAGAAATAAAGTATAATGTAATTACTAAGTAATTACTGGTAAGTGGATGGAGGGAATTATATGATTACAAAAACAAGACAACAGGGAAATTCTATTATGCTTACAGTTCCTAAAGAATTTGATGTTCCTAATGGTGTTGAAGTAGAAGCTAAACTTGTAGAGAATGGTATATTTTATGAGTTTGTAGAACCTAGAAAAGAGTTCTTTGATTTCAGCGAAGATATTTTGTCTGATATTCTTTCAGAAGGTTATAGCAAGCAAGATATATTAAAAGAATTTAAAAATAGAAAAAGTAAGTTAACTTCTGCATTTAGATCTATTGCTGAAGACACTGTTTCTAATTCTAAACCTATGACAAAAGAGGAGTTCGCGACAGAAATTGGCTTATGAGATTATACCTTCAAAACATGTAGTAAAATATCTTAAAAAATTAAAAGAGAAACCTTTGAAAGAAAAATTCTTAGCTATAATTTATGATGAAATAGCTGTTAATCCACATTCGGGAGAGCAGAAAACAGGCGACTTGTCAGGTATTTGGGCAATGGGATTTAAATACGCAGGTACAACTTATAGAGTTGCTTATGAAATTAAAGATAATACAGTAATTCCTGTTTTGTTATGCGGAACACACGAAAATTTTTATGAGCAATTAAAAAAGATTAGGTAGATTCCTAATCTTTTTTTGTATTTGATTTACATAATGTAGCATTATACCAAGTTGAATAATAAATCCATTTCTTTTAGATGTAGAGTAGATTTAACGAGATTCTACAACAGATAGGTAGCTATTTACCCCTTAACAAATCATAATATAGTTATAGATAAGGAGGTCATCTAATGGAAATCAATGAGAAAATAAAACAGTACAGAAAAGAACAAAAGTGGACGCAAAAAGAACTTTCAGAGAAGTTGAATGTTTCTGATAAAACTATTTCAAGTTGGGAAACAGGTAGAACGTATCCAGATTTGGATAGCTTAATTGAGTTGGCTGATTTATTCGAAATATCTTTAGATGAACTAATAAGGGGAGATAAGAAAATGATTAAGACTTTAGATGAAAAAATAAAAAGAGGAAATTATGTCTTACCAATAGCAATTGTTAGTTTAATTGCTATTGCACTAGTTACTTATATCTCATTGTCGCCTAATGGTTTTTCTGCAACAATAATGTTTTTCTTGAGTAATGCATTGATGATAGCTTTAATTGTTTTTGTATTAAAAATATTGTTCAATATTTCAAAAAAATAGTTATTTAACGGTTAGGTAGACATAATCTTTTATTATACCAAGTTGTAGAGTTACCAACGGATTCAGCAACCTATATTGTGAATCCTAAATGGGCTACTTAAAAAATAAAGGACAAAAAGCTTATTTTACTATTTTCTAAACATTATTCCCTTGTGAATTTTAAAAGTCAGTAAATAAACTTTTTGTTTTTTTATTTCGCTCCTCTTTCAATCCCAAACCTCTCTCGATACCGCTTAAACGTCCTCCGATTGATCCCTGTCAGCTGTTCAATCTCTTTCTCCGTATTACCCTCACGATACAAAGCGAAGGCGTGCTGAAGCTTAGGATCATTCTCCTGGTATTTCAGTTGACCGCCTTTAAACTTGCCTTTCTTTTTCGCTATCTCAATCCCCTGTTGCTGCCGTTCACGAATTCTCATACGTTCAGACTCTGCTTGATATTTATACAATTCAATCACCAAATTATTAATCAACCGTCTTAAATTTTCATCTTCAATTCCAGACATTGACGGTAAATTTAAAACCTCCAAAGTCGCGCCTTTTTGTTGAATTTGATTCATGATACTTGTCAAATCCTGATTATTTCTCCCCAAACGATCCAATTCTGTTACGACCACAATATCCCCTTCACGAATATACGCCAACATAGCTTTTAATTCAGGCCTCTCCACTGATTGCCCACTCACTTTATCCGCAAAAATTTTAGACGCGCCCTGAAGCAACTCAATCTGTCTATCTAGATTTTGCTCTCTTGTACTGACACGTGCATACCCAATTTTACTCATAAATAGTCTCCTTATTGTCTTTTTTTAAATATCCAATTGCGCAACTTAGATGTCTTCTTGTTTTCTCTCTTCATTATAAATAAAAAAATCAGCTTAAACAACTGATACTACAGTCATTTAAGCTGATTAATATTTAAATAGATGTCCCTTAAATATTCAAGACAACAGAGTATACTTACTTTGCTTAGACAAAAATAAAATTTTTCCACTAAAATTATAAATATAAACTGATAAATAAGTGTTTATATCACTACGAATTTATATTTTTCAGTATGTATTTTCTTTAAGAAGACATTCACTAAAAACTCCGTAAATTATACTAAATATTAGTAATAATAGTGAAATTAAAATCAAAGGGATAGACGAACGTACATAAAAATTTATTAATATAAAGAAAAGAAAGAAACATATAAAAAAACTAGTACTGTATAAGTAAAAAATAAAATGTCGTTTATCCCAAATATTTTTATTATGAAAAATTTTATAAAGTAATAATCCCAAAATTCCTAGATAGCAAAATGTATGTTTTTTCATGTAGATTCACTCCCTTCCTAATATAAAAATGAATTATTGATAGTACCAGTAATGATATCCATACGCTTGATAAACAAACACACGTCCATGATGATAAAATGTTCCAGGAGTTACAAGACCGATTATAGAGCCAACAAGCCATCCAGGTAGTCCCCCAAGCGCAGCTGTTACTCCACTTATCCCTATTTTTGCTATTTGATTTAGGTGGTACTTACTTATGTAAACTTTATAGTTTCCAGATAAAACATTACCTGTTATTTTAGTGACCCCAGGAGCTCCCATAGGTATTGGAACATTCTCATCGGAAAAGAGTTGTGGAGTTGAAAAACTTGAATCTGCAATAAGTTTGTTTAAATTTTCATCTGATAAAACAATTTCAAATTCATTTCCATCAATTGTCACCTCATAATATGGAGAATTTTTAAAGAAATCAAGATCAATATCTTCAAATTGATTTTCACTAACACTGTTTTCAAAACTACCATTACTTGCAATAACTAAAGTAGAACTCATTAATAAAGGAGAAAATCCAATTCCTGCAACTAAAGCTAATGTTATTATTTTCTTTTTCATAAAAAAACATTCCTTTCTAATAATTTTAATATTAATTTACTAATTGTAACGTTCCTGTAAATTCAAATTCTGCAAGATAATATCTATTGTGTACTACTCTTAAGTTTTTATATTTTCCATTATGAGTAATCCAGCCCTGATATTTTCGGCCATTTCTATATTGAACAAACCATCTAGATTTTTCATAATTATAAAGTGGATAACCTTTTGTAATCCAAGCTGAATATCTTACTGAATTTGGAGCTGAAAACAAGTTAAGGTCTTCAAACTTCTCTGACACAATTACTTCTTCATTTTCCATTAAGCCAATACTACTTGTTGGATAAAAATTTTCCGTTGTTACAAAGTTAGAAGGCATATTACTTGCAGAAACTTTTTCAGAAGATAACAGTGTCGTTCCTAAAAAAAAACTTAATAAGCTTAAACTAATATAAATTGACTTCTTCATTTTATTAACCACCTCTCGCATATATGTTATTTATTAACTATATGATACAATTAAATTGTACACATTAACCATAAATGTCGAAATAAGATAAATACTTATCATATTCGGTTAACATCAAAAAGTAAGAGACCAAATATGATGTCATATTTGGTCTCTTACTTTTATTTTTAGGAGGCGATATTTATTCTTTTTATATATATTAGCTTTTCTCACACTCTCAAAATTGCATTATCTTATCTTATTATTGATGATACTTTAAAAATAAATAAGATAAAATTATCTTTATTCATTATATTTATTGGAATATCACTAAGCATTAGTTCTATTTATCCTTTAGCAGATAACTTTTTTTTATTTCTATTTTTACTATTTTTAAACTTAATTAATAATGACATCGATAATTTTTTAAAAGATTTGATAAAAATAGAGATTCCTTTTTTCATAGTTTACACAGTGAGCTTCATTGACCAACAATTTAATATAGGGTTAATTAATGATTCTAACACTTTCTTTTACTTTACCTTTTCAGAATTATTATCATATAGTTTAATTATACTAATTAGTTTATTTTTTTTAAAAGTATTATTACCATGGTTAACATCAAAAAAAATACTGAACATATTAACAATATCTACAGTACCGCTATTTTGTATTTATCAAATTCAACAATTTTTACTCTATTCAGATTCATTACAATTAATTGTAGTTTTAAGTATATCCATGTTATTAATGCTTTTATTTTTAATTATAATTTTTAATAACATTAAAAATTATCAAAATTTAAAACAAGAAAACGAAAAAAAGAAAATAGAAATCGAATATCTTATTAAATATACTGACGAAACTCAAAAAAACTATCAAGAATTAAGAAGATTTAAACACGATTATCTTAATATTCTATTATCGCTTGAATACTTTATTCAGCAAAAAGATTTCTCAAAACTAGAAGAATATTACTACTCTAAAATAAAAAAAACCGGTCAACAGCTAACCACAGAATCTAACGAAATTAAAATCTTAGAAAACATTGAATCAGAAGAGGTTAAAAGTATTTTTATGATGAAACTATTAGTTGCACGTCAAAAAAATATTACTTTTTCTATTGAAATTCCAGAGAAAATAGCCAACTCTACTTCTGTAAATATTGTTATTCTAATAAGAATATTAGGAATAATACTAGACAACGCTATTGAGGCTGTAGAAAATGACAAAAATGGTAAAATTGAAATCGGAATATTCTTAATGACTAACGCTACATTATTCGTCATTAAAAATACTTTAAAAGAACATATTCCACCTCTACATCAACTTAAACAAGAAGGTTTTTCAACAAAAGGTCCAAATAGAGGATTAGGATTAACAAACATAGACAACTTATCACAAAAAGAAGAATATCTAACAATAAATACTAAAATCAGTGATTCTTGGTTTACCCAAGAGCTATTCATACAAAACGAGGGATATTAAATGTTAAAAATATTTATTTGTGAAGATGATTTGGGACAATTAAAACACTTAGAAAAAATAATAAAAAATTACATCATGATTGAAGACTATTTTATGGAATTTACATTAGCCTCAACAAATCCATATGAAATAATCAGCTATCTAGATTCCCATGAAAATATCCGTGGTGTCTATTTTTTAGACGTTGATTTAAAAACAGAAATTAATGGTATCCAATTAGGTGCAAAAATTAGAGAAAAAGATCAAGATGGAAAAATTATCTTTGTTACTACAAGAGCAGAAATGCAACATTTAACTTTTCAATATCGAATAGAAGCTTTAGATTATATCATTAAAGATCAACCTGAAATAATGCAACACAAAATCCATGAATGTTTAAAAATAGCAGATAAACACTATCGATCCACAGACAAAATAGAGAAAGACCGAATTAAACTGAAAATAAACAACCAAATTAAAGTTTTTTTATTGCAAGATATTTTATTTTTTGAAACAACAGCCATACCACGAAAAATAAAACTACACCTATTTAACGAAGAACTAGAATTTTATGGTGTTTTAAATGATATTGAAACATTATCAGATAACTTTATTCGAATACATCAATCATTCATCATCAATAAACAAAACATAAAAGAAATTAATAACAAAGAAAAACAAATCACAATGATTAATGGTGAGATTTGTTATTCATCAAGAAGAGGATTAAAAATACTAAAAAAAATATAGGAGGAAACAAAAATGAAACTAAAAAAAATATTATTTACAACAAGTTTATTATTTATTACTTTAAACTTAAGTATTACTACATTTGCTGCAACTACATCACCTAGCAATTCTTCACAAATAAAACTACAAAATACTGCTAGTCGTGGACCAAGACTTATATTCAATTTTAAAAATTATCCACCTAAAACATACAAAGGTTTAAACCTAATCTTAGTAAGAAAAACACCCAATGGCTATTCTGGAATTTATCAATAAATAATAAAGTGTTCATATATTCAACAAATTTCTAAATCCATACTAAACCCACATCGCCATGCTTCCAGTTGCTACTCACTCTCTAGCACTATTTCGCTATAAGATATAACGAGTCTAAAGCCTCGGTTGTAGCCTGTGGCTACCTGCTAAAGCAGCCGTTTTCTAAGGAAAACTCTCGCCAAAACCGTGTTGCTATCGCAACTGGCTCACAACTATATACATTTTCTTTAAAAACTTAAACAAAAAGCTTGACTGTAATAGGGTTTTCAACTGACAGAATGGCGTTTGGCTGGTGTTGAGCATAGTTGTACCCTAGTCTGACGGTTAAAAATTTTTCATTTTAACTATCGAACTAGAGTACAACTGTGAGGTTTTGACGTCATGTGCCGTCCGGAGCCACTATCACATATCCTATCAGCCGGTGCTGATCTCTCAACACATCCAAAACCCTCTTAAAATACGCCCTAAGAGCTTTATTCTGGACTACTATGCAAACGCATCGTATTACCACCCTCGCCGTTCAAATTGGTCGCGACCACCTTTCAGGACAATAGAGGATAGGATAACTCTATTGTTTGTCCCTAAGTAAATTTATTGAAGTGGCTCACTACACCTGTCTCTTTCATTGCAATTCAATGCCTGCAGTTTGTCCTCTACAGTGTTAAAAAGATATCCTTTTTGATTACACATGCTCCACATGATATAATCGGCTTATTAGTAAATTTCGCAACTTACTTTTTTGTCTACAGATTGCCGTCTGTGGACTCTTTTTTTTATTCAATTGTTTGATTCTCTTTGCTTTTGGGTCGTTAGGATTTACCCTAACCGTCTGCAAGACACATAATAGTTAATTCAATTGTTACTAAAAATTTAGGACGATAGAATGACTTCAGTTGTTGCATAACAACCTATGTTCATTAATTATTTCTTTTTCCTTAATTGCCCCCATCATAACAAGTTATATTACTGAAATATATAGCTTTTTTAAACCTCTATAAATCTATAAATCTATAACCTTATAAATCTATAAATCTATAAATCTATAACTTTATAAATCTATAAATCTATAAATCTATAGATTTATAACCACTTGATACATACGGGGTTAGAGGACTAAATATTTTATCTATAACTTTATAAATCTATAAATCTATAAATCTATAACCTTATAAATCTATAGATTTATAAATCTATAAATCTATAGAGGTTTTGATTCGTCTATATTCTTCGTAAAATCCATGATATACTATTTATAAATCTATAGAAAACATGAGGTGGATTGGGAATGGCATATAAGATTACGTATTCAAATTTTAAAGGTGGTACTGGTAAAACAACCAATAGTACAATGATGGGTTATCACTTAGCAGAAAAAGGATTTAAGACATTACTGATTGATTTAGATCCCCAAGCAAATGCAACGGCTCTTTATTCACTGACACGACAAAATCAAACTGGTGAGGTGATGACGTTTGATAAAACGTTGATGTCTGCAATTGCTGATGACGATGTTGAAAGTATTATCACACCAATCAAAGAAAATCTTTATCTCTTACCAAGTTTTGCTGATTTAACCTCTTATCCTTTGTTTCTAGAAAAAAAGTTTCCTAATGATCTTAGCAAACGTTCAACCTATTTTTCTGAAATTGTGGCACACTTTGAAGCTAATTTTGATTATATTCTTTTTGATGTTCCGCCAACATTGTCAACTTTTACTGATTCAGCTGTTTTAGCTTCAGACTACATTGTAATTGTCTTGCAAACACAAGAACGATCATTTATTGGTGCCGATGCTTTTATTAAATATTTACAAGAACTCATGGGGTCTTATCAAACCAATTTTGATATCCTTGGTATTTTACCTGTCTTACAAAAAAATAATGCCATCGTTGATAAATCTGTTTTGAAAAATGCGACCGAGTCTTTTGGTAAAGAGAATATGTTTAAGACGGTCATCAAAAATATGGAACGTTTGAAACGTTACGACATGACAGGTATCATTGATCCAAAAGTAAGTGATAAATTTGATGTACACGATAAAAATGTTCATGCGTTGTACAGTAAGGTAACGGACGAATTAATTGAAAGGATTGAAAGATAATGACAACAAACAAACCTAAATCTAATCTTCTAAATCCAAGTACACCTGCGCAACCAACACAAACATATAATCGTGAAAAGATATATTCTGTGTCTGAACCTGAAATTAAAAATGATAAAGTAGCCAGCCAAAAATCACCCCGTGGTAAAAGAACATCTATTAGTTGCTTTCAAGATACTAAAAATAGTTTACAAGCTCTAATTACCATCATGGATACGAAAAGCGTTGATGAAGTGGTTGAAAATTTGGTTGATTCTTATTTGGACTTATTATCTGAAGAAGAAGCATATGAATATCGTTTAATCCGTAAATCCCTTGATAAACGTACAATCAGAAAATAATCACTTGTCCCAGACAAGCTTTCTGGTGCATTCAAATTTGTTTCACTGATTAACTAACTTATCATTGCTTGTAAAAAATAATGGTCACTATACATAAAAAGAAAGTCTAGCTAATTCGGACTTTCTTTTTATTTTTTCGTTAAATCAATCTGCCAATTAGGTATAGTGATTTCAGTTAAATCAACACGAGCGGATTGAGTATAATAGGCAGTCATATTGATACTTTTATGGCCTAGAAAAGCTTTAATTACTTCTAGTGGTACACCCGACTCGAGTAGTTTGGTCGCAAACGTATGCCTAATCAGATGACAACAGCATTTGATCCCCGTGTCATTCGCAAAGTTTGTCATATGACGTTGTAAGGTACGTTTCGACATACGAAAGGCAGGTAATGACGTAATATCCAGATCCTCCAAATAGATCTGAATGATTCCTGCAATCTCCTGGTCTAAAATTGGAATTTGGCGATCACTCTGCCATTTTGCCTCTGTAATAGAAATGAATAAATAATTATCTTTGATGAAAAAATCACTTTTTTTTAAGTGGGTAATTTCACCCACACGTGCGCCAGTCGCCATCATTAAGAGAAAGGCACAGCGCACGTTAGGTTGAAATTGATCGATGTAGTCACGGAAGCATTTTAAATCATCATCTGATAAGCGTTCAATCCGTTGGACTTTTGGTGTCATTTGTAGGGTCTGGACGACTGGATTATATGGCAGCTTTCCATTGACAATCAAGAAGTTGTAATAGCAATGAACGGTTGAGAGAATCTGATTCACGCGACGGTTTGATAGATTTTCAGATAATAAGTAATCTCTGAAGGTTACCATGTCACGTGTTTGAAGTTTGATAGCCTCTAGCTTTTGTACTTTGAGGTACCTTTCAAATTTGTCCAATCGTCTTTTGTACTCGTCTATGGTGCTAATGGCTTTGCCTTCCTTAGCTAAGTGTTCTAAAAACGATTGGATCACGTTAACACTTCCTTTACTTTTTTGGCACAAATTTAAAAATTTGTCGTATATGGAATAAGAAATTTGTTAGTTGTTAGTCTTTTTGATGCGACATGATAATTGTAGAAAGTTTTGCTATCGCCTGTGTGAGGTCATCTAATTTACTTTCGACTCTGACTAAAAGAAAGATAGAAACTGCAACCGCAAAAGTTTCTTGATTAAAGAATTTCAAAATATCGCTCATGGCTGAAAATCAAATTCTGTTACCGTGACACCTGGTTCGGTTGTTACATTTAAGATATCTCCGATATTCTCCCCACAGAATTTGCATAAATCAAGCGAACCAACTAATAATTCTTGCGTTTTCGCATCATAAACACTGAGTTTAAAAAAATTATCTTTTACCTTGTTACAGATGTCACATTTTTTATAGACACTTTGAGCTAAGGATTCGATTTTCATGGCATTTTTTTTCATAATCAAGCCCCGTCTTTCTATTTTTATGAAATCGTGACGATTTCACTCACTTCAGTTCTAACGATTTTTGCTTTATATGGTCTTACAGAAGTCCAATCCGTTACATATTGACTATCAGCGATACGCGTCATAATCGCTTCAATCTCTTCTTTGGTTAAATCAGCTCGTGGATTTGCAAGTTTAATACGTCGTATCTTGTTTCCGAAATCTTTAAATTCCATTTGTAGTACTTCAGTCAACTCTTTATCATCCATTTAGATGCTCCTTTCTAATTTTAACGATAAGCATAGGTTTCAATTCGATGTAATTTTCCAATTGGCTGATCTTGTAGTTTAAGAATATCTCGTGTAATTTCATAAGACGTCTTGCGATCAAGTAATATATTAATATTATGGAAGTTTACTTTTTTAGTTTTTCCTTCACCAGTTAAGTCATCCAAATATCCACCAATTGAAAGCGTGTCTTGATATTCGTTTTCGAGTAACGTATGAACCTTATCTTTCAATGCTGTTGCTTCAGGCATCTGATTTCCTCCTTCTTTATTTTTGTAAAAAAGTCCTTTAATACAATTTCATTGTAAACGCTTTTATGTGATTTAACAACACTAATTTGTTATTTTAACTAGTTATTTTTATTAGTTTATTAACCGTGTAAGATAGTTATGTTGTTATTATTTTTTTGGTTTATCGTATTTTTTGCTTTTTATATTTATAATAAAATGTTTGTTTTTTTATTTTATGTTTATTATAGGTTTTTAAGGTGATGATAAAGAGGGTGAATCCCTCTTATATTCCCCGCGCTTAATTTGAACTTAGCTTGCCAACATAAAAAGCCCAATCGCAATTGTGCGACGGGGCTTTTTGTGGTGAGTCTACGAGCCAAAGCTGATGAGCGGAAAGGTCAGAGGCCGGTGAATTTTATTTAGATTATAGCGAATAACACTGATAAAATCATATAAATCACTTTCTCGTAGTTTTTCTTAGACTGATATATTAATTGATATAAACAAAATACAGACATAAATTTTGTCAAACCATATGACCAATTATTATTAAATATTAGTCCAGAAGCTACAATCAAGATAATGATTATTAATGATCCTAACTTAAAGTATTGTGTTTTAGTCATCTTCATCATCTCCTTATATAATTATAGGAGTATCAATTAAAATTTATGTTATTCTATGCGCAATAGAACCTTTAGGTCAAGCTACAATTAGAAGAGTAACTTCTCCTGCTACAACTCCTACACCACTACCGAGTATTGAAATAATCGCAGTTAAACCAGAATGTAAGCATCAAATAAGTGATAACTTTTATAGTTGATAATCAACTATACCGTTTCCATATTAAATAATTTGATTCCCTTGATTATCAATAATTGTTATGATTTCTTCTTGTTTATCACTAGTAGATATTGCAGAGTACAATATTACTTTTTTCATGATAAGTTCGCTTTTTCTTAGCATTCTAAATAGTGTCATATAAGTAATTAAACTATTTAAAAAATTTTACAATAAGTTTAATCATAGAACGTTTGACCGTATTTCTAATCTATACCATTTAAAATTGGTTAAATGTAGCTTTATATCTATTATTATAAAAGCGGAATGTTTTGCCATGTGCAATATATCCCTCACTCCAAGATGCGATTAAAGAAGCAATTCCACCTGCTACGGCTACTGCGCCAGTACCAAGTACTGAAATAACTGTAGCCGCTGTTGCTCCAGCACGTAAGCACCAAATAAGTGACGATTTAGATATTTGATAATCAACTACGCCGTTTCCATGTCGAATAATTCGGTTCACTCCTGGAGCACTAGCGATTGTTGGACTACTAAAAGCTAAAGCATCTTTTTCATCAATAAGCCCCTCATGTAAAAGAATTTGTTTCACTTGATCATCAGTAATGGTTGTGATTTCTACACCATTAACCACTTCTGTACTCACACCTATTTCCTTTCGAAATTCATCTAAATCTTGAGATAAAGTGACTTTTTCTTGTATAACATTAGTAGATATTACATTGTCATTGTTCGTTGCTTCGGCAAAAACTATTCCAGAAGGAACAACAGCGGCAGATAATAGTATCATTGTTGAGTATAATATTATTTTATTTTTCATGATAAACTCTCCTTTTTTATTGTAAGTATCCTGAGTAATACCAAGTATATGTCCAATACGTTTTGTCTAATACTGAACTTTGAAAATATAATGTTCCTTTGTAAGTTCTACCATTTGACTTTACAGTACACGGCTTAGTGCTTGGTCCGATACGGTGGATTTGTCCTGAAAAAGATCGAGTGACATTAATTCCATCAAATCTATTAGACGGTGTTGATAACATGATTGTCGTTACCAAATTATTATCAGAATCATAATCTAAAAATGTTTCTTGAATTTGACCATCTACTTTTTCAGATGCGGATACGATATTTCCACCAAAAGCACCTAATAACACAACACCAACACCAACTAAAATAGTATTTCGTATGTTCTTTTTCATTCTAATTGCCTCCGTTCTATTTTTTATAATTTAATAATAATATAGAAAGATATTAAAAGTTAACTTTTGTCCAAAAATACAGCTTCTTGAGCATAATCGTGAAAAAATAAGCAGATACAAACGATTTAGATATCAAAACCGTTTGTATCTGCTTATTACAAATTCGTATTTAAATATACGTTCCTATATAACCTGTCTTTGTTTTTGTAACCACAATTAATGTCAAGCCTTTATAAGTCTTTGGAGGATAATTTTTAAAAGTAAAGTTATGATAAATAGCCCTATTATTTATAACTGGACGTATCTCAACAGCAGAAACAGTTGTATTTAGCATAAACCCTACACCCATGAATAAAACTAAACTCACTAACAATTTCTTTTTCATAACACACACGCTCCTCTTAGTTATAATAAGTCTTTAATTAATTTTAATCCTCTAAATGAAATTAAACAAGTATCATCATTTGACATAACAATAATTTTATTTTTTGAATCGACAGCTTTAATATTTTTTTTATTCACAACAAAGGATTTATGTACTCGAATAAAGTGTTCCGATAATTCACTTATCTCACTTAATGATCCGTATACTTCTATCGCACCATTTTTTAAATGTAGATTTATCTTATGTGCTGTATGTGCAGTTTCGAAAAATAATATCTCTTCAATCAAAAAAATCCTAATCTGATTATTAATTTTTATTTTTATTCGATCAGGTTCATCCTCTTTATTTACCGTATAATATTCATTTGCTAATCTTAAACACTCATGAACTTTAGTCATAATTAATTCTGGTTGATCTTTAATGATATAATCTAAAGCTTCGACTTTATACTGAAAAGTCAGACTTAACAATTCACTATGAGTGGTAATGAATATAATCTTAGCATCAGGATCTTTTTTTCGAATAATGGATCCTAATTGTACCCCATTTAACTTCTTTTCTAAGTCAATATCAAGAAAATAGATGCCATTGACTCTCGTTGTGTTTTCTAAAAAGTCAATGATTTCATCAGGCTCATCGGTAGATAATAATATTCTCATATCATAATCTTCAATCATCACATTTTTATTAATGATATTTTCCAATCGTTTTAGTTGATTACTATCATCTTCACATATAAAAATCGATTGCATTTATTTACCCTTCTTTTTTAATCATTATTTTTTGAATAAAACTATTCTGCTTAACTTCTGTCTCTAGTATTAAATCCTCTTCTTTTTTAGATAATTCATCTAAATTAAACAAACCTAACCCTCTATTTTTACCCTTAGTTGAAAAACCTTTTTCTTTCAAAATATGTAAAGGTTTGATATCATCTGAAATTGAATTTTTAACAATAAATAAATAATACATCTCCATATCAAAAACTCCTATTTCGAGTAATCCTTCAGATTGCTTTGTCAACTCTTCAATACTATTATCCAAAATAATTCCTAGCATTCTCACCAAAGATGTTGAGCTTACCCGTAATTCTGTGGAAATTTCATCCTGAATTTCAATAGAAAGGTTTATTTTTTTCTCACTAGCCTCCATAATTTTTATTGCTAATATACTTTTTAAAGAATTAATTTTAATTTTATCTAAACTATAAAAATACTTATTAGTTTGTCTTATCATATTGTTTGTTGGCCTAATAGTCTCTAAGTAATAATTTTCCAATCCTGTATAATCTTTAATATTAATAAAATAATCCAAAGATGAAAGAATATTTATATAATCATGTTTGAATTTTCTTAACTCATCATACTGTTTTGTTATTTCATTCGAATATTTTTCCAAATAATCATTTTCAATTTCTTGTTGTATTACCCTGACTTCCAATACTTCCTTTTTATGTGTAAATTCTATTAAAATATATATTAATAGCAGAAAAGAGAGACCAACAATAATTATCACCTTTTGTGATACCTCAAGATATTTTTGTATTAAAAAAAATTCGAAAATTAAAACCGAAAATAATAAAAATATTGACGTAAGCTTTTCGAGTCTTTTTTCTATAATGTAGGGTACATAATATTTACTAACCAAATAACTAATAAAACCTATTAATAGATATAAAAAAATTTCTAGTAAAACAAATAAATAAAAAGTCTTTTTTTCATTATCATTAGACATATACATCATTTTTTCTAATGGTGTTACACTTACATTGATTATAATAGGAATAAAAAAAGACAATAAAATAATTAACATATTTTCAAAAATATTTTTGCGTCCATTCTCATTTATACTAAATAAAAACATACTTAAAAATAAAATTAGATTACTAATCAATGTTTGATTTAACATGAACAATCCAATAAATAGAAATACAAAGAAAAAGAAAATTACTTTTTTTAATTTAAAAAACGATTTTTCCATAATAGAGTATGAAACGATAATTTTTATTAATAAAGATAAGCTTAAATAAATTAACATATATCAACACTTCCACAATTATTAATTTATATTTTTTAGACATTAAATATACAGCTTTGTATAAACTATGTTAAACATATTAAATAATGATGTTTAATATAGTTTACATTAAATTGATACAAAATTAAAGATTTCAAAAATAGCTTTTAGTTTAAAATAAACAAATGAGCATTTTTATTCCATTCTCTCTTATTTTTCAACCCCATACCGCTTAAACGTCCTCCGATTGATCCCTGTTAGCTGTTTCTATATTCAACTCGAACGCGTGCTGAAGCTTGGGATCATTCTCCTGGTATTTTAACCACCCACCTTTAAATTTACCTTTCTTTTTCGCAATCGCAATCACCAAATTATTAATCAAACGTCTCAAATTTTCGTCCTTAATCCCAGACATTGACGGTAAATATCTTAATAAAATTTTTTTGTTACAGTATCATCAAATATCTTTCATACTTTTAAAACGAGTCCATCATAAATAATTCAAATTTTTTATCTATTATATAAGCATACCAACAAAACAACCCTAACAAACTTTTTCATTTTATTTACTCCTCCAAAGTAAATAAACAACTCCTTTTTTCTCCTGGTAACTCCAGGAGTTTTTTTTTACATTTTATCTGGCGATTGAACACCTAATAGACGTAAGCTTTCTTTAATGACAACTGAAGTTGCATAAACAAGCGCTAAACGAGCAGGTTGTTTTTCATCTTCTGCTAAAATTTTATGTTTAGAATAATAACGGTTGAATTTTTGAGCTAATTCAATTACGTATTTAGCGATTACAGAAGGCTCATACTTAATTGAAGCCTCTTTTACTTTATTTGGGAAATTATTTAATGTTTTAACAACTTCCCATGAATCAACATCATCTAATGAAAGTGGTACATTTTGATCAAGTGTCCAATTTGCTTTAGCAAGGATACTTTCACATCTAGAACGCGTGTATTGAACGTAAGGTCCTGTTTCACCTTCAAATTGAATGATTTCATCTAAGTTAAAGTCAAATGAATTTAAGCGGTCATTTTTTAAATCGTGGAAGATTACAGCACCAATACCTACTTGGTGTGCTACTTCATCTTTATTTTCTAAAGTAGGATTTTTTTCTTCAATTTGTGATCTTACTGAAGATACAGCTTCATTTAAAACTTCTTCTAGTAAGATTACTTTACCTTTACGTGTTGAAAGTTTTTGACCACCTTGTGTAATCAATCCGAAAGGTACATGGTGAATGTTATCTGACCAGTCATGTCCCATTTCTTTTAGCACAGCTTTTAATTGTTTAAAGTGAATAGCTTGTTCATTACCTACTACGTAAAGTGCTTGTACGAAGTCATAATTTTCAATACGATAGAATGCTGAAGCTAAATCACGTGTTAAGTATAATGTCGCACCATCTGATTTTCTAATTAAAGCAGGGTTTAAGTCATATTTATCAAGGTTAACAATATCGGCACCTTTATCCGCAACTAACAGGTCTTGATCTTCAAGCATTTTAACAACGCGATCCATCTTGTCATTGTAGAATGATTCACCGTTGTAAGAATCAAATGAAATACCTAACATATCATAAATACGTTGGAATTCTTTAAGAGATTCTTCACGGAACCATTTCCAAAGTTCAACGGCTTCTTCGTCACCGTCTTCAAGTTTTTTGAACCATTCACGGCCTTGTTCTTCTAATTCTGGATCTGTTTCAGCGACTTCATGGAAATGAACATAAAGTTCTAATAATTCATGAATAGGATTAGCTTTAACTGCCTCTTCATTACCCCATTTTTTATAAGCAACGATTAATTTACCAAATTGAGTACCCCAGTCACCAATATAATTGATTTTAATTGGGTTATAGCCCATTTTTTCAAAAATTTCTGAAATAGAGTTACCAATAACAGTTGAACGTAAATGGCCCATTGAGATTGGTTTGGCAATATTAGGTGATGATAAATCGATTGGCACGCCACGATGTTGTCCTTCGTCACTATCACCATAGTGATTTTTTTCTTCTAAAATGACTTTTAAAACATCTTTTGACACATTTTCTTTAATTAAAAAGAAGTTTAAGTAACCACCAACAGGCACAACTTTTTCATAATTTTCACTATTGAATTTTTCAGCAAGATCTTCAGCAATCATATTCGGTGCTTTGCGATAAACTTTTGCTAATGAAAAGACAGGAAACGAATAATCACCATGAGTGCTATCTTTTGGAACTTCTAATAAATTATAAATTTGTTCATAATTTAAATCCTCTGATAAAATATGTTCTAAATCAAGTGCAATTTGTTTTTTTAAATCCATACATATACCTCCTAAGGTTAGTTTAATAATAAAAAAATCGCCCCTTATTATGTTTCCATAATAAGAGACGAATGTTATATCCGCGGTGCCACTCTTGTTACTGGTTATTAATCAGCCACTTTATATTATTTAATTTCGATAATTACAAGTAGCTGCGATTCCCTAAAGTTTATATATTTGGCTTTCACTTTTCCAAACTCGCTAAGATATAGGTCATAACTTGTAGGTACTTAATCCACTTTCATGTATTATATCAAAGCTTATCTAAAAATTCTAGCTAAAGATTAACATTGAACCAATTAAGATAGCTAAGTTGATTAAACCAATGATAATAATTGGTTTAGCCATGAATTTTGTCCATGTTGAGTAGTTAACACGTGAAATTTGAAGTCCACCCATAACAACACCTGATGTTGGTGTAATTAAGTTGATTAAACCACAACCTGAAGCAAAGATGATAACCATTACGTCTGGACTTAAACCAACTTCTTTAGCTAAAGCACCCATGATTGGAATTGAAACATATGCTAAACCTGAAGTAGATGGGATTAAGAATGATAGTAATAAGTATAAGATATACGCACCAATAACAAATGCTACTGCTGGTAATGTTTTAAGTAATCCTGAAGCACGATCTAGAATAAATAAGTCTAAATGAGTTGCTTGCATTAATACAGCAGCTCCACGAGCAACAACAATGATCAATACAACAGATAACATATCTGCAGCTCCAGCTACGAATGTATCGATGATTTCTTTTTCTGGGAAACGGTTAGCAACAGCAATAATAATTGCCATAATGAAGAACCAAATTGCTAAGTCACCAAAGTACCAATCTCCAAAGCTGTTACCAGTGATTACAGCTGTCCAGCCTTCAAAGATATTAATTCCAAATTCACCCCAAGGAATTAATGAAACTACCATTACTAAGAAACAAGATGCAAATAAACCAAGAATTAATTTGTGTTTAGATGTAAATTCTAATTCTTCAGCACCTTCTTGGCCAAAGTATTTTTCCATATCTTCTTGTTCTTGAAGAGATAGAATTGTAGAACCTTTATCTTTTTGTACTTTTTTAGCATATCCTGTTACTAAGAAAATACAGTAAATTGTAGTAGCAATCCAAATAACAGCACCAACAAGCATGATAGTACCAGCATCTGGTTTAATGTCGATACTCTTCAAAGCATCCATTGCAGCTCCAGTAGAGAATGGGTTTACTGTAGAACCGATAACCCCTGCACCAGATCCTAAAAGAACCGTACCGACAGCAACAATTGTATCAAAACCTGCAGCAACTAAAGTAGCAGTTAATAATGTATAGAATGGAATTGTTTCTTCAGCCATACCATAAGTAGAACCACCTAGAGAGAATAATGACATTAAAACTACAATGATCATAATTTCGCGGCCTTTTTGTTTTTTAACAACGTTTTGAATTCCGGCTTCTAAAGCGCCAGTTTGAGTCACAATATTTAAGAATCCACCTAATACAAGGATGAAGATACTAATATCAACAGCTTGTTGAAATCCGTGGAATGGAGACATAATAATATCTGATAATTTCGCACCAACTACGTGGTCAACCATTTTGCCATCAATTTCTGTTGGCGCAAATCCTTGACCGTTTAAAAGAATAGTAATAATACCTAATACAAAAATAATAATGAATAATATACTAAACGAGGATAGCTCTTTTTTTTCTTTCTTTTCTTTTGCCATTTTAAAATATGCATAACGTTTGAATTTTGTTATGCTACTCCTTTCTGTAAGACCAGATTTTTTTAATCAGCCAAGATATCAGCAAAGAATTTCGTATTTAAAAATGTTAATTTTTTACGATTATAGTTAATCTTCTTATCTTTCACTAGATTCTTAATCACACTACTCGCCGTTTCACGTGTTGTGCCACTGGCACGAGCGATGTCA
>NZ_SDGV01000020.1:30792-35736 GCF_004795745.1 Vagococcus silagei | reverse complement strand
TGGCGTTAAATTCATCTCTTTTTAAAGTTTACTTGATTTTCTTTTAGTTATCATGAGTTAAGTGTCTACTTTGTTTTTATGGAGTATCAATAACGTATCTTTATTGTTCGACTAAGTACGATTTATCCAGTTCTTATAGTATCAATATCACGATATTGGATTGTGATAAAATACCATTTAAATATCTTTTGAAGTGTAAAACGTGGAAAACTGGGGGAAAGAAAAAAACTAAACGCTTAGAATTAAATGAATAACTCTACGCGCTTAGGTTTTTGTATTATTCAGTTCAAACTGCCTGTTCCACCACAATAAATTACTTTATCTCAAAGTATTCTAATAGCCCGTTATAGATTGATTCAGCGACTAATTTATGGTAATCATTGCTGCGTGCGTATTTTGCATCGAGGTCGTTATTCATATAACCTAGTTCAATCAAAATTGCGGGTTTTTCATTTTCTCTTAAGATAAGGTAATCTTGCTTACCATAACCTCGATTAGGTAAAGGTAAGCGACCTGCGATTTGGTCGTTAACCGCTTTGGCTAATGGTTTGCCACTTTTATGGCGGTAGTACGTGGTTGTACCTGATCCTTCATTAGGACTTTCGGTTGAATCATAATGTAAACTGATAAATGCATCTGCGTGACTTTCATTACTCTTCGCTGAAATGTTTTTTAAAGGTATAATTTCATCTTTACTTCGGGTCAGTAATACAGACATGCCGTGCTGGTTTAGTTCTTTTTTTATTGTTTTAGCAGTTGCGAGGGTCATGTCTTTTTCAAAATATTTTCCATCATTTGAAGAAGCACCAGGGTCATTTCCACCATGTCCAGGATCAATCATCACAACATATTCCGCAAGTGGTGTGTCTGGTTTCTTATCATCTTTTGATAATTGATGCTCAGTTAAATGCCATTGCTTCAGGTATCCTATTTGATTATCTTTGGTTTTAACTTTATACCATTCGTCTTCTGATTTTTCCATTGCGACCAGTGTGTCACCATATGTGAGCGCGGTTTTAACCGCAGTTTTTTGATTGGGCTTTTCATAGAGTGATGCTGTTTCTGTTGCAATAAATAATGGTGTTTCTTCTTTCCATTTTGGAAAGTCTTTTTTTTTGATGTTAAATGTATCAGAAGGAATCCATCCAATTTGATCATTGACTAGGACGCGGCTCCAACCATTTAATTCTAAATTAACTGTAATATGCGTTTTACGTTTTAAAGTATCCAAGGTTTTACTTTTTTCACTCGGACTTTTCTTTAACTCGACATCACTTTTTATTAAGATACCAGGTAAACTTGTATAAGGTCCAGATTCACCTTCAAAAATCAACCAATCAGCTACCCAGCCAGTCGATTTATCAGGTAATTGGATTTTGTACCAATTATTTTTTCTGTCTTGAATTGTGATGCGGTCTTCCCTGTGAACTTGGGATAAAATTGGAGAATTTACAGTGGGTTCTTGGCGCACATTAAGCGCGATTGTTTGAACAGTTGCGATTTGATTGTTCCCTTTCATCAAATAAAAGCCAAAGAATAAAAGGGTAAGAATCATGATATTCACAACTAATAATTTTAATGAATTTTTTTTATTTGTTGGGTTTCTCATTTGTTTACCTCATTTATAGATAGATAGAGACATTATATCAAAAAAGTTCTTAAAAAAGTAGTAATCACTAAAAGTAATTCGAATAGTATCTTGACTTTTAGTGCAATTTTTAGTATTTTAAAATGTATATATTAAGAATATCGTTGAAAGAGAAAATTCTTTGAATTCAGAGAGAACTGCCTTGGCTGAAAGCAATTCACAAAAAAGAAAGACACTCTGGAGATGGGTATGAAAAAGATACTCCGTTACGAGCGTTAATCGGTAAAGAAAAAATATCATATTGAGTCATGATGTTTTTTGAAAAATAGGTGGTACCACGTGTGAAATGCATTCGTCCTTGTTATTAGTAACAAGGGCTTTTTTTAATATCTAGGAATAAATGAGGGAGAGAGAAGTAGTGGAAAAAAGAACTGTATATTGTGGAGAAGTTTCAGAAGAGAATTTAAATCAGGAAGTCGTTTTAAAAGGATGGGTTCAAAAGCGACGTGATTTGGGTGGCTTAATTTTTATTGATCTACGTGACCGCGAAGGCATTATTCAAATTGTCTTCAATCCGGAAGAATCAAAAGAAGCTTGGAAAATTGCTGATGAATGTCGGACTGAATATGTCATTGGTGTTAAAGGAAAAGTTGTTCATCGTGTGGACGAAGCTGTGAATTTAAAAATGAAAACGGGTCGCTATGAAGTTGCCGCTGAGGAAATCGTTATTTACAACAAAGCAAAAACAACACCTTTTGTGATTGGCGACAATGAAAATGTGAATGATGATTTAAGAATGAAATATCGTTATTTAGATTTAAGAAGACCGGAAATGTATAAAAATATTCAATTGCGTCACCAAACAAGTCGTGTGATTCGTGATTATTTAAATGATAATGGCTTTATTGATGTTGAAACACCTTATTTATCTAAATCAACACCTGAAGGAGCACGTGATTATTTGGTACCTTCACGTGTGAATCCTGGTCATTTTTATGCGTTACCACAATCACCACAGACAACGAAACAGTTACTAATGGGTGCTGGAATTGATCGTTACTATCAAATCGTACGTTGCTTCCGTGATGAAGATTTACGTGGTGACCGCCAACCTGAATTTACGCAAGTTGATATTGAAACAAGTTTCATGTCAGCTGAAGAAATTCAAACTTATACTGAAGGCATGTTAGTCAAAGTCATGAAAGATGTAATGGATATCGACATTCCTGTGCCATTCGAACGTATGCAATATGATGATGCAATGGCTCGTTTTGGTAGTGATAAACCAGATACTCGTTTTGATATGGAATTAATTGATGTGCAAGAAGTTGTTGCTGAATGTGGTTTTAAAGTCTTCCAATCAGCAATTGAAAATGGTGGAGCAGTTAAAGCTTTAAATGCGAAGGGTGCAGCTGATAAGTATTCTCGTAAAGATATGGATAACTTAGGTAGTTGGTTAGGTCAATTTGGTGCTAAAGGGTTAGCTTGGGTTAAAGTTGAAGAAGAAGGTTTAAAAGGTCCAATCGCAAAATTCTTAACTGATATTGAAGCCGATTTAATGAAAGCAACAGATGCAGAAGCTGGCGATTTATTAATGTTCTGTGCCGATAAAAAAGAGGTTGTTTCAGCGTCACTTGGTGCACTTAGAAGTCGATTAGGTAAAGAGTTAGACTTAATTGACATGGATAAATTTAATTTCCTTTGGGTTGTGGATTGGCCTTTACTTGAATATGATGAAGAAGCCGGCCGTTATGCTGCAGCGCACCACCCGTTTACAATGCCAAAAGTAAGTGATTTAGAATTACTTAAAACAGCGCCTGAAAAGGTGTATGCACAAGCTTATGATGTTGTTTTAAATGGCTATGAAATCGGTGGCGGTTCACTAAGAATTTATCAACGTGAAGTTCAAGAAGATATGTTTGCAGCTTTAGGCTTTACTAAAGAGTCAGCACAAGAACAGTTTGGTTTCTTAATGGATGCAATGGAATATGGTTTCCCACCACATGGCGGTTTAGCACTTGGTTTTGACCGTTTGGTGATGCTTTTAGCGAAAAAAGACAATATTCGTGAAGTCATTGCGTTTCCTAAAAACAGTCGTGCGATGGATCTTATGGCGGACGCACCAAGTACTGTTTCAGATGTGCAATTAGCAGAATTAAGTATTGACGTTACAGCAGTTGACGAAGAAAAATAGAAATTAATAAAATCGAGGGGTTTAACTATGCTGAAAATGGAGCGTTTTAAAGAGACGCTTTTAGAGAGTGGCTATACGGAAAAGATTTCAATGGCCATTGTGAATGGTATTTTGCAAGCAATCGCTTTAAATTTATTTTGGAGACCTGGACACATTTATGCAAGTGGTGTGACGGGGTTAGGACAAATTATAGTAACGTTGACGGAGAACATCAGTGGGATGATCTTACCAATGGGGATTGTTCTTTATTGTTTAAACGTGCCATTGTTTGTACTAGCGTGGTTTAAAATTAGTAAAAAGTTTACAATTTTTACGATGTTTTCAGTTTTTATGACGTCTTTTTTCATCGAAATTATTCCGGTTACAACACTGTCGGATGATCCAATCATTTGTGCGATTTTTGGTGGGGCAGCGTGTGGTTTGGGAATTGGTTTAGCTCTTAAAGGTGGGTTATCTTCAGGTGGATTAGATATTGTGAGTATGACAATTAGAAAAGCAACTGGAAAGAATGTTGGCTCAATTAACATTATCTTCAATGCCTGTATTATTTTGGCATCAGGGTTCCTTTTTGGTTGGCCATTTGCTTTCTATAGTGCCTTTTCAATTTTTGTAAATGGTAAAGTTGTTGATATGGTCTATACACGCCAGAAAAAAATGCAAATTATGATTGTTACGAAACACCCGGATCTTGTGATTGAAGAAGTTCATTCAAGAATTCGTCGTGGTATTACGATTATCAAACATGCGGAAGGTGCGTTTAACCGTAATGAAGAAACGATCTTAATTTCGGTGATTACGCGTGATCAGATCCCATTGCTTCATTCGGCAATGCATCATTCTGACCCAAAAGCATTTGTAAGTATTTCTGAGAATGTCACGATTATGGGAAACTTTTACGACCCTATGATGTAAATGATTTATTAATAAATTTTGAGAGGCTAACCCGAAAGGGTGCCTCTTTTTTGTGGAGTGGATTGATTGATAAGCAGGAGTTCTGCTGGTTGGAATTCGGCACTAAGTTAAGCATGATATTTTGACAAAACCCGTCAAATTATCATGCTCGCCTTACCGCTCAGCTCAAAGCGCCTACGCCACCACCTTGATGAATGGGATTTTTAGAGCATGGGTTCAGCACCAAGCCAATCCTAGTATTCAGACAAAA
>NZ_SDGV01000020.1:14375-30742 GCF_004795745.1 Vagococcus silagei | reverse complement strand
CTTATCTTACTGCTCACTCCACCACCTTGTCTCTTAAGTTTTCTTCAGAATTATTGTTTCTTGGTGGGTTTTATAATACAATCGTGTCAATGTTAATTAAGAATGAAGGGGTGAGGTTATGACTAAAAGGGAACAACGATTTATTGTGGGGCTGACTATTGTATATACATTACTTGTTTTATTTTTCTTGTTTGTTGGATTTGGTCGCGCGGGCAATCGTTCTTCGATTGGTTTTCGTTATAACTATATACCAACGATGATTCCTTTGAGGCTACCAATTGGGGTTCAAACATTTAGTATTTGGTTTTTTAATTTCGGGAATTATGCCGCTTTTATTCCTTTTGGAATCTTAATTCCAATGTTTAGAAAAACAAATTATCTGAAATTTGTTTTTTGGTTTGTTTTTTGTATTACGTGTGTTGAACTGCTCCAGATGGTTACTTTTTTAGGAAGTGCGGATATAGACGATGTTATTTTAAATTCGATTGGCGCATCAGTGGGTTATCTGTCTTATAAGCTAGCTNNTTTATTGCTTAATGCAGGGGGCTATGCCACGCTACTAACAGTAATTATTCTTACGATTTCTACATTTTTAAGATAATGAATTAGTGCATCTATTATTAAATGAATTTTGAGTTTGATTTCAAAAATAACCTTCAAAAAGAGGTTATTTTTTTATTTTAAATTGAGGAAGTTGTCGAATGNNATGATAATCATTATAATTAAATGGCATATTTGAATTTACTGTCTATTCTTTGTGCATTATTGAACAGAAAGAGTTTTCGTGTTAACATGTTTATATAAGGGAATTAAAATAAAATTAAGTCGAGGCGGTTTTCATGAAAAAGAAATGGATAATGTATATATTTGGAATCATCCTATTTTTGATTCCAATGACAACTACTTATGGTCAAGAAACAATTCGAAGTAAGCCAGATTATGTTGCGGTTAATAATACTGTTGGTACGTCCGTTTTTTCAGAAACAGGACGTTATTCCTTAGGTGCGTTAGGGAATAATCAGGTTGTTGCGAGAAGTATGCCTGAGTCAGGTGCTTCGCCAGGTGGAAATAATCCACATAAATATTATCTTTTTGATTCGATGATAGGTAGTCGGACTAATAATGCTACATCAGCGACCTATGCTCCAAAATCAGGCGGTAAATTGAAGAAGGCTATTTTTTATGTACTTGTTAATAATGGGAATTATGTCCCACCGAAGGTAGGTCAAAATTCATATTTAAAGGGTCCTAAAGGAGATACGCTTAAATTTAGTAGTGTCTTTCAAGGGAACACTCAAGGTGCTTATGATATTACAGATTTCTTGAATGCACAAGGAGCAGGTGTTTACGAATTTCATAATTTTGACGTAGGTTCTAATCGAGTTCGTGATAATGATGGTTATGCTGTATGGAATATCTCATATGTAGAGGAACATCCGAGTAATCCGATTCGAAGAACTGTGATGACTTATTTTGGTTTACCACGTTCAATTAGTGCAAGTGAACCTGTAACGCTTTCAGTTGGGGGAGAAGTGGGTTTCCGTGGTGCTAAAAAGACTGGTGAAATGAGTAATAGCACTCTAGTAGTGACAGCTGGAGCAGAAAGTTTTCTTAAGTTTCCTAACTCTACTGAGAAATTTACTTTCAAATCAGTTGTTCCAGGCAAACCAGAGCAAGTAGCGAATTACGACAAAGGTGAGCGCGCGAAAGATGCGATGAACGAAACCTATACACGGGATGGAGCACTTTTTGGAAAAACAGAATTAAAGCCCTATCCGGCATTTTTAGAGTCAGATATTATTATCGACAATAATTTAAGTGCAAAATATATTCCTTTGGGTACAACCAAAGTGACGGGACAAGTTTTAGCGGCATCAAATTACGGCTCAACTTCTTTAGGACCAGGAACTTTTGGTTTGGGGTTAGAAATGGATTATCCAGATATTACTTTTGGAACGAAATGGCTGGACCAAGGAACAAAAATTCAAAAAGTTGGTAAAAATGAGGTTGTTTTAGAGAGTAATCTAACGGTAAATCGGAAGGAAATGATTTTAAAAAATCAATTTATTTTACTTGATTGGCTTAATAGTTTTGAAGGATTAACACAGGATGTCTTTGATTTTGGACAGATCAAAGTCAATCAACAAGCGGTAAACGCTCAATGGACAAAAGAAGGCTTGGAAGTTCCAATTTCAGATACAGTCACTAATGATATAACTGTCTCAATTCCAATAAAAGTTAATAATAAGACTAAAGCTTATGAACGTACGATTAAATACTTAAATCAAGTGGCAGATAATATTGAGGTGTCATTTAATTATGATTTAGTCTATCCGGATGGAACCACAGCGAAAGATATTCAACATCAGCAAAAAAATACATTGACGGCAATTCCGGAAGTGGGTAAAGTTCTTGTGCGTCATTTAGATAAAAAAAACAATGCTGTTTTACGAGCTGAAACTGCCAGTTATGATTTTGTTGGTGAACCCTATATAAATACCGAACCAGAGAACATACCAAATTTCCGTTTTTCGAATATGGAGAGTACAGTAGGTGATGTTTTTGAGATGCCAACGAAAGTGAAACCAGAAGGTCGGGTAACATTTTACTATCTCGGAACGGTAAAAATGAAAGTAGAACAAATTAATAAAGTCGATCAAAAGGCTATTTATTCGCAGTTATCACCACCTAAACGAGTTACAAATACGTTTGAAGTTGAGGTGGGAATTGGTGAAGATATTCAGACGCATTTGAAGTCAATCTTTGAAACGAAGAAATTAACCTTAAATTATGAGGGATATGTTGATCTTTTTGTAGAAAATTATCTCGTTAATAATCAACAAGTGGTGGTTGCACCTAATAAAGATTTTAAGGTGACTTATCAATATCAACCAAAAATGGAAATGAAAAAAGTCCCTAGTTTAAATTTCGGTAAATTAGCGATTACCCCGCAAGAATCAACCACATATAAAGTTAAAAATACCGATACTTTATTAGAGGTTATAAATACCTTCCCTGATAATACGCCGGAGGTAAAACTTGCCTTAGAAGAGAATAAAATTGTTGCAGATAAAACGAAACGTAAATTTATAGGCCAATTATTCTTTAATAAATCGGAACGTATGATTCCTATCAATCAAAATGCGGTGCGTGTACAAGAATTGTTGAAAGATGTACCATATGCTAGATTTGAGATGAACAGTGATGCTGACCACTTTAGTTTGGTCCAAAAAACGGGTAATCTAGCAGATACATATTATGGAAATCTTTTGTGGACATTTGAAGATAAACCTGATGCATAGAAAAATGAGCAACATATACGTGAAGGATACGTATGTGTTGCTCATTTTTAATCTCTTATTTACGATACATTTTAAATTCAAGGAATAAATCATTATATATTTGTAAGTATTCTGTTCCTAAATCATCATAGACTTCAAGGTTTTCAATCACTTGATCACTTGGATAAAATTGAGGATCATTGACGATTTTTTTAGGTAAGATTGCTTTTGCTTTTTTATTTGGTGTTGAGTAACCAATGTATTCGGCATTTCTAGCCGCATTTTTAGGTTCTAACATAAAATTAATGAAATCGTAGGCACCTTCTTTATTTTTTACTGTTTTAGGAATGACCATATTGTCAAACCAAAGATTGGAGCCTTCTGGTGGAATAACATAATGAAGATGTTCATTGTTTTCAATCATTCCGGCAGCTTCACCAGAAAATGTAACAGCAGCGGCACTTTCATTATTGCTCATAAAAATTTTGATTTCATCAGCAACAATGGCTTTAACATTCGGTGTGAGTTGATTTAATTTGTCAATCGTTGGATTGAGTAAGGACATATCCTTACTATTAAGTGAATGACCATTACTATTTAAGCCTAAACCGATTACTTCGCGTGCACCGTCAAATAAAAGTACATTGTTTTTAAGTTCGGGTTTCCATAAATCATCCCAATGCTTGATACTGCCCTTTTCAACAAATTTATCATTATAGACAATACCTAATGTTCCCCAAAAATAAGGGATTGAATAATCATTGTTAGGATCAAATGGTAGGTCTAAAAAGCGTGCATCAATATTTTCGAGGCCTTTAATTTTTGTGTGATCTAGCTTGACGATCATCTCTTGTTTGATCATTTTTTGAATGGTGTATTCACTTGGAATTGCTAAGTCATAAGCTGTACCACCTTGTTGAATCTTAGTAAGCATCGCCTCGTTAGAATCAAAAGTTTCATAAATGATTTTATAGCCTGATTGTTCTTCAAATTCTTTCATTAATTTTGGATCAATATAGTCACCCCAGTTGTATATGGTGAGGACTTTTTTTCCAGCCGAACCCTGTGTTCTTTCAAGTCGGAATGAAAAAACAGCAAGCAAAGCAATGATAAGGATGATGCCGAAGAGCAATGAATTTAATTTTTTCATAAAGGTTCCTCCCTATAATTTGCTAATTTTTTGTTTGTGTTTTTTCCCATGAGTGTCTTGACTAATAAAATAGTAGCCGACGACTAAAAGCATTGAGAATAAGAAGAGTAACGTGCTTAACGCATTGATTTCTAAGCTAATGCCTTGGCGAGCGCGTGAATAGATTTCAACAGATAAGGTACTAAAACCATTTCCAGTCACAAAGAAAGTAACAGCGAAATCATCTAAAGAATAAGTAAATGCCATAAAGTAACCTGCGATAATACCAGGTGTTAGGTAAGGCAGTATGATTTGGCGTAAGACCTGCCACTGATTAGCACCAAGGTCTCTGGCTGCATCAATTAAGGATTCATTCATTTCCTGCATTTTTGGTAAAACCATTAAAACCACAATCGGGATACTAAATGCAATATGCGAGAGTAAAACTGAGATAAAGCCTAATTTAAAACCAACAAGGGTGAAGAGAATTAAGAAACTTGCCCCAATAATAACATCAGGAGAAACCATTAAAACATTGTTTAAACTTAGAATGGAATTTCGAAGCATTCTTTTTTTTGTGTAGTAGATACCCATCGCGCCAAAAGTACCAATAATCGTTGAAATTAATGCGGATAGAAAGGCAAGTAAAAAAGTATCTGACACGATTTTAATCAGGCGTTTATCGGCAAAAACAGCATGATAATGTTCCCAAGTGAATCCCGTAAAATGATTCATATTACCACCAGCATTAAAAGAGTAAAAAATTAAATAAAAAATTGGTAGGTAGAGTAAGATAAAAATCAAGATTAAGTACAGATTAGACCATCTAAACTTTCTTTTTGCCATGTCGTTTACCTCCTTTACGTTTTTCACCAGTTAAGAGCATGATAATAAACATGGCGATAATTAGAATGACGCCAATGGTTGAACCCATGCCCCAGTTTTGCGTGACAAGGAAATGTTGTTCAATCGCGGTCCCCAAGGTAATAACGCGGTTGCCACCAATTAAGCGCGTTAACATGAATAAGCTAAGTGACGGGATGAAAACGACTTGAACCCCACTTTTAACACCTTGTAATGACAAGGGGAAAATCACCCGGCGAAATGTTTCAAAGGCATTTGCACCTAAATCACGAGAGGCAAAAATCAGTGAAGGATTGATTTCTTCTAAGGCGTTAAAAATTGGCATTACCATAAAAGGAATTTCAATATAGGTTGCCACAAAAATAAAACTAAAGTCAGTAAATAGAATTTGTTTTGGTCCTAAACCAAAGAAGCCAAGAAAATTATTAAGCCCACCTTCAGCACCAAAAATACCAATAAAGGCGTAAGCTTTTAGCAAGAGGTTAATCCAGGTTGGTAAGATAATTAACATAAGCCATAACTGTTTATGCTTAGTTTGATTGAGCAGATAGGCTGTTGGATAACTAATGAGTAGTGTGAACAGCGTAATCAAAAATGCATAGAAAACAGAATTGAAAGTCATTTTTAAATAAGTATCAGAAGTAAAATACTGTTTGTAGTTTGCTAATGTAAAAGCACCATGAGGATCAAAAAATGATTGATAAAAGATTAATAAAACAGGTGCGATCACAAATAAAGCAATCCATAAAAAATAGGGAAGACTATAAAATTTCTTTGTAGTGGTCATTGTGCTAATCCTCCTTAATCTTCATCATAGCTTTCAAGTCGCGCATCGAAATCTTCTTCCGATTCCCCGAAACGCATCACATGAATATTACCTGGTTCAAATTGTAAGCCTACATGACGGCCTTCTTCAGACGGTCTTGTAGAGTGAACCATCCATTCATTGCCATCGGCATCTAAACAAAAAATTTCATAATGAACGCCACGGAAAAGTTGTGTTTCAACAACAGCTTGAAGATTGCCTTGTTCTTTAGGTACGATATTCACATCTTCTGGACGGATGACAATTTCAACGGGTTCATTTGGACGCATACCGCCATCCACACATTCGAAAGTATGATTAACAAACTTAACTAAGTAATCTTCAATCATGGTGCCTTTAACAATGTTACTTTCACCAATAAAGTCAGCAACAAAACGGTTGATTGGTTCGTCATAGATATCAACTGGCGTGCCACTTTGCTCAATTTTACCGGCATTCATGACGAATATTTCGTCACTCATGGCAAGTGCTTCTTCTTGATCATGGGTCACAAAAATGAAAGTAATGCCCAAACGCTGTTGTAGTTCGCGTAATTCAGCTTGCATGGCTGTTCGTAATTTAAGATCGAGTGCTGAAAGTGGTTCGTCTAAAAGTAATACTTCAGGTTCGTTAACGAGTGCGCGTGCAATCGCAACACGTTGACGTTGGCCACCAGACATCTCGCTAATTTTTCGTTCTTCAAAACCAGAAAGTTGGACCATCTTCAATGCATCTAACACTTTTTTCTCAATATCCAATGAGGATACTTTTTTGATTTTTAAGCCAAAGGCCACATTATCAAAAACATTCATATGTGGAAAAAGAGCGTAGTCTTGAAAGACTGTATTGACACGTCTTTTATTTGGTGGCGTTTGATTAATCACTTTGTTTTCAAAATAGATATTGCCTTCAGTCGGTTCTGAAAAACCGGCAATTAATCTTAAAATCGTTGTCTTTCCACAGCCGGAAGGTCCTAAAAGTGTGTAAAATTTTCCTTGTTCTATTTCAAAATTAACTTCTTTTAATACAACATTGTCATCAAATGATTTAATGACATTTTCAAAACGAATAATTGGTTGTGTCATATGGGCACCCCTTTTTATAGATATGAATTTGTAGCTACGAGTAATAGACTACATTTATTTTTTGATAAGTTTTTTATTTGATGTTGCTTTAAAGCTTGATAGTAAATACTTTCTCCAGCTTTTGCGATATATTGATCGTTGCCAATTTCAACACAGGCTTCGCCTTCAAGAACATAGGCAAAAGTATCAGACATAGAAGGCTCAAATAGTTTGTACTCTCCTTGACCTTCGAATGATAGAATAATGGGTTCCATTTCTTTTTCATTTGAATCAGAAACAAGCCACCGGACACCATATCCTTTTTCATCATCGAAATAGATTGTATGTTCGTTATCAGTATAGATGACTTGTTGAATTTGTTCTTTTTCATCAAAGAATTGTTTTGGTGTGACGCCAAGTACTTCTAAAATGGAAAAAAACGTTTCCATTGATGGCGAACTTAAATTGCGCTCAAGCTGCGAGATGTAGCCTTTACTTAGGTCGGTGCGTTCACCTAGTTCTTCTTGTGTTAATTGTTTTTGTATTCTTAAATTTTTTATTTTCTGTCCAATGTCGATGGTCATCACCTTATTTCTGAAAAGTTAGTCTGACTAAACTTACAAGCACTAAAGTATAGTATTAGTAAACACCTTGTTTAGTATCAACGCGATTATACAAGATAATCAAAAAATATGCAATGAAAAAAGGATGGGAATCACTTATAATATAATAGAGATAGAAGAGGAGCGGATGAAAATGGAACAGTTTAAAGCTATAACCTTAAAAGAAAAAGGCGAGATGATAAAAGTTGCGGTCGAAGAACAAACTTTAACACAATTATCTCCTGGTGATACGATTATTGAGGTAGCATATTCTTCAATTAACTATAAAGATGCTTTGGCAACGCAAAAAAATGGTGGTGTTGTACGACAATATCCAATGATCCCTGGTATTGATGTAGTCGGTACTATTCTAGAAACAAATGCGACTCATCTCACTGTTGGCCAAGAGGTGATTGTGACCGGTTATCGTGTTGGTGTCAGTCACACAGGTGGTTTGAGTGAATGTGTGAGAGTTCCGAGTGAGTGGGTTGTTCCTTTACCAGAGGGTTTATCCTTAAAAGAAGCAGCTATTTTTGGAACGGCAGGTTTAACTGCAATGGCAGCAATTGCTAAATTAGAAAAATTGGGTTTAGCTCAACAGGCAACCGATCGTATTTTAGTGACGGGTGCCACTGGTGGTGTTGGTAGTTTAGCAATTATCCTTCTGAAAGCACTTGGCTTTCAACATATTACAGCAGTCACAAGAAAAAAAGACTCGGTTGATTATTTGCTTAAATTAGGCGCAGCTGAAGTTCTTTTCAGTCGTGATATTATTCAAGAAAAACGACGTGTTTTAGATAAACAACGTTTTGATTTTGTGATTGATACGATTGGTGGCGAGATGGTGGGTGAGTTGTTGCCTCAACTAGGTTATCAAGGTGCAATTGCCTTATGTGGCAACGCATCAGGTATCAAATTTGATACGACCGTTTTACCCTTTANNTCCTTAACAGGCGTTGATTCAGTTGAACTGTCGATGGCGTCAAGACTGGAGCTTTGGTCACGCATCGCGTCAAATGTTAATCATGACCAACTGGTACAATTAAATATTTCTGAAATTGAATTAGAGGAAGTTCTAGAAACAACATCAGCTCTACTCGCAGGAAAACATGTTGGTCGGACCATTGTGAAGTTGAAATAGTGTCTCTTAAAAATCAACTTGAAATGAAACAGAAAAAGTTTTAAAATAAACTTAAGATGAATACAGGTTGGGAATGAATGTCTCCCATAACTTGTGCTGCAAGTTAAAAACGTTATTGTGAATAACTAATGACTTCTACAATTGACTGCCTCTTTGTGTAGTTTGATTGTAGGAGTTTTTATTTTTTAGGAGGACAAGATGAAAAAGTTTAAAGAAATTGGGTTGATTCTTTTATTTAGTGTCGTGGTCGGAAGTGTCGTTGGCGCACTGACTGTTGTTTTTGGGAAAGGATTATTACTCGTGAGTGAGTGGCGGGGCAGTTACTTTTTACCGCTAATTTTCTTTTTACCATTTGCTGGACTGCTCATTGAATGGCTTTATACAAAGTTTTGCGGAACAAGTCGTCAAGGGATGGGGTTAGTTTTTGATGTTGGGTTAGGTAGGGAAGAAAAAATTCCACTACGTTTAATTCCGTTGGTTACTCTGAGTACTTGGTTAACACATCTTTTTGGTGGGAGTGCAGGTCGAGAGGGCGTTGCAGTTCAAATCGGTGCTACATTTGCCAACTGGTTGAGTCGTTTTAAGATGTTCAAATTATTCTCAGAAGATTTCAGTCAGATTGCTTTAATGACCGGTATGGCAGCAGGGTTTGCTGGGCTTTTTCAAGTTCCTGTTGCAGCGACGTTTTTTGCTTTGGAAGTGTTAGTTGTTGGAAAACTAGCTTACGAAACCTTGCTAGCAGCAAGTATTGCCTCTTTTACAGCATATTTTGTATCGCAAGCACTCGGTCTAGAAAAATTTAGTTTCTTCGTAGTGGAGCGGCCAGCATTTTCTGTTGTAATTTTTATGAAATTAATACTCTTAGGTTTAGTGTTTGGTTTAGTTGGTTATGGTTTTACGATGTTGTTGCGTCATGGAAAAAAACAAATGACTCAGTGGTTTCCAAGTACCTATCGTCGGATCTTTTTTGGTGGATTGCTCTTAGTCGTGTTATTACTGATTTTTCATCAAGGACGTTATTCTGGTCTAGGAAGTAACTTAATTTATTTATCTTTAGGTGAGGGCAAGGTCTATACCTATGACTTTATCTTGAAGTTAGTCCTTACAGTATTAACATTATCAGTTGGTTTTCAAGGAGGCGAAGTCACGCCGCTATTTGCGATAGGAAGCAGTTTAGGAACAGTCTTAGCGCCAGTCTTTGGCTTACCAATTCCGTTTGTAGCAGCACTAGGTTATGCTACTGTTTTTGGCAGTGCAACGAATACATTAATTGCGCCACTTATTATTGTGGGGGAAGTCTTTGGTTTTGAGATGATTCCTTATATGTTTGTCGTGATGTGTTTTGCTTATCATAGTAATTTTAATCAATCAATTTACGGGAAACAAGAGAGGATAGGTTGGTTTTAGAAAAAATTAGCTCTTTTATTTTTGTGATTTTCGTATTATTTCCGAAGAAGCTACTTCTGTGACACCGTTTAGTTTGTAAAAAGGACCTGTGACATATCTATGTCACAGGCCCTTTTATCAATATTTAGTGTCCTTTGTGTTTTTCACGTTTTTTGGCTTGTTTCTTTTCGAATTGCTCTTTCAAATAGCGTTCTTTACGGTTCTTTTTTGCTATTTGTTTTTTTGCTTCATGTTGTAATCGGATTGCATCTTGTGATTTAGAAGAAAGCGTCTTTTTTGCTTTTCTTTGTTAATCATGCGTTGCATTCTTTTGGGGCTGATTTTTTTTTGAGGTGTTCGTTGTTCATCACATTCATTTTGTGCTAACCATTGTTCTTGTAATAAGTTAGGTAAAATGTGATGAATAAAGTGAAGCACATCCTCATGTTTTGGTTTTGGACCAAAAATATGTTCTCTTACGACCCACTGATTATTTTCATCCTCAAACCACACCAATATTGACGGTTAAAATAAATTGTCAAAGACATATTTATTCCTCCCTTTAGTTTAAAAATTAGAATAATGGACGACCCAGGGAGGGAAGGTTACTTACAATGTTCTCGGACTACTAACCGAGATGTGATTTTTTATTCCACTATTAAAATAAACTATATTTAATTATTTTTCAACTTTTTACATCGACATATTATGTTTTTCTTCTAAATGAACAACGATTATACTAGTACCGCTTATGATGCTTAAGCCAACCAAAATATTTGAGTTTAGAATTAGACCTGTTGTCATACAGGTTGCTGAAATTAAAGTGTTGATTTTTTTTGTTTGCTTTAGCTGTTTTTTTGATGGTGTTGGTAACTGAACATTGATGTTCAATTTTTCCCCAAATTGAGTGAGTGTTTTGTTTATAGTTTGTATCATTTTTTTCTCCAATATTTTTTATTTCAGAAAAAATAAGATAGGATTAATCAATAACATAGCGCCAACCAGTGTAATCCATTTTCCGTAATGTTTTTTTTCTGATTAATGAATAAACCCCGAAAATAATCCAACAAACAGCAAAAATAAGCATAACGATTGATAAATTCTCGAGATGTGGTTCAAAATGTGAAAGTGTATAATTAAAAAAATTCTGAATATTCATTTTTATTCCTCCTCAAATAAGTGATGTAGTGTGTGCGTGAGTAAAAATTCGAAAGTCTGCTTGGTACCAGTTAAAGAACCACGTTCTACAAGTGATAAGAACAGCATAGAATGAATAATGTTGATGACTTCTTCTTCGGGTAATTTTAGTTTTAGCTGGCTTTCTTTGATGACAACTCTAAAAATATCAATACTATTTTCTTTTAGTAAGGTAACTTCTCGTTTAGGAAGTTTGGCTAAGAATAAATCATACTCCGAGCTGTTCATATCGTAGAGATTGGGATACGTTTGATATTCTATAAATAACCATTTAAGTCCAGATTTGAAACCTTCAAGCTTATTTTCAGCTTCTTTGATATGGTTGGACCAGGTATCAAGTAGATTCTTTTGGACGTTTTTTAGAACTTGTAAAAACAAATCTTCTTTTCTTTTATAAATTAAATAAAAGGCGCCAGAAGAAATACCAACAGTTTTTGTTAGTAATGGAATATTTGTCTGTTTATATCCCCTTATACGCCAACTCTCTTCGCAGGCTTGTTCAAGTTTCATTCTTAGTTCTTGAAGGTCAAAATCAGAAAATCTTTTGGTCATAGTGACACTCCTTTCATATTATATGAATATAATATAAAACATATTCATGAATAATTCAATAGTTATATTCACGTAAAAGCAAAAAATATCCACAATCGCTCATTTGAGCTAAGTTATTGTGGATTTTGTTGTTTTTACATTTTTTGATAACCAGCAATCATCCAAATTAAACAAATCGTTCCAATTCCAATAAAAGTGGTTAAAAGAAAATAATCAATGTTAAGCGCGACTCACTACATCATTAATAACATCACCAAACGAAAATGAAAAAAGTGTGGAAATCGTAATTTCTAAGGAGGTACCCTGATCAAACCAGTAATTCATGTACTTCATTCTATTCATCTCCTTTTCTTTTATGTTATCATAATAGCAATAATTAATGAACGGAATGTAAACAATAATTTTTTTGTAAAGGGTGCGTTGTTGTGGAGATTGAAGGTAAGATAAACATTAAAGATTTGGCTTTGAAAATAGTTCTGACTATTACCAACGTATTAATCGTACTATATTCACCAGTTTTAAGTTTTTTAAATGTTAAAACGTTATTTTTAAAAATGATTTCAATTATAATTCTATTATATTTTGTCGTGGGCATTGTAAAAAATAGTTTGAATGGCAACAAACGTCAATTATGGTTAAATTTTATCTTCTTTATCTGCAATATTGTGCTTCCAGGAATCATATTTCTAATTGTTTTTCAATTTGAAACCTAGAGAGGGCGGAGACCATGAATGTTAAATTTTGGGATAAAGTAGCTCCTAGTTTTGATAGTGGGGGACCAGTAAATTCATTATTAATAAAAAATCTACAGAATAATCTCAAACAAGCTGATTCTCTGCTTGAGATTGGAGCTGGAACTGGCAAAATTGCAATTTATTTGGCTGAGTATTGTGGCGCAATCGAAGCAACAGATTTTTCACCTGAGATGATTCATCGTGCACAAGAAAGAAAACCAGTAGAAAATGTAACGTTCAGTGTTCAAGATGGAACGAAGCTAACTTATCATGCTGAGGAATTTGATGCGGTTTTAACGGTCAATACACTTCATATAGTGCCAGATATTGATAAACTGTTGACTGAAGTGAATCGTGTTTTAAAAACAGAAGGGTACTTTTTTGCAGTTGTCCCGATGTTTACCCAGAATCGCTTAAAACGATTTTTTGTGGCTTGCTTTATGAAAGTAATGAAATTTCATTTGTGGTCGGTAACGGAATATCAGACAATTTTTGCCCGTCATCATTTAATCGTGCGAGAAGAAATTATTCTTACTGAAAATCAAGATTCAGTATTATTAATTTGCAAAAAAGAAGACGTCACAAAGAAATAACACTCTTTATGGCGTCTATTATTTTAACAGTGGTCATGACTCTGTTAAGTTTTTTATTATTTTTCATCTCCAATGATGCGCACTTCGGTTTCTAAAACAACATCATATTTTTCGAGAATCGTTTTTTGAATATATTTGATTAGGTTAATGTAATCAGTTGCCGTCGCTTGATTGATATTAACAATAAAACCGGCATGTTTTTCAGAAATTTGGGCACCGCCCCAAAATTTACCTTGTAGGCCAGCTTCTTGAATCAGTTGGCCAGTAAAATGTCCTTCTGGTCTTTTGAAGACACTACCACACGATGGGTATTCGAGTGGTTGCTTGGATTCTCTTAAATGTGTTAATTCATCCATTTTAGCTTTCATCGTGTCAAAATTGCCTGTTGTCAGATTGAAGGTTACGGAGATCACAACAGCATGATTTTCTTGTAAAATACTATGACGGTAACTAAAATCCATCTCATTTTTAGTTAAAGTTTGGAAAGTACCATCAGGAAAGACAACATCACAAGATTCAAAGGCGTCAACCAACTCACCACCATATGCACCTGCATTCATATATGCTGCGCCACCAATACTACCTGGTATACCGCAAGCAAATTCTAAGCCAGATAAACGATGGTCAAGTGCGAAATAGGTAACATCAATCAATTTTGCACCTGCACCAGCGGTTAGAAGATTATTTTCTTCGAGTTGTACCTGATTTATTTTTTCTAAGCTAATCACAAAGCCTCTGATTCCGCCATCACGCACGATTAAATTACTGGCATTACCTAAACAAAGCCAAGGGATATTATGAGTGTTGCAATATGTGATGACTTTTTGAACTTCTTCTTTTGTTTTTGGAAATATTAGTACATCGGCTGGTCCACCGGTTTTTGTATAAGTATAATTGGATAGGGGTTCGTTAAAACGTAATGGAATGTCAACAAGTACTTGACGAATTTCTTCTTGATTCACGATAAAAAACCTTCCTTTCGATATCTTTAAGCGAATTTATTCTAACATATTTTAACACAACAAAGTACAAGATGTTTTGAAAACTAAATTTTAGACGAAAATTGACTTGAAAAATGACGATTTTTACCACGAATTAGATAAAAGTGTCTCACTATTTTCTTTTTATATGGTAAGATAGTAAGTGTGAAAGTATCAAGATAATGTGAAATAAGTAGTAGGTGAATGGAATGAAACTCGTATCTTGGAATGTTAATGGTCTGAGAGCCATTGTAAAGAAAGATTTTATGTCACAATTTAATACGCTCGATGCTGATGTTTTCTGTTTGCAAGAAACCAAGCTACAAGCTGGTCAGATCGAGTTAGATTTACCTGGCTATCATCAATATTGGAACTATGCTGAAAAGAAAGGCTACTCTGGGACAGCTGTTTTTAGTAAATCAGAACCACTTTCTGTTCAAAATGGGATAGGTATTGAAAAACATGATCAAGAAGGTCGTGTAATTACAGCTGAATATCAAGATTTTTATCTTGTAAATTGTTATACACCAAATGCGCAGACAGAATTAAAACGTTTGGATTATCGAATGGAATGGGAAACAGACTTTTTGAGTTATCTTAAAGACTTAGAAAAAACAAAACCTGTTGTATTATGTGGTGATTTGAATGTTGCGCATCAAAATATTGATTTAAAAAATTGGCGTACCAATCAAAAAAATGCTGGTTTTTCACCGCAAGAGCGAGAAAAATTTAGTCAGCTTTTAGAAGCAGGTTTTGTCGATACCTTCCGTTACTTTTATCCTGATTTGGAAGGGGCATATTCTTGGTGGAGCTATCGTTTTAATGCTCGTAAGAATAATGCTGGTTGGCGGATTGACTATTTTTGCGTCTCTGATTCGTTAACAGATTCTTTGAAATCAGCACAAATTTTAAGTGACTATTTTGGCAGTGACCACTGTCCAGTTGAATTAATTATCGAGAGAGGGTGAAGCAATTAATGAATAAAAAACTCAAATCATTTGGACTTATTTTAGGTCTTTCATTAATGTTAGTGGGTGGCGCAGGGCTTGCGCATGCTGAAGACTCACCTTTGATTAAAGATTTAAAGTATGATGCAAATAAAAAAGTAATCGTGGGAAAAACCAAGCCACATGCAAATGTCTTCTTAGATAACGTTGCGGGCTCAGTGATTGCTTCTGAATCTGGAGATTTTGAATTTCCTGTTCCAAAAGATACAAAAGTATCAGTTATCACTATTTTAGATGCTGAAGGCAATGAATCAACGGATATTCGTTATAACTACGAAAAGAATACAATTGAGTCGACAAGCAATAAGAAACAAGAAGATAATAAAAGTGCTTCAACGACACCACCAAATCAAAGTAGTGAGAAAAAAGACGAGCAAGCTGAAACAAACGCCTCAAAAGAAGAAACTAAAGACTCATCAGCAGTGTCAACTACAGAATCTAAAAAAGAAAAAGAATCAGACACAGTGATTTCTGAAGAAAAATATGATCCTGGGAAGAAAGATGAACCGAAGCGAAGTTTGATTGGCTTATGGACTTTAATTGGGATAGTAATTGTCTTAGGCGCATCAGCAGGTGGCTACGTTTGGTATAAAAAGAAAATTGAAAAAGAAGAGAATGAAAAATCACGTCGTAAAAATAAACGACAACCAAATTATCGTGGTGAAAAAGAGCGTCCATCAAAAGGAAAAGGTAAGGGCGAACCAAAAGGAAAAGGCGAACCAAGTAAATATCGTCCGGGACCAGCTCAACCGCGTAAGGAAAATAAAGAGGACGTTGAAAAACGACCAGCACCAAAAACTAAACCGGATGCAAAAGAAACACCAACGAAACGCCCAACGCCTAAACCAACAGCACCTCGTAAAGAGACTAAAGTGGATCCAACGAAACGTGCTAAAATGGCGATTGATCAATTGGAAGATTCTAAGTATCTCGATTATTTGATTGATACACAAATCAACAGTTTACAAGAAAACAAATGGGCAAAACAAGATTTAGGTCGCAAGAAACCGGAGCCACGTCCAACGAAAGCTG
>NZ_SDGV01000020.1:13974-14295 GCF_004795745.1 Vagococcus silagei | reverse complement strand
ACCTACTCAAGCGCAACCAGCACCAGTTAAACAGGCACCGACTAAATCTGAAGCACCAAAACCTGCTCCATCAAAACCAACTTCCCCAAAACTCAAACCAGAATCGAAAGCGGGTAAAGAAAGTAAAAATAATTCTAAATCACGCGATTCACGAGAAAGAAAACAGGAAGACAAGTACTATCGCGAAGAAAGTCGTGGTAAAAACCGTAAACGTGAATCATCAAGCTCACGTTCTAAATCTTCTAAGAAGAAGAGCGGTCGAGGTGGCAGTAAAAAAATAAAATAACAACAAAGAGACTATGACATAAGTATGTCACAGTC
>NZ_SDGV01000020.1:0-13921 GCF_004795745.1 Vagococcus silagei | reverse complement strand
GAACACTTCTGTCACAACCTTTTTTTTACCCGTTATTATTTTTTTGCCAACCTTGTGCAAGTAAAGTTGTCTCAATCTGCTTTAATTTTTCTGCAAGTTCTTTTGCGGAAGAAGCAAGTGTTAATAAGCGCGAGTGGTCGTCTACTTTATCAAGTGTAATTTCAAAGAACGGCACATCGATATCGTCTTTAATGAGTTGTCCCCACTCAATCAAACAAATACCGTCTCCTTCTAAATATTCCTCAAGACCTAAATCAGAGGCACCCTCAGTTAAGCGATAGACATCCATGTGATACAAAGGAAACTTTCCTTGTTCATATTCACGAATTAGCGTATAAGTTGGGCTTTTGATCATTTGCTCGATATCTAATCCTTTTGCAAATCCTTTGGTAAAAGTTGTTTTTCCAGCACCTAAGTCTCCGGTTAAAAGATAAATATCACCTGGATGACTTAAAAGGGCGAGATCATTGGCAAATTGTTTTGTTTGAGTTTCGTCGCTTAAGAAAAATTGCATGTCTGTCACTACCTTTCTTCAATGAGTTTGTCTTCATGAGTATAACGTGAGATGAAAAAAAAAGCCATGCTAGAGGCATGACTTAAATTGAAATTATTTTTCTTGTAATGCTTGGGAAGCAGTGATGATTGATAATTTGTAAACATCTTCTTCATCACAACCACGTGAAAGGTCAGAGATTGGTTTATTTAGGCCTTGTAAAATTGGGCCAATAGCTTGGAATCCACCTAAACGTTGCGCAATTTTGTAACCAATATTTCCTGATTGGATTTCAGGGAATACAAAGACATTTGCACGGCCAGCAACTTCTGAATCTGGTGCTTTTTGTGCAGCAACAGAAGGAACATAAGAGGCATCAAATTGTAATTCACCATCAATTGCAAGTTCCGGTGCTAATTTTTGGGCGATTTGAGTTGCTTCAATTACTTTTGCGACTTCATCTGATTTTGCAGAACCTTTTGTTGAGAAGCTTAGTAACGATACTTTAGGTTCAATTCCGAAAATTTTAGCTGTTTTAGCACTTTCAACAGCGATTTCAGCTAAAGCTTGTGCATCTGGATTAATGTTGATGGCACAGTCAGAGAAGATATATTTTTCAGAATCACGGTTACCAACCATTAAGAAAGCACCGCTTGTACGGCTTACGCCAGGTTTTGTTTTAATAATTTGTAGAGCAGGACGGATTGTGTCGCCAGTTGAATGAATGGCACCACTTACTAAACCATCAGCAAGCCCCATATAAATTAACATGGTTCCAAAGTAGTTACCGTCTTTTAAAATAGTACGCGCTTGGTCTTCAGTTGCTTTACCTTTACGTCTTTCAACGAATGAGGCAATCATTTTGTCAAAATCAGCGTAAGTTTCAGGATTAATTACAGTTAAATTATCGATTGATAAACCACGTGTACTTGCAACTTCACGAATTTTTTCTTCATCACCAATAAGAATTGGTTCAACCAAGTTGTCAGATTTTAGGCGGACAGCTGCTCCAAGAACACGGATGTCTGTCGGTTCAGGGAAAACGATTTTAGTATTTTTGCTAACAATATTTTGTTTCAGACCTTCAAATAATTCCATTTGAAAAACTCCTCATGTTAAATTTTTATCTCCTACATATCATACCGCAAAACAACTAAAAAAACAGTATTTTCTTGCTGTTTTTATAAAATAATCATATAAATATTGAGTTCTATTGAAAATGTAGCAAATTGATTAGGACAGATTTGTGTCAATGTTGCTACAGTTTGTCTGGAAGTGCCCAAGAAATTGTTTCTTGACCATTTTCTGTTAAGAATTGATTGATTTGTGAGAATGGCTTAGTGCCAAAAAAACCTCGATGTGCAGATAATGGACTTGGGTGTGGTGCTGTTAAAATAAGATGCTGTGAATTTGTAATCAGTGCTTGTTTTGCTTGTGCAGGTTTGCCCCATAAAACAAAAATGACAGGTTGCTCACGATCATTCAAATGTGTCATTATTTTGTCAGTAAAAGTTTCCCAACCTCTTTTTTGATGTGAGTTTGGTTGGCCATCACGCACTGTTAAAACGGTATTTAAAAGCAGCACACCTTGTTCAGCCCAAGTTGTTAAACAACCATGTGAAACGGGTGGNNCTTTCCAATTCTTTATAAATGTTTCGTAAAGAAGGTGGAATTTTATTTCCAGGTAAGACTGAAAAACTTAACCCGTGAGCTTTATTAGGCCCATGATATGGGTCTTGACCTAAAATCACGACTTTAACCTCATTAAAAGGCGTTAAACTAAGGGCATTAAAAATTTCTTCTTTTGGTGGATAAATGGTTTCTGTTAAATATTCTTGTTCAACAAATTGGTCGAGTTCTTTAAAATAATTTGCTGTAAATTCATGTTGTAATTGTTGTTGCCAACTAGGATGGATTTTTGTTAAATTCATGTGTCTTCACCTCTGAAATTAGTGTAACACAGATGTCTATTGAGTGAGGATCATTAATGTAAGTCAGTCGAAAAAATGGTACACTAAGGATGATTTTATTATTCAAGGAGGCATTTCATGGTTAAATTAATCGCATCGGATATGGATGGGACATTATTGTCACCAAACTTGTCGGTATCTGAATACAATAAAGAAGCAATTTTAGAAGCACAAAAACAAGGCATCGAGTTTTTGGTTGCGACAGGCCGTGATCATACGGAAGCGCGACCTCCATTAGAAGAAGTTGGGCTTGATTGTGTGTTAATCACAGGAAATGGTGCACAAGCAATTGATAAAGATGGCGAGATTTTATTCACCCATTCAATTGAAAAAGTAAAAGTGAAACAAATTTTAAGTATTTTAGATTCACATCAATTGTATTATGAATTAATGACAACAGATGGTGTATATTCGAGCAGTCAGCCAAAACGTTTAGAAAGTTTTACGAATTTAATTGCGAGTCATGTGCCACATATTACTTATAAAATGGCAATTGCGATGGCTTCTGCTCATTTAACAATGTTAAAAGTAACGTTTGTCGAAGATTATGCTGAAGTGATTGAACATGAAAAAATTGAAATTTTAAAAATAATTACCTTCAATGAAGCGGGTCAAAAAGTGTTAATGCCGATTGCAGATGAATTACGTCAATTAGATGAGTTATATATTACTTCGTCTTACCCAAACAACATTGAAATTAACCACTATCAAGCCCGTAAAGGATTTGCCGTGAAAGAAGTTGCGGAACTAAAAGGTATTTCGATGGCTGAAGTCATGGCGATTGGCGACAATCATAACGATATGTCAATGCTTGAGGTTGCGGGCGTTAGTTTTGCAATGGGCAATGCAGAGCCTGAAGTGAAAACAACAGCAAAATATTTAACAGATACCAATGCTGAAAATGGCGTCGGCAAAGCGATTTACCGCGTCATTGAAGAAAATTTATAACATAACTCTTAAATGAAAGAAGTTGAGATTATGGTGACGTATTACATTCAAAAACAGTTGCTCTCAGCAAATGTTCGGACCACAATTAAAGATAATGCTGGTAAGCCGGAATTTTTACTTGTTGGACGTTGGGGTTTAAAAGGAGACTCATTATCAGTCTATGATATGGCAGGCGAAGCACTTGCAACAGTTAAACCAAATAACTTTGCCTTTAGCTCGCAATTCGATTTTTTTGTCCACCATCAAAAGGTAGGGACCATGAATCGACTGTTTCCGATTTTAAAAGATATCTATTACATTCGTTGGCTTAAATGGTTAGTTGTAGGCGATTCTTTGGAAGGTGTTTATGAAGTTTATCATATCCACCAAAAAAAGATGAGTATTACGACAATTGGCAATTTGTATAAAATTGAAATTATGGATCAAGAAGATATTCCACTTTGTTTGTGTTTGGCGTCAGTTTTAGATTATTGGGCGAATCACTATGTTAGTAAAAAGACAATTGATGAGCGTAAAAATCTTAATTTTGAATTTAGTTAATCTAGGAAAATGAGGGATAAAAATGGCAGAAGTTGAAAGTTTTACATTAAATCACGATATTGTGAAAGCACCATATGTGCGCTTAATCGCAGAAGAAACAGGATTAAAAGGAGATGTAATCGCTAATTACGATTTACGTTTTGTCCAACCTAACCAACAAGAAATGCCAACAGGCGTTATCCATACAATTGAGCATCTATTAGCTGATCTTTTACGTGATGAATTACCTGGTATTATTGATTGTTCACCATTTGGTTGCCGTACAGGCTTCCATTTAATCACATGGGGTGTTTATTCATCAACAGAAGTTGCAAAAAGCCTAACCAAAGTGTTAACAAAAATCGTTAACGACATCGAGTGGGAAGACGTCCAAGGCACAGCCCGTCAAAACTGTGGCAACTACCGCGACCATTCATTAGTCGGCGCCAAAGAATGGTGCCGCCAAGTCATAGAACAAGGCGTCAGCGACGATGCATTTAAAAGACAGGTGGTTGAGTAGGCGCTTTGGGACGAGCAGTAAGGCGAGCCTGATNNGCTCAGCTCACGGAACCCCGTTTAATCAGGTGGTATAATGAGCTCCATCCCAAAATCCTCAGTAAAGAAGGTGAGTACAAATGCTGACAAAGCATATCGTACATGAAAATCTTGTTTGGGTTGAGTCTAATCAATTTTCAGAGCAAGATCGTTCAATATTATTAAATGAATATTCATTGCCGCTAGGTTTACTGGACTATGTATCGGATGATTACGAACAAAGTACTTATGACTATAATGCAGCGTCAGGTTATCATTTGATGGTGATTAACTTACCTGTTTTGTTGGAAAGAAAAGTGCGTTATACAACTCGACCGATTAGTTTTTTATTTAACGAATCAATTATATTCACTTTTAATACAGGTGAATCAGATGCGATTAATGAAGCTTTAAGAAAACAGATTACCGAAAACAAAGCGCAATTGACGGTTAATAAAATGTTGGCATCAGGTCTAGAGGAGGCTTTTCAATATTTTATGACTTGTTTCCACACAGTCATGAAGACACGTCATGAATTGGATGAATTAATTTCACGCCATATGACCAATCAAAATTTATTGGAATTATCGTATTTACAGCAAACATTTAGTTACTTTAATCACGCTGCAAAAAGTAATGTGGACGCGCTTCAAATGATGTTAGATGCTGAATATGGCAAATTATTGCGACCAGTAGAAATTGAACATTTTGAAAATTTAATGGTCGAAGCTAATCAAATCAAACATATGGTCCGACTTGAAAGTGAAGTAGTCGATAAGGTTGCTCAAGTTTTTGATAGTGTGAATAATAACAATTTAAATAGCACAATGAGCATTTTAACTTTTTGGTCGCTAGCTTTGGCTGTACCAACATTAGTGACAGGTTTTTATGGGATGAATGTCCTACTACCATCAATTAGTCCTAAATATGATTGGCTAATTTTACTGGTGATCTCCATTGTCCTAATCTTTTTATTGATTTGGACGATCAAAAATAGTAAACGATTTAAATAAAAGAGGGCTAAGAAGCTAATAATAATATCAGTTTCTTAGCCACTTTTTTATTCTAATTCATTAAAATCCCATTCTCGTAAAAACTCATTAACAAATTGATCCATAAAGTTAGTTCGTTCTTCTGCGAGTTCAACTCCTGTTTGTGTTTGCATCGTGGTTTTAATTTTAAATAATTTTTCGTAAAAATGATTAATGACACTGGACCCTTTGCGATAATCATCTTTTGTCAAGTTCTGACGTGGCGCAATGTCAGGTTGATGCATGATATGTCCTTTGTGTCCGCCGTAGTAAAAAGTTCGCGCCACACCAATTGCACCAATTGCATCTAGTCGATCTGCATCTTGAACGATTTTTGCTTCGAGTGAGAGTTTGGGCGCGTGATCAAGTTGATGGCTAAAAGACATCTGTTCAATAATTCTAAAAATTAATTCTTGTTGTTCAGATTCAATTTTTATTTCCATTAAGAATTGTTGTAAATCATATTTGGCAAGTTCTGGATTGGGAAAAATTTTATCATCGATTAAATCATGGAGATAAGCACTAGCCAAAATAATATCTAAATCTCCACCTTCACGATATTGAATATATTTAGCAAGATTGACGACGCGATTAATGTGTGCCATATCATGTCCGGAAGTATCCGCCGCTAAGAGATGCTCGGTATAGTGTTTAATTTTTGTGAGTTGTTCAGAAGTTAAAGGCATTGGAGTCACTCTTTCTTTTGTATTTCTTCCATTGTACAATATTTGGTTAACATTAGTCTTATAATAAGAAATGCTGATAAATAATGACATCTCAGCTTTGTGTTAAAATAAAAGTAATAAAGAGACATGAATGAGGTGAGGCAATTGGTTATACAGTAGTGCTGATTTTTCAGAAGCAATTTACGTATATCTAGAAATTTTACCGGATAATTTATTAGTGGAACAACTAGTAGGGATAAACAACTACCAGTTGGGCGATATGAATGTACCTTAAATTCATTTGTGGATTTTAGTCAAAAGAAGACATTTTTTGGGTCAAAGAGATTGGGGAATGTGCATTGATTTTATTTGCTAGTTCGTATGAGCAAAACTTTCAACGTACAGCACCGTATTTAGAGGTTCAAAGTCTGCGATTTAATTCAGAAAACTATATTTTTTAGGAGATAGACCAATTTGTAATCAAGTTGTTAAAACGTATGATTAAAATGAAGGTAGTCTGTTATAAACTGGGTTGATTTGAAAGTAAGCGATATTATTATATTTAATTATTGAACAGGGGATAGAGTCCTAGAATTAGGCGATAAGATAAAGAGTGTTTTTATTTTTCGGGATAATATTACAGGTAGAATCAAAGAAACGATGCACTAAAGTGAAAAACAAGAAGCCAATTATCTCAATAAAACCAATTATCATACCGTTGGATTTTTTATTTTTTTGACGCTAGAAAATCAAATTTGTGCTATAATGAAGCGGACTTGAACAAAAATTCAAAAGATAAAAAAGTGTATTTATTAGGAGGAAATTAAGTGGAGGACAAAAAGACTTTTTATATTACAACTCCCATCTATTACCCAAGTGGTAAATTGCATATCGGAAGCTCATATACAACAATTGCTTGTGATGCAATGGCACGTTATAAACGTCTAAAGGGTTTTGATGTGTTTTACTTAACGGGCTTAGATGAGCATGGTCAAAAAATTGAACAAAAGGCAGAAGAGCTCGGTGTTGATCCGCAAGAATATGTTGATGATATGGCAACAGATGTTAAAAAATTGTGGAAACTATTAGATATCGACTATACGAAATTTATTCGTACAACAGATGTCGAACATAAAGAAACTGTTCAAAAGATTTTTCAACAACTTTTAGACCAAGGCGATATCTATTTAGGTGAGTATGAAGGCTGGTATTCAGTTTCTGATGAAGAGTATTTCACTGAAAATCAACTTGCAGAAGTATATCGTGATGAAAATGGTAAAGTTATTGGTGGTAAAGCACCGAGTGGTCATGATGTTGAGTTAGTTAAAGAACAAAGTTACTTCTTTAGAATGAGCAAATATGCGGATCGTTTATTAGCTTACTATGAAGAACATCCTGAATTCATTGAACCTGTATCACGTAAAAATGAAATGATTAATAACTTTATTAAGCCAGGTTTGGAAGATTTAGCGGTTAGTCGTACGTCATTTAACTGGGGAATTCCAGTGAAAAGTGATCCAAAACATGTGGTGTATGTATGGATTGATGCACTATCAAACTATATTACGGCACTAGGTTATGGTTCAGAAGACGACAGCAACTTTAAAAAATACTGGCCAGCTGATGTTCACATGGTTGGAAAAGAAATCGTGCGTTTTCATACGATTTACTGGCCAATTATGTTAATGGCATTAGACTTACCGTTACCAAAACAAATTTTTGCTCATGGTTGGTTAGTCATGAATGATGGCAAAATGTCTAAATCAAAAGGTAACGTGGTTTATCCTGAAATGTTAGTGCGCCGTTATGGCTTAGATGCATTGCGTTATTATTTAATGCGTGCAATTCCATTTGGGTCAGATGGTGTCTTTACACCAGAAGACTTTGTGGCACGTGTGAATTACGATTTAGCCAATGATTTGGGCAACTTATTAAACCGTACGATTGCAATGATTAACAAATATTGTGATGGCGTGGTGCCAACTTACGCTTCTCAAGTGACTAAATTTGATAGTGAATTATCAACGACAGCTGCTGATGTGATTGGTAAATACAACAAAGCGATGAGTCGTATGGAATTTAATATTGCCTTAGGTGAAATTTGGAAATTGATTTCACGCGCAAACAAATATATTGATGAAACAGAGCCTTGGAATTTAGCGAAAGATGAAGATCGTCGTGCCGAATTAAATAGTGTAATGGTTCACTTAGCTGAAAGTTTAAGAATTAGTGCGATTCTTTTACAACCGATTATGACACAAGCACCGAAAGCAATTTTCACGCAATTAGGTCTTGATGATGCGACTGTTTCAATGGTTTCAATCCGTTTTGGCGAGTTTCCAAAAGACATTAGAGTTGTAAGCAAAGGGACACCAATCTTCCCACGTTTAGACGTCGAAGAGGAAGTGGCTTACATCAAGGATCAAATGGCACAAACTAAAGGTGCGTCTAACAAGCCTGAAGTTGTCTTTAATCCAGAAGAAACGAAATTAGTTTCTGAAAAAGAAAAACAAATTAAGTATGAAGACTTTGATAAAGTTGAATTAAAAGTTGCGGAAGTAATGGATTGTCGTAAAGTAAAAGGTGCTGACAAATTATTACAATTCCGTTTAGATGCTGGAGATGAAGGTTACCGTCAAATTCTGTCAGGAATTGCGGAATTTTATCCAGAACCAACTGATTTGATTGGTAAAAAAGTAGTCATTGTGGCGAACTTAAAACCAAGAAAAATGCGTGGCGAAGTTAGTCAAGGCATGATTCTTTCAGCTGAATCTGGCGATAAACTGTTTGTTGTTGAAGCACCAAAAGATGCAGCAAATGGCTCAATTATTGCATAAGTAAAATAGTTAAAGTGTGTGGCCGTTCGTTTTAGCCGCACACTTTTTTTAATGGTTAAGATAGCCGGCAAAGAATAGTATCCTGTGGTAAAATAGGACGACAAGGAGTGAAACAAAGTGAAAATATTTGATACACATACACATTTGAATGTTCAACAATTTGAAAACGATACTGAAGAAGTTTTAGCAAAAGCTAAAAAGCTTGGTGTCTCTGAGATGGCTGTGGTTGGTTTTGATCATGATACGATTGAAAAATCATTGGCACTAAAGGATAATTATGAACATATTTACAGTATTATTGGTTGGCATCCAACTGAGGCTGGTTCATATAACCAAGAAGTTGAAGCTTACCTACAAGAACGCCTTGTGTTACCAAAAGTTGTGGCTTTGGGTGAGATTGGCTTAGATTATTATTGGATGGAAGACCCAAAAGATGTGCAAGAAAAAGTATTTCGACGTCAAATTGCCATCGCTCGCGAGATGAATTTACCAATCAGTGTGCACACGCGAGATGCGATTGAAGATACTTATGAAATCTTAAAATCAGAAAACATCCAAAATGTTGGTGGCATTATGCATAGCTTTAGTGGCGATGAAGAATGGGCGCAACGCTTTTTAGATTTAGGCATGCACTTATCATTTAGCGGAGTTGTGACATTTAAAAAAGCCTTAGATGTTCAAGCTGCGGCTAAAATTGTACCACTAGATAAATTACTAGTTGAAACAGATGCACCGTATCTAGCACCCGTTCCTTATCGTGGGAAACGAAACGAACCTGGTTATACACGTTATGTTGTCGAGAAAGTGGCTGAATTACGTGAGATGCCCGTTGAAGATGTGGCGTCACAAACTAGAAGAAATGCATTTCGCTTGTTTGGGTTAGGTGAACATGAAGAATAAGAAAATAAAAATTGAAGAAATTGTTGTGGTTGAAGGTAAAGATGATACTAAGAGACTTCAACAAGTTGTGGATGTCGATACGATTGAAACAAATGGTTCCGCGATTGATGAAGAGATACTAGCTAAAATTAGCCATGCACAGACGATTAGAGGTGTGATAGTCTTTACCGATCCTGATTTTTCAGGCGAAAAAATCCGTAAAATTATTACAGAAGAAGTCCCGCAAGCAAAACACGCTTTTATTTCACGCAAAAAAGGGGTGCCGAAAAAGAAACATGGCAGTTTAGGTGTTGAACATGCCAGTGATGACACCATCTTAGAAGCACTTCGCTTGGTATCGACACCAACAACTGAAGCATTTCAGTCAGAAATCACTCAAAATCAATTAATTAGAGCAGGTCTAATTGCAGGAACTGACGCGAAAAAGCGACGTGAACAATTAGGTGATATTCTTAGAATTGGTTATACAAATGGTAAACAACTACAAAAACGTTTGAGCATGTTTCAAATTAGTGCCGAAACATTTGAGCACGCGTTAGAACAAATAGATAAAGGAGAAACGCATGACTAATTATCGTGAAATAGCAACACCTTCTCGTACGAAAGAAATTCTAGAAAAATATGGCTTTTCATTTAAAAAAAGTCTCGGTCAAAACTTTTTAACCGAACCAAATATTTTAAGAAAAATAGCAGCAACCGCAGAATTAGGTCCAGAAGATTGTGTAATGGAAGTTGGCCCTGGAATTGGGGCTTTGACGGAGCATTTAGCACAATCAGCGGGTAAAGTATTGACGTTTGAAATTGATCAACGCTTAATTCCAGTGTTAGAAGACACACTGTCACCATATCCAAACGTGTCAGTTGTTAATGAAGATGTCCTGAAAGTTGACCTAGTGGCTGAGGCAAATCAAGCATTTGGAGCGGAGCATCCAAATGTGAAGGTGGTTGCGAACTTACCTTATTACATCACAACCCCAATCATGATGCATTTGCTGATGTCAGAATTAACAATTGATACCATGGTTGTGATGATGCAAAAAGAAGTCGCAGCTAGAATGTCTGCTGAACCAGGAACTAAAGCATACGGTTCACTTTCAATTGCTGTGCAATACTATATGGAAGCAGAATTAGCTTTTATTGTACATAAGACGGCTTTTGTACCACAACCAAATGTGGATTCGGCAATTATTAAGTTAACGCGTCGGGTTGAACCAATTGTGAATGTCTTGAACGAAGATTTCTTTTTTGAATTAACTCGTTCGGCTTTTACACAACGAAGAAAAACATTATGGAATAATTTAATCAGTCATTTTGGCAAAAGTGAGCAAAAAAAAGAATGGTTAACAGCAGCTTTAGAAGCAACTAACATTGATCCTAAACGTCGCGGTGAAACCTTAAGTATTACTGAGTTCGGTTTATTAGCTAACGAGCTATTTGCGAACAAAAGTGAATGATTCACAAATAATGTTTGTTGACAATTCGTTTAAATTTGGGTAAGATTTTGTTCAAAAGGTAACGGAGTTGAATAAAATGAAAAAAAGTTCTACCCAAAGTTTAACCTATAGTGCCATTTTGATTGCATTAGGCATCTTGATTCCAATGATTATGCCTGTCCGTATTATTCTTGGACCTGCAACTTACACACTTGCAAGTCATGTCCCAATTTTTCTAGCCATGTTTATCTCGCCCGGTGTCGCTGCTTTGGTTGCATTAGGAACAGCATTTGGTTTTTTCTTAACCTCAACCTTTGTTGTCGCATTAAGAGCACTGAGCCATATTGTTTTTGCCGTTTTAGGTGCGTGGTATTTGAGTCGACACCCAGAAATTGTCAGTCATCCTCGTCGCTTTATGAAGTTTAATATTGCAATAGGAGTGATTCATGCCACGTGTGAAACCTTAGTGGTGACAATTGTGATGTTCACGGGTCAAATAGAACCAATGGGTATTTGGGCGATGATTTTATTACTAGGTGTAGGTGGATTTGTCCATAGTTTAGTTGATGGCACGATTGCGTATACTGTTAGCCAACAAATTGGTGTTAGGTTTAAGTTTCCGGTTTATCTAAAAGCACAACGAAAAGATTTGAAGTCATAATATAAATTGAACAACCTATAAGGCAAAAAAATATATTGTCTTATAGGTTTTTTATTATTAATTTTTTAATTAAAAAATGATATGTAGTTGTTATTTTTACTTAATTATTTGTTTATTAATGCTACAATAAACTAAAGAGATGATATTATTGAATGCCAATTTTTGTGAGTAGTCTGTCCTTAGTCAACCCATGAGGAGTGTGTGTCAATATGATGAGAAAAATTTTCAGTAGTTTATGTTTACTTGTGTTATTCTTTTGTGGCTTTACAGTGGTGGCTGCTGAAAAGCAGAANNCAAGAATTAACACAGGTGGATAGTAGTCTTCATTATCAGTTAGAGTCAGGCCAAGGGCCGTATAAGATAGGTCAAGAAGGAAAAGTGACGCTTGAACCTATCTATGGCATTATTCCGGATGGTATATTTAATACTTTTAAAAATGAGAATCTTGAATTTAGAGAAGATGGAACTTTCAAAGCGTTAAGTGCGGGAGAAGTAGCAATTCCAGTAACTTATAAAATCTCAAAGCAAGGTTATCGCGAGTTGGGCGATGCTTATTTAAAAGAAATAAAAAATACAGCGCTAAGCTATAGTGATTTATCATTTGTTGCTACAGGTTTGGCATGGTCATTTGTGATTACCGTTTTGGATGAAAAAGTAGAAGTCATTGATCTAACTTTTGAATATTTAAGTTCGACAGATAAAGTAGTGATTGGGCAAAAGGGGCAACTAACTGTTAAGCCGTTGTATGGCATAATTCCTAAGGGGTCGTTTGTGAGTTACACAGACGAATGGCTACAATTGCAAGATAATGGCACATTTGTTGGATTAAAGCCTGGAAAGACAATGTTAAGACCTAAGTTTAAGATTTCTGAACAAAGTGAAACAGAGCTTAAACAAGCGTACATTAAACAAAATCCGGATAAAAAGTTAACAGTAGCAGATATTACTTTTTCAGAAAAGCAAATGCAACAAGAAATACCACTTGAAATTATAAGTCACAAAGAAGAGAAAACGGAGAAAAAATTACCCCAAACAAATGAACTTCAAAATACTAGTTTTGTTGGTTGGACCATCATTTTAGTAAGTGTCAGCTTATATTTTTATAAGAAACAATTAGGATAGTGATGAAGATGAAAAAATTAACAATTCTCAACATACTTTTAGCAATCTTTCTTTGTCTCGGTATCTGGTGGGTACCATTATCTAAACTTGTCACTGAACTCCCTTTTTATGTACCAGGATTAATTTCTTTATTTGTCCTTGTTAGTTCAGTAGTGTTATTAATAAAAACGAAAAACAAATGGAATATTTTGAGTCTAATTATTGTATTGCTACCATTTCTCTTCTATTTATTTATTGCTGTAGTGATTATCTTTAAAATTCCGTTAGCCCCGTAAAAAAGCAAATAGTAGTGGATAAAACAAAAGGCATCCAGTTGACCTTTGAAGGTAATTGGATGCCCTTAATATTTTTGCTGATAATTCGTTATTGAACGAGTTCGATTGTTGAATGAAAATATTGTTCAAGAAAAGCAACTTTTTCTTTTATTTCTTCAATTGAATAAGATTCGTCAAAAGACGACACCACCCATTTCGTTTCAACATCATCTTCTCGAGTGATAATGGCAATTAATTTTCCTTCAAATTTTTGTAGTGGCTGTGTTGCCTTTTTTGAGATGATATAGACATCCTGTTCTTCACCATCACCACCAATGATGCCCGGAACAAAGCCATAGTTAATTGGATAGATATTATTAAAGTCGTCAACATAGCCAATTGGTCTGTCGATTTCAACTTTTAGGTGTCGTTGTTTCATGCGTTTCAATCCTTTGGTTTTCTTTTTTTAACTATAAGTATCTAATCATAATTTTTTATGGATTTATTAATGGTTTTTTACTATTATATTTGAGGGCAAATTTTATAATCAAGTT
>NZ_SDGV01000002.1 GCF_004795745.1 Vagococcus silagei | reverse complement strand
TGACATCGCTCGTGCCAGTGGTACAACACGTGAAACGGCGAGTAGTGTGATTAAGAATCTAGTGAAAGATAAGAAGATTAACTATCGTCAAAAACAATTCACTTTTTTAGATACTGTATTTTTTACGGACATTATTTCTGATTAATTGCTATCCCGTTGATATTGCTATGTAAAAATTGGAACCGAAGGGGATCCATTAAGATAATCATATTGAAGAGTCGATGATATTATCGGCTCTTTTTTCAGCTTAAAAATGGTTTTTGTCATATTTAATGTGCTATAATTAGATACTTGATTAAAATACGGTTAAACAAAAGTGAGAGAATTAAAGGTGAGTAATGATGAAAGAGTTAAAAATACTGTGGTTGATTAATCGAAAAAACATAAAATATCATCTTTTATTTGGTGTGTTACTATTAGTCACACTAATGACTGTAATTGGGAATATGAAATATCCTTCTAACCCACTAATTGAAAAAAGTCTCTTAGAAAGGCAAGCAACTAATCGAGTTTTAGAAGGTTTTCTAAAAATGGATATAGAAAGCAGACAAGCAAAGGAAGACCCTTTGTATTTAAGTTTAGTGAAACAATCTGAACTATTAAGTCAGCAAGAGTTAATGCTATTAATCGATGACCGGGAAAATTATCTTGAACGCTCTTTAGCGTTGGTGGAAGAACGTGAAGCATTCTATCATATCTATCAGAGTGAACTTTATCAAACGTTGATTCCTATCCGAAGTCAAAATGACAGGGACCGTGTCTTCTATCAAAAAATGAAAGATGACACAATACCACTTGAGAAAACAACTGCTTCGCTAGCAGCATCTATTCCTAAAGTGCTATTGATTTTATCAATTTTATGGTTTCCGTTGACCGCACTTGTAACAAGTAATATTTTTACCGACGAGCTTGAGCATCAATCTATTCGCGAAGGAATCCCATCAAGGCGTGTAGAAAAAATGGTGTTTAAAATCATCTTTACTTTAGGTTCATTTTTAATTGCTTTTTTATTAGTCATTATTTTAATGCTCTTTTTAGGTTTAGTATTTTCATTTGGAGATTTGAACTATCCAATTGGAATCTATACGTTTCATAATACGACCGTCCCAATTTGGCTATATATTATTATTGTTTTTAGTTATTTTTTATTTATTGGTTTGTTTAGTACCTGCCTATCTTTTAGTTTAAATGTCTTAACTAAAAATAGTTTTATTACATTCTTTATTAGTCTGTTTTTGTATGCTTCGTTTTACTTAATGCCAGAAATTATGACAAAATTAAATCTATTTCCAACAGTCTATTTACAAACAGCGACGGTCTTAAATGGTGAATTAAGTCAAGGACTTCCGTTTCTTAATCTTTATTTTGCGATAATGATTTTATTAATGTATAGCGGTATTTGCCTTTTAGTGGTTAGAGTGTTTGGTTTAAAAAAAGTGGGTGAACGAAGATGAAAACATACCTTAAACTTGAACTAAAGAAGTTTTTATTTTCAGCGAAAACAATTGCGGTTTTAATTGTTTTACTATTTTTAGGTCTCTACTATAGTTTGGTTTTCATTCCAAATAATCCTCCACTTGAAAAAATTGATCGCGAGCAGATTGAAACACAATATAATGAACGTAAGAATTTTATCGACCTTGATCGAATAACTACTAATTTACATCCTTCAGTTGCGACAGCATTAGCCATTTTTCCCGAGTGGAATCAAAAGGATAAAGCAAGGTTAATGGCACTTGACAAGGAAGCATACAAAGAATACGCAGAGCACACGGCGGATTGGTATCAGTTTTCGGATGAGATATACTTTAATCAGATTTTGACGACGAGTCGTTATCCAATTATTTATTATTCTTTAGCAAGTGGTTTTGGGTTTGAAGATGGTCATTATGCTTATAAAAGAGAGTCTGCAAAGTATCAACAACTTGCTAAAATCAGTGTTCCTCTGACAATACCAGCGATGAATGAACAGACTGCCGTTCAAGTTGTGGCAAATGAAGCAGGCCGATACTTACCAATGATTTTAATTGCAGCCTTAATTTTCTTTTTATGTGATATTGTCTTAATGGATCGTAAGTATCAAACCATTGAAGCAGGGTACCCGATAACACCTTTAGAAAAATTAGTTGTTAAATTCACTGTGGCACTAGTGGGACTTCTCTTAACCGTGGTTTCATTGCTCCCAAGTTTTATTATTTTATCTTTTAAATATGGTATAGGTTCATTGAAATACCCGATACCGATTTATCAAAATGATCATTTAAACAATGGCCATTTTGAAACCATAAGTTTACAGCATTATTATTTGATTTTTATGTTAAGTTTTCTTTTAGTTTTTATCTTTCTCTTTTTATTTATTATTTTTTTAAGTCTCGTATTCAAATCAGAAATAATTAATATTGCCATTCCTTCATTTTTATTATTTTGTGAACCACTTTATTTTATTCGAGGTGTAGGTGAATTTAAACCAGTTGAGTGGTATCCGAGTACCTATCTAAAAATTGGGAGTATCATCACGGGGCATCAAAATTACTTATATATCACAATGAAGTTAACCGTTGAAAAAATGATTATCCTTTTTAGTATTTTGATTGTGATTTTCATTTTGCCAGTCGTTTTATTCTCACAAAGAAAGGGTCGTAAGATATGATATCAGTTGAAAATTTATCTGTTCAATTTGACGGTAAGAAAGTTTTAAATCAAATTTCGTTTCAAGTGAAGACAGGTGAAATTATTGGTTTGGTTGCACCAAATGGAACAGGAAAGTCTACACTTTTAAATGCATTAATGAATTACATTAACCCGCATCATGGCATAATTGAGATTAATCAACTAAGATATCAAACAAGCCAAAGTGAAAAAAAGATTCATGAGTTAATTACGATGATGCCAGATCAGAGTGATTTATATGGTTTTTTAACAGGATATGAACATCTGAAAATGTACAGTCAAATGTGGTCAAAAACATCGATTTCTATCGATGGTGTTGTGAATCAATTGCAGATGGCACATTATGTACATCAAAAAGTCGGTAAGTATTCTTTAGGCATGCGGCAAAGACTTTGCTTTGCGATGCAAATTGTTGCCAATACACCATACATGTTGATGGATGAAGTAATGAATGGCTTAGATCCAACAAATATTTCATTGCTTTCGACGATTTTAGAACAAAAACGATGTGAAGGAAAAGCAATTATGATTGCTTCACATTTATTAGAAAATTTGGAATTATATGCCAATCGTGTTTTCTTTTTAAAAGAAGGACAAATTATTAAAGAGTATCAGCAAGATGCGCCAAAACAACGTGTCGTTAAGTTTAAAAATACTGATTTTGAATTTAAGCATCATTCTGTCTACCATTTGCCAAATGAAATTAGTTATTTTGAAGTCAATACAAGTGAAGAACTAGAGAAATATATTTCATTGCTGACTTCAAATGGCATTACTGATTTTTCTGTTGGTATCATTGATTTATCTGATTTATATGCTTATTATTTTGAAGAGAAAAAAGTCGAGGAGTGATCGAATGAAACAAATTGAAAAACGTATTGCTCGCTTGATTGCTTTTGGTGAATCACTAAAAGGGGCAAAAGTTTATTATCGAAAAGACTGGAGGACAACGTATTTTGATATTCTAGGCAAACAATTCGGGATGATGTCGCCAGAGGTCAGTGAGGATGCATTTATTACACTCAAAAATACTCCAGAAGAAAATGAGATATTAAAAGAAGCTTATCCTGAAATGGTCAATCCGGGGTATTATGCGAATAAAAAACACTGGAACTCAATAAAACTATCTGGAACAGAATTAACTGATGAAGAAATTGAAGCTTTAATTAAAATTTCTTATACCCTAGTTTGTAAGAATTTAACTAAGAGTCAAAAATTGGAACTTGAACAATTAGATTAGGCTGGAAGAGAAGGAGAAGATTTTAATGTGCGAACGTTTTTTTAAAGAAAATGCGTTGATTACCATTCCAAAGAAACAGAAAGATAAAGAAGCGGTATTTGAAAGAATCATAACGCTGTTTGAGTTTAATCGAATTTATAATGAAAAAGAAATCAATGAAATGTTAGGAGAAATCTATCCTGATTATGCACTTATTCGTCGTTATTTGGTGGATAGCAACTTATTACAACGAGATAATTATGGCGAAAAATATCAAAGAATAAAATAAAAAAGGCCACAAAGATCAACAATCTTTGTGGTCATTTTATTAATTTTAAAATACTTACTGACGAATTAAGTAATCAAATGCGCCTAATGCAGCTGTTGCACCAGAACCCATTGAAATAATAATTTGCTTATAAGCACTGTCTGTACAGTCGCCTGCAGCAAAGATGCCCGGTACATTTGTCATACCGTGTGCATCGGTGATAATTTCACCACGATCAGTTAATTCAATCGATCCTTTTAGCCATTCTGTGTTTGGCACTAAACCAATTAATATGAAGGCACCTTCGACATCGAGTGTGTGAACACTATCATCTAAACGGCTTTGGTACGTTAACGATTCGACTTGGTCATCCCCATTAATTGATTGAGTTGCGGCATTCGTAATTACAGTCACATTACTTAATGATTTTAATTTACGTTGTAAAACTTCGTCTGCTTTTAACTCAGGTAAAAATTCTAGAACATAAACATGTTTGACTAGTCCAGCTAGGTCAATCGCTGCTTCAATTCCAGAGTTGCCGCCCCCAATGACAGCAACGTTTTTGCCCGCAAATAACGGACCATCACAGTGAGGACAGTAAGCAACCCCTTTATTTTTAAATTCTTTTTCACCTGGAACGTTGATATTACGCCAACGTGCACCAGTTGATAAGACGACACTTTTAGCTTGTAGCATTTGGCCGCTTTCAAGGGTTACTTCAATTAATTCTTTTTTCTCGATTTTTTTAGCATTTTGACCTTTCATGATATCGACTTGATATTCTTTGACGTGGTCTTCGACTTGACGCATTAATTGAGGACCTTCAGTATACGGTGTGCCAATCATGTTTTCAATTCCTAGTGTTTCCATGACTTGTCCGCCGAAAGTATCAACAACCATACCTGTATTAATGCCTTTGCGGGCGGCATAAATTGCAGCACTACTACCAGCTGGACCGCCACCAACAACTAATACATCAAAGATTTCCTTATCAGATAGATCCTCAAGTGCAGCTGCACCTACGATTTTCTCTAAAATTTCTTCGATTGTAATTCGTCCATTCGTAAATGATTCATCATTTAGAAAAACAGCTGGTACAGCCATGATTTTTTTACGGTCAACTTCATCTTGATACATACTACCTTCAATCATAGTATGAGTAATATTTGGATTTAGAATTGCCAAGATGTTGAGTGTTTGGACGACATCTGGGCAATTGTGACACGTTAAACTAACGTAAGTTTCAAAGTTTAATTTTGTCTCAATTGCTTTAATTGATTGAATTAAGTGTTCTTCAATTTTTGGAGCCCGACCACTCACTTGAATGAGTGCTAAGATAAATGACGAAAATTCATGTCCCATAGGTAGACCAGCAAAAATTACACCGCTTTCATTACCAGGACGACAAACTTCAAAGCTTGGTGTTCTAGTAAGTTTGGTTTCTTCAATTGAAAGTCGTGAAGAGAGTGCAACTACACCCTCTAAAAATTCGCGGACTTTCTTAGAAGAATCACTATCATCAAGACTTGCTCTGAAGACAAGATCAGATTCTAATAGCGTTAGATATTGTTCTAGTTGCTCGATCGTTTGTTTATCAAACATTTAGTTTAGCTCCTTAAATTTTTCCGACTAAGTCAAAACTTGGTTTTAATGTTTCGCCGCTTTCTTTCCATTTAGCAGGGCAGACTTCACCTGGATTTTCGCGAACGTATTGTCCTGCGCGAATTTTATCAATTAAAGTACTTGCGTCACGGCCAATACCATCAGCATTGATTTCAACCATTTGGATAATGCCATCTGGGTCAATAATGAATGTACCACGTTGTGCTAAACCAGTTTCTTCATCTAAAACTTCAAATGAAGAAGCAATATGATGTGATGGGTCGCCAATCATTGTATATTCAATTTTTCCAATGGCATCCGACGTATCGTGCCATGCTTTATGTGTAAAATGAGTATCTGTTGAACATGAGTAAACTTCAACACCCAAATCTTGTAAAGTTTTGTATTGCTCTTGTAAATCTTCTAATTCTGTTGGACAGACAAAGGTAAAATCAGCAGGGTAAAAGCATAGAACACTCCACTTTCCTTTGAAATTTTCACTTGAGACAGAGACGAATTCTCCTTGTTTGTAAGCCTCAGCTTGAAATTCAATAACTTCTTTTCCAATTAATGACATAAAAAAACATCCTCCTATAGAATTATTTAAAGTAAGAATTAGCTTCTTCTTTATAATTATTATAAATAAAGAAGTTTGTGAAGTCAATGTTTTTTAGATAAATCGCGGAATTTATTATTGTATAGCACAATATGTTCTATAGTGAGTTATAATTAATTGAGAATCATTATAAATACATATTGTTTAATAATAACGTTTAGAATAAAAAAACACTTAAATGTGAAACATCACACGTTTAAAGTGTTTAAGTGTTAGCTATTGGAAAAAGGATGGTTAAAACAAACCAGTTATCTTGATGTGTGATTGAAAGAGTTCCTTGATATTTTGTAACAATATAGGAAATACTCTTTAAGCCATAACCATGTTTTTCAGTATTTTTTTTAGTTGTGACTGGTAATCCGTCATTAAAGTTTAAAGTTGTTTCAGAATAATTTTTTAATTGAAACAAAACAAATTGATTTTTTTTTACGACTTGTAATTGAATTAAACGTTTTTCAGGTTCTTTTTGTAACATGACCGATTCAATTGCATTATCTAAACTATTACCTATTAAACTAGATAAGTCCATGACTTCAATGAAATCTAAAAGTTTTCCGTCAGCAAGGCTAGTTAGGGTGATTTTGTTTTGCATACAGAACATATTTTTTCGCGTTAGAATAGTATCCATAATGGCATTACCTGTTTTGATTGGTGACTGATAAAGCCTGATATCTTTTTTTAATTGTTCAATATAATCTTTTTGCTTTTCACTGTCGACTTCCATTTGAATAATATCAATTTGATGTTTTAGATCATGAAATTTTTGGTGAATAAGCTGATTACTTTCGCGGTAAGATTCGTATTGTTCATATTGAGATTGTAAAACGTGATTGATGGCCTTTAATTCATCGCGCAAATAGACTTCTGAGCGGGTATTTTCTTGAATAAAAAGAATCAATAAACCAGCTAGGTTAATTAAGGCACGGAAGGTAAAGATAGTAAAACCATCACCTAACGGATAGTTAGTTTGTGATAACAAAAAGCCTAAATTACTAACTGAAAAAATGATCAATGCTGTGAGCAATGAGATAAAAATATCTCGATGACGTAAATCTTTGAGAATAAACTCAAGTGTATGTTTACGGTTAAAGAGAATGTAAATCCCGATAAACAAAAGATATAAACCTAACATGGTTAGTGATTGAATAATCAAATTATCCAGAAAACGTGGCAAGATAAAGAAACTATAAATTTGCCAAGCTAATGAAGCAATTAATTCGGCAAAAATAAATGATTTACAAACTAAATAGGTATTACTGAGAAAACCATGTTTTGTGCAGACAATTAAGGTTAGATACATCCAGCCAAAATTGACAAGCATCCCAAGAATCCATAAAGTTAAAGGCCACGAATCTACCCACAATTGTAAGAGTAATTGACCAATCCCCATTAAGGGGAGTGTCAAAAAAACAATTTTTTTGCGCATGGTTTTTGTAGTTTGAAAAATTATGATGGCACAACTTAACCATTCAGCTAATGCAGTAAGAGATCTTGGAATATCTGGTAAATGTTCCATAATCATTACTCTACACCTCTGCTCCTATGTATTGTGTTAAAGCTTCCATGAAAGATTTTTTTCGGGGACGACTAATTTGAAGTAGATAGTTACCAACCGTTGCAATGTTTTTGTCAACGGACTGAACATGTTTCAGGTTAACCAAATAGCAATTATTACACCTGAAAAAATGATCTTCTTTTAGGTCTTGTTCAAACTTCTTCATCGTATCAAGAACTGTGAGTTTATCGTTCAAAGTATATAAATGAAGGTAGTGTCCTTCGCTTTCGATATAAATGAGTTCATCCAAGCGGATTTTGCGGATACCATTATTTGTTTTTAAGCTTAAAAATTTTTGGTTATCATTTAAAAGCTTTGGCATGATGCGTTTAAAATGTTCCGTAAAGTTAAAATAAGTGACCGGTTTTAATAAGAAATCACTGGCATTAACGGAATAACCCTCAATAGCCCATTGAACGTAATTTGTAATAAAAACAATTAAAACATTTGCATCAACCGCTCTAATTTTTTTGGCGGCAGTCATGCCATCCATTATTGGCATCTCAACGTCAAAATATATAATATCAAAATCCCCTGCATATTGATCAACGATTTCTATGCCATCGCCAAAAAAGGTGAGCGACAAAACAATGTTTTCTTCTGTTTCGAATTGTTGAAAACACTTCTTGATTCGTTCACGTTCTTTTGCTTGATCTTCGACAATTGCGATCTTCATCTGAATAATTCCTCCCATTACTGTTTTAGGCACCCATCAATTTATCATACTGTTTTAAAAAAATAAAGTCTTAACTTTTTACAGGTTATGAATAAAAAACTTCAAGATATGAATAAATGATATTATACCGCTTACATTAATGATAACCTAAAATTAACAAAAAAGAGAGTAGAGGATGTCCATGCTAAAAAATAAAGCAATCATTGAAAAAATGACGTTGAAGCAAAAAGTTTCAATGTTATCAGGAAAAAACACATGGGAATCATATGATGTACCTAATTTGCTGCCATCTTTATTTTTATCTGATGGTCCACACGGTATTCGTAAACAACTCGGTGCGTCAGATCATTTGGGGTTGAATGAAAGTCAAAAAGCAACTTGTTTTCCAACAGCGGCAACACTGGCCAATAGTTGGGACGAAGCCTTATTAACTGAAGTTGGGCGGTGTTTAGGTAAAGAAGCCAGTGCATTAAACGTTCAAGTTCTCTTAGGACCAGGATTAAATATTAAACGTCATCCAAGATGTGGTCGAAACTTTGAATACTACAGTGAAGACCCATTTCTTTCTGGAAAATTAGCGGCAGCTAGTATTCGTGGTATTCAAGAAAATGGAACGATTGCTTGTCCGAAGCATTTTGCTGTTAACAGTCAGGAGTATCGTCGTATGACTTCTGATTCAATCGTCGACGAACGAACACTACGTGAAATTTATACAACAGGCTTTGAAATTGCAGTTAAAGAAGCGGAACCTTTATCTATTATGTCATCATATAATTTAATAAATGGTGTTTACGCAAATGAAAATTCATTTTTATTAAGAGACATGCTTCGCCATGAATGGAATTTTGAAGGCTTTGTGGTATCAGACTGGGGTGGCGATAACGATCATGTCCAAGGTGTGATAAACGGTAGCCATCTAGCAATGCCTTCACCAGGCGTGAATGGTCCGATTGAATTAATGGAAGCTATTCAAACGGGAGTGTTATCAGAAGAAATATTAGATGAACGCGTCGATGAATTAATTTCGGTAGTTTTAAAATCTACAGCAATGAATCCAGACCGCGAGCAGAATTTTGATCAAGAAGCGCATCATGATGTTGCTAGAGAAGCAGCTAAAAAGAGTATTGTCTTGTTAAAAAATGAGAACCACGTTTTACCAATAAAACAAAAGACAAAAGTGGGTATCATTGGTGAATTTGCAAAACAACCACGTTATCAAGGCGCGGGCTCATCTGTCGTGAATCCTACTAAACTAGAAAATATTTTAGACCAATCGGTAGTTGAATGTTTTGACTATATTGGTTATGCGGAAGGTTATAAACGTGGTGCAGCTACAGATCATGAACTTGTTGCCGAAGCAAAAAAATTAGCAGAGCGATGTGAAACAGTGATTGTCTTTGCGGGATTAGATGAAAGTTTTGAGAGCGAAGGCATGGACCGAGCATCTCTAAAAATGCCACAAAATCAAATTTTCCTAATTGAAACTTTGGCTGAATTAGATGTGAATGTAGTGGTTAGTTTAGCAGTAGGATCAGTTATCGCAATGCCGTGGGAAAACAAAGTGGATGCAATAGTTCATGGCTATCTATCTGGTCAAGCAGGTGCGAGTGCAATGCTTGAGGTTTTGACAGGTGCTTATAATCCTAGCGGTAAGTTAACTGAAACTTATCCAATGAGTGAAGAAGATATTCTCTTTAATGAAGAATACCCAGCTAAGGAAACTTATGCTTACTATAAAGAAGGTTTATTCGTTGGTTATCGTTATTATGACTCTGCCGAAAAGCAAGTTCGTTTTCCATTTGGTTTTGGCTTAAGTTATACAACCTTTAGTTACGAAAATATAGAAGTTTCAGCAACGCAGGTATCATTTGATTTGAAGAATACAGGTCAAGTTGCAGGTGAAGAAATTGTTCAACTATACGTGTCGAAAGAAAATAGTGCGATTATTCGACCTGCACAAGAATTGAAAGGTTTTGCTAAAGTGAAACTTGAGCCAGGTGAATCCCAAACAGTTTCCCTATCTCTTGATGAAATGACCTTCCGGTACTTTGATACACATACTAAGTCATGGCAAGTAGAACAAGGAACATATCAAATTAAAATCGGGTCGCATTCACGTGCTATTTGTTTGAGCCAAACTATCGAAATAGAGGGAACTAGTATTGATATTATTGAAGATCAAACACAACTTCCTTCATATTATAATGCAGATTTTAACGCGTTTTCAATTTCTGAATTTGAACGCCTTTATGGTGCAGTAGTTCCTGTTGAATCGACAGCTGAAAGACGAGAATTACATCGCAACAGCGTTATTTCTGAAATGAAGTATGCAAATAGCTTTTTAAGCCGTCAAGTTTATAAAATAATCAACCGCATGTTAGAAAAAAGTCAACAAAAAGGTAAACCAGATCTTAATTTACTTTTTATTTACAACATGCCATTTAGGGCAATTGCAAAAATGACAAATGGTATGGTGAGCTTACAAATGGTCGATGATATTGTCTTTATCACAAATGGTCATTTTTGGCGAGGGTTAGGCCGCTTAATTCGTGATTTTTTTAAAAACAAAAAAATAAGTAAACAGTGGTTAACTGATTAGGAGAGAAGAATATGGCAGAACAAAAAACAGGTTTGGTTAGTAAAATTAAAGGCTTCAAAGCCAGCCATCCTGATTTATATGAATTTATTATGTTTAACATTATGAGTAATGTCGCAACGGTTACAAATTTTGTGGTGCTTTGGTTTGGAACTGGTTTTATTTTTAAAAGTTTGAGTAATCTTGATTTTCAGTGGTTCATTTTTAAATATAGCCCTTCTGAAGGTGGCTTAGGTGGCTTTTTAAGTTTCTTATTGGCCTATATCTGTGCCCAAATTGTTAACTTTATCGTCCAACGTAAAATTGTTTTTTCAGCAACAGTTGATATTAAAAAAGTATTACCTTGGTATATTGCGACAGTTACGGTTGCCGGTTTAATTTCAGTTTGGTTACCACCGTATACAATTGCATTATTAAAACCATATGTCGGAGCTTTCGCAGCAACGATTGCTAACGTGATTAATATTATCGTCCAAGTCGTAATAAATTATCCAATGATGAAATATAAAATCATGAAAAAAGAAGATTAAGTGGTGTTTGATTTGTCTCTTTTGTTTGTGAAAAATGAAAAAGACAAATCATGCATTAAAAACTACAGCTTATGAATTATTTATAGGAAAACGTTATCAATTCCTTTAAGCTTTCTTTAGGAGGACTTAGGGGACTCAAAAATAAATAAAAAGCAGAAGGGAAAATTTTATCATGAAGAAGTATCGTAAACTATTAATACCGGTGGCAATTATTGCTGCTATTGCTGGAGCAATTGCGTTTGCCTTATTTAAGTTGAGCCAAGATGAAGTACTAAATATGGCAGATGTGTATGCAACAATAAAAACAGTTTCAGTTTATTTTATTCCATCATTAGTGATTGTGGTTGCGTTTATTGCAGCGCTTATTATTTTTAGAAATAAAAGTAAACGCTTTAAGTTTTGGTTGAAATGGGAATCAGTAATTGCTTTACTTGTTAGTATTTTAATTTCAACAAATGTGGTGCTGTTTGGCCCAATGTCAAGTATCTTAAATTTAAATTATGCCAAAATTAATGATGTTAAGGAAAGTACTTACAAAAAGAATCAAGATTTAACTGAAACGATTGCAAACGAAGGAACAGTGCTTCTAAAAAACGAAGATCAAATGTTACCGTTGCAAGATAAAGGTCAAAAATTGAATGTCTTTGGTTGGGGCGCAACAAATCCTGTCTACGGTGGTACTGGTTCAGGTAATGTTGATACATCTAACGCCGTTGATATTGAAAAAAGTTTAAAAAATGCTGACTTTGAATTAAATGAAAAATTATTAGATTTTTACCGTGATTACCGTGAAGATCGTCCAGTTGTTGGGATGTGGGAACAAGATTGGACACTTCCAGAACCAGGTGCTAAAGATTATAAACAATCTTTAATTGATGATGCTAAGAAATTCTCTGATACAGCTATGATTACGATTACACGTGTTGGTGGAGAAGGTGCTGATTTACCTGTTGATATGAAAGGTAAAGATATTCAATATAATGGTCGTAAAGACGATTTTGAAAAAGGAGAGCATTTCTTAGAATTATCCAAATCCGAAAAAGAAATGGTGGACCTAGTTACAAGTAACTTCAAAAACGTTATTGTTTTAGTAAATGCTTCAAATGCAATGGAGTTAGGTTGGATTAACGATTATGATAATATCAAGAGTGCAATCTGGATGCCAGGTGCTGGAGCAACTGGATTCAACGCTTTAGGTAAAGTTCTAAGTGGTGAAGTAAATCCTTCTGGCCGTACGGTTGATACATTTGTTTATGACTTAACTAAAACACCTACATGGAATAACTTTGGTGACTTTAGTTATGAAAATAGTGATTACAAACTAATTAACTATGTAGAAGGTATTTATGTTGGTTATAAATACTATGAAACGAAATACGAAAACAAAGATGAAGAGTACCGTAAAGAAGTTCAATATCCATTTGGATATGGTTTAAGCTATACAACTTTTGATCAATCAATGAGTAAAATCACACAAAAAGGTGATAAATTATCATTTGATGTGACAGTAAAAAATAATGGTAAAACTTCAGGTAAAGAAGTTGTTCAAATTTACAACAATCCTCCATATACAAATGGTGGTTTAGAAAAAGCAGCAACTAACTTAGTTGATTTTGCAAAAACAAAAGAATTAAAACCAGGTGAAAGCCAAACAATTCCATTTGAAATTTCGCAAGAGGAATTAGCTTCATTTGATACTTATCATTCAGGTGCGTATGTCCTTGAAAAAGGTCAATACAACTTACAATTAAAATCAAACTCACACGATACACTTGCTTCAGAAGCATATGAAGTGAAAGAGACAATTGTATATAATGAAGATAACAAACGTTCAAGTGACGAAAAAGCAGCAACAGTTAAATTTAAAGATTTTGTTGAAGGTGAAGTGACTTACTTAAGTCGTAAAGATAATTTTGCGAATTACGATGAAGTAACAAAATCACCAGTTAAACGTGAATTAACAGATTTAGAAAAAGATGGCCTAACAAACGTTAAGACATACAAACTAGAAAATGATGATAAAGATAAAATGCCAATAACTGGTGCAAAAAATGGTTTAGTCTTAAACGACCTTAAAGGTTTAGAATATGATGACAAGAAATGGGATCAATTACTAGACCAATTAAGTGTTAAAGATATGACAAAACTAATTGCTAATGGTGGTTACCAAACATTACCAGTTAAGTCAGTTGGAAAAGTTCAAACATATGATTTCGATGGTCCTGCTGGAATTTCAAGTTTCTTTGTTAAGAATAGTAATGGGACAGCATTCCCAACAGCAACGATGATTGCTACAACATGGAACAAAGAATTAGCAGAAGCTCGTGGTCATGGTGTGGGTGAAGAAGCCTCTCAAATGGGCATTAGCGGTTGGTATGGTCCAGCTATGAATATTCACCGTAATGCTTTCGCTGGTCGTAACTTTGAGTACTATTCTGAAGATGGCGTTGTCTCAGGTGCAATGGCAGCAGCAGAAATTAAAGGTGCGATGGATAAAGGCGTTTATACATACATGAAACACTTTGCATTAAATGATCAAGAAACAAATCGTACGGATTTACTCTTAACATGGTCAACAGAACAAGCTGTGCGTGAAATTTATTTAAAACCATTTGAAGACGCAGTTAAAAAAGGTGGCGCAACAGCAGCAATGTCAGCCTTTAACTATATTGGTAATGAGTGGGCTGGTGGTAGTGCAACATTATTAAATGATGTTCTTCGTGGCGAATGGGGCTTCCGTGGTTTCGTTTTAACTGACTACTTTGGTGGTTATAAATACATGGATGCTGATAAAGCAATTCGTAATGGTAATGATGCAATGCTTTCAACAAATGGTGAGATGGGTGCCACTTTAGATGACACAACAAGTGCAACAAGTGTTAAAGCAATGCGTACTGCAACTCACAATATTCTTTATACAGTTGCTAACAGCCGTGCTTACGAAAAAGATGTGAAGAAAACACCTTTAATGGCATGGGAAAAAACAACTTATACAGTAAATATAATCGTTATAGTTGCCTTAGCATCATTACAAATATTAGCAATTGCAATTTATCGTAAAAAAACAAAATTAAATCGTCTTTAATTTAAATTTAAGTTTGAAATAGGAAAATACTGATCCTATTTCAAACTTTTTTTATTTTTTAAAGCTTGATGTAGCAATCAACTGATGAACTTTTTTTGAGATTGTGTCGTATCTTCACAAAGAATAACCTTGACTTTAAAATTAAAACGGTTACAATTTTAACTATACCAAATAAATATTTATATCAAGGAGGTCTTTATTGATGGAGTTTATCGAGTTAGACAATAAATACGAATTATATATTAATGGTGAATGGACAAGTGGAAAAGGAACAAATACCTTAGAAAGTTATGCACCAAGTAATAACCAAAAATTAGCAGAATTTGTTGATGCGGTTGATGAAGATGTCGATGACGCAGTAAGGGCAGCACAAGACGCGTTACCTCAATGGAAGAAAATGTCAATTGTTGATCGTAGCAATTTATTATTAAAAATCGCAGATGTGATTGATGAAAATATGGAACACTTAGCAATGGTTGAATCAATGGATAATGGTAAACCAATCCGTGAAACAATGGCGATTGATGTACCACTTTGTGCCGATCATTTCCGCTATTTTGCTGGTGTTATCCGTAGTGAAGAAGGATCAGCACAAGCCTTTGATGAAAATACTTTAAGTATTGTGATTCATGAACCAATCGGTGTAATTGGTCAAATTATTCCATGGAACTTCCCAATTCTGATGGCAGCGTGGAAATTAGCGCCAGCTTTAGCAGCAGGCAATACAATTGTCATTCACCCATCATCTTCAACTTCATTAAGTTTATTAGAAATGACAAAATTAATTGGTCCAATGTTACCGAAAGGCGTTTTAAACGTGATCACTGGTAAAGGATCTAAATCAGGCGAATACATGTTACATCACGAAGGCTTCAATAAATTGGCCTTTACAGGTTCAACTGAAATTGGTCATAATGTGGCAATGGCAGCAGCTGATCGCTTAATTCCAGCCACATTAGAACTTGGCGGAAAATCAGCAAATATCTTCTTTGATGATATGCCATTTGATAAAGCTGTCGAGGGTGCTCAATTAGGTATCTTATTTAACCAAGGCCAAGTGTGTTGTGCAGGCTCACGTATTTTTGTCCAAGAAGGTATTTATGACAAGTTTGTCGGCGCATTGAAAGAAAAATTTGAAGCAGTTGTTGTGGGTGAATCATGGAAAAATGATACTCAAATGGGTGCCCAAGTTAACCAAGGTCAAGTTGACAAAATTTTAGCTGCTGTTGAAATTGGCCGTAAAGAAGGCGCAACAATTTTAACTGGTGGTAAAAAAATTGAAGGTGCGCTTGCTGATGGCTGTTATGTTGCCCCAACATTGTTAACAGATGTTACGAATGATATGACTGTTGCTCAAGAAGAAATCTTTGGACCAGTCGCAGTTGTCATTAAATTTAAAACAATAGATGAAGTCATCCAACTTGCAAATGATTCTGATTACGGTCTTGGTGGTGGTGTGTGGACTAAAAACTTAAACACAGCCTTAAAAGTAAGTCGCGGAATTGAAACAGGAAGAGTATGGGTTAATACCTATAATCAAATTCCAGCTGGCTCACCATTTGGTGGTTACAAAAAATCTGGTATCGGCCGTGAAACACATAAAGAAATCTTAGGTGCTTATACACAGACTAAAAACATCTATATTGATACAAACGAAGGTGGATTTGGCTTGTATTAAAAGGTTTAAATAAAATTTCTGAAAAAATACATGAAAATTGTGATTTCGCTAGCAAACTAACCAAGAATCTGTTAAAATAAGCTTGTTAGTTAGTAGCTTAACAAATTGATATCCAAAATTTAGGAGGAACTTAATTATGGCATTAGTATCAGCAACAGAAATGTTGAAAAAAGCTAGAGAAGGTAAATACGCAGTAGGAGCTTTCAACACAAACAACTTAGAATGGACAAAAGCTATTCTACAAGGAGCTCAAGAAGCAAATGCTCCAGTAATGATCCAAACATCTATGGGAGCTGCCAAATATATGGGCGGTTACAAAGTATGTTACGAAATCGTTAAAAACTTAATCGATTCAATGGGAATTACTGTTCCTGTAGCTCTACATTTAGATCACGGTGAATATGCAGATGCATTAGAATGTATCGAAACTGGTTATACTTCTGTAATGTTCGACGGTTCTCACTTACCATTCGACGAAAACTTAGAAAAAGCTAAAGAAGTTGTTGCGAAAGCACATGCTAAAGGCGTTTCAGTTGAGTGTGAAGTTGGTAGTATTGGTGGAGAAGAAGACGGCGTTATCGGTTCTGGTGAATTAGCAGATCCAGCTGAATGTAAAGCTATGTCAGATACTGGTATTGATTTCTTAGCAGCTGGTATTGGTAACATTCACGGTTCTTACCCAGAAAACTGGACTGGCCTAAGTTTTGAAACTTTAGGCGCAATTGCTGATGTAACTGATGGTAAACCATTAGTATTACATGGTGGTTCTGGTATTCCTTTAGACCAAGTTCAAAAAGCAATCTCATTAGGTGTTTCTAAAATTAATGTAAACACTGAATGTCAAGAAGTATTTGCAGCTGCTACACGTAAATATATCGAAGAAGGCAAAGACTTAGAAGGAAAAGGATTTGACCCTCGTAAAATTTTAGCACCTGGTACTCAAGCTGTTGTTGACCTAGTTAAACAACGTATTGAGTGGTTTGGTTCTACAAACAAAGCTTAATTAAACTCCTGATTAAAGAAAGGGATAAGTGCAAATGCACTTATTCCTTTTTTTATTACCTGATATAGTACGCTTTCCCTTTTTTTATCGTACATTGTATGCTAGAATTATACTGATATAAAAAAATATAAAACTAATGTAGCTGCTTGATTTTTTAAGCAGCTTTTTTCAAGCGTAAAGTGAGGATATTAAATTAAAATGAAACGAATGATAATTAATGGCGGTAAGAAACTAACAGGAGAAGTAACGATTAGTGGTGCAAAGAATAGTGCTGTTGCTTTAATTCCAGCTGCAATTTTGGCGGATTCGCCAGTGACTTTGGAAGGTGTTCCTGATATTCAAGATGTTCATTCTTTAAAAGAAATTCTAGAAATGATGGGTGTTAAAGTCACCTTTAAAGACAATGTCATGGTAATTGATCCTCGTGAAATGGTATCAATTCCAATGCCAAGTGGAAAAATTAATAGTTTAAGAGCATCGTACTATTTTATGGGTGCCTTATTATCGAAATTTGGTGAGGGTGTAGTTGGATTGCCTGGTGGTTGTTATTTAGGTCCACGTCCAATTGATTTACATATTAAAGGTTTCGAATCCCTAGGTGCGAGCGTGACAACTGAACATGGTGCGACATATTTACGTACAAAAGAAGAAGGTTTGCATGGTACGCGTATCTTTATGGATATGGTGTCAATTGGTGCGACGATTAATGTCATGTTAGCAGCAGTTAAAGCTAAGGGACGTACTGTGATTGAAAATGCGGCACGTGAACCTGAAATCATTGATGTGGCAACATTATTAAATAATATGGGTGCCAAGGTTCGAGGTGCAGGTACTAATGAAATTAGAATTGATGGTGTTGAAGAATTACATGGTTGTCGCCATGCGATGATTCCGGACCGAATTGAAGCAGGTACGTATTTATCATTAGCTGCAGCATATGGTGAAGGCGTAAAAGTTAAAAATGTCATTTATGAACATCTTGAAAGTTTCTTATCGAAATTAGAAGAGATGGGTGTTAATATGATCATTGAAGAAGACACGATTACAGTTCATCCTAGTCCAGAACTAAAACCGACAAATGTAACAACAGTTCCATATCCGGGTTTTGCAACGGACTTACAACAACCGATGACGCCATTACTATTATGTGCTTCAGGTAAAAGTATGGTGATTGATACGATTTATGAAAAACGTATTAATCATATTCCAGAACTTGTTAGAATGGGTGCTGATGCTAGTGTTGAAGGCAATATGATTATTTTAAATGGTTCGAAAGATTTAAAATTAGAAGGTGGTGAAGTAACAGCGAGTGACTTGCGCGCAGGCGCTTGTTTAGTGATTGCTGGAATCATGGCTAATGGTACGACTAAAATTTCAAATGTGGGTAATATTTTACGAGGCTATGATCATATTATTGATAAATTAACAGCTCTTGGAGCTGATGTAGCAATGGAAGAAAATTAAGATAAAGAGGGCTAAAGATGAGCGATTATTTAACAATGGGTGAATTAAAAAATAAAACATTAAAAGATATCTATGCTTATGCCAAAACATTTAAAATTCCCTATTATAGTCAAATGAATAAAAAAGAGTTATCCTTAGCCGTTATTCGTGCACAAGCTGAAAAACAAGGCTTTTACATGATGGAAGGCGTCTTGGATATCGTCTCTCAAGAAGGCTATGGTTTTTTACGTCCAATTAACTATATGTCGAGTAAAGAAGATATCTATATTTCATCTTCGCAAATTCGTCGCTTTGGACTACGAAATGGTGATAAAGTTTCTGGTAAAGCTAGACCTCCAAAAGAAACAGAACGTTATTATGGCTTGATGCACGTAGAGTCTGTTAATGGGAAAAACCCTGAGGAAGCCAAAGAACGCCCTCATTTCCCTGCGTTGACAGCTCTTTATCCTGATGAGGCGATTCAATTAGAAACAGTCAAAAACCGTTTAGCAACTCGTATGATGGATATTGTTGCGCCAGTTGGGTTTGGTCAACGTGGTTTAATTGTCGCACCACCTAAAGCAGGTAAAACAAGCGTCATTAAAGAAATCGCAAATGGGATTAGTGAAAACTATCCTGATGTTGAATTAATTGTGTTGTTAATCGATGAACGTCCTGAAGAGGTAACAGATATTGAAAGAAGTGTTAAAGGTGAAGTGGTTTCATCAACTTTTGATCAATTACCAGAAAATCATACGCGAGTGTCCGAACTTGTTTTAGAACGCGCTTTACGTTTGGTTGAAGATAAACGTGATGTTGTGATTTTAATGGATAGTATTACGCGTCTTGCGCGTGCTTATAACTTAGTGATTCCGCCAAGTGGTCGAACACTAAGTGGTGGGATTGATCCGGCTGCATTCTATAAACCTAAACGTTTCTTCGGTGCGGCTCGAAATATTGAAGAGGGGGGTAGCTTAACGATTTTAGCTACGGCCTTAATTGATACTGGTAGCCGGATGGATGACGTGATTTATGAAGAATTTAAAGGAACCGGAAATATGGAATTACATCTTTCGAGAGAGCTATCAGAAAGACGTGTCTTCCCTGCAATTGATATTAAACGTTCAGGTACGAGACGAGAAGATCTTTTAATGAAAGCTGATCAATTAGATGAGATTTGGAAAATCCGCAAAAATATGCGTGGTGACGCAATTGAAACGACTAATCAATTGTTAAAATTCTTGAAGAAAACAAAAACAAATGCTGATTTTTTCAAAGCGTTTAAAGATGTATCTTTTTCTAAAAAATGAATTGCTAAGTGATACAATTCATGATAAGATGTAAAGTGTTAAAATTAAACTCTGATTCAGCAAATGATTCAGGGCAAAGGAGAGAAAATAATGAAACAAGGAATTCATCCAGAGTACCATCCAACAGTGTTTATGGACTCAACAACAGGTTTTAAATTTTTATCAGGATCAACTAAAAATTCTGAAGAAACAGTAGAATGGGAAGACGGAAATACATATCCATTAATTCGTGTGGAAATTTCTTCTGACTCACATCCTTTCTATACTGGACGTCAAAAATTCACTCAAGCAGACGGACGTGTGGATCGTTTCAACAAAAAATACGGTTTCAAAGACACAAACGCTGCAAAATAATGAATGTTTCATGGCTTCTCTATTTCAAGAGGAGCCTTTTTTATTTAAAATAAATTTCAAAAAATGAAGGGATGATTAATATGCGAGTATTGCAACAAGAAATCATTAAGGCACTTGGCGTTAATTCAACCATTGATCCGGCGACAGAGCTTCGCGCAAGAATCGATTTTTTAAAAGAATATATTCAAACCTATCCATTTATAAAAACATTAGTTTTAGGTATTAGCGGTGGCCAGGATTCTACATTGGCTGGAAAGATTTCTCAGCTTGCAATTAAAGAATTAAGAATGGAACTTAACGACAATGAGTATCAGTTTGTCGCAATTCGTTTACCATATGGCAAGCAAAATGATGAAGACGACGCGTTAAAAGCTTTGGACTTTATTCAACCAGATCAATCATTAGTCATCAATGTCAAAACGACTGTTGATGCACTTGTATCTGAAATAAAAACATCAAGTTCAATGCTGATTTCAGACTTTAACAAAGGCAATATTAAAGCACGCGCTAGAATGATAGCTCAGTATGCAATTGCTGGCGAGATGAATGGTGCTGTCATAGGAACGGATCATGCTGCTGAAAGTGTCACTGGTTTTTATACCAAATTTGGAGATGGAGCTGCTGATATTTTGCCACTGTCAGGTTTAACGAAACGTCAAGGACGTTCAATTTTGAGCTATTTAGAAGCGGATCCTTCGTTATATTTAAAAGTGCCAACAGCAGATTTAGAAGAAAATCGTCCGATGATTTCAGATGAGAGTGCCTTAGGCGTTTCTTATGAAGCAATTGACAATTATTTAGAAGGCTTAGAGGTTGATGAAAAAGATGCTCAAACGATTGAATCGTGGTACCAAAAATCAGAACATAAGCGTCACTTGCCAATTACTGTTGCAAGCACCTTTTGGAAAAAACAAGAAAGTTAATTGAGCAGATGAGACAAAGTAAACACTTATTAAAAGCACAAAAAATACGCCGTCCAAAACTCAAATTTGTTTTGGGTGTCTGTTTCACGATGGTGATTGTATTTTTGACGCATGTCCATTTTCAACTTAGTCAAAATGGTTATTCTTTTTCATTGGTCTATAAATTTATAACAAGCTGGCATACAGAAAAATTCTTACTTGGAACTTTTGTATTATTGTTAATAGATTTATTATTGATTACCTTTTCAGGTTCGTTTCTTTATGGCAATTTAGTCTATTTGATTGTGATGACCGTTGCCCCAATTGTCAACTTCTATAAAATGAAATATCGCATGGAGCCTCTATATCCAGAAGACGTCAAAATGATTTTCGAATTTAGTATGTTCAAGGATATTGTAGGGTTACCATTAATGATCGTTATTATTATTATCAGTTTAAGTCTAGTTGGTTTGCTAGGGTATTCATTCTATCGAACACGAAAGCAAAATCGTATTATGCTAGTTGTTAGAGCAAGTTTTGCTGTATTATCACTGATAAGCTTACTCTATGTTGGTCAATTTAATCGCCCAAATAATCAATTTAAAAAAGCTTATAGTAGAACTGCCTTATGGATACCATATAGCCAAAAAATGAATTATTATAATGTCGGTTTCGTCGGTGGCTTTCTCTATAATTTAGCAGTTGACCCGATGGAGCGACCGGAGGGATATACAAATAAAAAGGTTGATACAATTGTCGATAAGTACAACTCGTTAGCAATGGAAAAAAATAAGAAGAAGAACCTAGATGAAAAACCACATATTATTTACGTGATGTCAGAAAGTTTTTCTGATCCAAATCGGTTAAAAGGGGTAAAAGTTAGTCCGGACCCGTTAAAAGCATATCGCGAAGTGGCAAAAAGAAGCCAGGTCAGTGGTCAAATGCTTTCACAAGGTTACGGTGGTGGCACGGCCAATATCGAATTTGAAGCACTTACTGGTTTTTCAATGGCGGAACTAAAACCACAATTAAATACACCTTATACCATGTTGCTACCGAAGAAAGAAAAATTTCCTTCAATTGTTTCAAACCTAAATAAACAAGGATATAAAACAACGGCTATTCATCCGTATAACACATCGATGTATAAAAGAAATCAAGTTTACGATGTCTTAGGCTTTAATCAATTTATTTCCGAAAAAGAGATGAAACACCAGAAAAAAATTGAAAATAATGATTATATTTCTGATGAATCAGCATTTGAAGAAATTTTAATGTTGTTAAACAAAACGAAAGAGCCGCAATTTATTCATTTAGTCACAATGCAAACGCATATGCCATATAATCAAAAATATCAAGATCCTGATTTTGAATCTGACCTAGGCGATTATACGGATAGCTTAAACAACTATGCTCAAGATTTGAGTTATACCTCAAAATCATTAGCTCGCTTTATTAAAAAGTTAGAAAAAAAGGACAGACCTGTGAGCTTAGTTTTTTGGGGTGATCATCTACCGTCGTTTTATCCGGAGCAGGTTGAAAAAAGTAATAATGAAGAAACGTTGCGTCAATCAGAATATTTTATTATGAATACCAAAGAACTAGCATTAACCCAACATCAGTTAATGAGTCCGTTCTATTTTCAAGCACAATTGACCCATCAAAATGGTGTAAAAGCAACAGGTTTTACTGAACTATTGTTGGATTTACAATCTGTTTTACCAGCGTTTGAAAAGGGATTATATTATCAAAATCATGAATGGCATCAGACTGTTTCTTTGAATAAGAAAGAACAAGAAATATATGAAGCCTACCAAGTGATTCAATATGATCAAGTTGCAGGAAAAGGACGAAGCTATCCGATGTTTGAGTGAAAGAAGGACGTTTATGAGTTTTAAAAGTAAAGAGAATCAAAAATTCTATAATCCGATTCGCCGCGCAATTCTTAATTATGATATGATCCAACCAAATGAAAAAATTGCGGTTGGCATGAGCGGAGGGAAAGATAGTACATTTCTTTTTGAAATGTTGGATACAATTGCCAAACAGGAACGACTGGGTTTTTCTTTTGAAGTTGTCCCGATTTCATTAGATATGGGCTTTGACATGGACTTGAAACCAATGCAAGAATTTGTTGCCTCGAAAGGCTATGAGCTTGATGTTGTACCAACAAAAATTGCTGAAATTGTCTTCGATATTAAGGAAGAAAAAAATCCTTGCTCACTGTGTGCGAAATTACGTCGCGGTATTCTTTATAAGCGCAGTCAAGAATTAGGGTGCTCAAAAGTTGCATTAGGACATCACTTAGATGATGCAGTGGAAACCTATTTTATGAATTTTCTTTTTCATGGTGTGATGGAGAGTTTTGAACCGAAAACCTATTTATCTAATACTGATATTCACTTAATTCGTCCCTTAATCTATTTAGAAGAAAAAGAAATTATTCACTTTGTAGAACACTATGATTTGCCTGTCATTTTTAATCCTTGTCCCGTTGATAAGAAAACGAAGCGCGAAGAAATGAAATATTTTGTTGAGAAAATGGGCCAAGATTATCCTTTAATCAAACACCGTTTTATTCAAGCAATGGAACATCCAAAAGAAAATGACTGGTTTACCCAATTTAATCCAGATATATAAAAAAATACTCTTTCACTACCATAACTTGGCGAGTGAAAGAGTATTTTTTTATTAGTCTTCATAAGGAAGAAGTTCAACTGTTTTGGTTGCAACCTTATCAATAAAGTGTTGATCATGTTCAACGAAAAGTAGGGTAGGTTGATCATTTAAAACTGTGGTAATGATTTGCTCATGATTGTAATGGTCCAAATAATTTAAAGGTTCGTCCCATAGATAAAATTGACTGGGCGTGATTAAAGATTTAGTCACTTCCACTTTCTTTTGTTGCCCCATGCTCATTGTTTCAATTTTTTGGGCGAAAACTTCACGATCAATACCGAGTTTCCTTAAGTTATTTAAGCAGTCTTCAAGGATAAGTTTGTGTAGTTCGCAAAATTCTTGCAGTGTTCCTTTATTTAATAATTCGAATTTTTGATTTAGGTAACTCCAATTTTCTTTAGCATAAACAGTTAGTTTACCTTGACTAGTGCCTTCAAATTCTTGTTTAAGAGCAGCAATCAGTGTCGATTTACCGACACCATTTTCACCAATAATCGCAATCCGATCGCCGCGGTTAATCGTTAATGAAATGGGTTTGAAAAGAGGGATATCATCATAGCATAAGGTAAAGTTTTCTAAGGTTAGAATTAATTTGTGATTATCTTCTTCGACATTCATTTTTAACGGACTAATCACTTCTTTATTTTTAAGTAGGCCTTCTTTTTCAGTGATTTGTTGTGACATGCGTTCGTTTAATTGTTTTGATTTTTTCATCACACGAGCTGCACGGGCGCCAATGAAGCCAGTATCTCCAATGGCACCACTATTTTTAACACGAGGGTCACCATATTTATCCTTCTCACGATTCCCAGCCCATTCGCCTTTTTTTCGCGCTGTTTCTTTCAGCCGGCCAATCTCTTTTTTGAGTTTTTCGTTTTCCATCTCTTCAGTAATATCTTCAACTTCTTTTTGTTCAAGGAAGGTGGTGTAGTTTCCTTGGTAAAGTACGATTTTACTTTTATCTAGTGCCAGAATATGATCTACCGTTTGGTCAATAAAATCTTGATCGTGACTGACAACGATAAAACCTTGTTTTTTATCTTTTAAGTAAGCAGCAACTTGCTTACGTCCCTTGGCATCAAGATGATTGGTAGGCTCATCGATTAATGGAAAACAATCAGGGTCGGCAAATAGTAATGCAAGTAAAACTTTCGTTTGTTCGCCGCCGGATAAAGTACTGAATGGACGCCACAAGCAGTCAAGTGATGTTCCTAGCTGCGTCAATTCTTTTTCAACTTGCCATTGTTCTACAGTGGTTAATTCATCAATTAAAAGATAAGTTAAAGTTTCAGGGTCTTTCACTTCTTGAGGGAAGTATGCAAAAGGTAATTGTTGGTCAATTTTACCAGTAAAATCATATTTTTTCTGTAAAAGTGAAAGGAATGTTGTTTTACCACGTCCGTTTCGACCAATTAATCCCAATTTCCATGATGATTCTAGATTCAATGTAACATCTTCAAATAAATTTTGTGCTGCGCCATCATAGGCAAAAGTTAGATTTTCAATTTTTATAATACTCATATAGCATCCGCCGCCTTTTCTGTAATTAGTGTGCTTAAATACAAAAAACGACCAATCTTTTGACAGAATTGGTCGTGGGTAGATAAAGTATACCTAAATAAGCTTATCAGGTAGGATCCCATTTTGTGTTAACCAATTCTAAAATATGCAAAATAAGCCTCTGGCCGAGTCTTAGTATTAAAGCATAATTTTATGTGTGAATTGGTTAGATTTTCAATGGATGATCCCTCGCTTTCGTTATTAAAGCCACTTTAACATGACAATAAGAAAGTGTCAATTTGAAAAGTTGTTAAATTTTAATTAAACCATTTTTTTCATTCTGTTAACGAACACATAACTTTTTTGTAAGTTCTGTAAATACAGTGGATTAAAAATCAAGATTTAAAATGCATTTTTACTTCTCTTAAGATAAACAGGAAAACAGATTGCTTTGTTTTCACAATAATTGTAAAGTGTCTCAAAATGTGGTATACTGTGAAAGTATTAGATAACCGGAAAAGAGTGAGCGTGTAACGCTCACTCTTTTTGATGAATGAACAAGAATATAAAGAGGAGGCGAAAACGCTTGGCAAGTGTAGTTGACGTTGTTTCAGATTTAGTTCAACCGATTATGGAACACAATTCATTTGAGTTAGTAGATATCGAATATGTTAAAGAAGGAAAAAATTGGTTTTTGAGGGTTTTTATTGATAAAGAGGGTGGCATTGATATCAATGAATGTGCCTTAGTAAGCGAACAGTTAGGTGAAAAATTAGATACAATCGATCCTGACCCGATTCCTCATCCTTATTTTTTAGAAGTTTCTTCTCCAGGGGCAGAGCGTCCATTAAAAAAAGAAACTGATTATGAAAAAGCGATTGGTGAATATATCAATGTGTCTCTTTATCAAACTGTTGAAGGTGAAAAACAGTTTCAAGGTTATTTAAAAGAACTAACACCTGATCAATTGACCTTAACAGTTACTGTTAAGACAAGAGAAAAAGAAATGACATTTGATCGTAAAAATATCGCAAAAGCTCGTCTAGCAATTAAATTTTAACTGGAGGTTAAGAAGGAACGATGAACAAAGATATGTTAGGTGCATTAGACGCCTTAGAAAAAGAAAAAGGTATCTCAAAAGATATCGTAATTGAAGCATTGGATGCAGCACTTGTTTCTGCTTATAAAAGACATTATGGTCAAGCTCAAAATGTTGAAATCAAATTTGACGAGAAAAAAGGCGATGTTCACATTTACTCTATTAAAGAAGTAACTGAAGAAGTCATGGACTCTCAACTTGAAGTCAGCTTAAAAGAAGCATTAACAATTAACCCAGCTTACGAAATTGGCGATACAATTCGCTTTGAAGTGACACCGAAAGACTTTGGACGTATTGCAGCTCAAACAGCAAAACAAGTTATTTTACAACGTGTTCGTGAAGCAGAACGCTCAATCATTTATAACGAATTTAGTGCCTATGAAAATGATATTATGCAAGGGATTGTTGAAAGACAAGACCGTCGTTATATTTATGTGAATTTAGGGAAAATTGAAGCTGTCTTATCTAAACAAGATCAAATTCCTAACGAAGTGTATCAACCACACGATCGTATCAAAGTGTACATCTATAAAGTTGAAAATACTTCAAAAGGACCTCAAGTTTATGTAAGCCGTAGTCATCCGGATTTACTGAAACGTTTATTCGAACAAGAAATTCCTGAAGTTTATAATGGTGAAGTTGAGATTGTCAGTATCGCTCGTGAAGCAGGCGATCGTGCTAAGGTTGCTGTTAAAGCTGAGAATCCAGATATTGATCCAGTTGGAACATGTGTTGGACCAAAAGGACAACGTGTTCAAGCGATTGTGAATGAACTTAAAGGCGAAAACATGGATATTGTTGAATGGAATGAAGATCCAGCGGTCTTTATTGCTAATGCATTAAATCCAGCTCAAGTCGTTGATGTTATGTTCGATGAACACCAAAGAGCATGTACTGTTATTGTGCCAGATTTCCAATTATCATTAGCAATTGGTAAACGTGGACAAAACGCTCGTTTAGCCGCTCGTTTAACAAACTTTAAAATTGATATCAAACCTGAATCTGAATTGGATGAAGTAATCGCACAACGCGAAGCAGAAAAACTTGAAAGAGAAGCTAAGGTAGCTGAAACAGAAGCTGAAATTAAAGCTACTGAATCAGCAATGGCTTCAGAGTTATCTGATATTGAAATGCCAGATTTTAACGCTGATGTGGAAGAAACAATTGAAGAAGTTGTGACTGAATCAGAAGTAACTGAAGAAGCATCAGAACAATCTGAAGAGTAATGTACTGGGAGGCGAAATAGATGAAAGCAAGAAAAATTCCAATGAGAAAATGTGTGGTCTTAAATGAAATGAAACCAAAGAAGGATATGATTCGTATCGTTCGTTCGAAAGAAGGGGAAGTTTCGATTGATCCGACTGGTAAACTACCAGGACGTGGTGCCTATTTATCTATGGAGCCTGACGTTGTGACTAAAAGTCAGGAAAAAGAAATTTTGGACCGTGTGTTAGGATCAAAATTAACACCTGAATTTTATGAAGAGCTTTTAAAATATGTTACCCATCAAAAAGCAAGAAAAGAGCTATTTGCAAATGACTAATGAGAAAAAAATATTAAATCTTCTTGGTCTTGCAACACGAGCTGGAAAATTAATTTCGGGTGAAGAAACAACATTAAAAGCCGTTCGTCAAGGTGAATTAGATTTAGTGATTATTGCAAATGATTTAAGCGATAGTACGATTAAAAAAATGACAGATAAATGTAAAACTTATGAGGTGCCTCTGGTAATTTTTTCTTCAAAAGTAGGCTTAAGTCAAGCGATTGGAAAAAGTCGTGGGATTTTAGGCGTGAAGGATAGAGGCTTTTCTCGAAAGATGTGTGAACTAATGGAAGAATAAATAGAGAATAGGATGGTGATTGCGTGAGTAAAAAACGTGTATACGAATTGGCTAAAGAGTTAGAAGTTTCAAGTAAACAATTAGTCGAAAAAGCTCATTCAATAGGATTAGATATTAAAAACCATATGAGTAGCATTTCCTCTAACGAAGAAGCAAAAATTCGTCAACAAATTGAAAAAAAGGTGGCAGCTATCAAAACTGACGCACCTAAAAAACAAACAAGCAATACTACGAAGCAGGGTCATTCTAGCCAAAAATCAGAAAATAATAAAAAAAGTAAGGATGTTCATGTGAATAATCAGAACCAAGGGAATCGTCCGTCAAACCAAGTAAAACCAAATCAAGGTGCGGGAAAATCTCAACAACAAGCAAAATCAAACCAAAATACAACAAATAGTCAAAAAACTAATACGAATGCTAACCAAAATAAAGGTGGCAATTCAAACCAACAACAAAACAACCGTGGCGGCAATAAAAACCGTCCTCAAAATAACAATAATAAATTTAATCGTCGTAACAACCGTAATAATAAAGGACGTAAAGGTAAATACCAAACATCTAATAAACCGGCTGTGCCACCACGTAAATTTAAAGAGTTGCCTGAAGTTTTAGTCTATACTGAGGGAATGAACGTGGCTGATATTGCGAAAAAAATCTTCCGTGAACCGGCAGAAATTATTAAAAAATTATTTATGTTAGGTGTAATGGTTAACCAAAACCAAGCGCTTGATAAAGATACGATTGAAATTTTAGCTGCTGATTACGGTATTGAAGCACAAGAAAAAATTCAAGAAGATATTGCGGATATCGACAAATTCTTTGAAGTTGACGAAGATATTCCAGCAGATCAACTTGTAACTCGTCCACCAGTTGTGACAATCATGGGACACGTTGACCATGGTAAAACAACATTACTTGATACTTTAAGAGACGCGCGTGTCACTTTAGGTGAAGCGGGTGGAATTACGCAACATATTGGAGCGTACCAAATTGAAGTTCAAGGTAAAGAGATTACTTTCTTAGATACACCTGGGCATGCGGCCTTTACAAGTATGCGTGCGCGTGGAGCAAGTATCACTGACATTACAATTTTAGTTGTTGCAGCTGATGATGGTGTGATGCCACAAACAGTTGAAGCAATTAACCATGCGAAAGCTGCTGGTGTGCCAATTATTGTTGCAGTCAATAAGATTGACAAGCCAGCTGCCAATCCAGATCGCGTGATGCAAGAATTAAGTGAACATGGTTTAATTCCTGAAGATTGGGGTGGAGACACAATCTTCGTACCAATTTCAGCTAAATTTGGCGACAACATTGAAGAATTATTAGAAATGATTCTATTGGTTTCTGAAGTCGAAGACTTTAAAGCTAATCCAAACTCAAGAGCAATCGGTAGTGTTATTGAAGCTCGTTTAGATAAGAGTAAAGGACCTGTTGTTACATTACTTGTTCAACAAGGTACGCTTAAAGTTGGTGATCCAATTGTCGTGGGTAATACACACGGACGTGTTCGTGTGATGACAAATGATATTGGTCGTCGTGATAAAACTGCTGGCCCAGCAACTCCTGTTGAAATCACAGGTTTAAATGATGTCCCGCAAGCTGGCGACCGTTTTGTAACGTTTGATGATGAAAAAACAGCGCGTGCAGCTGGTGAAGAACGTGCGAAACGTGCTTTATTAGAACACCGTTCATCAAACAGTCGAGTAACCCTTGATAATTTATTTGAAAGCTTGAAAGATGGCGAAATTAAAGAAGTTAATGTCATTATTAAAGCTGACGTGCAAGGAACAGCTGAGGCTTTAGCAGCAAGTTTAAACAAAATTGATGTTGAAGGCGTACGTGTTAAGATTGTCCATTCAGCAGTTGGAGCAATTAACGAAAGTGATATTACCTTAGCGTCTGCAAGTAATGCAATCATCGTTGGTTTCAACGTTCGTCCGACACCTCAAGCTCGTATTCAAGCTGAGCAAGAAGAAGTTGATATTCGTTTACACCGAATTATTTATAAAGTTATTGAAGAAATCGAAACAGCTATGAACGGTATGTTAGATCCTGAATTTGAAGAAAAAATTACAGGTCAAATGCTTGTTCGTGAAACTTACAAAGTTTCTAAAGTTGGTACGATTGCCGGATGTTATGTAACAGAAGGTTACATTCGTCGTGATAGCGGTATTCGTTTAATTCGTGATGGTATTGTCATCCATGAAGGTGATTTAGCAAGCTTGAAACGCTTCAAAGACGATGCTAAAGAAGTTAAAATGGGATTTGAATGTGGTGTAACCATCGAAAATTATAATGATGTAAAAGTAGATGATGTCATCGAAGGCTTCATCATGCAAGAAGTTAAAAAATAGGAGGAAACAGTAATGGCAAACTATCGTAATCGTCGTGTCGCTCAAGAAGTGTTGCGTGAAGTTAACGACATTTTACAAAAAAAAGTTCGCGATCCTCGCATAGAAAACGTGACAATTACAGAAGTAAATGTGACGGGAGACTTACAACAAGCTACTATTTATTATAGTTCATTAGCAGAAAAAGCTTCTGAAAAAGAAAAAATTCAAAAAGGTTTAGAAAAAGCTACGGGCTTGATTCGTCGTGAATTAGGTCACCGTTTGCAAATTTATAAAACACCAGAATTGATTTTTGAAGTGGATGCGTCTGTCCAATATGGTAATCATATTGATGAATTAATTAATAAATTGAATCGACAAGACTAGATGATAACCCAAGTGAATCTTAATCCTTCACTTGGGTTTTTTTGGCAAAAATGAAAGAGGGATTACGGATGATTAAAAAAATTGGTGTAGTTGGAACAGGTACGATTGCGCATGAATTTATGACGCAACTCAATCGCGAACGATATGAAGTGGTGGCTGTTTTTAATTTAAATCCTGTTTCACTAGAAAAGTTTTCAAAGGAATACAGTATTCCTAATGCTTTTACGAAGTATGATGAATTTTTGATAGCAGACATCGATTTAGTTTATATAGCCTCACCTAATCAAACGCATTATAGCTATGTGAAACAAGCACTTGAAGCGGGCAAGCATTGTTTATGTGAAAAAGTAATGGTTTTAAAAGGGAATGAATCGCAAGAATTATTTGCTTTGGCTGAGTCTAAGGGATTGGTTCTTCTTGAAGCAGTCAGTCTATTCTATATGCCATTATACCAAGAGTTACATGCCTGTCTTAGTCAAAATAAATTGGGAAAACTAAGTGTTGTGAATGTTACGTTTGGTAGTTGTAAAGAATATGACGAAGCGAATCGCTTTTTCTCACCGGCCAAAGGTGGTGGTGCTTTATTTGATATTGGCACTTATGCGTTGTCAGCTGCCCTTTATTTTATGGGAGACACGACACAACTTCGAGCTTCGAATGTTGTCATGGCGCCAAGTGGCGTTGACGAAAAATCGGCGACTTTGCTTGAAAATGATGATCAAGTATTGGGAAGTGTGATGATTTCCTTCCGTGGTAAATTACCAAAACAAATCTTTGTTTCCGGTGATCTTGGCTACCTTGTTGTTGAAGACTTTCCAAGAGCAACCTCAGCAAAAATTTATTACAATAATGGCGAGATAGAACAAATCTCAAGTGGTGAGGCAGAAGATGTTTTCACATATGAATTAGACATGGTCAATCGCTATTTATCAGAATCAAGTCCCTTACCAGATTTGCGTGAATTGACACAACGAGTGATTTCAATTATGGATGATATGCGTGAAGAGTGGCAGTGGAGAATTGATTAATCATCAAATATGTAAAAATGTGACTCATGCAGAACATCGAACCAACACAATCAAAATAATCTGTGTTGGTTTTTTTATTTGAACAAAATTCATTAGGTTATTGTTGTCAGAGTGCAAAAAACTTACGTGACGATTCAACTGTGTTATAATGGTAAAGATATTTTTAAAATAGGAGAATCAGACAATGGAAGGTATTATTCCTTTATGGAAACCTCGTGGCATGACAAGTCACGATTGTGTATTTAAATTAAGAAAGATTTTAAGAACAAAAAAAATTGGACATAGTGGGACATTAGACCCTGATGTGGATGGGGTTTTACCAATATGTGTGGGTCGCGCAACCAAAGTGGTCGAATACTTGCAAGACTCAAATAAAACATATTTCGGTGAGGTGACGTTAGGTTTTTCAACGGAAACAGAAGATGCCTCAGGAGAAGTTGTCACAAGGACACCCATTGAAGTCCCATTTTCAACTGAAAAAATAGATGAAGCAATGGCACGTTTTATTGGTGAAATTAAGCAACAGCCGCCAATGTATTCTGCGGTTAAGGTCAATGGACGTAGATTATATGATTATGCTAGAAAAGGCGAAACTGTCGAACGACCAATTCGCATAGCGCAAATTTATGATTATAAAAGAACCAGTCAAGTTGAGTATGATGCAAAAGCACAACTCCAAAAGTGGTCTTTTGATGTTGAATGCGGTAAAGGAACTTATGTTAGAACTTTAGCTGTTGATACGGGTAAAGAACTTGGCGTCGAAGCACATATGTCAACTTTAACAAGGACGGGTAGTGGATCATTTACTAAAGAAGACTGTGTAACTTTAGAGGAAGTACAGCAAGCTATGGATGAAGACACAATGGATGAAATCTTCTTCCCATTAGAGTACGGCTTGGAATCTTTTGAGAAGCTAGCAATGAGTGAGGCAGAATATGCAGAGATAAAAAATGGCTTGGTGGTTCCAAGCGATTATTTTGTACAAGTTCAAGATGCAAGTCAATGGCCGATATTATTGACTTATCAAGATCAAGCCATCTCAATCTATGATTTACATCCGACTAAACCTGGTAAATTAAAACCGGTAAAAGTTTTTCGAAATGACTAGGAGTGTTAAGAATGAAAACAATTGAAATCCATCATCCGTATTCTCGTGAAGCAATTCCAGACGATGATGTTGTCATCGCATTGGGATTTTTTGATGGTGTCCACCGTGGACACCAAAAGGTAATCAATACTGCGAAGAAAAAAGCCGATGAACTTGGCCTGAAATTAGCGGTCATGACGTTTAACCATCACCCATCTGTTGTGTTTAAAAAAAATGCAGTGAGTGAATTGAGATATTTAACGACTGTCGAACAAAAGAAAATTCAAATGGAACGCTTAGGCGTTGATTACTTATATGTGATTGAATTTACCTCAGCGTTTGCTTGTCTAAGCCCACAAGAATTTGTAGATCAATATATCGTCGGTCTACACGCAAAAGTTGCGGTTGCAGGGTTTGATTATACGTATGGTAAAAAAGATATTGCGAACATGGAGACTTTACCTACCTTCGCCCAAGATCGCTTTGAAATAATGGAAATTGCCAAAGAGACAGCTGCCTCAGAAAAAATTAGTTCAACAATGATTCGACAAATGATGTCTGCTGGTGATATGGAAGGAGTAGCTCATTATCTTGGTTATCATTATCAAATTAATGGGATTGTTGTTCATGGTGATAAACGTGGACGTACACTAGGATTTCCGACAGCCAATGTAGCGCCAGACGCAAGTTCGTTGTTACCTAAAGGCGGTGTCTATGCCGTCAAAATAAAAGTAGCGCATAAGTGGTATCTCGGCATGGCTCAAATTGGATATAATATTACCTTTGAAAAAGATAGACCGATGACAATCGAAGTCAATATTTTAGATTTTGATCAGGATATCTATGGTGAGCATGTTGTAGTCGAATGGCATCATTATTTAAGAGATGAACAAAAATTTGATGGCATTGAAGGTTTAATTGAGCAATTAAAAGCCGATCAGGTGAATACGGAAGATTATTTTAGAAAGATTGAGGGATAACATGACATCAGCTTATATTCATATTCCATTTTGTGAGCATATTTGTTTTTACTGCGACTTTAATAAAGTCTTTATTGAAGGGCAACCGGTAGATGAATATATAGAAGCGTTAATTAATGAGATTCGCTTAACAAAATTAGCCTATCCATCAAATGATACCGAAACAATTTATATTGGTGGAGGAACGCCAACCGCATTATCTGCTAAACAACTGGATCGTTTATTGGAGGGAGTACGTCAACATTTACCATTTGATGAAAAAAATGAGTTTACAGTTGAAGCGAACCCTGGTGATTTAACGCTTGATAAATTGAGAGTGTTGCAAAACCATGGTGTAAATCGTGTTTCCATGGGAGTTCAGACCTTCGATAATCGTTTGCTAAAAAAAATAGGTCGTAAGCATACTGCGCAGGATGTTTTTGATACAATGAAACTTTTTGAAAAGGCAGATTTTCAAAATGTGAGTATTGATCTAATTTACGCCTTACCAAATCAAACAACGGAAAGCTTTGAAGATACTTTAGATAAAGCTTTAGCTTTAGATTTACCACATTATTCGCTTTATTCATTAATTCTTGAAAATAAAACCATGTTTTATAATTGGGCAAGACAAGGTCGCTTACATTTACCAGGTATCGATGTTGAAGGTGATATGTTCGAGCGTGCGATTGAACGCATGACCGCAGGTGGTCGCCATCAATATGAAGTCAGCAATTTTGCACTCGAAGGGTACGAAAGTCAACATAATTTAGTTTATTGGAATAATGAGCATTATTATGGATTAGGTGCGGGTGCCAGTGGTTATTTAGGCGACGTTCGCTATAAAAATCATGGACCAATTCAACATTACTTGAAACCTTTAAGAGAAAATGAACGACCAGTTATTGAGTCAGAACATTTAACACTTAACCATCAAATGGAAGAGGAAATGTTTTTGGGCCTAAGAAAACTAGAAGGTGTTTCTCTGACACGTTTTGAAGAAAAATTTAACAAGAGTTTTACTTCAGTGTACGGAGCTACAACGCAACATTTAATAGAAAAAGGTTTGTTGAAGCACAATCAAGATTATCTTGCTTTAACTGAAAAAGGGTTAATTCTTGGCAATGATGTTTTTGAACAGTTTTTATTAACTAAATAATAAAGTATAAGAGTTTCAATTTTTATTGTATTTCTTTTGAAGATACAGTTAAAATTGAAATTTTTTTTGTGTATTTTAGGGAAAATCAAGGAAATATTAAGGCTGAAAACCTATATTTGATAAGGATTTAGTTTTTATTTAGCAGTCGTTGTAAACAAGTGCTAAAAAAATAGTGGTTTATGATTGACTTTGTTTTCAATAGTTGGTATATTATTAACTGTAGTTAGCACTTGGTAAAACAGAGTGCTAAAAGAAGAAGGTGATGAAATGCTAAGTGAAAGGCAGTTGGCTATCTTTAATTTATTGGTCAATCTATACACGGATACAGGTTTTCCTGTAGGTTCGAATACCTTGATGAAAAATGGTATTAAAGCAAGTTCAGCTACAATTCGCAATGATTTGGTTAAACTAGAAGATCTTGGTTTAATTCAAAAGGTTCATTCATCATCTGGAAGAATTCCCTCAGAAGAGGGCTATCGCTTCTACATTGATAATTTGATGAAACCAAGTGTTATACCTTTTGAAGAACAATACAAAATTCGTCAATTGTTTAATCGAGAGTATAGTGCGACAAACGAAATTATTGAGGTTTCAGCTAAAATCTTATCAGATTTAACTAACTACACTGCATTTTCTTTAGGTCCTGAAGTGAAAGATCGTAAATTGACAAGTTTCAAGATTATTCCATTGAATTCAAGACAATTGATTGCCATCATTGTTACGGATAAGGGGTATGTTGAAAGTCAAGTATTTACGGTACCAGAAGAAGTGACAGACAGTGATATTGAAAAAATGATCAATATCATTAATGACCGCTTGATTGGTAAAAGTTTACTAACTGTTTATCATCAATTAAGAACGGAAATACCGCTTATTTTACAGCGTTATTTTACAAATTCTTCAAACATGTTGCTTTTATTTGAGGATGTATTCCATCAAGTGTTTGATGATCAAATTTATGTAAGTGGAGGGATGAATTTACTAGATTCAGGATCACTCGAAAATGTTTCTGAATTTAAATCAATTTATTCACTTTTTACTGACACTGAGCGCTTGAGTGAACTGATTTTACCTGGCGAGTCAGAAATTGAGATTAAAGTTGGTAATGAAATTAACAATGAATTACTAACCAATATGAGTTTGGTAACAGCTTCTTACCAGGTGTCAGATCATGGCAATGGTGTTGTCGCCTTACTTGGTCCAACAAGCATGTCTTATGCGAAGATGATGGGACTTTTAAATGTGTTTAAAACAGAGCTATCGGATCATTTAGAGTCACATTACCGTAGCTTAGGTAGTTCGAATACGAGTAACGGGTAGAGAGGAGAGGTCTGATTTTGAGTAAAGACGAATCGACAAAAGAAGAAATTAAAGAAGAAGTAAACAATGAAGAATTAACTGAGGTAAAGAGTGAGGAAGTAGAGATTTCTCCAGAAGTGGAAGAAATTAACGCCTTAAAAGCTGCTCTTGATGAGATGGAAGATAAATTCCTTAGAACACAAGCTGAATTAGCTAATATGCGTAATCGTCACAAAAAAGAACGTGAAGATGCTTCAAAATATCGCTCACAAGATTTAGCTAAATCTTTATTACCAGCCTTAGATAATTTAGACCGTGCGCTTGAAGTTGAAGCTGATAACGAACATAGCGAAAGCATGAAAAAAGGTATCGAGATGGTTCGTGAAAGCTTAGTTCACGCTTTAAATGAAGTCAGCGTTGAAGAAATTCCAGCGATGGGCGAAATTTTTGATCCAAATCTGCACCAAGCAGTGCAAACAATGCCTGCAACAGATGATCAAAAAACAGATGAGATTATTAATGTGCTACAAAAAGGATATAAATTACATGACCGTGTTCTTAGACCAACAATGGTTATTGTGGCACAATAAAAATATAAAAATTAAAACAACTTTAATGAGGAGAGATATATTATGAGTAAAATTATCGGAATTGACTTAGGAACTACAAACTCTGCAGTATCAGTTTTAGAAGGCGGAGAAGCAAAAATTATTACAAACCCAGAAGGTAACCGTACAACTCCTTCAGTTGTTGCCTTTAAAAATGGCGAAATCCAAGTAGGGGAAGTTGCGAAACGTCAAGCAGTAACTAACCCAAATACTGTATCATCAATTAAACGTTACATGGGTGAAACAGGACATAATGTTGATATCGAAGGAAAAACATATACACCACAAGAAATTTCAGCAATGGTATTACAATACTTAAAAGGTTTTGCTGAAGATTACTTAGGTGAAAAAGTTGAAAAAGCAGTTATCACTGTTCCTGCATACTTTAACGACGCGCAACGTCAAGCGACAAAAGATGCTGGTAAAGTTGCTGGTTTAGAAGTTGAACGTATCGTCAATGAACCAACTGCTGCTGCATTAGCATATGGTTTAGATAAAACAGATAAAGAAGAAAAAGTTTTAGTATTTGACCTTGGTGGTGGTACATTTGACGTGTCAATCCTTGAATTAGGTGATGGCGTGTTTGACGTATTATCAACTGCAGGTGATAACAATCTTGGTGGGGATGACTTTGATAGCAAGATCATTGACTTCCTAGTAGAAGAATTCAAAAAAGAAAACGGCGTAGATTTATCTAAAGATAAAATGGCTGTTCAACGTTTGAAAGATGCTGCTGAAAAAGCTAAAAAAGATTTATCTGGTGTAACAAGTACACAAATTAGCTTACCATTTATCACTGCTGGCGAAGCTGGACCTCTTCACTTAGAAGTTGCTTTAACTCGTGCTAAATTTGATGAATTAACAGCTGACTTAGTTGAAAGAACTAAAATTCCAGTACGTCAAGCAATTAAAGATGCTGGCGTAAACACTTCTGAAATTGATGAAGTAATCTTAGTTGGTGGATCAACTCGTATTCCTGCAGTTGTTGAAGCTGTTCGTAAAGAAACAAACAAAGAACCTAACAAATCAGTGAACCCTGATGAAGTAGTTGCAATGGGAGCTGCTATTCAAGGTGGGGTTATCTCAGGTGATGTTAAAGACGTTGTTTTACTTGACGTAACACCATTATCATTAGGTATCGAAACAATGGGTAGTGTATTTACAAAATTAATTGACCGTAATACAACAATTCCAACAAGTAAATCACAAGTCTTTTCAACAGCAGCAGACAACCAACCAGCAGTTGATATTCACGTTTTACAAGGTGAACGTCCAATGGCAGCAGACAACAAAACATTAGGTCGTTTCCAATTAACAGATATCCCTGCAGCACCACGCGGTATCCCTCAAATTGAAGTCACATTTGATATTGATAAAAATGGTATCGTAAACGTAAGTGCTAAAGACTTAGGTACTCAAAAAGAACAAACAATTACAATTAAATCATCTTCAGGTTTAACAGATGAAGAAATTGATAAAATGATGAAAGATGCTGAAGCAAATGCAGAAGCAGACAAAGCTCGTAAAGAAGAAGTTGACTTAAGAAATGATGTGGATGCATTATTATTCTCAGTTGACAAAACATTGAAAGAATTAGAAGGAAAAGTTGATGCTGAAGAAGTTACAAAAGCTGAAGCTGTTCGTGACGAATTAAAAGCTGCTGTTGAAGCAAACAACATTGAAGATATGAAAACTAAACGTGATGAATTGAGTGAAATCGTTCAAACATTAACAGTTAAACTTTATGAACAAGCAGCACAACAACAAGCTGCAGAAAATCCAGAAGCTGCTCAAGGTGGCGCGGATGATGTTGTGGACGCAGATTTTGAAGAAATTAACGATAACGATAAATAATCAAATGAATTAACGATACTGAAAAGCCAAAGCAATGTGCTTTTGGCTTTTCTTTTCATGAAAAATAAGGGTAATGGTACCTAAAGTTTAGTTTTTGTGGTATGATTTAACAGGTTCTAGGAACAAAAAAGATGGGGGATGACGTCCAATGGCAAAAAGAGATTTTTATGAAGTCTTAGGTGTGTCAAAAACTGCGACAGATGCTGAGATTAAAAAAGCCTACCGTAAATTATCAAAACAATACCATCCAGATATAAATAAAGAAGCTGACGCTGAGGATAAATTTAAAGAGGTTTCAGAAGCTTTTGAAATTTTAAGCGATCCTCAAAAAAGAGCAGCTTATGACCAATATGGTCATTCAAGCACTGATCCAAACTTTGGTGCTGGTGGATTTGGTGGCTTCCAAGATTTTGGTGGCGGAGGATTTGGCGGTTTTGAAGATATCTTTGAATCTTTCTTCGGCGGTGGCGGAGGTTCTCGTCAAAGCTCAACAAATGCACCAAGACAAGGTTCTGATTTACAATATACACTTGATTTAACTTTTAATGAAGCTATTTTTGGTTTAGAAAAAAGTATTCGTTTTAACCGCGAAGACGAATGCTCAACATGTCACGGTAACGGTGCTAAACCAGGTACGCAACCAGAAACATGTGGTAAATGTCATGGATCAGGTTCAATTAATGTGGAACGTCAAACACCACTTGGTCGTATGATGAGTCGCCAAGCGTGTGATGAGTGTTCTGGTACAGGAAAAATTATTAAAGATAAATGTTCAACTTGTTCAGGGTCTGGCCGTATGATGAAATCCCATGCAGTAAAAGTAAATGTTCCTGCTGGTGTTGAATCAGGTCAACAAATGCGTCTTGCTGGTCAAGGTGAAGCTGGTTATAATGGTGGACCTTATGGCGATCTTTATGTTATTTTCCGTGTTGAAGATAGTCCGGTCTTTGAACGTGAAGGTTCAGAAATTTACTATAAAGAAGATATTTCAATTGTCCAAGCAGCTTTAGGTGATGAAATTGAAGTACCAACAGTGCATGGTCGTGTTAAATTACGTATTCCAGCTGGTACGCAAACAGGTACTACTTTCCGCTTGAAAGGTAAGGGAGCACCAAAATTAAGAGGTAATTCAAATGGTGATCAACATGTAACTGTTATTGTTGAAACACCAACAAACCTTTCAGATGCTCAAAAAGATTTATTGAGAGAATTTGGAGCAGTTAGTGGAAACAAGGCTGTGATTGAGCAAGAAGAAGGTTTTTTCGATAAAGTAAAAGATGCTTTTTCGTCAGGTGGCAAAAAAAAACGTAAATAATGAATAAAATTAAATTGGTTGAATCAAGGTCGTATGACTCTGGTTCAACCATTTTTTTTGATTTATTGAAATATATGAAAAATTATTTAAGAAAGTCTTGAATTTTTTTTCTGTTTCGTTTACAATTTAGCAGGAAGGCAAATTGTAATGATTACGAATTAAAGAATAAAGGAGCTAAACATAATGAAAAAACTTATACTAGCAGTTGCCAGTATCTTTTTATTAGGCGGATGTGCCGCGAACGAAACAAAACAAGAGGGGAAGGACAAAGAGCAATTATCAATTGTGACTAGTTTTTATCCAATGTATGATTTTACAAAAAATGTCGTCGGTGACAAAGCAAAAGTTGATTTACTAATTGAAGCAGGTGTCGAACCCCATGATTATGAGCCTAGTGCGAAAGACATGGCAAAGATTCAAGAAGCTGATGTATTCATCTACAATTCAAATGAGATGGAAACGTGGGTTAAAGACGTCCTTAAGGGAATAGATACAAAAAAAGTTAAGGTTATTGAGGCAAGTAAAGGTATTGATTTTATGGAAGCAGCTGAAAGTGATAATGAACATGGTGACGGTCATAAACATGCGATTGATCCGCATGTGTGGTTAAGTCCAATCTTAGCACGTCAAGAAGTGAATACCATTGCGAAAGAATTACAAAAAATTGATAAAAAATCAAAAGATGAATACGAAAAAAATGCAGCCGATTATTCTAAAAAGCTGAATGATTTAAATCAAGAGTTTGTTTCAGCAACAGAAAATGCTACAAATAAAAAATTTGTGACGCAACATCAGGCTTTTTCGTATTTAGCTAGAGAGTACGGTTTAACACAAATTGCCATTTCAGGTTTATCACCTGAGCAAGAACCAACACCAAAAGAGTTAAAAGTCATTGAAGATGTTGTAAAAAATGAAAAAATCAATGTCATTTATACCGAAAGCAGCGCATCATCTAAAGTGGCTAAAACAATCTCTGATGCGACGGGTGCCAAACTATCTGTTTTAAATCCTTTAGAAAGCATGTCAGATAAAGACCGGGATGATGGCAAAGATTATATTTCTGTGATGAAAGATAACTTGAAAGCTTTACAAGAATCTATTAAATAGTTTTTTACAAAAAAGAGACCTATCGTATGATATCTCAATTCCTGAGAAAGAATGATTTAGTTTTCATATAAAATAAGCTATAATGATGAAGATAACTTTTTATCGGAGTAAATTGAGGAGGTCAATTGATGAGTAAACAACAAATTGGTGTCGTAGGAATGGGAGTTATGGGGCGTAACTTAGCTCTTAATATTGAGAGTAGAGGCTATAGTGTTTCAATATATAACCGCTCAGAAGCGCGTATAAACAATGTAATTGAAGCAAACCCTGGAAAAAAACTTTTTCCTGCATACACAATTGAAGAATTAGTCGATTCGTTAGAAAAACCAAGACGTATTATGTTGATGGTTAAAGCTGGAGAAGCTACGGATTTAACAATTCAAAGTCTTTTACCACATCTAGATAAAGGTGATATCTTGATTGATGGTGGTAATACATTCTTTAAAGATACTATTAGACGTAACGAAGCGTTAGCAAGTTCTGGCATTAATTTTATCGGAACTGGTGTATCTGGTGGAGAAGAGGGCGCACTTAAAGGACCTTCAATGATGCCTGGTGGACAAAAAGAAGCCTATGATTTGGTCAAACCAATCTTTGAACAAATGGCAGCAAAAGCAAATGACGGTGAACCATGTGTAACATACATTGGACCAAATGGGGCTGGTCATTTCGTAAAAATGGTACATAACGGAATTGAATATGGTGACATGCAATTAATCGCAGAAGCTTACGATATTTTAACTCGTGTACTTGATTTATCAGTTGAAGAAGTTGCAGACATCTTCACTGAATGGAATAAAGGTGAATTAGATAGCTACTTAATCGAAATTACAGCAGATTTATTAACTAGAAAAGATGATTTAGGTACAGGTAAACCTTTAGTAGACGTTATTCTAGATGCTGCTGGAAATAAAGGAACAGGTAAATGGACAAGCCAAAATGCTTTAGATTTAGGTACGCCATTACCATTAATTACTGAATCAGTGTTTGCTCGTTATATTTCAGCATTAAAAGACGAACGTGTTGCTGCAAGTAAAATTATTCCTCAACCAGAAACAACTAAATTCACTGGTAATAAAGAAGAAATGATTGAAAAAATCAGAAAAGCTCTTTATTTCAGTAAAATTATGAGTTACGCTCAAGGTTTTGCGCAAATGAGAATGGCGAGTGAAGAAAATAATTGGGATTTACAGTATGGCGAAATTGCTAAAATTTTCCGTGCTGGTTGTATCATTCGTGCTCAGTTCTTACAAAACATTACTGATGCATATGACCGTAATCCAGAATTAAAAAATCTAATGTTAGATGAGTACTTCATGAATATTACGACAGAATATCAATCAGCTGTCCGTGATGTCGTATCATTAGCCGTCCAGACTGGTGTGCCAAGTCCAACATTTTCTTCAGCAATTGCTTATTACGATTCATATCGTACTGAAGATTTACCGGCAAATATTATCCAAGCCCAACGTGATTACTTTGGTGCTCATACCTATTTAAGAAAAGATCGTGAAGGTGTCTTCCATTACGATTGGTATGGTAAAGAATAACAAATAAACTGAGTGTTTTCCTTTTGGCTAAGGAAACACTCAGTTTTTTAATGTTTCAATAAAGTTGAGGCTTGTTTGATCTAGATAGTTATCTTTTAAACTAATTAAGTGATAACAGGTGAGTTTAAATGGTTTTCTTATCGGATAGTAGAAGAGCTCTAGAAAATTATCTTTATTGAACAGTGACTTAGGGACAAAACTATTTACAATTCCGCTGGCAACAAGCTGCTGAATCAAAGTATAATTTGAACAATATGAAATGGTGAATCCTTCGGGCTGTCCGCTTAATATTTCTGAAAACTGTTCCCCTTGACTAGTAAGTGAGTGAAAATCAGGTAGTAATAAAGGCTTTTTAAAAAAGTCATGCTGCGAGATTGATTTTTGTTTTAGTTCTTCAGACGTTACAAAAACAAATTCATCCATTTTTGAAAAGTGATTAGTAAAGATATCCTGATTAATTGGGCCTTGTAAAAAGGCAAGATCAATCGTACGATTTTTTAATTTTTCTTGTAAAGTGATGGAATCGTTTTGTTCAATTATGAGAGAAACATTAGGGAACTGTTTGAGAAAGTGAGAGGTAACTGTTTCTAAATTTAAAATGGCAATATGATTACAACCGATACGTAAATTACCAGAAAGTCCATTCGATTCTTCTCTAATTTTAAGTTTCATCTCCTCAAGTTGTTTGAGAATATTTAAAGCTTCTTGGTATAAAATATGACCACTTTTCGTGAGTTGATGCTTTTTCTTACTACGTTTAATGAGAGTAGCGCCCAACTCTATTTCCAAATTTTTTAACATTTGGCTTAACGGTGGTTGCGCCATTTTAAGTTTTTTTGCCGCTTCGGATATCGTATTTGATTCCGCTAAAACAATGAAGTAGTTTAATTGCCGAACGTCCATTTAAATCCCTCCTTGCACACTGAATTAGAATAAAATGATAATATCTATATATTTCTAATATCCATTTAATGTTAATGATATCAAAAAAATACGATTCCGTCATTCTTTTTTTAAAACTAATTTAAACAGAGGAATAGATTACTCAAATTAAAAATGTTATAATGAGTTATTGAAAATACTCTCATTCAATCTTAATTAAATTTTTGATTGATAAGAGTTCTTTTTTAGCTTACTTAAAATTGATTAATACTGAAGTTAAAGTAAATTTCAAATTGAATGAAGAGAGTACAATGGACGTTTTCTAGAAATAAAATATTAGAGAGGCAGTTGTCAGAATGTCAAATAGAATTTTAATCATTGAGGATGAAAAAAACTTAGCACGCTTCGTTGAATTAGAGTTAAAACATGAAGGCTATGAAACAGAAGTTCATTATAATGGTAGAACTGGTTTAGAAGCAGCACTTGAAGGAGATTGGGAAGCGATTCTTTTAGATTTAATGTTACCTGAATTAAATGGTTTGGAAGTGTGTCGCCGCGTGAGACAAGTGAAAAACACACCAATTATCATGATGACTGCTCGTGATTCAGTAATTGATCGTGTTTCTGGTCTTGATCATGGTGCGGATGATTATATTGTTAAACCATTCGCAATTGAAGAATTACTTGCTCGTCTACGTGCATTATTACGTCGAATTGATATCGAAGGCGATAAGAACATTACTAAACAAACAACGATTACTTATCGTGATTTAACGATTGAAAAAGAAAATCGTGTCGTTCGCCGTGATGATCAAATGATTGAGCTTACTAAAAGAGAATATGAGTTACTTCTGATTTTAATGGAAAATATTAATGTGGTATTATCACGTGATGTCTTGCTAAATAAAGTCTGGGGTTACGAAATCGAAGTCGAAACAAATGTTGTCGATGTCTATATTCGTTATTTAAGAAATAAAATAGATGTTCCAGGTGAAGACAGTTATATTCAAACTGTTCGTGGAACGGGTTATGTTATGAGATCGTAATGGAAAAGAAGCGCAAGAAATTTTTCCAAACCATTAATTTTCGCTCGATTACATTTAAGTGGACTTTTTTAACTGCACTTTCAATCTCAATTCTATTTTCAATCTTCGCATTTGTGACCTATCAGGTAAGCACACGAAGTATGTTTGAACAGGAAGAAACCGATTTTAACCGAACGATGTCGGAAATCGAGGAGCGTTTATCGCGTTCTGAAGATCCACTTTCGCTTAGTTCGACGGTCAATTTTTTGAAAGAATCCCCTGGTAGTTATATGGGAGATACTTATTATGACCGTAATAGTTTAGAAACAAGTTTAATGAATCTGAACAGTTTTATTTCAGAACTTTCTGAGCCGGAATTAAATGTAAAAATTTATAGTTCTAATGAACGACTTGTTTTTGAAACAAAGGGTTTGTACCTACCTTTTGAGTTAGATGAGCAAAAAGAAATGTCAATTGATACTTTTAATAATGTGACTGGTTTAATACAAATGCGACCGATTAAATCCAAACACACAGGGAAGACAATCGGTTATTCGCAAGGTTTTTTAGAACTTAGTAGCTTTATGAAGGTTCGCGATAAAATATTCCAAACATTAGTTCTTCTAGAGATTATTGGAATTTTGATCAGTATTATTATTGGGATTTTATTATCAACGTACTTTACATTACCGCTGCGTAAAATGGCGAAATCACTTGATAGTATTCAAGAAGCCTATAAGACTGACGTTAGAATGCCGGTTCCTAAATCAAATGATGAAATCTCCGATTTGGCTGAAGCTTTTAATGATATGTTGGAAAGAATGCAACTTTTTATTCATCAACAACAACGATTTGTTGAAGATGTCTCACATGAATTACGGACACCAGTTGCGGTAATTGAAGGACACCTTAATTTATTAAATCGATGGGGTAAAGATGATCCAGAAGTTTTAGCAGAGTCCTTAGAAGCGTCATTACAAGAGATTATTCGGATGAAGAGTTTAGTGCAAGAGATGCTTGATTTATCAAGAGCAGAACAATCTAATTTTCATTATGAAGATGAGGTAACAATTGCGGTTGATGTCTTAAAGACAACGATTAGCAATTTCAGAATGTTGTACCCTGATTTTATCTTTAATTATGATATTGATTTACCGGAATATACGAAAATTAAAATTTATCGCAATCATTTTGAACAAATTTTAATTATATTACTCGATAATGCGGTGAAATATACAACCGATCGGAAAGAGATTTTAGTGTCAATTTCTTCTTCATTTAACATGGCAGATATCCAAATTCAAGATTTTGGTGAAGGGATTTCTGATGAGGATCGTGATCGAATCTTTAGTCGTTTTTATCGCGTTGATAAAGCGCGTGCGCGTCATACAGGTGGAAATGGACTAGGTTTATCAATAGCCTTACAATTGGTTGACAACTATAATGGTAAAATATCAGTCAAAAGTGTTTTAAATCATGGATCATCATTTAAAATTTCATTACCAATCTTAAAAGATGAGTTGATTGAAGAGAAAAAGAAATCATCTGATTAACGGTAAGTATAAGCATTTTTATTTTGTTTCGTTTTCGAATCAATTAAAAGTGCTTTTTTATTTTGATGGAATCTTAAAAATACTATCATTTTATCGACAAGACTTTACGATAAGGCTAAAATCATCCACGTTTTATGATATAATGTTTGAGTATTGTTTTGTCCAAGGAGGGAAGACAGTGGAAATCGATAAAACCAATCGCATGAATGCGTTATTTGAATTTTATTCAACCCTTTTAACAGAAAAACAAATGAATTATATTGAATTGTATTACGCGGACGATTTTTCGTTGGGTGAAATAGCTGAAGAGTTTGAAGTAAGTCGTCAGGCTGTTTATGATAATATTAAACGAACAGAAAAACTCTTAGAAAATTATGAACGTAAACTTCATTTATATTCAAATTATGTGGTTCGAAATGAACTCATTCAAGAAATCAAACAAAGACTGAATCAATTGGATAATCAAGAATTAAATCCGGAAATTATTCAGCTTTTAGACAAAATTCAAGAGATAGAAGAAGAGTAGGAGTAGATAAAATGGCTTTTGAAAGTTTAACAGACCGCTTACAGGTTGCAATGAGCAAACTGAAGAAAAAAGGAACGGTTAAAGAAGAAGATGTAAAAGAGATGATGCGTGAGATTCGCTTGGCTTTACTTGAGGCCGACGTTAACTTACAAGTTGTCCGTGGTTTTACCAAGCGCGTAGGAGAACGTGCAATTGGGGTTGAAATTTTAGAATCTTTAAATCCAACCCAACAGATTGTAAAAATAGTAGATGAGGAATTAACAAAAGTTCTAGGTTCAGAAGCAGTAGGATTAAATAAGAATCCTAAAATTCCAACAGTGGTCATGATGGTTGGGCTTCAAGGTGCTGGTAAGACAACTTTCGTTGGTAAATTATCAAATTTTTTGAAGCAGAATGAAAAAGCTCGTCCATTATTAATCGCAGCCGATGTCTATCGTCCAGCAGCGATTGATCAATTGAAGGTCATTGGTCAGCAATTAGACATTCCTGTTTTTGATATGGGAACTGATGTTGATCCAGTCGAAATCGTTAAACAAGGTTTAGCACAAGCTAAAGAAAACAAAAACGACTATGTCTTTATTGATACGGCAGGTCGTTTACATATTGATGAAACTCTAATGGGTGAATTGCAACGTATTAAAGAGTTTGCACAACCGAATGATATCTTACTAACAGTCGACGCAATGACTGGACAAGACGCTGTGACGGTTGCCCAAAGTTTCAATGAACAACTAGATGTTACTGGGGTTGTTTTAACAAAACTTGATGGTGATACTCGTGGTGGTGCGGCGCTTTCAATTCGTGCCGTTACTGGAAAACCAATTAAATTTATCGGGACTGGCGAAAAATTAACCGATGTTGAAGTCTTCCATCCTGATCGTATGTCGAGTCGTATTCTTGGCATGGGTGATATGTTAACGTTAATTGAAAAAGCCCAAAAAGAATATGATGAGGAAAAAGCTGAAGAACTTGCAAAAAAAATGCGCGAAAATAGCTTTAACTTCAATGATTTTATTGATCAATTAGATCAAATTATGGATATGGGACCTTTGGATGATTTATTAAAAATGATTCCAGGAATGAATAATGTACCAGGTCTTGATAATCTTCAAGTGGATCCAAAAGATATTGCACGTAAAAAAGCGATTGTCTTTTCAATGACCCCTGCTGAGCGTGAAAATCCAGATTTATTGAATCCAAGCCGTCGTCGTAGAATTGCTGCGGGTTCTGGAAATAACGTGGTTGAAGTCAATCGCATGATTAAACAATTTAATGAATCACGTAAAATGATGCAGCAAATGTCTAAAGGCAGTATGCCAGCAGGTATGGAAAATATGTTTGGTAGTGGCGTTCAAGGAAAACTTGGCAAAATGGCCATGAATCGGATGGTTAAGAAAAATAAGAAGAAGAACAAAAACAAGAAGAAGAAAAAAAAAAAATAAGCATAAACTGAGTCGGATGAGTTCTGACTCAGTTTTTTGACCTTAAAAAATGAATGGAGGAACGAAGATGAAGATTGCAATTATCGGTTTTAGTGGCAGCGGGAAGTCAACCCTTGCTAGGGAATTAGGTCAGTTTTTTAATATCCCAGTGTTACATCTCGATACAGTACAATTTTTACCGGGGTGGAATGAAAGAGAGTTAGTTGAAAAACAGGCAATAGTAGGTAAATTCTTAAAAGAAAATAGTGATTGGGTAATTGATGGTAATTATTCTAATATTTTACAAGAGGAACGTTTTCAAGCAGCGACTCAAATCATTTTTATGAATTTTTCAAGATGGCGCTGTTTTTATCGTATTGTGAATCGTTATCGCCAAAATCGAAATCAAACGAGAGTTGATATGGCGGAAGGATGTAACGAAAAATTAGATTTTGAGTTCGCTTGGTGGGTGTTACATAAGGGTAGAAATACAGTCAAACAGCAACACTTTGCAAAAATGAAACAAACCTATCCTGATAAATGGGTGGAAATAAAAACACCACAAGAACTTAAAATGTTTTTGGAAAAAACTAAATTGTTTTGATATCTAGTGATTAGTAGTCAAAGTCTGGTCATTTCTAAGGAATAATCTAGTTTACTGGCCTTTATCCTCCGAATTCGTTAGAATACGGGTAATGTAAAAAGGGGAGTGTCATCAATGAAGGATGCATCGTATTATGCACAAAAAATTAAAGCAAATGAAATCTCACCGTTAGAAGTATTAGCAGAAGTGAGTAAAAAAGTCTCAAAAAACCTGGAATTAAATGCTTTTGTCGATTTAAATTTTGAAGAAGCAAAAGAAAAAATAATAAATGCTACTGATGAAGAAAAACAGGCACCATTTTTTGGTGTTCCCTTTGCTCTTAAAGACTTGGGCCAAAACAAACAAGGCTTTAAAGCAACTTCTGGGTCAAAATTATTTAAGGATCATGTTGCAACCTCTACAAATAATTATGTAAAAAAAATCGAAACATTAGGTTTGATTTCTTTTGGCATCACGACAACACCAGAATTTGGATTTAAAAATATTACTGATGCTCAAATAAACGGACCAACAAGAAACCCATGGGATTTGTCACGTTATTCAGGCGGAAGCAGCGGGGGAGCAGCTGCAATTGTAGCTGCAGATATTGTGCCTTTAGCTGGTGCAAGTGATGGTGGTGGTTCAATTCGAATCCCAGCTTCTTTCACTGGATTAATTGGTTTAAAACCAAGTCGAGGACGGATTGTAACTGGGCCAGATAGTTGGCGCGATTGGCAAGGTGCTTCCATTAATTTTGCGTTAACACGTTCAATTCGTGATACAAAAGTGCTCTTAAATGGTTTGAAACCCGATCAACAAATTTCGCCTTTTTTAATGCCGCAATGTTGTACAGCAAAATTGAAATCATATAAGATTGCTGTTTGCGTGGATTCACCAGTTGGTAATCCAGTATCTCCAGAAGCAATTCAAGCAGTAAATGAGGCAGTTGAATTTTTAACGTCACTTGGTCATCAAGTCGATGTCATTCAATATCCAGTCGATGGATCGCGTCTGATTCGGAGCTATTACCAAATGAACGGTGGCGAAACGGCTCATATGATGAATCAAATATCCGAAACTCTAAATCGAAGTATGAGTTATGAAGATATGGAACCGATGACTTGGGCGATTTATCAATACGGTCAGAAATTGTCCGCTGCAGATTATGTCAGCTCTTTCCAAGCTTGGGACGATGCAACGGTTGTAATGGAGAATCTATTTACAAAATATGATCTTTTTCTATCACCAACAGCGACAACTGTTGCGCCAAAAATTAATGACGATTTACAAAGTGATGACATTCGAACAAGGTTAGAACATGCCGAAGATTTGAATCAAAGTGAACTGGCAGAACTTGTTTACGATATGTTTGAAAGAAGTTTATGGATTACACCCTATACACAACTAGCTAATTTAACAGGACAACCTGCGATTAGTTTACCAACTTTTGTGACAAAAGAAGGGCTACCTATTGGCATTCAATTTATGGCAGCAAAAGGAAATGACAGTCTCTTATTAGAGATTGGACTTCAATTTGAACTACATCAGCAACTTAAATTTAAAAATATTTGAGGTGTAAAGAAAAAAGACTTTACATGGTTAAAAATATCTGTTAAACTATTGTTTGTGTTAATAAGAAAAGAAATTTGGAGGTGCCTATATAATGGCAGTTAAAATTCGTTTAAAACGTATGGGTTCTAAAAAACACCCATTTTACCGTATGGTAGTAGCAGATTCTCGTTCACCTCGTGATGGACGTTATATTGAAGTAGTGGGAACTTACAATCCATTACTAGATCCAGCACAAGTTACAGTTAAAGAAGAAGTAATCTTAGACTGGTTATCTAAAGGTGCACAACCTTCTGATACAGTTCGTAACATTCTTTCTCGTGAAGGAATCATGCAAAAACATCACGAAGCTAAATATACTAAAAAATAAGGTGGGATTTGAATGACTGATGTTAAAGAATTGGTTTTAACCATTGTTCGGCCGTTAGTTAGTCATCCTGATAAAGTATCTTTAGATGTAGTAGAATCAGATCGATTCATGGAATATAACCTTTCTGTTGATCCTTCTGATATTGGGCGAATTATTGGGAAGCAAGGCCGTGTCATTAAAGCGATTCGAACACTTGTCTATAACGTTCGTACCAAAGAACCAAAAAAAGTCCGTCTAAACATTTTAGAAGAGGGCGCCCAATCTTAATTGGATTTTTGAAAGATTGTTTACTGGCTTTTTAAGTTAAGTAAATAATCTTTTTTTATTTGGTTAATTCTAAAAAAACATGGTACAATCATCAAGATTAGATAAGAAAAGAGGGACAGTAGTGGCAGAATATTTAAATGTAGGTAAGATTGTAAATACACAAGGTATCAAAGGGGAAGTTAGAGTTATTTCTAAAACCGATTTTGCTGATGAACGCTATCAAAAGGGGAATGTCTTAACTTTATTCCAGGATGGCAAGGCACCTAAAGAACTGACGATAAAAACGCATCGTAAACATAAAAACTTTGATATTTTAAGTTTCGAAGATCATCCTTGGATTAATGATGTTGAAATTTATCGTGATGGTATTCTAAAAATTGCAAAAGACGAGTTGGAAGAATTAGAAGGCAATAATTTTTATTATCATCAAATTATTGGTTTATCAGTGGTTGATGAAACAGGTCACGAATATGGCAAAATTTCTGAAATTTTATCGCCTGGTGCAAATGATGTTTGGGTAGTTAAACCAAATGAAAAAGGTCAAAAGGATATCCTATTACCTTACATTGAATCAGTTGTTTTAAATGTAGACTTAGAAACTAAAAGTATTTTAGTTGATATTCCGGAAGGATTGATTGATTAATGAAGATAGATGTATTAACTCTTTTTCCGCGAATGTTTGAAGGGCCTTTAACAGAGTCCATTTTAGGTAAAGCGGTTGAAAAAGAGCTCTTAGAAGTCAATGTGACGAATTTTAGAGACTATTCAACAAATAAACATCAGCAAGTGGATGATTACCCATACGGTGGGGGAGCTGGCATGCTTTTAAAAGTTCAGCCAATTGATGATGCCTTAATAGATATTCAGGCTAAGAATCCCGGTGTGAAGCAACGCGTCATTTTATTAGACCCTGCTGGTAAACAGTTTGATCAACCAATGGCGGAAGAATTCTCGCAAGAAGAACATCTTGTTTTTATATGCGGACATTATGAAGGATATGATGAGCGTATTCGTAATTTAGTGACAGATGAAGTATCACTGGGTGATTATGTCCTAACAGGTGGTGAATTAGGCGCAATGGTAATGATTGATGCGATAGTTCGCTTATTACCAGAGGTTTTAGGAAATGAAGAGTCGGCAATCGGTGACTCGCATTCTACGGGTCTTTTAGAGCATCCACAATATACGCGTCCAGCTGATTATAATGGACAAGAAGTTCCTTTTGTCTTAACAAATGGGAATCATAAATTAATTGAAGCATGGCAATTAAAAGAGTCACTTCGGAGGACTTATTTAAGACGACCAGACATGCTTGAAAAGATTGAATTGACTAAAGAGATGCAAAAAATGTTGACTGAGATAGAGTCTGAAGAAGTAAAATGTAAAGAATAAAGGCTTTACATGACTTTTCAAGTATGATATGATGTCTTGGTGAGTATTATTGCTCATAAATTACGACATTCCGCTATAGCAGAAGCCTATATGAGTGTTTTGGAATGAGGAGAAATTATAATGAATCCATTAATCGAAGCAATTACAAACGAACAATTACGTTCTGATATTCCAACTTTTAGACCTGGGGACACTGTACGTGTTCACGCTAAAGTTGTCGAAGGTACTCGTGAACGTATCCAGTTATTTGAAGGTGTTGTTATCAAACGCCGTGGTGCTGGAATTAGCGAAACTTATACAGTTCGTAAAATTTCTAACGGTGTTGGTGTGGAACGTACATTCCCATTACATACACCACGTGTTGCTCAAATCGAAGTAATTCGTTATGGTAAAGTTCGTCGTGCGAAACTTTATTACTTACGTGCATTACACGGTAAAGCAGCAAGAATTAAAGAAGTCCGTCGTTAATAATCAGTTATTAACATCTAGAGAATCCTTGAGAAATCAAGGGTTCTTTTTTTATAAAAAAATACTAAAAGATAAAGAAATTTATCTTTTAGTAGTAATAGAATCATCTGATTAAATTTTTTTTTATACATAGTTAAGCATACTTTCTTTGACACAATCTTCTAAATCACTTGAAATTTGATAGTATTCCATAAATTTTACTGCATTTAATTGTTCTTTATCAAGATCATGGTCACTCATAAAAATTTCCAGTAATATTTGAATTGCTACTTTATTAGCCTCCCGCTCCAACTTTCTACGGCTAGAGTTTGTTGCGTTGTAAAAAGCTGCTAATTCTTCATGTTTTTGAATACAATGTCCCAATTCGTGAGAGATTTCAAAATCCGAGTTTTGATTTAAAAGTTTACTACTAAGAAATATAACTTTTTCATCTGCAAAATAAAAACCGCTACGATTAATATCAGCAAACACTAAATCTAAATCTAAATTTTTTGCGATTTCAATTAGTCGACTGTTAATTTCATACATTTTATCACTCACTTTTTACTTGTTTTCTGATGCTCGTTTTGCTGCGAGAACAGATTTTAAAAATTCAACTTCTTCGTCAGTCACTGGTTCGCCATCAAATGCAAAAACTCCGTATTTTTCTGCTAAAGAATTTTTTGTTTGATTATTAAGAAGATAATCAACACTAACATTGAAAAAAGTAGCAACTTTCTCAAGCTTGTCTATTGATGGTGAACTCTTTCCCCATTTAGTTATTGATCCATTAGATAATCCAGTTTGTCTTTCAACTTCAGCTAAGCTAACCTGATTGATATTTGCTAGGTCTTTTATGCTTTGTAAAATAGTCATTTCCTCACCTCTTAGAAAATTTTCTTAAATAAATAGTTGACGCTGAAAATATTCCGTGATATATTGTATTACGTAGTAAAGAGTTTTACAAAGTAATTTAAATCATTAGAATATTTTGTTTGTACGTATCAACGAAAATCGTTTTTACGGTTATTTATTATGCATATAATATAGAATATTTTCCGTGATTAGTCAAGCGTTTGTCGAATATTTTCTTTTTAAAGATAAAAATATAAATCAAAAGGAGAGATAAAATGATAATTTCGAAAATTAATAAAGCCGCGAGTTTAATTTTTTCAATCTTAATTGGCTTTGCGATAGCTCAAACGTTATATTTTTTTAATTATACAGGGGCTTGGATGTTTAATACTTTTATTCTATTAGTTTTTATTGCATATCGAGAATTAGAATATTTTTCAAGAAATAAGGGGTGGTAAAAATGATTCGAAGTGACTATTTTTTTGGTCAAGCGGAACAAAATATTTTGTTAAACAATGTTAATCGTTTATCAATTAAACCTGATATTATTTATTTTACAAAAGAAGAAAGTACGAGTTGTTCATCAACTGATGCTCGTTTTAAAAAAAATCAAAAACTAATAATTGAAGGTATTGAATGTGTTGTAATAAGGAGCTATGAAAATACATTTAGTGTGTCCACTCCTCAAGGAAATCGTTTGGTACGGCTTAGTGATATGAAATTTGTCATATCTACTGACACTAAATTTGATCGGACAAGAGAGTTGTGTTGCAAATATTTCATCTAGTAAATAGTTACCATACAAGAAAATACAAAAAAAGGAAGGAAGTGCTCAATATGTATAAATGGTTAAAAAAATATCAAACTCTTCAAAAACAAATTGATTATTTAGAATACGAAATATTAGATTTTCAATTAAACATAGAAAATCTGTCAAAAGTTCCTAAAAACGTCGTCAGCGAAAGTACCGATCTTGGTATGAAGAATAAAATTTGCGAAAAAGAAAAAGAGTTAGAGTATTTAATAATACGAAGACAAGCAATTTTGGATTTTATCTATAAATTTGATGATTTAGAAAGTAAAATTTTAATAAAAAAATATATAGAAAATAAGAAATTATTCGATATTGCAGAAGAATTAAATTATTCGGAAAGTTATATTTATCAAAAACATTCGGAAATAATCAAACAAATCGAACTAATAGAAAAATTCACGACGAATCTACCATAACTTCTGTGTATACCAACTTTTAATAAAACAAGTTAACCTTATTATGTTAGCTGATTCAAATAAAGTCTCCCAGGACTGAAAATGCGAGAAAATGGCTCCCAAGCCTATAAATGCGAGAAAGGAATATATATCATGATACAAAATAACAATAAGAATAATAGGAATTTAAAGAATCAAGATAAAGTGGTTCAAAAATTACAAAAAAGACTTTCGGAAGAAATTCGTAAGAAAAAAGCATTAACAAAACAACTTGAAGAATTCTCAATGCATATTATGCCCAAAGAAAAAGCTGATTAATTGTATCAAGTGTAATAAATATTTTTGGGTCAAGTATGCGAGGATCAAAATATCTAGGAAAATAATAGGAGGAATAAAAATGGCATTAGAAGCAGTATTAGGTAAAGACGTGGTTTTATTATTTAGAATTATGAAGGACGCAGCAACGAATGCAGCAACAAAACTTGCATTTCAAACAGAACACGAAACAACAGAAACAAGTGAAAGCGAAGCTATTGCAACAAAGGATGGCAGTGTGAATACACAAGGAACGTCTACAATTGAGATGAGTTGTACATCTATCTTAGCACGTAATGATGAGATGTTGAAAAAACTACGTGATGCACGTAGAAAAGGTGATCTAGTAGAAATTTGGGAAGTAGATACACAAGATAAAAAAGAAAATGGTAAATATGGTGCAACATACTACCGTGGTAAAGTTAGTGAATTTTCTAAAAAACCTGCAGTTGATGGGGCAGTAGAAGTATCATTAACATTTTCAATTGATGGTGAAGGTGCTGATGGTGAAGCAACCTTAACCAAAGAACAAGAAACAGTCGTTGAGTACGAATTCAAAGACACAACAAAAAATACAGCAGAATAAGAGAGCTTTAAGCTCTCTTGTTTTTAGGAGGAAAAAATAATGGAATTAACAATTAATAAAAAAATGTATCAATTTAAATTTGGAGTTAAATTTATTCGAACTTTAGATGAGGAAATGCCTATCGTTACAGAACAAGGTAATTTTGGATTGAGTTTATCCGCTAAAGTAATTCCGGAACTTCAATCGGGAAATACAAATACTTTAGCTCGCGTTTTATCGTTTGCGAATTATAATCAAACTCCACGTGCGTCATTAAATGATTTAGATGATTATATTGATGATTGTGAAAATATTGAAGAATTATTTGACATGACTCTGAAAGCTATCGAAACTTCAAATTCGGGAAAGTTAGCAATGACGAAGTTCAATCAAGCAATCGCGAAGGCCGAAAAAAGCAAGAAAAAATAAGCTCTGCTGATGTGTATGAGCGAATTTTAGTAAATTCAATGCGTCATTTGAAGATGTCAAATATAAAAGAGATTGAGTCAATGACGGTTTATGAGTTTAATGTACGGATGCTATCTTATCGATTATCAGAATTAGATAAGCAACAAGATCTTCATTTACAAGCATGGTTAAACCAAATGGTACAAGCTACAAAAGGTAGCGGTAAAAATGTTAAACCATATTACCGAAGCTTTAAAGAATTTTTTGATTTTGAAACTTATCAAAATGAGATTTTAGATGAGAAAAATGAAGTTCAATTAACAGATCAAAATGAGTTAAAAGACTTGCTAATGCAAGCAAATAAATAAGAAAGGAGGAATCTTATGAAAAATTATGGAGTAGAAGCTATTTTGGAGGCTTCTGATACGTCATTTAGTTCAACTATTAAAAATGCGAGAGATGAATTGAAAAAATTAAGAGAAGCATCTGATGGAGCTGGCAGTGAAATTAAGTCAAGTTTTTCAAGCATTGGTGAAATACTCATAGATAACGTCACAAATCCGCTAAAACTTATGAAAGATCAAATATTCTCAGTTGGAGCGGAGGCAAATGGTAGTTTATCCGGAATAGATGGGCTAACTTCAGGTGCAAAAACTAATATTGAAGCAATGCAGAACTCTTTTGGTGAAGTGGCTAAAGTTATTAGGGAGTTACTATCTCCAGCAATTGAAACAATTACGGGAATCATTGGGAAAATGTGTGAAAAATTTGCGTTAGCTGATAAATGGGTTCAAATAATTATTTTAGCGATAGTTGGTATCGCGGGTTCTGTTGGGCCTGTAATCCTAACAGTTGTAAGTTTAGTTGAGACAGTTTCTAGAGTAAAAGAGGCATTTGCAAAGTTAGAACCTGTATTTAAAATACTTAAGGGAGTTTTTGCAGGTATAACTGGGCCAATGTGGATTGTCATTGCCGTTGTAGTTGCATTGACAGCAGGATTTATCTATTTATGGAAAACTAATGAAACCTTTAGAGAAAAAGTAATGGAAATCTGGTCTGCTATTTCAGGATTTTTAAAGCCAATAATTGAAACAATTTCAAGTTTTATTAAAGATATTTGGGGAACACTGTTAAGTTGGTGGAATGAAAATCAAGAATTAATGAAACAAACAGCAATGACAGTCTGGAATACTATTAAGAATTTCTTTACGACAACTTGGGATGCAATTAAGAAAATTTTTGAAGTAGCGATGACATATCTTCAACCGTTAATCGAAGCTACTTGGGAAAGTATTAAGATTGTCATTGAAACTGTGATGGGTGTTATTTTAGGCATTATTAAAACAGTAATGCAAATCATTAATGGTGATTGGGAAGGTGCTTGGGAAACGATTAAAAATACTGTCCTAGGAATTTGGGATGGTATTAAATCAATTGCATCAACATTATTTGAAGGAATTAGTACAGCAATTAAAAATGTTTGGGATGATTTAAAAGCCTTTACAGAAACAATTTGGAATGGTATCAAAGAATTCTTTGTAAATCTTTGGGAAAGTTTTAAAGAAGCGCCTTCCGCAGCCATTGAAGCAATCAAAGAAAAATGGTCACAATTCAAAGAGTTTTTCGCTGAGCTTTGGGAAGGTGTCAAAGAACTAGCAAATAATGCTTGGCAAGCAATTGTTGATTTTGCCTCGCCAATTATTGAGTCAATTCAAGCAATATTCATGCCTCTAATTGAATGGTTTGGAACACTTTGGGAAAGTGTCAGTACGATTGCTCTTGAAGGTTGGGAGATGATAAAAGCTGTCATCATGGCTCCAGTCTTATTTTTAATTGATCTAATCATGGGTGATTTTGGACAATTAAAAGAAGATTTAGCATTAATTTGGGATGCTATTTCAGAAGCAGCGGCAACTATTTTTAATACTATGAAAGAATTAGTAGTCGGATTATTTCAAGCATTAGTCGAAACTGCAACAAATATTTGGAATGCTTTTAAAGACGGATTGGTTTTAATCGTTACAACGATAGTTGAAGGCGTTCAAACAGCGTGGTCAAATCTAAAAGAAGGCACGATTAATTTATTTAATGCGGTGATTTCATTTGCAAGAGAACTGTGGGATGGTTTTAAATCATGGTTAATTTCGACTGTAGGAAATATTGTTCAAGGGGCTCTTAATGGTTGGAATAATTTAAAAGAATCAACAATAAATGCTTTTAACAATATAGTTGATGGTGCAAAACGAGCATGGGAAAACTTAAAACAAAGTGTAAGTAACGTTGTTGATTCTGTGACACGTATTTTTGAAAGAATTCGTAATATTAACTTGTGGGAAGCTGGAAAAGCGATTATGGATGGCTTTTTAAAAGGATTAAAATCAATGTGGGATTCGATAACCGATTTTGTAGGAAATATTGCAGATTGGATTCGAGAGCATAAAGGTCCAATTAGTTATGATAAAAGATTACTAATTCCTGCCGGTAAATCAATTATGAGCGGTTTACAAGGCGGATTAGAGACTGGTTTTAAAGGAGTTAAGAGAACGATTGATGATATCACAAATGACATTGCAAACTCGTCGTTTGACGTGAGTCCATCAATAGGAAATTTAGATAAGGAAATGAGAAAAATGAATAGTATGAATATTCAACATGCTAACGAACTTATCTTAAATGACTCTAAAAAACCTGCATACTTAAATCTGAATTTAGGCGGGCGTAATTTTGAAGGCTTTGTAGAGGATATAACAAGCTTACAAGATCAAAAAGTTCAATTAGAATCAGTTTATTCATTTTAAAGAAATGAGGTGATAATTTGTATAGTTTTGTCGATACAAATCAAAAAACAACAGTAAAAAGAGTTCTTTCAGCTGAGTCATTATTTATTAATGGCTCAGCTCTAGAACAAGAATTACCAGAATTAAAAATTTTAACAACAACTGGTCGAGAATTGAATGCTGTAAATCTTTCAACAAAGAGTGTAGATAAACTTGATGGGGTTTTATTCTTAAATTCTAATGAGGATAGTCGCATAATTAGCGTTAATTGTTTAATTGAAGCTAAAACTAACCATGATTTTAGATTGTGTTTTGAACAGTTAAATCGTCTATTAAGACAAGGTCTTTTGTGTCTCTCGTTTAATGATGACAAAGAGTATTATTATGAAGCTTATTTTCAAAGTAGTAGTGGCGTAACAGAAGGAACTAACAATAGTAGTTTTACTTTAGAATTTTTCTGTCCCAAGCCATTTAAATATTCGATCCGTACTGTAAAAGAAAATCAAAAAATTATGAACAATTTTTATTTTCAGACAGTACCAGAATCGCTCTTTATAGATGTAACAAAAAAAATGGATGATGTTACAGTTACAAATAATCGAACTGGCAATTTTATTAAACTAATTTTAAACAAACAATTTGAAGGGAAAATAATTGTAAAACCGCAACAAAACACTGCGTTTATTGGTATTTTAGAAAAGCCTCAACTTGTGAGTTGGAATAGTGACTGTGAATATTTTGACGTTCAAAAGGGTGACGTTTTAAGTGTTACTCCAGAGACGTCAATTGAAATAGAGGTGAGAGAGAAATTACTATGAAATCAAAAATAATTTTATTAAATCAAAATAAAGAAATCATTCATAACTTCAACAAAACTGAGTTGTTTTCCGCACAGGTAAAAGAAGGTATTAATGTTCTTGAAACAATTTCTTTATCAGTAAGACTATCAAAAGATATGCTCCATTTAATTGAAAAATCAAGTTATATTGTAACGAAAAATGAGAGCCTTGATAGTTATAAATTATTTCGTTTTGTATCTCATCAAACAACAAATGAATCGATTGAAATTAGTGGTGTCCAATCATCATTAGACAGACTAAAAGATATTAAAATAATTGAAGAATATCATCCTAAAAATATATCTTTTTCAAATGTTCTAAAATATTTATTAAAAGATACAGGAATTAGTGTTCGATATGTTGATGATACATTACCAAATATTTCGCTTTCTTTTTCATATTTAACAATTCAGGAATGTTTAAGTAAAATATCTGCGAGTTATCAAGTAGAGTTTGATTTTAATATCGCAATAGACAGCAGACAAGTGACAGATGAATACTTAAATGCTTATGTTAAGCAAGGTGAATTAACTCCTCACGTTATTTCATATGGCTCAAATGCGATTTCTATTGAGAAAGAGTACTCTGAAGTAGATATTTATACAGCTGTTCTAGGACGTGGAAAAAGTAAAGAAAAAACAGATAGTGATACTGGAGAATTATCAGGTGGATATGATGAAAAAATCACTTTTTCTGAGATTGAATGGCGGAAGGAAAATGGAAATCCATTAGACAAACCAAAAGGAAGTAATCTTTTAATTGATCCAATGGCTACTCAAATTTATGGTCATGACGGAAATAAACCAAGAATTTTACTTCAGTCATTTGAAGATATTACTGATCCAAAAGATTTACTACAAGCAAGTTATAACTTGCTTGTAGAAATTAACCGCCCAAAAGTTCAATTTAAAACGACAGTTGCTAAAATGAGTCGTTCTTTTAATAAAGGCGATACCGTTGCCGTTAAACGAAAAGATTTGGATATCAAATACTTAACTCGAATTTTTAGTATTGAACGTAATCTTTTAGATAATCAATTATCTATTTTAAATATTGGTGACAAAATAATTGATTCACGAGCAAATGAATTAAAAGCAATCAAAAACTCCGTTCAATTAACAGAAGAAAAAATTGAGAATTTACAGAATAACGTGACAATTGTAAATAACAATGGAAATGGGATTACATTTGGAGTGTCTGAGCCACAAAATAAGAAAAAAGATGACGTTTGGTTTCATCGTCAAGAAGATGGACGTATTGTATTAAAAATTTGGGATGGCGAAAAATGGGTTGTTGAAATTGATGATGCGTTTGGAGAAGATATCAAAAAACAAATTAAAAATATTGAACAAGAAGTTGAAACTTCGATAAAAGAAATTGATAAAGCAGTTTCCTCAGCAAATAAAGCTTTTGAACAGTCGTCTTTAAGTTCTAAAAAGAGTGATGCAGCCAAAAAAGAAGCAGAAAATGCACTATCAAAAGCAGATGAGGCTAAGAAAGTAGCTTTTAACTCAGATGAAGTTGCTAAAGCGGCTAGGGAACAAGCAATAAAGGCTCATCTACTTGGTGAGGGTAATCAAACTGAGATAATTAAAACGAACGAAAAAGTGAAGTTAACTTCTAGTAAAGTGGAGAAGCAGCAAGTAGAGTTACTTAATCTTAAAGCTGATAGTGAGGGAATTAAGAGTTCAGTGAGTAAGACCCAGAAGCAAATTGACGAGATGGAAATAGGTAGTGTAAATAGATTTCCGTTAACAAAATGGGAAAAAGGATGGGTAGATTCATCAGGAAAGTTTCAACATAGTCCGCAAGACTCAACTACTGTAGAATATATTTCAGTCAATCCAGGGGAATACATTTTTCAAATATTCATAGATGAGCAACAACAAAATGTTAACGGTTCACATAACATTTCTGTATATGATATAGACAAAAATTTTATTACTCGTGTTGTCCATAAAAAAATTGAAGGTAATAGAACTACATCTAAATTTATCATTACAGATCAAATGAAATACTTCAAAGTGACAGTTCCATTTAATTCGAAAGAGGTTGTGTTAACAAAATTCAAACTTGAAAACGGAAATGTTCCAACGGATTGGTCACCAGCATCAGAAGATTTACTTGATTTATCTGAATTCACTACATTCGAACAAAATTACCAAGGTTTTAAATCTACAGCTGAGAATGAACTTGTAGGGCTTAAATCTGAGCAAGTACAGCTATCTGGAATAATTCAAAATACTGTTGAAAAAATGGATAGTTTAAGTTATGAAAATCAAAACTTACTTTCTGATTCAACAAATGAAATTGTATATCCTAAAGCCATTAATGGCTTTAACAATCAAATAATTGCTACCATACCAGAAAGTGATAAAACTTATACAATTAGTGGTTATGTAAAAAATATTATTCCTTCTGATAATAAACGTTTTTCTTTACGTGTTTATGATAGGACAACATCTAAAAATCCTGCTAATACAACCGTAGAAATAGAAAAGAATGGTTATTTTTCATGGACATTTACTTTAGGAAAAGATACAAAGGATTTTACAATTCGAATGTATTCAGGAGGATATACTGAAACACCAGTTGGGAGTACGATTACAGTTTACAAACGAAAGCTTGAATATGGTAGTAAAGCAACTCCATATTGTGTTTCACAGAATGAAATTACTACTCAAACTCAATTCACTCAACTTGATAATTTAATACAATTACAATCTCAAAAAGTAACCAATAACGAAACAGAAATAGGAAAGCTTAGATTAGAGTCAGATCGATTTGAAGTTGAAATGAGCAAAACACAGAATAGACTTGATGGTATTGACCAAATTCCTACTAATATCTTAATAGATGCTTCATCTATGACTGGCGAAGCTTGGATTAATGATATTGGTCCAATGATCAAAGAACCAGATAAATATCGAGGGACTGACGTATATTCAACTAAGAATGTATGGAGAGCGCCTAAAGCAAGACTTTTAAACCATAGGCAGTTCGTTAATGAAGCTGATTGGTACACTTTTAGTCAGTACATTAAAGTAGAGTCACCTGGTGTGGTTAAGATGAGTTTCTTATGTCAGCTTGATAATTCGAATAAATATCATATTGATGCAAGTGCATACACACACAATGTGTTTGAAAAAGATGGTTGGGTCCGGATACAAACATACTTTAAGTTTGCCAATCTAGATAAAATAAAGAGTAATTCTGCAGCACTTAGATTTGAGCCATCTAATATTAATGATGAAACGAAAGTATTTTTTGCTGCTCCACAACTTGAAGCTGGTAAGGTAGCATCGCCATGGTCACATGGAGGAATTCCAATAACACAAACTGAATTTACTCAATTTGTACAAACATTTGAAGGTTTCCGTCAAACAACAACAAACGATCTTACGGGTATTAAATCAGAACAAGTTCAGATGTCCAACTTAATTCAAAATACAATAAAAAAAGCGGGTGCCACGCAAACACAATTTACACAAACAATTAAAGATATCAATATGCGTGTTGTTGAAAAAGGTAAGATCATGTCGCAGATTAATCTAGATGCGAATCGACAAATATTTGACGTTCAAGGAAATAAAGTTATGATTACACCTCAGACAACTTATATTGCTAATGCGACGATAAAATCGGCGATGATCGATACTTTAGATGCTTCAAAAATTTCAGCTGGTACTTTTAATGGTGCCAACTTGAATGTTATAAATATAAATGTCAATTCATTAGTTGGAAATATGACTCAATTTGTTAGGTCTGCATGGAATGGCGTAAATAATTCTGTTCAAATTACAAGTGAAGGTCTAGTTTCTTATCGAAATAATGGATCAGTTTCGTCAAAATATCTTCCAGATGGGATTCAAATTTGGAATGGTGGAAATTGGGTAGGGTCAATGTCAGATTCAACTGCCGGAATTGTTTTATGGGCTAAACGAAACTATCAATTGGATTTAGGTTTCCAGGGAGATAATAATCAAGGTAATGTGTATAATCCTGCTATTACCATTCACGGAAATACAGGACATATTGATGTTAATCCAAATTCAATTTTAAGATTACAAAAATTTGGTACAACAAACTATTCTCAAAATTCAGTAATGTTTGTTGAACGATTACATTTAAACAATGAAGGTGGTTTGGCTATTAGAAATACAGCAAATAACTGTGGTATCTTTTTTGGTGATTGGGGTACTCTTGCATTTAGACACAAATCTAATTGGCATGGATTTAAATAACTGGAGGAAAACAAATGAAATTAACAATAACAAATTTACAAGTATTAAATTTTACTCAATTTTTTAATGTAGTATCAGCAAAAGGAAAGCATGCGCGAGCTGTTGCTAAATTTATGAAGTTGGTTGAAGCAAAACGACAAGAGTATGCAGAAGACGAATATAAAATTGTAAATGAGTATGGTGTAAAAGATGAAGATGGTCAGCTTATCGACCCAACAACTTATAACTTTAGAGCAGAAGATGCATATAAAGCAGGCAAAGAAATGATGATTTTAAAAAATGAAGAAGTCGTGATTGATTTAACGGAGTTTGAACCGTATATGAGTAATTTAATTGAAGCAATTGAAAATAATAATGCAGAATTAAAGGGAAACGACTTACTTATTTTTGATGAGTTATTGACTGAATTAGAAAAATTAGGAGGAAATTAAGATGTCATTATATATAAAACAAACAACAAGACTAGCAGCAGATATAAAAATAGAGAACGAAGTAATTGTTAATCTGTATGCTGATGTTTCAGCAGAAAATATGGATAGTACAACTGTAAATCAAACAATTTATAATCAGGATGCATATTCTAAAAATAAAGAACAATGTAGAAAACAAATTAAAGAATTTCAAGAAAAAGTTTGGAAAATTGAAGATCAATTTGTTAAAGATATTGCCATGGAGAAATAAATCAATCCATTAATTATTAAAAACAGGATTTAATAAATCGGGGAGATATGTATTTAAGAAAGAAGTAAAGTATCTGGTCATTTTCAGATACTTTTGATTTAAGGGTGAGAAAGGATGGAATTAGAGAAACGAGTTGATGAGCATGACAAAATGTTAAAAGCTCACACTGATGAAATTTCAGATATTAAAAGTGAAATAAAAACGATGAATAAATCGATAAGTGAGAGCTTACTTAGAGTAGATGAATCAAATCGATTTTTAAGGGAACAAAATACACGTCAATCAGAACAGAACACGCAAATTTTAAGTGCAGTGTTGCAAAGAAATGACCAATCAGATCAACGACACCATGAATTAACCAAAATAAAAATTAATTCAGCTTTTAAAATTGGCTTTGCAATTTTCGGTAGTGGCGGATTAGTGTATGTTGTGATCGATATAATTTTAAAACTAATTTGAAAGAAGGATAAATATGGACATTCAAACAGCAGTATTAAATTTAATGGCAGCAATCTTAATTAGTATCTTAGGATTTGGAACAAAACAAGTGACTACCTTTTTGAAAAATAAAGGTGTTGTTAGTCTAATGGAAAAGAAACAAGAACAAGTCGGAATCGCAGTGAAAGCTGTTGAACAAATTGCCACAATCGAAAATATTTCAGATAAGTATAAAGCTGCTAAAACCATGTCAGTTGAACTATTAAACGAATATGGAATTAGACTTACTGAAACTGAATTAAAAGCATTTATTGAATCAGCAGTATCTGAAATGAATAAAAACATAGAAGATGTTTTGAATGATAACTAATCCAATGGGGTGAGAGTCAATGGTTGAAGTGATTAATAAATCCGTTTGTCATGGAGTTGCTGGCAAGAGGCAAGGCAATGTCAAAGGAGTGGTTATTCATAACGATGCTGGATCAGTTTATGCAACAGCAAAGTCTTATTTAGGAGCGTTAGGTAACATGAATAATACTCAATTAGCCAATGGATTTGTCCATTATTATATTGATAGATTTACGATTGTGAGAACTGAGGATACATTTAATATGGCGTGGCATACAGCTAATACAGATGGTAATGCGAATTATATTGGTTATGAAGTGTGTCAATCTTATGGAGCGTCTACGACAGATTTTTTGGCAAACGAACAAGTTGTGTTTAAACAAGCAGCTGAAGATTTATTGTTTTATGGATTATCAGCTAATCGAGATACGGTTCGATTGCACAGAGAATTTTCTCCAACAGCTTGTCCCCATCGCTCTTGGGATTTGCATGGTAAATCTATGAATGCGGTTAAAGATTATTTTATTAAAGAAATCAAAAAATTTATGGACGGAGCAGAGCTTAAACCTGTTCGACCAGTAAAAAGAGACACACCGCAAGGTCCATGGATGAATGAGTATAAGAGAGTGATTGTTAATAGTAAAGATGCTCATATTTATAGTGATTTCAAATGGAAATTTCGTCAAAATGGAGAAGATGTTGGACGTAAACAATTCAATGTAACTGGAAAATATGAACATGAAAATGGTCAAATTTATTATTCCCTTTATAACGATAACAATAGTTGGGAAGGGTATATTAACAAAAGTTATACGACGGAAGTTTCACAAAATAATTTCAATCTCTATCTACAACCCCAAGGACAATGGTTTAAAGAAAGTAAACATATCATGATTCATACAAAAGATTGTGATATTTATTCAGATTTTAATTGGACGAGGTGGAAAAAGGGAATTGATGCTGCATGTCAAGTATTTAAAGTAACAGGGAAATATTTCCATCAAAATGGATTTACGTATTATTCACTCTATAACGTTAAAGGAAAATGGTGCGGTTATATTAATGCAGAATTTACATCTGAATTAAAATAATGAGTAAAAGTCATGTATAGACTATTTTTGTAATAAGAAGAATTGAATAGAGATGAATAGAAAAAGTAAATATTAGAAATAAATTTACATGTGAAATATAAAGTATCTAATGGTTAGCGTAGCCTTAGATCAGATAATATATTTTTTTGTAGGAAGCAATTAGGCTTAAAAAAATTATAGTATGAAAGGATAAGATTGTTTATTCTTTTAGGATTAGGAGGAATTCAAAATGGGAAGAAATTGGAATTGGCCAAATGTAAAACCATATTTAGGATATTATGAAGAAGGTCAACAATTCGGTAATACAAAGGTTCCAAGAGGTCGAGGTTTTTTTCATGATGGCTTTGATTTTGGGTCTGCGAAATACCCGGATACTCGATTATTTGCAGTATGTGATGGAGAAATTATTTATGCGAATTGGGCGCCGAGTGGATATGAAGCATTAGGAACTGTAATTGTAATAAAAAATTCTGATGGAATGAATATAATTTATCAAGAATTTGGACACAGTACTTCAAATATTCAAGTTAAAGTTGGTCAAAGAGTCATGAAAGGACAGCAGATTGGAACTCGAAGTACATATCATCTGCATTTAGGAATGACAAAATCTGATTGGAAAAAAGCGCAAGCTTCATGGGACATTGATAATGGAACGTGGTTGAATCCAATTAAAATTATTCAAGAAGATAAAGGAGTGGGGCCAGTGGTACCAGATACAGGAAATTTACATTATGTAGTAACAGGTGGCTATTCAAAGAATGGTCAATCGAAGAAAAATGTTGAAGCATGGTTAAGAAAAGAGGGAATGGACTTTAAAATTATTGATAAATTAGATGGAAATGTTAATATCCAAATTGGAACTTTTCCTCAAAAATCTGTTTGGAAAAATAAAATAATTGATTATTTAGAAACAAATAAATTAAATTATGAAGTCGTAATTTCTAAACATCTTAATTGTGTAAATAAGTAACATAAAAAAATAAATATGTTTTAGTTTATATTCCCACGGACTTTATCTTTAAAGATAAAGTCCGTGGTTTTTTTAGTGTGCCCCGCATGGGATATAACTAGGTGATGAAAGTTCACTACAGGCTTGGCAATAGGAACTGTTAGCGAAAAGCAAGGTGTCTGCCGTAAGGCAGTGACTGAAGGAAGCTCGACGCAAAATTCCGAACTGACGAACAGAAATTAGATACAAGGCTGGATTAGGTTGGATAAGTTTGCTAAACAAAACAAAGTCCAATATTGCCCGAAACCTATACAGTAAATCTAACAGTTACATGGAATGAAAGTTATATCTCTTACCGGGGGAGGTCTTTCGAGGGTACAAGTGCAAGTTGAATAAAAAAAAAAACAAGCCAAAGTACAATTTAAGTGGTGACATTTAGATGAATCGAAAGAAGTCAGCCGACGTCATAGTAGTAGTTAGACTGATAACTATGAAGGATTGAACAATAGTAATCTTGAAAATTTTAGGAGGTGTGAAAAGTGCAGAAATCACAGAAAACAGTTAAATAAAGCTACTGTCAAAAGGATAATGTGGAACATGAAAGATATGATAGAGCGTGTAGTGCTTTTCATGGTGAACAAAACAATCAAGATGGTGTAGATTTGTTTGAGAAAATTATCTCGAGAAGTAATCTCAACCAAGCATATCTCCAAGTAGTCAGAAATAAAGGAGCAGCTGGAATTGATGGTATGACGTATGACCAGCTACTTCCCTACTTGAGAGAAAACCGTGAGGTGTTATTAACTCAACTTAGAACGGGAAAGTATAAGCCACAACCTGTCTTAAGGGTAGAGATACCTAAACCAACAGGTGGTGTTCGAAAGTTGGGAATACCTACGGTTGTCGACCGAATGATTCAACAAGCGATTAATCAAGTACTACAACCCATATTTGAATCTGAGTTCTCCAATAACAGTTTTGGATTTCGTCCAAAACGTAGTGCTCAAATGGCTATCATACAAGCTAAAGCGTATTACGAACAAGGATACAAATATGTTGTAGATATTGATATGAAAGCTTATTTTGACACTGTGAATCATGATAAGTTAATGTACTATGATGTTAGTATGAAATCTT
>NZ_SDGV01000019.1 GCF_004795745.1 Vagococcus silagei | reverse complement strand
GCCAAATAGAAATCCTAAACTAAGCTTAAATCGAACATCTTGCTTAATTCTCATAACTAAAGCTTTAATTGTTGGAATGCCTTCTAAAAAGCTCACTAAAACAGCACGAAGTGCTGCTTCGTAATTAATGGTAACTGGCGCGCCGACAGTATTCTCTTTTTGAAATAAAGCAATCAATGGCGTTAGCTCTAATGGGGAGAAAAACTCTTGATATTTTACTTCAATCTCAAGTTCTTGTAGAATTTGGATGTCAAAAAGCGTTGGTTGTTGTATGATAGACATAGGAATCTTCCTTTCTGTTTAAGAGTCTGTCAGGACATCATAATTATAACAGATGGGGAGGTTCTTATTTTTATTGTTTTTAGAACGCTAATGTATCAAGGCATCATAATTATGAAATTAGCTCATTTAATAATATTATTCGAGCATTTCAGAGTATAACTTTAAAAAATATGGATCAAAATGAATTAGAGAGAGGGGGAAGTGCTATGAGAAAAAAATGTCTATTATCAGCTGTTGTTGCTCTATCAGCAACCTTTTTATTATTTCCAAAAATGTTATATGCTGCGGATCCAACAAGTTTAACCAATTTTGAGTTAACAGGTGATAGTGGTGAGGGAAGTATTGAATTTTCAGCTTCTGATATCATGTTTTCTCCTAAACAAATGGAAAAACAAGGGACCAGTACAACACTACAAAATAATGTACTAAAGATAACTGTCGATAACTACTCTGGTTATGCAAAAGATTGGAAAATTAAAGCTTCGCTTTCAGAATTCATTGGTGTAAAAACTAAACGAAAACTAATGGGTGCTAAGTTAACTTTTGATTCGACTGATATTTCTCCTATTAGTGAGTTTGAACCTGCCGTTATTGATTCTATTCGTCCTTCAAGTAAAAGTGCTGTACTTACACCTAGCCCTAAAGAAAATCCAAGTCAAGAATTGTTAATCCATTCACCACAAAATAAAGGATATGGTAAGTGGCAAGCAACTTATGGAACAAAAGAAAACTCTAAAATACCCACAACTACACCAATTAAATTAAGTTATTATTCTGGTAATACAGCAGATAAGTATGTTGCAACACTGACTTACTCATTAGAAGTAGGACCTGTTGTGTAATCATATTATAGAAGATCACTGAATTATTGTAGATGTAATGACATGATTATTTAATTAAAGAGAGATAAAAAAAGAAGGGGGGATATGATGTTTACATACAAACATAACGCGACTAGATTATTGATTTCACTGAGTTTTATTTTTAGTAGTTTGGTATTTTTATTTCCCGATGTCAGTGATGCTGCTGGTCAAACGTCAAAAGCGGAATTTGAATTGATCGAAATTCCAGAAGGTGGCGACGGATTTGAGCTTAAAGCGAATGAAATGTTTTTTGAATCAAGAGAAATTCAAAAAACAGGAAATAATAACACGAAGCAAAGTAATATTCTCAATTTAGAAGTTAATAATTTCTCTGGGAGAGATAATCAATGGATTGTATCGGTTTCGCTTGGGGATTTTATTGGACAGAAAACGGGAAAAAAACTGGTTTATGCCAAAATCATTTTCATGCCAACGTTGGTTAAACCCGTCAGTCAATTCGATCCTGATATTATCGATCAAATTAAGCCGCAAACGTTAAAAGTTGAGATGACTCCTAATTCTGCTGAACAGGAATTGTTTAGAACAAAAACGAGGGTTACTGGAGAAGGTGGATATGGCCATTGGCAAGCGACGTATGGCACTCCTGAAAAAGTAGGTAATGATGAAGCAAGACCAGTCACGTTAATTTATGGTGCAGGAAACCTTGCCGATACATATATTTCAACAATCACTTATACTCTTAAAGAAACACCAACAATTACGGATATTTAAGGATTTAATTTCATGCTAGTTGAATGATGTTTTATCATTCAACTGTTTTTTATATTGACCTGAAAAAGTAAAATAATGTATGTCATTATTATATGAAAAATTCTGCATATTCGGATAAGTTATCAGTAAAAAATCGATCAGAATCGTTCCCTTTTCTTAATAATTGAGATATAATAGAGGATGTAAGTTAATAAATAATATAAGGAGTGTATATATGAAACATATATCAAATAATCGTAAGATTAATTCGGTGTTGTTCGCTATCTTTGCATTAATCTTATTTTTTGTATCACCATTGCATACTTTTGCGGCTGACGAAAAGGATGAAGCCTTAAGTTTTACAATGGGGATTATTCCGGCTGAAAATCAAATTAATAAAAATGCGACTTACTTTGACTTAAAAGTTAAACCTGGTCAAGAACAAGACTTGAAAGTTTCAGTATCAAATACTGGTAAAAAAGATAAGAAAATTCGCGTGACACCAACAAATGCAACAACAAATCAAAATGGTTTAATCAATTATTCAGAAACACCTAAAGAATATAAAGATGATAAGACATTAAAATATCCTTTTAAATCATTAGTTGGCGAAGCACAAACTGTTGAAGTACCTGCTGGAAAATCCCAAGAATTAACCTTCAAATTAAAAGCACCTAGTGAAGAATTCAAAGGACTAATTTTAGGTGGCTTCGTTGCTGATTTACCTGATGATGATCAAAAGGATGAAAAAGGTGGCGGCGGTGTAAAAATTGTTAACAAGTTCCAAGTTGTTAAGGCTGTCATGTTACGTACAAATGAAGATAAAGTTAGTCCCGATTTGAGACTTAATACTATCAAGCCTGCTTTAGTTGGTTATCGAACAGCAGTAACTGCCAATTTACAAAATATTGAACCAACAATGTTTGGTAAGATGAAAGTTGATGCACAAGTTACTAAAAAAGGCTCAAAAGAAGTAATTAAAAAAGAAGTAAAAGAAGATTTAGAAATGGCACCAAACTCAAACTTTGACTTTCCAATCATGTGGAACAATCAAAGATTAGAGCCGGGTAAATATACATTAAATTTAGTAGCCACTTCAGGTGATAAAAAATGGCCATTTACGAAAGATTTTGAGATTAAGAAAGAAGAAAGTGATAAGTTAAACAAGCAAGCTGTTGATTTAGAAGAACCTGCGGGCCTACCGTTATGGGTATATATATTAATCGGTGTGATTGTGTTATTACTTCTAATCATTATTATCTTATTGATTGTTAAAAGTAAGAAAAATAAAAAATCATCTTCACGTAAAGGAAGTAGCAAATCATCATCTTCACGTAAAAGTGGAAAATCATCATCAAGTAGTTCAAAAGGCAAGAAACGTAAATCATCAAGCTCTAAAAGCAAAAAACATAAATAAATCAAAAAATAAGACATCGCATAAGCGATGTCTTTTCTTCTTTTAGTCTTTAGGATTTTGTAAATCCTCTACTTCAGCTACAAAGAAATCTTTTTTATCTAGTGCTTTGATAATAAGTTGGCATGTTTCATCAGTAGTGTCAGCAGGTAGAGTGACAATTGTCCGACGAATATATTCATCTTTCCCGATATCTAATGTGATGCAGCTGGCAATATCAGAGTGTTTTGCGATAATTTTAGACATTGTCGCAAGATCTCCCTTTTTACCAGTTGAAGCGATGGTTAAAGCGAAGCGTCCTTCGTTAACGTTCCATGATTGTGATAAAATATTAAGTAAACTGCTGTGGGTTAAAATTCCAAAAAAATGATCATTATTATCCAGAACGGCAATATACGGAAGCTCCTTGATAGTAAAGAAGATTTTGAAGAATGATGAATTAATATGAATAAACTTAGTCGCATTTTTAATTAAATGTGTCACAGGAAGTGTCATGTCGCCACCGTTAGCCTTATGACGATAGATATGCATTTTATAGATATTTCCTCTGAAAATTTTTCCCGTTTCATCTAAGACTGGCACACATCGATAACCAGATTCTTCTAAAATTATTAGTGCTTCTTCTAATGTACAAGACTCTGTAACAATAGTAAGTTGGCGTTTTGGTATACAGATCGATTCAATAAGCATCTCTGTATCCCCCTTTCATTTTTTATACTACAATAATACCATACAATAAAAGGGAAACAAAACTGGAGTAGATACTTTTTTCATTATTTGGCTGTTTTTTTATCTGAAATCAAATTGACGTTCAAGTGAATTAATGATACACTTAATTAGATATTGAATGATAGGAGGAGTCTATTTTGGCTCAAAGTAAATCATCTTTAGCGTGTTCAGAATGTGGTTCTCGTAATTACTCGAAAGCTGTTAACACTGCAAACAGAACGGAACGTTTAGAAGTTAAAAAATTTTGTAAGTACTGTAAAAAACATACATTGCACCGTGAAACAAAATAAAACGAGTTTAAGTGGAGGGTACTAGAAAATGAAGTTTATGAAATCAGTCGTTGAAGAAATGAAAATTGTAACTTGGCCATCAAAAGAAAGATTAGGTAAAGATGTCGTTACAGTTATCCAATCAACTGTTTTATTTGCTTTATTCTTCGCAGTTGTCGATTTTGGATTAAATCAACTTTTACAATTGTTTGTAAGATAAAACATCAGATATTATTGGCTATCATCTAGAGATGATGCTATAATAAGTCACAAGAGAAAAAACTTCGCACAAGCTGAGGTTTTTTTATTTTATCAAATAAAGGTAGGTTCATAAAAAATGGAATCTTTTGAAAAACAATGGTATGTGCTACATACTTATTCAGGTTATGAAAACAAAGTTAAAACAAACATCGAATCTCGTGCACAAAGCATGGGTATGGAAGAGTTTATTTTTAGAGTAGTTGTTCCAGAAGAGGAAGAACACGAAATTAAAAATGGTAAAGAAAAAGTGATTGCTAAAAAAACTTTCCCTGGTTATGTTTTAATTGAAATGGTAATGACAGATGATTCTTGGTATATTGTCCGTAATACACCAGGCGTAACTGGTTTTGTTGGCTCGCACGGAGCAGGTAGTAAACCAGCCCCATTATTACCAGAAGAAGTTGAAGCGATTCTAGGTAAATTAGGTATGAGCCGTCGTCATGTAGATTTAGATGTTGCTGAAGGCGATGTTGTTAAAATCGTGGAAGGTGCGTTCGCGAACCTTACAGGTGAAATCACAGAAGTGGACTACGAAAAACAAAAACTTAAAGTTAATATTGATATGTTTGGTCGTGAAACAAGTACAGAACTTGACTTTGATCAAATTGACATGCTCTAAGATTGACAATCAAAGACGGAACCGATATTGGTGTTCTGTCTTTTTATTTTGCGGAAATGAGGTCATTAAATAATGAAAGAAACAGAATATGAGCGTATGATTACTGGTAAATTGTATTTGGCTAGTAAAATTGAAGCGGCTAAAAGTTACACAACAGGGCAAATGTTGACGCAAAAAATCAATCAAACGCCTTTAAATCAACCAGAAGAAGTGATTGCTTTAGAAAAACAGCTATTTGGGTCAACAGGTGAGAGTCTTTTTGTGCAACCACCAGTATTTGTTGATTATGGCTTTAATACTCATGTTGGTGAAAATTTTTATGCTAATGGAAATTGTCACTTTCTTGATGTGGCTGAAATTTTTATTGGCAATAATGTCATGTTAGGTCCTCGAGTAACATTGGTCACAGCAGGTCATCCGATTGATGCGGGTGTCAGACGTCGCGGCTTGGAGTTTGGTTATAAGATTCGGATTGAGGATGATGTCTGGATGGGTGCGAATGTGACCGTCAATCCTGGTGTCACAGTGGGAGCACGCTCCATTATTGGCTCTGGTGCTGTTGTGACAAAAGACATTCCATCAGACGTGATTGCGGTTGGTAATCCGGCGCGGGTCTTAAGAAAAATTACGGATGCGGATCGCGAATACTGGGAAAAGGCTGAAGAACAGTACTTTATTGAGACGAGTCAAAAAGAGTAAACAACATCGTTGACAATTGTAAACCTTTGTTTTATAGTAGAAGCATCAAAGGTTTATTTTTTTATTCTAAAAATTGACAAATGTAGATAAATTTAGGGGGTAATGGTATGAGTAAATCAGTTGAAGTAATTACAGATGCGGAATGGGAAATCATGCGCGTCATTTGGACCCAAGATGAAACGACGAGTCGTGAAATTATTGATGTGTTAACCGATAAGATGGAGTGGAAACCATCGACGATTAAAACCTTAATCACGCGCCTTGTGAATAAAAAATATGTTGAATCAAAAAAAGACGGCAAGCATTTTATTTATTCACCTCTTGTGAGCGAAGAAGAAATGATTGAGTTTGAAACCAAACAATTATTCAAGAAAACTTGTAATACTAAGGTTGGTGAAGTGTTAAGTTTAATTGTTGAAGAACAAGAATTGAGTCAAGCAGATATTGAACAACTTTCGGCTATTTTGGCTGAGAAGAAAAAAAAAGCGCCTAAAACGTTAGAGTGTCATTGTCTTAAAGGCCAATGTCGTTGTCATAAGGAGGAAGCACAATGAGTAATCAAAAATTATACGAAATCGAAGGAATGAGTTGTGCGTCGTGTGCGCAACGGATTGAAAAAGCAGTTGGAGACTTAGGTGAAGTGGCAACGGCGTCAGTAAACTTTGCCACCGAAAAATTGGCGGTAACATTCAAAGATGAAGCTATCAATGATCAATTAATTACTGAAATAGTTGAAAAAGCAGGTTATCATGTTGCCCAACCTGCACAAACTTTATCTTTTGACATTGAAGGAATGACGTGTGCCTCATGTGCGCAGCGGGTTGAAAAAGCGGTGGGTCAGTTGAGTGATGTTGCGACGGCGTCAGTGAATTTAGCGACCGAAAAGCTAATGGTAACAACTAGTGGTGATGGGTCGATGATTAAACAAATTGAGAATGCTGTTGAAGCAGCAGGTTATCAGGCAACATTAGCGACAGAGCAGACGCAAAATGCTGAATCGCAAGCCGAGAAGAAAGAACAAGCGATTAAAAAGATTTGGCATCGTTTCTGGATTTCAGTTTTGTTCACGGTGCCATTGCTATATATTTCGATGGGACATATGGCGGGGATGCCGTTACCGGAATTTTTAGATCCAAGTGTTAACCCGCTTACATTTGCTGTGGCACAATTAGTTTTAACACTACCGGTGATGTTTGTCGGTAAAGATTTCTTCATTATTGGCTTTAAGGCGCTCTTTGGTGGTCATCCGAACATGGATTCACTAGTTGCGTTAGGAACGAGTGCAGCGGCAGTTTATAGTGTTTATGCAACAATTATGGTTGGTCAAGGTCAGTCAGAATTTGCGATGCAACTTTATTATGAATCAGCAGCGGTTATTTTAACTTTAATCACGCTAGGTAAATATTTTGAAGCTGTCTCAAAAGGTAAAACGTCTGAAGCAATTAAGAAATTAATCGGTTTAGCGCCAAAAACAGCGCAAGTGATGGTAGATGGCGTTGAAACCGAGCGTGCGATTGAAGATGTACAAACAGGTGACATTATTATTGTGCGTCCGGGAGAAAAAATTCCGGTTGATGGTGTGATTGTGAGTGGTACGAGTGCCGTTGACGAGGCGATGATTACAGGTGAAAGTTTACCTGTTGAGAAAAAAGTTGGCGATAACGTCATTGGTGCAAGTGTCAACCAAACGGGTTCATTTCAATTTGAAGCCACAAAAGTCGGTAAAGATACAACCTTGTCACAAATTATTAAATTGGTCGAAGAAGCCCAAGGATCAAAAGCACCGATTGCTCAATTAGCGGATAAGGTTTCGGGTGTCTTTGTACCAATCGTCATTGTATTAGCGATACTGTCAGGTGTTTTATGGTTCTTCTTAGGGCAAGAGTCTTGGATCTTTGCTTTAACGATTACGATTTCTGTCCTTGTTATTGCGTGTCCGTGCGCCCTGGGCTTAGCGACACCAACTGCAATTATGGTTGGAACAGGTAAAGGGGCTGAAAATGGCGTCTTGATTAAGAGTGGTGATGCGCTGGAAACAACGCATAAAATTAAATCGATCATTTTTGATAAAACAGGTACCATCACAGAAGGTAAACCAAAAGTGACTGATATTGTGACAAATCAAAACATCTCGGAAGTTGATCTTCTTCAATTAGCCGCCTCTAGTGAAGTCGCGTCAGAACATCCGTTAGGTTTAGCGATTGTTGAAAAAGCACAAGCAGATAACTTAACCCTGTTTGAAGTTACAGCATTCGAAGCTTTGCCTGGTCATGGGATTAAAACAATGATTAAAGGCCAAAATTATCTTTTAGGAAATAAAAAATTGATGATGTCTTCTCAAATCGAGATGCATGCTTTTGAAGCGGAAGCAAACCGTTTAGCAGAAGAAGGCAAGACGCCAATGTACATTGCGACTGAATCAGAGTTGTTGGGCATCATCGCCGTCGCTGATACAATTAAAGCCAGCAGTAAGAGCGCAATTGGAAAACTACAAAGAATGGGCTTAGAAGTGGTCATGTTAACGGGTGATAATGAACGAACAGCCAAAGCAATTGCAAAACAAATTGGAGTCACAAATGTCATTAGTGATGTGTTACCAGAAGATAAAGCCAACCAAGTTAAAAAATTACAAGGTACTGGTAAAGTGGTTGCCATGGTGGGTGATGGTATTAACGATGCACCTGCTCTAGCACAAGCTGATGTGGGAATTGCCATTGGATCGGGAACTGACGTTGCGATGGAATCTGCGGATATTGTCTTGATGCGTAGTGATTTAATGGATGTGCCAACAGCAATTGAGTTAAGTAGTGCAACCATTAAAAATATCAAAGAAAACTTATTCTGGGCCTTTTCCTATAATACATTAGGCATACCTGTAGCGATGGGTGTTTTACATCTCTTTGGCGGACCATTACTTAGCCCTATGATTGCCGCAGCGGCGATGAGTTTTAGTTCAGTTTCAGTATTGTTAAATGCGTTACGTTTGAAACGATTTAAACCTGGAAAATAGAATATAATTTTTTATGACTACATAAAGCCAGATAATATCTTTATGTAGTCATTTTTATATATAAAATAATTTAAAAACAGATATTAAAACACAAAAACAAATTTTTGTTTTAATAAATTTCATTTGTCAAATTAATCTAAACAAAACATCACTTTCAACATAACTCAAAAATACTTCTAATGGCGTTTTGTAGTTTAATGATTTTCTAGGAATGTTATTTCTTTTTGATGCAACAGCATGAATAAAAGATTCATCAACTTCGTTGAAATTCATTTTTTTAGGTAGTCCGTCTTTACGTAATAAACCATTTGAATTTTCATTTAAACCTCGTTGTGATGGAGTTCCAGGGTCAGCGAAATAAATATCAATATCATTTATATTACTGATAGATTTCCAATTAGAGAATTCTTTACCACAATCAAAGGTAATGGATTTAAACAGATGGGCAGGAACTGATTTCAACCAACTATTCAAGCACTTTTATGATACTTTCCAACAATAGTGTCACTTTCAAGGTGACCAAATTCATCTTTAAAATGATCATACTCTTTGTTACGTTGATGGATAGTTCTTTTAAACGCCTGCTTTCCTCGTTTTTCTTTATGACCATTCGATTTTCTTTTACCTTTCATTGGTAAAATAGTGGAATCAAATTGTCCACGCTTAAATAATCTATATAGCGTACGAACAGAACAAGAAATAGGAAACTCAGCACAACCAATAATCACGTCAGGAGTCCATCCTTGAACCACTTTTTTTTGAATATATTCTGTCTGATTATCAGATAAGGAAACAGGACGTCTACCACATTTTTTCTTGTTTTGTATCTTTTATAATAATCAAGAATAGATAAACCATCATCTAATGCGTTATAAACGTTATAGATAGTCTGTCTAGAACGTTTCAATTATTTAGCAACAAAAGTTACTTTCTTCTTTTGATAGTAATATGATTCTATTAAAACGAGTTCGTCTGTAGTAAGATGTGTATAGGTCATTTGTGATCGCTCTCCTTGTTTTCTTTGGTCGGAAATACAATTTGAGTGTATCACAAATGATTTTTTAGTTATCTAGCTTAATTTTACAATCGGCGAGACGTTAAATTTATGTATATATTCGGCGGTACCTTTGAATTAGCTGTTGTTGTGTGTTAAAGTCGTAGTATAGAGATAAAATATTATGCGTATTTAAAAAACATGTTCGTTATGAATGATTGTGTCTGCTCAATTGGATAGAATGATAAAAAGTAATGATGTTTTAGATAATCGAGATGTAATTAAAAAGAATAAGGTTTGTTTTCATAAGTGAATGATCGACGCTCTTAAAAAAGTTCAATCATCTTTTTTATATATTGACTTATGAATGAGTGGGGGCGTTTGTTGTTTGAGGTTTCTTCAAGTGTCTAGGAAGACCAAGGAAAACAATTAATGAAAATGGAGGTCATGCATATGGGGAAAAAAGTACTACGGTTAATGAGTATTTTAATGGTATTTATTGGAATGATAGGATTTAGTCAAAAATTTGATGCTGCAACTGGAATTAGCAATGAATCAGCATTGAAAAGAGCGATGTCTAGTGGAGCAGATGGAGAATATTTTTTAGAAAATAGTTTTTCGTTTAGCAAGACAGTTGAGGTTAAAGGAAATAAAGTGTTAGATTTAAATAATCAGACGTTATCGACAGGAACAGGGACATCAGACCAATTTGAAATTCTAGATTCTAATTCAGAATTTACATTGAAAAACGGAACTGTTACGGGTGGAAATACGGCCAATGTCGGCGGTTCAGGTTCAGGTTTTATTTTGGCAAAAGCGAAGGTCTTAAATAATAAAATATATATTGAAAATATAACCCATACGTCGGAGGGTGGTTTTATTCTTGCGAATGGGAGTGATGTGTACTTTAATGGCATAAATAATGCAACGAATGGTCGTTTTAATGTTCGTGCAGGAAATATGTATTTTGAAAGTGGAAAATTTACCGGAACGACAACTACAAGTGGTTCGCAAAACCCTAACTCAACAGGTTCTGGTGGTATTAACTTGAGTTTTAATGGTTATAAAGCTAACTTGCGTTCAGGAAAAGACCGAGATTTAATTATTGAAAAAGATGCTGAAGTTATTTTAGATAACAAAAATACTTCATCATTAAATTATGCCAATAATATTGGTAATTTTGATTATATGAAAATTAAAGGTATATTGAATGCCACTGCTGTTGGAACCTCACTGCGAACAACAGCGGCACATCACACATTGGGAGATGGAAAAAACAAGAGTGGACGTTCTGAAATTCATGTCGAACCAGGATCGACATTTAAAGTGTCTTCAACTGCTGACGGTAGTAATAAGTATGGAACATTATATACTTATTCTACTGGTTTATACGTCAATAATCCCAAAACTTTTGATATGCGTTATTTTGCAGATGGTTTATTCTTCTACCATTGGCCACAAGGACCAAAAGGCTATTTTGATGTTAAGAACATGGATATTGCTGTTTGGGATAAAGAGTCTCGCGGCATTGGCAATCCCCGAAAGGAAAACATCTGGCAAGATGTGGAACAGTTTACGATTGACGGGTTTGATGATACAAAAGGAGAGAGAGGTAGAGGTGTCGTAACGTCGTCAATTCCAGACCTTGCGAATCGATTTGACATTAACACCTATAGTCGAATCTCAAATGACGTGAGGCTACCTAAAATTGAAGTCGATGATGTAAAACAAATTGGAGATACTTATCAAATATCTAACGCAAGTCGAGAACTTAAAGGCTCTGTAAATTATGTTTTACCTGATGGTAGTAAGGTTGGCGGTGTGGCGAACGCTAACGTGAAAGTGACAATTGGTGGACGTGTTTTTGAAACTGAGACTGATGAAGCTGGTAAGTGGTCATTCCCGTACAGTAACACACACACATCGAACTCAATTAATTTTTCAAGTTTAAGTGGAGGCTCAGCTGTTACTTTTGATGTAGTAGACAAAGACAAGCGTGTTGACCAAGCAAAAGGTGTAATTGTTGATGATATTGCACCAAAAGGTAAGGGGAAATTATTAATTGTCGATCAAAATAGTGAGGAAGGAACCGGAGCAAATAGAATCCCGAAAGATCCTAAACTTGCTTTAGCTAGTTATTCTGATGAGACCACCTCTACTTCAGGAATAAAAGTTAACTATCAAACTTTGGAGTCTGAAAGAAAAGAGTTAACAAAAGAGTTGGGCTATTATCCTGATCGATTGAAAGTTAGTATTAAAGATGATGCTAATAATGAGAATATTGTTCCAATTCCTGTCTTAGTTAAAAAGTCAGGTGAAACAATCAAGGATAGTTACGCTACGGCAACAGATTTTACTTACGACTATAATGATTGGAAAAAAGCAACGACAGAAGAACGTAAAGCAATTGTAAGAGAACAGGGAAATGTCAAAGTTTATGATGTAAATCAATCGACATACGAAGTAACTGAAGTGCCAAATGATTCTCCGCAAGTGTCGATTTCTTGGAATCCAGAACCATGGGAGCCAAAATCAAAACTACCAATTAAGATTACTTATAAATCTTATACTCGTCCAATTGAGGCGTATTTAGATGTTAAGGAAGTTAAAATGAAAGTTAATTATTATCTAGCAGGTACAGAAACACCAATTTATAGTAATTTAGAATCAAAAGATCCTAAAGCAGGTAAAACAATTGAGAGAATTGTTCCGGGTAATTCAATTGATAGCACATTAACTGACTTAATCGCTAGTGGCGAAATTGATGTGATGTCGGATTATTATAATCTGACAACGCCAAAATATAAAGTTTATGTTGATGGTGCTGAGGTAGCCTCAGATACAGTGCCAGGAAAAGACTTTACAGTTAATTACCAATTTAGTGGTGTGATTATGTTTGATAAAGTTGGTAAAATTGATTTTGGCAAGTTCAATGTTGCGAAAAGTACATCAGAACATAAGGCTGCAAGCACTACCTTGCCATCGCAAGAACTTACGATTGTGAATACAATTCCAAATGAGAAGTGGCGACTCTCTGCCAAAATGGACGAAGCGATTGAAAATAAAAATAATAATCGCAAATTCCATGGTAGATTGCTATTTAATGATTATATCCTGAATGATTCCGGTCTAGATGTCATGACACAAGCGGAACTTGATACACCTTTGACAGTGATAAATTTAGGTGATGTCTTAGAATTACAACAAAAATCTGGCAACCTAAGAGGTCAATATGAAGGTAAAATTGAGTGGAGTCTTGTTTCAGGACCGTTGTTCTAATAATTTAATCAATACGAAAATTCGTTTACTATTTATATAAGTAAGCGAATTTTTTTTGTGCAAAAATTGGAGATTGTTAAAAAATTTCTTACATTTAGTGTTGCAGTAGTGAGAGGTTGTTTTAAAGAGTGTGATTTTACACGCAAATATATGTATCGTTATTTTATTGATTCACAAATATCCATAATTGATTTTTTTGTACTAGATTACAGAAATATCATTATGTTCAACAACTGAACAAATTATGTAAAAAAAAGCGTTTTAATAGTTATTAATAGACACGTAACGTTTATGAGAGTATAAATAAATTGAGGTATCAACAGGATGGAATTCAAAGGCTTAATTAGTGAAAGAGTTTTAAAAAGCTGGGAGTTGTTGATATTTAATATGTTTATCAGTTTCAAAATTCATCGTTATTTAATTTTATCGAGTTGAACGGTATCTAATAGTTTGAGTTAGCTAGCTTTTGTTGGAATGATTCATTAATAGGGGGATCAAAAATGATAAAGGGAAAGAGATTACTAACTGGATGTTTAGTGTGATTTTCTTTAGTGTCAATGGGGTTAAAACAGACAACAGTGGAAGCTACAGGATTTGGAGTTTCAAATGAAACGCAATTGAAACAATTTATGTCAACTTCAGGTGAAGCGTCATTTGAATTATTAAATGAGTGGCACAGTTGAGTTCAAAGGTAAAAAGACCATTGATTTTAAAGGCAATACTTTAACGTTTGGTTCGGGAAATAGTGATCAGTTTAAAATTTCTGAGGCTGGTACAGAAATAACCTTTTTTGTAATATTTGGGTGTTAAAATTTGTGTTAAAAGTCAAAAAATGTTATTATTTAAAGACAAATGGTAGTCATAATGTGCTTTTTATTGATAATAGGCTATGAAACAATTTTTTCGAAAATTAGATGAAAGAATAATTTGAAAACAATCGATGACAAAGTTTCAAAAAGAATAATATAGCAAAGTCGTAAAATTGTTGTTGTTTAATTCTAGGACACACATCTAGAAAATGAAAGTGGAGGACAAATTTATGGTGAAAAAAATAAAGTGGTTAGTCGGAATAGGGATGATTGCTTTTGGTTTATTAGGTTTTAACTTAGATGGTCAAGCAGCTGAAGGTGTTGGATTAGCATCACAAGAGCAGCTTAAGCAATTTATGTCAACACCTGGTGAAGCAAGTTTTTATTTGAAAAATGATGTGCATTTTACTGGAACCATAGAAGTTAAAGGTAATAAAACACTTGATTTGGATCGACACGTACTATCAACAGGTACGGGTACAGCAGATCAATTTAAGATTACCGAATCAAATGCCAGTCTGACCTTGAAAAATGGAACCATTGAAGGCGGAAATACACAAAGCGTTGGAAATGATGGTGCAGGAGTGATTAATGTTGCTAATCGATATTTAAATTCAACAATCAACATCGACGGCATCAATCATACTTCAGAAAAAGGTGGGTTTATTAGGGCGAATGGGAGCGATGTTCATTTTCGTGGAAATAATACACTAAGAAATGGTCCCTTTAATGTTCGTGCCGGTAATATGTACTTTGATGATGGTGTGTTTGATGGTAAAACGACGACCAGAGGCGGACAAGATCCAAACTCTAATGGTGCGGGTGGAATTAACTTAAGTTTTAATGGGTATGTTGCAAATTTGCGCAAGAAAAAGGACCGGATTCTTGAAATTTCAAAAGAAGCCACGGTCAAATTAGAAAATACGAACGATTACGGCGCACTAGAATATAACAACAATGTGGGAAACTTTGATTTATTTACTGTTTATGGTACTTTTCAAGGAACATCGATTGGATCTTCATTAAGAACAACTGCCGCGAGTCCCCCTTCAGCATCAATAAATAGTGAAGGCACGGGTCGTTCTGAAATCCATGTGAAACCAGGCTCAACTTTTACTTCAGCTTCAACGGCACGTGGTGCGTCAAATATTTACGGAACCCTTTTTACCTTCTCAACGGGATTATATGTGGATAGTCCTAAAGTTTTTGATATGCGCTATTATGGAAATGGAAATTTCTTTTATATGTGGCCTGATGGGAACAAAGGCTATTTTGATGTTCGAAATATGGATATGGCTGTTTGGGCTAAGAAAGATTTTGGAATTGGTAATCCCATGGAAAATGGTGTGTGGCAAGATGTTGGTTATCTTACCATTGATTCATTTTATAATACGAACGCAGGTACAATTACATCCTCAAATCAGCAAATAAAAAATAACTTCAAAATCAATGACTATAGTCGAATTTCGAATGATATTCGAAAACCTAAATTAGTGATTGACGATCTTGATGTCAGTGCGGATGGCTCATTTAAGCTACCGAATTCAGCGCAAATCATGAAAGGATCTGCTCATTATACTGTACCGGGTAATAATAATGTTGGGCCGGTTGCAAATGCAAAAGTGACGCTAACAATTGACAAAAAGCAATACACAACTGTTACAAACGAGCAAGGTGAATGGACATTCCCTTATAGTCCAACAGATACTGAGTCGAGCGTCCATTATTCAGTCATTAAAGGTGGCACTAAAGCACAATTACGTGTGGAAGATAAGGACGAGCGCTATGACGAGGTAAAAGGGATTATTGTCGATGATATTGCTCCACAAGCCGAACCAAAATTATTAGTCGTAAATCAAGGTACTAAAGAAGGAATAGGAGCTAATCAAATTCCAAGTGATCCGAAAAAAGCGTTAGTTAGTTATTCGGATGAAACATCAGCGAATTCTAGAATTACAGTGAAGTACGATACACTTCTAAATGACCGTAATGATTTAACTCAAGAGGTAGGCTTTTACCCTAACAAACTTAAAGTGAGTTTGACCGATGAGGCGGGTAATGAAAATATTGTTGACGTGCCGGTCTTGGTTAAGGATAAAGATACGACAATCACAGATAGTTTTATTGTGGCAGAAAATTTTAAATATGATTATTATCAATGGAAGAAAGCCACAGTTCCGGAACGTCGTGATATCGTTTTAACACAAGGAAATGTAAAAGCATATACAGTAAATTTAGCTGCGAATGAAGTGACTGAGGTACCGCATAGTTCAAATTTACTTCAAGTGACTTGGGATCCAGAACCATGGCAACCGAAGAAAAATCTACCGGTTACAATAAAATTGAAAAGTTCGATAAGTCATATTAATGCCTATCTTGATGTGAATGAAGTCAAGATGAAAGTAAATTATTATCTCCAAGGAACGACAACACGCATATATAGTGACTTAAAAAACAAAACGCCCAAACCAATGCAAGAGTTTGAAAGTATTCGTCCAGAAGATTCGATTAAGACGACTTTAGATAATTTAAGAGCGCAAAATCAAATCGAAATTGATACAACGAATTATACTTTGACAACACCAAATTATAAAGTTTTTGTTGATGATCAAGAAGTGACAGGAGATGCGGTTCCAGAGAAAGATTTTACAGTGAATTATTATTTTAATGGCAAAACGCTTTTCCAAGATGCTGATGATATTGATTTTGGTAGTAGTCAAGTCGCGAAGGAAACAGATATCTTGAAATATACTGAGTCTACTTCACCAGCACCAAAATTAACGATCGTGAATACGATTCCGAATGAAAAATGGCAATTGTCTGCGCGTATTTCAGAGCCAATTATGAATAAAACTAAGAATACTAAATTCCAAGGGAGTTTAGTATTTAAAGATCAAACGTTGACAGATGCGGCGTTACCAATTATGACCCAAGATACTTTAGATACCCCTTTAACAACTATTAATTTGGGGCAAGTTCTTGAAGTTCATCAAAAATCGGGTAACTTATCTGGTAAACATCGTGGAAAAGTAGAATGGAGTCTTGTTTCAGGTCCGTCATTCTAAAAAAGCATTTAAACACTCTGATATTATTTTGGAGTGTTTTTTAATTTTGGGATAGAGGTAAATGAACATAAAATATGAACAGTATATACAGCCGGTTTTAATAAACATAAATAATTAATGTGTATTTAACAATGGTTGAGATGGAATGAAACAAGTGTGATTAATTAAAATTCCTCTAAAATATTTTACATTCTTAAAAAAGGACGTTATAATCCAAGTGGGGACGTTATTTTAAACTGCAACAAAAGAAGAAAGATATTTTATTTAAAATTGAATATGAATTTTCTGCTGTTGTATTTTTGAGGGGAGAAGCAACCACATGAAAAAAATAGTAAAAATACTATGTCTAAGTGGTCTGTTTTTGCTTGTTCAAACGGGTGACAGTGTTTTGGCAGCGCCCAATGGATTTAAAATCCAAAATGAGAGTGATTTACAACAATTTTTAAGTGGACAAACAAAAGAAACAACAGGCTTTTTAGTAAATGACAATGTTCGTGTAACAAGGCAATTGACTGTTTCCAGAAGTGAATTAGATTTAAATTTAAATGGTAAAGTTTTAGACCTTGGTACTACAGGTCAACTTTATATTAATCAATCAACTGTTTATGAGTTTAAAGTCCGAAATGGACAAATTGCAGGTGGATTAGCTAATAAACTAACTGCAGCTGGCACAGAAGATGCGATTTCAGTAGTGAATCAAGCTACTTACAAAGATTTAAATGTGATCGCAGAAGATATCGCACATCAAGGTGGTGGCGGTTTTTCAAAGGTCGCGCGAGTACAATCACCTTTCGTGGCAATGTTTCATTAGATAATACCTATTTTAATGCCAGAGCAAATAATGTCAGTTTTGAAGGGTCACCTGATAAATTAACTTTTTTTGATGGACATGTTTCTGCGAATAGTGAACCATTACAAAGTGCCATGGGTGGTGGTGTTAATTTCAGTTTTGACAATGACTATGCCACTAATGGAACAAAATCGTTAGTTAATGGACCGGGAACTCGTAAATTTGAAATTGATGGATTTTCTGAAGTAAAATTAATTAACACTAATACAGTAGCTCAACATACTTATGGCTCTTTTGCCAATAATGTCGCTGATTTCGCATAAATGACTGTCGATGGTAAATTTTATGGTCAAGCCTATGGTTCAGCCTTGAGATCAACCGTTTCTGATAAACCAAAATTAATTGGAACAGAATCAGGACGGGCTGTTGTTAGTGTTAATCCTGGAGCAGTATTTCACGCAGAAACACGTGGAAGTAATGTAACTTTTGGTACGATTTATTCCTATCTATTAGATATTTGGGTGAATAATCCTGCTGAATTTGACGTGCTATATCATGGGCGTTTAGGTAGTTCTAGACGTGGCAATGTATTTCATAGTTGGTCATATAATGATATTAGTTTAACGATGGAAAATATGCCGTTGTATTTGTGGAAGCAACCTGTTGTTGGCACGCCTGATGTTTCAACACACTTTGCTGATGCGTCGATTTTCAAAAGCCGTCGTATGATATCACAACCATGGATGGTACAAAACAAAAAATTGATTTTAACGACTATAATTGAGCTAATTTCATAATTATGATGCCTTGATACATTAGCGTTCTAAAAACAATAAAAATAAGAACCTCCCCATCTGTTATAATTATGATGTCCTGACAGACTCTTAAACAGAAAGGAAGATTCCTATGTCTATCATACAACAACCAACACTTTTTGACATCCAAATTTTACAAGAACTTGAGATTGAAGCGAAATATCAAGAAATTTTCTCCCCATTAGAACTAACACCATTGGTTGCATTATTTCAAAA
>NZ_SDGV01000018.1:111246-137248 GCF_004795745.1 Vagococcus silagei | reverse complement strand
TTATGAAATTAGCTCAATTAAATATAATCTAAGAGATTTACATTGCAGCCATTTTTATCTAAAACTGAAGTATACCTCTTGCTATTTAAACAACGATATGCAAAAATTAAAGTTAGTACAATAGTGAAGAAAAGCAGGTGTGGATATATGAGTAAAAAATGCAGTAATTGTGGAAAGATTTTAGAAGAACATGAAAAAATTTGTTTAGAATGTGGCACACTAGTTGAAGAACATTCAATTGAGGTACAACCTTCCGTAGATACTCAAAACGAAGAACTTGTTCAAAATAATAATGTACCTGTTGAAAAATCCAAAAACAATCGAATTATAAATTGGATTCAAAAAAACATTATTGTAGTATGCTTAACGATTCTTATTTTAATCGGCGCAGTTGTATTTTTTAATCAAAATCCATTGAACGGAACTTGGGCTGCTGAAAATAAAGATAATTTTTCAGGGATCGTAAAAATAAAAGGAAGTAAAGTTAATTTAACTTTGCAGGATGAATTTGATGATCTAGTGATTTCTGGAAAAATTAATAAAGAAGCAAGTAAAGAGTATTCTATCGATTTGTCCGAGACGAAAATAAAAGGAACGTTTTTGAATTTCTTTGATGAAAACGAAACTGAAAATGCCTTTTATGAAGAACTACGTTTGGAGTTCAAGGAAAGTGGTATTTTAACAAATAAAGAAATTAATAGTTTTATAAAAGCAATACATAAAGACGGTAAGAATTTAAAGATTGATTTAAACTTTAGTAAATTTTCTAAGGGAGCAATTGGCGAGTTATGGGGTATGATGCTTGGTAGCTCTTCTAAAGTAAGAATAGAGAAAGAATCCAGAAATAAAATTGTTGTTATTTTACAAGATAGTCAAATTGAACTAGTCCGACAATGATGATCTTTTGAATAGACCAATATAACTATAATTAAAATAATAGGACAACTTTGTGCATTAATTTTATAGCTAAAGACTAATCTAAAAGTAATGAAAAGTACTGATAAACAAGTAAAGTAGAACTTTACCTATCAGTACTTTTAGTTTACCCTTAAAAGTGTGATTTGATGCATTAAGTGAGCATAATCTTAATACAAAAATAGACAATCTGTTCTCTTTGTTATTTATTTAACAAATTGCAATTTAAAACAATAATAAATGTTGTTTATTTTAAAAAAAAAAGCTATAATGAATTTGGTTGAGAATTATATAGTATTTTTCTATTAAATACTTAAAATTTAACACTCTCTTTATACGCTAGGTCATATCTGTCAATCGGGTATGGTCTTTTTTATATAAAAATAAGGGTTAAGAACATTTACGTTCTTAACCCTTTCTTTCGACTAAAACGTCTACTTTTTATGCAAAGAAACGTTTAATTTCATCATTTGCTGCTTCGACTGAGTCGGAAGCATGAATCACGTTTGAACCAGACTCAAATGCAAAGTTTGCACGGATTGTTCCAGGTGCTGCTTCAAGTGGGTTAGTTGCTCCAACCATTTGACGAATAACACTAATTCCGCTTGGTCCTTCTAAAATTAAGCAGACAACGGGCCCAGAAATCATAAAATCGATAACATCTTGAAAGAACGGTTTATCTGACAAGTGAGCGTAGTGCTCTTTAACAACATCTGTTTCAAGTGTCGTCATCTTCATTTCTTTGATGGTCAAGCCACGTTTTTCAAATGTGGTGATGATCTCCCCAATAATTCCTTTTTTCACGCCATCAGGCTTGATAATAACTAGTGATTGTTCTAACATGTAAAAATCCTCCTCTATAATAATGACAACGTTTCCATTGTATACGAAAACTTTATAAGTTGCAATGAAATTTCTGTAGTAAAAAATACCGTTATTTAAATCGTTGTCATAAACAAAAAACGTCTTTTTATATCTTCATTTATGTTATAGAACATGATATAATACTAAGTGTCTATATAAAAAAGGAGGAATTTTAAGTATGAAGCGATTTTTAAAATTATTAGTAATGGCTGGATTAGTATTACTTTTCCCAATGATGGCTCATGCAGAAGGTGCTATCACTGCTGACGAACAACGTATTTTGGATGCGCTGAACCAGGGAGTAACTGCTAACGGTCAAACATTTTATTTTGACGCAACAGATATTCAACAAGCAGAAAACGACTTGAAATCTTATGATTACAGTAAATCAACAGTCGATCAGGTAGTTGGAAATATCAATGCAGCTCGTCAATTAGTAATGGACAATGCAGGAAATATCCAAGCAAATAGTTTAAACGATTTATTAAAACAATTACCTAGAGATGTTCAAAAACAAGTTGGTTATTATGTTGCAGCAACATGGAAAGCACTTGATGCTCGTATGGATGAAAATGGTAAAGTTGTAACAAATACAAAAAATCAAACTAATACTGTTTATGTGCCAACAAATGGAAAAAACCCAATTGTTAAAACAACAGGTGGCAATTACACAATGTTTTATGTTGTCTTAGCTGGTTTAGCAGCTTCAACATTGGGCCTAGCAGTATTACAAAGTCGTAAATGGAGTACAATTAATGCGTAAGAATAAATTATTGGCATATGTCTATATGCCCATAATTTTTTCTTTTTTTAGCTTGCTTTTATTAGCATTGATGCTTTCTCCTTTTTATAAACGAGCAGAAGTTGTTTATAGTGCTGTTTCGACAAAAGGTAATAATGAGACAACAAAAAAGAAAAATGAATCTATTTTTAAATCTGAAGCGGAACGCAAAAAAATTGAACCGATAAATAATGACAAAGAGTTACCTTCAAGTAAAATTGAATATCCCCTAATGGGAACGCAATTTGGAATGGTGATTATTGATAAATTTAATGTTCAAGCCAAATTAATTTACGGTGATTCTGCAGAAGATCTACGAAATGGTGTTGGGCAATTCAATGGTAGTGTTTTTCCTGGTGAAAAAGGAACAACTTTAATCGGAGGACATAACACGAATGAACTAGCATCTTTAGATAAAGTTGTTAGAGGTGATCAAATTACCATTCAAACGAATTATGAGACATATAAATACAAAGTAACAGATAAAAAAGTATTACGTTTTGATGACCCAGAAGCAATTAAAACATTATATAAAAAGCAAGATACAAATAAAGTAATCTTCTATACTTGTTATCCTATTGATATGATTGGTTTAACAGACGAACGTTTATTTGTATATGCTGATTTAATTTCTGGTAAAATGATTAATGCGGAACACTAGGAGGAACGATTGTTGCAAAAGAAATTTAGTGCCCTATACCAAGGGTTATTAACGATTATTTTGATTATGGTCTTATTTCTTTTTTCCTTTCTTATTTTGACACGACAAACAATTACCTCAAGTGACTATCTAATAGATACTGCAGATAAAGTTAAGTATTACGATGAGACAACGACTCAGATTAATCAAGCAATTCAAGATTTAGGTATGGCGAGTGGCATTAATAAGGATGGGTTAAAGAATGCGATTAGCTCAGAACAAGTCGCCAAAGATTTTACTCTGTTTATTCAACACTCCTTTAGTGGTGATGGATATAAAACAGATGAAAAACCGATTAAGGATTCAGTCAGAAAAGCAATTGAAAATTATGCGGAAAAAGAAAACAAAGTAATTGATCAAAATAATAAACAATCGATTGAGTTTTTTTTAGATAAAAGTTATGAAATTTATGATTCAAATATACGCCTACCATTAGTACCAACAATAGGTTTGAAGGCGGAAAGATTTAGACATCAAATCTTTAAACTTTTAGGAATATTAGGTATAATTTTTATTGTAATGCTGGTTTTACTTTATTTTGCTAGTCATAAACATAAACATGTTTTGTTAAGATTTTTTGCGTATGCTAATTTAAGTACAGGTATTCTTTATATTTTTTTAGCAATCATACTGAAATTCTTTAATCCTATTAATCGAATTGGTTTGAGTCAAAAAAATCTTTTTGATTTAGTCACTAGTTTTATAAATGGTATGCTCCCAATGACGGTTGGAATTATGTTAATCTTTATTGTAGTTGGTTTGATTTTAGCCTTCTTATCGATTCGAATTAGGAGTAATCTTATTGATAAATCGGAAAGACGTGAGCGTGAAAGAGAAGAAAGTTTTGATATGTTCTACAAACAAAATAGGATGGCGAAAGAAAAAAATGAAAGATAGGATTGTGATTTTTCAACAATTCTATCTTTTTTATTAAGACATTTTTCATAATTGGCGTTTAGAATAAACTTATGTTAAATGATATGAATAAGGAAGTGTGCATATGGAAATTCCAACGGAAGAACTTGTTAAAGTACTTGAAAAAAGAAATAAACAACCCGATACACTATTACAGATTATTGATGAGTACGGTCGAATGTTTATTTATTATCAATCGGCGATTGATGAAATTGAAACGAAATTGAAAATTATTGATCGTGAATTAAGTAATCCAGGAACTATTGGTCGTAAAAATGTGATTCATCAAATTCAAACTCGCGTAAAATCACTTGAAAGTATTGTTAAAAAATTAGAGCGTAAGGATTTGCAATTTTCTCGTGAAATAGTAGAAAAAGAACTATCTGATGTAGCTGGAATTAGAATGATTTGCTCTTATATCGATGATATTTATGCTGTTCTGGATTCATTGGCAGCTCAGAGTGATGTAACAGTTTTAGAAATCAAAGACTATATAAAAAATCCTAAACCTAGTGGTTATCGTAGTTTACATGTTATTTTGGAAATTCCTGTTTTCTTCTTTAAAGAAACTAAACGTATTAAAGTTGAATTGCAAATCCGAACAATTGCGATGGATTTTTGGGCAAGTTTAGAGCATGGTTTACGTTATAAGCTAGAGACGGATGATCCAGATTTGTCGAGACGTTTAGAACAAACTGCAACTACAATTTCTAATTTAGAGAATGAAATGTTGATGATTAGAAGTAAAATTGAAGCTCAAATTGAATAAAAAGTAAACCGATAGCTCTCCTTAAATAAGGAAGGCTATTTTTTTAGGATTTGATAGTCTTAAGTTAACATATTATGTTATGGTGTTAATTTAACAAGGATTTAACATGAAAAATGTAAAATTGAAGAGTTTATTTAGAGAAGAAATCTGAAAATATTAGCTTTTTATTTCTAAATAGGATATACTCAGATAAGTTAATATGTTAATAAGTTAAGAGGGTGTAAAGATGACGCTTCAAAATAATAAAGAACAGTTAATTAAATTAGGACAGGCTGTCGATGAACAGTGGTTAATTTCAGAGATAAATCGTTGCATTGCTAAACTCAAGATTAATATGAAACGTTTTGGTAATCAATTCCCATCTGCCTGTGGCACCAATGGGGTTTATCGAATTAAACCAAATGATGATTGGACCAATGGTTTCTGGACAGGAATGCTATGGTTAGCATACGAATGGACCAATGAAGATGTCTTTTTAGAACAAGCTATGGAGAATATAAAGTCATTCCAAGAACGATTAGATACTCATTTTGTACTTGATCATCATGATATTGGCTTTTTATATAGCCTTTCAGCGGGTGCTGGTTTTCAATTAACAGAAAAAGAAGTGTGTCGCACCCAATTAATACAAGCTGCCGATGTGCTAATGGCACGTTTTCAACCAAAAGGAAATTTTATTCAGGCTTGGGGAAAATACGGTGAGCCTAAAGAATATCGACTTATTATTGACTCACTAATTAATTTACCACTTTTGTTTAAAGCTACGGAATTAACTGGAGATAGAAAATATCAAGAAGTAGCTGAAAAACATTATCATACATTAATTAATACGGTAATTCGGGAAGATGGAACCACATTTCATACTTATTATTTTAATCCTGAGAACGGTCAACCATCTCATGGTGCAACACATCAAGGTAATGGTGACCAATCCATTTGGGCTCGGGGTCAAAGTTGGGGCGTTTTAGGTATTCCGTTAATTGAGAGTTTCCTTGAAAATGCAAGTATGCCACAAATTTATCAAACGATTGTTGATGTGTTTATCGAAAATCTACCAAAAGATTTAGTGCCATATTGGGATTTTGATTTTAATGATAAACAGCCATCAGATAAAGATAGTTCTTCACTAGCAGTTGTAGCTTGCGGTTTATTGGAAGCAAGTCATGTGGATGGGTACTCTGAAGCAAAATCGCTTGCAAAAGGTATGGTTTATCAATTAGGTGAACATTACGCAACAACACTTGATGAAGCCAATGAAGGATTGTTGGCACATGGCGTTTATGCTCATGCTGAGGGAAAAGGGATTGATGAACCAAATCTGTGGGGCGATTATTTTTATTTTGAAGCGTTAATGCGCTTGGCAAATGATAATTGGAAAAAATATTGGTAATGGAGTTGAATAAAGCGATGAAAGTATTTGAAATAAAAGAAGATTTTATTCTAGCAGGTCAACCACTTAAAATAATTAGTGGCGCCATTCATTATTTTAGAATGACACCTAGACAGTGGGAAGACAGTTTATATAATTTAAAAGCATTAGGTGCAAACACTGTTGAAACCTATATACCATGGAATATCCACGAACCTGAAGAAGGTGTTTTTGATTTTGAAGGACTCAAAAATATTGAGTTATTCGTAAAAAAAGCTCAAGAATTAGGCTTGATGGTTATCTTAAGACCGTCTGTTTATATTTGTGCGGAATGGGAATTCGGTGGATTACCGGCTTGGATTTTACACGAAAGAGGTATTCGTTTACGTTCGACTGATCCAGTTTTTATGCAAAAAGTTGATAATTATTTTAAGGTTTTAATTCCTAAATTAGCCCCACTTCAAATTACACATGGTGGTCCGGTAATTATGATGCAAATTGAAAATGAGTATGGGTCATACGGCATGGAAAAAGATTATTTACGTCAGACACAAAAACTAATGGAAAAATATGGAATTGATGTTCCACTGTTTACCTCAGATGGTTCTTGGCCAGAAGTTTTAGATGCAGGCACATTGATTGATGACGATATTTTTGTGACGGGTAATTTTGGTAGTCGTTCGAAAGAAAATGGTCAAGTGATGCGTGAGTTTATGGAAAAACATAATAAGAAATGGCCAATTATGTGTATGGAGTATTGGGATGGTTGGTTTAACCGTTGGGGTGAACCGATTATTAAACGAGATGCTCAAGACTTAGCCGATGAAGTGAAAGACATGCTTGAAATTGGCTCTTTAAACCTATACATGTTTCATGGTGGTACAAATTTTGGTTTTTACAATGGTTGTTCAGCACGGGAAACAATGGATTTACCACAAGTCACAAGTTATGATTACGATGCCTTGTTAAATGAAAGCGGCGAGCCGACAGAAAAATACTATGCCGTTCAAAAAGCAATTAAGGAAGTTTGCCCAATGGCTTGGCAAAGTGAACCACGTTTGAAGCAAAACATTGCTTTAGGAACTTATCCAGTAACGGATAGTGTGTCTTTATTTAATACCAAAGAAGCATTAGTTGATGAACCGATTTATTCGCCATACCCCTTAACAATGGAAAAGGCAAGTAATGGGTATGGTTATATGCTTTATTCAATGACTCTACCTTATTATGGTCATGAAAATAAATTTAAAGTGGTTGAAGCTAGTGACCGGATTCAAATTTTTACAGATGGTAATTGGCAAACAACCCAATATCAAGAAACGAATGGCAAAGAATTGATGATTGCAGGCCAAGAGAATACAGATACAATCAATGTTGATATCTTGATTGAAAATATGGGCCGTGTGAATTATGGTTTTAAATTGAACAATCCAACTCAAATGAAAGGGATTCGAAATGGTGTCATGCAAGATATTCATTTCCATCAAGGTTATTATCACTACCCTGTTACATTAACACCAGAAGAACTTGCAAGAGTGGATTATTCTGCTGGTAAAAATAGTGCACAACCATCATTTTATCAGGTTGAATTTGAGTTAGAGCAGATTGGTGATACCTTTATTGATTGTTCTAACTACGGTAAAGGTGCAGTGGTTGTTAATGGCGTTAATATTGGACGTTATTGGAATCAAGGGCCACATTTATCACTATATTGTCCACAAGACTTTTTAAATATTGGCAAAAATACTGTTGTGATCTTTGAAACAGAAGGTGTTGAAATTTCTGAAGTATCTTTTTGTGATAAGCCAAAGTATTTAGCGTAAAAAAATAGAAGTAGAAACTGATTATTCAGCTTCTACTTCTATTTTAGTTTTAAATGCTTTCCAGTGCTTATAGCTAACAATATACTCAGCAACACTATTATCTTTCAAATAAGAATGTTTAACTTGCTTGATTGCTGGTTCTCTAAAACTTAAATTGAGATGATTTAGTATCTCTGGATCATCAGGGAAGACTATTTCATTTGTCTCAGTCGAGGCCAATGAATATAAATCAATCTGAAAATCTTTTCTAATTTTTTCGTAAATACTGGCATAGCTATTTAAGTTTTTATCAAGAGGTTCTTTAACTAGTGTTTTTGGTAGATGCGTCATGTGCATAATAAATGGAACGCCATTCGCAGAACGAACACGCACGATTTTATAATATGAGTCATCAGTAGCCAATTTCAATTCTTTTAATATCTTTGGATCATGTTCTTCAGTGATAGCTAATACTTTAATTTCTTCAGCATCTAAAGAATGGAGCTCAATGTCTGAAAACTTAACAGATTGAGAAACTTTAGATTTAGAAACAAAAGTACCTTTTCCTTGGATGCGGTAAAGGTAGCCCATATTTGTTAATTCATTTAATGCCTTTACAGCAGTAATCGAACTGACAGAATATTTTTTTTTAAGATCAGACTCAGAGTAAAAACGATCACCTGGGATAAAAGTATGGTTTTTTATTTCAACTAGTAAGTCTTGGATGATTTGTTGATATTTTGATATCACGGATTATTCCTCGTTTCCATTAAAACTTCATGATAAGCATAACATGTTAACTAATCTTAATCAATATCAGCTAATTTTAGACAACAACCGCAATTTTAAAATAAATTGCGAAAAAAGATAACATGTTAAGATGTTAGGTTTACAATAGAATTGAAGTATGATATATTAAGTTTGTTCAACATAATATGTTAAGTAGAGTGGTTGAAATTAGGAGGGATTTAATGAGAAATATAGTATTAGTCAGTCACGGGGACATGGCTGCAGGAGTTAAATCTAGTCTTGAGATGATTGTTGGAAAACAGGAACATGTTTCTGTAGTGTCATTGAGAGAAGACGGAGATAACATTCAGTTTGAAAATGATTTAAAAGAAAAAATGAAAGCCCTTAATACACCAGTATTAATCATTGCTGATTTATTGGGTGGTACACCATGTAACGTAGCTTTCAAAAATTATGCCGAGAATGAACAAGTAGACATTATCGCTGGTTTATCACTTCCGTTGGTTATTGAAGCGACCTTAAATGATAGCGCTACAATCAAAGACTTACTGGGAACAGCTAAAACTGGTATTGCTGATGTTAAAGGAAAAGTTGTTGAAACCGAAACATCAAAAGCTGAAATTGATTTAGAAAAATATGCGGAGTTTAAAGGCAAAGCAAACGTCGTCAATGTCCGAATTGATGAACGATTGATTCATGGTCAAGTCGCAGGGATTTGGTCAACAAGCTTGAACACTCAACGTATTGTTGTAATCAATGATGAAGCAAGTCAAGATTCATTGCAAAAATCTTCACTAAGAATGGCAGCGCCATCAACAATGAGACTATCTGTGTTAACTGTCGAAGAAGCTGCAAAAAATGTTGAAAGTGGAAAATATGGTAACCAACGCATCTTCCTACTATTCAAAAATCCAACTGATGTTTTACGCTATGTTGAAGCAGGTGGAACACTTAAAACTGTCAATGTTGGAAACATGAGTCATAAAGAAGGTTCTAGAGAAGTAACGAAGAGTATTCAAGTGACAAAAGACGAGGAAGTTGTTTTTGAAAACTTGATTACTAAAGGAATTGAAATTACGGCACAATTAGTACCAAATGATCCATCAATTAATTTTATCGAAAAAATGAGACGTTAAAGACGTTAACATAGGAGGAAGAACATGCATTTAGCAACGTACCAAATTATTCTTATTACAGTTTATGCATTTATTGCGATTAATGATTCACTTATTTCAAATACTTTAACTCAACCCGCGATTGCAGGGATGATTTCTGGTTTAATTATGGGAGATCTTAAAACCGGCTTGATGGTTGGGGGAACACTACAATTGATGAGACTTGGGATTGCAGCCTTTGGTGGTGCATCAGTTCCAGACTATTTCACAGGAGCAGTACTAGGTACAGCTTTTGCAGTTATTTCAGGTAAAGGACCTGAATATGGGATTGGACTTGCCGTTCCTGTATCACTGTTGATGTTACAACTAGACGTTGTTGCACGATTCTGTAATGTCTTCTTACTACACCGTATTGATACTGCAATTGAAAAAATGCAAATCAAACGCATTCCGAGATTAGTGTTATCTGGTTCATTTCTTTGGGGATTCTCTCGAGCTATTCCAATTCTGTTAATGCTTATTCTTGGTGATGTTGCAGTCGTTGCAATGACTGAAAGTATGCCAGAATGGTTAATGACAGGCTTGAAAACAGCAGGTGGCGTTTTACCAGTCGTTGGGGTAGGAATTTTATTACGCTACTTACCAACAAAACAATATATTCCATTCTTGCTTTTAGGCTTTTTCTTAGCAGCTTACTTACAAGTACCAATGTTAGGTGTTTCTATTATTGGTTTAGTTGCAGCAATGATTGTTTTCAAAAGAGATAGCAAAAATGGCGGAAGCGAAGCTCAAGCAGTAAGCGCAAATGAATCAACATTTGAGGGAGGATTTGATGGCGATGAGTAATACAAATACAAATCAAAAAATGACGAAAAAAGAATTAAACAGTATGAGCTGGCGTTACATTTTAGGTAGTCAGTTAAACTGGAACTATGAACGTATGATGAGTTCTGGGTACTTATATGGTATTTTACCAGCTTTGGAAAAATTCTATGGTGATGATGACGAAGAGTTTCAAGATATGTTAAGAACGCATAACCAATTCTTTAATACAAACGCAATTTTCGGTAACTTAATTATGGGGATTGATGTTGCAATCGAAGAAGAAGATGGTTATAAAGCTAAAGATACAATTGTCGCTTTGAAAACAGCTTTGATGGGTTCATTAGCAGGTGTTGGTGATTCACTATTCCACGTTATCTGGGGTACAATTTTTGGATCAATCGCTGGAACATTGGCCCAAAGTGGTTCAGTTGTCGGCTGTATCATTTGGATTATCGCTAATATCGCTTTACTATTTGGTCGTGCAGCATTATTACCAATGGGTTATCAACAAGGTGTGAAATTAGTAACGACTCTTAAAGACAAGTTAAACGCATTTACAAATGCAGCAACAGTTTTAGGGGTAACCGTTATTGGTGCCTTAATTCCTTCAGTTGTTAAAGCAAATGTACCATTGGTATATAAGAAAAATGGTGTGGAATTAGTTATCCAAGATACATTAGACGCAATTTTACCAGCCTTAGTACCAGTATTACTTGTACTTTTAACATATTGGATGTTAGGTCAAAAGAAATTAAATTCAACTCGTGTAATCTGGATTGTCTTAATTTTATCAATTGCATTAAGTGCATTTGGCATTTTAGGTTAATTTGAATAGTTAAAAATTTACTAGTGTATAAAGAGTGACTGTGAATAAATTTTCGTTAAAGAAAATTTATTCACAGTTTTTTTGATAAAAAAATGACGGCTATTTGACGTCCTTATGATTTAATGAACATAGTAAAAGTTATTTTGTGTGGAAAGTATGTAAAGGTTAAAACTTAGGTCTTTACACGTTTTTTCTAGTCCTTTATTTTAGCTAGTTAGTCTTTAAATATTTGCTTTTTGGATTAAATAAAAAACTTGTGTATTATTTAAAAAAACTAAAATATTTTACATGCCTTTGTTTATAGTTTTGAAATCAGCTGAGATGTAATTGTAGAAATCGAGATTTTCATCACAGAATATATGTTAAATAAACCTTTAATAATAAAGGAAATAATCAAAAACAAACGATTTATTATCGAGAGTGCTGTGCTATAATGAGCGTATCTAAATTTTTTAAAGGAGTGAATTAATATGGGAAAAGTTCGTATTAATAACATGCTTGTATATACATATAACGGTGTCATGGGAGAAGAAAAAGTTTTAGGTCAAAAATTAGAACTTGATATTGAACTAACATTGCCAATGACAGAAGCAGGAAAAACTGATGATTTACATCAAACAATTAGCTATGCTGATGTCTATACTGACGTTAAAGAATATTTGGAAACGCATTCGTTTGATTTAATTGAAGCTGTTACTTATCATGTCTTAGATTTATTGGGTGAAAAATATGGAGATTTATTAACGCATGCGATTGTTCGTGTACGAAAATATCACGTTCCCATTGCCGGGTTCTTTGATAATGTAGAAGTTGAAATGGAAAGAGAGTACCAATAATGAAAGCATACTTAGCTTTAGGCAGTAATCTTGGTGATCGGATGAATTATTTACGCGAAGCGGTCAAACGTTTGAATCAACTTCCGGGTGTTCAGGTGACCAAGCAAGCCGAGATTTACGAAACGGACCCTTATGGCGGTGTTGAACAAGATAATTTTTTAAATAGTGCTGTTGAAATTGAAACGACTCTAGCACCCTTTTCTTTATTGGAAAGCATTCATCAAGTGGAAGCATCTCTAAATCGGGAACGCTTGATTCATTGGGGTCCCCGTACTATTGATATCGATATCCTACTGATGGATGGTATCACGATGGATGAGGAAGTTTTGACGATTCCACATAAAGAATTAACAAAACGGTCATTTGTATTAATGCCGTTAAAAGATGTTTATCCCAACGAACAATTACTAGGTAAGTCACTTGATGAGTGGATGAATGAAACAGGTAATAAAGCTGAAGTCCGAAATACAAATGAAAGTTGGTAAAGACAATGAATGAAGAACAACATAGAGCAATTGAAGAAGCTGTAAAAGTTATTTTAGATGCAATTGGAGAAGATGTTAATCGTGATGGCTTGAAGGAAACACCAAAACGTGTAGCAAAAATGTATGCAGAAGTTTTTTCTTCAGTACGCGAAAAAGAATTTACAAACTATAAAGTATTTCCAAGTATGAATGATGATGACATGGTGTTAGTTAAAGATATTGAATTTTATTCAATGTGTGAACATCATTTATTACCTTTTTATGGAAAAGCACATGTTGCTTATATTCCAGCTGATAATAAAGTACTAGGATTAAGTAAGGTTGCCCGTATGGTTGAATTTTGTGCGAAACGTCCTAATGTACAAGAGGATTTGACAATTCAGATTGCTAACCTTTTAACTGAAAAAGTTAAAACAAAAGGTGTGGCTGTTTCAATTGAAGCTGAACATATGTGTATGTCAATGCGTGGCGCTAAAGCTCGCGGAAGTATGACAAAAACATTCCATTATGAGGGAGTCTTAAAAGAAGATCGTGAACTAAAAAATGACTTTTTAAAAGCGCTTGATTAAAATGACTATCTATATTGCAAGTAATAATCCAAAAAAAATTAAAGAAATTCAAAGTTTTAAGCCAGAGCTTGCGATTGCGTCGTATCGTGAACTATCAGAACCAATTGATATATTAGAAACAGGAACAGATTATTTAGCCAATGCTAAAATTAAGGCAGAAACAATTGGTCACAAGATTAAACAGCCTGTAATTGGTGATGATGGTGGTTTAGAGCTTGTTGCTAAACCACAAGTACTAGGTATTCAGACATCACGCTTTTTTGAAAAAGGTGCGACTGATCATGAAATGAATCAAAAAATACTTGAACTTTTAGCCGGTGAAACGGATCGACGCTTTATTTTAAAAGCAAGTCTCATTTATTATGTATCGGAAACGAATTTTTTGATTGAAGAAAAAGAACTATTGGGAACTATTGCAAAAAGTCAAAGAGGACAAGAAGGCTATGGTTTTGATTATCTATTAATACCAGATGGTTATAATCAAACTTTAGCTGAGATGACCGCAGAGCAGCGAGACATATTAAGTCCAAGAGTTCGTGCATTTAAGTCGTTGTTAGAGAGGATAAATTAAGATGTTAGCAAAAAAAGATCAAATTATGGGCATTTTGAATGTGACACCAGATTCATTTTCTGATGGTGGTGATTTTAGTCGAACAGATAAAGCTATCATTCATGCAAAAGAAATGATTGAAGCAGGTGTTGATATTATTGATATTGGCGGACAATCAACGCGTCCTGGTTATACTGAAATTCCGCAAGAGGAAGAGTTAAATCGTGTGCTACCAATCGTGAAAGAATTACGAAAAATAACTGATTTGCCAATTTCAGTTGATACATATTTTCCTGAAGTTGCCGAAGCTGTGATTGAAGCCGGTGCAACCATTATTAATGACATTAAAGGATTGGATCAACCTGGAATGGGTGAGGTGGTCGCTCATTACGATATTCCCGTTATTCTCATGCATTCACGCTATCGCAATGAAGCGGTTGACGTGGTCACTGACTTGCAAAACTTTTTTGAAGAAAAAATTAAATTGTGCCAACAGTTAGGAATCAAGCCTGAAAATATTAGTTTTGATCCAGGCGTTGGGTTTCATAAATCAGTGGCGGAGAACGAATTAATGATTGCTTCGCCTGAAAAATTCCGTTTTGAAGATTATCCATTGTTATATGGTGTCTCTAGAAAACGTACAATTGCACAGTTAACAGGTGAAACAAATCCCAAAGAACGTGATTTTGGATCAATTGCAGCGTCCCTTTATGTTTTAAATAAAGGGGTTGAAATTGTAAGAGTGCATAATGTTAAAGGAATGCGAGATGCGTTATCGGTCTGGCAAAAACTTAAAGGTCTCCAATAAAAAATAATCATCTTTCAAACGCGAAACTCGGTTAGCGTTGAAAGATGATTATTTTTTTATTTTGAAGAATAGTGATCCTATTAAGGACAGTGCAATGATGCCTAAACTCGCTTTAAAAAACCATAACCAGAAAGTAAGATAAGGTGCAACAAGTAGCCAAATCACAATTAAAGCACCAATAAGGATTAATTGTTGGAATCCTTTGAGCTTTCTAATTAAGAGCCATCTCAAGAAATCATCACCTAAATGTCGTGTTTCTTGGAATTCTGTGTATATTCGTTTCAAGTGATGTTCACCTCGTTTTTTTGATGTGCTTCAAGTATACACTAGAAAACTAAAAATGCCACATTTTCTGATTGTTTTCGGAAATATGTGAAAATTAGAGTCTCTAACAACTATAAACTGGTAGTTAGAGATTCTAATTTTACTGTTAAACAGGTAGTCTTTTCCCTTTTTTAACGATCATTTGTAAGACAATAAAGGCTGCTGTAAAAGCTAGAATGATTAAGCACTGTTGGAAAAATTGGGTTGTGACTTCTTTTGTGTAAGTAAGTGTTTCACCAATCAGCTGGTTGTTTTGGGTGAACCAGTACGTTGGCGTAAATGAACCAATTTTTTGAGCAATATCGGGTAGAATGGTAACTGGTAAAAAAACACCACCAATAAAACAACTTCCCATCACGACAATGTTGCTGACACCGGAAACGACTTCAGGGTTAGAGATGAGACTGGTGACAAAAGCTGTAATACTAATCATTGCACTGATGATACAAAGTGAGTTGATAATAAGTAAGCCAGTTGTTAAATTCCATCCCGGCCTAGTATAGGCAAGGAGAAGTCCGATAAATAAGATTGAAATCATACTGATAAATAATAAGGTACTACTTTGAACTTTTTGAGTTAATTTAAGTGGAGAAAGAGGTGCAGACTGTTGTCTGACTTGAATACTCTTACGATTAAAGGCATAACTTATAATACCAAAACTAGAAAATATGATGATGAAAAGACCATAGGACAATGTATTAAAAACGACGGCCGTTAAGATTCTTTTTTGTTTTTGTTGGAAACTCTGATCAATTTTAATTTGCCCACCTGCTGAAGATATCTTTTCTGTTTTAGCAATCAGTTTATTCATATCTTCATCGGGATTTTGTTTAGCAAGTGTGAGATAGGTATTAAAGTACTGATTGACAACCCTATCCATCCATTGACCTTTAGAATTATTAGGTTGTGTTTTTGTTTTTAAGGCTAAGTCTTTGTCTGTGATTAATTTTGTCTCTAAGTCTTTAGGTAACCAAACCACATAACTGACTAATCTGAAATATAAGGCATCATTAACCCCTTCTTCAGAGGTATCTTTTAGTGTAACAAGTTCTTGGTTTTTGGCAATGTAATTTGTAAATGAATCAGTCAAAGGAGTTTTCTCTTTCGTAATAACGGCAATCTTTGCTTTAGGTTCGCTTATTTTAGAACTTGATAATTGCATCGACATGAAAAAAATTAGGAAAAAAGTTCCAATAATACCAATTAATAAATTAACTTTATTCTTTTTTAGAACTTGAATTGTCGCTTTAAAGACTGTCATATTGAACTCTCCTTTCAAGCATGATATTTAAAGCTAAACAGCTTAGGAATAAGCCACTTAACCATAAAAGATTACGTGCTAATCCATGATAATTGTTGGATAGAAAAAGTTGCAACATGCTGTCACTCACTAAGTTAACTAGATTGATTTTTCCAAGGATAGGTAAGTTCAGATCAATCCAATATTTGATTTGTTCTGTACCCATCATTCCAGCAAATAAACTCATAATCATTGTGATACTAATACCTAAACCAAGCTTTTGATTATAATTCCATTTGTAAAGAATAGTCCCAATCAGTGTTCCTAATGTAATTGAATTTAATGATCCTAGAGCAGCAATCAGCAAAAGAGGTCCCCAATAACCAGAGAAGTTAACTTGATATAAAAAGTAAAAAATAGCAATCACACACAGAAGTCCAACATAAAAGACAGAAAAACTAGACAAGAGATTGGCTGAACTGACAATGAGTTTATTATTTGGAATTAAGGTTAGACGGATTCCTTTCATTGATTGATTTGCTTGTTGATCGTTTGCATTTAAAACGCCAAACATGAAACCATATAGAATCGTCATCCCAATTAACGTAAAGAAATAAAAATCACCTGTTGAAAGTTTTGTTTTGCCAATTTTTGTGTCGACTAAAGTTTCATTTGAAAAGTTGAAATTTGTTGTTTTAACTTCACGCATCATTTCTTTGCTTTGCTCATATTGATTTAAAAAATCTTTTAAAATAAGTTGTGGTGTATCTTGCTCATTGATTGTAAGCTGTAACTTATCTTCCGTATCTAAAGAATAATAGCCAGCAACTTTATTCTCGATAAAATCTTTTTGTAGTTTGTCATGAGTGGGATAGTTTTTTACCTTAAATAATTTTTTATTCTGATTGATTTCAACTTGCGATAAAATTTTCGTAAAGTTTGTGAGTTCTGAGTTTTTATTTTCAGGTGTCACAATTCCAACCGGAATATCAGTGATGGGACTATTTTTATCAATATCTTTAAAGGAAAGCATGAACATACCACCTAAAAGAATGGGAAAGATAAAGGTCCAAAAGAGTAAAGCTTTATTTTTTATTAAACAGCGTAAACGATATTTATATAAATGAAACCACATCGTCGTCACCTCCTATGCTTCGTTTATTTGTCACGTAATTCTTTACCTGTTATTGCAAGAAAGACATCATTTAATGTAATTTCTTGTGTGCGCAGATTGGCGTAATGAATTTTTTCTTCTTTAAGTGTTTCTAAAATGGTTAAAAGGTTTTGGCTTAATTTGGTTGTGTGGATGGTTAACGTTTCATGATCATAATTAACGCTTTGTACATCAGATAGTGTTTCTAAGACTGACAATTGCTCACTAGTTACGAATGGAACATCGAGCATTAATTTTTCTTCAGTTCGAACCATAGCTTTTAATGCTTCACTTGAACCTTCAGCAATCACTTGACCACTATCCATGATAACGATGGTTTCACATAAAGACTCAACTTCTTCAAGATAATGACTTGTATAAACAATAGTTGCCCCCTGATTATTAAGTGAACGAATACTTTCAAGAATTTTATTACGACTTTGTGGATCAACAGCTACAGTCGGTTCATCTAAAATGATAAGTTCTGGTTGATGTGCAATCCCACAAGCAATATTAAGTCGACGTTTTAAACCACCACTGAGTTGTTTAGGATAAAATTTAATAAAGTCTTCTAAGCCCACCAACTCAATAGCTGTTTGAACTAAAGTTTCGCGTTGCTCTTTTTGAGAAATATAAAGTCCACAAAAATAATCAATATTTTGTTTAACTGTTAACTCTTCAAAAAACGCTAATTCTTGAGGTACAATGCCAATTTTTTGTTTTAAATGATAACTGGTTGGGGTCATGGGTTCACCAAAAAGTTCAATCTCCCCACGATCGATTTTTAGTAATGCAAGCATACTAAAAATAGCAGTTGATTTTCCACAGCCGTTAGGACCAACAAGGCCTAAAATTTCCCCTGATTTTACTTCTAAATTAAAATGATTGAGGGCTGTTAATTCATCATAGCGTTTGACAATATTTGTCATCTTAATCATTTTTAAGCACCACCTTTATTGATTTTATATTTATAGTATAATCAAACGTAGGAATCTAAAAAAGTGAGTTTTAACTAAAAGTGATATGACAAATGTCATACTGAAAGGACGAGTATGAAACAACGACTAATTATTTTAGGTGAATTCAGTCTTTTTTTGTTAATAGGGTATGCTTTACTTCAGCAACAATTTTCGGAAATGATTAATATTCTTTACCCACTTGTAAGTATTTTGTTTCTATCGTTTATTTTGGTTAGTACTAAGGCAACTTATGTAATGCTTGTTTGTTTTTCAGGCATAATACTCTACGATCAACACTTTGCTTATTTTTTACCAGCCCTTTTATTTTTTAGCTTTGCTTTTCAAACTTTGGCATATCGGCAATTGGTGTTAATTATGAGTGGTATTTTATTTATGTGGCTTGATTTTTCACTAGTGGATACTGCTCTTTTAATAGGTTTATCCGTGCTGGGCTTTTTGTTAGCTCATTATCAAAACTTAGCTGAAAAATTAAGTGAACGTTATGCAAATCTTGTTGATGATAGCTGGGAACGAGAAGAAAAACTAGAGGTGGCGCAAGATAAATTATTGACAGAGCAAGATGCCATGTTACAAATAAAAATTGCGGAAGAGCGTAATCGAATTGCACGCGATATTCATGATCACGTCGGTCACTTATTATCGAGTGCTTTACTCCAATTAGGTGCGATTCAAGCCATAAATCAGGATGAACAGCAAAGTGATCGTTTAAATAAATTATCAGACACCTTAAATCAAGGCATGGATAATATTCGGTGGAGTGTTCATAATTTACATCAAGAGTCACTTGTTTTTATAGAAGGAGTCCATTTGATGACAGCCGACATGGCACCTTTTGATTGCCAAATTAAAGGTGAAGTTTTTAAGAATTTGTCTGAGGAACAGTCACGTGCATTGCTTAATACTATTAAAGAAGCTTTGACGAACGTGAAAAAACACAGTAATGGCTCAAAAGTAATCTTAACTTTTACTGAATTACCAGCATTTTATCGGGTTAATATCACAGATGATGGTACACGTCGTGCTGTGAATGAATCAGGAATGGGACTCATGTCAATGCGGCAAAGAATTGAAAAGATAAATGGTCAATTTTATGTTAATATCAGTCCAGAGAGTTTTTCATTGCAAGTAATTTTACCAAAAGATAAAGGAGGCGATTGTGATGAACATTATGGTAGTTGATGATGATCCGTTAGTGACAGGGGCGTTAAAAACAATTTTGGAAGTCGAACCTGATTTTACAGTGATTGCAACTGGTAGTTCGGCACAAGACGCAATCGCAGGCTTTAGAATACATCAACCCGATATTTTATTGATGGATATTCGGATGGGTGAAGAGACGGGGATTGCGGCAGCGAAAAAGATTATTTCTGAGTTTCCGACGGCCCAAATTTTGTTGCTGACAACATTTTTGGATCCGGAATACATTCATGATGCCTTAAAAATTGGTGTGAAAGGTTATTTAATTAAACAGGATTTTCCTAGTATTATTCCAGCAATTCGTGCTGTTAGTAGTGGACAAACGGTTTTTGGAACCCAAATTGTTGATACTTTAAATACCATTATTCAACCCGAAAAGAAGGCAGCAGTGGCATTAAAACCAAATGATTTAACTGATCGTGAGTGGGATATTCTCTTAAAAGTAGCAGAAGGTCAGAATAATAAAGAAATTGCAGCATCCCTTTTTTTAAGTGAAGGAACGGTGCGTAATTATATCAGCTTACTATTGGATAAATTGTCTTTACGTGATCGCACACAATTGGCAATTTACTATTATCAAATAAAAAATAATTAAATTTTTGGAGGAGACAATGAAGAAAAAGAAATTTAGTCCTAAAATGGGAAAATGGTCATATTTAAGTCTGGCAAGTTTAGTGATTGGTGGGCTTGCAGTGGGTACAACAGCAGTGGTAGCCAGCGAATCAAGTTGGGTAGCACGGACAGCTTCAATGATTAAAGCTGACATTAAAGGTGACGAGTATATGATTAAATGGGGTGATACATTATCAGCTATTTCTGAAGCAACAGGAATTTCTGTTAATCGTTTAGCAGCTGCTAATAAAATTCAAAATATTGATTTAATTTATGCTGAAAATGTTCTTGTTTTTGGTCACTATGTGGATGAGAAAACTGGCGAAAGCCATCAAACAGTTGCGATAAAAGACCAAAATAATCAAACGCAGGTTGTATTGAATATTGATGATAAACAGCCAATAGTGAATAAAAAGGCCACTGAACAAGCAAAAATCAAAGAGCAACAAACGGACAACAATCGTTCAGCGAAAACAGAAAGACCACAATTACCAGTGGTTGATAAAGTAGTTGAAGATAAGTCAACAGAAGTTAAAGAACCTAAAGATTCTGTAGAAAAAACAAAAGAAGAGACTAAGAAAGAATTGCAAACATTACTTTTAACACTGCAAACAGAAGTGGATACAAAATATACATTAGTTAGTTGGGTTGAGTTCCAAGCTGTCTTTACCGAAGCGCTCGCCGTATTAGAAAATGATGCTGCAACACAGCAACAACTCAATCAAGCAATCACTTCACTCAATCAAGCCCAACAAAAATTAGTATTAGAAGTACTTGGAAAACCAGAACCAATCAATATTTTGGTTCGTGTTATCGATGAGAATAACCAAGAATTAAAACAAGTAACGCTACCATTATTTGAAGGCTTCCAACGTTTAACGATGGAACAGTTGGGCTTAGATCAAGATGTTTATGAATTTGTTAATTTAAGTGATGAACGTGTCGTATCAGCCGAAACATTAAGTAGTGGTCTGACTGTCAAAGTGAATAAAATTAAAGACTCAACGCTATCCGTTGGCGAGCGACAAGTTATGATTGAACAAGAATTATATCATTTAATTAATGAATTTAGACTAAGTTTAGGGTTAAATACGTTACAACCACAAGCTAGTTTACAACAAAGTTCTCAAATAAGAAGTACTGAAATTCAAACAGTTTTTGAACATGTCCGTCCAAACGGTCAGTCGTTTAAAACAGTTATAAATGAAGTTGATCCAGCTTTTACGAATGAAGTGGGTGAAGTTCTTGTGCGTCATGGCTTCCGTTTAAGCGAAGAAGAATCAGCTCAAAAAATGTTACAATTGTGGCGCAACAGCCCGGATCATTATCGTGTGTTAACTAATCCAAATTTTAAATATATGGGATTGTCTGTCCAAATCATCGATAATGATGCCTTTGCGACCGGTTATTTAGGTGCTTAATCAAACCACTTTTGAGGTGTTGTCAGTTCGACGTTTCGAATGACATCGTAGTCAATTTTTTCTTCTCCAATGAATAATCCAATTGAATCATAACCATTGATGTAGCCAGTGATATCATCAGGATAATAACCTTCTTTATCCATCTCATTTTTCTGGATGATAATGGGTTGCTGTTTCATTTGTGCAAAGGTTAAAAGTTGATCAATTGCCTCTCGAGTCATTAAGGGGCGACCAATCGTATGATTGGCCGCCTCTTTTTTTTCGGCTTCAATTAGAGCCGTGTGATCTGACAAATAGAAACCGCCCCATTTTAGTCGTTTTCGATCTTCATAAGTATCTAAAAGATGTCGATAAGTTGTCATAAGCCATCTAATCCTCCTGCACCACCACGATGTCCACCAATTAATTCACTTCTGGCGATACTTCTTGCCCCATCAGTTAAACTATTTGCGTGGATTAAAGCAGTGAACCCATATTGTTTGCGAATATTGTCAATCACCTGATCCAGTGCGTAATCTTTAAGATTTTCTTCGAAGGGAACAAATAAATCAAGTTGTTGAGCAGTTGAGTGAACTAATTTAGAGTAATGAACGGAAATGTGACGTACTTCTTGTCCTTGATAATTTTTTCTAAATAGAAAGAGACAGTGTTCGGTCAGAATTTTGGTTGAATTAGTGCGTGGAATTTTTAGTTGTCTAGAAAAACCAGAACCGTTTTCATGATAAGCAAAGCCAATTGCAATTCTGACACACTCTGTTTGGTAGCCTTCACGTCTAATCCTCGTTGCAACCTGTTCAGCCATTTCTTTTAAGACCGTTTCAATTTCAGCTTGCTTATGATAATTTCGAGGTAAAACCTGACTATTTCCAAGTGAGGTGTCTTTTGGCTTAGGAGCAGGTTCAGCCAAAATTGTGCGATCAATACCGTGTGCATGATGAAAATACTGTAGTCCCATAATGCCAAACCGTTCTTTTAGCCGAATTGGATTATAATGAGCGAGATCTTTAATCGTCAGAATACCAATATGATTGAATTGTTTAGCCATCCTGCGACCAATGCCCCAAAAGTCGGTCATGGGTTCAATTTGCCAAACCTTACTTGGGACGTCTTGATATCGCCATTCGGAAATGTAATTAGCGGCATATTTGCTTTCATTATCTAAGGCTAGTTTTGCAAGTAGAGGATTATCACCAATGCCAATGGTTAAAAATAAACCTAGCTCATCAGTTACTGTTTCGAGAATTAGTTTAGCGAACTCTTTGCGTTTTTCACTTCGAGATAGTGTTGCATCAGGAAAAAATAAATTTAATGTTTTAGTCACATCTAACAGCGACTCGTCGATTGAATAAATTAGTAAATCTTCATCTGCCACAAATCTTTTAAAAATGGCGTTTAATTTCATATTTTCTTTAATATAAAAATCCATTCGTGGTTGAGCTAAAATTAAATCAGGATGATACGGAATATCTTCTGCTCGACAAACATTAGAGATATTAAGTTTTTTCTTCGCCAAAGGAGATGCAGCAAGGACGAGACCGTTACCTGTATTATCTGCAGTAGAAAGGACAACTAACATGGTATTTAAAGGATCTAATCCACGACTAATACACTCACAAGAAGCATAGAAAGATTTAGCATCAACAGCTAAAATGTCTCTAAGTGGTTCCTTTGAATAATCAAATAGTTGCATAAAAAATCCCTTCTTTCTCAAATTTCACCTTAATTATACGAACTTACGTTCGCTTTGTAAAGACTTTCTTTAGTAAGTAATGTATCTGTGTTAAGAGAAATTAATTTATGTTACGATAGTGAAGTTGAGGGTGAAGACTAAAATGAAAAGGAACGTGAACAATGAAGAGTAAACGCAAAGTAATAGGTATGCTGGCTATTTTGTCAGTAGGTATTATTTTATTTGGTGTTTATGTTGGTAATTATTTTGGTAATTATTTTGGTAAAGAAACGGCTTTTAATCAAACGAAACGTCAAGAAATTGATCAATTAGTCAAAGATTCACATTTAAAGGGAAATGTGGCGTTGATTCAAAATCAAAAATTAGTCTATCAACAATCATATGGGTATGCAGATGCAGATAAAAAAATAAAAAATTCAATAACAGATGCTTTTCCAATTGCATCGTTGCAAAAAAGAATGACAGCAATTGTTATTGCACAGCTGATTGAAGAAGATAAACTATCTTATGAGACAACATTATCAGAATTTTATCCGGATATTGAACGATCTGATGAAGTAACGATTCGCCAATTAATTGATCATCGTTCAGGGTATTTTATGCCTGAAATTGCACCAGATCACGTTTTAAAAACTGAAGATGAACAGTTTGAATATTCAGTAGCAACAACTGAATTTGGCGTGATTGGTAATGCACAGTATTCAAATGGAAATTACACTTTTTTAGCTCGAATTATTAGTGATATTGAACAAGATCGTTATCAAAATGTTGTAAAACGAAGAATTTTTAAGCCATTAAAATTAGAACATACTTATTTTTGGGATGAATTGCCAACTAATGAAAAATTAGCTAAAGAATACTTTTATGAGGATCATGATTATGGAACCGAAACTCAGATTGCGTCAATAGAGCTATTTAGTAGTTTACTTGGTGCCGGTAATATTATGATGACGATTCAAGATTTAGCAACATTTGAATTAAGTTTAGGAACTGAAAAACTCTTGAGTGAAGAAACGATGAAGGAGTTATTTGGTTGGTCTAAAATGGATGAATTTATGAATAAAAATATCCGTGGTAATATTTCTGAGAATGGTACTATGGGTGGTTTTGATAGTTATGTGTACGGTTCATCAGATACGAATCACATGGTGATTTGGTTGACTAATCAGTTACCAGAAACTGATGCGCAAACTTTAATTAAATCAATTTATCAAACAATGCGTTATGATTAATAATCAAATGAGTGCTCCTTTAAAAATTAAAAGGAGCATTTTTTTATTACAAATCAGTTTATATTACGGATATTTATATATTGTTTATATGTTGTAAAGTAGATATTTTAACGTTTCTTGAACGTTTTGTATGAAATGTGTTGTAAAGATATGTACGTAATGTTACTTTTGTGTTACAATTGTTACAAAGAAAGAAAGAGGAGGTTTTAAAAATGAAAAAATTTCATTCAATGCTATTATGCGGTTTACTTTTAGGTGGATTAGGATTTAGTACCGTCAGTTTTGCAGAAGATAGAGTAGAAACTGTAAATGAAGAAAAAGTAATTGAAACCGATGAAGAAATTAAAACTCAAGAAACGACTCCAGAGCAACCAACTATGACAACATCATCAATAAAGAATGATAAAAAAGATACTGTTAAAAAGAAAGAAATAATTGAAACAGAAGATGCTATTGAAAAAGTCAAAGATGAAGCAGCTAAATTAGTTGGTGAATCAAAAGGTAAAAAAATAAATGTAAATAATATTCCTACAGCAGCAGAAATTAGAAAAGAATTGCTAAGTGATGCAAGTTATGGTCTTTCAAAAGAAGAAATAGCTAAATTTACTGATGATCAATTGGATAAAGCGATGACAATTTTCCATCGCTATAATACTGATATTATAGGTATGGACTATGGATCTTATGTTAAAATTTTGAAAAAATTATATGTCGATCATACGTTAGATGCTGAATCAATTCTAGCTCAACTTAAATTTAATCCGTCTGATTTTAATAGTTTTACAGCTATGATTCCACAAGTTGATACGTTACAAACATATATCAAGACGCTATATCCTGAACAAGCAAACAAATTTTCAAAAGCTCAATTGATTGCAAGACTAAAAGAATTGCAAAAATTTGAAGATAAAGTATCAGCAGAAGGTGTTAGCTTACCGGCTGGACGAATTGCTTTAATTTTTAGTGGTGTCCCAGATGGATATATTGATGAAACTGGCACAACTAGTACGACTGAAACAATTCAAACGACTACGACAACCAGTAAGCCAAAAGATAAAGTGACAACAGGAACATCTAAGAAAAAAGATGGGTCACTGCCTCAAACTGGTGAAAAAAATGACGGCCTTCTTTTAGGTGTAGTAGGTGTGTTTGCAATTATGGGCTCTGGTTATCTATTGACTAAGAATCACTAAAGGTAACCCTAAAAATGAAATAACCAAGATGTGATCCCACAGTCATTCTTGGTTATTTTTTTATTATTCATCTCAAAACGC
>NZ_SDGV01000018.1:68633-111194 GCF_004795745.1 Vagococcus silagei | reverse complement strand
ACGCTTACATCATCCTTTAGTGGTGTCTGGATTCTGTAAGCTGAGATTCAGTAATAAGCCCTCCTTGAAAGAAACTAAAAACCAGTTTATTTCAAGGATCGTCTTATTATTCATCTCAAAACGCTTACATCATCCTTTAGTATTGCCTGGAATTGTTAACTGTGTTAGGTTTTAACTATGCTAAAAAATGAACGAATTTAGCAGCAAATGTTTTATAGTGTAGTTAGGAGATTGTTGTTTATGATTAAGAAGAAAAAGTTTCATTTAAGTATTTACTTCCTCCTGAGATTTATTGTCGTTGTGACGATGATTCGTCAGATAATGATTCAAAATTGGAGTAGTGTTTTTATCTGTATTTTAACCTTAATTTTATTTTTCATTCCCAGTATCTTTGAAAGAAGAATGGGAATTACGTTACCTAAGGTTTTAGAAGCAATTATATTACTTTTTATTTTTGCAGCCGAGATTCTTGGGGAGATTATGAATTTTTATGGCACTGTCCCACATTGGGATACAATGTTACATACTGTGAATGGTTTTTTAGCAGCGGCAATCGGTTTTTCGTTAGTGGATATTTTGAATCAAAATAAACGTTTTACTTTTAAACTCTCACCATTGTTTGTTGTACTAGTTGGTTTTTGCTTTTCGATGACAATTGGCGTCATGTGGGAATTTATTGAGTTTGGTGCAGATCAAATTTTGAATTTAGATATGCAAAAAGACCGTGTCGTACAAAAAATTTCAACAGTTGAGCTTGAACCAGAGGGACGAAATATACCAGTTGTGGTAGATAATATCAAGCGAACAGAAATTTATTCACTTGATGAATCGGGGCAAGAAATTATGACCACGATTGATGGTGGTTACCTTGATGTTGGCGTCATTGATACGATGAAAGATTTAATTGTGAACTTTATCGGAGCAATTATCTTTTCTGTTTTTGGCTTCTTTTATTTGAAGAATCGGGAAAAATATAAATTTGCGGGAAAGTTTATTCCGATTAAGAATGATCCTGTATTTATAGAAGAAAAGAGTGAATAAGATGAAGATTGAAACCTTTGTGTTAAGTGGTAAAAAGGAAGATGCAGTGGCGATGTCTGCCTACATGCGCAATCGTTATCCTTTTGTGGGTACCAAAGCACCTGAACGTCGAAAACAAAGCAAAACACTGATTGTGGCAAGTAAACGATTAAGTTTAGCTGAACTTTTTCAAGCTGTTGAGTCATTGTATATGCGTGACGAGCGTGAATATCAAAATGTTGCGATTGAAATGTGTGAAGCTAATGTGAAACGTTTGACGTGGTTTGATCTAAAAGCATATAGTCGCTTTGTTCAAGAAAAAGCATGGTGGGATACAGTAGATGCCTGGCGTAAAGTTTTTGGTCTTTACATTAAAGCTCATCCAGATGAAAAAGAGATCGTCTTCAATCATTTTTATCAACATGAAGATTTTTGGATGCGTCGTGTGTCGATTAATTTACAGTTGATGGAAAAAGAATTAACGAATGTCGAACTATTAACTAAAGCCATTGAATATGATTTGAAGACGGATGAATTTTTTATTCAAAAAGCAATTGGCTGGTCATTACGTCAATATGCAAAAGTTAATCCAGTTTGGGTTGTTGCTTATTGTAAGCAAACTGAGCTAACGCCATTCGCAAAAAAAGAAGCATTAAAACAACTTGATCAATAATCAAATAAAGAACTGAAATCACAATTCGTTGTGTGATTTCAGTTCTTTTTATTTGTCTTCATAAAAACATTCAATTCCTTTTTCTTCAAAAGTTTCAAGATAGGAATCATCAGGTTTTTTATTAGTAATAACATTTGAAAATTTATCAAGATCAGCAACTTTAAAGAAATGAGTTGAATCAAATTTGGTATCGTCGACTAACAAAATTGATTTTTGAGCTGTCTTTAAAAAGTTCTGTTTGATCTGTGCTTGACTGAGGCTTGCTTCATAAACACCTTTTTGGTCGATACCCCGACAAGAAAAAATAGCCAAATCAATATTAAATTGTTCTGTGAAGGATTTAGAAAAATCAGTACCCACGACAGAACTAGAATTTCGTTTGATCTCGCCACCAATTAAAAAGGCTTTTATCGATTCGTCGTTCATATCACTAATGCTTAGTGCGACACGTAATCCATTGGTTAGAATCACAAGATTAGAAACCGTTTCCAATAATGGAATCAATTGTTGCACTGTACTACTTGAGTCGACAAAGATACACATACCATCACCAATGAAGTCTTTGGCAAGTTCGCAAATCATTTTCTTTTCTGGAATTTGATTTGTTTCGCGGTAGTAAAAAGAAGGCTCATTTGTTGAAGCAATATTTAAAACTGATCCCCCTACAACGCGTCTAATGAGTTTTTGATTTTCTAGTTTGATTAAATCTCGGCGTAAAGTTGATGGACTACAATAAAGAATTGATGCAAGTTCATCATTCGAGATTTTTTTTCTTTTTTTCAAAATATTAAGAATATCAGTCATTCTTTCTTCTTGAATCATGTTGGTCCTCCCCTAGTTGTTGAATAAAAATGAAAAATTTTGAAGAATTTTGGCTAATGATGTGACATATTGTTCAAATAATACGTCACATATATGCAAAAGCATAGTTCTATATTATGATGAATTGGAGTTAAAATCAATCGGAAATGAGGAAATAAGATGAATCTCGATGAAATAAAAAATCAAATTTGCGATGTTTGTAATAAAATGTGGCAGAAAGGTTGGGTCGCTGCAAACGACGGAAATGTTTCTGTTCGACTTGAAGACGGTACATTTCTTTGTACACCAACTGGTATTAGTAAAGGATTTATCACTCCAGAAAAATTAATCAGAATTACCAAAGATTATGAAATCATTGAAGCTGAAGAGGGGTATCGTCCTTCTAGTGAAGTGAAGATGCATTTACGAGTGTATCAAGATCGTGATGATGTAAATGGTGTGGTACATGCGCATCCGCCTGTAGCGACAGCTTTCGCATTAGCGAAAATGCCTTTAGATAGTTATTCATTAATTGAAAATTCAATCGCTATCGGATCAATTCCAATTGCACCGTTTGGTATTCCTTCGACAGATGAAGTACCAGAAAGTATCGCAACATTTTTACCTGAGCATGATGTGATTCTGTTAGAAAATCACGGTGCTTTATCAGTTGGTTCAGATGTGATTACAGCCTATTACCGTATGGAAACGCTAGAACTTGTGGCTAATACAGTTTTTCACGCCAGAATGTTGTTAGGTGGTAAAGCGGAGGAAGAAATTGATCGTGATACATTAGATAAATTATTTGCGATGCGTGAAGGTTATAAAGTTACAGGAAAGCATCCTGGTTATAAAAAGTATTCTTAAAAAGGAGGCAGTATGGATGAAATTAAATGTTTTAGCATTTGATTTTGGCGCGTCTTCTGGTCGAGCAATTGTAGGTAAGTTTAATGATTATGATTTGGTAACGGAGGAAGTCCACCGTTTTGAAAATCGTGTGTTAGAAGAAGACGGCACTCTTTATTGGGATATTGACTATTTGCTAGCCAACATTATTGAAGGTATTAAAAAAGCAACCGCAAAATATGAAATTAAAAGTTTAGGCATTGATACTTGGGGTGTTGATTTTGGCATGTTGAATGAACAAGGAGAACTTATTCAAAATCCAGTTCATTATCGTGACAAACGCACACAAGGTAGTGTTGATTATATTTATCCGCGAATTTCAATTGATGAATTGTATCAACGTACGGGTAATCAAATAATGGAAATAAATACATTATTTCAATTGTTGACCGTCAAAATGAAAGAAACAAAGAAATTTAATCAGGTTGCCAAAATTCTTCTAATGCCAGACTTACTTAATTATTTGTTAACAGGTGAGATGCGTGCGGAACAAAGTATTGCTTCAACGACACAACTAATGAATCCACGAAATAAAGAATGGGATACAGACTTGATGCATGTTTTGGGTATTCCTGAGACACTATTTCCTGAACTTGTTCCAGAAGGACATCTCTTAGGAACAGTTAAATCAGCATTAGGTGTCCCACCGATTCAAGTGATTAATGTTTGTGAGCATGACACGGCGAGTGCTGTTCTCAGCGTACCATCAAATCAAAATTTCTTATTTATTTCCTGTGGTACATGGTCATTAGTTGGCACTGAGCTAACAAGTCCAGTGATGACAGAAAAAGCACAAGAGTATAATTTAACAAACGAAAGTGGCAATCAACGCACAACTCGATTCTTAAAAAATTGTACCGGACTTTGGATCATTCAAGAATTAAAGCGTGAATATGAATTAGCAGGCACAACTTATAACTATGAAGAAATCAGTAAAATGAGCGAACTTGCAGAACATTTTAAATGTTTGATTGATACTGATGATGCCAGATTTGGAAAACCAGGCGCTATGAAGCAAAAAATTCAAGACTATGCCACTCAAACAGGGCAATCGATTCCTGAGACCCCGGGAGAATTTTTTCGCTGTGTGTATGAAAGTTTGGCATTTAAATACAAATATACATTTTTTGAAATCACAGATGCTGTCGGTCGTGAGTTTGATACAGTGAATATTGTCGGTGGCGGTTCAAAATCGGCTATTCTTTGTCAAATGGTTGCTAATGCTTCAGGGATGCGTGTTTGTGCTGGACCAGTTGAAGCAACAGCCTTAGGTAATTTAATACAACAACTCATTACCCACGGCGCTTTGGTATCCGTTTACGAAGCGCGCGAATGGATTAAAAAGTTTGCCAATGTGCGCTATTTTTATCCTGAAGAGCGCTATGATTGGGATCAACATTTTTCAAGATATCAACAGTTACTAAATCAAACAAAAGTGGAGGTTTCATGATGTTAAAAAATATACCTAAAAATTTATCTCCAGAACTCGTAAAAGTGCTTTTGGAGATGGGCCACGGTGATGAAATTGTCATCGCAGACGGTAATTATCCAGCAGCATCACATGCAAAACGTTTGGTTCGCTGTGATGGTTTGGGTGTTCCAGAATTACTTAAAAGCATTTTAGAACTTTTACCATTAGATACCTATCAAGAATATGCGATTGGTTTAATGGCAGTTGCACCTGGTGATGATACAGTGCCAGTCATTTGGGAAACGTATCAAACAATTATTGAGGAAGCGGCAACTGAAAATGACAAGATAGAGATGATTGAGCGTCAGGCTTTTTATGAAAAAGGCAAGCAGGCTTATGCAATTGTCGCAACAGGTGAAGAACAAATATATGCCAACATCTTACTTAAAAAAGGTGTTGTGAATTAACAAGGAGGTCAATAACGAATGAGTGAAGCAATTTTAGAAATGAAAGGGATTTCTAAAAGATTTGGTGCCGTTCAAGCGCTTAAGGCGACCAATCTCAACTTGCGTCCAGGCGAAGTTCACGCTCTGATGGGTGAAAATGGAGCGGGTAAATCAACGTTGATGAAAATTCTAACTGGTATTTACGAAAAAGACGAAGGCGAAATTATTTATGATGGTCAACCGGTTGAATTTAAGAGTCCCAAAGAAGCGATGGATGCGGGAATTGTGATTGTTCATCAAGAATTAAATATGATTCAGCACCTAACAGTCGCTCAGAATATATTTATTGGCCGTGAGTCAATGAAAGGTTTCTTTACAGATGATCATGCCATTAATGAGAAAACATGCCAACTTTTCGCAAAATTAAATATGGAAGTCAATCCTAAAGAAAAAGTTGGAAATTTAACAGTAGGTAAAATGCAAATGGTCGAAATTGCCAAAGCGATTTCGATGAACGCTAAAATTGTTGTTTTTGATGAACCAACTGCCGCATTAACGGAAGCTGAAATTAAAGAACTTTTCAAAATAATTGCCGAATTAAAGAAAGAGAATATAGGCATTGTCTATATTTCTCACCGAATGGATGAAATTAAATTAATTACTGACCGGGTAACGGTTATGCGTGACGGCGAATATGTTGGCACACTGGATACTGAAAAATCAACGAAAGACGAAATCATTGATATGATGGTTGGTCGGGTGATTTTTGAAGAACCCAAACAACATTCTGAAGTAGCGCCTGATGCTGAGGTTGTTTTAGCAGTGAAAGATTTGAATTATGGTAAGAAAGTCGTTGACTTAAACTTTGAATTAAAACGCGGTGAAATTCTTGGCGTTTCTGGTTTGATGGGTGCTGGTCGAACCGAGATGGCTCGCTTGATTTTTGGTGCCGATCAAAAGGATTCGGGTGATATTTATGTACATCAACAAAAAGTAGAGATTACGCAACCAAAAGATGCAGTTGAACATGGTATTGGTTATCTTTCTGAAGACCGTAAACAATATGGTGTCATCGTTGGGATGTCAGTTGAAAATAATATTGTTATGACCAATCTGAAAAACTATGTTAAAGGTGGTTTGATTAATGACCAAAAAATTCATCAAACAAGTGATAAATTTATCGATACTTTAGGCATTAAGACACCATCTGGTAAACAATTGATTCGTAACCTTTCAGGTGGAAATCAGCAGAAAGTCGTGATTGCCAAGTGGTTAGAACAAAATAGTGATATTTTAATTTTTGATGAACCAACACGCGGAATTGATGTTGGTGCCAAAAGTGAAATATATGAATTGATGACAGAGTTAACGAAGATGGGTAAATCGATTATTATGATTTCCTCTGAATTAACGGAAATTTTAAGAATGAGTGATCGGATCATGGTGATGTGTGAAGGTCGTAAAACAGGTGAGTTAGATATTTCTGAGGCAACACAAGAAAAAATTCTACACTTTGCCACAATGAGAGAGGCGGTTGTATAAATGGAAAATACATTAGAAAAGAAGGCAGTCACACAGCCAAAAGAAGGTTTACTTTCTAAAATTAAAACAAAAGTTGGCTTACAACAGCTGATAATTTTAATTGTTTTATTTTTAATCTATGGGTTTTTCTCAGCAATGAGTCCAGCCTTTCGTAGTTCATCAACCTTAACAAGTATTTTAGATGCATCATATTACGTTGGTTTCTTGGCGTTAGGTGTCACATTTGTCATCATTACAGGCGGAATTGATTTATCAATTGGAACGAACATGATGTGTGCCGCAATTACTGGTGGTGTGCTATATAATCAATTGCATTTACCATTATGGGTTGCTTTAATCGCAATTTTATCAATGTCAACGTTCTTTGGTTTTATCAATGGTATTTTAGTTGCTAAATTAAGATTACCAGCGTTTATTGCAACATTAGGAACAATGATGATTACACGTGGTCTAAGTTCGATTGTTTCAAATGTCCAGACCGAAACATTTCCACTTCGTGACAGTGCTGATGGCTGGTATAAAAGTTTATTTAGAACAACAGGTAATTTCCCAACAGGGATTATTTTATTAATTGTGATGGCGGTACTCGCAACAATTGTGTTAACAAAAACGAAATTAGGTCGTTACATTTTTGCAGTTGGTAGTAACCGCGAAGCAACACGTCTTTCAGGAATTAATATCGTGCGTGTCGAAGCTGCAACGTATGTGATTGCAGGATTCTTTGCAGGTTTAGCAGCCATTGCTTATGCTGCAACGTATACAACTGTAATGCCTGGTGGCGGAGCTGGATTTGAGTTAGATGCAATTGCCGCTGTTGTCGTAGGTGGTACGTCACTTGCTGGTGGAGTTGGCTCAATTTTAGGAACGGTAATTGGTGTCTTTATCATGACAGTTCTTAAAGTTGGTTTACCATATATTGATTTACAACCACATTACCAAATTTTCATTACTGGTTTTGTCGTGATTTTAGCTGTCTATATTGATATTTATAGAAATAAAAAATTAGTTAAATAGAGGAGAATAAGAGAATGAAGAAAAAAGTATTGAGTTTATTAGCTGTATCAGCACTTGCAACATTAGTTTTAACAGGATGTGGCAGTAAAGAAAAAGAAGAAGCAAGCGGAGAAAAAGGTGGAAATGGCACAGTTGAAGTCGTTGCCAAAGGATTCCAACATGACTTCTGGAAAGCTGTTCAATCAGGCGCTAAAAAAGCGGCTAAAGAAGAAGGCGTGACAATGAACTTTGTTGGACCAAAAGATGAAACCGCTATCGCAGAGCAATTAGAAATGTTAAACAATGCGATCAATAAAAAACCAAGTGCGATTGCACTAGCAGCACTAGATACAGAAGCTGAACTTGATGCGATTGATTCAGCAAAATCGAAAGATATTCCAATTATTGGGTTTGACTCAGGTGTACCAGGTGCTCCTGAAGGTGCGGTTAAAGCAACAGCATCAACAGATAACAAAAAAGCTGGTGCCATTGCAGCTGAAAAATTATACCAAGCAATGGAAGAAAGAGTTGACGGTGAGCCAATGCGTATTGGTGTTGTTTCTCAAGAAGTAAACTCACTATCAATTTCTGAGCGTACAGGCGGTTTTATCGAAAAAATGACAACTTTACTTGAAAGCAATGAAAAAGTTGGTAAAGGTAAAGTTGCTGTAACTGGTCATGATAAATACAAAAACAAAGTTGCTGAAAAAGATGCAGTCGCAATTATTGAATTGCGTGTCCCGGCAGAAGTCACAGATGCAGCTGGTAAAACAGAAGCTTCAGCTTTATTAGAGAAAAAAGATTTAATGGCGATTTACGGTTCAAACGAATATGGTGCAAAATCAATCATTAACGCTGACGAAGGTTTAGGCGGACGTATTGGTTCTGACAAAGATAAAATTTTAGCAGTTGGTTTTGACTCAGGTGCTCTTCAACAAGATGCAATCCGTAACGGTAAATTTTTAGGTTCAGTGACACAAAACCCTGTCAAAATTGGTTATGAAGCAGTTAAATTAGCTGTTCAAGCATCTAAAGGTGAAAAGGTAGCAGATATCGATACAGGTGTAGAATGGTATACAAAAGATAATATCGACGATAAAGATATTCAAGAATTATTATATGACTAATCATTTATAAATAATCAAGCATAAATTATCAATTATAAATTTGAAGGAGCGAACAAGAGAATGGCAATCAATTATCCAAAATTAGGCATTCGACCAGTGATTGATGGACGTCAAGGCGGCGTGCGAGAAAGTTTAGAAGAAAAAACAATGGCAATGGCAGTAGCTGCCAAAGAGCTGATTGAATCATCCTTACATTATGCTGACGGAACACCTGTACAATGTGTGATTGCTGATCGCACAATTGGTGGACGTGGAGATGCTGGTGAAGTAGACAATCAATTTTTAGGTGAAAATATTATCGGTACGCTTTCTGTGACACCAAGTTGGTGTTACGGAACAGAAACACTAGATTTAAATAATCAAACGATTAAAGCAATTTGGGGCTTTAACGGTACAGAACGACCAGGTGCGGTCTATCTTGCTGCTGCAATGGCAGGTTATGCTCAAAAAGGTTATCCAGCTTTTAAAATTTATGGTAAAGAAGTTCAAGAATTAGATGACAATAGCATTCCAGAAGATGTAAAACAAAAAATTCTTTCATTTGCCAAAGGCGTTTTCGCAGTTGGTCAAATGAAAGGTAAATCTTACGTGAACTTAGGCTCATCTTGTATGGGAATCGCAGGTTCGCAAGCGGATAGTCAATTGTTCACAAAATATTTAGGTATGACTTTAGAATATGTGGACATGACAGAAATTCTACGTCGTATTACCTTAGAAATTTATGATCCAAAAGAATATGAAATAGCATTGCAATGGATTAAAGATCACTGTAAAGAAGGACTTGATCCAAATGCGGGTAAAGATTTCCCTGAAATTATTACCAAATCAAAAGTTGTACCTGCCAATGAAGATTGGGAATTTATTGCGAAACAAGCTTTAGTTATTCGCGACATTCTTTTCGGAAACGAAAACTTAAAAGATTTAGGTTGGCATGAAGAAGCGCGCGGACGTAATGCAATTTCTGGTGGTTTCCAAGGACAACGTCAATGGACAGACTGGTTACCGAATGGTGACTTCACTGAAGCTATCATGGCGTCAACATTTGACTGGAGTGGTGCCCGTCCAGTGACAGCTTTTGCGACTGAAAATGACACGTTGAATGCTGTTTCAATGCTCTTCGGAACATTATTAACGAATAAGTCACCAATCTTCTCTGATGTGAGAACATATTGGGGTCCTGAATCAGTTGAACGTGTGACAGGTAAAAAATTAACAGGTAAAGCTGAAAATGGCATCCTTCATTTAATCAATTCAGGTGCTTCAGCACTTGATTGGAGTGGAGCGGTTAAAGATGAAGCAGGCCAGCCAACAATGAAAGCATTCTGGGAAATGACAGATGGCGATATTCAAGCTTGTTTAGATAAAACAGATTGGTGTCGTGCAAACTACGAATATTTCCGTGGTGGTGGATTCTCTTCTCACTTCTATACAGATGTTGAAATGCCTGTCACGATGATTCGTGTCAATATTGTGGATGGCGTTGGGCCAACACTACAAGTGGCAGAAGGTTACACATGTGTCTTAGATGATGACATTCATAATATCTTAGATAAACGTACGGACCGCACATGGCCAACAACTTGGTTTGCACCACGCGTAGGCATGCCAGGGTTTGAAGATGTCTATACCGTAATGGACAATTGGGGCGCTAATCATGGTGCAACTGTCCATGGTCATATTGGGGATGAAGTCTTAACTTTAGCAAGTATGTTAAGAATACCAGTAGCCCTTCACAATATTCCAAAAGAACGTATTTTCCGACCACATGCTTTCACTGGCTTTGGTACAAAAGATCAAGAGTATGTTGATTTTAAAGCCTGCGAAACATTCGGACCACTATATAAATAAAGAATAAAAGAGTAAAGTCTAAGAAATGTTCCCTAGCATTTCTTAGACTTTCTTTCAAATTAAAGGAGAAAAATATGACGAAATATGCAATTGGCTTAGACTATGGCACACTTTCAGTCCGAGGTGTGTTGATCGATACAAAGAAAGGCGAAGTTGTGGCATCTGATACTTTTGCTTATCCACATGGTGTCATTACTGATTATCTGCCAGAAACGACACAAAAATTAGGCACTGATTGGTGTCTGCAACATACTGATGATTATTTGACGGGACTTAAAACAGTCGTTAAAAGTTTGGTGAGGCAAGCAGTTGATGTTGATATCGTTGTTGAAAATATCGAGAGTATTGGTGTTGATTTTACTTGTTGTACCGTACTCCCAGTGGATAAATTAGGGCAACCTATTTTAAAGAAAGAAAGCTATAAAGATCATCCTCATGCGTGGGTTAAGTTGTGGAAACATCATGCGGCACAAAAACAAGCGAATCGTATTAACGAGGTAGCACGTGAACGGCAAGAAGCTTGGTTCCCATATTATGGTGAAGCTATCTCGTCAGAATGGTTGTTTCCTAAATTATTACAGATACTTGAAGAAGATCCAGAGCTTTATCATGAGATGGACCGCTTTATCGAAGCTGGTGATTGGTTAGTTTGGCAATTGACAGGTGAAGAACGTCGTAGTAAATCTTGTGCCGGATATAAAGCAATGTATCAAGAACATTTAGGTGGCTATCCATCAACAGATTATTTTAAAGCTGTTCACCCGGAATTTGAAACAGTCGTGGCTGATAAACTGGCGACTGAAGTCTATGATTTAGGGACAGCTGCAGGCTTTATAACACCAGAATTCGCTCAAGAATTGGGGCTATCTTCAAAAGTTGTCGTGGCAGTTAATAATATTGATGCACATGTTTGTGTTGCTTCAACAGGAGTCGCACAATCAAATACAATGTTAAATATTATTGGCACCTCAAGTTGTGATATTCTTTTATCAAGGGAAACGGATTTAATTAGAGGGACAGCCGGTTTAGTTAAAGATGGTGCTGTTAGAGGCTTTCACGCTTATGAAACAGGACAAAATGCTGTTGGCGATATCTTTAGTTGGTTTGTGGACACACAAGTTCCAGAAGATTATTTTGTCAAAGCTCGTAGTAAAAATATGTCGATTTATCAATACTTAGAAGAGCTGGCAACACCATTAGCTCCAGGTGAGTCAGGTTTAGTAGCCTTAGATTGGTGGAATGGTAGCCGTACCCCGATTATGAATGCAGATTTAACAGGTTTAATTGTTGGGCTGACCTTACAAACAAAACCAGAAGAAATCTATCGTGCTTTAATTGAAGCAACCGCATTTGGAAAACGAATGATTATTGAGAATTTTGAAGAAAATGGTGTTGCGGTCGCTCAACTTGTCTTTTGTGGCGGCTTACCACATAAAAATAAGTTACTTAATCAAATCTATGCCGATGTATTAAAGAAACCAATCGCAATTTCAAATGAGTTAGAAACCGGAGCAAAAGGAGCCGCAATCTTCTCAATCTTAGCGACCGATCCAAGCCTAACCCTACACCAAGTCGCACACGAAATGAAATTAGATGAGTATTTAGAAACCTACAAACATCACGAAAAATCAGCAACAACATACGATAAACTATATGAAATCTACCAAGACCTCGTAAAACTATTCGGCGAAAACCAAAACATCATGCAGAAACTAAAGGTGGCGCAGAAAGCGGTTTGGAGTGAGGAGTAAGCTAAGCGTATGATACTGACGGTTTGTGTCAGAATCAGACGATTAGCTTAATGCTGAACTCCAGCTTTCAGAGCTCCGTGAATAAAGGTGGCGCAGAGCTGAAGGTGATTTTTGGAGCGTTTATGGGTGAACAACAAGATGAGCCTGAGAAAAAATCGGTTTTTGATTTATTACCAGGATGAGCTTGTTGCTGAACCCATGCTCCCAAAATCCTGTAAAACAAGGTGATTTTTGGAGCGTTTAGAGGTGAGTCGCAAGACGAGCTTACGAATAAATTGGTTTTTTATTTAATCGTAAGATTGGCTTGTGACCGAACCTCTGCTCCCAAAATCCCGTTAATCCCAGCTTAGTACCCAATCGAGCTATCAGTCACTCAAATCCAAATCATCTAAAAAAGGCAGACATCAAGTTAGCATTTTTCCAATCCACTGAAGTTCCTAAATTGTCGCGAAATCGGACAAACATCAAGATTTTCCAAGCTCAAAAAGCCGTATAGTAAGAGATGGGGAAGGGCGATGGCCTATTAATCGAGTAACATACAAGTTAAACAAGATATCACGTTGGGGGGATGATGATATCTTGTTTTTTTCTATTTTAAAAACTATATCATGTTCCTAAATTGTCGCGAAATCGGACAAACATCAAGATTTTCCAAGCTCAAAAAGCTGTATAGTAAGAGATGGGGAAGGGCGATGGCCTATTAATCGAGTAACATACAAGTTAAACAAGATATCACGCTGGGGGGATGCGGTATCTTGTTTTTTTAATTTCTATTTTTCTTTGAACTTGGTATAGTTAAATAAAGAAATAGAAATGAGGCGAAGAGATGACGAAGCGAATATTTATTGTCGAAGATGACGCATCAATTGCGCAATCTTTAGAGACTCATTTAACCCAGTGGGGGTTTACATGTCAAATCGTTCAAGATTTCCAAAATGTTGAACAAGAGATGCTTATCTTTGAAGCAGAACTTGTTTTATTAGATATTTATTTACCCTTTTTTAATGGCTTCTATTGGTGTCAAACAATCCGTAAATCATCGGAAGTACCCATTATTTTTTTATCGTCAGCAGATGAAAATATGAATATGGTTATGGCGATGAATATGGGGGCTGATGATTTTATTGCAAAACCTTTTGATTTCTCAGTCTTAATTGCTAAGATTCAAGCACTACTTAGGAGAAGTTATCAGTTTGGGCAGTCTAATTTAGAAACAGTAGGTGACTATCAATTAGATGCTCATGAAAATCAAATACGCAGCTCAGAAGGAACCGTTGATTTAACACCAAACGAAACAAAATTATTGTTATTACTGTTTCAAGGAGCAGGTCAAATTGTCAGTCGCGAAGCACTGATGGCTAAACTCTGGGAAAGTGATGAATTTGTCGATGGTAACACGCTGTCGGTAAATATGACGCGTTTACGTAAAAAATTATCAGTCATTGGTTTGGATAAAGTTATTCAGACAGTGAAAGGTCGAGGTTATTTACTTGAGGTGACGCAAAATGAAGACTGAAAGTAAAATATGTTTTGTCTGGCGCTATTTGAAAGACCAAAAGATGCTGTATATTCTTTTTATCTTAATTTGGTTTGTTTTATTTTTAACGATTTACTTGTATAAGTTGCCCATTGCTTTGTTAATGGATGCTTGTCTTTTCACGAGTACAATTTTAGTTGGATGGTCATTTTATGATGGAATTAAATTGTATCATGAACATCAAAAATTGTTGTTTCTCTTACATCAAAAAAGTTATTATTTTGATCAAGTGTCACAATTACCACAACCAGGAAAATTACTAGTACAAGATTATCAGCAATTATTCTTAGAAGCTGTTGCGGATAAGGAAAAAATGCGCACGGAATTGACTCAGCAAAATCAATATTTATTTGATTACTATAGTATGTGGACTCATCAAATTAAAACACCTTTAGCTGCACTGGATTTATTAGTTCAAAATCAATCTGAGACACAATTGACAACGCAAATGAAAAATGAAATTTTTAAGGTAGATGACTATTTAGGGATGATGTTACATTATTTAAAATTGAATCATGTTGAAACAGATTTTGTGATTACGCGAGTTAACCTTGGAGAAGTCGTGAAAAGTGTGATTCGGAAATATGCAACCTTTTTTATTCAAAAAAATTTAAGTGTTAAAATTGAACCCTTTGAAAAAGAAGTGATAACAGATGAGAAGTGGCTTACTTTTATGTTGGAACAAATTATTTTTAATAGTATTAAGTACACACAAAAGGGCGGTGTAAGCGTTCGTTTAGTGGGTGAGCGGTTGAGCATTGAGGATACAGGAATTGGGATTTTAGCACAAGACTTACCGCGAATTTTTGAAAAAGGTTATACAGGATTTAATGGTCGTGAAGATAAAAAAGCAACAGGTTTAGGACTCCATCTGTGTCAGGAGATTGGTTGTAAATTAGATCTAAGTTTGACCGCCTTTTCTGAAGTAGGCAAAGGAACTAAAATCCAAATTGATTTTAGTCAAACCAAATATCGAGATGAGTAAATAATGGCAATCTTACATTTTTGTAAGGTTGCTTTTTTGATTGTAAGTAGGCATTTTTATTTTTGTTAGGTATCATTAAGTTATCAAAAAACAACTGGAGCGATGACAATGAAACGTTTAGAAGTTAATAATATAAAGAAAACTTATCACACTCGTTTGGGTGGTACATCAGTTGATGCCTTAAAAGAAATTACTTTTTCGGTTGAACCTGGCGAATATGTTGCAATTATGGGTGAATCTGGTTCAGGAAAAAGTACCTTGCTTAATCTTTTAGCAACGCTTGATCAACCGACATCAGGTTCGATTAAACTGAATGGACAAGATTTAAATCAAGTCAAAGAACAAGATGCTGCGATTTTCCGTCGTAATCATCTAGGTTTTGTCTTCCAAGATTTTAACTTATTAGATAATTTTTCAGTTAAAGATAATATCTTCTTACCACTTGTTTTGGCTAAAAAGCCATTAGTAGAGATGGAAAAAAGATTAGACGCATTAGCACCAAAACTAGGTTTAGTTGAATTACTTGAAAAATATCCATATGAAATTTCAGGTGGGCAACAACAAAGAGTCGCAGCTGCCCGCGCGATTATCACAGAACCGGAACTTATCTTAGCTGACGAACCAACGGGAGCTTTAGACTCCAAAACTTCAGCACAACTTTTGGCTTTATTCCAGCAACTAAATCAAGAAGGTCAAACGATTTTAATGGTAACTCACAGTACGGTTGCTGCAAGTCATGCGAATCGCGTTCTATTCATTAAAGATGGTCAAGTTTTTAATCAACTATACCGTGGTAATCAAACCAATGAGCAATTTTTAACGACAATTTCTGAGACTATGACAGTCTTATTAACAGAGGAGCGATAAGCATGTTTTATTTTAAATTAGCGAAAACCAATTTAAAGAAAAATAGTCGTATCTACACCCCTTTTCTTTTATCAATAATTTTTCTAGTTGTGATGAATGTCGTCATGCAAGTTCTGCTGGAAAATAAAGGGATGGATACTCTACAAGGTGCTGATTCAGCAAAAGTAATGTTTGGTTTAGGTAGTCGTGTGATTATTATTTTCACGTTAATCTTTTCGATTTATACCAACAGTTTTTTATTGAAGCAACGTAAAAAAGAGTTTGGTCTCTATAATATTTTAGGGATGGGTAAATCCGAATTGACGCGTGTCCTATTTTGGGAAAGTCTCCTATCATATGTGATCACGTTAGTGGGTGGTTTAGTTGTGGGGACAATTTTTTCACGCTTATGTTTCTTAGTTCTAGGTCGTATGATTCAAGCGGCAGAAGTCTTTAAGTTTGAATTCAGTGTAAAGAGTTACCTGACAATTGTGCTTCTTTTTGCAGGTGTTTTCTTGGTTTTGTTCCTATTAAATGTGGTTCATATTCGTCGCGTCAACCCGATTGATTTATTAAAAGGGGGCCAAAAAGGAGAGAAAGAGCCAAAAACAAAATGGATTTCAGCTATCTTGGGTATAGGTTTTATTGTGGCAGGCTATATTATTTCGGTAACGATTGAGTCACCACTTAAAGCGATTAACTTATTCTTTATTGCGGTAATTCTAGTAATAGTTGGTACGTATTCACTTTTCATGTCGAGTAGTATTATGATCTTGAAATTCTTGAAAAATAAAAAGGGCTATTACTATCAACCTAATCATTTTATTTCAGTTTCAAGCATGATTTACCGTATGAAACAAAATGCCGCAGGACTGGCAAGTATTTCAATCCTTTGTACAATGGTTTTAGTGACCTTATCAACAACGGGCAGTTTGTATTTGGGAATGGATAATTTATTAAGAAATCGTAACCCATATGATTTTAGTGCGACTGTAACAGAAAATTCTGACGAGATGCGGGTTAAATTCGAGAGTGTGATGAAAAAACACAATGTGAAGATTAAAGAATTAAAAGATTATACAACTGAAGCAAATATCATGGCAATAAAAAAAGGTGAACACTATGAATTACTTGAAAAAGGTAATTTTAATATGAGTGATTTTAGCAAAGCAGAATATTTTGAAGTCATGACGCAAGCTGAATATGAAAAAAATGCGACTGAAAAAATAAATTTAGCACCTTCAAAAGTTGCTCTTTATTCAATGAGTGACCCTTATGAAGAAAGTACCATCAAGTTTGGAGATTTGCAGTACGACGTTCAAAATAAAATTAAGCATGTTGATTTCTTACCTAAAATGGAAGGGATCATGAATATGCATGTTCTAGTTATGGCGAATAAAGAAGATGTTGCCCAATTAGTGAAAGACTTTAAGATTCCGGCAGAAGAAGCGGTGGCCGAAACAACTGTTTTCATGAATATTGAAGGTAGTGACGAAAATCGCCTCGCAGCCGCAAAAGAACTCAAAAGTACCATTCGCGAGACAGAGCAAAGTCAACCGATTTCTTCAATGGATATTGACCGTAAAGATTCACAAATGTTTATTGGAGGTTTCTTGTTCTTAGGATTAATTTTTGGCATTACCTTTACACTTGCTACAGGGATTATTATTTACTATAAACAAATCTCGGAAGGGTACCAAGATCAAGAACGCTTCAGCATTATGCAACGCGTGGGTATGAGTCATAAAGAAGTGAAGAATACAATTCATGGTCAAATTCTCATGGTTTTCTTTTTCCCAATCGCATTAGCTGCGATACACTTGGTTTTTGCTTTTCCAATGATTGATAAATTGCTAATGCTCTTTGGATTAAGTAATACACAACTATTTTTATACGTTAGTTTGGGGACGATTGGTATTTTCTTACTCATCTATCTTTTCATGTATTGGCAAACATCTAAAGTTTACTATTCTTTAGTGGAACGCCAAGCATAAAAAATAATCTATTTATCTTACGAGACGGCTTCAAAAGCTGTCTCGTTTTTTTGAGAATTTGTTTCTCTGAAGACCTGTGCTAAAATGCAGATAACAAAGTCTTAAAGGAAGTGAATCATTGTGACTCAGGAAGAAGTTCAGCATCAAGTTGCTAAAATAGAGAATAAGCAAAATAATGAAATGGCTCAAAATGGAAGCACTTTGCCGGCAGCGATTGTTAGTCGTATGGACAGTTATCCTGAAAATAAGCGTCGTCCTGTTAATAAAACGCTCTTCAACAATGAATATTTTCAGCTGACATTAAATATGCGAAATGAAAGTTTAGTCATTTCAAGTCGCGGGGATTTGGTTTATTCGGCTATACCTTATGATACTGCTCGCAATTATATTCAACGTGCCGCTGTGCAAACCTTATTACATCCGGATGCCACACACGCCTACATTGAAGGACATAAACCCAATTTAGAAACGTATTTGGCACTTTCGATTTTTCAAGTGACGGGTAAAAAGGTCGGGAAAGATTCAGCGGAAGTTCAAGCCGCATATCAACAAATTTTTAAAGACCCGCTCTTTGAGATGCAGATTTTAGGACGCATGTTACAACATGATGAAACAGGACCACTTTCTGCGAATTTAGCTGGAAAATTTTTGTATAGTGAGAATCTAAAAACAGGCATTTCTGGTTATTTATCAGAGTACGTCAATTTCGTGGTGCAATTGACACATGCACTACCAATTTTTACAGATGGCAAACAAGTGCAACTATTATCAGAAAATGATGGTGAAGCGCGCTTTTTAGCAGAAAATAAACATCTACTTTTAAATAAAAATTCTGATTTAAGTGAAGCATTAATGTGGTTACCAGCCCCAGTTCGTTCTAATTTAGAGGTCGCAATATCAGAACAAGCAACGGCTGCGGCATTACGACCGTTGTTACGTTCAGAGATGCAAGAAAGTTTGACAGCAACTAGAAAAAATTATGTTGCCCATAGCCGTCGACCAGAAGAATTAGAACAATACTTTGAAAATGTTTTAACGATTGAGAATAGTAACTTAGTCAATGTGATTTCTGATTGTCATGTCTTAGATGGAAAACTGCCGTTTAGAAATTTGAATTTCAATATTTTAGTGGGTGATGTCTCAGATTCAAAAGTGAGTGATGCACTGATTAGAGGTATTTATATCTTGGGAAATCATGAGCTAAGTGATATTCTCCCAGAGACTGACCAGTTAAATCAACCCCAATGGCAACCTTTCTTGAAATATGAATGGTTCAAGTGTTTAGTTGATAATCCTGACGAAGCTTGGCCGCTTTTGCCTGTTGGCAACCATCCATTTTATCAGGTTGTTGAGGCAGAAATCGCAACACGCTTTCCAAAAGTCGTTGTGTTGCATAATGAATCTATTATTCATGAAGGCATTCGCTATATCGGATTGACAATACCCGTCGCACTTGTTTTACGTAGAAAAGAAGTTCAAGGTTTTATTTATACCACTTTAGTAGAACTTTTAAACCAAGATACTGAGATACCGACTGTTATTGTGTCACATGCGCCATTATTTAATGAGCTTAGTTTATTACCACCAGAAAGCGGTTCTTATCAAAAAGATTATGTTTGTTCAGATGAACGGATTAAGGCGCTGTTTAAACAGTATAATATTATCGGCGCCATTCATGGACATCATCATATTCCAGCATCATCAAGCCGCTTTAAAAGAACCGAATTTGCCGGTAAATCATTATTCGTTGTCTGTTCGATTTACTCAAAAATTAATACTGGTTTTGAATTAATACCACTAATCACAGAATAAATAAAAAAATGCCACTTCAAACAAAGGAGTGGCGTTTTTTATTTAGGTAAAAAAAAGAAAGTTTCGCTGATTAGGTGTGTAACTTTTTAAAAGTTCGAGCGATGAACGAAAATTTTTTTCAAGACTGGATTGCTTTAAAATGTGAGCAATTGAGATAGCTTGATTACATTGCATGATGCCATTCTCACGATTATCAAAATAAATATCGAACCATCCCTGATAAAAAAGAAGCGCGGTACTATTTTCTAAATCACGATCATTATCCAATGCACGAGTGGCGATTTCTAGCATTTCTTTGGCACGTTTTTTTTGATTAAAATTACAAAAGAGCGAAAAACTAGAAAACATAATATCAACTCTCATTTTATGAATCACATCAAAAGAATGCTGCTTTTCAGAACGTGATAGCGCTGTTTTGGTAAGTTGGTAAGCTGTATCAAGTGGAAATGAAAAAAGGAAAATACGAAAAAGTGTGATTTCAAAAGCAGTCCATGTATCAACAGAATAAAGATAAGTCGCAATGGGTTTAGATTGTTGATAAAAGATTTGCATTGACTCATCAATGGTTAGATCATTAGGATTCTTTTCGAGATTTGAACGACAGGTTGAGATTAAGATATTTATGTAAATTATTAAGTATCGTTGCCAGCGAACAGTGGGGATTAGATTTTGTTTAAGTGATTCTAGTTGATCGATAAGTTGTGGATAATTACTGCTTTGGAGGTCTTGAAAAGTCATGATTTGATAAATTTTAGCAACAGTTGCCATAAAATCAGAACTCAAATAATTCATGTCTTGCCCAGTAAAAGTTTCGGAAATTGTCGTATCATTTTTTACTGCTCTTAGATAAAAATACTCTTCTGGAGACACATTGATATTCTCCAATAATCTTTCAAAACGTGTCAAACTAATATTAGAATTGCCTTTTTCAAATTTACTGATAAACGAGACACTGTTCAAATCATCAGCCACACTTTGAATGGTCATGTTTTTAGATTCTCTTAAACTGCGAAAAAAAGGGCCATCTTGAATCATGCACTCAATTCCTTTCCACTATAGTGTAAAATTCTCTTGCTTAATTATAGCCTTTGGTAAAGTTAATTCATAGAGGAACACTAATAATCGTACTAAAAAAGAAAGTGGAGTGAGTGAAATGAATCAATATCGAAAAAATAAAGGGTACCGTGCATTATTCAATGCAACGATGTTAACAGCCATTGGCAATAGTTTATTTAATATCGTATTTATCGTGTATGCAAGTCAACAACCCTTTAATAAATTAGCCATCACGTTGGCGTCAATGACAATGTTTATCCCAGCTTTTCTAGATCCATGGGTCGGACATCTCGCAGACCAAACAATTCGCAAACATAAGTGGATGGTGTATTCGCGCATCTTGCAAGGCCTACTATTTGTCCTCCTTGCTTCAATTGTGATGTTACCTTCATCAATGATGTTGTTCTTAATTTTATTGGTGATTAATGTCGCCTCTGATTGTTTAGGAGAATACGGAAACGGCTTGTGTTTAGCTTATTTTCAAGCTATGATTCCGACTGAAGAGGTAGATGGAGTCATGGGATTTCAAATGTCTGCAAGGACCATGGTCCAACTTATTTTTCAAGGTATTGCAGGGTGGGCTATTGTCCAAATGAATTATCAATATAGCCTGTTTGGACTAATTAATGCCTGCTTCTTCTTTGCAGCAGCCTTTGTCGTTTTTGTGCATCAAAAAGATTTCTACCTTAATAAAGGAGTTGCTGAAGACGCCCAGGCAAATGACGCTGAGATTGAAAAATTAAGCTTTAAAGAAAGTCTCCGCTTTACTGGAAAATTGATTAATAAAAATTTTGCTTTGAAGTTATTATTAATTGTTGCCCTATTTTTTAATCTGTTAGGGTCATCCTTTGGTAGTTTGTTAAATATTAGTTTACTAACGCTATCAAATATGTGGATTCAAAATTTTGCCCAAACGATTTCACTCGTGAGTGTCTTCATTTCAGTAGGAGTTTTAGTGGGCTCATTTACCATTAATGGTTTATTCAAAAATTGGGAACCACATCGTATTATCATGTTAGCGTTGGTCGTCATGATGTGTTTTCCAATCAATATTTTGTTCATCCAATCTAGAGTGTTACTTTTTGCGAATGTCTTATTGTCAGGTTATCTAATGGGTAAAATCAATCCACGTATTTCAGCAATGATGATTAAAATTATTCCACAGGATAAACTTGCAATTTCAAGTGGTATTTTCCAATTAATCGTCTTAATTGGAGGTCCAATTGGTCAAGTGATTTTCTTAGGGAGTGCGAATTTATTTTCTAGTACAATCAGTTGGGCAATCTACTTAATCATGACCGTAATGATATTAATTGCAATGAAAAGAACCGAAACATTGAATGAACGAAAAATGTTAAAAGCTATCAACAGTAGTCCACAATCTTAATTATTATTAACAAATTAAGCTAACCAAAACGTTGAATTTATATTTTGGTTAGTTTATTTTTGTTTAGCAGCAATGGCTTCAACATAATTTTTGGGTCCTGTATATGGTGATTTTTCACGTTTGGCGATGCAAATTTTTTCAGTTGCAACAAAAGCTGAATGAAGTTGTGGAAATAATGGATGATCTTTGATTATTTCTAATAGTTCTCTGGCCTCACGCATTTCATATTCATAAAGAATGGATTCTTGTGCACTCTCTAGGAGTTGATAAAATTTACCTTCAATCTGTTCGTTTGTTGCAGGCGTTAATTTAATTAGTTTTTCTTGATACCAATAATACATTTTGACACGTCCTTTGTTTTTATTAAACAAAAAAACAGCTCACCATGAATGCGAGCTGTCCGAGACGCACTATGGTTTACGACGGGAGCACGTTGCCAAAGATGGTACGTTGCCGTGAGGTCATTGTGTCGTATCACTACCTCAACTCTTCATAGTTAACTGTTTAATTGTTGCATTTAGAATAAAACGTATCCCTCAAAATGTCAAATATCAAAAATAACAATTTTTTATGGTCATCATTTGCAAATTTGAAAGAAACAATTGTCTTTTTTTGTTAGGATTTTTTGTTTCGTCTCTTTCAAACTTGAAAGAGTAGTGTATAATAAGAGGTGGATGAAAACGAATTCTACAACGAAGAAGAAAGGTGATAAGATGAAACAATTTATTACAGAGCAACATAAAGAGAAAGCTATTCAAGCGATACAGCGTGTCGTAAAAGTACCTTCTTATTTAAAAGATGGCGTACCTGGTGCACCATTTGGACAAGATATTGTCGACTGCTTGAAAGAAACACTTACACTATTCGAAGAAGAAGGATTTACAACTTTCATTGATCCTGAAGGATATTATGGTTATGCTGAAATTGGCGAAGGGGAAGAAATTTTCGGTATCCTTTGTCACTTAGACGTTGTACCTCCTGGTGATGAAAGCCTATGGGATGTACCACCATTCTCTGCGACAAATGCAGATGGAAAATTAGTTGGACGTGGTGTTCAAGATGATAAAGGACCTACTATTGCGTCTCTATACGCTTTAAAAGCTGTTTTAGATAGTGGAGCAACCTTAAATAAAAAAGTTCGCTTTATTTTCGGAACAGACGAAGAAACATTATGGCGTTGTATGGACCAATATAAAAAGAACGAAGCACCAATCGATTTAGGTTTTGCACCTGACTCAGATTTCCCATTAACATTTGCGGAAAAAGGCTTATTACAAGCTCACTTGACTGGTCCAGGTAGTAAAGATTTTACCATTAAAGGTGGTAGTGCTTTAAACGTTGTTCCTGATTCTGCAACCTATACAGGCGACAAACAAGAAGAAATTAAAGCTGTGTTGACTAAACTTGGCTATAACTTTAAAGAAACAAATGATGGCTTAGTAGTAGCCGGAAAATCAATTCACTCGAAAGATGCACCAGAAGGAATTAATGCCAACACTCGTTTAGCTGAAGCAATGTGTGAAGTCATTGATCATCCAGCACTTGATTTCTTAGGAAAACTTGTCAAAGCTGATGCAAATGGCGTGAGCGTAGTGGGTGAAGTAAGTGACGAAGCATCTGGAAAATTAACATTCAACGTTGCAACAGTTGAAATAAATGAAAAAGAAACAAAAATTGGTTTGGACTTACGTTTACCAGTAACGGTTTCTAAAGATGATGTAGTCGCTAGCTTAGAGAAAAAAGTGGCTGAATACGGTTTAACATATGCGGAATTTGACTACTTAGCATCACTTTATGTACCAGTTGACTCTGAATTAGTTCAATCATTATTAGGTGCTTACCGTGATGTTACTGGTGACATGCGTGAACCACTTGTTTCAGGTGGGGCAACATTTGCCAGAACAATGGATAACTGTGTCGCATTTGGCGCAATGTTTGAAAATACTGTGGATACAATGCACCAACCAAATGAAACATGGCAATTAGCTGAAATGGAACAAACAATGGTAATTTACGCTGAAGCCATTTACCGTTTATGTACAAATCATTAAGCAATTAACTAAAAGGACTTTTATGCACTCCTTGTATGAGCGTGTTTAAGTTCTTTTTTTTTACTTTGCCTGTTTGAGAGACAGTGATAGACTATATTTGAATCGTTTATTCATGAATAGGGGGAGTGAGCAGCGTGAAAAAATTCATCAAGTTTATCGTGGCTTTTAGCATCTTTCTGCTATCTGCTTGGAAATTAAAATCAGAATTGAGTGCCATTAATTTTAAAGATGTCTTTCAAATTGTTGAAAACCGTTCGCTAGCATCAATTGCAACTTTGATTTTAGTCAGTTTTTTGGGCGTCTGGATTTTGAGTTTATATGATGTGGTTTTAATTAGGTCACAGAAATTAAAAGTACCAATCTTAAAAACAATGAAAATGAGTTGGATTATTAATTCTTTAAACACACTCATTGGTTTTGGAGGTGTGATTGGCTCAACAATACGTTATAACTATTTTCAAGGCTTTACCGAAACAGATGAAGAGAAATCAATCTTGAAAAAGAATATCTCACTGTTGCTATTGTCGATGCTGACAGGAATTGGTGTTCTGTCATTCTTAGTTGTTGCCAATGTTTTCTCAGCTGACTATCTTTTAGCTAAGAAACCTATTTTAAAAGTTGGGCTTTATATTTTGGCAGGGCTATTACCGATTTTCTTAGCTATTACGACGATTAAAGCACCTGTTCCGACTGATCGGTGGGTAACTTTTAAATATACGTGTGTGTCTGTCATTGACTATATGTTTGTCGGATTGGTGATGTTTTTATCACTTCGCTTTGTTGATGTAAATGTTGATTTTTGGCAGATGGAAAGTGTCTTTATTATTGCTGCAATTGCTGGTTTAATTAGTATGGTGCCAGGTGGTTTAGGTGCTTTTGATGTGGTCTTCTTACTCGGAATGACCCATCAATTCGGCTTGGAACGTGGCCCCGTTTTATTGGCATTAGTATTTTATCGTTTAACGTATTACATTTTGCCATTCTTTTTAGGTTTGATTTTATCAATTAGTGAGATGCAACTCATCTTAAAAGAAAAACTAAATGAAAAAGACAATGTGATTATCTTTACCAAAGAATTTGGAACAATTTTTATTGATGTGACGAAACGTCGCGTGCAAAAGATGATTCAATGGATCATGGTTTCAGTCTTTGTGATTGGGTCATTTTTCTTAACACAAGATGCCATGGTTGGTTTATTTAGTATCGGCCCTGAAGACAACAGCTATCGCTTAGTGTTTTTTAATGTGATGTATGTCTTGGCAACTTTTTATATGATTCCAAATTATGTTGGCTTGTTTTATAAATCAAAGGAAGCGTTTCGTAATCTATTGATTTTAATTGTGATTGGTGTTCTCTGCCAAATTGTTTTATTTGATCATCTTTATTTCGTTGAAGGTTTTATTATATCGGGAATTTTTGTGTCAGTCCTCTTTCTCTCACGAAAAAACTTTACCACATATCTGACGATTAGATATCGGCGTGAGAAAGTTGTCTGGGGCTTAACATTTTTTATGGTCTATTTGATTCATTTAATTATTATTGAAACCTCGGCTGAATATGATCCGCAAATGGTAAGAGCATTTTATATCTCCTTTGTTCTCATTTCGTTAGTTTGGTTCTTATATCTCTGGGGTAATCGTTATCGCTTGCGTCATAAATATACATTTGCGACCTTAGCGGATGAGAATAAGATGAGTGGTAAACGTGAAGATTTTGAGGAATTGTTGATTAATTATGCAGGCAGTAACCTAGCCAATTTAGGTTTTTTACCAAGTAATGCTGTTCTAGTTGATCAAGATTTAGAAGTAGGTCTGATCTACTTAGAATGTAGCTATTATATTCTCGTTTTGGGAGACCCAATTGGAAAAGTAGAAAATTTCTTCCCGTTCTTTAAAGAAGTCCACGACTATGCAACTAAAGTGGGTAAGGAAATCATTGTTTATCAAACGACAACTGAAAATATTCATATTTATACGGAATTAAATTATAGTTTGTTTAACTTAGGAGAGGAAGCTGAAGTCGATGTCCAAGCCTTTAAAATTACCGGAAACAAAGGCAAGGTATTCCGTCAATTGTTAAATAAACAGACCAATGAGGAATTAAGTTTTCAAATTGAACCAGCGACACATGATTTGATAGAAGAATTGCGCCCAATTTCTGATGTGTGGTTAAGTGGTCGCAAAGAGATGAGTTTCTCGCTCGGTAATTTTAATGAAACTTATCTGATGAAACAAGATATCGCAACTATTCGAACAAAAGAAGGCCGCGCAATCGCCTTTGCGTCACTGATGCCCGCTTATATTGATGGTAAAATGTCTGTCGACTTAATTCGTTGGGAAGAACATGACGCAATTCCAATGATGGATTTATTATATCTGAATCTTATTCTGTGGGCACAAGAGGAAAAATATGTAGTCTTTAATTTAGGGATGGCGCCATTATCAAGTTCGTTTGAAAAAACCAATACGTTTTTAACGACGATCATTACAAGTGTTTATCAGAATTCTTCCAGTCTTTATTCGTTCAAAGGTCTGCGGAACTATAAGAGCAAGTTTAAACCGAATTGGTATCCGCGTTACTTGGTTTATCCAAAACGACTGTTGATTTCGCAAGCGTTTATTCAAAGTTATAAAGCAATTCATCCAAAGAATCAAAACACAGAAGATAAGAAAATTTTAATCTAAATATAAGAGCCCAACCTCGATTTGTTGAGGTTGGGCTCTTAACTATATATTATGCTTTTGTACGTGTTGAATCACGACAGACCAATTTAGTGCCAATCGTTGTTTTTCGTGGTTGTGGTGCGGGATCTTCAATTAAGTCAACGAGCAACTTAACTGCTAATTCACCCATCCATTCAGTTGGAATATTGACAGTTGTTAAAGCCGGTGTCACATATTTTGAGATGCTGATATCATTAAAACCGATAATCGCAATATCATCTGGTACTGTAAGTTGATGTTCTTGAAAAGCACGCATGGCACCAATTGCAAGAGCATCACTGGTTGCAAATAAGGCACTAGGCAAAGTTTCTGCTTTGGCTATAAAAGCTTTAGTTGCAGCATATCCAGCTTCTACATTAAAAGGTGCAGCATAAACCAAGTTTGGTTGATATAAATCACGACTGAGCATGCTTTGTTGAAAAGCTACTAACCGAGGATCAATAATTTCTTGTTTTTCAGTTGTATATTCAATCCCTGAAAGAATACCAATTTCACTATGACCTTCAAGTGTCAGAAAATCAAGAACTTGTTCAACGGCTTGGTTAAAATCAACGGTTAGGGAATCAATGCCCAACGCTAAAGCATCTGAGTCGACAACTAATAATGGTTGCGGTGTATTCTTTAACTGCTCTAAATGGGTAGCATCAAATTTACCTAAGGCAATGGTGCCATCCGTTGTTGTTTCGGTTATAGAACCAATTGATTCTTTAATCAGTTGAATATTTAATTCCTGAGCTTTTTGTTCAATCCCCAAACGAATCGCAAGATAATAAATATCCGCTAATTCTTCTTCATCGTTATACCATTGAATCAAGCGAATCGCTTTTTGTTGAGCTTTTTGTTTCGTTTTATATTTTGTATAGTTTAAAGATTCTGCGACTTCAAAAATTCTTTTTTTAGTGTCTTTACCAACAGAGAGGCTGTCATCATAATTGAGAACACGCGATACTGTTGCAGGTGAGACACCTGCTTTTTCAGCAATATCTTTGATTGTTGCCATACCCTAACTCCTCTCTAAAGACCTTCGACAAACGATAGAAAAGCTTGTTTTCCTTGTTCGTCACGCTTAAAGACACCCGCATTTTCTAAAACTTCTTTAAAGACTAAACCAATTTCTTGTTCTAAAAGTTGGTCAACAGTGTCTGGTTGGATGTCATGCGTTGCTTTGATTTCTTTTGCCCAGTCTAAATGATAATGCGCAACGTCTGTGCTAAGATCTAATAAGAAATTTTTAACTTCGTTCATTTCACTAATTAACCGTGGTGGTAAAATTGCTAAGCCCATCACTTCAATCAAACCAATATTTTCTTTCTTGATGTGATGAAGTTTTTGATGGGGATGGAAAATACCATCAGGATGTTGTTCTGAAACATTATTATCACGCAGGACTAAATCAAGCTCGAATAAACCATTATTTTTTCGCGCAATCGGTGTCACTGTGTGATGCGGTGTACCACCTTCAGAAACAGCAACAATCTCTAGTTCAGGAAGTGAGAAGTTTTTCCAACTAGCCAAAATATAGTCAGCTGCATTGACCAAATCTTCTTTTTTCTTGCCACTTAAACGAATGACAGACATTGGCCATTTGACAATTCCTGCGTTAACATTTGGAAAAATAGGCAAGTCAAAAGTCGTTTCAATCGGAGCTTTCGCCATGGCAAAATCATAACGTCCTCCTTGATAATGGTCATGAGAAAGAATCGAGCCACCAACAATAGGCAAGTCTGCATTTGAACCAACAAAGTAATGGGGGAAAATATCAACAATACTTAGTAAACGATCAAAAGCTTCACGTTGAATTACCATCGGACGGTGTTCTTCAGCTAAAAAGATACAGTGTTCATTATAGTAAGCATAAGGTGAATATTGTAAGCCCCAGCTTTCAGTATTAAGATTCATACGAATGATACGGTGGTTAGTACGAGCTGGATGATTCGCCCTGCCAGCATGCCCTTCATTTTCCATACATAACATACAAGCAGGATAGTTACTTTTTTTGGTACTCTTCTCTAAGGCAATTTGCTTAGGATCTTTTTCCGGTTTGGATAAATTTATAGTAATATCTAAAGCACCATATTCTGTGTCGACGGTAAAAACTTTATTTTTTGCGATGGCACGCGTTTTAATATAATTATTCTTCCGCGATAGTTCATAAAAATAGTCCGTTGCAGTGACAGGATCATCATCGTAACGTTGAGCAAATAAAGCGTTTAAGACTGAAGGTGGTGGTGTTAGAAAGTCCATAATTTTAGCTTCAAGCTGTTCTTTTTCGGAAAAAGAATCAGCGATGACCTCATTTTCTAAAGCCACACTTGTTAATGCATCCAACAGGTCTAAAACATCCAAGTTTTCCCAATTTTCAGTTGCTGTTACAACGTCTAATGAATCTTCTCCAATCAATGCTAATAAGCGATTTTGTAAATATAGGCGATCCATTTCCATCCATTCACCATACTTAAGTGCAAATGAAGTAAAGTCATAGATTGTTTGACTGATTGACATGTAATTGTTCCCCCTAAGTATTAATCATCATAGCCATTTGGATGGCCCACATGCCAGTCCCAAGCAGTTTTAATAATATCTTTAACTTGTGTATATTTTGGTTGCCAACCTAAAACTTCTTTAGCTTTATCACTAGCAGCAACGAGCGTACCAGGGTCACCTGCACGACGAGGTGCAATTTTTGCAGGAATTTCTTTACCAGTCACTTCGCGCGCTGCATCAAGCATTTCTTTAACTGAATAACCAGTTGAACTACCTAAGTTAAAGACATTACTTTCGTTGCCTTCTTTTAAGTAATTAAGTGCTAGAATATGGGCTTGAATTAAATCTTCAACATGTACGTAGTCACGCACACAAGTCCCATCCTCAGTATCATAATCATCACCAAAAATTGCTAACTCTTGGCGTTGACCAAGTGCAACTTGTAAGATAATCGGCACTAGATGTGATTCAGGATTATGATCTTCACCAATTGAAGCATCACTTTTAGCACCAGCCACGTTGAAATAACGTAAGGCAACAAATTTCATACCATAAGCACCGTCACACCATTTCATCATGTTTTCCATAATTAGTTTGGTTGCGCCATAAGGGCTGGCAGGATTTGTTGGCGTTGTCTCTTTAATAATTGGATCTTTAACATCACCATATGTTGCGGCAGAAGAAGAGAAGACAATGTGTTTCACATCGAAGTCTTGCATCACTTCAAGTAAGATTTGCATACCATAAACATTATTGTTGAAATAAAGTAACGGTTTTTCAACGGATTCACCAACAAGTGAACTAGCTGCAAAGTGAATCACACTATCAATTTTTTCTTTGTTAAAAACATCTGTTAAAAAGGCTTTATCGCGAATATCTCCTTCATAAAAACGTGCTTTTGGATGAATTGCTTCACGGTGTCCTGTTAGTAAATTATCAACAACAACAACATCAGAAGCTTTTGAAATTAATTGATCTACGGCATGAGAGCCGATATAACCTGCGCCACCTAATACAAGAATTGTCATAGTTTTTTCCTCCTAAGTTTAAGTTAATACAGTTGCACCTGAACCGATGCTTGCTTGATAGATATCTGTATTATAACCAATAGTCTCATGATACTCTTTTTTGACCCCGACAACAAACTGTTTCCAGTCACTTGCCTTAACTAATGCAATCGCACAGCCACCGAAGCCAGCTCCAGTCATCCGAGCGCCAAGGACACCAGCTTGTTTGCGGGCTGCATTGACTAGTGTATCAAGTTCAATCCCAGTGACTTCGTAATCAGTTTGAAGTGAATCGTGTGAAGCATTAAGGAGTTGTCCAAATTCAACCAGATTATGGTCTTCGAGTGCTTTTTTAGCGACTAAGGTTCTTTCGTTTTCAGTTACAGCATGTTTTGCGCGTTTAATGAGTGTCGGGTCATTGATTAAATCAAGATGGGCATTAAATGTTTCTGTTGATAAATCACCTAATGATTGAATATCTAATCCTTTTTGAAGTAATGTCAAAGCTTTTTCGCATTCGGCACGGCGTTCATTATATTTTGAATCAACTAATTCACGTCGTTTATTCGTATTCATAATCGCAATCACATATTCACCGAAGTCTGCTGAAACCAGTTCGTATTTTAACGTATTTGTATCAAGCAAGATGGCTTTGTCCTTTTGTCCCATACCAATTGCAAATTGATCCATAATGCCTGAGTTTACACCGATAAATTCATTTTCGACACGTTTACCAATCAGGATTAAGTCTAAGCGTTCGATTTTTAGCTTAAATAAATCTTCTAAAACAACACCGGTCAACAATTCTAAAGAAGCAGAAGAAGATAACCCTGCACCATTTGGAATTGTGCCTTCGATAATTAATTCAAGCCCACTATCAATGGTGTGTCCTTCATCCAAAAGATACTTAATGACACCTTTGGGATAGTTAGCCCACGAGTGCGCATCATTATAGGCTAAATCCTCAATTGAAAATTCAATAATACCTTTGTCAGGGAAGTTTTCTGAATAAAGACGCACCATTTTGTCGTTTCTTTTTTTCGCGTAGCCGAATGTACCTAATGTAATGGAAGCAGGGAAGACGTGGCCGCCATTGTAATCAGTATGCTCACCAATTAAATTTATTCGTCCAGGTGAAAAATAATGTCCTGTTGCCTCAGTGCCAAATAGTTCATTAAAATGAATTGCTAAAGTTTCCATGTGAACCCTCCGTTAAAATGTTTAGTAAATTAATTATAAAATATTTAGTAAATTTTATCAATGTATTTTAGTTTGAATCAGCTGAAAAGATGACGTGTTTTTGAAATTCAGTTAGAATGGGGCTAAAGAATATTGAAATCTAAGTAAAGGATAGTGATATTAATGGTAAAAACACACAATGAAACGACACCAAAACAAGACGGTTTTTGGATGCCAGGAGAGTACAGTGCCCAAAAAAGAATATGGATGATCTGGCCAGAGCGTCCTGATAATTGGCGAAATGGTGCTAAACCCGTCCAACATGCTTTTGTAAATGTTGCCAAAGCCATTCAGCGATTCACACCTGTTACAATGGTGGTGTCAAAAAAACAATACCAAAATTGTCGCATGCAGTTACCTGAAACAATTCAAGTTGTTGAAATGTCTTCAAATGATGCCTGGATGCGTGATGTGGGCCCAAGTTTTCTAGTGAATCAAAAGGGTGAAAAAAGAGCAGTTGATTGGCAGTTTAATGCCTGGGGTGGTCTTTTATCTGGACTATACTTTCCTTGGGATCAAGATGATTTAATTGCCCAAAAAATTTGTGAATTAACGGAAACCGATCGCTACCGAACAGATGATTTTGTTCTTGAAGGCGGTGCTTTTCATGTTGATGGTGAGGGAACAGTTCTGACAACAGAGATGTGTTTACTGAATGAAAATCGTAATCCACATTTAACAAAGGGAGAAATCGAGACTTATTTGAAAGACTTTCTAAATGTTGAAAAAGTATTGTGGCTTAAAGATGGGGTTGATCCTGAAGAAACAAGTGGCCATGTGGATGATATTGCTTGCTTCATTCGTCCGGGCGAAGTGGCTTGTCTCTATACTGAAGATCAGACGCATCCCTTTTATCAAGTCGCTCAAGCGACTTATCAAGAATTATCAGCGATGGTTGATGCTAAGGGGCGTCATCTTAAAGTCCATAAAATTTGCTGCCCTAAAATTCCAGTCGTGTTGCCGGATGATATCGAAGTCGATAAAATTGAGGGAACTATGCCAAGAATTCCTGGTGATATTTGTATTGCCTCTTATTTGAATTTTTTAATCACGAACCAAGGGGTAATTGTGCCACAATATCGTGATGAACATGATGGATTGGCACTTAAGCAAATTCAAGCTTTATTTCCTAAACACGAAGTAGTAGGTGTCGATACACTAGAAGTTGTTTATGGAGGTGGAAATATTCACTGTATCACACAACAAGAACCTCTCTAATTAAATTCTAATAAACTTAACCTTCTTTTAAGCAATTATTGTATCTTAAAAATTAACTTGATAAACTATAGAGTGTTAAAAAAATCATTTTTTATTTGTTTTGTAAGTTTATTCAAGTTTTCTTGTTACTTATAAACAGTTGGATACTATTTAAAAGCAGTGTGGGTAGATTTTCAGAGCAAGTAATCTATGAAAAAACTGTTAAGGTGGTTTATTATGGAAACCCAGAAAAAGACGTTCTTTGGTCAACCTTTTGGACTAGCAACGTTATTTTTTACGGAAATGTGGGAAAGATTTAGTTATTATGGCATGCGAGCGATTTTGCTGTACTATATGTACGACGAAATTGCGAATGGCGGGTTAGGTTTAAGTGAAACAACAGCTCTTGCTATCATGTCAGTGTATGGTGCACTTGTATTTATGTCTTCGATTGTCGGTGGTTGGATTGCGGATCGTTTGTTAGGTTCGCGTCAAACTGTGCTTTATGGTGGTATTTTGATCATGTTTGGTCATATTGTTTTAGGCATACCATCAGGAATCTTAACGTTATTTGTATCTATGATTCTGATTATTATCGGAACAGGGATGTTAAAAGCAAACGTGTCAAGCATGGTGGGTAATCTTTACGCTGAAGAAGACGATCGACGTGATGCTGGATTCTCAATCTTTTACATGGGAATCAACATCGGTAGTTTATTAGCCCCAGTTATCATTGGGACAGTCGGTCAAAAAGTAAACTATCATTTAGGATTCGGCTTAGCTGCAGTTGGGATGTTGCTTGGACTTATTGTTTATGTGATTCAAGGAAAAAGCACCTTAAAATCAGTTGGAACTAAACCAAGTAATCCAATTAAAAAAGGCGAAGGTAGCAAAATTGTTAAATCATTATTAGGTTTTGCAGTTGTTGTAGCCATTATTTTCGTTTGGGCCGGCTTTGCAGGTCGATTAGATATTGACTTCTTTATAAACTTTACTAGTGTTTTAGGTATTGGTTTACCAGTTTATTATTTCTGGAGAATGTTAACCTCACCAGATGTAAGTTTGGAAGAACGGAAGAAAGTCCGAGCATACATTCCATTGTTTCTTGGGAGTATTATTTTCTGGTCACTTGAAGAACAAGGTGCGTCTATCCTTGCGGTATTCGCCCAAAATCGAACGAAAGATGTTTTCTTCGGTTTTCACGTTCCAGCAAGTTGGTATCAAGTTTTAAACCCAGTCTTTATTGTCGCCCTAACACCATTCTTTGTTTGGTTATGGACGAAAATGGGTAAACGTCAACCTTCAACTGTTGTCAAATTCTCAATCGGTTTGGTAACAGCAGGCCTATCATTTGTGATGATGATGCTACCAGGTATCCTTTATGGAACAGAAGGTCGCGTGAGTCCATGGTGGTTAATTATTAGTTTCTTCATTATGATTATTGGGGAAATGTGTTTATCACCAGTTGGTTTATCGGTGACAACAAAATTAGCACCACGGGCGTTTGAATCTCAAACATTAGCAATCTGGTTACTTGCTGACGCAACTAGTCAGGTGATTAACGCTCAAATTGCCAGGTTCTATACACCAGCAACCGAGTCAGCGTATTTCGGTGTTGTTGGACTGGTCGCAGTTGTTGCCGGAATTTTGTTGCTCTTTATCCGCAAACCAATTCAAGAATTGATGGGTAATGTAAAATAAAAATTAAGTACAAGGAAATTAACGATGCGTAGTTAATTTCCTTTTTTAAAACTTAAAAAACAACATCGTGATATTTTGAATAAAACATCTTTTCATAATGAGACTAATCTGAGATAATATAAAAAACGGTGTGATATAAAAAAAGAAGAGGATGTTAGTGAGATGGCACAAGTAAAAACATGTGAAAATTGCGGCTCTCAAAACCCATTAGAAAATTTGTTTTGTCAATCATGTGATGCATCATTAAATGAAAAAATGACACAAGATCTAACTGAAACGGACCCGGACCGCCAAACGGATTTTGAAACGGGACGTCAGTTAGTTGAGAAAGGCCAATTAATCGAAGCTAAGAAATTATATCAAAAGTATAGTGATGAAGAAGAGGCGCAAGAAGAACTGAGAAAAATAAACGAAGCTAGAGAAGCAGCCCAAATCAGTCTTTTGGAAGCAAATTATGAACGAGCAATCGTTTTAATGCGGTATGAACAATTTGCCGAAGCAGAGATGCTTTTGACACAATTAAAAGATTTTGAAGATGCTCCTGAAAAACTAGCACAAGTTCAAGAATTGATGGCAAATCAGGGCGTTAAGGATTCAATCGTTCGGCAAGAAAAAATTTATCATGCAGCCATTGAAAATATGTCAGATGGCAAACTAAGTTTAGCTCAACATCAATTTAAAGCATTGGGCGATTATGCTGATGCAGCCGAAAAATTAACAATGGTAACCAATTTCATTGCCCAAAATCAAGGACGCGATCAAGAAAGTCTCTATCAAGAAGGTCTCGAAGCATTTAGTTCAGGCGACTTTGGTGCAGCAATTACACTATTATCAAAAATACCTTATTACTTAGATGTTCCTGAAAAGTTAGAACAAATCAAGCAAGCCGAAATCCGCTATGCAAAAGTCAGGAAAGAAAATGAACGCCAAGATGCTTGGTTCCAAGCTAATCGTGCTCGGACACAGATTGAATTTGACGTCGCCGTTGGCCACTTACGGCAAATAAATTATTCTGAAGAGGAAATTGAGACATTGGAAGCACAGTTTGTACCCATTGAAATTGGCGCGGAACAACAAGAGCTACAAAGGAAGAGTCCATTTAAAGTCATTGTGATCGTGGTTTTAACTTTATGTTTAGTCGGGGGCTTTGCTTACTATAAGTTACGTTAGAAAATATTGAGGAGTGTTGGGATGAAAAAATGTGAAGGGTGTCAAAGAGAAATTGAAACTGATTTTGAATATTGTCCCTATTGTGGTGAAAAGCAAGTTGTAATAATGAACGAAACAAATGAGAAAACACTGAATTGGCTAGATCGTTTAACTAATTATTTTATCTTTATGTATCAAAATACTAAGCATCCAGTCTTACCAACACGAGTGTTTGGCGAAAAATATTACGGTATTATTACCTACGTGATGGTGGTACTATTAACAGGTTTTGGTTTGAGTAGTGGTTTAACAGGACTTGGATTTATTATTCATGGTCGTTCGTTTCCATTGCTTAAAGAGTTTCTATTGTGGCTTGCGTTAGGTTTTTTAGTGGATGTTGTGTTGATTTATTTTTTATATCGCATCTTGTTAAAAGAAGAATTATCTATTTGGCATGCCTTTAGTAAGCTATTTCATCCAATCAGTGTGACATTTTATTTTAGTGTCTTACTTTTAATGTTGGCACACAATCTCGGTGGCGAGACGAGTAAGTTAATTTTTATTATTTACTTAATCCTCATTATCCTAACCTTGACATTAGTTAAGTTTTCATTTGTTGGGAATGTTTGGACGGCGCCAAGACATCAAGGGAAAATTAATGGTGTGTATTTAATGATGATTGTTTTGACATTAGGCGTCATCTTACAGACAATCCTGTTCTTAGTTTTTGCACCACAAATTTTAGAGGATGTCCTCCTTTTTATTGAGGAAGTCATTAAGAATCGTTTGGGACACCTGTATCAATTGTTTTATCAAATCTATTAATGAAAAATTAAAACCACCCTTTTCCAAGCTCTCAATGAGAAAGCTGAAAAGGGTGGTTGCTTTTATTAGCGAACTTCCTCACGTTGCATATCGCCCCATTGATGTTTCTTGCGTGGTGCTTTAAGAAATAGAATGGCGCCTTTTAATTTACAGTAGCTTGAGAGCCAATGAAATGAAAAAGCTTCAATGTATGCAAGAAAAGTTAAATAAAGCGTATCACGATAAGCTAGTTTTTGTAATTTAGAATTTTGTAGAATGACAATCAAAGAAAAGAATAAATTGATTGAACTAGAGAGTAGGAAAATAAGTAATAGTTTTTTCCAAGTAATCAAATTAAACATGAGTAAACCTAGCGCAATTAAAATTCCGGTCACTTCAATGATTAAACTAATCAGTTCAGTAAAAATAAAGACTGGCAAACTAAACATACCAACACCACGGTAACGCGGCCTGAAAACCATTTTCCGTTGTTTGATAATCGTTTGTAAAAAGCCAATCTGCCAACGAGAGCGCTGTTTAACAAATTCAATTACTCTAGCAGGTGGCTGGGTCCAACAGACAGAATTTGATAAAAAGATTTGCGATTTATCAATCTTGTTGTCATTAAGATATTTTCGAATCTTTAAAGTCAGATCAAAATCCTCGCCAATTGAGGTTGTCTCAAAGCCGGCAATTTGGCGCACAATCTCCGTTGTATAAACACCAAAGGCACCCGAAATAATAACAGTACTGTTGATACTACTTAAACTGGAACGAAAAACAAGTACGCTCCGTAGATATTCAAGATATTGAAATCCTTTCAGTAAATTCAGTGTTCTAATTTTTGGGTCATGTAAGACGCGATTATTTGTCATTGGCCGAATCAAACCACCAATCGACACAATTTTGGGGTCGAAGTAGAAGGAAGACATCAAGCTAATCAGTGCATCTTCTTCTAAAAATGTATCAGCATCAATAAAAGAAATATGAGATGTTTTTGTATAATTAATGCCGACATTTAACGCATCAGACTTACCACCATTTTCTTTATCAATTAAATAAAGATTATGATAGTTCACACTTTGATAGAACTGGTAGGTTTCTTTGGTCGGAATCATCGTATTCTGAGTAAGGTCTGGAATAGCAGCCATGTTGAATCTTTGGAGACAAGTTAATAATGTATCGTCAGCAGATCCATCGTTGATAATATAGATTGTTAAATTTTGATACGACTGTTTTAATAAACTTTCAATTGATTTAGTAATTGTTTTTTCTTCATTATAAGCAGGCACGATAATTGTTAGTGGTTGATGTAAGGCTTCAAATTTTTCAGAAGGATTTTTCAGAAGCGTATTCTTCAAAACAATATTTGTTTTCTCAGTTTTTTTTAATTCAACTCGGAAGAGAAACAGTTGCATGCAATATAATAGAAATAAAAACCAATTGACGATAATTGCAAAAAATAAAAAGATATCTTCTAGCATTATTGAGCGTCTCCAATCATCGCAGAATTGTCAGAGGTATGATGACCGTCACTTTTTGAAATAATCAAAGGATTAATTGGGTCATCTTGCTCAGAAAAAATAGTCGAAATAAAAAACTGACTCCGATTAGTATAAGACTCAAAATTATGAAGTAATATTTGGTTATAGTTAAGTAAGTCAAGTTGATCAATGACTTCTAGTGATTGAAACAGGGCATACTCACTCCGTGCTTTCAATTGGCGACTAATTTTTTTATCAAGATGCGTGTCCTTGAAGAACTCTTGATAGCTTCTGTTTGCTTCTTGTAATCTTTTGAAAAAGAGATGCTTATTGATATCAATCATTTCTAAATAATAAAGCATACTTTTACGCATCGGTAATGCAATCATCATTCGCGACTTTAGCATAAATTTACGATAGTTGCCGTCGACTAAAAAAGTACCAAAAATCATCGAGACTTTTTGGCGATAAGTTTTATTTAAAGAATAATGCCATTTTGTTTTCAAAGGCAATAAAATGATGAGAATCGTTGTGATCATTGTTAAGCTTAGCGCTAAGATAATTAATATTTTCATAGTTACCTCTTTTAATATATAGTCATTAACTATCTTAACTGGTATTTTGAAATATTACTAGTTTTTGATAAATAAAATTAAGGGTTATGTTCATAAATTAGATATAATAACTTTTATTAATACAATTCGAAAAAAAGAATCTGAGGGGATAAAACCTATAGTATAATACAAAAAAAGTGATGAAATGGATCATCACTTTTTTTTATAGTAAAATTTAATTTAGACAAGATGGACAAGTGTATATTTTTTCTTGCCTTTACGAACGATAATAAAACGTTCTTCGAATGAATTGTGTGAAGTGACAACAAAGTCAGTGTCTTGAACACGTTCACCATTAATGTAAATTGCACCATTCGTCACATCTTCACGGGCTTGACGTTTAGAAGGTTCGATTTTTGTTTCGATTAACCAATCGATCAAATTCATGTCAGCTTTCCCAATCTCACTAGAAGGCATGTTGCTAAAGCCATCCTCAATTTGTTTAGCAGTTAATTGCTTCACGTCACCTGAGAAGAGCGCATCAGTGATTGTAAGAGCATCTGCTAATGCTTCTTCGCCATGAACGAAGAGTGTCATTTCTTTGGCTAATGTTTTTTGAGCTTCACGTTTATGTGGTTCATTCGCTACTTTTTCTTCCAAAACTTTAATTTGTTTCTGTGATAGGAAAGTAAAGAATTTTAAGTATTTGATGACATCACGATCATCTTGATTCAACCAAAATTGGTAGAATTCGTAAGGCGACGTTTTCTTAGGATCAAGCCAAATCGCACCACCAGCAGTTTTACCAAACTTAGTACCATCTGCTTTCAACATTAACGGAATCGTTAAACCGAAAGCTTTTGCTTCATGTCCTGCTTTCTTACGAATCAAGTCAAGACCAGCTGTAATGTTTCCCCATTGATCAGCGCCGCCAATCTGAAGACGAACATCATGTTCAGTGAAGAGATGTAAGAAGTCCATTGATTGTAAGATTTGGTAAGTAAACTCAGTAAACGAAATACCAGAGTCTAAACGGCTAGAAACGATATCTTTAGCTAACATCGTATTGATATTGAAACTTTTACCAAAGTCCCGTAAAAAATCAAGTAATGATAAATCATGAGTCCAGTCGTAGTTGTTAACCATAGTTAGTTCATGTTCATTGGCTTCATCAAAGAATAAATTCTTCATTTGTTGCGTTAGACAATCTACATTATGTTGGACTTGTTCCATTGTTTGGAGTTGACGTTCTGACGTCCGACCACTAGGGTCACCAATTGTTCCTGTTGCACCACCGATTAGGATATAAGGATGATGACCAAATTGTTGGAATCTTTTAAGCATCATGAATGGAATCAAGTGTCCAATATGCATACTGTCTCCAGTGGGATCAACCCCACAATATAAAGAAATCTTGTTGTTTTCGACGTAATCTCTCAAACCTTCAGCATCTGTTTGCTGATTGATCGCATCACGCCATAGTAATTCATCAATAATATTAGTACTCATTTATTTTTCCTCCTTTAATATAAAAAAAGTCCCAACAAACCAAATGGTTTGTTGGGACGAATCATTGATTTCGCGGTACCACCCAAATTGCATCATTCATCACTAAACAATGCCTCTTACGACTAATTAGTCAGTTTCTACTATTATAATGAATAAAATGTAAATGTAATTCAAAGGAAGAGTGTGTACTAAGTTTCAGCAACCCTTAGCTTTCTAAAAACAGTGACTCACTTTTACTGTGTTTACAAAATAGTAAAAAATATAATATTAATTACTTATTACTTTATTACATCTAAAAACTAAAGTCAATTTATAACAGAATAATGAACACGGAATTCATCAAAAAGAGGGGTAAAATGAAAAAAGACTAAAAAAAAGCAATATAATTATAAAAAAAGTAATAAAATATAGAAAAAGATGACATAAATGTTTCAAAAAGATTAAAATAAAGAAAAAAATTATGAAAAAAACGGGTGTTTAAAGTGTTAGAAACGTTACAAATCAACGTTATAGCGCTTACAAATGACGAAAAATATTAAATAAAAAACGTTATTAAGAATATTGACAATGAGATAACCCATAGTATAATATATAACTAAGGATGTCGGATTATGTTGTTGGTATTAATTTTCGACCAAATACTTATTTGTGGGTTCGTATTTAAATGAAGAATAATCAGAACAACAGATGAGGATATCTAAAAATAATCGTATATTTTATAAGGAGAGATGTTAACAATGAAAAACGTTAAATTAACAACAGTTACTTTAGCATTACTAGCAGGTGCTATCGTGGCTTCCCCAGCAGTAAACGCTGAAGATTCAAAAACACCATTAGGTGAAGAAACAGTATTACCAGCAGCAGCTGCAACTCCAGTTGTTGCAACTGAAGCAACTGAAGCTTCTACAGTAGTTAAAGAAGAAGCAACTGCAAAAACTGAAGAAGTTTCAGTAGTAGCTGAAAAAGCTGAAAAAGCTGAAAAAGCTGAAAAAGCAGCTGCACCAGAAAAAACTTTAATTCAACAAGATGTTATTGACAGAATTGCTCAAATTGAAGCAAAAGGAATTGCTGTTCCAAAAAAAGCTGAATTGATTGCAGAAGCACTATATGCTAGTCAACCTAGAATGGTTGAAATTATGGCTGAGTTAGATAAAGTTGAAGCAGATGCACAAGCAAATAAAGACTTAGTAGCTGCAAAAGCTAAATTACAAGCTAAAATTGTTTCTAATTCTGCTAAATTAGGAGCTCAAACAGAAATCGATGCACTATATGCTGAAGCTGGTGCTGCGACTACAATGGCAGGTTTAAAAGCTGTTGAAGCAAAAGTAGATTATGCAATCGCATTATCTGATGCAAAAACTGATGCTTATGCAGTAATTGCTAAGTTAGATACAGATAATAAATTACCTGCTGGTCTTACTAAAGCTGAACTTGATCAAGAAATTGCTAAAGCTAAATCATTAGAAGAAGTTAGTGCTATTGTTGCGAAAGCATCTGCTAAACGTACTTTAGAAGAAGCTGTTCAAGAAGCTGTTAACCATAACTTAAGTTTACTTAATAATGGAAAAATCAGCCAATCTGAATACAATGATGTAAACACAAGATTATCAAGAGCGAAAACTATTGCGGATGTTGATTCTGCGGTTGCCCAAGCTGATACTTATGCTGCAATCAGACCTTCAAAACTTGAAAAAATTGCTTTCGTTGATTCTTTAAAAGCAAAAGGAATGATCGATGATAATAAACATTCAGAAGTTACAACAAAATTAAATAAAGCTAAATCAGCTGCAGAACTTGATGCTATCATGGCAACATTAAATGAAACTGTAAGCTTATCAGAAGCTAAAGTAGCTGCAATTGCAGAAATCAATGCTATGGAAGGTTTAAATTCTGGACGTAAAGGAGAATACATAGCTGCAATAAATCAAGGAAGAGTAGATACTCTTGATAAAGTTGCTAAACTTCTTGCAGAAGCAAGAGCGGAAGATGAATTAATTACTGCTAAAAAAGAAGCTCATAAAGTAATTGCTGAATTGAAAAAAACTGGTTTAAGTGCAAATGAAGCAAGAGACATTGATGCTAAAATTGATGCTGCAAAATCAATTGATGAAGTTAATGCTTTAGTTAAAGATGCAAAAGAAAGAGCTAGTATTAATTCATTACGTATTGAAGCTAAAAAAGAAGTCCTTAAATTATTAAACGACCATAAAATTTCACCTGCAGATACAGCTCACTTCAATGAATTAATTGATAAAGCTACTGATGCAAAAACAATTGATGGTATCGTTGAAACTGCTAAAGATTTACCAAAAGCTAGAAAATCTGCAGTAAGAGAATTAGAAGATTTATACAATACTGGTAAATTAAAAGAAAAAGATTTCTTAGAATTTAAACAACAAGTAACTAAAGATGCTAAATCTAGAGCTGAAGTTGATGCAATTATGAAAGAAGCTCGTGAATTAGCTGGAGTTGTTACACCAACAACTGGAACAAGTACTTCAAGTACAAAAACAACAGATACAAA